>NZ_JBICTZ010000012.1:0-225832 GCF_043197875.1 Micromonospora sp. NPDC048935 | reverse complement strand
CGCGCGCGCGTGTGGGGGCGGGGCGGGGGGGGGTGGCGGTGGTGTGCCCCCCCCGGGGGGCCCCCCCACCCGGGGGGGGGGGGGGGGGGGGGCGGGGGGGGGCGGCGGCCCCCCCCCGGCTCTGACTCCTCAGCGCACCTTGTAGATCTGGAACGTGGCGGCCGGATAACGGACCGTCTCGCGCAGTTCCAGGCACGGCTCGTTGAGTGGCTCCACGGTCAGCAGGTACCGGGCCTGGTGCTGGCGGAGGAAGTCGCCGCACGGCTCGGTGGTGATCTCGAAGTGGTCGGAGGTCCCCAGCGCGTACTTGGTGGGCACGGTCTTGGCGGGATCCCGGTCGAACACGAACCAGACGTGGGCGTAGCGGTTGTAGATGAAGTCCTGCTCGCCCTGCGGGTCCGCCGTCCGCCACAGATCCAACTGCGGGTAGCCGTAGACGCCGGACAACGAGCGGGCGCCGTTCATGTAGGCGAAGTTCTGCACACCACCCGACTCGATGGCCCAGGAGGCGTCGGGGTCCTCGGCCTCGATGGCGCGGATCGACTCCGCCAGCGGCGTACGCGTCAGGACCTCGGTGCCGCGGTACAGCGGGTGGATGAACGCCGTCATGGCGACCGAGAAGACCAGCAGAACGGCCGCGCCCCAGGCGAACCGCCTACGCAGCAGCAGGAACACGACGAGCGGGATGGGGATCAGTGACAGGACCAGGCCGCGATCCTGCATGTAGTCCGGGAAGGCCCGCTCCACTTGCAGGGTGAGCAGCGCCTGGGCGAGCAGCACGACGAGGGTGTACGCGATGACGAGCTTGCGGCTCGGCAGGCCCAGGCGCTCGTCGAGCAGTCGCCGCACGAACAGGACCACCCCCACGAAACTGAGCAGACCGATGCCGATGAGCAGCCGTGCGTGCGGCACCAGGTTGAGGAACAGGATCTTGCCGAGCAGCTCCAGGTTGGGGACGAACAGCCAGACCAGGGACCCCAGCAGCGTGATGCTGACCAGCAGCAGTGGCCAGTCGATGATCCGCTGGGCACGGTACAGCTTGATCAGCAGGAACACGCTCGGCACTACCAGGAACGGGAAGACGAGCAGGAAGTTGGAGTTCTCGCTCTGGTTGCTCATCACCTTGTAGAGCTCGGCCTTGGCGGAGAACTGCAGGTTGAGACTGGTGTGCCCGGAGAAGAGGTGCACGAAGGCGAAGTTGCCGCTCTCCACGACACGCTTACCGGGGTAGGCCGTGTTCTGGATGGTCTCGATGACTGTCATCCGGGTCGCGACGAAGGCACCGATCAGGGCACCCGCGACCGCCAGCGACGCGACGACGACGCTCAACTGCCGCAGCAGCAGCCGGCCCGGTAGCGCACGACGCTGCTCGATCAGGAAGCCCACGGCGAACGGAGCCACCGCCAGGGCGCAGGCGACCTGGAACGGCGGGTAGAGCACGAGCGCGAAGCAGGTGAGCACGTACGCCAGGAGTGCACCCCAGCCGATCGTGGTGAGCAACCGTTTCGACCGCATCAGGAGGATGAGCGCCGTGGCCGCGAACAGGGCGTAGTACATCGACGACAACGTGACGTACTGGTACCACCACTGGGCGAACGGGCTGAAGAACAGGGCCAGCCCGAGCCCGGCGGCGAACCATCGTTGCCCGGGCATCAGCGCCAGCACGAAGAAGTAGCAACTCAGGATGAGCAGGTAGCCCATCAGCCACCATTTGAAGGCGAACGCGAAGTCGAACGGCAGCACCAGGAAGGCCAGGTTGTGCGGCTTGAAGACCGCCGACCACTCCTTGTACGGGACATCCCTGATCAGGGAGATGTCCTCGCCCTGCCCGACGTTCGGGTTGATCCGGGGGTAGTTGGCGGCTTCCTGGGCGACGGTGATCTGGGTGTTGACGTTCCACTCGTCGGCCCGGATTCCCTGTGGATTGTTGAACAGGAGGTCCGGGTCCGGCTGCGTGCCGTAGAACATGGTGTGCACCATGCCCACCGAGGAGCCGTTGATCTGCAGGGCCGTCAGCCCCAGCAGAACGACCGTGAGCAGGGCCGGAAAGAGCCAGATGCCGCGGACGAACCTACCGCCGGCACGCGTGGTCCGGCCACGGGGACCAGTGTCGTCGTTCATTGGGGCCATTCTTTTCAAGGGGTTGTTATCGGGGGTCGCGCGGTCAGTGACTGTGGGCGGCGCTGTCCCGCCCGGCGACCCGCTGCCGGCCGGGCAGCCGGCCCCACCGGGCCCGAGGCGATGCTCCTGGGTCACCCACGGCGCCCAGGCTGATCGCCAGGAGCAGGACGGCCACGGCGCTCAGCCACAGCCACACGTCGAAGAAGAAGATCTGCGCGGTGAACCCGACCATGATCAGTCGACCGGCCAGCGACCGGGAACGCCAGAACAGCGCCAGCAGGAGGCCGAGGAGGCTGAGCAGACCGACCAGACCGAAGTTGTGCCAGATGGTCAGGTAGGTGTTGTCGAAGACCTGCGCCTGCCCGTCGCCGATCCCGACGTCCTCCAGGTAGCGCACGCTGGACTCCGGCCCGTTGCCGAAGATGACCGTGGACCAGTCCCGGGTGATGCCGTCCCAGGCGACGGCGATGCGTTCGAAGCGGGCGCTCGCGCTTGCCGATCCCACCGGGTCGGACATCCGTGCTCCCGCCACGCCGACCGAGTCCACGGAGGATGTCGAGGGACTCGGCGACGGCTTGGTGCCCGGTTCGGTCGGGCTGACCCAGGTCGGTGGCGGCTCGGACGTGCCGACCCGGAAGGTCGACGGGTTGACCGCGACGGCGGCGAAGGCGACCACGGTGATGATGGCCCCGGTGGCCACGCCACGCCAGGCGATCTTCCGCACGTTCAGCAGCAGCCAGATCCCGAGCGCGAGGGCGGTGCCCACCCAGGCGCTGCGCGTGCCGGAGAGCACCAGCCCGATGAGGTTGGCGGTGAAGGGGACGTACCAGTACCTGCCCCGGATGGTCAGCGCCACGAGCGCCATGGCCATGGCGAAGGACCCGTAGACGATCGGGTGACCGAAGAACCCGGCCGCCCGGGTCGGATCGAACACGGACGTGTACGTCCAGTCGTACGCGAACTGGTCGAAGAGCGGCCAGGTGCCGGTGAGGGTCTGGTATTTGGCGAGCGCGGCCACGGCCACGCTGACCCAGGTGAACACCTCGGCGATGCGCAGGATCAGCTTCGGGTCACGGCGTGCCTCCTCGATGAGGTGCCAGCCCAGCACGCCGATGCACAGCAGTGGCGCGACACCGACGACCACCGGCTTGATGCCGTGCCAGTGCAGCACGCCCGCGAGGACGGCGCAGAACGGGAGCAGCAGCGCCGCACCGATCCGTCGCGGCGGCCACCCGTCCCGTTCGGCGCGGTGCAGCCGCCCCCAGCCGGCGAGGACGAAGAGGAGCAGCAGCAGCGAGTACGACGGATTTGTCGGGTAACCGAGGTCGATGGTCACCGGGACCATGAAGGCCACCGCGAAGATGGCCCAGGTGATCCGGACCGGCTTCAACAGCACCCACCCCAGCAGGGCACCGGCGCCGATGGCGAGCGCGAGGTCCCACCTGCCGAGGACCAGGAACGCCACTGCCACCAACAGCAGGCACAGGGCGACGTAGCGCGCCGGGCGCCCCAGGCTGTTGAACCGGTCGGTCACCATGTGCACCGTGCGATCGTACGGAGCAGCCGCCGTCAACGGACGCCGGCCTCCATCGCCGTCCCTGCCCAGAGCGGGTCGCCGCACGCCGAGCCTCAACTGTGCCGGCGCCACAGGTCTCGCAGCGCCTCCCAGTTGCCCGCGATGCCGGCCTCACACGGCGTCTCGATGACCAGGACCCCGTTGGAGTCGTCCCGATTCCACCAGAGGCCGCAGTACGTCCCGGTCTCGACCTTGAACGCGTACTCGACGTAGCTGCCGGGCACACCGGTCTTGCCGCCGGTCGTGCGGCTCGCCGCGTTCAGCCCGGGGGCGAGCGAACCGGCAGCGAGGTTCAGCTCCTGGCGGTGTGCGCGCGCCGCGTCCCGCTGGGCCTGCTCCCGGAAGAGCACGAAGTGCAGTTGCAGTGCCCCGTCGGGGCAGTAGACGTGACGCTCCTCGTTCGCTGGCAGGTCCGGGCCGCCGTCGTCGTTGTAGACCACGCAACCGCTGAGGTCGGCCAGCCATGGTTCGCCCAGCGGTGCCAGCTCGCCGATGAACTTCGCCTTGTTGATGGCGGACTGGGTGGCCCGGAAGGGCGAGAGGGCGGTGCTCTCGGACGGGGCCTTCTCCTCGTCACCGGACCCGCCGAGGGCGTACCCCAGGGCACCGGCGACGAGGGCGATCACCAGGCCGCCGGCGACGAGGGGGAGCCAGCCGCGGCGTTTCCGGACGACCTGGACCGGCGCGATCCGCCGGCCGGGCATCCCGAACGGTTCACGGTCGAGCGGGACCGGCACGCCGGACGAGGGAGCCGCCGAGACCGGCTGGGACGACGGCGCCCGCGCATACAGGGCGACCTGCTGGGTCGTCTCGGCCAGCGCGCCCGGGGTGGCGTCACCCGCCGGGCCCTGGCTCCAGGCGCCGGTCGACACCGGGGTGCCGCTCACCGGGGCGGTGGAATCACCGAGCGACACGGTGGCGTCCTCGGCCCGGTAGTCCTGCTGGAGGAGTCGGAAGAGTCGCTCCGGAACCTCCGGCTGGTCGCCCTCGTACGCCACCCACGGGTTCGTCGAGGTCAGGTCGGCCTCGGCGTAGGGGTGACCACCGGGCGCCCGGGACAACATCCCGACGGCCTGGGCGAAGGCCGCACGCCAGCGTGGGTCCGTCGCCGCCGGTCCGTCCAGCAGGATGACGGTCACGGGGCGTTCCTGCCCGTCGACGGCGGCCCATGCCTTTCCCACCAGAGACCCGCCGAGCACGCGGGTGAACCTGTAGGGACTTTCCGGCTGCATGCGCGCTCCTCCGTCGTTTCGCCGAGCGGATAGTACCGATGACCTCCGAGTCCGGACTGCCCCGTCAGCACGTGCCCCTCGCACACCCTCCGGACGGCGCGAAACCGCACCGTGACGTCGGAGGACGCCACCTTGCCAGGTGAAAGATTCCATGCATAGAGTCGGACCGTGAATGAAAGTGGTGCGCGCGGCACCGATCTGCTCGACCTGTTCGACGGGGTGCGGCTGACCCCCACCCAGCGCCGGATCGCGCACTGCCTCGTGCAGCACGCTCCCGCCGTCGCGTATCTGTCCGCCGCCGAGGTCGCCGAGCTGGCCGGGGTGAGCCAACCGTCGGTCACCCGGTTCGCCGTCGCGCTCGGCCACGACGGGTACCCGGCGCTGCGCCGCCGGCTGCGGGACCTGACCGTCGCGACGCCGGCCGGGTCGGCGGACGCCGGCAACGAGCTACAGCAGGCGGTACGCGCCGAGATGGGCAACCTGGACCGGCTCGCCGGTCAGCTCGCCGACCGGGACCGGATCGCCGAGACCGGGCGGTTGCTCGCGTCCAGCCGCCCGCTGCCGGTGCTCGGCCTGCGCGCCGCCGCGCCGCTGGCCGCGTACTTCGCGTACTTCGCGGCGAAGGTGCACCCGGACGTGCGGGTGCTCGACGACGGCGGCAGCCTGCTCACCGACCGCCTGGAGCAGGCGGCAGCGGCCGGCGCGTCGGCCCTGCTCGCCTTCGTCCTGCCCCGCTACCCCCGGGAGACGCTGGACGCTCTCCGGGACGCCCGCGACGCCGGGCTGACCGTGGTGGCGATCACCGACTCACCGGTAAGCCCCGCCACCGAGCATTCCGACGTGGTGCTGCCGGCGGCGGTCGGCGCGCAGCTCGTCTTCGACCTGCACACCGCCCCGATGACGCTGGCCATGGTGCTGTTGCAGGCGATCTGCGACGCCGCGCCGGCCGACACCCAACGCCGACTGGAGGCGTTCGAGGCCTCCGCGGCCCGCCGACAGTTGTTCCGCGGATGACCGGAGGAGACCCGAGATGACCCAGCCCGTCCGTGCCGCACGGGGCAGCCAGCTCACCGCCCGCGGGTGGCAGCAGGAGGCCGCCCTGCGGATGTTGATGAACAACCTCGACCCCGAGGTGGCCGAGCGTCCCGACGACCTGGTGGTCTACGGCGGCACCGGCAAGGCGGCACGGGACTGGCCGTCGTACCACGCGCTGGTCCGCACGCTCACCGACCTGCGCGAGGACGAGACGATGCTCGTGCAGTCCGGCCGCCCGGTCGGTGTGCTGCGGACCCACGAGTGGGCGCCCCGGGTGCTGCTGGCCAACTCCAACCTGGTCGGCGACTGGGCGACCTGGCCGGAGTTTCGCCGCCTCGAACAGCTCGGGCTGACCATGTACGGGCAGATGACCGCCGGTTCGTGGATCTACATCGGCACCCAGGGCATCCTCCAGGGCACCTACGAGACGTTCGCCGCGGTGGCCGCCAAGAGGTTCGGCGGCGACCTCGCGGGCACGCTGACACTGACCGCCGGCTGCGGTGGGATGGGCGGCGCGCAGCCCCTGGCCGTCACCATGAACGGCGGCGTCTGCCTGATCGTCGACGTGGACCGCACCCGGCTGGACCGTCGGGTGCACGACCGCTACCTGGACGAGGTCGCCGACTCGCTTGACGACGCGGTACGACGGGTGCTCGCCGCGAAGCGGGACCGGCGCGCGCTCTCCGTCGGCGTGGTCGGCAACGCGGCGGTGGTCTTCCCCGAACTCCTGGTGCAGGGGGTGGAGATCGACATCGTGACCGACCAGACCAGCGCCCACGACCCGCTGTCGTACCTGCCGGTGGGGGTGGAGCTGGCCGACGCCCGGGACTACGCGACGGCGAAGCCGGCCGAGTTCACCGACCGGGCCCGGTCGTCGATGGCTCGGCACGTGGCCGCGATGGTCGGTTTCCTCGATGCCGGCGCCGAGGTCTTCGACTACGGCAACTCGATCCGCGGGGAGGCACAGCTCGCCGGCTATCAGCGCGCCTTCGACTTCCCCGGTTTCGTACCGGCGTACATCCGGCCGCTGTTCTCCGAGGGCAGGGGCCCGTTCCGGTGGGCGGCGCTCTCCGGCGACCCGGCCGACATCGCGGCCACCGACCGGGCCATCCTGGAGTTGTTCCCGGAGAACGAGCCGCTGGCCCGCTGGATCCGGCTGGCCGGCGAGCGGGTCGCCTTCCAGGGCCTGCCGGCCCGGATCTGCTGGCTCGGGTACGGCGAGCGGGACCGGGCGGGCGTGCGGTTCAACGACATGGTCGCCTCCGGCGAACTCTCCGCCCCGGTCGTCATCGGGCGCGACCACCTGGACGCCGGCAGCGTGGCCAGCCCGTACCGGGAGACCGAGGCGATGGCCGACGGCTCCGACGCGATCGCCGACTGGCCGCTGCTCAACGCCCTGGTCAACACGGCCAGCGGCGCGTCCTGGGTGTCGATCCACCACGGCGGCGGGGTGGGCATCGGCCGGTCGATCCACGCCGGGCAGGTCTGTGTCGCCGACGGCACCGCCCTCGCCGGGCAGAAGATCGAGCGGGTGCTCACCAACGACCCGGCGATGGGTGTGATCCGGCACGTCGACGCCGGCTACGACATCGCCCGCGACGTCGCGGACCGCACCGGCCTGCGCACACCGATGGCCGAGGGATCCGCGTGAGCGCGGGGAGCGTGGCGCGGCGGAGCCCCGCGGTCGCGGCGACCAACAGGAGCAGAGCATGAGCGACGACCTTCCCGGCCGGTTCCGGGCCCTGTGGGACGAGATCGCGCCGGTCGGGCGCGACGCCGACAGCGGCGGCTACCTGCGGTACGCGTTGACCGAGCCGGAGCGGGAGCTGCGCGCCTGGTTCCGCTCGCAGGCCGAGCACCGCGCCCTGCCGGTCACCGAGGACGGCAACGGCAACCTCTTCGCCCACTGGGGTGACCCGGAGGGCGCGGACGCGGTGCTCACCGGCAGCCACTTCGACTCGGTGCCGCACGGCGGGGCGTACGACGGGCCACTCGGCATCGTCAGCGCGTTCCTCGCCGTGGACGAGCTACGCGCTCGCGGTGTCACCCCGGACCGGCCCCTGGTGCTTGCCGCGTTCGTGGAGGAGGAGGGTGCGCGCTTCGGCGTACCCTGCCTGGGGTCTCGGCTGCTCACCGGGGCGCTGTCCCCCGACCGCGCGGCCGGCCTGCGCGACGCGGCCGGGGTGAGCTTCGCCGAGGCGCTCGGTGACCGGCCGGCGGGCGCCCGCCCGGAGTTGCTGGGCCGGTTCGGCGCCTTCGTGGAGTTGCACGTCGAGCAGGGTCGCGTGCTGGCCGAGACGGACGCGCCGGTCGCGGTGGCAAGCGCGATCTGGCCGCACGGCCGGTGGCGCTTCGACGTCGTGGGCGAGGGCAACCACGCGGGTACGACCCGGATGGCCGACCGCCGTGACCCGATGCTCACCTACGCGTTCACGGTGCTGGCGGCCAACAAGGAGGCCCGGCTGCGCGACGCCCACGCCACGGTGGGCCGGGTCGCCGTCGAACCCAACGCCACGAACGCGATCCCGTCGAAGGTGACAGGTTGGCTGGACGCCCGCGCCGCCGACGCGCAGACGCTGGACGGGCTGGTCCAGGCGGTGTGGGGCAAGCTCGCCGAGCGGGCCCGCCGTGACGGTACGGCGGTGACGGTCACCGAGGAGTCGGCGACGCCGCTCGTCGCCTTCGACGGCGGACTGGCCGAACGGCTGGCCACGCTGCTGGACGCGCCGGTGCTGCCGACCGGCGCGGGGCACGACGCCGGGGTGCTGGCCGCGCACCTGCCCACCGCGATGCTGTTCGTGCGCAACCCGACCGGGGTGTCGCACTCCCCCGCCGAGGCCGCCACCGACGACGACTGCGCCGCCGGGGTACGCGCGCTGGCCCGGGTGCTCCAGGAGCTGACATGCCGCTGACACCGACCCGCTGGCTGGCGGAGTACGCCTGGCTGCCCGAGCACGCCGAACCCACGCCCGACGTGCTGATCGAGGTCGACGGGGGCCGGATCACGGCGGTGACGCCGCTGACCCCCGGCAGTAGGCCACCGGCCGGGGTCGACGTGTACGCCGACGCCAGGCCGCTGCCCGGCCTGACCCTGCCGGGCCTGGCCAACGTGCACTCGCACGCCTTCCACCGGGCGCTGCGGGGGCGTACCCACGGCGGGCGGGGCGACTTCTGGACCTGGCGGGACCGGATGTACGCCGTCGCGGACCGGCTGGACCCGGACACCTACCTGGCCCTGGCCCGGGCCGTGTACGCCGAGATGGCGCTCGCCGGGATCACCGGCGTGGGCGAGTTCCACTACCTGCACCACCGGCCGGACGGCGGCGCCTACGACGACCCCAACGCGATGGGTGCGGCGCTGGTGGAGGCCGCGGCACACGCCGGGATCCGACTCACCCTGCTGGACGCCTGTTACCTGACCTCCCACGTGGACGGTCGGGCCCTCACCGGGCCGCAGCGGCGATTCGGTGACGGCGACGCGGCCCGCTGGGCCGAGCGGGCGGCGGCGTTCCAGCCGGCCGATTCGCACGCGCGGGTCGGCGCGGCCGTGCACTCGGTGCGGGCGGTCCCGGCCGACCAACTCCGTACGGTCGCCGACTGGGCCCGGGACCGGCGGGCACCGCTGCACGTGCACCTCTCCGAGCAGCCCGCCGAGAACGACGAGTGCCGGGCCGTGCACGGGCGCACCCCCACCGCGCTGCTCGCCGAGCACGGCGTCCTCGGGCCGGGCACCACCGCCGTGCACGCCACCCATCCGACAAGCGCCGACCTGACCCTGCTCGGTGAGAGCCGGACCGGGGTGTGCCTCTGCCCGACCACCGAGCGGGACCTCGCCGACGGGATCGGCCCGGCCCGCCGGATGGCCGACGCGGGGATCCGGTTGAGCCTGGGCAGCGACAGCCACGCCGTGATCGACCTGTTCGAGGAGGCCCGCGCGGTGGAGCTGGACGAACGGCTGCGGACCCGCCGGCGCGGCCACTTCGCGCCGCTGGACCTGGTGACGGCGGCCAGCGCCACCGGGCACGCCGCGCTGGGTTGGGACGACGCCGGCCGGATCGCCGTGGGCGCCCGCGCCGACCTGGTGACGGTACGACTGGACAGCGCCCGCACCGCAGGCGTACCGCCGGTGGGGGTGTTCTTCGCGGCCACCACGGGGGACGTCGAGCAGGTGCTGGTGGACGGCCGGGTGGTGGTCGCCGAGGGCCAACACCTGAGCGTGGACGTGCCGGCGGAGCTGGCCGCCGCCATCGAGGCGGTGCTCCCCGCATGAGCGGCAGTCTGCTTGTCGACGGCATCGGGGAGCTGGTCACCAACGGTGCCGGCGAGGGTCCGCTGGGCATCCGCTGTGACGCCGCCGTGCTGGTCGAGGAGGGCCGGGTGGCCTGGGTCGGGCCGTCCGCGTCCGCGCCGGCCGCCGACCGGCGGATCGACGCCGGTGGGGCCGCCGTGCTGCCCGGCTTCGTGGACAGCCACGCCCACCTGGTCTTCGCCGGGGACCGGGCCGCCGAGTTCGCCGCCCGGATGGCCGGCGCGCCCTACACCGGCGGCGGCATCCGGACCACTGTGGACGCGACCCGGGCCGCCACCGACGACGAGCTGCGGGCCACCGTGCGCCGGCTGCGTGGGGAGGCGCTGCGCCAGGGCACCACGACCATGGAGATCAAGAGTGGGTACGGGCTGACCGTCGACGACGAGGCCCGCTCGTTGCGGATCGCCGCCGAGAGCAGCACCGAGACCACCTTCCTGGGCGCCCACGTGGTGCCCGCCGAGTACGCCGACCGCCCGGACGAGTACGTCGGGCTGGTCTGCGGGCCGATGCTTGCCGCCGCCGCGCCGTACGCGAGGTGGGTCGACGTGTTCTGCGAGCGGGGCGCCTTCGACTCCGACCACGCCCGGGCCATCCTGGCCAGCGGTCGGGCCGCCGGGCTGGGCGTCCGGATCCATGCCAACCAGCTCGGCCCCGGCGGCGGGGTGCGGCTCGGGGTGGAGCTGGACGCGGCGAGCGTCGACCACTGCACCCACCTGAGCGACGCCGACGTGGACGCGCTGGCCGGCACGGCCCACCGCGACGGGTCGGGGACCCGGACGGTGGCGACCCTGCTGCCCGGTGCGGAGTTCTCCACCCGCTCGCCCTACCCGGACGCGCGGCGGTTGCTCGACGCCGGTGTCACGGTGGCGCTGGCGACGGACTGCAACCCCGGCTCGTCGTACACGTCGTCGATGCCGTTCTGCGTGGCCCTCGCGGTGCGTGAGATGCGGATGACCCCGGCGGAGGCGGTCTGGGCCGCGACCGCCGGTGGCGCGCGGGCGCTGCGCCGCGACGACATCGGTGTGCTCACACCCGGCGCGCGGGCCGACCTGATCGTGCTGGACGCCCCCTCCTACCTGCATCTGGCCTACCGGCCCGGTGTCCCCCTGATCCGCCAGGTAATACGCAACGGAGTAGTGCAATGACGACCGTGACCATCCAGCCAACCGGGATCTCCGCCGACGACGTTCTCGCGGTGGCCCGCGGCACCGCCACGATCGTCCTCGCCCCGTCCACCATCGAGGCGATGGCGACGAGCCGGGCCATCGTGGACGGCATCGAGTCGTCCGGCCGCCCCGTCTACGGGGTCTCCACCGGGTTCGGCGCGTTGGCCAACACCTTCATCGCGCCGGAGCGGCGGGCCGAGCTGCAACACGCGCTGATCCGGTCGCACGCCGCCGGGGTGGGTGCGCCGATGCCGCGCGAGGTGGTGCGGGCCATGATGCTGCTGCGGGTCCGGTCCCTCGCGCTGGGTCGCTCCGGGGTCCGGCCGCTTGTCGCGGAGGCCCTTGTCGACCTGCTCAACCACGACATCACCCCCTGGGTGCCAGAGCACGGCTCGCTGGGTGCCTCCGGTGACCTGGCGCCGCTGGCGCACTGCGCGCTGGTGCTGCTCGGTGAGGGCTGGGTCCTCGGGCCCGACGGCGAACGGCAGGACGCGGCGGGCGCGTTGACCGCCGCCGGGCTCACGCCGATCGAGCTGGCCGCCAAGGAGGGGCTGGCGCTGATCAACGGCACCGACGGCATGCTCGGCATGCTGCTGCTGGCCATCCACGACGCGGCGCACCTGTTCGCCATGGCCGACGTGACGGCCGCGCTGGCCATCGAGGCGATGCTCGGCTCCGAGCGGCCGTTCCTGCCGGAGCTGCACGCCATCCGGCCGCACCCCGGTCAGGCGGCGTCGGCGGCGAACATCCACCGACTGTTGCAGGACTCCCGGGTGATGGACTCACACCGCGACGACCTGGCGCACGCCGTGCAGGACGCGTACTCGATGCGGTGTGCACCGCAGGTGGCCGGTGCGGCCCGGGACACCCTGGACTTCGTCCGCACGGTCGCCGGCCGGGAGCTGGTGTCCGTGGTGGACAACCCGGTCGTGCTCCCGGACGGGCGGGTCGAGTCGACAGGTAACTTCCACGGCGCGCCGCTCGGGTTCGCGGCGGACTTCCTCGCCATCGCCGCCGCCGAGGTGGGCGCGATCGCCGAGCGGCGGGTGGACCGGCTGCTCGACGTCACCCGTTCCCGGGAACTGCCGGCGTTCCTGTCCCCCGACGCCGGTGTCAACTCCGGGCTGATGATCGCCCAGTACACGGCGGCCGGGATCGTCGCCGAGAACCGCCGGCTGGCCGCCCCCGCGTCGGTGGACTCGTTGCCCACGAGCGGCATGCAGGAGGACCACGTCTCGATGGGCTGGGCGGCGGCCAAGAAGCTGCGTACCGTCCTGGACAACCTCACCAGCCTGCTGGCGGTCGAGTTGCTGGCCGGCGTACGCGGTCTGCAACTGCGCGCGCCGCTGGAGCCGTCCCCGGCCGGCCGGGCCGCCGTCGCCGCGCTCGGCCCGGCGGCCGGCGAGCCCGGCCCGGACGTGTTCCTCGCCCCGGTGATGGAGGCGGCCCGCGCCGTCGTCGCCGGGCCGGAGCTGCGCGCCGCCATCGAACGGGAGGTCGGCCCGCTGGGCTGACCTCGTCGGGTCGCCGTCGCCCGCCGCGGGTCAGGCGGCGGGCGGCAGGACCTCGCGCCCGTCAGGCGGCCGGCGGCAGGACTTTGGCGACCAGCTTGGCCAGTTCGCGCAGCGCCTTGCCCCGGTGGCTGATCGCGTCCTTCTCGGCCGGGGTCAGCTCGGCGTTTGTCCGGTCCTGTCCGTCGCCCAGGAAGATCGGGTCGTAGCCGAACCCGCCGTCGCCGCGCGGGGCGCGCAGCACCCGCCCGGACTGCCGACCGTCGACCAGGTGCTCCTTGCCGCCGGGCAGCACCAGCGCCACCGTGCAGACGAACGAGGCCGCCCGCTGCTCGTCCGGCACGTCGCCGATCTGGTCCAGCACCAACTGGAGGTTGGCCCGGTCGTCGCCGTGCCGACCGGACCAGCGGGCGCTGAACACCCCCGGCATCCCGTTGAGCGCGTCGACCGCGAGCCCCGAGTCGTCGGCGATGGTCGCCAGCCCGGTCTGCCGGCAACCCTCCCGCGCCTTGATCAGCGCGTTCTCGCCGAAGGTCAGGCCGGTCTCCGGCAGCTCCGCGTACTGCTCGACGTCGTCCAACCCGAGCAGGGCGATCCGCTGCGCACCGAGCGCGCCGTCCAGGATCCGCTGGAGTTCCACGAGCTTCTTACGGTTACGGGTGGCGAGCAGGACCTTGTTCATAGCAGTGCCTTCCGCTGGGCTTCGGCCAACTCCGCGCAACCCGCGACGGCCAGGTCGAGCAGGCTGTCGAGCTGGTCGCGGGCGAACACGCCCGCCTCGCCCGTGCCCTGCACCTCGACGAAGTCACCCGCACCGGTGCACACCACGTTCATGTCCACCTCGGCGGCGACGTCCTCGGTGTAGCAGAGGTCCAGTCGCGCCTCGCCGGCGATGATCCCCACGCTGACCGCGGCAACCGACCGGTGCATCACCTTCTCCGGCTTACCGGCCAACGCCTTGCGCGCGGCGAGCCAGGTCACCGCGTCGTGCAACGCGACGTACGCGCCGGTGATCGCCGCCGTACGGGTGCCGCCGTCGGCCTGGAGCACGTCGCAGTCGAGCACGATCGAGTTCTCGCCGAGCGCCTTGAGATCGATGCTGGCCCGCAGACTCCGGCCGACCAGCCGGGAGATCTCGTGGGTACGGCCACCGACCCGGCCCTTGACGCTCTCCCGGTCGGAGCGGGTGTTGGTGGCCCGGGGCAGCATCGCGTACTCGGCGGTCACCCAGCCGAGCCCGGAGCCCTTGCGCCAGCGGGGCACCCCCTCGGTGACGCTCGCCGTGCAGAGCACCCGGGTGCCGCCGAACTCGACGAGCACCGAGCCCTCCGGATGGGTGCTCCAGCCTCGGGTCAGGGTCACCGGTCGAAGTTGATTGGGCCCTCGCCCGTCAGGTCGCGCCATCCCTGCACCTTATGCGGTCCGCATGCGGCACAACACCGCGGCCCGACCCGCCCCACCGGGTCAGACGTCGTAACTCGCGCCGGGTCGGACCACGTCGATCGGCCCGGTGTACGCGCCGGCGGCCGACTCCAGGGTGTGCGCCTCGCTCCCCCAGGCGGGCACCAGGTGGGTCAGCAGGAGCCGGCCCACCGCGGCCTTCGTCGCCGCCTCACCGGCCTCCCGGCCGGTCAGGTGCAGATCCGGCGGATTGTCCATGCCATCGAGGTAGCTGGCCTCGCAGAGGAAGACGTCGGCGTCCTGGGCCAGCCGCAGCAGCGCCGCGCAGGGCGCGGTGTCCGAGGAGTAGCACAACGACCGGCCGCCGTGCTCCAGCCGCACGCCGTACGTCTCGACGGGGTGGTTGACCCGGTCGACGGTGACCGCGAACGGGCCGATCGGGAAGGTGCCCGGCTGGAGGGCGTAGAACTGGTAGACGTCCTCCACCGAGCCGTCGTCGCCGTACGCGGCACTGAGCCGGTCCGGTGCGCCCGCGGGCGCATACACCGGCAACGGTGGATAGGGGCCGTCCGGGGCGTACCGGCGCACGACCACGTACAAGACGGCGTCGAACATGTGGTCGCAGTGCAGGTGGGTCAGCAGGATCGCGTCCGGGGCGTGCAGCCCCGCGTACCGCTGGAGGCTGGACAACGAGCCGGAACCGAAGTCGACGAGGAGCCGGAAACCGTCGGCTTCGACGAGGTAGGCCGAGCAGGGCGACTCGGGGCCGGGAAAACTGCCGGCACTGCCCAGGACGGTCAGTCGCATCGAGTCGTCTCGCTGTCACTGTCAGTAGCATCCGTGCCGGCCATTGCCTCAGCCATGATCTCTACCGACGCGTACGTCACGCTGCGCAGCCTACGCTGGGGCACCGGGCGGCAATAATCATCCGCCGGAAGTTGTCACGAACGTGACACACACTCACGGTGCGGCGGACACGGTACGGGCCGTCGACACACGTCGACGGCCCGTACCGGGAAGACCGGTTCGGTCAGGCCCAGAGCTGCCCTTCCAGGGCGTCCTCGGCATCGGCGAGCGTCCCGCCGTACGCACCGGTGGACAGGTATTTCCATCCACCGTCGCAGACCACGAAGGCCACGTCGGCCCGTCGACCGTCGCGGACCGCCTCGTGCGCCACCGCGAGCGCGGCATGCAGGATGGCACCCGTGGAGAAGCCGGCGAAGATGCCCTCCACCTCCACGAGTTGGCGGGTACGCAGCACCGCGTCCCGGGTGCCGACCGAGAAGCGCCGGGAGAGCACCGAGGCGTCGTAGAGCTCCGGCACGTACCCCTCGTCGATGTTGCGCAGGCCGTAGACCAACTCGCCGTAGCGCGGCTCGGCGGCCACGATCTGAATGCCCTCGACCTTTTCCCGCAGGTAGCGCCCGCTGCCCATCAGGGTGCCGGTGGTGCCGAGCCCGGCCACGAAGTGCGTGATGCTGGGCAGGTCGTGCAACAGCTCCGGCCCGGTCGTCTCGTAGTGCGCCCGCGCGTTGGCCTCGTTGCCGTACTGGTAGAGCATCACCCAGTCGGGGTGCTCCGCCGAGATCTGCTTGGCGGTGACGACCGCCTGGTTGGAACCACCCGCCGCCGGCGAGAAGATGATCTCGGCACCGTACATCCGGAGCAACTGGACCCGCTCGGTGGAGACGTTCTCCGGCATCACGCAGACCAGCCGGTAGCCGCGCAGCTTGGCCACCATCGCCAGCGAGATACCGGTGTTGCCACTCGTCGGTTCGAGGATGGTGTCACCCGCCCGGAGCCGGCCGGCCTCCTCCGCCGCCCGCACCATGAACAGCGCCGCGCGGTCCTTGATGCTGCCGGTCGGGTTCCGGTCCTCCAGTTTGGCCCAGAGCCGCACCGGCGGCGCACCGTCGGGCACCGTCGGGGAGAGCCGGGGCAGGCCGACAAGCGGCGTGCCCCCGCACGCGTCGAGCAGGCTGTCGTACCGCGCCATGGCGGCCGACCTCAGCGAGCCGCGACGGTGGCGTGCCCGCTGGCCGCCACTGCCGCGGCGCTGTGCGAGCTGATCGCCGCGGCGGCGGCGCTGTGCGAACTGATCGCCGCGGCGGCGGCGAAGCCGAACGCGCCGCCGGCCACGGCCGGCAGGATGGTGACGCTGTCACCGTCGGAGAGCTTGGCGTCCAGGGCACCGAGGAAACGGACGTCCTCGTCGTTCACGTAGACGTTGACGAAACGGTGCAGCGTGCCGGTCTCGGTGATCAGCCGGCCCCGCAGGCCGCCGTGCCGGGAATCCAGGTCGGTGAGCAGATCGGCGAGGGTGTCGCCGGCGCCGTCGACGACCTTGGCGCCGCCGGTGTAGCTGCGCAGGATGGTGGGGATGCGAACCTCAATGGCCATGATGTCGAACTCCTCGATCGGGTGTGCCTACGGTGACGGGACGAGACGAGTGCGGGGGCTGACGGATCAGCGGCCGGAACACTCGTAGTCGACAGTCGCCGGGCTCTGCCCGAACATGTAGGACTGAACGGCATGCGGGTCGACCCCGGCCTCCACGATCTGGACCGGCTCCTCGGCGACCACGCCGTCGACGATCCGGAAGGACCGGATCTCCTCCGCGTCGGGCTCGCGGGTCGAGACGAGCAGGTAGTGCGCGCCCGGCTCACCGGCGAAGGAGACATCCGTGCGCGACGGGTACGCCTCGGTGGCGGTGTGCGAGTGGTAGATGACGATGGGCTCCTCGTCCCGGTCGTCCATCTCCCGCCACACGCGCAGGTGCTCCATCGAGTCGAACTCGTAGAAGGTCATCGATCGCGCGGCATTGTCCATCGGGATGTGCCGGGTCGGGGTGTCGCTGCCGACGGGACCGGCGACCACGCCGCACGCCTCGTCGGGGTGATCCCGGCGCGCGTGGGCGACGATCGCGTCGATGATCGACCGGTCGATGCTCAGCACGTGCACCAGCCTAACGCCTGTCGGGCACGGGCCGAAGTGGTGCCGGTCACGCTTAGTCGATCAAGGCGTTGAGCAGCGACTCCTGCAAATATCCGAGGTACGCGTAGACCGAAAGCTGGAACACCCGGCTGGACCCCGGGTCCGCAGAGACCGCGTCGTCCAACTCCTCGCCCAGGTCCGTGCCGTCCTTGATCTCCAGCCGGACGCCCATCGCGAGCCGGGCGTCGTTGAGTGCCCGCAGCCACGCCTCGGCCGCCTCGGCGTCCAGCCGCACCTCACCGCCGGCGTCGTCCGGCAGCGCGGCCAGGATCGCCCCCGCCTGATCGATCTTCGCGGTCTTCAGGTCGCCCTCGGTGTAACGGCGGAACTCGGCCGTCCCGGGAGCGTCCTGCGGATAGACCGCCGGGAAGAGCCGGCCGACGACCGGGTCGGTGTGGTCGAAGCCGTCGGTGAGCAGGCCAACCACCTCGGAGGCGACCTTGCGCAGCACCCGCACCTCGTCGACGGCGAAGGTCGCGACGTAGCGGCCGGCCTGGCGGCGGAACATGCTCACGACTTGTCCACCGTCGCCCACAGCCCATACGCGTGCAGCTGCGACGCGTCGTGCTCCATCCGCTCCCGTGCACCGGTGGAGACCACGGCACGGCCCTTGTGGTGCACGTCCAGCATCAACTGCTCGGCCCTCTCCCGGCTGTAGCCGAAAAGCTTCTGGAAGACCCAGGTCACGTACGTCATCAGATTGACCGGGTCGTCCCACACGATCGTCACCCATTGCCGGTCCGCCGCCGGCACCTCGTCAGTGTCCGGCGTCTCGACCGGTGCAACCTGTGGAGCCGCCATACCCCCCATCGTGCCACCGGTTTCCCGGAACCGAGGAACCGGAACGCCGGCCCGGCGCGGATCGCCCACCCCGGACACCCCTGACCCGCCCCGAACACCGTCGAACGCGTGCGGCGGCGCGGCCCCGGACGCGGGGGCGGCCACGCCGTCAGGCGAGCAGAATGCCGTGATCGACTGCATCGGAGAGCACCGCGCCCAGCGAGAGGCGGATCACCTCGAACCGCCGGGAGACCTCCCGGGACAACCCCAACTCGACCTCCCGCACCGCGCGCTGGGACCAGGCCCGCGCCGCGCTGTGGTCGTCGTTGCCGGGGGTACGCCACTGTTGCCAACACCCACCGGAGAGCGCCACCGCGACCGGCGGAAGCACCTCGTCGCGGGACGCGGACGGATAGTTGGCGAGGGCGTCGATCGCCTCCGAGCCGGTCAACGTGGCCACCCCGGCCGTGCTGGTGATCAGGAGCACCTTGTCCAGCTCGTGGCCGGGTCGATCATCGGCCAGGCCGTACCGCACGGCGGTGGCGATCCGCCGCCGCACTCCTTCCACCGGCGGCCCACCGAGCACCCGGGCCGCGGCGTCGGCCATGATGCCGCGCACCGCCTGGTCGCACTGGGCCGTGACGAACAGCGACAACGCCGCCATCTCCCGATCCAGGAGATCCGGTAGGCCCGCGCAACCGACCCCGAACACGATCTCCTGGACGGCCCGCAGGTGGATGTTCGCCAACTCCAGGGCGAGATGCTGACGGATCCGCTGGGCACACGATCGGGTCTGCCGGTCGAGTTGCTCGGACCAGCCACCCGGATCGGCGACCACGGCGACCCGGTCGTGCTGGCCCGGCGGCGCCGGCGGGTCGGCGCTGGCCCGCCGCAGCCCCTCCTCCGACGACCAACCCACCAGCGCCCGCCGCAGGTCGGCGGCGGAGTCGGCGGAGTGGGCGTCGACCGGGAACCACCGCGCGCCGGCCAGCGCCGGCACCGCGGCCAGCAACGCCGCACGGTGGGCCGCCACGGTCACCGCGGCCGCGTCCACCTCGGTCACCCGACCAGCAGCCGGCGGGACGGACGCCCCCGCGTCCTCCGTCGTCGCCAAACCGTCGGCCGGCGGGGCCCAACCTGCCGCGCCGGGAGTCACCGCGAAGACGACCTCCACCGAGGTCGGGGCGACCTCGGCGAGGAGGTTCAACTCGGCGGCGGTGAACGCCTGGTCGGCGGCGATCACGAAGAGCAGCGCACCGGCCCGGCCCACCGCGTCGAGCAGCACCGGCCTGCCAGCCAGGCCGAACGTGGCGGTGTCCGGTGAGTCGATCAGGGTGAAGTGCCGCAGCAGCGGCTCGGGCACGCTCAACTCGACCCGCCGGGGTGGACGGGCCAGCGCCGGGCCGGCCGCGTGTCGGTCCGCCCCGTACGAGTGGGGCTGGCGGTAGCCGGGCACGAACGCCGCCCGGGTGGGCACCTTGGCGTTGCGGACCAGCAGCCAACTGCCGGCCGGCACGGTGAGCATGACCGGGTCGAGCCCGAGCAGCGTGGCGAGCACGGCGCGCCGCTCGGCACCGGCCGGGCCGACCGCGACCACACCAAGGGGCTCGTCCGCGGCCGGGCCGGTCACGCCGACCCGGGAGGGCAGCGGACCGCAGCTGGGCAGATCGACCGGGCCGGCCACGTCGTCCGACGAGTCGACCGAGGGGAGAGGGCCCTGCTTCATCAGGTGGCCTCCCGGGGCAGGCGACCGGACGCCCGGTCGGGTGCGAAATCCGGTGAAGACACCCGGATGCCGGAAGACTACGTGCGGGCCGGCAACCAGGTGGAACACTTCGGATACTCACCGGTAATTGTGCGACTACTCAACTTCGGTGAGTGACGGTACGGGCGCGGACGGATTCCGGTCGATATGCTGCGCGAATGAGTCGATGGAAGTTCGTCGGCCGGACCGACGAGCTCAACCGCCTGCTGGCGGCGGTGACCGGCGAGGCTGGTCGTGGGCTCTTCTTCAGCGGCAGCGCCGGGATCGGCAAGAGTCGGCTGCTGCGCGAGGGCCTGGGCACGTTGCCCACCGAACGCTTCGCGATCTGGACCATCGCGGCCAGCGCCACCACCGCGGCGCTGCCGTTCGGCGGCCTGGTGCAGGTCCTCCCCGCCGAGCAGCCCCAGGGCCTCTCCCCCGCCGGCATCCTGCGCTGGGCGCTCAACGTGCTGCAACAGCAGGCGGCTGGTCGACGGATCGTGCTCGCCATCGACGACGCCCACCTGCTCGACCCTCCCTCGGCGGCACTGGTCCACCTGGTCGCCCGCTCGGAGAACGCCACAGTGGTCGGCACCCTGCGCGACGGCGAGCAGATTCCCCTGCCGATCCGCGCACTCTGGACCGACGATCTGGTCGAGCACGTCGAGCTGACCCCGATGCCGCAGGCGGAGACCGCTGGTCTGCTGGCGGCGATCCTGGGCGGCCCGGTCGACGCCGGCTCCGCCGACCGGCTCGGCCGGCTGTCGGCCGGAAACCCGCTGCTGCTGCGGGAGCTGGTGCACGCCGCCAGCGGCAGCAAGGAGTTGAAACGCACCTACGGGATCTGGAAGTGGACCGGGCGGCTGGAGCTGGCGCCCAACCTGACCGACCTCATCGACACCCGGGTCGGCAAACTCACCGACGGCGTCCGCGCGGTCGTCGAGCTCGTCGCGTTCGGTGAACCACTCGGCCTGCACCTCCTGCGGCAGGCCGCCGACCAGTCGGACGTGGAGACCGCCGAGGAGCGCGGGCTGATCAGCGTGGTCCAGCACGACCGGCGCACCAACGTACGGCTGGCCCACCCGCTCTACGGCGAGGTGATGCGCCGCCGCTGCCCGGTCAGCCGCACCCGCCGTCTTCAGGCGCACCTCGCGGAGCTGCTCGAGCAGGTCGGCAAGCGTCGCCGCGACGACCTGCTGCGGGTCGCGGTGTGGCGCCTCGACTCGGGCACCGCACAGGACCCGGCCCTGCTGCTGGACGCGGCGATCCAGGCGTTCACCCGCTACGACGTGCCGCTGGCGACCCGCCTGGCACGTGCCGCGTTGCACGCCGGTGGCGGCTCCGACGCGGCGGAGCTGCTGGCCACCATCCTGATGTTCGCCGACCGGCCGGACGAGGCCATCGACGTCCTCGACGCGGTGACCCCCGAGCCCGGCGACGAGTGGCGGCTCTGCCGTTGGCTGACCGTGCGCGGGATGGTCAGCTACTGGGGGCTGAGCCAGGAGTCCACCGTGGAGGAGATCGCGAGCCGCGTCGAGCAGCTCAGCGACTCCGCGGACCGGTCCCGGGTGCACGCCTTCGAGGCGATCATGCGCCTGCACCGACTGGACACGACCACCGCGGTCCGACTCAGCCAACAGGTGTTGGACCGGCCGGCCGCCGGCGTCGCCGCCCGCGAGTTGGCCCGCTGCACCATCGCGTACGTCCAGGCCGCACAGGGCCAGCTGACCCGCAGCGGTACGGCGATCGCCCAGGTGCACTCCGCCGTCGCCAACTGGCGCACCGACATGCCGTACCTGCAACTGGCTCTGGAGCTGGCCCGGGGCACCCGGCTCATGTTGACCGGAGACCTGGCCGGGATCGACGCGATAGTGGCCGACGAGTTCGCCGACCTCGCCGGTGCCGGTGACTTCCGGCTCGGCACCGGCTACCTGGCCATCCTCCAGTCGTACGCGGCCCGGCTGCGCGGGCAGAGCGACGCCGCCATCCGGGCCTCGCTGGGTGCCTGCGCGGTGTTGGCCACCAGCCGGGTCTACGCCGGTCTGGCCCAGGCCGAGCGAGCCCAGTCGGCCGCGCTGCGTGGTGACGCCACGCAGGCCGCCGTGGCGATGGCCGAGGCGGACCGCACCCACGCACCCGGCATGGCGGTGCTCTACCCGTGGCTGGAGCAGGCCCGCGGTGCGACGCTCGCCGCGTCGGGCGACCTGCCGGGTGCGGTCAAACAGCTCAGCGACCTGGTGGACCGGCTGCGCGCGGATGGCTTCGCCGGGCACGAGGTGCACGTCCTGCACGACCTCGTCCGGCTGGACCAGGCCGGCATGCCGGTCGGGCCCACCTGCTCCGACGGCAGCCGACGCACGGTGGCGCAGCGCCTGGCCGAGCTGTCCGAGCGGGTCGACGGGGTGCTGCCTCCGCTGCTGGCCCGGCACGCCCGCGCGGCGGTGACCGACTCCGCCGCGGATCTGCTCGCGGTCGCCGACGACTACGCCGCACTGGAGTTGGCCGTGTATGCCGCCGAGGCCACCTCCCAGGCCGTGCAGCGGTTGCGCCGGCAGCACTCCACGGCGGCCAACGACGCCCGGGAACGCCTGGCGGGGTTGCTCGGGGGCTGTGACCTGATCCGGACGCCGGCGCTGCACGCGGGCGCACCGGTGCTCACCGAACGCGAGTGGCAGGTTGCCCGCCTCGCCGCGAACGGCGCGCCCAGCCGGGCCATCGCGGAACGGCTCTACCTCTCGGCGCGCACGGTGGAGAACCACCTCCAGCGGATCTACACCAAACTCGGCGTGGCCGGCCGAGCCGAGCTGGGGGCCGCGCTGCGCGCGATCCCGGGCCACGAGGGCGGCGACGGGAACTGAACCTTAGGCTGGGGCCGTGAGCATCCACCGCCCCGCGCTGCTGACCGACCACTACGAGCTGACCATGGTCAGCGCGGCACTGAAGGACGGCACCGCCGACCGCCGGTGCGTCTTCGAGGTCTTCAGCCGCCGGCTGCCCAGTGGCCGCCGCTACGGCGTGGTCGCCGGAACGGCCCGGCTGATCGAGCTGATCCGCGACTTCCGCTTCGACCCCACCGAGGTCGACTTCCTGCTGCGGACCGGGGTGGTCGACGACGCGGCCGCGGCCTGGCTCACCGACTACCGCTTCACCGGCGACATCGACGGGTACGCCGAGGGTGAGCTGTTCTTCCCCGGTTCACCGATCCTCACCGTCTCCGGCGGTTTCGCCGAGTGTGTGGTGCTGGAGACGCTTGTGCTCTCCGTGCTCAACCACGACAGCGCGGTGGCCGCGGCGGCGGCGCGGATGGTGACCGCGGCACGGGGTCGAGCGCTCATCGAGATGGGGTCGCGCCGGGCACACGAGGAGGCGGCGGTGGCCGCGGCGCGGGCCGCGTACCTGGCCGGCTTCCGGTTCACGTCCAACCTCGCCGCCGGTGCGCGCTACGGCATCCCGACGGCGGGCACGGCGGCGCACGCCTTCACCCTGTTGCACGACGACGAGCGGGCGGCGTTCGCCTCGCAGGTCGCCACGCTGGGCAAGGACACCACGCTGCTCGTCGACACGTACGACATCAGTCAGGGCATCCGCAACGCGATCGCGGTCGCCGGGCCGGAGCTGCGGGCGGTACGGATCGACTCGGGCGACCTCGCGGTGATCGCCCAACAGTCCCGGGAGCTGCTCGACTCGTTGGGCGCCACCGAGACCAAGATCATTGTTTCCGGCGACCTGGACGAGTACGCGATCGCCGCACTGGCCGCCGAACCGGTGGACATGTACGGCGCCGGCACGGCAGTGGTGACCGGCTCCGGCGCGCCGACCGCCGGGCTGGTCTACAAGCTCGTCGAGGTCGAGGGACGGCCGGTGGTGAAGCGCTCCGAGCACAAGGCGACGATCGGCGGCCGGAAGGTCGCGGTCCGCCGGCACAAGCCGACCGGCACCGCCACCGAGGAGATCATCGTGCCGCAGGGCGTACCGGACCGGCAGCCCAACGACCGCATGCTCCAACACTCGTACGTGGTCACGGGCGAGCCGGTGTCGCTGCCCACCCTCGACGAGTCGCGCGAGCACCTACGTGAATGCCTGATCTCCATCCCGTGGGAGGGGCTGAAGCTCTCGGCCGGCGATCCGGCGGTGCCGGTCTCCGTCGTGCCCGCCGACTGAGCCTTCCGCCCGATCCGACCTCGAAGGGACCCCCCAATGGCCAACGCTCTGATCATCGTGGACGTGCAGAACGACTTCTGTGAGGGCGGCTCGCTGGCCGTCGCGGGCGGCGCGGGTGTGGCCGCCGGCATCTCCCGACTGCTCGCCTCCGAGCCGGACCGCTGGTCGCACGTGGTCGCCACCAAGGACTACCACGTCGACCCGGGTGCGCACTTCGGCGATCCGCCGGATTTCGTGGAGTCCTGGCCGCGGCACTGCGTGGTCGGCACCAGCGGGTCGGAGTTCCACCCCGAGCTGCACACCGGCCGGGTCGAGGCGATCTTCCACAAGGGCGAGCACGCGGCGGCGTACTCCGGGTTCGAGGGGCACGCCGACGACGGCGAGTGCCTGGCCGACTGGCTGCGCCGGCACGACGTGGACCGGGTAGACGTGGTCGGCATCGCCACCGACCACTGCGTCCGGGCGACCGCGCTGGACGCCGCCCGGGAGGGGTTCGCCACCACCGTGCTGCTCGAACTCACCGCCGCCGTCGCTCCGGCGACCACCGACGTGGCACTACGTGCCATGGACGGCGCCGGGGTGACCCTGCACGGCGAGCCTGTGATCAGGGCCGCATAAGACCGTAATTCGTTGGCCATCGGGCCGCCGCCGGCCGAGGATGTCGCCGGAGGTACGGACCCACGTGAACATGAAGCCTTACCGGCAGGCGCTCGCCCTGCCCGGCCTGCGGTCGCTCTTGTTGGTCGCCGTGCTTGCCCGCATCCCGCTCACCGCGACCGGTGTGACGCTGACCTTCCACGTCGTGCTCGACCTCGATCGAGGCTACGGGGCAGCCGGCCTGGTGGGCACGGCCGTCACCGTGGGCGCGGCGATCGGCGGACCACTACTGGGCCGACTGGTGGACCGGCGTGGCCTGCGCCCGGTCCTGGTGCTCACCGCCATCGCCGAGGCGATCTTCTGGTCCACCGCGCCCGGCCTGCCGTACCCACTGCTGCTGCCGGCCGCCTTCGTGGCCGGTTGCCTGGCCCTGCCGATCTTCTCCGTGGTCCGGCAGTCGATCGCCACGCTGGCCCCGGAGGACCAACGCCGCCCCGCGTACGCGCTGGACTCGATGTCCGTGGAACTGTCCTTCATGATCGGCCCGGCGTTGGCGGTGGCCCTGGTCACCGCGATCTCCGCGCAGACCACCATGTACCTGGTCGGCGGCGGAATCGTCGCCGCCGGGATCGCCCTGTGGGTGGTCAATCCGCCGACCCGAGGCGCCGCCGAGACCACCGGTCCGCAGCGCCGGGTGCCGCGTCGGGAGTGGCTGACGCCGCGACTGCTCGCCGTGCTGGCGCTCAGCGCCGCAGCGACCCTGGTGCTCGGTGGCACCGACGTGGCGGTGGTCGCCGTCCTGCGGGCCAGCGGCGAGGTCGGCTGGACCGGCGCGGTGCTGGCCATCTGGGCGGTCGCCTCGCTGGTCGGCGGGTTCGCCTACGGGGCCGTGCGCCGTTCCTTCTCCCCGCTGGCACTGACCGCCGCACTCGCCCTGTGCACCATCCCGGTCGGGCTGGGCGGCGCACACTGGTGGCTGCTGTGCCTGGCGCTGATCCCGGCCGGCGCCCTCTGTGCGCCAACCATCGCGGCGTCCTCCGACGCGGTCAGCCGTCTGGCCCCGGCCGCCGTCCGCGGTGAGGCCATGGGCCTGCACGGATCGGCGGTCACCGTCGGCATCGCGATCGGCGCGCCGCTCGCCGGTGCGGTCATCGACGCCACCGCGCCGCTCTGGGGCTTCGTGGTCACCGGCGCACTCGGCGCACTCGTCACGCTGGTGGTGCTCCCGATCGAGCTACGTCGCCGCCGTACCGCCGACGCGGCCGCTGCCGCGCAGCCCGTCGAGACGGACCTCACCCCCGCCGCCCGCTGACTGCGCCGCCCCGACAGGTCTCCCGCCGACGCGTTGACGGTCGGAGGGCAGCCACCCGATCAGTCCGGGGCCTGCCGCGTGGCGACGACCAGTCGGGTGTCGGCCGGACATCCGGCCCGCCCGCATGCCCGCCCGCCAGCCGGCACGCAGCAACCCAACCCGCCGCACAGCGGGTCTCCGCCCGACACCCCGCCCCTGCGCACCCGACACCCTGCCGCACTCCAGTTCCTCGCCCGCTGCGCCAAAATCCGAGCAATATCAGGGATATTGCTGCCTCCCGCACGCCGCAGGCAACAACATCCGGGAAGTTGCTTGGATCTTGGCGCGGCGCGGCGCGGCGCGGCGCGGCGCGGCGCGAGCGCGGGGACGCGGCGCGAGCGCGGGGACGCGGCGCGAGCGCGGGGACGCGGCGCGAGCGCGGGGACGCGGCGCGAGCGCGGGGACGCGGCGCGAGCGCGGGGCGGGTGGGGGCGGAGGCGCGGGGGCGCACAGGGCGACGGGCGCCGCTCCCGGTGGTCCCGGGGGCGACGCCCGTCGTACGGCTGGGCTTGCTCGTCAGTGCCTGTCGATGTCGCTTGCGGTGTCCTCGCGGTAGCTGGCACCGCCGTCGGACTCGCTGGTGAGCGGCTTCGAGCCACCCTCCGGCGGACCGGCCAGGCTCTGGCCGCCGGCGGCCAGCTCCGGGAACTTCTCGTCGAACGCCGGCCGCTCGGAGCGGATGCGGGGCATCCGGTCGAAGTTGCGCAGCGGCGGCGGGCTGCTGGTCGCCCACTCCAGCGAGTTGCCGTGACCCCAGGGGTCGTTCACCTCGACCACCGGGCCGGTCTTGTACGACTTCCAGCAGTTGTAGATGAACGGCAGCGTGGAGATACCGGTGATGAACGCGCCGATCGTGGAAATCGTGTTCAGCGTGGTGAAGCCGTCGCCGGGCAGGTAGTCGGCGTACCGGCGGGGCATACCCTCGTTGCCGAGCCAGTGCTGCACCAGGAACGTGGTGTGGAAACCGATCATGGTGAGCCAGAAGTGCACCTTGCCCAGGCGCTCGTCGAGCATCCGGCCGAACATCTTCGGGAACCAGAAGTAGATGCCGGCGAAGACCGCGAACACGATGGTGCCGAAGAGCACGTAGTGGAAGTGCGCCACCACGAAGTACGAGTCCGACACGTGGAAGTCGATCGGCGGGCTGGCCAGCAGCACACCGGTGAGACCACCGAAGAGGAAGGTCACCAGGAAGCCGATCGCCCAGAGCATGGGCGTCTCGAAGCTGACCTGACCCCGCCACATGGTGCCGATCCAGTTGAAGAACTTCATACCGGTCGGCACGGCGATCAGGTAGCTCAGGAAGCTGAAGAACGGCAGCAGCACCTGGCCGGTGGCGAACATGTGGTGCGCCCAGACGCTCATGGAGAGCGCGGCGATCGCGACGGTCGCGGCGACCAGACCCTTGTAGCCGAAGATCGGCTTGCGGGAGAAGACCGGGATGACCTCGCTGATGATGCCGAAGAACGGCAGCGCGACGATGTAGACCTCGGGGTGCCCGAAGAACCAGAACAGGTGCTGCCAGAGCATCGGCCCACCGGTTGCGGGGTCGTACACGTGGGCGCCGAGGATGCGGTCCGCGGCGAGCGCGAAGAGCGCGGCGGCCAGCAGCGGGAAGACCAGGATCACCAGGAGGCTGGTGACCAGGATGTTCCACGTGAAGATCGGCATCCGGAACATGGTCATGCCGGGCGCGCGCAGGGTGAGCACCGTGGTGATCATGTTCACCGCGCCGAGGATGGTGCCCAGACCGGAGATGGCCAGGCCCATGATCCACATGTTGGCGCCGACGCCGGGCGAGTGCTCGACGCTGCTCAGCGGCGCGTACGCGAACCAGCCGAAGTCGGCGGCGCCACCCGGGGTGAGGAACCCGGCGGTCGCCATCGTGCCACCGAACAGGTACAGCCAGTAGGCGAAGCTGTTCAGGCGGGGGAAGGAGACGTCGGGCGCGCCGATCTGGATCGGCACGATGTAGTTGGCGAAAGCGAACACGATCGGCGTCGCGAAGAACAGCAGCATGATCGTGCCGTGCATCGTGAAGAGCTGGTTGTACTGCTCGGGCGACAGGAACTGCAGCCCGGGTCGGGCCAGCTCAGCCCGCATGATCAGGGCCATCAGGCCACCGATCATGAAGAACACGAACGCGGTGACCATATACATGATCCCGATTTGCTTCGCGTCCGTGGTTCGCAGCAGCCGCGCGATGGCCGACCCCTTGACCGGCTCCCGGACCGGCCAGGGCCGGGTCACGACCGGCTTGGGTGCGACGGTGGTCACGAGTGGCCTCCGGTTCTCGGTTGTCCCGCTCGGCACACGCTGGTTATCGGCGGGCCGTCATCCGCAAGGAGGATAGTCCCCGGCAGGTCGCAGCGCCGCGTGGGGTGGCGTGACACGATCTACTACGGGCCTACAGCGGGCCGAGCAGTAGCCGGTAGTGCTCCCCGAAGATCCGGCCGCCGCGCCCGCGCAGCAACGGGTCGCGCAGCGCCGGCGGCACGTCCCTGGTCCGGTTGCGGTCCCGGGTCCGGTCCCGCACCCATCGGGTACGCGGACGACGACGACTCTCGTACGCCACCAGGGCTGCTTCCACGCTGCCGGCGGCGCGCAGTGACTCCGCCAGCACCACCGCGTCCTCCAGCGCCATCGCCGCACCCTGGGAGAGCGTGGGCGCGGTGGCGTGGGCGGCGTCCCCGACCAGGAGCACTCTCCCCCGGTACCAGCGGCCCAACTCGACCTCGTCGGTGATCCCGACGTGCACCCGGTCGAGCGCCGCCAGCACCTCCGGCACCGGGCCGCGGTAGTCGGCGAAGAGGTCGCGCAGCCGGGCCAGTGGGTCGGCGGGCGCCGCCGTGCCGGCCTCGTCGGCGTAGAGGTGCAGTCGCCCGGCGCCGATCGGCACCATGAGGAACCCGGAGCGCTGGCCGAGCAGGGCGGTCCACTCGGTGACGGGTGGGCCGTCGCGCAGCACCGCCCGGTAGACCACCTGGCCGACCGGGCGGGGCGGCCCGCCGAGCGCGGCCAGCGCGCGCACCGAGGAGCGTGGCCCGTCGGCGCCGATGACCAGGTCGTACTCGCTGGTGGTGCCGTCGGTGAAAGTGACGCCGACCGCCCCCGGCAGCAGCTCCAGGGTGCGGACCTCGGCGCCGTGCCGGACGGCGCCGCCGGCGCCGCTGAGCAGCACCCGGTGCAGGTCGGCCCGGGGCAGCGCCCGGCATTCGCCGACGCCGGCCCAGAGGGTGTCCAGGTCGACCTCGCAGAGTCGTGCGCCGGTGGCGTCGAAGAATCGCTGCCGGTGGATCACCTGCCCGAGCGGGCGGACCGGGTGGTGCAGGCCGAGCCGGTGCAGCGCGCGGGCGGCGTTGCCGGGCAGGTAGAGGCCGGCTTCGGTGGACTCCCCCGGTGGCAGCTTCTCGGTGACGTCGGGCCGGAAGCCGGCGAGGCGCAGTGCCCGGGCCACGGCCAGCCCGGCGATGCCCGCGCCGACGACGAGAATGCGCAGGGGGGAGCCACCCATGGTGGTGTACGCCTCCGGAGGGGGAGCGGAACGCGTTGGAGGCAACACGCTACTCGGAGCGATCGACGCACGCCAGGCCCGATCGGCCGCCCGAAGCCGCCCGTCGGCGTGTCGCGGCCGTGAGCCGGTAGCCCGCGGACAGCCGTCCGGTAGGGGGCGGCAATCCGTACGATTCCTCACTTTGACGCGTGCAGTTGCGCAGTAGTTTCAGGCATGTAAATGTGTCATTGAGCGTGGGAGCGCTCCCGCACGACCCCACCACATCCGGCGCCCGGCATGCGCCGAGTCAAGGAGCGTCATGAAACGTCAACTTCGGGCCCTGGCCGCGGCCGGCGTGCTGCTCGCCGGCTCGCTCGTAGCGGTGGCCTTCGGCGGCACCGCCTCCGCCGACACCCAGATCTGCGAACAGTTCGGCTCCACGGTGATCCAGGGTCGGTACGTGGTGCAGAACAACCGCTGGGGCACCACCGCCCAGCAGTGCATCAACGCCACGAACAACGGCTTCGAGATCACCACCCTGAACGGCAGCAGCCCCACGAACGGCGCCCCGACGGCGTACCCCTCGGTGTTCTACGGTTGTCACTACACCAACTGCTCCCCCGGCACGAACCTGCCGATCCAGGTGAGCCAGATCAGCAGTGCCACCAGCAGCATCTCCTACCGCTACGTCAGCGGGGCGACCTACAACGCCTCGTACGACATCTGGTTGGACCCGTCACCGAAGCGGGACGGGGTGAACCAGATGGAGATCATGATCTGGCTCAACCGGCAGGGCTCGATCCAGCCCATCGGCTCGGTGGTCGGCACGACGAACCTGGCCGGCCGGACGTGGCAGGTGTGGCGGGGCAGCAACGGCTCCAACAACGTCATCTCGTACGTGGCGCAGTCGGCGATCTCCAGCCTGAACTTCAACGTCATGGAGTTCGTCAACGACACCCGCAACCGGGGCGCGATCACCAACTCCTGGTACCTGACCAGCATCCAGGCCGGCTTCGAGCCCTGGCAGGGCGGCGTCGGCCTCGCGGTGACCTCGTTCTCGGCAAACGTCAACGGCGGCGGCCAGCCGAACAACCCGACGACCCCGCCGCCGGGCGGTGGCGCGAGCTGCGCGGTGAAGTACACCGCGAACTCGTGGAACAACGGCTTCACCGCCGACGTGCTGATCAGCAACACCGGGTCCAGCGCGATCAACGGTTGGACGCTGAACTACAGCCTGCCCGGCGGGCAGCAGGTCACCAACGCCTGGAACGCCACGGTGAGCCAGAGCGGGTCCTCGGTGACCGCCCGGAACATCAGCCACAACGGGTCCATCGCACCCGGCGGCACGGCCAGCTTCGGCTACCAGGGCACGCTGAGCGGGTCGTACTCGTCCCCGACCAACTTTTCGCTCAACGGGTCAAGCTGCTCCCGGAGCTGAGTGCTCTCGACAGGCTGCGGGGGCGTGACGATTCAGGTCACGCCCCCGCGGCGTCTGTCGGTGCCGGCCTTGCTCAGGCGGCCGGCGGGATGGTCCGCGTCCGGCTCAGTACGCCGAAGCTGGTCGCCGACTCGTCGTACGTGGTGCCGAAACCGCTGCCCGACACGGTCGTCCACGCGGACGTGCTGATGTGCACGCTGCCGTCCTCGCCCGTCCACCGCTCGCGCCGGAGCGGCTCGTCGAGAGCCACCCAGGTGACCTTGAGGGTGGTGGTGCCCGCGCTTTCCTGCCGCTCGCCGCAGATCTCGTCCCCGTCGACGAAGTCGCAGTGCTGCTGAGACTCCTGGTACGGCACCGTCGCGGTGAGCTTCGCACCCGTCAACGAGAACGAGAAGCGGGTGACCGGCACGTCGTACGCGCGGCGGGAGACAGTGTCGCAGCCGCGCACGCCGTCGGTGACCACACAAACGCTCTTCTGCCACTCGACGTCGACAACCGTGTCGCCGACCGCCGGCCGGGTCACGTCGACGAACATGCTGGCGTCGCCGTCGAAGTGGGCGTGCGCGGACCGGTTGACGGTGTCGGCCTGCGCCGGGCCGGCGACCAGCGTGACCGTGGCGGCGGCAGCGATGCCGGCGGCCAGGACGGTGGAAAAACGGATCACTGTGCTCCCTTGTTGAGGTGGAGCGACGACCTTAGATCAATCCACCGACATCCGGCACCCGGTTTGATCCACTCGGGTTACCTGGAGTCGGGGCATCATCACGCCTTGGACCCCCCGACTTTCAGTAAGTCGAGTCGATCAAGCGCGGGCAGCGTCGATCGAGCGCCGGCGGCCGAGGGCAAGCGCCAGCGGCCGAGGGCAAGCGCCAGCGGCCGAGGGCAAGCGCCGGCGGCCGAGGTCAGATCCGGGTGAGGCGGACGGCGTCGGCGATGACCAGGCCGGTGGCGTTGCTCCACCGGCTCACCGCCACCCGGTTGGCGTCCCCGGCCGGCAGCGTGAACGTGCCCAGCACCCGCCACTGCCCACCGGTCACCCGCTGGTCGACGTACACCGTCCTGTTGCCGGTGCTGGTGGCGACGATGTAGGGGGTGGCGCTGTTGTAGCCCGAGTTCGTCGGCCACCAGGCCTCGACCCGGTAGTTGCCGGCCGCCGGCACGTTGAACCGGTACCAGGCGGGGTCGCTGGCCGCGACCGGCTCCGCGTAGCGGTAGTCGGCACCGTACCGCTGGCTGGAGTACGTGGACACGCCCCAGTTGGCGCTGGCGGTGAACCGACCGGCGGTGGTGTTGTCCACGGTGGAGGACCAGGCCGTGCCGCCGGCCATCCTCGCCGCGACGTCGGCGCGCATCACGTTCAGGTCGATGAACGACGGGTCGATCTTGCCGGTGGTGCTTGTCTCCCGGTGCCCCCGGGCGTAGCTGCTGTCCCGTCCGAGACGGGTGAGCACGGCGGCGGTGGCGGCGAGCGACGCGTTGTACTGCGCGGCGGTCATCTCCTGGCTGACGCCGTTGTAGTCGATCTCCCACCCGATCATGAGCGTGTTGCCGTCCCCGGCGGGGATCGGCCCGCTGCCACCGCTGACCCCGGCGTGGTTGCAGCGGCCGGCGGAGATGACGTGGAAGACGCCGTGGTAGTCGACGAGCGCCTGGCACAGCGGCCCCGGCAGGTCGGACCGGCCGTTGACGCAGATGCCGAGCGCCGGGTGCGGGTTGCTGGCGCTGGAGGTCGAGGCGGTGTGGTGCCAGAGCACCCCGATCGGGTCGAAGGTGCCCGGTCGCATCCGGTTGAGCCAGTCGCCCTCGACGACGACCTGGACCCCGGCGGCGCGCAGCACGTCCACCAGCCAGGGAATCGTCGCCATCAGGCGTCCTGGATCAGGTCGGCCAGGCACTCGGCCTTCGGTGCGGCGCTCGCCGGAGCGGGTCGGGTGACGACTGTCAGCGCGGCGGCCACCAGGGCGGGGATGCCGAGCACCCCACGGCGGCGCAGACGGACGGACGAGGTTCGGGCCATGGCGATCCTCCAACGACGGCGGGTGCTAACGCATCGACGAACGTAATGACGGGCACGCTATACCGTCACGAACGTCGATGTCGATACCCTTCAGCACCGAATCAGCCCTTGAAGGAAACCGCCGATTCAGACCTCGCCGAGAGCGTCGATGTCGCGCATCTCCTCCGCCGTGAGCGAGAAGTGGAAGACGTCGAAGTTGGCGGTGATCCGCTCCGGGGTCACCGACTTCGGGATCGCCACGATCTCGTGGTCGATGTGCCACCGCAGCACCACCTGCGCGGGCGAGACCCCGTGCGCGGCGGCGATCCTCGTCAACACCGGGTCACTGAGGTCGCTGGTCTTGAACGGGCTGTAACCCTCCAGCACCACACCCCGGTCCCGGTGCTCGGCGTGCCGCTGCCGGTCGTACAACGCCGGGCTCCACTCGATCTGGTTGACCGCCGGATTCTCCTCGGTCGACTGGATCAGCTCGTCGATCTGCCCGGTGCTGTAGTTGCTGACACCCACCGCCCGGACCAGGTTCTCGTCCCGGGCTGCCAGCAGCTCACGCCAGAGCGGGATGCTGTCCGACGGCGACGACGGCGGCCAGTGGATCAACCAGAGGTCCACCTGGTCGACGCCGAGCGCCTCCAGGCTGGCCTCCAACGTCGCGCGCTCCTGCCCCACCCGGTTCGGCGGGAGCTTGGTGGTGATGAAGATGTCCTCCCGGCGCAGCCCGCTCTCCTGCACCGCCCGGCCGACCTCGCGCTCGTTGCCGTACACGGTGGCGGTGTCGACGTGCCGATAGCCGGTGTCGAGCGCGGCCAGCACCGCGTCGTAACCGGCCTGGCCGGTGGCCTGCCAGGTGCCGAAGCCGAGCAGGGGCATCCGTACGTCGCCCGGAAGCAGAACTGTGGGCTGGTCGGTGAGGTCCATGAGGTCCGTTCTACCCCGCCGAGCCCTCGGCCGCGAGCGAACCGGACACTCCGGCATCCAGCGCACCGATCCGGTTTGCCGCAGAATGCGGGTGTGACCTACCGGTCGGGCCCGGATTGCGTGCCGGGGCGCAGCCGGTGCTGGCTGAGGATCGACGCGGTCTGACGGCGAGGAGCGACGTGTACCTGACCCATCTGGACTGCCCGCGCTGCGGCAAGGAGTACGCCGCCGACGCGCTGCACAACCTCTGCGAGTGCGGCTCCCCGCTGCTGGCCCGTTACGACCTGCCGGCGGTGGCGGAGGCGGTCACCCCGGAACGCTTCGGACTGCGCCCGGCCGACCTGTGGCGCTACCGGGAGTTGCTGCCGGTCGGCGACCCGCGGCACGTCACGACGCTCGGCGAGGGCTGGACTCCGCTGCTGCGCGCTCCCGCGTACGGTGCCGAGATCGGCATCGCGGACCTGATGGTCAAGGACGAGGGGTTGGTCCCGACCGGCTCGTTCAAGGCGCGCGGCGCGGCGGTCGGGGTGAGCCGGGCCCGCGAGCTGGGCGTGCGGCGGATCGCGATGCCCACCAACGGCAACGCCGGGTCGGCCTGGGCCACGTACGCCGCGCGGGCCGGGATGGGCGCGACGATCGTCATGCCGCTGGAGGCCCCGAGCATCTGCCGGCGCGAGTGCGTCGCCGCGGGGGCCGACCTGCGCCTGATCGACGGGCTGATCAGTGACGCCGGCCGGTGGGTCGCCGAGCTGGTCGCGGAGTCGGACGGGGCGATCTTCGACGCCGGCACGCTGCGCGAGCCCTACCGGCTGGAGGGCAAGAAGACGATGGGGTACGAGATCGTCGAGCAGCTCGGCTGGCAGACGCCCGACGTGATCATCTACCCGACCGGCGGCGGGGTCGGGCTGATCGGCATCCACAAGGCACTGCACGAGCTGCGTGAGCTGGGCTGGGTCGGCGACAAGCTGCCCCGGCTGGTGGCGGTGCAGTCGACCGGCTGCGCGCCGATCGTGCGGGCGTTCGCCGCCGGTAAGGACCGGGCGCAGCCGTGGGCGGACGCGCACACCGTGGCGTTCGGCATCACCGTGCCGGCCCCGCTGGGCGACGAGTTGATCCTGGCGGCGCTGCGGGAGTCCTCCGGCACCGCGGTCGCCGTCGACGACGCGGACATCCTGGCCGACCTCCGGGACTTCGCGGCCCGCGAGGGGCTGCTGCTCTGCCCGGAGGGGGCCGCCTGCCTCACGGCGGCGCGGCAACTGCGCGCCGGCGGGTGGATCCGGGCCGGCGAACGGGTGGTGGTGCTCAACACCGGTGCCGGGCTGAAGTATCCGGACACGGTCGACGTGTCCGGCGTACCCACGGTGGGGTGACTCAGTAGCTGTCCGGCTTGGTCAACCGCCAGGCCGCGTTGATCAGCCCGACGTGGGAGAGCGCCTGCGGGGTGTTGCCGAGCTGCTCCCCGGTGACCAGGTCGACCTGCTCGCTGAACAGCCCCACGTCGTTGGCGTACCCCACCACCCGCTCGAACAGCGCCTCGGCCCGCGGTGTCTCGCCCGCCATGACCAGGCACTCCACCAACCAGAACGAGCACAGCAGAAATCCGCCCGGGTCGGTCGACCACCGGCGGACCAGCCCGCCGTCCGTGCCCAGCTCCCGTTCGACCATCGCCATCGTGGACCGCATCCGCGGGTCGGTCGCGGGCAGGAAGTGCGCCACGGGCAGGGTCAGCGCCGAGGCGTCCAGCTCCGCCGAACCGAAGGCACCCGTGAACGCCCCGATCCGCTCGTTCCAGCCCTCGCGCAGCACGGTCTCGCGGATCTCGTCGCGCACCCCGGCCCAGCGGCGCGGGTCGGCCCTCTCCCCGAGCCGGTCGGCGAGACCCACCGCCCGGTCCAGCGTCAGCCAGCAGATCACCTTCGACGACAGGTAGTGACGTTCCTCGTCCCGGGTCTCCCACATGCCCCGGTCCGGCAGGTGCCACGTCGCCGCCACCTGCTCGGTCAACCCGAGCACCATCTCGCGCAGCTCGCCCTCGAACGGCGCGCCGAGATAGTCGCGCAGCCGCCACACCGCCGACATCACCTCACCCGGCACGTCGAGCTGCCGTTGCCGCCAGGCGTCGTTGCCGATCCGGACCGGCCTGCTGTCGCGGTATCCGCGCAGGTGATGGCAGTGGTGCTCGGAGAGGTCCCGCTCGCCCTCCAGCCCGAAGAGCACCGGCACCGGCTGGTCGCCGATCCGCCCGATCGAGCGCGACGCCCAGGCGAACAGCCGGGACGCCTCGTCGGGGCAGGCCGCCACCCACAGCGCCCGCATGGTCAACGAGAAGTCCCGCAGCCAGGAGTAGCGGTAGTCGTAGTTGCGGTCGCTGCCGACCTGCTCCGGCAGCGACGTGGTCAGCGCGGCGGCGACCGCGCCGCTGCGGGCGTACGTGAGGCCGGTCAGGACCGTCGCGCTCTGCCGGACGAGATCGGGATACCGGCCGGAGTACGTGTGCACGTCCCGGTACGCGTCCCACGCCTGGCTCGTCTCGGCGAGCGTGGCCACCGGGTCCAGTCGGGCCGGTGGGTCGCCGTAGGCGGCACCGTAGGCCACGTCCATCCCGACCACCTGACCGGTGGACACCTCGAACTCGTGCGTCACCCGGTCCGGGCCGGCGCGCAGGCGCAGGCCCGGCGCGTGCAGCACCAGCACCACCGGGCCGGCACCGGCCAGCACCCCGCCATCCGGCTGCTCATGCAGGTACGGCGTGAGCAGGCCATACTCCGGTCGGGGCACGAAATCCAGGCCCATCCGGACCCGCCCGGACAGCCCCTCGACCACCCGGATCAGCACGGCGGGCGAGTTCATCCCCAGTTCGTGGGCGCGGGCGCCGACCTCGGCGGCGAGCGCGTCGGTGACCGCCACGCTGCCGTGCGGGGTGTGGTGCACCGTGCGCAGCACCAACGTGCCCGGCCGGTACGCGCGCTCCACGCGGTGCCCCGGGCCACCGGCGCCGACCGGGGCGAGTCGGAAGTGCCCGGCGGTCGGGTCGAGCAGCCGCCCGAACACGGAGGCCCCGTCGAACCGGTGCGGGCACCACCAGTCGATCGAGCCGTCCTTGCCGACGAGCGCACCCGAACGGGAGTCCGAGAGGAATCCGTAGTCGGAGATCGCCGGCTGCTGCTCCACCCGCCGGGGGTACCCGCATCGGCCTGGATCAGACCGCTGCCCGACCGGTCACGAGGTCGGTGGCTCGTCCTTGCCCGCCGCCTCCGCCGCGTCGGCCTCCTCCTTGGTCCGGTGTACGGCCTTGTCGGCGTGCTCCGGCGGGCCGTAGACGGTGTACAGCACCAGCGGGTTGGGGCCGGTGTTGACGAAGTTGTGCTTGGTCCCGGCCGGCACGACCACCAGGTCACCGGAGACGACCTTCCGCTTCGAGCCGGCGACCCGGGCCTCGCCGACGCCACTGACGAAGGTCAGGATCTGGTCGACGTCCTCGTGCACCTCTTCGCCGATCTCCCCACCCTCGGGGATGGTCATGACGACCAACTGGGTGTGCTCACCGGTCCACAGCACCCGCCGGAAATCCGGGCTCTTCTCGGCTTCGGTCGCGATCGTGAAATGCTCCATGACCAGGCTCATACCCCGTCCGGCAGCGGGCCACGCCGGGAATGACGGATGCCACCGCAGACGCCGACGGCCTGCGCCGCACGGCGTCGGGACCCGCGAGATTTCCGACGCTCCGCGGGTTTGGATCCCAGCGGACCGGGGATCGTCACACCGGACCGGCACGAACGGCCGGTCGAGCCAGGTCCCCGCCGGCGTACCGCCGAACGGCTGCGATGGTGGGAGACGGCCAGAGCGCGGCGACGTTCCGACCACGGTCGAAGCGGCGCCGCGCGCTCGTGTGCGGCCCCCCTCCCACCGCGATCTTGCACTTTCTGTCCCCCCAGAAGGGGACATCCCACGCGCTTCGGCGACCGAAACTGCAAGATCGGCGTGAGTGGGGGGCAGCGTGACGGGCCTACTGCCGCTCGGTGAAGCCGAACTGGATGATGCCCTCGTCGTCGACGGTGGCGTCCACCGAGGCGTCGCCGAGCAACTCGGCGGCGTCCTCGTCCAGGAATATCCGGGCACCCTGGTTGTCGATCACCTGGTCGCCCTGCACCGGCTCGGGCACCAACTCCACGCTCAGCGAGCCGGCCTCGGTGTCGGCGGCGATGCGTACGCCGCCGTCCTGGGCCACGTCCTGCTGGTTGGCGAGGTCACGGATGACGAGCACGGCGTTGTCGGTCATGGTGAGCATCTGTGGAACTCCTCGTGGATTCTCGGCTCGCGGTCGGCATGGTGCGGTGCCCGGACCGGACGGTCGGCTCGCGTACGAGCGCACGTGTGAGGTGACAGGAGGGCGAACGGTCGTCGCCGTCGCATCGAATCGGGGCAGCTGACGGCCCCTGCACCCCCACCGTGCCCGCTGGCCGGGCATCCGTCAAATAGAGCCAGGTCAGTCGAGAGCGGGGGCCTGCGCGCCTGTGTGATCCGGCCGAACGTGGGTAGCCGACCCCGGACGGCCGTCGCGTCCGGGGCAGATAGCCATTCCGACAACAGCCACCTGACCTGCACTTACGCTCAATACATGAGCGACTTTCGTCGGTACGCGGCAGAGTTCCTCGGCACCCTGCTGCTGGTCCTCTTCGGCGTCGGTAGCGCCGTCGCCGCACGGGTCCAGGGCGGAGTGGTGGTGGTCGCTCTCGCCTTCGGCTTCGTGATGGTCGCTCTCGTCTACACGATCGGCCCACTGTCCGGGAGCCACGTCAACCCGGCGGTGACGCTGGGCGTGCTGCTCTCCGGAAAGATCTCGGTGATCGGTGCGGTGGCGTACTGGATCGCGCAGTTCGTCGGCGCGACAGTGGCCGCCTTCGTGCTGTGGGCGCTGACCCGCTGGGGTGACGTCGCGGACCAGACCGCCGCGCTGGGCACGAACGGCTACGGAGCGCACATCAATCGGGGCGGTGCGGCGGTGCTGGAACTCATCCTGACGTTCCTCTTCGTGCTTGTCGTCCTGGTGGTGACCAGTCGTAGCGAGAATCCCGGCACCGCCGGTCTGGCCATCGGGTTGGCCCTCGCCGCGACCCAACTGGTGGGCGTGACGCTGACCGGGGCCGCGGTCAATCCGGCCCGCGCGTTCGGCCCGGCGGTCTTCGAGGGTGGCGTGGCCCTGCGGCAGCTCTGGGTGTTCGTCGTCTTTCCGCTGCTCGGCGGGGCGCTCGCCGCACTTGTCGCACCGATGGTGATGGGGGCGCAGCGGCACTACTGGGGCGGGCACGACAAATCGGTCGGCCGGCCCACGTAGCCCGTCGGCTTCAGGACAGCATCAGCGCATGCATCGCCGCCACCTGCTGAGTGGCGGCCGGGAGGCGCACCCGCGCCTCCCGGCCGGACCTGCGCTCAGGCCGGACGGTCCGGTGGGGGGACCACCGCCGTCGGGTCACCGCGCTCGATCAGCGCGGCGATCTCGGCCGCCCGCAGCCCGCGCAGTGCGAGCACCCGGATGCCCCAGCGGTGCAGGCGGCACGGGTGCGGGCTGGCATCGTTGCGGCAGACCACGCCCCCGGACCACCGTTGCGGGGCGTGCACCACCACCGCCCGCACCGCGAACTGGGTGTCCTCGCCGGTCACGTACGGCGGCAGGGGAATGTCGCGGAGCACCTCCCCGGACGTTTCACCGGCACCGGACGTAACGGCGCGACGGACGGGGTGGGCGGTCCTGCTGCTCATCTCCGCTGCCTCCACACTGGATAGTCGGATGGGAACAGCAGAAAGTTACTGCCTCATCGACGGTGCGCGACGGACAAACTGTCCCGCTGTGCGACCGCTCGGTCAGCGAACCGCCACGGCCTGGAGGCCGACGTTGCCGCAGTGTGGGGTGAAGACCTTCTCGACGGTCCAGGTCACCAGCAGTCGGGCGCTCTTCGGCAGCGAGAACCGGATGGTGAACTGCGCGCTCTGGCTGGTGTACGGATCCTCGAGTACGGCGGTGCGGGCGGGCCCACCCGTGGACAGGCGCGCCTCCAGGCGGCCCCGGGCCATCCAGGTGCCGCCGTAGACCTGGACCGTGCGCGGCTCGCCACTGCCGGCGACGGTGAGGGTGAACCCGTTGCCGGCACCGCAGGTGTAGACGCCGTTGGCAGTACCGCTCGTCGACCGTTGCGACGAGCCGTCGGACCAGCGGACGTACTCCTGGTTGCCGTCCCAACCGACCCGGGTGCCGGTGCCGCCCGCGTCGACGATCTCCCCGGAGCCGGAGCGCTTACGGACCGTCGAGGTGCCGCCGCGCTCGCCCCAGTGCACCCAGTCCCGGGTGCCCACCGCGGTGAGGTCGACCTCGGCGGGCATCTCCCCCTGGCTGACCGACAGCACCGCGGACCCCGGCGACACCGGCGACGCGGGCGGTGCGGCGGGTGCGCTGGTTGAGGGTGTCGGGTCGGGCGAGGGCGGGCGCTGGCGCGGACGCAGGCCCGGCATCGCCGGCCCCGCTTCGCCGGTGCGCCCCTCGGTGCCCGGGCGCACCGAGGAACGGGCGGCACCCGCGGGCGCGTCGCCCGCCTGGTCGTCGCCGGGCTCCGGGTCGGACCGGCTGGCGAGATACGAGACCAACACCACCAGGCAGACGAGTACGGCAGCCCCCTCCACCGCCCAGCGCCGCCGCTGCCGGGCACGGGCGACCCGGCGCAGCGCGGCGCGGGTCTGTGCCCGCATGCGGTCCTCGTCCGCCACCGACCCCTCCACCTCCACCACCCGGCAGCCATCGACCACCGCGGACCGGACCGTCCACTGTAAGCCGTTTCACGTTTATCCCGGTGTGGACGACACGCTAGATCCGGACCGCCGGACGTGTCCAGCCCGCGACCGAACGCAGTCGGTCGAACCGGGACCGCCCGGACCGGACCGGCGAGACCGCGAACGCCTTTCGGGGTCAGCCGATCCGGAAGCCGAGCAGTTGCGCGATGACGATGGCCTGCTCGGCGTCGACGATGGCACCGGCCCGCTCGACGACCGTCGGATCGAGCGCGGTGAGGTCGCTGCCGCGCAGGTCGGCACCGCCGAGCCGGACGTTGAGCAACTGCGCGCCGGACAGGTCGACCCCGGTGACCGTGGCACCGGTGAGGTTGGCCCTGGTCAGATCCGCCTCGCGCATCCGCACCCCGGTCAGCCGGACACCCCGCAGGTCGGCACCGGGCAGCGCGACGAACGACCAGTCGCCCCCGTCCACCGCCAGCGGCCGCAGGTCGCACTCGAAAAAGGTGCTGCCGACCAGCTTGCAGCCGGAGAACTCGGCCTCGAAGAAGTTGCACCGCCGGAAGACGCAACGGGTGAAGGCGGAGTCGACGTGTCGGGAGGCGTTGAACCGCACGTTGCCGAACGTGCACCCGGTGAAGACCGCGCCCCGGCTCGCCGCCTCCGTCAGGTCCACGTCGAAGAACTCGCAACCCACGAAGTGCCTGTCGACCAGCTCCTCGCCGTACCAGTCCTCGTTGCGGAAGGTCACGTCCTCGGTCAGCTCCGGCATCCGGTCAGGCTAGTGGCCAGCACCGACAGCCAACGGGCCGACGTCGCTGGTGGCGACCCTCTTCCGATGTCGGAGTACCGACTAGTAGGTTCGGCGGCGTGAGTGTGGCGCGAAGCACGGACCCGGATCAGATCGGTTTCGACCCGACGCGGTTGGCGCGGATCGACGAGCACTTCAGCCGGTACGTCGACGACGGCCGGCTGGCCGGCTGGCAGGTGGTTGTCACCCGGCGTGGCGAGGTGGCGCACTCCTCGACCTACGGGCTGGCGGACCGGGAGTCGGGCGCACCGGTCGAGGCCGACACGCTGTGGCGGATCTACTCGATGACCAAGCCGGTCACCTCGGTCGCGGCGATGATGCTGTGGGAGGAGGGCCGGTTCGAGCTGACCGACGAGATCAGCCGCTGGCTGCCGGAGTTCGCCGACCTGCGGGTCTACTCCAAGGGGTCGACGCTCAAGCCGTACACCGTGCCGGCGGTCGAGCCGATCCGGGTCTGGCACCTACTCACCCACACCGCCGGGTTGACGTACGGCTTCCTCCAGACCTCGGTGGTCGACGGGCTCTACCGGGCCGCCGGTTACGACCTGCACCCGCCGGAGGAGGTCGACCTCGCGGGTGCCTGTGCGGCCTTCGGCGAGTTGCCGCTGCTGTTCCAACCCGGCTCCGCCTGGGGCTACTCCGTCGCCACCGACGTGCTCGGCCGGCTCGTCGAGGTGATCTCCGGGCAGGGCCTCGACGCGTTCTTCGCCGACCGGATCTTCGGCCCGCTGGGAATGACCGACACCCGCTGGTGGGTGGACGGCGACGAGGCCGACCGACTGGCGGCGCTCTACGCACCGGACCCGCGCACCGGCCGGGCCGTCCGCTACGACAGCCTGGGGTCGCTCGCGTTCAGCAAGCCGGCGCTGCTCTCCGGCGGTGGCGGCCTGATCTCCAGCGCCGCCGACTACCACCGATTCACGCAGTTGCTGCTGCGCGGCGGCGAGCTGGACGGCGTCCGGCTACTCGGGACGCGCACGGTGCGGTTCATGACCCGCAACCACCTGCCCGGCGGTCAGGACCTGGGCACCCTGTCCACCGGCGGCTTCGCTGAGACCACCCTGGACGGGATCGGCTTCGGCCTCGGCTTCGCGGTGGTCGACGACCCGATCCCCAGCCGGCTGCCCAGCAGCGTGGGCGAGTACTACTGGGGCGGGGTGGCCAGCACCGCGTTCTGGGTCGACCCGGCCGAGGAGATCACCGCGCTGCTGTTCACGCAGCTGATGCCGTCGAGCACCTACCCGCTCCGCTCCCAGCTGCGCCAGCTCGTCTACGCCGCCCTGGTCGACTGAGCGGCGTGGGGCCCGTCACCCGCGGCTGACGGACCCCACGCCTCACGTCAGCGGAGCTGCTGCGCCTCGATCGCCCGGATCTTCGCCGGCTTGGTGGCGGAGAGGTTCGAGATCAGGTACGCCCGCACGGTGCCGTCCGGGAACACCGCCCACAGATCGGCCACGCCGTCGGCGTTCAGGTCGGCGGTGGTGAGGCCGCTGATCGCGACACCGGCGTTCCAGCCGGAGGCGAGCCGGTACTGCGTGTAGGAGAGCGTGCCGGTCCCGTCGCCGTTGTCGGTCATGGTGACGCCCTGCCAGAGGTAGAGGTCACCGGTGGTGGCGTTCCGCAGCACCAGCGCCGCCCCCGAGGCCAGCTCGGTGCTGGCCAGGGTCCAGTTCTGCCAGTCACTGCCGCCTGTCGGGGTGGCGTTGCTCAGCGGCACGCGAGGGAAGTAGAGGCTGGGCGCCCCGAGGTTCGGGTAGTAGGTAAGGCGGTAGCCGTTCGTCGAGTCGCCGACGGTGCCCAGCAGATCCGCGATGCCGCTGTCGACGCCGTCAGCCGTGTACCCGTTGACGAGCTGGATCGGAGAGTTGTCGTACTCGTCGACGAAGTATTCGCGGATGAGAGTGACCTGTCCGCTGCCGCGGTACGGGTCCACCATGGTGCCGTCGCCGACGCCCGCGATGAAGCTGCCGCCTCCGGCGTTGACGCCACCCGGGTAGTAGGCCAGGAAGTCCTGGTTCGCGGTGCCGAAGAAGCGGCCGGTGATCACCTGGGCGCCATCGAAATCCGCGGCCGGCTCGTCGTTGCCGGAGACCCCGTTGCCATACACGCCGATGTTCACCGGCGGGACCTTCACGCGGCCAGTGCCGACTCCGGTGGTCGCGTTGACCCGACCCCGCGCCGCCCACACGCCGGAGTCGAGCCCGGCGGTGCCGCCGACGACCACCAGGTCCGGTACGCCGTCACCGTTGAGGTCCTTGTCGACCGGGCCGACGACGGCCGAGGTCGGGGTGTTGGCCGGAGCGGCCTGGGCCGGCAGGGCCGGGGCGACGACGGCGAACGCCAGGGTGGCGGGCACCGCCCAGGCGAGCAGCCGACGAGGAGCAGAAAGGTTGTTCATGGGTCCCCGTTCGTGTCAGTGGATCTTGCCTGGCTCACCGTATTGGATGAATACCAGCCTGTGGATCCCCCGAAGGAACGGTCAGTCGGCGAGGCGGGCCGGGAAGCCACCGGTGGCGATCGGACCCCAGGCGTCGATGGTGACCCGGATCAGCGACTTGCCCTGGCGCACCATCGCCGCCCGGTAGTCGTCCCAGTCCGGGTGCTCACCGGAGATGCTGCGGAAGTAGTCCACAAGCGGCTCCAGTGCGTCGGGCAGGTCGAGCACCTCGGCGGTGCCGTCGATCTGCACCCAGGGGCCGTTCCAGTCGTCGCTGAGCACGCACGCCGACACCCGGGGGTCGCGGCGGATGTTCGTCACCTTGGCCCGCTCGGGGTAGGTGGAGACCACCAGCCGGCCCTGCCCGTCGATCCCCGCGGAGACCGGGGACGACTGCGGGCGGCCGTCCGCCCGGGTGGTCATCAGCACGACGCGGTGTCGCGGCCGGAGGAAGTCGAGCAGGCTGTCCCGGTCGACCCGGGTGTTCCGTGCGATGCTGCGCGCCATTCCCCGTTCCTACCAGGGTGGCGGCGACGCGGTGGCAGTGGGTCAGCGCGGCCGGGCCGCGGAGCGGTGCACCGCCTGGGTGGGCACCCGGGGGCGGCTGGACGGGCGCCAGGCCCGCCCGTTGGCGTAGATCACCCGAAAGCCGAGGTACGCCGCGAGCGGCGCCCAGTGGGCGGAGCCCATCCGCAGCTCGGCGGCGTTGTGCCGCTGACCGTTGGCGAGCACGTCGAGCAGGACGGTCTCGAAGGCCGCCGACTCGACCCAGTCGACTTCTCGGCTGAAACCGCAGATCAGCGCGGCTCCGGTGACCTCCAGGAACTCACGCAACACCGCGTCCGAGGCCCGCAGCACCGAGCAACTGCCGAAGTAGAGTCGCCGCCCCTCCGCGCGGCCGGCCATCAGGTCGGCCACCTCGTTCAACTCCACGGACTGCCAGTCGGTGAGGCAGAGTCGGCTCGGCTCTCCGTGCATGGCGAAGAAGCCGACCCGGTGGTCGGCGTACTGCTTGAGCAGCCAGCGGTCCAGGAAGTAGAACAACTCGTCACGGGTGGCCGCGTCCTTGTGGATGAAGCGGATCTTGCCCAGTCGCTCCAGCAACTCCAGGGTGGGCAACACGGAGCCCCGCTCGTTGAGGTCGCGGTGCCACTGACCCTCGACACAGAAGACGCCACCGCGTGCCACGTGCACCTCCGCCAGTCCGTCGTCCGCGCCTGACGTTACCGCCCACCGGTGACCGGGGAACATCACCCTCGGTCGGACTGATTGCGACGTTCGGTGCGCTTGGGTCGTTGTTGGCCGACGCGGTCCCGATCGGTGGTCGATGACTGTTTGGCAAATCAGCCTAATTCCCAGCCAATACCCAGGGGCGACGATTTGTGAGGACGATTCTCGTTAATCACCTCCAACCGCACCGATCAGTGTCAGGGTGGAAATCGCGGGACTTCTCGGTCGATGTCCTGGAGCCACCCCATTCGCTCTCCTATCGGGAGGACTTCTGTGCGCGTAAACACCTTGAAGCGGGTCGCCGTCGCATTCGCCCTGGCGCTGCCCGGTGCAGCAATCGCCACGGTGGTCGCCGCGCCAGCGGCACACGCGGACGGCTGTTACACCTGGACCCGCAACCTGTACCAGGGACGCTCGGGCAACGACGTCCGCCAGTTGCAGATCCGGGTCGCCGGCTGGGCCGGCTATCGGGACATCGTGGAGAACGACGGCCAGTACGGGCCGAAGACCGCCGCCGCGGTCAAGCGGTTCCAGCAGGCGTACGGGCTGCGTGCCGACGGCATCGCCGGCCCACAGACCTACGCCAAGCTGTACCAGCTACAGGACAACGACTGCACGCCCGCGCACTTCAGCCACAGCGAACTGGACAACGGGTGCGGCGGGTCCGGATACAGCGGCGGACCGCTCTCGGCGGCCCAGACCCGGCAGAACGCGCTGCGCACCATGTGGAAGCTGGAGGCGCTCCGCAAGAGCCTCGGCGACAAGCCCCTCGACGTGTCCAGCGGCTTCCGCAGCCGCGCCTGCAACAACCAGGTCGGTGGCGCGTCCGACAGCCAGCACCTGTACGGCAACGCGGCCGACGTCACCGCGCGGTCGTCCTCGCTGTGCCAGATCGCCCGCGGTGCCCGCAACAACGGCTTCAGCGGGATCTACGGGCCGGGCTACCCCGACCACGACGACCACGTGCACGTCGACTCGCGACGGGAGAACAACAGCGACCAGAGCTCGAACACGACGAGCTGGTCCGCGCCGGACTGCGGGGTCGGCAACTGAACCGTCCGCTCAGCGCGACGTCGGCCCGACGCGGAGGGGTCTTCGCGTCGGGCCGGCGTCGTGTCGCCCCGGGTCGGGCGGGTACTCAGCTCGCCCGGGGCCAGCGCGGCGCGGCGACGGGGGGCGTCACCGGCCGGCCCACAGCGGTGGACCGTGCCCCCGGCGAGACGACCCGCGCGGCCTGCTGCCGCGACGGCCCGGTCGCCGTGAAGGGGAAGGGCACGTGCACGAACGGGTTGCCGTGCCGGATCACCGCCTCGATCTGCCGCTCGTTGAGCCCGTGTGTCTCCAACACCCGTCGTCCCCAGCGGTGCAGGCGGCACGGGTAGGAGGCACCGTCGTTGCGGCACAGTGGCCCGGTGGGCCACTCCTCGGCGGTGTGCACGACCACCGCCCGGACCGCGAGCCGAACGTCCTCCGGGGTCAGCGATGCCGGCATTGGCACCTCTCCCAGTACCTGATCGATGGGATCCGTCGACTGCTCACCAACTCGCACGGCAGGCCTCCCGCAGCTCGGCAGCGGTACGGCGGACTCACCGCACCGACATCCTCGGCCATGGGTACGGCCGGCACCCGACGAAAGTTCAATTCCGGTACGCGTTAAGCAGATCCTCCGGCGACAGAACGTGTAGCCCGTCGACGGCGGTGCCGCTGCGCGCCACGGCAAGGGTGGGTACCGACTCGTCGGCACCAGGCAGCTGGGACCGGTGCAGGAGCAGCCGGCCAAGGTCGTGCGCGTCGAACGGCCGGCCCTCCTGCCATTTGATCGACCCCACGAAGGTGATGCGCCGCGCGACGGGCTCCCGGTCAGCACCGACTATGTCGATCTCCGGATCGTTTGTCCGGGTCCAGTAGCCACCGACCGTCGCCGCCTCCGCCGGCAGGTACTCGTCGGGTAGCCGGCGCAGTGCCTCGCGAACGACAGGTTCGATGGCCCGCCCTCGCCAGGACGTCCAGGACCGGAGGATCCGGGCCAGGGTCAGATCACCCCGCCCCCGTTCGATCTCGGAGAGGTGCGGCCCCAGGAACGACAGCCAGAAGCGCAGGTACGGATCAGCCACCGCGTACCGGGTTTCCCGCGACGGCCTGGTGGACAGCGGAACGGTGACCTCCACGGCCCGCTTCTGCGTCAGCAGGCGCAGGGCGCGGTTGAGGGACGCCTGCGGAAGATCCCCCGCCGCGCGGGAGATCAGCGAGAAGGTCCGCTCACCGGAGCCGATGGCCCGCAGCACAAGGCCCGCCTGGGACTGGGGCGGGAACTCCGCAGCCAGCGCCCGCTCGCCGCTGACCAACAGGGCCGAGGTCGGATCCCGTACGGCGTCGGCCAGATAGTCATGCACCGGCACGCCCGTCGGCCACTCGTCGAGGATCAACGGCAAACCACCGGACACCAGGTAGGCGTCGAACGCGTCGGCGGCGGACAGGTCCAACATGTCGCGAACGTCGGCCGGGCTCAACGGCGGGATGACCATCTCGGTGGCCCGCTGGTGGAACGGCCGGCCGTAGCCGTTCAGGGCCTCCATCATCGCCAGGTCCGATCCGACACAGATCAGCAGGACCGGCCGTCGGGAAAGCTCACGATCGAAGATCTTCTGCAGTGTCCCCTCGAAGCCCGGGTCACCCGCGATGAGGTACGGCATCTCATCGAGGACGACGACGCTCGGCCGGTCGGCCGGCAGCGCGGCGGCGAGCAGGCTCAGCGCGGCATCCCACGTCTGTGGTTGCTGCTCGCGAAGTAGCTGTGCGTCCGGCAGCGTCGAGGCTGCCGCCTCCTCCACGAAGAGAGCCAGGTCGGCGGCGACGCTCGGCTGCGCGGAGGCGGTGAAGAAGAGGTACGGCACCTCGGCCCGCTCCACGAACTCCTCGACCAGGCGGGACTTGCCCACCCGTCGGCGACCGCGCATGAGGAGTGCGCGACCTGGGCGGCCAGCTCTGCCACCCCGCCGTACTCGATCGAGCATGCCGCCCAGGAGCTGGAGCTCACGGTCCCGTCCGACAAAGCCGTCCATGACCACTCCTGACACAACCAAAAATGAAACAACCAAGAATGAGTGTAACCTCATCTGTGTTGCCGCGATCGACAGACGGGCCTCGGCGCGACCTTCGGCGGGCTCAGACCAGGCCGGCGTCGTGCACGAGCAGGGCCACCTGGACCCGGTTGTTGAGGTCCAGTCGGGTCAGCAGCCGGGAGACGTACGCCTTCACCGTCGCCACACTCATGAACAACTCCCCCGCGATCTCCGCGTTGGTCTGACCTCGCCCCAGCGCGACCGCCACCTGCCGCTCCCGCTCACTGAGCCCGCTGAGCAGCCGCAGTGCCCGCTCCCGGCGCGGGTCGGGACCGGCTGGTCCTCCAGTGGCGGCGGTCACGTGGGCGATCAGCTTCCGGGTCACCGTCGGGGAGAGCGTGGCCTCACCGCCCGCCACCCGTCGTACGGCGTGCACGATCTCCGCCGGCGGGGTGTCCTTGAGCAGGAAACCGGCCGCCCCGGCGCGCAGCGCCCGCAGCACCTGCTCGTCGGCGTCGAAGGTGGTGAGCACCAGCACCTCCGGCGGGTGCGGCTGGGCGCGCAGCGCCTCGGTGGCGGTCAACCCGTCCACCCGGGGCATCCGGATGTCCATCAGCACCACGTCCGGGGCGTACGCGGCCACCGCGGCGGGCACCTCGCCGCCGTCGGCCGCCTCGCCGACCACGGTCAGGTCCGGCAGGCCGCCGAGGATCATCGAGAGGCCGGCCCGGACCAGGGCGTCGTCGTCCACGATCAACACGCGCACCGACGGCACGGCCGACTCCGCCGCCGACGGCCCACTCACACCCGACGGCCCGGCCACGCCCGAGGGCCCGGCCACACCCGAGGGCCCGGTCACGCCGACCACGGGAGCCAGGCGGCGAGCCGGAAGTCGCCCGCGTCGTCCCGACCGTAGGCCAGCCGGCCGCCGGCAAGCGTGACGCGCTCGCTGATGCCCACCAGGCCGGTGCCAGCGCCCGGCAGCGTGCCCCCGGGCGGCGCGCCGACCGGCCACCGGTTGCCGATGGCCACGGTCAGGCCGGCGCCCGGCCCGCCGGCCACGTCCACGGTGACGGCCGCGCCGGCCGCGTGCTTGCGGGCGTTGGTCAGCCCCTCCTGCACGATCCGGTACGCGGCCCGGCCCAGCGCCGCCGGCGCCTGCCCCGGGTTGGCGACGCTGTCGCTGACGTTCACGCGCACCCCGGCCGACCGCGACTCGGCGATCAGGGCCGGCAGGTCGGCGAGGGTCGGCTGGGGTGGCTCGGGGGCGTCGCCGGCACCGTCGTCCTCGGCCCGGAGCACCCCGATCACCTCCCGCAGGTCCTGTAGGGCGGCGTGCGCGCTGCCCCGGATCACCCCGGCAGCTCGGGCCACCTCGTCGGCCGGCGCGTCCGGGCGGAACTCCAGGGCACCCGCGTGCAGGCTGAGCAGGGAGATCCGGTGGGCCAGCACGTCGTGCATCTCCCGGGCGATGCGGGTGCGTTCGAGGTGGCGGGCCTGGGTGACGCGGAGCTGCTGTTCCGCCTCGGCCCGCTCGGCCCGCTCCCGCAACGACACGATCAACTGCCGGCGGGCCCGGACGAACATCCCCCAGGCCAGCACGGCGAAGCTGAGCACCACGCCCCACGCCGCGGTGGCCCAGTACGGCATGTTCGGATCCGGGCGCAGCCAACTGAAGACCATGTTGGTGGCGAGGCCGGCACCGGTGACCGCGATCGCGATCGCGGTGCGGCGGTGCACCACCACCGTGAAGTAGAGGATCAACAGTGGGATGGCGGCGGCCATCGAGAACAGGGTCAGCGGTGTCGTCGCCACCACAATCCCGAGCGGCCATCGGCGGCGCACCCAGAGCAGCCCGCAACAGACCAGCCCGAGCAGCGCGTCCGCGCCGGTCATCCAGCCGTGCGGGAGCGGGGTGGTCATCGACGGGTCGGCCGACAGGGCGTCGGCGGTGGCGAACAGCACCCAGACCAGGGAGACCAGGAACGCGACGCTGTCCACGATCCAGTCGCGGGTGGTGCGGCGCGGACGCGTACGCGCACGGTCAGCCGGCACCACCAGCTCCCCTGGCAGCAGCCAGGGGTGCTCCGGGACGGCGAGGCTGGTCACGGCCCCATGCTAGGCAGCCGACGGGCACCACGACCAGCTACCAAAGTCGAGACCCGAACGTCGACCAAGGTCGACGGGGCACCGACCGGTGGCCGCAGCCGATGGCCGGGCGGCGCGGGCAGGCTCAACCGCATGATCACGGTAGAGAACCTCACCAAGCGATACGGGCCACACCCGGCCGTGGACGACGTGTCGTTCCAGTGCGAGCCGGGCACCGTCACCGGCTTCCTCGGCCCCAACGGCGCCGGCAAGTCCACCACCATGCGGATGATCTGCGGGCTCACCGCCCCGACCGCCGGCCGCGCCACCATCTCCGGTCACCCGTACCGGGAGCTGCCCAACCCGGGGCGGGAGGTCGGGGTGCTGCTGGACGCCTCCGCCCAGCACGCCGGGCGCACCGGCCGCGAGGCGTTGACGCTGTCCGCGTACACCATGGGTTTGGACCGGCGCGAGGTCGCCGCGAAGCTCGACCTGGTCGGGTTGAACGCGGTGGCGGCGAAGCGTCGGGTACGGGCGTACTCGTTGGGTATGCGCCAGCGGCTCGGCCTGGCGCAGGCGCTGCTCGGCGACCCCCGCGTGCTGATCCTCGACGAGCCGGCGAACGGCCTGGACCCGGAGGGGATCTTCTGGATGCGCGGTTTGCTGCGCGACTTCGCCGACCGGGGCGGCACGGTGCTGCTCTCCTCCCACCTGCTGCGCGAGGTGGAGGCGGTCGCGGACCGGCTGGTGGTGATCGGGGGCGGCCGGATCGTGGCCCAGGGCGACAAGAACGAGCTGTTGGCCGGCGGCGGCACGGTGGTCCGGGCCCGCGACGACGCGTCGCTGCGCCGGGCACTGGACAGGGCCGGGTTGAGCGCCGCCGACAGCTCCGAGGGGCTGCTCGTGCAGGCCGACGCCGAGGCGGTCGGCCAGGCCGCCGCCGACGCCGGCGTCGCGCTGGCCGAGCTGCGACCGGCCGGCGGCGGTGGCCTCGAACAGCTCTTCCTCACCCTGACCGCCGGCGAATCCACCAAGGAGGCCGTCCGATGACCACCACCACCGCGCCCACCACCGGCACCGTCGCGCCCGGGCAGCACACTCCGGTACGCCGTCCGTCGCTGCTCCGGCTCAGCGCCGTGGAGGTGCGCAAGCTCGTCGACACCCGGGCCGGCCGTTGGCTGGTGATCACCATCGGCCTGGTCACCGCCGTGATCGTCACCCTGCAACTGATCTACTCGAAGGAGGCCGACCAGACCTTCCCCAACTTCTTCGTCCCGTCGCTGCTGCCGGTGTCGGTGCTGCTGCCGGTGCTCGGCATCCTGTCGATCACCAGCGAGTGGTCGCAGCGGACGGCCCTCACCACGTACGCCCTGGTGCCCCGCCGGGAACGGGTGGTCGTCGCCAAACTGATCGCCGTGATGCTGACGGCACTCGCCTCGGTGCTGGCCAGCCTCGTCTTCGCCGCCGTCGGCACGCTCGTGGCCTCGGCCACCGGTGGCGCGGGCACCTGGCAGTTCGACTGGTCCCTGCTGCTGAACGCGGCGATCCTCCAGGTCACCGGCGTGCTGATGGGTGCCGCCTTCGGTCTGTTGCTGCTCAACCCGCCGCTGGCGATCGTCGGCTATCTCCTGCTGCCCACCATCTGGGGAGTGCTCGGCGAGATGGTCAGGCCCCTGCGTGGCCCGTCCGAGTGGTTGGACACCAGCAAGACCATGGAACCGTTGTTCAGCAGCGACGCCGTCACCGGCGGGCAGTGGGGGCGGCTGGTGGTGTCCCTGCTGTTCTGGATGGTCCTCCCGCTGGCCGCCGGCCTGTACCGGACGCTGCGCCGCGAGGTGTCCTGACCATGGACGTGTCCGGCTACCGACCACGCACCGTCGTCAGCGGCGGCGTCACCGAGCTGGTCGTCATGTGGGGTGGCTTCCCGCTGGTCGGTGCGGGCCTCGGCTGGCTCCTCGCGGCGACGACCGGTTGGCTCGCCCGGCTGCCCTGGGTGCCGTTCGGTGACCTGGTCGAGTGGCTGGACCGGCTGCCCGAGCCGCAGGCCACCGCCGGCACGGTCGCGGTGGGCGTCCTGGCCGGCCTGGTCGTCGCCGGGATCGGCACCGCCGAACGGCTGATCGTCACCGTCGACGCGGTGCAGGCCCGGCTGCGCCGCTCCGACCAGGACCGGGCCGTCGCGCGGGCCGACGCCCGGGTGGTCTTCCTCGCCGACAAGCACCTGGTGCTGCTCGACGGCGACGGCGCGGAGTTGGTCCGGGAGTCGACGGACCTGCCGGCCGCCAAACTGGCGGAGGCGTTCCGCACGCACGGTTGGAGCTGGGTGGACGACGACCCGCACCGGTCGGCGTACCGGCTGTGGGTGCCCGACCTGCCCGGTCTGCCCGCCGCCGCGGACGCGCTGCTGCGTGCCCGGGAACGGGCGATCGAGCGGGACCGCCGCGACGACGCCCGCGAGCTGCGCCGCGAGCTGGCCCAGCTCGGTGTGGTGCTGCGCGACGAGAGCAAGCGGCAGTACTGGCGGCTGACCGCGCGGGCCGTCGCCGGTGGGGCCGAGGAGTCGACTTCGGCCGAGCGGGAGCCGGACGGGCGGTAGCGTCTGTCCCAGCAGACCCTGGGAGACGCGCGATGACCGAACAGCAGCCGTACCGGGTGGTGTCCCGACACCCCGGCTTCGAGCTGCGTCGGTACCCGGCCCACCTGGTGGCCGAAATGCAGGTCCAGGCGTCCTTCACCCGGGCGCCGATCGAGGCGTTCCGGCCGCTGGCCGCGTACATCGGCGGTGCCAACCGGGCCCGGCACCCGATCGGAACGGCCGCGTCGGCGCTGCCCGCGGCCAGCGGCTCGGAGAAGATCGCGATGACCGTTCCGGTGGTCCAGGTGGAGGGCGAGCGGCCGGGGGCGTACCTGATCCAGTTCGTGATGCCGGTCGCCCGCACGGCCGCCACCCTGCCCGAACCTGTCGACCCGAGGGTGCGGATCCGCGAGGTGCCGGCGCACCTGGCGGCGGCGATGCGGTTCTCCGGGCGGTGGACCGAGCAGGCGTTCAGTCAGCGGGCCACCATGCTCGGCCGCTCGGTCACCGCGGCCGGGCTGCAACCGACAGGCGCGATCCGGTACGCGCGCTACGACCTGCCGTGGAAGCCGTGGTTCCTGCGCCGTAACGAGGTCGTGCTGCCGGTCGTCGAGTGAGCTACCGGCGGTCCCCGGTGCTCGGCCGGGCCAGCAGCAGGGCCATCGCGAGCCCGGAGAGCAGCCCGCACAGCGAAACCAGCAGGTCGGAGTCGGCGGTGTTGATCGGACTGTTGCCGGCCAGCGCCGTGAACTGCGGGCCGACCGGCAGTAGCACCAGCATGGGGATCGCCGCGACGAGCAGGAAGGCCACCGGCCCCACAAGCGCGGCGAGGGCGGCCAGCGCGTGGTGCCGCCAGACCGGCCGGCCGCCCGGCCAGTCCCAGGCCAGCAGGGTGATCCCGGTGAGCAGCACCGCGCCGAGGGCCATCTCCGGCAGGAGACGCGCGCCGGGCGGGGCGGCGCGCACCAGCCCGACGCCGGCCAGGGCCACCACGACGAGGCCGGCCGCCAGCCCGACGCGGGCGCGGGGACGCGCCGGGGCCGCCGCCAGCGCGGCACCGACGGCCAGGACGACAAGCAGCGCCGCCACGGCCAGAGCGCCCTGGTCGAGCTCCGGCTCCCGGTCGGTCGGCGACTCCAGGGCGGCCGCCACGAGCGTCAGCACCCCGGCCACACAGGCCGCGCCGGTCAGGGCCTTCCGGTCGACGGCCGGGGGCAGGCCGCGTTCCCAGCCCAGCAGCACCACCGTCAGCACTGCGAGCACCACACCACCGCCGACGGCGAGCAGCACCGTCGCCTGGACGCCGACCGGGTCGACCCGGTCGATCGCGATGTCGGCGGCAACCCAGAGACCACCGAGCACCACCGCCGTCCGGCTCCAGTGCCGAAGACCCCGACCGGCCAGCACCAGCCCGAGCGTCACCGCGATGATCGCCAGGAACCGCAGGTCGCGCGCCCAGTAGGTGTTGTTGCCGGGCAGGCGCTCCGACCACGGGCCGATCGGCTCGGTCAGGGGTTGCCACACGGTCATGCCCACCGCCCAGAGCACGACGGCGACAGCGCAGAGGAGCAGCCCGAGCGGCCGCGCGGATCGCATTTGTGGACGGTAGCCGCCCGACCGCCCACGCGGGGGGTGGGAACCCGGTCATCCCACGAGGCCGATCGGTGACCGCCCGGGGCGGTGCCGCAGGAGCCGCCACGTCGGCAGGATGCTCGCCAACACGGCGAGCAGCAGGCACAGTCCCAGCACGCCGACGATCACCGACCACGGCACCACCAGGTCGACGGCGGCACCGACCTGCTCGGCGAGGCCGGCGCGGATGCTGAGCAGACCGACGAAGGCGACGCCCCCACCCAGCAGCGCCCCGATCAGCACCACCACTGCGGACTCGGCCGTGACCAGCCAGACGGCCTGCCGCCGGGTCGCCCCGGCCAACCGGATCAGCCGCAGGTCCGCAGCCCGGCCGGCAGCGGCCAGCACCACCGTGTTGGCCACCGCGATGGCACCGTAGCCGGCCGACACACCGATCAGCAGCAGCGTGAAGAGCCAGACGAGGCGGTCCTCGGCGGCGTCCGCCTCGGCCGCCCAGGTGGCGACGTCGACGACCCGTGCTCCGGCTGGAGCTGCGATCCGGTCCCGGACGAACACCGTGGACGTCAGCGCCGACGGGTCGTGCGTGCGCACCACCGCCCGGGGCAGCAGCAGATCACCGGGGAGCGAGTCGTCGGTGACCACGGCGACGACGCGCAACGACACAGGTGTCCCGTCGGCGAAGACCACCACGTACGGCTCGGACGGCCGCAGGTTCGCCGACGCGGTCAGCACCACCGTGTCGTCGCCGCGCAGGTCGTCGAGCGAGCCGGCGACGACGGTGAGCGACCGGTTCGCGGCGGTGAAGCCGGCCGGGTCCACACCGAGCGCCGTCAGTGGCCGGTCGGCCGGCCCGGTGCCGGGGTCGGTGCGGAAGACAGTGGTCGGCAGGAGTGCGGTGCCGCCGGTCGCGGCGACCGCCTCGTCCGACAGACCGGGCGCCCGGTCCGGCAGAACGATCCAGCCGGCGTTCACGTTGTCCGCCCGGCCTGCCGCGTACGCGGCGGTGGTGGTCCGCACCATTCCGGACACCAGCACCGCGAAGGCGACGGTGAGCAACACCGGGGCGGCCGTGGACGCGGTCCGCCGGGTCGCGGTCAACGCGCCGCCGCGGACGAGCATCCCGATCGCGCCACCGGAGCGTCGTACCGGGGAACGCAGCAGACGCACCACCGGGCCGACCACCGCCGGGGAGAGCACTGTGGCACCGGCCACCAGGGCCATCACCGCGTACAGGGCGTACTGCGCCGCGACGCGGGCCTCGTCGGAGGTCGCCGTGCCGACGCTGAGCGCGACCCCCGCCGCGACGAGAAGCGCGCCGGTGGCGATCCGCAGCCGCCCCATCGGCCGCTGCTCCACCGCCGCCTCGCGCAACGCCTCCATCGGGCGGACCCGCGCCGCCCGGCGCGACGCCGACCAGACGGCCAGCAGCGCGATCACCGGCCCGGCGACGAGGGAGAGGGCGACCGGCCAGACTTCGTAGCGGACCCGGAAGGTCGACGGTTCGTAGCCGACATCGACGAGTAGTCGACCCAGCACCGGGGCCAGTGCCGCACCGACCAGCAGGCCGACCAGCCCGGCCAGGACGCCGACGACGAGCGCCTCGGCGTACACCGCACGGCGGACCTGGCGCGCGGTGGCGCCGACGGCGCGCAGCAGGCCCAGCTCACGGCGACGCTGCGCGACGGTGAACGCGAAGGTGGAGGCGACCACGAACACCGTGACGAAGCCGGCGAGGGCTGCCGTGGCGGTGAGCACCTGCATGCCGATCCAGCGGGTGCGGGCGTCGTCGCGGGGTTCCAGCGCGCCCCGCGCGTCGCCGGTCAGCACCTGTCCGTCCGCGTCGACGACACCACCGGCCGCCGCGGCGACCCGGTCCGGATCGGCTCCCGGTGCGAGCACCAACCCGATGGCCCGGACGCCGGGCGCGAGCGCGGCGGCAACCTCGTCCGCGACATGGACGCCGGGCGCGTCGACCAGACCGGTGACCGTGTACGGCACCGGACCCGCCGCGGTGAGCAGGGTGACCGGCCCGCCGGTCGGCAGCCCGAGCGCACTGTCGACGACCACCTCGCCGGCCGTGCGGGGCGGCTCGCCGGCCGTGAGGCGCAGTCCCCCGAGCTGGGCACTGGACCAGCCGTGCCCCTGGTGGGCGTCCTCCCGCCGAGTGTCGGCGGTCGAGGGGCGACCGTCGACGAGCGGCTGGGCGTAGAAGGTCCGGTCCGGCACCGCCGCCGCCACACCGGGCAGAGCGCCCAACCGGCCGACGAGGTCCGCGGCGGTGGCGGCGGACCAGGGCCGGGTCGGCGCGAAGTTGTCGGCCGACGTACCCGCCTCGGGGCTCTGCACCATCACCGCCGCCCGCGCCAGCCGGTCCGGCACCTGCGGGCGGCCGGAGGCGAGCAGCAGGGTGGCGATCGAGACGAGCATGACCCCGATGGCGACGGCCACGAACGCGCTGGCCGAGCGCCGGATGCTCAGCACGACGGCCCCGCGAGCGTCGCCGCGTGCCGGGACGCGCCCGCCGGGTCGGCCTCCCGCACGGCGATCCGCGCGGCGACGGCAGCGGCGGTGATGCCGCCGGTCAGCTCGTCGACGACGCGGCCGTCGGCGAGAAGGAGAACCCGATCGGCGTACGCGGCCGCGGTGGGATCGTGGGTCACCATCACCACCGTCTGCCCGTGGTCGTCGACGAGCCCCCGCAGCAGCCGGAGCACCTGCCGCGACGCGGCGCTGTCCAGTGCACCGGTCGGCTCGTCGGCGAAGACCACCGCCGGGCGGGTGATCAACGCGCGGGCCACGGCGACACGCTGCTGCTCGCCGCCGGACAACTCACTCGGCCGGTGCCCGGCCCGGTCGGCCAGGCCCACCGCGTCCAGCGCGGCGGTCACGTCCTCAGCCGGCGGGCGGCGGCCGGCCAGGCGCAGCGGCAACTCGACGTTCTGCGCGGCGGTCAGCGTGGTCACCAGGTTGAACGCCTGGAACACGAAGCCGATCCGATCGCGGCGCAGCCGGGTCAGCTCGTTGTCACCGAGGTCGTTCAGGCGCGTGCCGTCGATCGTGACGGTCCCCTCGGTCGGGCTGTCCAGCCCCGCCGCGCAGTGCAGCAGTGTGGACTTTCCCGAGCCCGAGGGGCCCATCACCGCCGTGAACGTGCCGCTCGCGAAGCTGGTGCTCACGCCGTCGAGCGCCGTCACCCGCCGGGTTCCGGTGCCGTACACCGCGCGCAGCCCCGTCAGGGTCACCGTGTCTGTGGTCATGACCACCACGGTGCCGGTCGCGGCGGGTGTCGCGCGTCGTGCCGGAGCGGACACTTTCCGGCCCTCCCCCGGGTGGAGGTGCGGGCCCGCAACCGCCGGTACGTCGTCCTCCAGGATGACCGCCCACGGGTGGACGCGGTCGATCCGGCCGACCGTTACCGTCTGGGGCGTGACCGCTCTCCTGCTGACCCGGCGGCTGCGGCCGGTCGACCTCTACCTCGTGGACGCCGTGCTCGCCCTGGCGGTCGGTGGCTTCCTCTGCCCGTACGCGGCGCTGGAGTCACCACTGCACGGTGGCGTACGCGAGCCGCTGTGGGTGTCCGTGCTCGTCGGGATGGCCCTCGGGCTGCCGTTGGCCGTCCGGCGGCGGTGGCCGATCGCCGTCGCGTTCGTGATCAGCGCCGGCACCACCGGGGCGCTGATCACCGGGGTGATCCCCAACTTCGCCGCCGCCGCGCCGGCCTTCGCCATCGGCCTGTCCTTCTACACGGTGGCCACGTTGACGGCCACCCGCCGGTCGCTGCTCAGTGCCGCGGGTTGTCTCGCCCTGGTCAGCGTCGGTCTGGTGCTGACCGCCGGTGACCTGTGGTCGCGTACCGGGGCGGTGGTCTACGCGACAGTCATGATCGCGCCCGCCTGGTTGATCGGCTGGTTGCTGCGGGAGCGTCGCGCCCTCGCCGCCCGGCAGAGCGACCACCTGGTCCGTCAGGCCGCCACCGAGGAACGACTGCGGGTGGCACGGGAGCTGCACGACGTGGTCGCGCACACGCTGAGCCTCATCGTGGTGAAGGCGGCCGTCGCCAACCACGTCGCCGAGGCCGATCCCCGGGAGGCGGGGGCCGCCCTGCGGGTGATCGAGGAGACCAGCCGCGACGCGCTGACCGACGTCCGCCGGGTGCTCGGCGTCCTGCGCGAGGGCACCACCCCGTACGCGCCGACGCCCGGCCTGGACGAGCTGCCCGCGCTGGCCCGGCAGGCGGCGATCGGGGGCGTCGACGTTCGGCTCGACGTCCGACGGGAGGAGGCCGGCGGTGCGGTGCCCGAGTCGGTGGGCCTCGCGGTCTACCGGATCGTGCAGGAGGCGGTGACGAACGTGATGAAGCACGCCGCGCCGGCCGCCTGCCGGGCCATGGTGACCGTCACGCCCGCCGAGGTGCGGGTGGAGGTGACCGACGACGGCCGGCGACCGTTCCTGGTCGGCGGGGAGGGCCACGGCCTGATCGGCATGCGGGAGCGGGTGGCGTTGCACGGTGGGGAGTTCCGCGCCGGGCCGCGCTCCGACGGGGGCTTCGCGGTGACGGCCAGCCTGCCCTACCGGGTGGCCGCGTGATCCGGGTGCTGATCGCCGACGACCAGGCGCTGCTGCGCGGCAGTTTCCGGTTGCTTGTCGACCTGACCCCGGACTTCACCACCGTTGCCGAGGCGGGCACCGGTGTGGAGGCCGTCGCGATGGCCGAGGAGCACCGGCCGGACGTGGTGCTGATGGACGTACGGATGCCGGAGATGGACGGCATCGAAGCGACCCGACGGATCTGCGCCGGCCCGGCCACCGCCGACACCCGGGTCATCATTCTGACGACGTTCGACCTGGACGAGTACGTCTACGGTGCGCTGCGCGCCGGAGCCAGCGGCTTCCTGCTGAAGGACACCCCACCGGCGGACCTGCTGACCGGGATCCGGGTGGTGGCAGCCGGGGAGGGGCTGCTCGCGCCGACGGTGACCCGCCGGCTGATCGACGAGTTCGCCCGGCGGGCCGAGCCGGCCCGGCCGTTGCCGCGCCAACTGGACGGGGTGACCGAGCGGGAACGGGAGGTGCTCACGCTGATCGCCCGTGGCCTGTCCAACACGGAGCTGGCCGCGCACCTCAACCTCAGCCCGACCACCGTCAAGACGCACGTCGGGCGGCTGCTGACCAAACTGGCGGTGCGGGACCGGGCGCAACTGGTCATCGTCGCCTACGAGACGGGCCTGGTGGGGCCGGGCAGCCTACGCTGAGCCGGTCGGTCACGAACCCTGGAGGAGCCATGACCCGCTACGTCGCCCTGCTGCGCGGGGTCAACGTCGGCACCACCCGACTGGCGATGGCCGACCTGCGCCGGATCGTCACCGACCTCGGGCACGAGGACGTCAGGACGTACCTGCAGAGCGGCAACGTGGCCTTCGGCAGCACGGTGCGCGACGCGGAGAAGCTGGCCGCCGGGATCGAGCGGGCGCTCACCGACGAGCTGGCGTTGACGGTGCCGGTGCTGGTACGCAGTGGCCGGGAGTTGGCGGCAATCGCTGGCGGCAACCCGTACGCCGACCGGGAGGACGACCCGACCAGGTTGCTGGTGGCCTTCCTCGCGACCGAGCCGAAGAAGTCCACCGTGGACGCGCTGGCCGTGCCCGGTGGCGAGAACGTGTCGTTCACGGTGACCGGCCGGGAGGTCTTCCTGCACTTCGTCGACGGCGGTTACGGGCGGTCGAAGTTCACGAACGCGTACCTGGAGAAGAAGCTCGGCGTGGTGGCCACCACCCGCAACTGGAAGTCGGTGCGCGCCCTGGCGGAGCTGGCCCCCGCCTGACCCGGGTGGGGGCCGCGGCCCCGCGATCCCCACCGACGCCGGTCAGAAGTGGTACGCGGTCTCGTACTCGGGCACCAGCACCCGGCTGCGCGGCGAGATCCGACGCACCGCGGCGATCATGTCGTTCAACCGGGTGCGGTCGGTCTCGGCAACCGTCGGCGGGTTCTGCAACGGGGTCTCGAAGTTGTCGTAGTGCACCGGCACGATGACCTTCGGGTAGTCCAGGCCGGCCAGCAGCCGGGGCAGGTAGTCGCCGGTGGTGGCGTTCTGTAGGGCCACCATCGCCACGTCGGGCGCCAGCCCGGTGAGGTTGCGCTCGGCGACGTCGCTGGCCCCGGTGAAGTAGACAGACGGGCCGCCGTCGACCCGCAGCAGATAACCGAGCGTGTCGCCCTCGGGCAGGTCGGCGATGGTCGCCGGCTGCGGCGGCTGGGCCACCCGCACCCCCGGAAAGGCCACCGAGTACGACGGGTTGCGGCTGTGCAGCGAGCCGACCACCTCGACGCTGTGGTCCCCGAAGTCCAGCACCTCCCCACCCTTGACCGAGCTGAGCTGCGTCGACGGCACCCCGTAGGCCAACCCCAGGTGGTACGCGGTGAGCGTGCCGAACACCCGCGCTCCGGTGCGCTTGGCGATGTGGGGCACGTCCATGAAGTGGTCCCAGTGGGTGTGCGTGACAAGCACCGTCGTGGCCCGGTCGACGCGCTTGTCGATCTCGTCGGTGCGCACGGTCAACGCGGTGTCGGTCCGGAACGCCCCTTTGAACAGCCCGGTGTCGATCCGGCTGAGGAACGGGTCGACGAGAACCGTGCGGTCGGCGATGTCGACGCGCCAGCCGGCCGTACCCCACCAGCGGAAGCTGACCGCGCCCCTGCGGCGGGCGGTCGGCGTGGGTGCTGCGGCGGCGGGCGACGCGGCCATGGCCGGGGTGGCGGAGCCGGCGGCGAGGCCACCGGCGGAGACAAGCGCGGTGGTGGCGGCGGCGTCGCGCAGGAAGCGACGGCGGTCGAGACTGGGCATGCGGAGCTACTCCCCGTGGTCGGGCGATCGGTCCACCCGAGCCAACCAGCGCCAGCGTGCCCCGGTCCAAGACCGAAGGCCGTCGGCTCCGATACGGCAGCGCATATCGGAGCAGCCCAGCGGCGGTGCGCGGACGCGCGTGAGGTCGCGAAATCAGTCGCCGCGCAGCGCCTCGACGGCCGTGCGGGCGGCCTCGCCCATCGCCAGGTCCACGTCGATGCGGCGCGGGGCCAACCGGTCGGCGCGGGCGAAGACGGCGATCGCGTACCGGCCGCCGTCGGGGTAGTCGGCGACCCCGGCCTCCAGGTGCAGGCCGGGCAGGGTGCCGGTCTTGCCGGAGACCCGGACGCCGGGCGGGAAGCCGGCGGCCAGCCGGGTCCAGAAGATCTGCTGGCCCATCCAGCTGCGGACCATCGCGCACGCCGCCGCCGGCCCGGCCTCGTCCCGCCAGATCAGCGTGAGCAGCCGGGTGATCTCCCGGGCGGTGCTGGAGGTGGTGTGCGCGGGGTCGAAGACCCGCATCGCCCGGACCCGGTCCGCCGGCAACGTGGGGAAGATCCGGGCGAACTCCGCCTCGGTACGCGCGCCCACGTCGGTGAGCATCATCTCGACCAGGTCCCGGGGGCCGCCGAGGACGCGGGTACGGGTCAGCCCCAGCTCGGCGGCGAGCATCGGCAGCAGATCCGGGCCGACCCGGCGCAGCAACAGGTCGGCGGCCGTGTTGTCGGTGACCGACATGGCGAGGTACGCGAGGTCGCGCAGCGACACCTCGGCGTCGTCGGTGCAGCCGGCCAGACCCCACCCGCCGAGCCGGTCGGCGGCGGTGACCAGGACCCGTTCGGTCGGGTCGAGTTGACCGGCCTCGACCTGCCGGGCGAACTCCAACACCAGCAGGATCTTGAAGATCGAGGCGATCACCACCTGCTCGTCGGCCCGCAGCCCGACCTCCGGAAGACCGCCGGCCGGGCCGCCACCCTCGACGGCGCTCAGGTCGACGGCGTCCAGGTCGACCACGTGCAGGCTGGCCGTCACCCCGACGGCGGCGAAGATGGCCTCGATGCGCTCGCTGACGTCCACGCCGGCACGGTATCCAGCGGCACCCGGCCGGTGCTGGCGTAGGGTCCCGGCTGTGGATCTGCTCCGGCACCTGCGGCACTTCGTGGTGGTCGCACACGAGTTGCACTTCGGCCGGGCCGCGGAGCTGCTCGGGATGGCCCAGCCGCCCCTGAGCCAGTCGATCCAGCGCCTGGAACGGGAGCTGACCGTCGAGTTGTTCGACAGGTCCCGCCGCCAGGTACGCCTCACCACCGCCGGTGAGCTGCTCCTCGGCGAGGCGGAGGAATTGCTCGCCGGTGCCGGCCGGCTGCGCAGTCTGATGGGGCAGATCCGGGCGGGTGAGCTGGGCGTACTCCGGGCCGGTGTGCCGCCGGAGACGCCCGCGGTGACGCTGCGCGCGCTGCTGGATCGGCTCACCACCCGGGCACCCGGCCTGGACGTGGAGCTGCACGAGCTGACCACCGCCGAGCAGGCCCGGATGCTCACCGAGCGGACCCTGGACGTGGGGCTGGTGCACCACCCGGTGGCGGCGGACGGGCTGCGTTTCGGCGCGCCTGTCGACGTACCCCTCGGGGTGTTGCTGCCGCGCGCCTCGCCGCTGGCCCACGGCCGTGACGTGGCGCTGGCGTCGCTGGCCGGTCTGGATCTGGTGGCCGCGCCCCGGGCGACCGCACCCGGTTGGCACGACCACCTGCTGGCGGTGTGCCGACAGCACGGTTGGCGCCCGGCCCGGGTGCGGCCGGCCCGCAACCCGGAGTTCCTCTTCGGGCTCGTGCTCGCCGGAGGCGCGGTGGCCGTGGAACCGGCTGCGGTGGCACGTCGCGAACCCCGGATCGCCTGGCGGCCGATCTCCGACACCTCGCTGGTCAGACGCACCTCGGCGGCCTGGCCGGCCCGCTCGGCACACCCGGCGGCGTCGATGTTCGGGCAGCTCGCCGCCGAGGTGCTGGCCGATGAGGAGCCCGTCGCACCCGCGCCGGCGTCGGTGCCGGCGGCACGGCCGTGGCCGGTGCTCTTCGACACGACCGGGTGAACGTCCCGATCGTTGCGCTCGTCACCACGGCTCGGGCGGTGAACGACACGTCCCCGCGGGTAAGGATGGAAGATCGCACACGAAGACGCGAAGGAGCCGCAGTGCCCAACACGATTCCCGACATCAGCCTGAACGACGGCACCACCATTCCGCAGCTCGGCTTCGGGGTGTTCCAGATCGAGCCGAAGGACACCGTCGCGGCGGTGACGACGGCCCTCGAAACGGGCTACCGGCACATCGACACCGCCGAGATGTACGGCAACGAGGCCGAGGTCGGCGAGGCGGTCCGCGTGTCCGGCCTCGACCGGGGCTCGGTGTACGTGACGAGCAAGCTGAGCAACGCTTTCCACCGCCCCGACGACGCCCGCCGGGCGTTCGACTCGACGCTCGCGGCGCTGAAGATGGACTACATCGACCTCTTCCTGATCCACTGGCCGTTGCCGACCCTGTACGACGGCGACTACGTCTCGACCTGGAAGGTGCTGGAGGAGTTCCAGCGCGACGGCCGCGCCCGCTCGATCGGCGTCTCCAACTTCCAGGTGTCGCACCTGGAGCGGCTGGCCGACGAGGCGAGCGTCGTGCCGGCGGTGAACCAGATCGAGGCGCACCCCTACTTCGGCAACGACGAGGTCCGCGCCTACGGCCGCGCGCACAACATCCTCACCGAGGCGTGGTCGCCGATCGCGCAGGGCAAGGTGCTCGACGACCCGACGGTTGTCGACATCGCCGAGCAGGTCGGCCGTACCCCGGCGCAGGTGGTGCTCCGCTGGCACGTGCAGCGCGGCGACATCATCTTCCCGAAGTCGACCACCCCGAAGCGGATCGAGGAGAACACTCGGATCTTCGACTTCGAGCTGGACGACGCGGCGATGGAGCGGATCACCAACCTGGACAAGGGCGGGGCCGGGCGGCAGGGCCCGGACCCGGACACCTTCGCCTACCTGCCCAAGTGACCTGAGCCGCCCGGCGGGTGGTGTCCCGAAGAGCGCTGTACCGCACCCGACTCCGCGGTCCAGCGCTCTTCGGCGAGGTCAGGCGCCGACCCGCTCGGCGATCCGGCGGAACACCGCGTGGGTCGGCGATCCGGGCTCGGCGACGTAGACGATCATCCGCTGGTCGGTCTCCGGCACCAGCAGGACCCGGCACTCGAACTCCAACTGCCCCAGGTCGGGATGCGGCACCCGCTTGACGACGGGACGACGTTCCGCGACGTCGTGCTCCGCCCAGAGCTGGGCGAACCGGGGTGCGGTGCCGAGCAGCTCGGTGACCAGGTCGCGGATCGCCGGGTCGGCCGGGTAACGGCCGTAGGCGGCCCGCAGGTCCGCGACCGTGCCGCGCACGAACCGGATCACCTCGGCGTCGGCCCAGTGCGCGCTTGTCGCCGGCTGCCGGAACGTCCAGCGGATCATGTTGCGGTCCGCGTCGGGCACCGCCGCGAGATCCCCCACGAAGTACGTGGCCAGGCGGTTCCAGGCCAACACGTGGTACGCGGCGTCGACGAGGTACGCCGGCGTCTCGGTCATCGCGTCGAGCAGATGGCGCAACCCGGAGGGCACCTCCCGGCTCGGCCCGGCGGTCGGCGGCGGATTCTCCCCGGCGATCCGGAACAGGTACTCCCGCTCGTCGCGGCTCAACAGCAGCGCCCGCGCCATCGAGGCCAGCACCTGCCGGGACGGGTGCGGCCCACGGCCCTGCTCCAGCCGGATGTAGTAGTCGATCGACATGCCGGCGAGCTGGGCGACCTCCTGCCGGCGCAGGCCGGGGGTGCGCCGGCGTACCCCGTCGGGGAGGCCGACCTCGGCGGGGCGCAGGCGGGCGCGGCGGGTGCGCAGGAACGCCGCCAGTTCCTCACGCCGCAGGCCGCTGCTCGTCATACCTCCAGCATGCCCCGGACCGGGCTCGCGAGGGTGGTACCGCCGGTCCCAGCCTCGGGCAGGCTCTCCCCCGGGGCCGCCGACGCGGACAGGCTCGACGGCATGACAGACATGATCGCCCTGATCACCGGGGCCAACAAGGGGATCGGCTTCGCCACCGCCCGCCAGCTCGGCGCCCTCGGGATGACCGTGCTGGTCGGCGCCCGCGACGCCGAGCGCGGTCGGGCAGCGGAGCGGGAGCTGCGCGACGGCGGCGCGGACGCGCGGTTCGTGTCGCTGGACGTCACCGACGCCGAGTCGGTGGCGGCAGCCGCGAAACTGGTGGAGACGGAACACGGCCGGCTGGACGTGCTCGTCAACAACGCCGGCATCATCCTCGCCGACGGGGAGCGGGGGCTGCCCAGCGAGACGACGGTGGCGACACTGCGCGGGGTGTACGAGACGAACGTGTTCGGGGTGGCAACGGTCACCAACGCGCTGCTGCCACTGCTGCGCCGGGCACCCGCGGCCCGGATCGTCAACGTCTCCAGCGAGGTCGGCTCGATCGCGGTGATGACCAACCCGGCGAGCGCGCTGTTCGCGTTGACCTCCGTGCCGTACCCGTCGTCGAAGACGGCGCTGAACATGCTCACCGCCATGTACGCGAAGGAGCTGCGGGACACCCCGATCAAGGTGAACGCGGCGAACCCCGGCTACTGCGCCACCGACTTCAACAGCCACCACGGCTTCCGCACCGCCGAGCAGGGCGCCGAGGTCAGCGTGCACCTGGCGACACTGCCCGCCGACGGGCCGAGCGGGCTGCTCTGGGGCTTCCAGATGGACGCCGGCGGCGGGTACGGGGTGCTGCCCTGGTGACCCGCACCAGCCGCCCCGTCGACCTCAGCCCTCGGTCGACGGGGCGGTCAGGTCGAGCTGCCAGTCGTTGGCACACATCAGCCGCCCCGGCGGGTATTCGAAATCCGTCTCGCCGAGCAGCGTGAACCCGGCCTTACGGCAGACCGCGTTCGAGGCGGGATTGTCGACCGACGGATACGCGTGCACGTAGCGCCGGTCCCGCCGGGCACGGGCCACCTCGACGACCGCACGCACCGCCGCGCTGGCCAGCCCCTGCCCCCGGTACGCGGGCAGCACCGCCCAGCCCATCTCGTACACCTCTTGCTCCCGCCACTGCCGGGCCCAGTACGCGACACTGCCCACCCGCGCCCCGTCCGGCAGGACCATCACGAACATGCAACCCTGGCCGTCGTCGGCGAGGTGCACGTAACGCCCGTGCCGGGCGAGCACCTGCTCGTCGCTCTCCGGGCCACCGGTGTGCCTGCGCGTCTCCGGGGTGTTGAGCCGCCGCAGCAGGTCGAGATCCTCCTCGCGCCACGGGTCGATGCGTACCTGAACCATCCCCATCCCCTGTTCGTCGACCCCAGTCAAGCCGATCCCACCGACATTCCACCCCGAAACGCCGCCCGCTAGCGCCTGCTTCATGAGGGCGGTCGAGCCGAGGCGGAGTCCGGGCGGCGGTCCGGCAAGGCGCGGTTTCGTTCGGATACCGGTGTGGTATCCGGACGAAACCGCAACGCCGCCGGTCGTCGTCCGGGCCCGCCGTAGGCCGGCCAGTTCTTTTATGAAACAGGCGCTAGATCGGATCTAGCGGGCGGCTGGCCGCCGTCTCGCGCCCTGGGTGGTGGAAGGGGGTGGCGAGGATGACACCGTTGCGGGTCGCCGTGATCATCGGCAGCACCCGGGAGGGGCGGGCCGGCGACCGGGTCGCCCGCTGGTTCGTCGACCAGGCCGTGCGGCACGACGACCTGGCGGTGACTGTCGTTGACCTGACCGAGTACGACTTTCCGGGCCGTCACCCCGCCGAGCCGACCGCGTCCATCCGGGCGTTCGTCCGCGAGGTGGGGCGGGCGGAGGCGTTCGTCGTGGTCACCCCCGAGTACAACCACAGCTTCCCGGCACCCCTGAAGCAGGCCATCGACTACGCGTACGACGAGTGGCAGGCCAAGCCGGTCGGCTTCGTGGCGTACGGCTGTCGGTCCACCGGCCGGCACGCGGTCGACCAGCTACGCACGGTCTTCACCGCCCTGCACGCGGTGACGGTGCGCGACGTCGTCGGGATCGACCTGCTCGCCGGCGAACCGACACCGCAGTGCACCGACCAGGTGGGCCGCGACGCCAGCGTCCTGCTCGACCAGCTCCGCTGGTGGGGTCTGGCCCTGCGCGACGGCCGGGCCGCCCGGCCCTACGTCTCCTGACGACAACCGATGAGAGGTACGAATCATGAGTAGACGCACCACCGGCCTGGCCATCGAGGCCGAGGGGCTCACCCGCTCGTTCGGGGAGACCCGGGCGCTGGCCGGGATCGACCTCCAGGTGCCCGCCGGCACCGTCTACGGCCTGCTCGGCCCCAACGGGGCGGGCAAGACCACAGCGGTCCGGGTGCTCGCCACGTTGCTGCGCCCCGACGGAGGCTCGGCACGGGTGTTCGGGCACGACGTGGTCACCGACGCCGACAACGTCCGTTCCCGGGTCAGCCTCACCGGCCAGTACGCCTCGGTCGACGAGGATCTGACCGGTACGGAGAACCTGGTGCTCCTCGCCCGCCTGCTCGGCCTGCGCAAGTCGGCCGCCCGCGAACGCGCGGCGGGCCTGCTCGCCGCGTTCGGCCTGACCGAGGCGAGCGACCGCCAGGTGAAGAAGTACTCGGGTGGCATGCGGCGGCGCATCGACATCGCCGCGAGCATCCTCAACACACCCGATCTGCTCTTCCTCGACGAGCCGACGACCGGCCTCGACCCGCGTAGCCGCAACCAGGTCTGGGAGATCGTCCGCGCGGTGGTGTCGCACGGCACGACGGTGCTGCTGACGACGCAGTACCTCGATGAGGCCGACCAGCTCGCCGGTCGGATCGCGGTCGTCGACCACGGGCGGGTGATCGCCGAGGGCACCCCGGGTGAGCTGAAGTCGTCGGTCGGCTCCGGCACCGTCCACCTGCGACTGCGGGATCCCGGCCAACGGCCGCAGGCGGAGAAACTGCTCCGGGAGGCACTCGACGTGCCGGTGCAACTCGCCGCCGACCCGGTGGCGTTGACGGCCCGGGTCGGCGAGGCCGGCACCGACCTCGACGCCAGCGCCCAGGCGGCCCGTGCGCTCGGCGACCTGGCCCGCGCCGGCATCGTCGTCGACGACTTCTCCCTCGGTCAGCCGAGCCTGGACGAGGTCTTCCTGGCCCTGACCGACCACCCCGCCGTGCCGGCCGACGAGCGCGACGACGAACTGGAGGCAGCCCGATGAGCAACGCCACGACGACCACGACCGAACGGGCCCCGACGGTCTACGTCCCCTCCGCCGAGGCGCTGGCGACCGTGCTCGCGCCCGCTGCCCGGCCACCCCGGCCCAGCGCGTTGAGCGCGTCGCTCACCTTCGGCTGGCGGGCCATGCTGAAGATCAAGCACGTGCCGGAGCAGCTCTTCGACGTGACCGCGTTCCCGGTCATCATGGTGCTGATGTTCACGTACCTGTTCGGTGGCGCGCTCGCCGGCAGCCCCCGTGAGTACCTCCAGTTCTTCCTGCCCGGCATCATGGTCACCAGCGTCGTGATGATCACCATGTACACGGGTGTCGGCCTCAACACCGACATCGAGAAGGGCATCTTCGACCGGTTCCGGACGCTGCCGGTCTGGCGCCCGGCGGCCCTGGTCGGCATGATCTTCGGCGACGTGCTGCGCTACATCCTCGCCGCCCTGGTGATCCTGGGCCTGGGGCTGGTGCTCGGGTTCCGCCCCGCCGGCGGGGTGGTCGGCGCGGCCGCCGGGATCGGGCTGCTGGTGGTCTTCTCGTTCGCGTTCTCCTGGGTGTGGACGTTCTTCGGGCTGATCCTGCGCAGCGAGAAGTCGGTGATGGGGGTCAGCATGATGGTGCTGTTCCCGTTGACGTTCCTGAGCAACGTCTTCGTCGACCCGAGCACCATGCCCGGCTGGCTCCAGGCGTTCGTGAAGGTCAACCCGGTGACGCAACTGGTGGCCGCGATCCGCGGTGCGATGAGCGGCGAGTCGGACCCGACGGCCACGATGTGGCTGCTGGTGTGGAGCGCCGGCTTCCTACTCGTCTTCGGCACCCTAACCATGCACCGCTACAACCGCCGCTAACCCATCCCCGCCCTCGCCCCCGCCCCGCGATCTTGCACTTTCTGTCGCGACATACGTGGTGAATCCCCCGTAACGGCGACCGAAAGTGCAAGATCGCGGGGCGGACGAGGTGGGGTACGCGGTTAGAGCCGCCAGGGCAGCGGCTTGGGGGGCAGGTAACAGCAGGTGCTGCCGGTCGAGACGGAGTCGCGCAGGTGGCTGGCGAGCGCGGGGTGCTGGCTGTCGAGTTTGCGCAGCGTGTCCCGGATCCGCGCGGTCACCGTCTTACGGGCCCGCTCGGCCTCGTCGCCCAGGCGGCGGCTCCGCCCGGCCAGCCCCGCGGCGGCACGCAGCTCGTCGAGCAACGCACCCCGTTCGGCGTCCAGCGCGGCCACCTTCCGGTCGTCGTCGCGTGCGGCGGCCCGATCGATCTCCTCGTCGAGACGTGCCAGGTGCCGCCGGTAGCGGGCCTTCGCCTCGTCGTCGAGGACCGGATCGCCACCCATCCGCCGGGCGGCGACCAGTTCCGGCCCGGCGGCCGGGTCGAGCAACTCCACGGCCGGCACGTCACTGCCCGGCCGACTCAACAGCAGGTGCAGGTCGTGCAGGCCCTTGGCGTCGGGCAGGTGCACCACGACACCGGCGTACGCCAGCCGCCAGACCGGCCCGTCGCGCCGAAACTCGTACCCCTCGCCGGCTGACGCGACCTGACTGGACGCGAAAGCCTGGCCTGGCCCGTTGACCGGCCCGGCGTTGACCGGAGGGCCGCTCTGCCCCGGCGCGGCAACCTCGCCTGGCCCGGTGACTCGGCCCGCCCCGCCAACCTGGCCCGCCCCGCCAACCTGGCCCGCCCCGCCAACCTGGCCCGGCCCGCCAAGCTGGCCTGGCGCGGCGGCCGCGGTCTGCACGACAGTCTCGCCTGGCGCGACGGCCTGGCGTGCGGCGGCGATGGGCCCGGCCGCATCGGTGGAGGCCGTGGCGAGTTGGCGGAGCACCTGCGTCATGCCGAGAGCCGTTGCCTCCTGGGCGGTGGTGGCACGCAGCGCGGCCACCGTCGCGGCGTCGCCCGGGTGTCCCCGGCCGGCGAGGGCTTTCGCGAGGCCGACGCGGGCGATGAGCGACCAGGGGCGCGAGCCCAGCCGGTCGGCGGAGTCCCGGGCGGCCGTGAAGCCGGCGACGGCGTCGTCCCAGCGCTCCTGGGCGGCGTCGATCAGCGCCAGCCAGTGGTCGACGGGCCCGCTGATGTCGCAGCCGAAGAGGCCCACCGTCCACTCTCCACGGTGCGGGGCGAGCGCGGCCCGCGCGGTGTCGCAGCGCCCCGGGTCGGCGGACGCGGCGGCGACCTGTGCACGCAACCGCAGCCAGAGTGGCGAGACCGGACGCGGGTACCGGATGGCGGCGGCCTCGATACCCGTGGTCAGCCGGACCGCCGTGGCGTCGTCGCCACGCTCCGCCGCGGTGATGGCCCGCAGCAACTCCCGGTAGGGGTAGTCCATCGGGGCCAGGCCGTCCAGCAGGGTGTCGGCCTCGTCGTGCCGGCCCTGGAGCAGCAGCCGGGACCAGCGCAGGTGATGCCCCATGAAGCCGAACTCGGCATGGCTCAGGTCGGTGAGGTCGGCAAACCTCGTGTCGGCCTCGACGAAGTCACCTCGGAAGGCCGCGATGATCCCGCTGTCGACGACTGCCGCGATCCGGTGCCGAGCGAGGTCGCCCCGCCGGTCCGCGTTGACGAAGGTGGTGAACTCCTCGTTGAAGCGAGGGTCGCCCAACTCCAGCAGCGCCACCCAGCGCAGCGAGGTGGCCCACAGCTCGGTCTCGCGGTCTCCCGTACGGCGGGCCACAGCCCGGATCTCGGCGGTCAGCGCGGCACGGGCCGCCGCGGTGCCCAGGCCCCAGGTGGTGTCGTGGCGGGCCCAGAGGCTGAACGTCAGCGCCTCGTCGTCCTGCCCTCGGCGGGCGATCGTCTCGGTGGCGGTGATCAGGTCGGCGATCAGGGTGCCGACCGTCGCCTCGGTGTCCGGTTCGCCGATCAGTTTCTGGTACGCGTCGCGCACCAGCTCCGCCGCGTCGAGCGAGTCGACGGTCTCCACCTGGCGGGAGCGGTTGACGATGAGGGCGACGCGGGCCAGCAACACCGGGTTGTCGAGTGTGCGAGCCAGCACTCCGGCCTCGGTGAGCAGTTGCCCGGCTTCCTCCCGCCCGGCGTGGTGATATTGCGCCTCGCCGAACTCGACCAGGATCCGCACCCGTTGCTCCCGGTCCTCGACGACCTCCAGCGCCCGGCGGAAGTGCACCGCCGCCTCGTCGGTGCCGAGCCGGGCGAACGCGTCCCGCCCGGCGGCGACCAGCAGAGTGGCCCGCCGGGCCCGGTCGAGCGTGGGGCCGGCGAGGTAGGCGTGCCGGGCGAGGTCGGCGGGGATCAGCAGATCGGTCAGCTCCCGCAGGTCGTCGACCGCCCGGACGACGGTGCCGTGCCGTGCCTGCCGGTCGTCGTCGGCCAGACCGTCGTAGAGCGTCTCGCGGACCAGGTCGTGGGCGAAGGCGAACCGGCCGCCACCCCTGGCGACCACCAGCCGGGCGGTCAACGCACGGTCGAGCAGCCGGTCGACCTGGGCCACGGGGGCGGTCACGCACGCCGCGAGGACCTGGCGGTGGAACTCGCGACCCAGCACGGCGGCGACGGTGAGGGCCTCGACCACGGGCGGGGGCAGTTGGGCCAGGCGACGACGCACCGCCTCCCGTACGCCGGGCGCGATCGTGTCCGCGGCCTCGTCGGCATGCCACAGCCGGGCGGTCTGCTCGATGAAGAACGGGTTGCCCCCGGTGCGCCGGTGCACCTCGTCGACGAGGTCGGCGTCGGGCTCCCGCCCGGCCGTCCGGGCCATCAGCGCGGCCACCTCGTCCCGGGAGAGGCCGGTGAGGGTGATGGTGGTGGCCTTCGCGACAAGCGGCATCAGCAGCGGGCGCAGCGGGTGCTCACCCGACTCGACCTCGGCGTCACGGTAGGTGCCGATCAGCAGCAGTCGCTCGAACCAGGTGTGCTGGGCCGCGAAACTCAGCAGCCGCAGGGAGGCCGGGTCGGCCCAGTGCAGGTCGTCGAGGATGACCACGACCGGCCGATGCTGGGAGACCGCGACCAGGGCGGCGGTCACCGCGTCGTACAGCGCGAACGTCTCCTGGTCGGTGACGTCGTGGCCCTCGTCGACGGGCGCCCATCCGTCGGCGAGCCGGCGGAGGCCGTCGGCGCTGGTCTCGCCGAGCAGGGCCGCGAGGGCCGGTTCGGCGTCCGGTCGCGCCACCGCCCAGTCGTCGGCGGAGCGCCGCAGACCGCGCAGCACCTGCACCCACGGCCAGTAGCCGGGGGCGCTGTCGGAATCCCAGCAGGCGGCACCGAGCACCAACGCGCCACGCTGCCGGGCCTCCCGCGCCACCACCGTGACGAGGGTCGTCTTGCCGATGCCCGGTTCGCCGGTGATCAGGGCGAGGCCGCCGTGACTGGTGGCGGCCCGGTCCAGCTCGGCGCGCAGCAGACCTGCGGGGTGATCCCGCCCGATGATGGCGTCGCCGCGCCGCGCGTCCATGGTTTCCAGACGGTACTGGAACCCTCCGACACCAAGCGTCGAGATTTGACAGTGACATAGCTAGCGGTTATCTATTAGCGGTCGATTCGAGGGGTGTCGGGGTGCAGGACGTGGTGCTGGCCATGCTGGCCAAGGAGCCGGCGCACGGGTACGAGCTGCGCAGCCGGATGCGCAGCGCGCTCGGCCCGCTCGGCGAGGCGATGAACGCGGGGCAGGTCTACGTGACGCTGGCCCGGCTGGCGAAGGCCGGGCTGGTCACCTCGGAGCGAGCCGAGGGCCTGCCGGACCGGCCCGACCGGCGGGTCTACGCGTTGACCCCGGCCGGGCAGCAGCGGGTCGCCGGCTGGCTGACCGAGGTGAGCTGGCCGAAGCCGGACCTCACGGAGTTTCACCTGAAGCTGGTCGCCGCCGCGGCTGCCCGGTTGGCCGATCCGGTGGCGTTGGTCGACGCGCAGCGGCGTGAGGTGCTGCGGCGGCTTCGCGACGCGCAACGCGCGGCGTTGGTGCGGTCGGTGGATCCGGTTGCCGGGTTGCTGTTGGAGGGCGTCGTGTTGCGGTTGCGGGCTGACCTGGAGTGGCTGGAGGCGTGCGAGCGCACGTGGTCCGAGCGTGATCGAGCGGGACGGAAGGCGGGGGCATGAACGGGTCGATGGCGGTGCGGACGCGTGGGCTGAGCAGGTGGTACGGCTGGGACAACGCGCTGGTGCGCGCGGTCGACGAGGTCGACCTGGAGGTGCCCGCCGGCCAGACGTTGGCGATCATGGGGCCGAGCGGCTGCGGCAAGTCCACCCTGCTGCACCTGCTGGGCGGGCTGCAACGCCCCACCCACGGCGAGGTGTGGCTGGCCGACCGCCGGATCGACACGTTGAGCGAACGCGCCCTCGCCCGCCTGCGGCGGGACACCATCGGGCTCGTCTTCCAGTCCTTCCACCTGATGGACGAACTCACCGCGGTGGAGAACGTCGAGATGGCCGCCCTGCTGGCCGGGTGGTCGCCGGGTCGCGCTCGGCGGCGCGCCCTGCACCTGCTCGACCAGGTCGGGCTGGCCGACCGCGCCACACACCTGCCCTCGGCCCTGTCCGGCGGCCAGCGCCAGCGGGTCGCCATCGCCCGCGCGTTGAGCAACGAACCGCAGGTCGTTCTTGCCGACGAGCCGACCGGCAATCTGGACAGCGCCGCCACCCTGGAGGTACTGCGGCTGTTCGAGGAGTTGCACAACACCGGGCAGACCCTTGTGGTGGTCACGCATGACGCCCGCATCGCGGCGGTCGCCGACCGGGTGATCTCGATGCGGGACGGCGCATTCGCCGACGACAGCCTGCTCGTCGGCGTTCCTGGCGGGGTGCGCTGACGTGGCGGGCCGCATGCTGCTCATCTGCCGACTGCTGACCCGAGGGCTGCGTCGGCACCGAACCGAGAACGTGTTGCTGCTGGTCGCCATCACGGCCGCGACCGCGACGATGACCCTCGGCCTCACCCTCACCGAGCTGGTCACCCGCCCGTACGAGCGGACCCGGGCCGCCACCGCCGGGCCCGATCTGGTGGTGGAACCGGGCTTCACCGGCCCGAAGGCCCTCGATGCGCTCGCCCGGTTGGCGAGCCTGCCCGCCGTGACCGAGCACAGTGGGCCGTACCCACTGGCCTTCCTGACTCTGACCGCCCGCGACACGACGGTCCGGGTCATCGTCGAGGGCCGCGACCAGGCGCCGGCCGCGGTCAACCGGCCGGCGGTGACCGACGGCACCTGGGTACGCCCCGGCGGCGTGGTCGTCGAACGCACCTTCGCCGACGCCCTCGGCATGCGCCTCGGCGACACGGTCAGCGTCGACGGCCACCCGCTGCACGTGACCGGGTTCGCGGTCACCGCCGCCCGCCCGGTGTACCCGCAGGTCCACTGGCACCTGCCCGGCGGGAACCTGGTGGAGAAGGGCGGCCTGGTCTGGGTCGACCACGGCGACATCACCACCCTCGCCGGGGACCAGCCGCTGTCGTACACCCTGAACCTCAAACTGGTCGACCGCGATGCCGGCGCCGGGGCCATCCGCCCGGCCGGCGATGTCCGCTTTCGCGGCTGGAGCTTCCGGTCCGCGCGGGACATCGCCCACAGCAGCGGACGACAGAACCGGCAGGCCGAGACGGCGCTGGTGGTCGGCGCGTGGCTGCTGACCGGCCTCGCGGTGGTCGGCATCGCCGGCATCGTCGCGGGCCGGGTCATCGCCCGACGCCGCCGGGTCGGGCTGCTCAAGGCCATCGGTGCCGGACCCGGCGTGATCGCTGCCGTCCACCTGGCCGAGTACCTCGTGATCGGGCTCGCCGCCGCCGGGGCCGGACTGGCCATCGGCTGGTTCACAGCGCCTGTGCTGTTCCGTTCCAGCGCCGGATTCGTCGGCTCCGTCGGCGTGAAGCCGCCGCTGCACGTGGTGGTCACCGCCACCGCGCTCGCTCTCGCGCTCGCCGTCGCGGCGACCCTGGGGCCGGTGCTACGCGCCGCCGCCACCAGCACGATCCAGGCGTTGGCCGACGCCCCCACCCCACCGCGTCGACGGCGGTGGACGATCTGGCTGTCGCGTCGACTGCCCACCGCGCTGCTGATCGGGGTACGCATCAACGCGCGCCGGCCGCACCGAGCCCGGCTCGTCACCGTGAACACCCTGATCACCACGGCGGCGCTCGCTGCCGTCCTCACGATCCTGGCGCAGGACGACGATCCATTGAATCTGGGCTACTCCGAGCTTCCCGACCCCCGCAACGAGCGAACTCTCCAGGCCATGCTGATCGTCGCCGGGGTGGCCTGCTTCCTCGCGCTGCTCAACACCATCGTGAGCACCTGGACCGCGGTGCTCGACACCCAACACCCACTGGCTGTCGCCCGCGCGCTCGGCGCGACCCCCGCCCAGGCCGGCCTGGGGCTGGCCGTGGCGCAGCTCATCCCCGCCGTTCCCGGCGTCGCCGCCGGGATCCCCTTCGGCATCGGGTTGTACCTCTTCTTCGACGGGGAGCGATACCCGCCCGCCGCCTGGACGCTCACCACAGCAGCTGGGGTCCTGATCGCGGTCGCCACGCTCACCGCCGCCCCCGCTCTGGCCGCCGCACGTCGCCCGGTAGCGGACACCCTCCGATCCACGGCGACCTGACAGACAGATCACACCCCTAAACGTTACCTAAACTTCCCTACCTGGCTAGAGTAGGGAACGATGACGGAAGAAATGTATTCAGTTGAGCAGGTGGCCGACCGGCTCGGCCTCCACGTCCGCACGGTGCGCGGCTACATCCGCTCCGGTCGGCTGCGGGCGGTGCGGATCGGCAAGCAGTACCGGATCGCCGCCCGGGATCTCGACGCGCTCACCGGACAGGCTTCCGCGCCCGCGAGCGGCCGGGGGCGGGCTGAGGTGTCGAGCATCGTGCAGGTCGACGGCGTCGACCGGGCCGCCGCCGACCGGCTCGGCACGCTCGTGCTCACCAGCGCCAACACCGGCCACGACCAGGCCAACCCACTGCGGGTGCAGACGGTGTACGACGAGGAACGCCACCGCATGAAGATCATCATCTTGGGCGACCCGGCCGCCACCGCGGAGCTGCTGCACCTGCTCGACGCCGTCCTCGATGCCGACAACGGCCTACTCGACCGGGAGGTCCACGATGCCTGACGAGATCCAGGAACGCGCCGGCGTGCAGGTGCTGGTCTGCGACCCGACCGGCCCGACCGTCGCCACCGAGCAGGACGCCCTGGACCTGATCGGCGCGGCCTTCCTCGGCGCCCGGGTGGTCGCCGTGCCGGCCAACCGGCTCGACGAACGCTTCTTCTCGTTGGGCACCCGCTTCGCCGGTGACGTGATGCAGAAGTTCGTCAACTACCAGGTGCGGCTCGTCGTGGTCGGCGACATCTCGGCGCAGTTGGAGGGCAGTTCGGCACTGCGCGCCCTGGTGCACGAGTCGAACCGGGGCGGGCACATCTGGTTCGTCCCCGACCTCGACGCCCTCGACGACCGCCTCCGCGCCACGGCATAGCGACCTCACCCGCCGCCGACAACCGCCATCTCCACCTCGTCCGCCTCGATCGCCCGCACCCGGGCCTGCTCGGCCGCCCACCGCAGGTAGGCCAGCCACTCCTCGGACGACCAGCCGTTGCGCCGACCGATGCCCGCCTCGACGGGGAGCAGGCTGGCCACGACACGGTCGAGGATCAGTGGCTGCACGCCGCCCACCCCGCGCCGGTAGCCGACGAAGTAGACGATCTTCGTGAACAGACCCGGCCCCAACCACGGCAGCCGCGCCTGGCCGGGGTCGCGGAAGCGCTGGTACGCCGTGCACAGCGCGGCCTCGTCGGGCGCTGGCGTGGACACCTCCTCCAGCGCGTACGCCAGGCGGGTGCCGTCCGGGTCGGCGTCGAGCGATCTGGTGGCGCGCCACGGGCCGTACCCGATGGGGCCGTAAGCCCAGACCAGCACGGCGGTCAGCAGTTGGCGTGGGCTCGCGGTGCCGCATCGGTACGCCTCGGCCACCGCGAAGACATCCCGCCGCCAGATCTCGCCGGTCGCCGGAAGGCCCTCGGGCCACGCGTCTCGCGGCAGCCCGGGACGCCACCTGTCCACGTCGACCCGGACCGGAGCCCGCTCCCCCGGTAACACCACACCGCCGGTCGCCCGCATGGTCGCCTCCCTCAGATCGCGCGCTCGCGGAACTCCGTGGTTCGGACGTTATGCACGGGCGCTCCCACCTGCCGCCCGCCGACGGCATATCGCGGTATCGATTGCCTGGGTGGGCCGCCAACAGCGACACCGCATCTCGGCAGGGTCGGGGACGTCGCACCGCTGATCTATGGTGTCCGCGTGCTTCCCCGAAACGTGAAGATTCTCGATCAGGTCCGCGCCGGGGCGCTGCGCCGCGACATCCCCGCCGCCGATGTGGAGCGCTGGCTGGGGCTCGCCCGCCCGTCCGCGCTCCTGAAACAGCAGGGTGACGGGCCGGTCGTGGGTGCCATCCGTGGGCCCGTGCTGCTGCCAGCCGATGCCGAGGACCCGACGTTCCCGTTGATCGCCACCATCGACTGCGCAGCCCTTCCGGCAGACGTGACAGACCTTCCGCTACCGACCGACGGCCAGTTGCTGCTGTTCGGTTGGCCCGAGGAGGACGGCTATGGCGAGGTGATGTACGTGCCGGCGGGCGTGGCCGTCGACGAGCGAGAGCAGTATCCGCCGGGCTTCGCTCCGGACGACGAGGAGCACGCCGAGGTCTACGCGGAGATCCCGCAGGGCGATCTGCACCTCACTGTCGACATCTCCCTGCCCTACGTCAAGACGATCCCGGGGCCGCCGTGGTCTCCGCCGTTGCCGGGCGATCCTCCCTTCGAGGAGATGACCCAGGTGTGGCAGGCCGTCCTGGGCGACGTGCCGGACGGCGTCTTCGCCTACAAAGGCCATTCGACGCCGCTGCTGCTGGGCGGTTATGGCACTGACCGCAACGGTTTCAACCCCGCCTGGTTGGGTGCCGACCGCGCCGGCTACTCGGGCAAGGACGGGCCACCCGACCATGGTGACTGGGTTCTGCTGGCCGAGTTTCACGGCGGCAGACAGGGCGGCGCGACCATCCACTGGGTGATACAGCGTGCCGACCTGAAGGAACGACGCTTCGACCGGGCCAGCGTCTTCGTCGACTGGAATCCGTGAGGCCGGGCGGCCCTGTCCTGACGACCGTGCTGCCTGTGAGTCATCTTGTTGGCTCACAGGCAGCACGCGTGTCGAGGCGACCGTCGGTTCCGACGGGAGGGCCTGCCGGCTATGCGGTGGCGCAGATGGCGTACGCCGTGTCGGACCAGTTGCCGGCGAACGCGTCCTCCTCGTAGGCGCCCGAGTCGACTGTCGTCGGGGCGGTCGCCGGGCCTCCGTTGGGCCGGAAGTCGTCCACGACGCCCTCACCGGTGACACCGTTCAGCTCGTAGCCGGCGCCGGTCATCACCTTGCCGACCGGGCAGCCGGCGACGACACTGCGGAAGTCGAGGGAGTTGTTGGCACCCACGGTGGAGGCACGCACCAGGCCCGCCAGCGGGTTGGCGCAGATGGCGTACGCGGTCACCGACCAGTTGAGGACCGTGGCGTCGGCTTCGTAGGCGCCGAGGCTGACCGCGGTCGGTGCCACGGCGACGCCGCCGTTGGGACGGAAGTCGTCGACGACACCCTCACCGGTGACACCGTTCAGCTCGTAGCCGGTACCGGTCAGCACCTTGCCGACCGGGCAGGTCGCCGTGGTGGAGTGGAAGTCGGCCGAGTCGCTGACGCTGACCGCGGAGACCCGCACCAGGCCGGGCAGCGGGTTGGCGCAGATCGCGTACGCCGTCACCGTCCAGTTGCCGGCGAACGCCTCCGCCTCGTACGCGCCCACGGTGACGGCCGTCGGCGCGGTGGCCGGGCCGCCGTTGGGGCGCAGGTCGTCGACGATGCCCTCGCCGGTGACCCCGTTCAGCTCGTAGCCGGTACCGGTCAGCACCTTGCCGACCGGGCAGGTCGCCGTGGCGCTGTGGAAGTCGGCCGAGCTGCTGACACTGGTCGCGGCGATCCGCACCAGGCCGGGGACCGCGGCGGACGCCGGGCTCGCCGGAACGAGCACCGCCCCGGCCGCGACGAGACCGAGCACGAGTACGAACGCTCGGGCTTGTTTCTTGGTACGCATGGTGTTTCTCCCGTCTGAGGCCCCGGGCGGTGGGCGTGACGACGCCGCCGTCGAGGCCGTTGGTGATGACGGGTTCACGGTAGGTAGTCGACCGACCAGGCATTATCTCCAAACCGACTACGTCGCGTAACGGACCGATCGGCCTGCCGTCCACGTCGTCGCCGTTCCGACGATCGAGGGACAGATTTGATTGCCCGTGCTCGATAGCCTGGGGTCGAATCGTGCCAGTCGGCTCGGGAGGCCGTGTTGACCATGGAATCCGCGTCCACGACCATCGACGCGTCGCAGTTCGTGGTGGGGTTGGCCCGACAGGTGAGCGGGCGACTGGCTCCGGACGAGTCGGAGCTCTTCGACGAGGTGGCCGCGCTGTGGCGCGCCGGGGCGGCGCGGGGCCGTACGCCCGGCAGCGCGGTCGGCTTCGGCATCGACGAGGCACTGGTGAGCGCGATCGTCCTCGAAGCGGTGGCGATGTCGGTCCGGGAGGTCCTGGGCCTCGGGGCCGAGGTCGCGAGGTCGCGGTGGCGGCGGTGGCGCGGCACCGAGCGTCGCGCCACGTCGGGCCGCGAGTTGGCCGGCACCGCACTGCCGGCGATCGAGGGCCGGATCGTGGTGACGGCGGCCCAGGTGGCCCGACTGCGGGACGTGTCGCGGCGGCACGCGACGGCCCTCGGGCTCGACGACGCCGCGGCCACCCTCCTCGCCGACGCCCTCGTCGGGGCCCTCCACCTGCCGGAGCCCTCGTCGGATGATGACCGCTCCTGACCGCCCGGCCTCCACTCTGGACGTTACGGATTGCGCTGCCCCGTAAGCGGAAAGTAGCCATCTATTACTTTTAGGTAGATGCGGGGGACGCTGCGAATAAATACCGCGTTCGCCCGAAAGTTGCGGTAGCTTGAGCCTCGCGCCCACCCGCGCATCCCTCACTCGGACGTGCCACCCCCGCCCGTCCGCGTCCACTTTCACCCCTTCGTGGAAGGTCCAACGGCGGACATGGGCGACGGCCTCGTTGACGAGTTCGAACGGTACATACAGGATGCGACGATCTCGGTGGCGCTGCGGGAGTGGGCGGCCGGGCGTGACGCCACCATTCGCCCCCCGAGCCATGGCACCCCGCTGCGGGGGCGCGGCGGCGGGCGGTTGATCCCGGTGGTCGTGGAGCAGAGCGACGGTCGGGATCCCGAGCAGCTCTACGTGAAGGTGTTGTCGGCCGGGCAGGCTAGCGAGGAGGCCGCCCGGCACCGGAGGGCGGTCGGCGTCGACGCGGGCTTCGCGGAGCGCCACCTGGTCCGCCAACCGTACCCGCGATACCCCGTCGGCGACGGCCGGTACCTGATGTTCCAGGACGTCGCGCGCGGGGCGGAACGGGTCGTCCCGCTCGCCGAGGTGAGCGACGACCAACTCAGGGACGCCTACCGCGCACTGCTCGACGGGGTGTGGGGGTGGCACCGCCCGGGGCGTCGGATCAGCCAGACCAGTGTCGGCCGGTTCGTGCGACGGGAGCTGGCCGACGCCGGTGCCGAGGCCGAGGCGTACGGGGCCGTCTCGGCGCTGGGCCTCGGCGACCTCGCCGCCGACTGGCTGTACGACCCCGCGCTCGGCCTGGTGCTGCCGAACCCGCTTCGGTTCGCCGACGCTGGCGCGCTCTTCCACGACGACAGGATCGAGGCGCTCAGTGGGGCGTCACACGGCGATCTGCACGGGCACAACGTGCTCTTCCCGTACGCCTCGGCCGACCAGGTACAGGTCCGGAAGTTCTGCCTGGTCGACACGGACCGGTTCGCCCTCGACGCACCACTCACCCGCGACCTGGTCACCGTGCTGCTGGATTTCGTCCTCCCCGAGGTGGCCGGCGCGCCCCGCGTCGCCCAGGCCAACGCGCTCCTCGCCCTGCTCGTCGACCCGAGTGGTCGCGCCTCGGACCGGCTGCCCGCGCTGGCGGCGAAGGTGATCAAGGCCGGCCACACGGTGGGGTTGACGGTCGCCAAGAAGGGCAACTGGGGGACGAGCTGGCGCGCGCAGTACCTGCTCTCCCTGCTGAGCCACGCGTTGATCTGCTGCACCTACGAGGATGCCGGCCCCACCGGACGAGCCTGGTACTTCCGACTGGCCGCCCACGCGGCGCACGCCTACCGACAGGAGTTCCGGCCGGGGGTGGTGCCGCCGCCGGCGGCCGGCCTGCCCATCCTGCCGGGCGCGACACCGCACCTGGTGTCCCCGACAAACGACAGGTCGGCCCGCTTCGACGCGGCGGGACCGCAGCCGAGCCAGCAGAACCGTGCCGCACCACTGGACCGGATGGCACCGGACCAGACGCGGCCTCCGACCGCTCCGGAGGCACCGGCGTGGCCCTGGGGGTCGATCCCGATCCAGCAACGCCCGGGTCCCGGCGGCTGGCACGGGACGCCGCGTCGTCCGACGGCACCCCCGATCGCCCGCCCCGGCGACGGCGGAAACCCGCCACGCTTTGCGTCTGGCGCGCTGTCGACGAGTGGCAACGCCCCCAGCAGCAGCCGGCCGGGCGCGGCGACCGGGAACGCGGCAGGTGCCACCCACGCCGGCGCGTCCGGCTGGCCACCGGCCCGCGACGGCGAACGGCGCGTCAACCGACCCGCCCCGCGCTACGTCGTCTCCGCCCGCACGAACGCGATTCCCCGGCCCCGCCGCCCCGCTGGCGAAGGCTCGATCGGGGTGCCGGCGGGCCCCGGCCGGATCAGCCGACTGCCGCCCAAGCTGCGGGCCGTCCTGGCGATCCTGCTCGGTGGGGTGTCCCTGACACCGCTGGTGGCGGTGTACGGCTCCGGGATCCGGGGGCGCGACGAGACCCCGGTCGCCCCGACGAGCGAGGCGTCACCCGGGGTCGTGCCGTCGGCCGGCAGCACCCCCACGTACGCCGGCAGCACCCGGCGTCTCGCGGATCTCGCGCTGACCGCCGCGGGGATCACGCCCACGGCCGCCGACGGGGCGTACACCGTGTCCTGTCTTCGGGTCTGGGCACCGGAGGACCTCGCGCCGGGCCTCGATCGCCGCAGCTACCGGGACGAGCAGTTGTGGTGGACCGCGGCGCTGTCCGGGCACCGGATCGTCACCCTGGTCACGGGCGGCCGCCGCGCCGGCCAGCCCACGTCGTTCCGCTACGGCCTGGGTGAGCTGTCCGAGATTCCGCCGGTGCCCTCGGTGGATCCGGTGGAGCTGCGCCGGCAGCTCGCCGCGCAGCTCGGCGAGCTGCCACCGGAGCTGCGCAACGCGGCCGGGATGCTCAACGTGATCGTGCGGATCTTCCGCTACCACCTGCTGAGCCCGCGTCAGATCTCGGCGCTGTTGTTCGAGTTGGCGGCGACTCCGGGCATCCAGGACCGGGGCGCGTACCCGGACTGGAACGACAGACCCGGGCTGGCGTTCAGCGCCGACGACGGCGAGGACCGCCGGGAGACCGTGCAGTTCGACGCACGCACCGGTGAGCTGCTCAGTCACGAGACGACCACGGTGACCGACAACCGGACCCTCGACTACGTGCTGTTCCTGCACAAGCAGCGGAGCAACCGCACCACCGGCCCCGACTGCGCCTGACCGTCACCCGCAGCGACGCTGCACGTAGTTCGGCCAGTTGCGGTAGGGCGACGCGTCGCTGCGGACCCGGTTGCCCGCACCGACGTCGAAGAGCCGGGTGTCGTAGTAGTAGAACGAGACCGAACCACTCGTGAGGTTGTAGTGCGCCGACTCGACACGGAACTGCCAGTACCAGGTGGCGAGGCTCTGCCTGCCGCAGTCGGAGAGCCGGCCCCGGGGATAGCCGAAGTTGGGCCACTCGTAGAAGCAGTACCAGCCCGAGGGGCAGTCGGCTGCGGCGAGCGTCCCGATCGGCCGCCGCAGGGTCACGACGAACGCCCCACCGTCGTAGCTGATCTCGTTGTCGTTGATCGCCCTACCGCCCGGGTGGGTAGTCAGATAATCCGCTATTTCCTGACTTCCGGCCGCAGCGGCCCCGGCCGGGCCAGGCCCCGGAAAAAGGATCAAAAGCCCGCAGAGTACGGCTGCGAGCACGGCGACAATGGGACGTGGAATGACCATTCGACACCTCGCGATGTGGGCGCGCCGGGATGTGCGGACGGTAGCGCCGGCCAGGTCAGCACGGCGGGGAGCGCGGAGAATCGATGGATACGCCGCCCGATCAGCGTATTGAGAATCCTTGATTGATCGCCAGTTCTCCCCCGTGCAGAATCCTGACAATGGGCTTTTTGGGCACCATCGCGCATCCGCCCCCAGCAGGTGAGACATCGCATTGACTTCGATGCATTGCCGCTAGCATTCGGGTATGCCCGCTCGCCGCTTCACCGCCGCCGTCGTCCTCGCCGCGCTGGCGAGCCTGCTCGCCGTCAACGCCGCCCGCGCCGACGGCCCGGCAATCAGCACCCCCGGCGCACCCGTCGTGGTGGCCAACCAACCACACCAGCTCACCCTCAGCTGGGTGCCCTCCACCTGGGTCGGCGACCCGGCCGCCGAGCAGCCGATCAACTACGAGGTGCAGGTTCCGCTGAGCCCGCACACGTACCGCTGGCTCGGCACATCGACCGACACCACGATCACCCTGACCGACCTGGCACCCGGCACGACGTACCGGATCGCGGTTGCCGCCCGCGCACTCGGCGGCTACTCCGACACCTCGGCCGTCACCACCGTGCGCACCGCCAACGGCCGCGCGACGGTCAGCTACCTCAACCTCGACTGGTCCCCGACCAACAACCAGATCCAGCACGCCGTGAACGTCACCAACACCGGCACCGGGCCACTCGACCTGAGCACGGTGCGGGTCCGCTACCACCTGCGCTTCGAGGGCGCCAACACCTCACTGGTGCCCAACTGCGACTGGGCCGCCCTGGGCTGCGACCGGATCCGGCAGACCGTGCTGTTCTTCATCCCACCGGTGGTCGGGCCACCCGCGTCGACCACACCCACGCCACCGGGCTACCCGATCCCGGGTACGCCGGTCTACGGCTGGGTCGAGCTGACCTTCACCGACGGCACGCTTGAGCCGGGCGAGTCGACAGGCCCGATCCAGCTACGGCACCACCGACACAGTTGGAGCGACATCGACGAGCGCGACGACCCCAGTTGGCTCGCCGCCACCGGTCAGTGGGCCGACAACGAACGGATCACCGTGGACGTCGACGGCGTACGCGAGTTCGGCGACGTCTCCTGATGCGCTCAGCCGCCGCGCCGGCGTGAGCCATCAAGGCGTCGACGGCGCCCGGCTATGACGGCCGCGGCGCCGAGTACGACGCCGACGCCAAGCGCGGTCGCGTGTCCCGCCGCCCGGGCCCCACGCGCAGACGCCGTGTCGGGACTGGTCGACCCTGCCGTCCCGACGGGCTCATTCTCGGCCGGCCCTGCTGCCACCGCTGCCAGGTAGCGGCGGTCGACGGTCGCCGTGAAACGTCGGGCTCTTCGTGACGTCTCGGCGGTCATCCGCGGTGTACGTGCCTCGGCCCAGAATCGACGGCCAACGTGCCCCTTGAAGAACTGGTCGGCGAGCACTTCGAGGTGCTGCGCGGTGAGAACGTCCACCTCCCACATCAACTGCCAGTGGGACACGATGAGGTTCGCGTAGACGTGCTTGCGGAACCAACCGATGTCGGCGGCGTCCTCGATCGGCCCCCAGCATTCCAGGAGCGCGGGATCGTCGATGGCCATCTTGAGCAGATCGTTATGCAGGGCGCGCAGTGCCACGATGTGCTGACGGAAGCGGCATGCCATTAGCGGGCGATCCGTTCGGGCAGGTGCGTGCGAGCAGCGGGGATACCGAGGGCCAGCAGCCGTGATCGAGCGTCGGCCAACATCCCTGGTGGGCCGCACAGGTAGATGTCCTGGTCGGGTCGATGGTGATTGAGGGCGATGGTCAGGGCGTCGCCCTGCTCGGCCGGCTCGGCGCAGGGGTCGGCGGAGAACGCCGGTACGACGGTCAGCCAGTCGTGGGCGCACTGCAGCTTGTCCAGGGCTATCGCGTCGTACAGGTCGAGGAAGGCGCGGGCGCCGACGACAAGCGTCACCCGCCGACCATCGGGTGCCGCGGCGACCTGCTCGACCAGGGCGCGCAGCGGCGCCAGCCCGGTGCCACCGGCGACGAGCAGCAGATCGTTCCTGCTCGACGGGTCGAGACTCAGCCCAACGTCGCTGGGTGGGCCGACCCAGAGCAGTTCGCCGGGGCGTACCTCGTGGACCAGGTCGTGGGAGACGGTGCCGGCGGGGACGGCGCGAACGTGCAGCTCGACGGTGCCGTCCGCGCGTGGGGCGTTGGCCGGTGAGAGCCAGCGCCACTGCCCCGGCCGGCGCGGCGTGCACACCGGGACCGCCTGACCTGGCTGGAAGAGCAGTCGTCGCCAGGGACGTACCGTCAGAATGGCGATGTCGGGCGACGGCCGCTCGTGGTCGACCACCTCGACGTGCCACCAGGCCCGACCGTCGTCGACCTGCGCGGCGGCGCGACGGATGGCCTGGGTGGTGCGGCAAAGGGCGCGCTCCGCAGCGCGGGCGAGCTGCGACGTCCACAGTGGGTGCGCGTGACGGGCCACGGTGGCGAGCAGGGCGTCACCGACGGTGGTGGCGTGCGGGAGCAGGTCAAGATGACGGTACGCGCGGCCGAGCACCAGGAGCAGCGCCGCCCGGTGCGCCGGGTCGTCAACGCCGACCGTGAGCTGGCCCAACGCGTTGAAGAACAGCGGCGCGTCACGGTGCCGGAGCAGGCCGGATCGGCGGTCTTCGAGGGTGCACCAGAAGTCGCCGGCGGCCCGCACGTCGACCGACGCCCAGGCGGCGGCCAGGCTCAGGTGTGTCGGGTGATCGTCGTCCATCAGGGTAGGCATGCCGGCTCCGAGACGTTGACGGATCGAGGGGCACCGGGGCGGGCGGGGGACGGAGCTGCGCCGTTGAGGGTCGGCGCAACTCCGGGACAAGGCACCCGCCCCGGGCCATGCGTCGACTCTCGCGGTTGACCAGGCAGTACGGCATGTCACGGTGATCGTGGCTGCATGCGCGATGCGTATGGTCGACTACATGTCGCCCTGGTCGGGCAGACTGCGGGCATGACGGAGCGTCCGGTGTTGTATCTGGTCGTGTGCGCCGCAGGTCCGGCGGAACACATCGACGAACTGGTCGACCTCCTGATCGCCGACGGGTGGCGGGTGTGCATGATCGTCAGTCCCACCGCCGCCGCGTGGCTCGACCGGGCGGCGTTGCAAGACAAGACCGGCTATCTCGTACGCGTCGAGTGGCGGATGCCCGGCGACCCTGAGCCGCACCCACCGGCCGATGTGGTGGTGGCCGCGCCGGTCACGTTCAACACGGTGACGAAGTGGGCGTTGGGCATCAACGACACGTTGGCGCTCGGTGTCCTCAACGAGTCAACGGGCGCGGGCCTGCCGATCCTTGCCTTTCCGCACGTCAAGGCGGAGCTGGCCGCGCATCCGGCGTATGCGGGTCACGTGGCGGTGCTGCGCGGCGCCGGCATTGTCGTGGCCGAGGGGATGCCGCTGAACGCGACCCACACGTCCGACCGTTGGAGCATGGTCATCAAGGCGCTGCGGTTGCTTCGTCCGGCCTAAGTAGCTGTCGTCTGCCCTGTCCGGCGGTCCTCGACCATATGCGTCGTGCGTATACCAGCTCCGCACGCACCGTGTTCAATGGATAGGTTCGATGAGGCGAGACGGACGGAGCCGCCGGTGACCCATGCGAACTGCCCCCGATGTGGCGGACGGCTGGCCCGGGACAACGACAGCGGACGGTGTACGCCCTGCCAGGCCGCCGAACGGGACCGGCTGAGCACACCGCCGGCGGTGCCGGCGAGCTTCTGGGAGCACGAGCCGGTGCGGCTCGCATTGGCAGAGCGGCATCTCGGGCGGGTGATCCGGGCGTACCGCTGCCATCCGCACCACGGGCGGGTCGCCTTGCCGCAGACCGTGGTGGCAGGGTGGTTGGGGATCACGCAGGCGCAGCTCAGTCGGGTGGAGAACGGGCCACCGCTGGTGCACCTGGACCGACTGGCGCACTGGGCCCAGCTTCTCGGGATACCCGCTCCCTGCCTATGGTTCGCCCTTCCCGGGCAGCCTCACCGGTCGATGGGCAAAGCCGAGAGCGCCCGCACCTCAACCGGTCCACAGGGTGCTGAGCCGGACGAGGGTCGGCGGGCCTTGCTGGCCGGTATCGCCGCCGTCGCTGCGGGAGCAGGTCTGCTCGGCGGCAGCGAGCTGGTCCAGCCCCGAAGAATCGGCACGGCGGACATCATTCGACTGAACGCGGTGCTGGAGCTTTATCGGTCGGTGGACCGCGAGAGCGGGGGCGGCCTGCTGTATCGGGAGGTGGCCCGGTTCGCGGAGTCGGTATATCGGATGCTTGATTGGTCGCACCCGGCCGGGCTCACGCCGCCCCTCATCGCGGCGGTGGCGACCGCACGACAACTGGCTGGCTGGACCGCGCTCGACGCGGGCAGACACGGCGACGCGCAACGGCACTTCGTCGCCGGAGAGCGCGCGGCGTTGACTGCCGGAAATGCGCCGCTGGTCGCAATGATCCGATACGCACAGGCCAAGCAGCTCCAACACCTGCGGCAGAACCGGGATGCCCTCGCGACACTGCAACTCACGCACGCGCAGCTGGGGTCGCACGCAACCCCGGCGGCCAAGGCCCTGCTCTGGGGCGCGGAGGCAGCCTCCATCGCGGCACTCGGCGACCACGAGACGGCCGTGAGGACCCTCGGGAAGGCGAGCGACCAGTTCGAGCGCATCGACAGAGCGCGTGAGCCTGCCTGGATGGGCTTTTACGACCGCGGTGAGCTGTTCGCTCAGTACGGGCGCGTATACCGAGACATGGCACGGCGAGATCGCAGGCACGCATCCGAGGCCGTGCGCTGGGGTAGGGATTCCATCGCGGCATTCGGCGCCGCGAACGTCCGCAGCACCGTGCTCAACGAGGTCGGACTGTGCAGTGCGCTGTTCTTGGCCGACGAACCTGAGCAGGCGCTCGCCGTGGGTGCGCGGGTGCTGACGCAGGCACGGGCGATGAGCTCCAAGCGGGTAATTGATCGGGTGGTCAATCTGCGTCGTGATCTCACTCGGCACAGAACGCTTCCTGAGGTGGCCACCTTCGAGCGTTCCCTCAGCGCAGAAACTGCGCTGGGCGCATGAGCGGACGGTTCTCCGAGGCGACGATGACGACGGCCATGCGGGACATCGCCAGCAGCCTGGGCGTCTCGGCCGACGACGCCCAGTTGCTGCGACTGACCAACAACGCCGTCTTCGCCCTGCCCCGGGCCGGAATCGTCATCCGGATCGCGCGGACCCATCAACTCCAGGAGAGAGTGCGGAAGGTGGTCCAGCTTGCGCGCTGGTTCGCCGAGATCGACGCGCCGACGATCCGTCTCGCGCGAGACGTCGAGCAGCCAATCAAAATCGGGGACCTCGTCGCTTCGGTGTGGCAATACGTCCCGTCGCAACCACCTACCCTGACGGCGGAGAACCTTGGCACGGTGCTGCGCGAATTTCACGCACTCGGCGTGCCACCCTTCCCGCTGCCCGTCTGGGACCCGGTCGGCGACGCACGGAGACGGCTGGCTGATGCTGACGGGCTCAGCAAGCCCGACCGGGACTTCTTGGTCGACTGGTGTGAGCGCCTGGAGCCGCAAGTCACGGCCCTCATCGAGCGCGGGACGCAGACGCTTATCCACGGCGACGCCCACGCAGGCAATCTGCTCAGAGAGACGTTGGGGCGGACGGTCCTGTGTGATTTCGACGCGACATGCATCGGCCCGTGGCAGGTTGACCTAGCGGCGGTTGCGGTCGGCGAGGCACGGTTCGGAGATGCAGGGAGACACCGCTCGTTGGCCACCGCCTACGGCTTCGACGTCACATCGGACCCGTCCTGGCCGCTTCTTCGGCAAGCACGCGAGTTGAAGATGATCGCAGCCGCCGTACCGCTCCTGACGACCTCGGCGGCCGTGGCTGCGGAATTTGTCAACCGCCTCCACTCGGTGCGGAAGGACAGCCACGCCAAGCCCTGGCGCCCATTCGCCGACCTCGTCACGCCTCAGCCCGAGCGGAAATCTCCAAAATCACCACCTGAGCGCGAAAGGCATAGCACTGGACGTCCTGTCGGCAGCCAGTCAGATGAACTCGGGGCATAAGCCGGCAGCTTGCGCAGGTGCGCTCGAACCTAGCCGCGTCACGGCACCCGACCACGGCAACGCGGCAGTTCGTTCACCCCTACGACCGGGCGGTGAGTATGTGATCGAGGGCCTGCAACTTCGCCATCACAGTGCCGAGGAGGCCGAGGGGATCCTCGATCAGCTTGTGGACCTCTACCTGGAGGTCTACGCCGGTGGCAGCGAGTTCTACAGCGAGGACCGCTACCGGCGTCAGCTCGACCTCCACATGCAGCGGGTCGGGTGGGAGCTGGTCACCGCCACACTTGACGGGGCTTTGGTCGGCTACATCTACGGCTTCCCGCTACCTCCGCAGACGCGATGGTGGGAAGGCATCCACGAACCCGTGCCGCCCGGCTTCACCGAAGAGGAGGGCACTCGCACCTTCGCGCTCAGCGAGCTGCTGGTCCACCCCGCCTGGCGCAGTCGGGGCATCGCTGCCGCACTGCATGACGAGCTTGTCGCGGCCCGAGGTGAGCCGCGAACCACGCTCCTGGCTCGTCCCGACAATGCTGCCGCTCAAGCGGCGTACCGCTCCTGGGGATGGACCAAGGTGACCAAGCTTCAGCCGAGCTGGGAGAACGCGCCGGTCTTCGATGTCCTGGTCCGAACACCAGCCCACAACACCGCGGCCCTGAGCGGCAGAGTCGACACATGACCGGGACGCATGCCGCCCTGATCGTCATCGACATGCAGAACGGCTTCATCAACGATCGCAGCCGAGACGTCATCCCGAAGGTCGTTGAACTGGTCGAGCAATGGGAGGCGACCGGGCGGCCGGTGGTGTTCACCCGCTATCACAACTACCCCGGCAGCCCATTCGAGCGGTTGATCCGCTGGTCCGCGGTGCAGCACCCACCCGAGACGGAGATCGTGCCCGAGCTGGCGCATCATGCCGACCGTGCCCGAGCGGTAATCGACAAGCAGATCTACTCGTACTTCTCCTCCGAGGGTGCTGCGTTGACGGAACAGGAGGGGTGGACCGACCTGGTGTTCTGCGGCGTAGCCACGGAAAGTTGCGTGCTGAAGTCGGCGGTTGACGCCTTCGAGCGTGATCTCACGCCGTGGCTCGTGACCGATGCATCCGCCAGTCATGGCGGACAACCCGCACACGATGCCGGCCTCCTGGTTGCGCGTCGGTTCATCGGTGCCGGGCAGCTCATCAAGATCGACGACGTTGGCGTCAAGCTCTGAAAGGTGCAGCGCCGATGCGCTCCACTGCACGTGGTCCGACTCGGGCAGACTGCTGGCATGACGGAACACCCGGTGTTGTATCTGGTCGTCTGCGCCGCGGGTCCGGCGGAGCACATCGACGAGCTTGTCGACCTCCTGATCGCCGACGGGTGGCGGGTATGCATGATCGTCAGCCCTACCGCCGCACCGTGGATCGACCGAGCGGCGTTGCAGGACAAGACCGGCTATCTCGTACGCGTCGAGTGGCGGATGCCCGGCGACCCCGAGCCGCACCCACCGGCCGATGTGGTGGTCGCCGCGCCGGTCACGTTCAACACCGTGGCGAAGTGGGCGCTGGGCATCAACGACACGTTGGCGCTCGGCGTTCTCAACGAGTCAACGGGCGCCGGCCTACCAATCCTTGCCTTTCCGCACGTCAAGGCGGAACTGGCCGCGCATCCGGCGTATGCGGGTCACGTGGCGGTGCTGCGCGCCGCCGGCATTGTCGTGGCAGAGGGGAATCCGATGGCCAGGCCGGACCGATGGGCCGTGGTCAGCGAGGCAGTGCGCCTAACTCGACGGCCCTGAAGTCCTTCTGCTGCCTGCGATGCCGGAGTTGCACCAGCGCGTCGGTGAAGCCGGTCACCGACTGATTGGGTGTAGCAGCGAAATCGGGGATCAGCACCGCCGATGCTTCCCGCGTCAGCCGGCATTTGACCGACACGAACGGCCCCGCGGACGGCGAACGGTCCAGGTCAATGGTGCCGTTCTCAGAGTGGTACACCGAGACGATCTCGGCGAGTCCATAACCGGCAGAATTGATCGAGATGCAAGACTTGCCCCCGACGTTGAGCATGGAGGAGGACCAATGGGCTTCGGCTATCTCATGACGGATCATCCAGGCTGGCAAACTGATGGCACCCGATATCACCGGCTGGTAGTGGCTGACACCGGCGACCTTTGGCTGGCCGGGTCAAGCGGAACAGAACTATCCTGGGCGTCAGTCATCGGACAGAGCATGTCCCCTCCCCTTGAGGTGTTTGCCGTTCCGACGAACGCCGCCCCGCAGGCCGCACCCATCCACGCACCACTCACGACGTTCGGCACCGTTGGCCGGCTACGCAACCTGAGCCTCTGGGACGCGCTCGCCACGGCCATCGTCCGTCAAGTAGTCAGAGCGGCTCAGGCCCGGAAGCTGTACAGAGACTTCGCCGGCCGATACGGCCCGAGCGTCGCAGTATCTGGTGAGATGGACATCCACTCTTTCCCATCTCCCGAACGTGTGTTAGCTCTAAGCGATGAAGCTTTTACTGAGAGTGGCATGGCGTTCAAGCGCAGGACGCTGCGGCATGCCGCCGAGGCATTCCTCGCCCACGGCGCCTACTGGCAGGAAGTCACACCGTCGGTCCTGGTCAAGGAGCTTCAGGTCGTGCCCGGCATCGGCCCATGGAGCGCAGGCGCCGCGGTTGCTGACTGGAGCAACGACTGGACGGTGTATCCATACGGCGACCTCGCGGTCCGCACCTGGGCACAGAGGGCGAACCCCGACTACCCCTGGCCGATTGAGGAGGCCGCTTTCAGCCGAGTGTGGCGGCGAGTGACAGGTGAACACCTCGCCACCTACACCCTGCTCACCCTCGCCTCGGGCTGCAGACGAGGCGGGACCATCTGAATCGCCCCTCCTCGGCGCAACTCCGGGCAGACCGATTGATCTCCTATTGGTCAACGCGCCCCTCCGCGACTATGGCCAACGTCCAAGGGTTAACGACTTCACTCTGCCCGTACTCGGAATGGGTTATCTGGCCACCTACGCGGCCACACAGGGCTTCAACGTCGGCGTACTTGACGGCGAATCGCTCGGACTCGGACTCGACAAGATCCGCACCATCATCAACGAAGCTGCGCCTCGATGGGTGGGTTTCAACCTTCTGGCCCCGACCTACGAGCTGAGCGCGCAGATCGCCGCCGGCCTCGACCCCGCAATCCAAATCATGGTGGGCGGCCACCAGGCAAAGGCGATGCCGACAGCAGTCATCGGGGACCCTCGGTTCAAGCAACTGCAGGCACTCGTTATCGGTGAGGGCGAGAGTCGCGTTGCGGAGTTGCTTCGAGACCGACGCAACCGGGCTCAATTGCCTGGTGTCATGTGGAGAGACCCAATCCTGCAGACGCCAGTAAGCGGCGGCGTGCCTGGATCGGCATGGCACCTCTCTCCAGACATAAACGCCTTACCGTTTGTGGACCGTCGCTACTTTGCCGCCGATCCGTATCACCCTGACGGAGGGCCATGGGAGGCGGCGATGGTAGGCGCACGAGGCTGCCCATATGACTGCTCCTTCTGCGGAGCCGCCGTGAGCGCCAACCCGGACGTGACGATCCGCACGCGAGATCCAAGAAGCATCATCGCCGAGATGGACGAAGTTAACGCCCTCTACGGAGTGACTGCGTTCCGCTTTGTCGACGACCTCTTCCTAGGCTACGAACGCTTTATTCGTCAGTGCATGACGGCGTTTTCGGAAGCAGGGGTTGGCAACCGGTATGTTTGGGACGCTACTGGGCGGATCAACATCCTGGCCCGAGCGGACGACACCCTCCTGACAACTCTGGCCGAGAACGGATGCCGCGAAATCGCACTCGGAATTGAGTCAGGGAGTGAGAGGGTGCTCAACCACGTCGGTAAGCGCATCAGCCCGGAACTGACCCGGCAAGTAGTCCGCCGTTTAACTAGTTTTGGCATCGGAGTCAAAGGCTACTTTATCCTGGGCCTACCGACCGAGACACAGGAGGAACTTGACGCCACGGTCCAGCATGTTTACGAGTTGTGGGATATCTCCGCCAACTCGCCCGGCTCATTTCGCGCCAGCGTTTTTGAGTTTCGGCCTTATCCGGGCACTCCAGAGTGGAGCCGGATCCTGGCGACCGGCCGCTATGACCCGTCGCAGCTTCTCGACTACAGCGCGATTGACCTGACCAGCGATGGATTGGACGAAGCGATGCGCGGGCGGGACGAATTCAATTTCTCCGTCAACCTTCAGTTTGGCGAGGTCGGACTTCCCTACCTCCGAAAGAAGCTGGTCGAGTTGGCCCGCGCACAGCACGATCGACTGGCAGCCCGGTGACCGGCCGATTCATCGTGCTGGATGGACCCAGCGGCGTCGGCAAGACCACGGTTACGGCACTCCTCACCAGGCTCCTCACTGACGCCGGATGGTCGGTCCATCAAACCAAAGAGCCAACGACCACCGCGATCGGACAGACTGCTCGTTATGGTACGGATGAGTACCGCGGTCTGACACTGGCTTGCCTGGTCACCGCAGACCGGTATCACCACCTAGACACAGAGATCCGCCCCGCTCTTGATGCGGACAAAGTTGTTCTATGTGATCGCTATCTGCCAACCTCGCTGGTCTTACAGCAACTCGACGAAGTCGACCACGACTACATCTGGGCTCTTAATCGATATATCAGGCTGCCCGATTTGACCGTCATACTCACCGGCGATCCGACCCGCTCACGAAACCGGGCCGCTGAGCGAGGCATCCACAGTCGCTTCCATCGGGGCGGCGCCGAGGCTGGGATCCAGGAACGGGACCTGTACCTTCAGGTGGCCGAGGAGCTGGCCGAAGCCGGCTTTCCGGTACACGTGCATGAGATAGGTGATCAGCGCCAGGACGAAGTCGCCATTGAGCTATTCACTCGCATTCGAACGCTACTCACTCACGTGCCCAACGGTCAGACCCCGACGACGGTAGCCGACCTGATCAGGGAGTCATAAGTCTCGGTGCTTTGCTTCAGCGACACGTTGAGCGACTGAGCAAACCGGTCCAGTTCCTGTTGTACCTCCTCCGCAGGCCGGTCACCGCCCACCATCGCCTCGATCTCGAAGTACGCACCAAGACCGTCGATTTCGTCGAGACACAGCAACATTCTCCCAACGTGGGCAGTACGACGAGTCTTCGTAATCCGTACCGTCGGGTAAAAGCCCATGGCAAGAATCGCAGCGTGCATCTCATCCCGGCCAAGCACTTCAGTCTCGTGCTCCTGGCACGCCAATTCGTTGGCCAGTGGCTTCTTCACACAGAAGAGGTGCCGGCCGTTCTCGGTCCGCAGCCGAGCGAACGCTGCGCCAATCTTGCTCTGTCCATATGTCCAACCCAAAGCGGCGTACGCCTGGTCGTCCTGCCGCACCGGCTCCGAAAAATCCACGCCGCGAGCCCGAAGCGAGGAGATCAATGCAGCTGGTTCATCCACTCGATACTTCACTTCGATCTCACGGATGCCGTTAGTCATCAGGTCTCCCGGGCCCAGCGATCATAGACCAGGCCACTCAACCACACGGCAGACGCATCAGGGCGTTGACACTCTGATACCGACCCATACCGGACGCATGCCGTCGCCCGTTATGTCCCTACGGAGAGGGCAGTGCAGCAGCGGCCGGGCCAGCTAGATTGCTCGAATGACGGATCTTGAGCGGGGCGTCTACGAGCACCTCATCACCCGTGAGCTGGCCGACCGCCTCCAGCATGTCGATCCCGCCCTGGTCCAACAGCACAAGCTCGACCCCGCCGACGCCCACCACACCCTCGCCCGCCACATCGCGACCCTGGCCGCCCGCGCCCTCCAGTCCGTCCCCAACGGCGACGACAAGCTCCACCACCAGGTCAACCTGGCTAACCAGATCGCCGAAGCCATCGCCACCCTCAGCCCAAAGGCAGCGACAGCACAGGACCAGGTCACCGACACCAAGCACCTGCTCCACGCCATCGCCGCCCCGCCGATCCCACCCGCGCAGCCCACCTTCCCGCAGCGCCCCACCACTCCCCTCTCCACCGGCGCGCTGCTGGTCAACGGCCGTCACCAGCCTCGCATCGGCCACGAGGTCAACCACGAGATGGCCTCCGCCGAGAGCGTCGACCTGCTCTGCGCGTTCATCAAGTGGTACGGCCTGCGCATCGTCGAGGCGGCCATCCGTGAGCTGATCGCCAGAGGTGGGAAGGTCCGCGTCATCACCACCACCTACCTCGGTGCGACCGATCAGCGGGCGCTGGATCGGCTCACAGAGCTGGGTGCCGACGTCAAGGTGTCGTACGAGACGAGGACGACAAGGCTGCACGCCAAGGCGTGGCTGTTCCGCCGCCACAACGGCACGACCACCGCGTACGTCGGCTCGTCGAACCTGTCGAAGACCGCGCTCGTGGACGGCGTGGAGTGGAACGTCCGCATCTCGAACATGGAGCAGCCGCACGTCATCGACACGTTCACGGCGACGTTCGAGGACTACTGGAACGATCCGGCGTTCGAGGCGTACGACGTGACCCGGGACGCCGAGCGGCTACGGCAGGCGTTGAGCGGGGAGCGGCGCGACCAGGCGCCCGCCGAGATCTCGAACCTGGACGTGCGCCCGTACCCGTATCAGGCCGAGATCCTGGCCGACCTGGACGCGGAGCGGTTGGTCCACGGCCGGTGGCGCAACCTGGTGGTGATGGCGACCGGCACCGGCAAGACCGTGGTCGCCGCCCTCGACTACCGCCGGCTGCACCGCAGCGGCAGGGTCGACTCGCTGCTCTTCGTCGCTCATCAGGAGCAGATCCTGCGGCAGAGCCTGTCGACGTTCCGGCAGGTGATGGGGGACGGCAGCTTCGGCGAGACGCTTGTCGCGGGCGAGCGGCCGAACGGCTGGAAGCACGTCTTCGCCTCCATCCAGTCGCTGCAACGCCGGGAGGTGGACCCCGAGACGTACGACATGGTGATCGTCGACGAGTTCCACCACGCGGAGGCGCCGACGTACGCGCGGCTGTTGGAGCGGCTGCGTCCCCGCGTACTCCTGGGGCTGACGGCGACCCCCGACCGGGCCGACGGCGGCGATGTGCGCCGGTGGTTCGACGGCCGCGCCGCCGTCGAGTTGCACCTGTGGGAGGCGTTGGAGCGGCAGTTGCTCGCGCCGTTCCAGTATTTCGGACTGCACGACGACGTGGACCTGTCACAGGTCACCTGGAAACGCGGGCAGGGCTACGACCTGACCGAACTCGACGTTCTCTACACCGGCAACCACGCTCGGGCGCGGTCGGTGCTGCGGGCGCTCGGCGACAAGGTCGACGTCGGGCGGATGCGGGCGCTCGGGTTCTGCGTGAGCATCGGGCACGCGGAGTTCATGGCCGGTTGGTTCCGGCAGCACGGCGTCGAGGCGGCGGCGGTGACGTCAGGTGTCGACCGCGCGACGCAGCAGGGGATGCTGCGCGACTTCAAGGCCGGCAAGCTGCGGGTGCTCTTCACTGTCGACCTGTTCAACGAGGGCGTCGACCTGCCGATGGTCGACACGATCCTGCTGCTGCGGCCCACCGAGAGCGCCACGATCTTCCTGCAACAGCTCGGCCGTGGCCTGCGCCTGGACGACGACAAGCCCTGCCTGACCGTGCTCGACTTCATCGGCGGGCAGCACGCCAACTTCCGGTTCGACAGGCGGTGGCGTGCCCTGACCGGGGTGAGTCGACGGGCGATCATCGAGGCGGTTCGCGACGACTTCCCGAGCCTGCCGAGCGGTTGCCACGTCGAGTTGGACCGGGTGGCCAAGGAGGTGGTGCTCGCCAACCTGAAGAGCGCGCTGCCTACCTCGAAGGCCGGCCTGGTGTCTGAGCTGCGGCAACTCGGCGACGTCAGCCTCGCGACGTTCCTGCGCGAGACCGGCCTGGAGATCGAGGACGTCTACCGGTCGGCAAGCATCGGCGGCTGGACCGGGCTGCGGCGACTCGCCGGCCTGGAGACGTCCACGCCCGGCCCGGCTGACCGGGAACTGGGCCGGGCCATCGGTCGCATGCTGCACACCGACGACACCGACCGGCTGGAGCTACTGACCCGGGTCGCGGCCGGACCGCCCGCGCCAGGTCAGCAGGTGTACGCGGGCAACAGCCGCCTGCTGGACATGCTGCACTTCAGCCTCTGGGGGCCGAACGCACCCCTGGGCACCCGCGACGATCGGCTCACCCGGCTGTGGAAAGAGCCGGCGCGCTGTGCCGAGTTACGGCAGGTCGCCGAGGTGCTGCGGGACCGCATCCACCGGGTCACGCCGACTACCGCCCCGGGCGCGGTGCCGTTGCGGGTGCACGCCCGATACAGCCGCAACGAGGCGTGCGCCGCCTTCGGGATGACCAACCCGGGCTCGCTGCGTGAGGGGGTGAAGTGGCTGCCCGACGCGGGTGCCGACCTGTTCTTCGTCACCCTGGTCAAGTCGGAGGCGCACTACTCCCCCACCACGATGTACGCGGACCGGGCCATCACCGACACCCTGTTCCAGTGGGAGTCGCAGAGCACCACCTCGGCGGCGTCGGCGACCGGGCAGCGCTACACATCCGGTCGCTCCCCAGTGCACCTGTTCGTCCGGGAGACCCGGATCGCCGACCGTGACCTGGGCGCGCCGCCCTACCTCTATGCCGGCACGATGACATACGAATCGCACACCGGCGACCGGCCGATGCGGATCCTCTGGCAGCTTGACCACGCCCTACCCGCCGACGTCTACGCCACCGCCCGCACGATCGCGGCCTAGGTGACCCGGCAGCGGGTCAGGGATAGCCGTGTCGAATTTGATTCGTCTCCTGTCGGCGCAGTGCCACTAGCTCGGCTGGTCGACGGCACGGGCGTGTCGCCCGCCGGCTGACCGCTCGTCGCCGTGGCCCGGCCACCACGCCTTGTGCCCGATCAGCGCGGTCAGCGCCGGGACGAAGAACATCGACATGACGAACGCCGACAGCACGATGCCGATCGCCACCGCGAAGCCCATCTGCTGTAGGAAGGAGATCGGCGCGAGCAGCAGCACCGCGAACGTGCCGGCCAGGATCAGTCCGGCTGCCGCGACGGTTGGGCCGGCGTGTTGCACACCGATGGCGGCGGCCTCGTGTGGTTCGTTGCCTTCCCGCGCTTCCTCGCGTAGTCGGGCGATCATCAGGATGTTGTAGTCGGTCCCGATCGCCACCACGAAGAGGTAGAGGATGATCGGCAACTGGAACGTGACACCGGGCTCGCCCTGTAGCCCCTGGAAGAGGTAGACGGTGGCGCCCAGTGTGGCGGCGAAGTTGAGCAGCACCGCGATCACCAGGTAGATCGGCGCGACAAGGCTGCGCAGCAGCAGTGCGAGGATGAGCGCGATCAGGCCGGCTGCGACCGGCAGGATCACCGACAGGTCGCGGTTGTTCGCCGAGTTGATGTCCGCGAAGATCGCGGTCGTCCCGCCGACCAGCGCCCGGGTGCCCGGCGGGGCCGACGCGTGCACGGCATCGCGCAGGTCCTCGCGGACGAGGGTGATCGCCTCGTTGGAGACCGGGTTCTCGTTGAGCAGCAGATTGACCCGGGCCACACTCGGGTCGGTGCTGCGCTCCGGGGGCTGCGCCTGGCCCACACCCGGGGCTTTCGCCACGGCCGCCGCGAACTCGTTGACCTGCTGCTCGGTCAGTTGCGACCCGTTACTGGTGGTCAGGTAGACCTCGGTGGGGGCGAGCGCACCGGCGGCGAACCCGCGCTGGAGGTCCTGCGCGGCCTTCGCCGATTCGGTGTCCTGCGGGAAGCCGGCGCTGAAGTCGTAGTCGGCCTTGTAGCTCAGCACGCCTGCGGCGAGCGCGACCAGGATGATGCCGGAGATCGCCGCGACAAGTGCCGGCCGACGCCCGACGGTGGTGCCGAGCCGGTGGGACAGGGTGGCCTTGGGCGTACGCTGCCACGCCTTCGACGGCCAGAAGACGTACCGGCCGAGTAGCGAGACGACCGCCGGGACGAGGGTGAGCGAGGTGACAAGCATGACGCCGACCGCGATCGCGAGCGCCGGGCCGAGCGAGCCGAAGAAGCCCAGGGAGGCGAGGAGCAGCACGAGGAACGCGACGATTACCGCTCCGGCGGCCGAGGTGATGACCTCGCCGACCCGCTGGACGGTGACGATCATCGCGGTGCGCTTGTCGTCGCCGGCGCGCAGCCGTTCCCGGTAGCGGAAGAGCAGAAACAGGATGTAGTCGGTGCCGATGCCGAACAGCACGATCAGCAGGATCGTCTGCAGGTCCTGGCTGACACTGAGGTCGAATGCCTTGCCTGCGGCGGCGACGAGACCCGTGGTGATGCTCAGGACGACGCCGACGACCACAACGGGCAGCAGCGCGGCGATGGGGCTGCGGAAGATGATCAGAATCAGTCCGATGATCAGGATGATCGTCGCGATGCCGACCACGGCGAAGGCGTTGTTGAAGGTGTCCTCGTTGTCGACGAAGCTCGCCACGTCGCCGGCCACGCCTGCGGCCAGTCCACTGTTCGCCAACTCTGGGCCGATGTCCGTCCGCAGATCGCGGACGGCGTCGAGCAGCGTCGGGTCGTCGGGGGTGGGGGCGTCGAGCCCGACGTTGACGATCTGCACCGACTTGTCCGGCGCCACTGCTGCCGGGCCGGTCAGGTAGCCGGACGTGTGCGGGATGTTCTTGGCCTTGAGCGCCTGGGCGAGCTTGCCCACCGTCGCCTCGTCCGCGGGCGTGAGCTTCTGCCCGTCGGCGCGCTTGACCACGATGACCGCGGTCGCGGTGGCCTGCTGCGGAAACGCCTTCTGCCCGAGCTCGGTGGCCTGCACGGACTCGTACGAGCGGGGCAGGAAGCTTTCCTGATCCGCTGAGGTGATGTCGCTCAGCGATGGCGTGGTGAGGATGATGGCGGCTGCCGCCACCACCCACCCGGCAATCACCCACCACGCTCTGCCCACAACGAATCTGCCCAGCCGCTCGAACATGGTTCCCCCCGTGCGTTCGACATCACAGCCGTCTGGGCCTGGAGCGCCCAGGGCGCGTACCCCATCACTCTTCCGGGCGATCTTCGCTACCCGCTGTGCAGACTACCTTCGCTCGCCACTCCTTTTCGGATGCTTGGCCTTCGAGGGCTGCGGGAGTTTCAGAGGCTGGGGCCTGCGGAGCCTTGCCGACGTACGTCGGCGAGCCTCGCCGTGCCCTCGACGCTTGCCGCCGAGGGCACGGCGATCGACACGCGGCTCCGAATCGAGGACGTGTACCGCTCGGCCAGCATCGGCGGCTGGACCGAGCTGTGGCGGCTCGCCGGCATCGAGACGTCCGCGCCCGGCGCGGATGCCGACCTGTTCTTCGTGACCCTGGCCGAGTCGGAGACGCACTACTCCCCCGCCACCGTGTACGCCGACCGGGCCATCACCGACGACGACCTGTTCCAGTGGGAGTCGCAGAGCATCGCCTCGGCGGCGTCCGGGCAGCGCTACACATCCGGTCGCTCCACAGTGCACCTGCTCGTCCGAGAGAGCCGGAGAGCCGACCGTGACCTGGGCGCGCCGCCGTACCTCTACGCCGGCACCATGACGTACGAGTCGCACAGCGGCGACCGCCCCATGCGCATCCTGTGGCAACTCCACCACGCCCTACCCGCCGACGTGTGCGCCACCGCGCGGACGATCGCCGCCTGAGCCTTCCGCGCCACGCTGAACGCGCCCGGCCCGACGAAGCATCGAGCCGGGCGCGTCACATGAGCTATGCGACGAAGCGGGCCCGGCGTCGGCGTCCGATCACGTAGACCGCGCCGCCGAGGAGCAGAAGCGCACCGCCGATGCCGGCCACGGTCGCGGTTTGGGCACCGGTCACCGGCAGCCCGCCGCCGTCGCCGCCGGCCGCGGCCGCGGGGGTGGAAGAAGCAGCGGTCGGCACGACGGTCGCCGTGGCACTGGGCGAGACGCTCGGCGTGGCAGTCGGCGTCGCGGTGGGCCGAGACGTCGGGGTGGCCGTCGGCTGGGACGCGCAGTCAAGCGCACGCGCGGCGTACAGGCCGTTGTTCAGGTATGCCAGGTAGGCATCGACGGCTTCCTCGTCGAGCACCTTCTGTGCGGCCGCCTTCACGTTGGGACCGGCGCCCGTCATCGTCTGGCCCACCGAGATCCGCAGAGCAATCAGCCAGTGTGTCTGCAGATCCTTCTTGAGGAACGCGCGGAGCTCGTCCGGCGTGCCCTTCAGCCGCTCCTGGATCCTGTCCGGCAGGACGGGCAACGAGTCGGTCGCGGCCAGGATATCGGCGGTCAATATCCGAAGCTGTTGGTTCGTGGCGGTGTCCAGGTCGATGGTGACAAGCTCGCGAATATCCTTGTACACCTTGCGCTCGACCGTTTGGCAGGCCGCGTTCAGGCCCGGCGCTTGGGCTTGCGCCACCGCCGGTGCCGCCGGAACCAGAAAAGCCAGCGCTATGAGGGCGCCGGCCGGGAACTTCCATCGCATGTGGATCTTCCTCCCCGTTGTTGATCAAAGCATGGAGATATTACAGTCAGCAGCCGGGAAGGGGTGTCCCACGGATCAGAGGGGTCGGGTAGGTCACCGGCACCAAGCTCGTCCAGCGGTCACCGCCGAGAGCCTCCGGGGAGGCCACCGTCTCATCGATGGAGAAAGCGAAGCCCAGCCGGGCAGTTTGCTCAACGGCCGTCGACCCGGGTCAGGCGCGCACGTCCGCCGTCGTCGTCGCGACGGTGCCCCGAAGGAGTACGTCGGCGAGCCGCGCCACGCACCTCGACGCGGGGTCGAGGTGCGCGGCGATCAACCGGTGGCTCCCGCTCCGGGCCGAACGTTCACGATCTACGCCTGGTCAGGAGCTGGCGCAGGTCGGTGACGTGGCGGCCGGCGTACCGGAGCCGAGGAAGCCGAAGCTCGTCGTGGCACCGGCAGCGAGCGAGCCGTTGTAGGAGACGTTGCGTACCGTCGCGGTCGACCCGCTGGTGCTCAGGGTGCCGCTCCAGACCTGGCTGATGCTCTGGCCGTTGTTCAGGTCCCACCTGACGGTCCAGCCGTTGATGGCGGCGGTGCCGGCGGTCACTGTCACCTCACCCTGGAAGCCGCCGGACCACGCGTTGACGGTGCGGTAGGTCGCGGTGCAGGTGGGGCCGGTGGGTGGTGGCGTGGTGGGCGTACCCGTGGTTGGCGGGGCGGACGTGGGCGGTGCCGGCGGGCCGTCCGGCGGCACCAGGGGGCAGGTGGCGTTGTACCGCGAAACGCCTGTGCTGTCCGCCAGTGGGCAGAGGAACTGGGTGTAGCGGGTGTCGTTGTCCAGGAAGATCTTGAGCCAGGGGATCAGGAGTCGCATCTCGGTGGGGTTCGGCCTGGTGAACGAGAGGTGGTCGTTGCCGGCCAGTTCCGCCCAGGCATGTTCCACCCCGGCGGGCAGGGTGTTGTAGATGCCCTGCACGTAGGAGGGCGTGACGGTCCCGTCGTTCTGTCCGGACAGGAGCATGGTGGGGACCTGGGTGGTGGACATGTTGAGGTTGTTGCCGGGCGTACCGGGTGCGAGGCCGACCGCCGCCTTCAGGGTCGGCCGCCGGAGGGCGGCGAGGAGGGTGCCGGCCCCGCCCGCCGAGTGGCCCATGACGCTCAGCCGGTTGGGATCGACCCGGTTGCGCAGCGGGCTGGTCCGGGTGAGGTAGTCAAGTGCGGCGAGCAGTTGGGTGGCGCGGGCGTCGGCGCCGTCGGTGCGGCTGTTGGTCTCGATGCCGATCACCACGAACCCGAAGGACGCCAGCCAGGGACCCATCCAGGCTTCCTCGTTGGCGAACAGGGCGGAGTAGCCGGGCACGATCGCTACCGCACCCCAGGTGCCCAGGCTGGTGTCGGTCGGGTAGTAAACGTACCCGCCGTTGAAGCCGTTGCCGGCGGGGACACTCGCCTGCGCGGTGGCGAACGGTCCGCGGGTGGCGGCGACGCTGGCGGGGGTCGGGTCCGGACCCCGTTGGTACGGGCTGTCCGCGACCGCCGCGTCCCGGGTCGCTGTGGCCAACGCCAGGCCGAGGACCACGGCCAGCGCGGCCGTCAGCCATCGTGTCGGTTGCCTCATCGACGGCTCCACTGCTGGTTGGCCTGGCCGGTGCAGGTCCAGAGGACGAGCTTGGTGCCGTTGGCGGTGCCCTGGTTGTACGGGTCCAGGCAGAGGCCGGACTGCACGCCGGTGATGGTGCCGTTCGCGTTGACGTTCCACTGCTGGTTCGTCCCGCCGTGGCAGTCGTAGATGGTGACCTGGGTGCCTGGGGCGGTGCTGTTGCCGGCGGCGTCGAGGCACTTGTTGCCGTAGACGGTCAGCGTCTTGGTGGACGTGTAGGTCCACTGCTGGTTGGTGCCGCCGTGGCAGTCCCACAACTGCACCTGGGTGCTGTTGGTGGTGGAGTAGCCGGGGACGTCGACGCACCTGCCGGAGCGGGTGCCCACGAGCGTGGTGGTGGTCTGTCCGCCGCCGCTGCCGGGGTTGCCGATGCTGCCGGGCACCGCCTGCAACGCGCTGTACCAGCGGGCGGCCATCTTGTCGTAGCCACCGGCGGTGGGGTGGACGCCGTCGATCAGGTCGGCGGTGCTGAGCGCGCTGTACATGTCGACCAGGTGCACCCGCTTGCCGGCGCTGACCTTGCTCTGCACGATGCCGGGAATCGCCGCGTTGAAGGTGCGGGCGGCGGCGTTCTGGCCGCTGTTCGAGATCGGGATGATCTGCGCCACGAACACCTCGGCGGTGGGCGCCGTATTGGTGATCTTGTCGATCAGGGTGGAGAGCCGGTTCGGGGCGGTGCTCACGTTGTAGTTCTGCAGGATGTCGTTGGTGCCGATGTGCAGCAGGACGGTCTGCGGTCGTTGGGTGTTCAGCCAGCCGACGATGTTCGCGTCGATCTGGTCGATGCGCCAGCCGGGATGCCCCTGGTGGTCGTGGTCACCGAGGCTGGCCGGCCCGTTGAACTGCGACCCGACGAAGTCCACCGTGTACCGGGCGCTGGCGAGGCGCTGCCAGAGCCCGATGCGGTACCCGCCGGGCACCTGGGTGCCCTCGGTGATGGAGTCGCCGAGCGGCATCACCCGCACCCCGCCGTTGGATTCCGCGTTGGCCGGCCCGGTGGGTGTCACCACTCCGGCGACCACGACGCCGAGCGCGGCGAGCGTCGCGAGCCATCGTGCCCTCGTTCGCATAGCTGTCTCCCCTGGTTTGGTCGAGCTGGCCGAGGGCATGGGCCGGCCGGGAGGGCCGCCACGGGCAGCCGGCAACCTCTGGGAGCAGGGCCGGCCGGACCGAGCAGCCGCCGGCTGCCGGGCATCTACCCGGCGGGCGCCGATCGTCACATCGGCATGGCGTTACTGCCTCAGCACTGGGACGAGTGTGAGCGTTAACAGAGAAGAGTGTAGATTCCTCGGATTGATCTGGTCTACTGCCTGTCGCGCCCTCCGAGTAATCGGAGCGTTAGGTTACGAGGATGGAGCAGCGGATCAGTCTGATCACCCTCGGCGTCTCGGACCTGGCGCGCGCCAAAGCCTTCTACGAGCACCTCGGCTGGCAGGGCCAGGAGGTCGAGGAGACGGTCTTCCTCCAGGCCGGCGGCCTGGCCCTGGTGCTGTGGAGCCGGGACAAGCTGGCCGCCGACGCGGGCGTCCCCAACCCGGACACCGGTGGCTTCGGCGGAATGACCCTGGCCCAGAACGTTCGCTCCCGGGCGGAGGTCGACGAGGTGATGGCCGTTGCGGGCCAGGCCGGTGCCGAGGTGACCCAGCCGGCACGGGAGACGTTCTACGGCGGTTACGCCGGCTACTTCGCCGACCCGGACGGTCACGTCTGGGAGATCGCCTGGAACCCCGGCTTCACGCTCGGCCCGGACGGCTCCCTCACCCTCCCCGACTTCGGCGCCACCACCTGACCCGATCACACCGGCGAAGGCAACGAAGGCCGCGCCGACCACGGCGGGGAAGGCGAGAAGGCCGAGCTGCGGACACGGGACGGCGACGGCCCGAGATCACGTTCCGGTCGGCGGGCAGAGCAGCCGGTCCACGGGCGGCAGCAGGGGATCCAGGCACGCCGTCACCAGCGCGGAGTCGGGCGTCGTGGTCGGTGACGGTACGCCCGGCCAGGCCGCCGTGGGCGGGTCGGTCGGCCCCGGAGTGGGCGTCGGCGTCGCGACGACTGACGGGGCTGGAGCGCTGGTCGGAGTGGGTGCGCTGGACGGGGCCGGCTCGATGAACGGCACCGGTGCGGTGGTTGGTGCCGGCTCGGCGAACGGCACCGGAGCGGTGGTGGGGACCGGCGCAGTGGCGGACGGACCCGGAGCGGCGGGCCGCCGCGTACCGGCCGCCGGAGGCCGTACCGGACGCGCCAGCGCGCTCGGGCTCGGCGGGGCCAGCAGGACGGAGGGCGCCCGCAGCGAGGCGTCCAGCGCGGTGGTCCGTACGGTCGGGTCGACAGTCGCGATGGTCGCCGCCTCCGCCCGTCGCAGGGGGCCAGCCCGCTGCGGTCCCCCGGCGCCGGGGCCCAGCGTCGCGAGCACCACTGTCGCGACGGCGGCGACGGCGAGAGTCCGGCGGTCGGGGCGTACCGCCGTCAGTGGCGCGTCGTCGGGTGCCGCCACCACCAGAGGCGCGGGCCGGGCGTGCCGGTGGGCGGCCAGCAGGGCGTCGACCTGCGCGCTGACGGCGGCACGGTCGGCGGTGGCCGCGAGGGTGAGATAGAAGCGGAAGTTCACCACGGCGGTGGCCGGAACCAGCAGCCCGGAGAGCCGGTGCCGGGATGGCGCGGATCCGGCAGGTCCGCGACGGTCGTCGGGCAGCAGGGTGACCGGCACGTCGGGGTGGTGGGCGGTCCCGACCAGGTCCGCGTACCGCCACTCGCGCCGGTGCCCGCGGCCGGCGAAGGCCACGCGGTGGCTGGTCACGACGGCCATGCCGGTGTCGACGGCCCGCAGGCCCGGCGGCAGCGCCGCGTGAACGGTGTCGGCGAAGTCGCAGGGACCCGGGCTGGGCAGGCCGGGGACGTGCCGCGCCTCGGCCTCGACGAGCGTGGCGACGGGAAGGACGCGGAAGACGAGTTCGCCGTGGTCGAGGTCCACCGGCAGGCCGGTGCGGGGCTGCGTACACCCGAGGAAGCCGGCGGCCTCGATGCGGAGCCGGGCCAGGTGGTCGTCGCGGCACAGCCAGGCGTCGGTGGCGTCGCGGTACGCGCGGTGCCGGCGCTCGTTTTCGCGCTGGGCCCAGGCGATCCGCCAGGGGGCGTAGGCCACAGAGGTCACGGTCACACGCGGTACAACCGCTCATGCACGTGACAGGGAACGCGACCACGATCGATGCATCCCGTTGCGCCCGAAAGGAGAGAATTGACGGGCAGGTCAGGCAGGGGCGGGCTCGAAGAGTTCGACGGGATTGCCGGCCGGGTCGTCCAGGACGAGCAGCAGCCGCAGGTTGCCGCGCCGGACGTCGCGCCCGAGGTCGGCCACCCGGCGTTCCAGCAGGCTCCGCCGGCGCAGGGCGTCGATCGCCCGCCGTTTGCCGACGGTGGTCAGCCACGCGCCCGGGTTGGCCGGTACGCCGTCGAGCGGCCACTGCTCCAGCGCGGCGACCAGGGCGTCCTGGGCCAACTCCTCGGCCCAGCCGACGTCGCGGACCAGCCCGGCCAGGGCGGCGACGACCCGCCCGGACTCGATGCGCCACACCGCCTCCACCGTGCGGTGCACCTGCTCGACCCCCATGACCGCACATCAGAGCAGGGCGGCACCAGCTCCACAAGGACCGCGCGTGGTGAGCCGTTCAGCCCGCGCGGCGCGGGTGGCGCACCGACCTGGGGTTCTCGGCGGGAAACCTCGACCGGGTCCGTGGTGGGTACGCCGCGCAGTGCTCGGCCCACTGCTCGGCGGCGGTGGCGAGGGCGTCCGCCGAGACGGTGAGGATCAGCGGGTAGATCGCGCCGGACGGGCGGCGCATCCACGGCGGCAGCGACTCGGCGGAGAACTCCACGATCAGCTCCAGCCGGCGGCGGCGGAGCACCCGGGAGCGTAGGGCCAGGTTGGGTTCGGTGAAACTGACCATGGCCGGTGGCGCGTTCGACCCGAGGGCCGCGGTGGCCTGCCCGCGCAGCCAGCCGCCGAACGCCCGGGCCTCCTCGACCATCAGGCTCGGGTAGTGGTGCGACCAGGTCTGGCCGTCGGCGGTGCGGGCGTCCACCTCGATGAGCAGCCAGTCGTGCCAGCCGGGCGCGGCCCGGTCTGGGTCGTCGGGCGGGTCGATGCCAGGCTGGTAGCCGACGGGGCGTATCCGCACCCGCGCGCCATCGTCAGACCGGATCTCCACTCGATCATTGTGGCCGACCAAAACGGGCCTAAACCACCAAATCGGTCACTTCGTGATGGTTCGCCGCACGCCCCGGTGTTCGCCACAGGCTTTGGCCCCACCACCGGCCAGGCTGACCGAACCGTCGCGGCACTGCACCAGGTAACCCCGCCCGGCCCAGAACTGCGGCACGCAGTCGAACCAGTCGCACACCTCCGGGGCAGGCTTCCGAATCCGGGTGCCGCCGCAGAAGCCGTACCCCAGGGGGTTCTCCGGCGCCCCGCAGAGGGGGTCGCCGGTCGTGCGGGGCTTCGGACGTGACGACGTGGTCGGCTTCGGCGCCGGGGTGACGCGGGTGAGCGCCGGGGCCGCCGGGCGGATCGGCACCGACTCCGCGCTGGGGGTGGCGGCGGCGGCGACCTCCGGGCCGCCGGTCGGGTCGGACGGATCCGACTCGATGAGCGCCGCCGGCACCAGCAGCGCCAGCGCGGCAGCCACCGCGATGGTCCGGCGACCACCGGGAACGTACGAGGAGAGCCGAGCCTGCCCGGGGGTGGCCACGGCCGGCCGGAACGGCTTGAGCTGGGCGTGCTCGGCGATCAGCTCGTCGAGTTGGGCGAGCACCGTGGCGCGCTGTTCGATCGCGTCGGCGAAGGCCAGGGTCAGCTTGAACCGGAAGTCCGGTGCCGCGTCGGTGGGCAGCAGCAACCCGGCGGTAGGCCGGCGGTCCAGCACCTGGATCAGGGTGACCGGAGACGCGGGGTCGTGGGCCAGGCCGGTCATCCGGCCGTACGCCCACTCACGCCGGCCGCGTCCGCCGAGCAGCACCAACCGGCGGCTGGTGATCACGGCCATGCCGGCGTCGGTGACGCGTACGCCGTCGGGGCGGCGCGGGCGTAGCGGCCCGGCCGGCAGAGCGACGGTGAGATCCGGGGCGGGCAGCACCGCCGTGTGCCGCACCTCGACCAACTGCGCGGCGGGCAGCGCCCAGAGCACCACCTCGTCGGCGGCCAACTCCATGGGCAGGCCCGCACCGCCCGCGGCGGAGCCGTGGAAGTCGGCGGCCAGGGCACGTAGTCGCCGCAACTCGTCGTCGCGGCGTCGCCAGGCCGTCTCGGCCCCCCGGTACGTGCTGACCCGCCGCACGTTCTGCCGGTGCGCCCACCGGTACCGCCAGGTGGAACCCGTCGAATCAGTCTTCGCCACGCCGACTCCTTCGCCGCGTAGGCCACCAAATCTGGGTGTCTCCTCGTTCAACAGCCACGGCGCGGCACCCGGAAACGCCGAAACAGGCGAAATACCCGATCGGCCACCGAAACGACCCAGTCGGCCGATACTGCCACGTCGACGGTTCTCCTGTGCGCGTGTCGTGCGGGGGCGGTCGCCGTCTCGGTAACGTCAGCCGGGTGGCGTCGCCGCCGCACCGCCGCACGAAGGGGGTGAGCATGCCGCAGGACACCCGGTCCGGCGTGGTCATCGGCGTCGACATCGGCACCACGAGCACCAAGGCCGTCGCGTACGGCACCGACGGGCGGCAACTCGGCAGCCACTCGGTCGGCTACCCGCTGAACGACCCGCAACCCGGCTACGCCGAACAGGACCCGCACCTCATCCTCGACGCGGTGCTCAAGTCGGTAAGCGTGGTCGTGGCCGAGCTGGTCCAGCCGGTGGCCGGGCTGTCGTTCAGCTCCGCCATGCACAGCCTGATCGGGCTGGACCCGGACGGCAACCCGCTCACCCCGTCGGTGACCTGGGCCGACTCACGCTCGACCCAGCAGGCCGAACGGCTCCGGGCGGTCCCGTCCGGGCTGGCCCTGCACCGGCGCACCGGCACGCCGATGCATCCGATGTCACCCCTGCCCAAGCTGCTCTGGTTCGCCGAGCAGGAGCCGAAGCTCTTCGAACGCGTCGCGCACTGGGTGGGCATCAAGGACTGGGTGCTGCTGCGGCTCTGCGACGCGCTGGTCACCGACCACTCGATCGCCTCGGCCAGCGGCCTGCTGGACATCCACCGGCTGGCGTGGGACGGCGAGGCGCTGGCCATCGCCGGCATCACCGAGGAGCAACTCCCCCAACTGGTCGCCACCACCGCCGTGCTGCCCGGCCTCACCCCGCAGGCCGCGGCCGAGACGGGCCTGCCGGAGCGCACCCCGGTGGTGGTCGGCGCCGGGGACGGGCCGCTCGCGAACCTGGGCCTCGGGGCGGTGCACCCCGGCATGGTGGCCTGCTCGATCGGCACCAGCGGCGCGATGCGGGTGATGGTCGAGCGACCCGGCGTGGACCCGCTCGGCGGCGTGTTCTGCTACGCGCTGACCGAGCACCGCTGGGCGGTCGGCGGTGCGATCAACAACGGCGGCATCGTCCTCAAGTGGGCCGGCGCGGCACTCGCCCCGGATCTGGGCGAGCACGCCGAGGAGGACCTGGTCGCCCTGGCGGCCCGCGCGCCGGTCGGCTCGGGCGGGCTCATCATGCTGCCGTACCTGCACAGCGAACGGGCACCACACTGGAGCGCGCTGCCGCGCGGCGCGTACGTGGGGTTGACCCACAACCACCGCCGCGAGCATCTGGTCCGCGCCGCGCTGGAGGGGGTCTGCCAACAGCTCGCGCTGGTGCTCAGCTCGGTGCGGGCCGCCGGCAACGAGGTCCGCGAGATCCGTGCCGGTGGCGGCTTCGCCCGCAGCGGCCTGTGGCGGCAGATGCTCGCCGACGTGCTCGGCCTGCCGGTGAGCTTCCCGGCCGCACACGAGGGGTCCAGCTTCGGCGCGGCGCTGCTCGGCATGCAGGCGCTCGGGCTGATCGCCAGCATCGACGTCGCCGCCGACCTCGTCCGGATCGAGGAGACGATCCGCCCCGACCCGGCCGCCGCCGCCACGTACGCGGCGCTGCTGCCGCTGTTCGCCGAGCTGTACGAGGCGCTGACACCCACGTTCACCTCGCTCCGCCGGATGGCACCCGGCCTGCCCGCGGAACCCGAGCCCGCGGCCGGACCCCCGATGTGACAGCTCGGCCGGCCCACCTCGGGTCGACCCCGCTCCGGCTCGACCTGCCACCGGGGCGAGCGGGTCAGGCGGCCTCCACGCCGGCGATCAGGTAGCGCTGCACGTCGGCGTCGAGGATGGCCGCCTCCTGCGCGTCACTCGGCCCGGAACCACGAAACGCCGCAAGCTGCTCGGCGGACTCCCAGCGTTCGTAGACGTGGATCCGGCCGGGCTCCAACGGGTCGGCCGCGAGCAGGAAGTCGAGGCAGCCGGCGGCGGCACGCGCCTGCGTGATCACCTCTTCGCAGCCGGACAGGTATGCCTCGCGCGTGGCCGGCTCGACCTGCAGACTGCCTGCGATGATCAACATGCGGTGCCTCCGGGGATTGGTGTGCGATGCCGCTCAGTCATTTCTATACCTGCGTGTCATCACGCTCGCCGCGACATCGCCGCCCGGACGGGTGACGCCGGTCCCGTCGACCCCACCCACCCCCGGCGCTTCATATCGTACAAACGTGAGAAAAAGCGACAAGAGGCGTTCATCTTCCCTGCGGGGAGCCGCTGTCCGCGTACCTCGGAAAGGGCTGGCGGCGGCGGTCGCGCTCGCCGTGCTGGCCACGACGGGGCCGGCCACCGCGGACGGCCCCGGGCCCGGCGCGGATCCGGCGCGGCAGGCCGAGCCGGGGCAGCAGGTCGAGTCGGGCGGCGGGCAGGGCCACGAGCCCGGTGTCGAGCCGACGCCGGAGCGGGCGCCGACCAGCGAGGTGTCCTGGTTGTCGTTTCCCGGTGGGGTGTTCGCGGTGGACTCGCTCGGGCACACCGTGCGCTACCGGGCCTGCGACGGTGACACCGGCCGGGTCGCCGACCCGGGCATGCTCGTCGCCGCCGGGGTGGCCAGCGGTGCGGTCGTCGTGGGGGGCACGGCCTACCGTTACCGGGTGCCGTTGACCGGCCGCGGCGAGGGCACCCTGGAGGTGATCCAACGGCACCGCCCGCCGGTCGAGCTGACCGGAGTGGTGGTCACCAGCCCGCAGCCGCCCACCGACCCGGTCGCGGGAGCCCGGCTGTTCCCCCTCAGCGGGCAGCTCGCCCGGGTGGTCGCCGACGCGAGTCTCAACCCGGCCGGGGTCACCGTTCGCGACCTGTCCGGCCGGTACGGCGACCAGCAGATCGCCGTCAACGGCGCGCTGCGCCCCAAGGCCGCCAGCGTGATCAAACTGTGGATCCTCGTCGAGCTGCTCCGCCGGGTCGACTGTGGACAGGTCTCGCTCGACGACGGCGTGCTGGTCACCCCGCAGGACGTGGTCGGCGGCACCGGCCAGCTCCAGTTCGAGACGTTCCCGCAGGTGGTCACCCTGCGTCGGCTCGCCCAATACCTGATCAAGTTCAGCGACAACGTGGCCGCGAACGTGCTGATCACCTACCTGGGTGGGTTCGCCCCGGTCAACGCGCTCATCGACTCGATGAACCAGCGCTCCACCATCCTGGCCCGCCGGATGCTGGACAGCGCGGCGGCGCAGCGCGGCGAGGAGAACTACACGAGCCCGGACGACGTGGTGTCCCTGCTCGGCGCGGTCTGGGACGGCGAGATCCTCACCCCGGCCTCCCGCGACCTGATGATCGGGTTCATGCGGGAACAGACCCTCAACACCAAGATCCCGGCGGCGCTGCCACCCGGGGTGTCGGTGGCCCACAAGACCGGTGACCTGCCGGACGCCTCCCACGACGTCGGCTACTACCTGATCCCCGGCACCGAGACCGCCGTCGCGTTCCTCACCGCCGGGCCGATGGCCACCGGTGACGAGACGGTCCGCCGAATGGCCCGGACCGTCTACGACTTCCTGGTCACCCCCACCACCGGAGGGGTCGAGGAGTGAGCCGGGGTCAGGCGCCGGGAATGTTCGCCGGTGGGTCCTCGCCGACCAGGTCGGCCGCCGGCGGGTCGGCCGACACCGACAGCCCGAAATCCGAGTACGTCAGGTCGAGCTGGGCCGTCTGCGACTGCTCGCTGGCCAACTCGATGCGGTAGCGGACCAGTCGACCCTGCTCGTCGACGGCCGCGGTGAACGGCACCGCACCGGCCCGGGCACCGAGCACGTTACCGACCCCGTTGCCCAGCACCGCGCCGCTCTCGCGCAGGTCCAGCGTGCCGGCGTACTCCCGCACACCGGTCTGCCGCACGGTCTTCGCCGCGGTGAGCGTGCCGGCGAGCTTGGTGTTGTCCAGGCCCTGTTGGGCAGGCGGCGAACCGGGAGCGCCGACGTGCCACCAGGTCTTGCCGTCCCAGACCGGGACGCGGCGGTCCGGGGCGCTGATCCGCACGTAGACGTCCGGCCCGGTGGTGAGCCGTTCGATCTTCACCGCACCGGCGGGCACCTTGAGCGAGGTGGTCTCCAGACCGCGCTTCGTCAACGGGTCCCAGAGCACCACCGTGCCGTCCCCGCCCGCGGTCCCGCCGGTGTCCAACGTCAGCTTGTAGGTCTGCCTGTCGACCTTCGCGGCTGCCGCCGTCAGGACGCCGGCCGGGTCGGTCGGGGCGGGCGACGCCCCGGCGCGACCCGCGTCGGGGTCGTCGCCGGTGGCCACCAGCAGTGCCCACACCCCGGCGGCGACCACCACGGCCAGGACGGCACCAGCGGCGATCAGCTTCGGTCTCTGCACGGTCATCTCCCCGGGGGCGGCGCGGTCCGGCCAGAGTAGCCGGACCGCACGCGCCGCTGTCCCGGGCCGATCAGGCGCGGCTGATCGCGTTGGCGTGGATGGCCTCGTTCAGGTAAGCGGCCAACCCCGGGGCGATCTTCTCGTAGTACGCGGTGAACCGCTCGTCGGCCATGTACATGTCGGCCAACCCGGTCTGCACCTCGTACGAGCACTCGTAGAACCAGCGACTGATGATCTGCCGGTGCTCCTCGGCCAGGTCCATCGCCTCCGGGCCGTCGGCCGGCGCGCCCGAGGCCATCAGCGCGACGATCCGTCGACCCCAGTCCTCGTTCTCCGCCTTGATCCGCAGCCAGTCCTCCTTGGTGTAGCGCGAGGCCCGGCGGTTCGACTCCCGGTACGCGTCGGTGCCTCCCCAACGCTGCTCCGCCTCGGCCTCGTACTGCTCCGGCTTGAAGTCACCGAAGACCTCGAACCGCTCTTCCGGGGTGAGTTGGATGTTCAACTTGCTCGCCTCCATCGCGAACTCGATCGCCGTGACCATCTCCTGCAACCGCTTCATCCGTTCCGTCAGCAACTCGTGCTGACGACGCAGGTGGGCGGCCGGATCGGCCGCCGGGTCGTCGATGATCGCGGTGATCTCCTCAAGCGGGAAACCCAGCTCCCGGTAGTACAGGACGAGCTGCAACCGTTGCAGGTCCGCGTCGTCGTAGCGGCGGTAACCGGCCGAGGTCCGCCCGCTCGGCGAGAGCAGACCGATCTCGTCGTAGTGGTGCAGCGTCCGTACCGTCACACCGGCGATCTTCGCCACCTGACCCACCGTGTACGCCATGGTTCCCCTCCCTTCCGGAAACCAGGCTCCCGCCTGCCGTTACGTCAGGGTCAAGTCCGATTCTGGCCCACCATGGCGGGGGCGTCCGGCCGCCCGTACAGATAGCCCTGACCGCGTGGGCACCCGATCGCGGCGACCGCGTCGTGCTGACGCTCGGTCTCCACCCCCTCGGCGACGACAGTCAGGTCGAACGCACCGGCCAACCGGGTGACCATCTCCACGGTGGCGTACGCGCGGTCGTCCGACCCCAGCCGGGTCACGAACGACCTGTCGATCTTCAGCTCGGTCGCCGGGATGCGGTGCAGGTAGCTCAGTGACGAGTAGCCCGTACCGAAGTCGTCGATGGCGATCCTGATGCCCAGTTCCCGGAGCTGGTGCAGTCGTTCCAGCACCGCCTCGGTGCCCTCGATCAGCGCCGACTCGGTCAGCTCCAGGGTCAACGCCCGCGGCGCCAGCCCGGCGGCGCTTGTGGCAGCGGTGACCGTGGCGATCAGATCCGGACGGCGCAGGTGCGCCGCCGCGATGTTCACCGCCACCGTCGCGTCCGGCGCGCGGCCCCGCCAGGTCGCCGCGGCCCGGCACGCCTCGTGGATCACCCACCGGTCGATCGGCAGGATCAACCCGGTCTCCTCGGCCAACGGCAGGAACTTCGACGGCGGCAGCATCCCCAGCCGGGGGTGCCGCCACCGGACCAGCGCCTCGGCGCTGCGTACCGCGCCGGTGGCCAGGTCCACGATGGGTTGGAACTCGAGACACAGTTGGTCCTCGTCGACCGCGCGACGCAGGTCGGCGATCAGCTCGGCACGCGACACGGCCGACTCGCGCAGCGCCGAGGTGCACGTCCGGTACGCGGACTTCCCGGCGGCCTTGGCCGCGTACATGGCGATGTCGGCGTCGCGCAGCAGGTCGGTGTGCGAGGCGTGCTGCGGGCCGAACTCGGCGATGCCGATGCTCGCCGAGGGATGCACCCCGACGTCGTCCTCACCGTCGGAGGGCCGCAGCGCGTCCAGCAACCGCTCGGCGAGCCGCTCGGGTGAGACCGGTCGGTCACCGTCGACAAGCACCGCGAACTCGTCCCCGCCGAGCCGGGCGATGATGCCGTCGCCGTCCACGACGGCCCGCATCCGAGCCGCCAGCCCGGTCAGCAGGGTGTCGCCGGTGGCGTGCCCGAAACGGTCGTTGACCTGCTTGAACCCGTCCAGATCGAGCAGCAGTACGGCCACCGGCCGCCCCTCCCGCAGGGCCAGGCGCAGCCGCCTGTTGAACAGCAGCCGGTTGGGCAGCCCGGTGAGCTGATCCCCGTACGCGAGACGGCGCAGCCGGACCACGAGCCGCAGGTTCTCGTTGGCGGCCAACCCCTGCCGCACGGCGAGAGCCGCGAGCAACCCCATCATGGTCACGAAGACCAGTTGCGGGGTCTGCCCGCTGGGTCGGCGGGCCAGCACCACCGCGACGATCGCCCCACCCACCGGCAGGTACGGCAACGCCACCCGCCACCACGGCGGCAACGGCGACTCGGCGGCCTCGTCGGTGCCGTCGCAATCCGGCGGTGGCGGCTGCCGAGTGGCCAGGCCGATCAGCAGGTAGCTCACCGGCCAGCACAGGTCGATCGGGTGACCGGCGCTGTAGTCGGCGCGCGCGACCAACGAGACGTAGACGACGTCGGCGACGACCCGCAGGGTGAGGCTCGCCGCGAGCATGCTCATCGGCCGCCACATCGGCCGGCCCGGCCCGGACACCGCGACCAGGATCGTGAGCTGCATCAGGTCGAACATCGGGTAGAGCAGCCCCAGCGTGCGCGCCGGGTCGGCCAACTCGGCGGCGGCCACCCCACGGAAGACCAGCACCCAGCTGATCGGCACCAGGGCCAGGGCCACGATCACGCCGTCCAGCAACGTGCGCGCCCGCCCCACCGCGCTCCGCGGCGCGGACGGCGAACTGAGCAACGCGGCCGTGCCGGTGAGGATGCCGGCGGTGAAGACCACCCCGACCACTGGCGTGTGCGGCAGATCACCGCCGACGAGACGCTGCACCGTCCAGATGGCCCGCCCCAGCGCCGCGAGCGCCATGGTGACGGCGAGCAGCGTCCAGAACCGGCGCAACGGCGCCGGGTGCCGACGCGCCACCCCGACGCACGCGATCGTGGCCCAGCCGGCCACCAGCATCCCGCCGACATCACTGACCAGGGCGGCACCGGGCAACGCGGCGAACAGCCAGCACGCCTCCACGAGGATGACCGCGGCCGCCATGATCGCACCGGCGGGGTTGAGCCTCCCCACAGCCTGCTTCACGTCCTGTCGGGACACGGGTGCTCCGGCTTCGTCGTGCGTGCACCCTCGGAAGGACCGGTCCACGGCAAACCCCGAAAGCCTAGCCAGCACCCAGGTACGCCGCCAGAGCCGAACGCCCGCGCTGGTCGAGCCATCCCCGGCGCTGCGCCCAGAGCGGGGCCGGGGCCTCCCCTGTACGCCCCCCTGTAGAGCTGCCCCGCGGGTGGGGCAGAGCGGCACGCGGGCCTGTGCCGGGCTGCTTCCCAGCCGACCCTCCACGCAGCACCAGACCAGTGCCCCACACCCGGGGCAGCTCTACAGGGACCGAGAGCGGTGGCAGCACCCCGGCGGCGGCCACCTCGACCCGGATCAACAGCGACCGCCGGAGCGGTTCCAGGGTGAGCGGGGCAGTGCGGTGCCGGCCAGCGGGCGGCGAGCGCGTCGGCGTCTGCGTCGCCCGGGGGTGCAGGGCGGACGGGCGACGGTGTGTACCGCCACGTCGGCCGGGGGCATCGGTCGGCCGATCAGCCAGAACAGGAGGCGATCCATCCCGGGTCAGCCGACCGGGAGGCGTTCGGCGTCGGACTTCGAGATCTCGTACTGCGCCGCGCAGAAGGTGCACTGCTGCGCGTACCGGGTGCGGATCGGGATGAGGGGGATGAAGAAGAGTGTGAATTTCGTCGACCGGCGGGTGATCACCTGCGCGGCGTGGTTGCCGCAGTGGCGGCAGACCTGCTGCACGACACCGGATCGGTCGACCTTGGTACGCAGACCAAAGATGAAGAACATCGCCCGCCAGTACCCACCCAACCGCGAAAAGTCACCCCGCAGCGCCGACGAACGCGCCGCGAGCGCCGATCTCTGCTGGATCGGCACTCGCGGCGGGGTGTCGGTGACTCAGTTGGCGGGCTGGGGCTCCAGGCCGGGGACCTCCTCGGCGAGCCAGATCGGCTGCCAGTCCGGCACTTCGTGGTAGCGGCGCAGCTCGGCCAGGCCGGCAACCGACCCGCTCCAGGCCGCGTACGGCGGGTTGGACTCGTCGAAGCCGCTCTGCACGAAGGTCAGCGTGGTGCGACCGTCGGACTCGGCGAGCTCCCAGCTCGTGACACCGACCGGTCCCCAGTCGACGGACATCTTCCGGCCCGGCTCCAGGTCGACCACCTTGGCCGCGTAGCCGCTCTCGAAGCCACCCATGGCATACCGGCCGCCGACCCACGGCTCGATGCCGATCGGGTAGCCGAACCAGGCACTGGACTGCTCGGAGTCGGTGAGCGACTCCCACACCTTGTCGGCCGGGGCGGCGATGACCAGCTCGCCGCGCAGGTCGGCGGAGGTGAAGTCGGTGCGTGGCAGCAGCGGCCGGCCCTCCAGGTGGGCGGCCAGGTTGGCGATGGTCAGCGCCCAGAACGTCTGGAGCACGCCCCGGATGCTGGACCCGCTCATCGCCTCGGCGAAGTCGAAGTGGCTCTGGGTCAGCGTCAGCACGGTGCTGTCCGGGCCCTCGGCGGTGAGCTGGAACTCGCTTGTGGTCTCCACCCCGTCGAGCAGCCAGCCGAAGCGCAGCGTGTCGTCGTCGGCGTGCAACAGCCGCTGGTGCGGGGCGTCACCCTCGGGCGTGTAGCGGCCCCAGAACTCGTACCGCTGGGGCAGCTCGACCTCGGCGTGCTCGGCCAGCCAGAGACGCAGCTCGGCCGGGTCGGTCAGGGCCTGGCGGACGCGCCCGACGGGTGCGGAGAGGCGGGCCTGCACCTTCAGTGGTTCAGTCATTGTCGTTGCCTTTCGGATAGCAGGCCACGGCGAGCTTGAAGGCATCTCCTTCGCTGCCGCCGTAGCGGGTGAACAGGTCCTGAAGTGCGGTTTGCAGGTCGTGCAGGAACTGCTGGCGCTGCTCCGCGGGCACCCGGATCGCGCCGGAGACCCCGATCGAGGGCAGCTCGGGCGCCGCCCGGTCCAGGGCGGCGATGTCGGCCTGGACCTCCTCCATCAGGTCGAGCAGGTAGCCGAGGCTCAGCTCGTCGCCGGCCCGGCGCAACCCGATCCGACCGACGAGCCGGGGGGACAGCCAGTACGACCGGGCGGCCGCCTGGTAGATGCCCTCGGTGATGCCGCGGACCTTGCGTTCGTTGACCAGCTCGACGAGGCCAGCCGCGACGAGCTGCTTGACGTGGTAGTAGACGCGTTGTGGCGTCTGGTCGAGTCGAGCCGCGACCTCGGTGCAGGTGCGCGGTTCGGCGAGTTGCCGCAGCACCTCGACGCGCTGCGGCTTGAGCAGGACTTCGGCCTGCTCGATCTGTTCCAGGTACAGGACATCTCTCATGGCAAAACCAGTTTGTACGTACAAAATTTGTTTGTCAATCGGTTCGCGAGAAGCCGCGCCGACTTTCTTCGGCGCGGCTTCAGGCAACGCTCAGCAGGTGGTCAGGGCAACCAGTCGGGCCGCAGCGGGTAGCCGTTCACACCGTCCGGGCCGTTGTGCGTGGCCAACACCTGGTGCAACTGGATGCCGTTGCGTTCGAACGCCATCCGCGACCCGGCCATGTAGAGACCCCACACCCGGGCGGTGCCCGCACCCACCTCGGAGACGCAGAAGTCCCAGTGCTCCACCAGGTTGCGGCACCAGGCGGCCAACGTCAGCGCGTAGTGCTGGCGCAGATTCTCCTCGTGGTGCACCTCCAGCCCGGCGTCGTGCACCTCGCTGATCAGCCGACCCGGACCGGCCAACTCGCCGTCCGGGAAGACGTACCTGTCGATGAACGCGCCGGAGCGGTGCGGCGCCCGATTGTCCGCCCGCGTGATGGTGTGGTTGAGCAGCCGACCCCCCGCCTTCAGCCGGGAGCGCAGCGCCCCGAAGTAGGTCGGGTAGTTGCGCACCCCGATGTGCTCGGTCAGCCCGATCGAGGAGATGGCGTCGAACTGCTCGGCCGGCGCGTCCCGGTAGTCCAGATGCCGCACCTCGGCCAGCCCGGTCAGCCCCTCCCGCTCGATCGCCGCCTGCGCCCACTGCGCCTGCGCCTTCGACAGGGTCACCCCGAGCGCCTTCACGCCGTACTCGCGGGCGGCGTGCCGGACCATGCCGCCCCAACCGCAACCCACATCCAGCAGCCGCATCCCCTTCTTGAGCGCCAGCTTGCCGGCGACCAGGTCGTACTTCGCCGCCTGGGCCTGCTCCAGCGTGTCGCCCGGAGACCGGAAAACCGCGCAGGTGTACGTCATCGAAGGGCCGAGCACCTTCTCGTAGAAGGCGTTGGAGACGTCGTAGTGGTGCGAGATCGCCGTGCTGTCGCGCACCCGCGAGTGCCGCAGCCCGTTCATCACCCGCTTCCACCGCGGCTGCGCCTCCTGCGGCGGAGCCGGCGGTGGCATCAGCCGCTCCCAGCCCAGCCCACGGACCAACGCCAACCCGTCGGCAAGCGACGGTGGGCGCAGGCGCAACTCGTCCTTGAGCACCCGCAACGCCTCGTACGGGTCACCCGGGTGCACCCCCTGCAACGCCAGGTCACCACTGACGTAGGCCCGGGCCATGCCCAGGTCGCCGGGAGCGGTGAGCAGGTAGGACAAACCCCGCTCGGAACGGATCGCCAGGGTGATGCCGGCGTCGGACGGGCCGACGGAGCTGCCGTCGTACCCGGTGATCCGCACCGGCAACGGCCCGGCGGTGACCGCGCGGACGACATCCGCCACGGTCGGACCCGTCTGCCGGCCCCCCGCTGGCGGGGTGGCGGGGACGCTTGCCGCCCCCTGGTCTCTGTCGGTCAGGCTCATGCTCGTGCTACCGCCTTTTCGTACAATCCCGTCAGCCGGTGGTCCGGGTCGTAGCGGTCTTTCACCGCCCGCCACGTGTCGCCGCCGTACAGGCGATCGAAGGCGTCCCGGTCGTAGTACGCGTCGGAGTAGAGCGACTTGTGACCGCCCAACTCCGACACCCTGCGTTCGATCGTGCGGTTGACGTCGCCGTCGGCGGCGCCCGGCGCGATCGGCACGCTCCCCCAGAACCCAATGTTGACGTAGTCCTGCCCTGGCCGGAGGGGATACAGCGGCCACGACCGCGCCGAACCGGCACCCGCCGGCTCGCGCAGCCGCAACGGGCACAGCCACACCGGGGTCATCCCCACCGCGCCGGCGAACCAGCGCAGGAAGTCGGCGGTCTGCTCCAGTGGGATCTCCACGTCCTGCACGACCCGTTCCCGGGCCGGCTGCCCGCGCAGCCTGTCGAGCCGGGCCGCCACCTGGTGTTGGTGCTCAAGGCGAACCAGCCGGTGGTAGAAGTCGCTGCGCCGGTAGCGCGCCGGCCAGAGCCGCCGCACGACCGGGTGCTGCGCGCCGAACGCCGCCGAGCACCAGAACCAGTCGGTGTCCCAGCGCCAGAGATAGTCGTACGCGGTGAGCACGTCCCGGGTGCGCCGGCGCAGCGACCGGTAGTAGATCGCCTGACCGGTGTAGTCGCTGGGCGGGTCGGCGGCGTCGGTGAACGTGGCGAACACCAGGTACGCCTCGCCGGGGCTGAACATCACCCCGTCCATCGCGTCGACCGGCTGCCCGGCCCACGACCTGGTCGCCGTCACCTCCGCGATCGCGTCGGTGAGCGCCGCCAGGTCGGTGAACCGGACGTTGCGCAACGCCACGTACCGGCCGACCGGTTGCAGCTCGATGCGCAGCCGGGTCGCGTAACCGAGGCTGCCCAGCGAGTTGGGGAACGCGCGGAACAGGTCGGCGTGCTCGCCGTCGGGTCGGGCGGTGACGATCTCGCCGGAGCCGGTGAGAATGTCCAACTCCTGGACCGACTCGTGTGGCAGCCCGTTGCGGAACGAGGTGGACTCGATCCCGAGGCCGGTCACCGCCCCGCCCAGCGTGATGGTGCGCAACTGCGGCACCACCAGCGGCATCAGCCCGTGCGGCAGCGTCGCGTCGACCAGGTCCTCGTAGGTGCACATGCCCTGCACGTCGGCGGTACGCCCGGTCGGATCGACCGACAGCACGCCGTTCAGGCCACTTACGTCGAGCCCCGGAGCCCGGGGAGCGGACCGGGGGCGGAACAGGTTGGAGGTGCGTTTGGCCAGCCGGACAGGCTCGCCCGTGGGCACCGCGGCGTACGACCGCCGCAGCGTGTCCACCGCTTGATCATGGTCAATGGGGTGATCCACACGCTCAGCGCGCATGTGATCACCTTACGCGCGTACCCGGGAAACCGTGGGATGTCAGCCGGGGCAGTTTCCCGCCCGGGCCCGGGCCCGACGGTTACCGTGGCGGGCATGCCATCGCCCGCGATCACCGCCCTGAACGCCGCCGGATTGCCATATCGGCTGGTCAGCCATGGTGCGGCCGGCAGTCTCGCGGAGGCCGCCGCGGCTCGGGGAGTGGCGATCCCCGATGTGGTGAAGACGATAGTCGTCCGCCGTAGTGCGGATGATCACCTGTTCGTGCTCACCCCTGGCGACCGGGTCGTCTCCTGGCCCAAGCTGCGCGCCCTGCTCGGGGTACACCGACTCTCCATGCCGGACGCCGCCGGCGCCCTGGCCGCGACCGGCTACGAGCGCGGCACCATCACCCCGTTCGGCGCGAGCACGGCCTGGCCGGTGATCGCCGACGAACGACTACGCGGCCGGGAGATCACGTTGGGCGCCGGGGAACGTGGGCTCGCCATCGCGGTCGACGCCGACGCCGCCATCGCCGCCCTCGACGCCACAGTGGCCGACGTCACCGACCCCCAACCCACCCGCTGACCGCTGTCTGCGCCGGTCGGGTCGTCGACCGACCCACCGATTGGCCGTCCGCGCCGGCCGTGGGTGAGGATGGCGCCTATGTCCGCGCCCGAGGAACGCCGCCCCGACCCCACCGGCACCGTCTACGGCGGCGGCCGACGGGCGGCACGATCCGGTCCACTGGCCGATCCGCTGCTGCGGGTGGCGCTGGCGGTCGGGCTGGTCGGCGTACTCCTCGGGGTGCTCTTCGCCACCGGCCTCTTCGACGGTGACGACGAGCCGAAGGTGCCGGCGACGGTCGGGGCCTCGTCGACCGCCGCGGCGCCCACCGGCGCGGCGGCCGAGCCGAGCCCGAGCGCACCCGCCGAGGCGCTGACCGGGTCCCGGGTGTTCAAGGCCGACTCGGGCCTGTGCCTGGGGCTCTACGGCGAGGGCAAGCAGGCGAAGACCCACCTGGCGGTCTGCACCGGCGGCCCGGAGCAGGAGTGGGTGATCACCCCGGTCGGCCCGGAGACGTCGACGGTGGCCAACGCCGCCTCCGGTCAGTGTCTCGACGTCGAGGGCGGCAGCCAGGACGACGGCACGCCGCTGATGCAGTTTCCCTGCCACGGTGGGGCCAACCAGCAGTGGCGACTGACTCCCACCGGCGGCGGCCCGCTGCTGATGGTCGCGGTGCACAGCGGCAAGTGCGCCCAGGCCGACGACGAGGGCATCGCGGCCGGCGATGACATCCGGCAGCGGCCCTGCGACGACGGGCCAGCCCAGCAGTGGACCCTGGGCTGACCCTCCGACCCATGCCGTCTCAGCCCTGGAACCTCCACGCCTTCGGTGCGGTCGCGGCGGCCAGCACGGCCTCCGGGACTGCTCGGCCCGGCCTCCGACGCAGCAGCAACGACAGCCCGGCCGCGCCGATCGACAGCGCTCCGGCCACGTACCAGGCCACCGCGTAGTCGCCGAGACGGTCCCGGACCAGCCCGGCACCTGTCGCGGCGACCGCCGCGCCGAACTGGTGGGCGGCGAACACCCAGCCGAACACCACAGCCCCGGCGCCACCGAAGTACTCCCGGCACAGCGCCACCGTCGGCGGCACGGTGGCCACCCAGTCCAGGCCGTAGAAGACGATGAACACCAGCATGCTCGGCTCGGCGGTGCCGGTGAACAGGCTCGGCAGGATCAGCAGCGACGCCCCCCGCAGCGCGTAGTACATGCCGAGCAGCAACCGACTGTCCACCCGGTCGGTGAGCCAGCCGGAGGCGATCGTCCCGACGATGTCGAAGAGCCCCACCAGGGCGAGCAGCCCGGCCGCCGTGGTCTCGGGCATGCCGTGGTCGTGCGCGGCCGGCACGAAGTGCGTACCGACCAGGCCGTTGGTGGTCGCCCCGCAGATCGCGAACCCGCCGGCCAGCAGCCAGAACGGCCGGGTCCGGGCCGCGGTCGTCAGCGCGCCCAGCGCCCGGGCCGCCGCGCCGCCGGTAGCCGGCGGCGCCGCGACGACCTCGGTCGCCCCGTAGGCGGGCAGCCCGAGATCCGCCGGGTGCTCGCGCAGCAACCACACCACCAGGGGTACGACCGCCAGCGCGGCTCCGGCCACGACGAGCGCGGCGGTACGCCAGCCGTGGTCACGGGCCAGGATGGCGACGAGGGGCAGGAACACCAGCTGGCCGGCCGCCCCTCCGGCGGTCAGCACTCCGGTGACGAGGCCCCTCCGGCGCACGAACCACCGCCCGGTGATGGTGGCCACGAACGCCAGCGCCATCGAGCCGGTGCCCAGCCCGACCAGCACACCCCAGCAGAGCAGCAACTGCCAGCTCGCGTTCATGAAGACGGTCAGCCCGCTGCCGGCGGCGACGAGTAGCAGCGCCACCGTGACCACCCGGCGGATGCCGAACCGGTCCATCAGGGCGGCGGCGAACGGCGCGGTGAGCCCGTAGAGCAGCAGGTTGACCGACACGGCGGCGGAGATGGTGGCCAGCGGCCAGCCGAACTCCTCGTGCAGGGGGTGCAGCAGCACCGACGGGGTGGCACGGAAACCGGCCGCGCCGACCAGCGCCACGAAGGCGACGGCGGCGACCAGCCAGGCGGGATGCAGAAGGCGGTTCTTGGTCACCCGACCAGTCTGGGCAGGACCGCGCACCGCAACGAGTGGCCGGAAAGCCATCATGCGCAATAATCGGGCCATGACGCCTCGCCCGCACCGGATCGCCGTACTCGCCCTGGACCAGGTGGTCGGCCTGGATCTCGGCACCCCGTCCCAGGTCTTCAGCACCGCCCGGGCCGCCGACGACACGCACTTCTACGACGTCCGGGTGTGCACACCGGGCGGGCGGCCGGTCCGCAGCACCGCCGGGTTCCAGGTGCTGCCCGACCATGGTCTGGAGTTGCTCGACACCGCCGACACGGTGATCGTCCCCGGCATCCACACCGGCAGTGCGTTGACCTCGGGCACCGTCGAGCCGGAGGCGGCCGGGGCGTTACGGGCGGCGTACGAGCGGGGTGCCCGGATCATGTCGATCTGCACCGGGGCGTTCGTGTTGGCCGCGGCCGGTCTGCTCGACGGGCGTCGGGCCACCACCCACTGGGCGTTCACGGAGCGGTTCCGTCGCCTGTACGCCCAGGTCGACCTCGATCCGGGCGTGCTCTTCATCGTCGACGACCGGGTGTTCACCTCGGCCGGAGTCGCCGCCGGAATCGACCTCTGCCTGCACGTCATCCGCCTCGACCACGGCAGCGAGGTGGCCAACCGGGCGGCCCGCCGCTGCGTGATGCCGCCGTGGCGGGACGGTGGCCAGGCGCAGTACATCGAGCGACCGGTGCCGAAGGCCACCGACACCAGCACCGCGGGCGCCCGGGAGTGGGCACGGCAGCGGCTGCACGAGCCGATCGCCCTGCGTGACCTGGCCGAGCAGGCGCGGATGAGCGTGCGGACCTTCACCCGGCGCTTCCGGTCCGAGACCGGCCTGAGCCCGGCGCAGTGGCTGCTGCAACAGCGCACCGACCACGCGCGGCTGCTGCTGGAGACGACCGACCTCACCGTCGACCAGATCGCCCACCGTACGGGTTTCGGCACCACCGCAGCCCTGCGCCAGCAACTCCACCAACGCATCGGCGTAGCCCCGTCCACCTACCGCCGCACCTTCCACCCCCGCCCAGCCCTAACCCCCTAACGCCCGCGATCTTGCACTTTCTGTCGCTGAATTGCCCCTTTATGTGAATTTTTGTCGGGGCAGAAAGTGCAAGATCGGCGGAGAGGTGGGGTGGGTCAGGGGCGGAGGAGGTGTAGTTGGGACTGGTGTTTGGGGAGGTGGACCCTTGTGTGCAGGTCCAGGGTGCGGGACCAGGGCAGCGGCTCGTCCACGACGAGGTCGAAGCCCTCGCGCAGGTGAGTCTCGACCGGGGTCTCCGCCGCCAGACCGAGACTGTCGACCAGCCCGCACAGGCGGTCGCTGGTGCCGTGCAGCAGAGCGGTCAGGCCCCGCAGACCACCCTGCTCGGCGACGAGCGCGTCGAGCTGCGGGCGGTGCATGTCCTCCTCCAACTCGTAGTAGGCGAACGGTGAGCCGGCCAGCAGCGCCTCGGTGGCCTGGATCATCAGCTCGTCGTTGGCGACCAGGTGCGCGACGATCTGCTCGGCGCTGAGCTGCCCCTCCGGAGGAGGACCGAACCCGCCTGCGTCGACCTCCGCGAACAGGGCACCGTAAGCCCGCCGCAATCCCCCGCTCTCCATCCCCCCAGTCAACCCGCCCCCCCGGGAGTTAGCGGCGGGATTGGCGGGAGCGGAGATAGTCACTGACCACGTACTCGCCGAGGTCGCCGGTCTCCGGGGTGAACATGCGGCCACGGCTGCGGCGGGCCACCGCGTCGACGAAGCGTCGCAGGCCCGGGTCGTCGCCGAGCATGAACAGGTTGAGCGTGGCGCCGTAGCGACTCAGCCGGTCCACCTCGCGGACCGTCACCTCGATCGTCTCCGGCAGCGGTGGCCAGTGGAACAGCGCCTCCCCGTCGTCCGGGTCCAGGTGGGCAGTGGGCTCCCCGTCGGTGACCACCAACACCACCGGTTCGGCGTCCGGGTGCCGGCGCAGGTGCCGCCCCGCCAGCCGCAACGCGTGCTGGAGGTTGGTGCCCTGTTCCCCGTCCGGCTCGACGGCCGCCAACTCCTGCTGGGTGAGCGTCATCGCCTCCCGGCCGAAGCCGACGATCTGTAGGGCGTCCTGCGGGAAGCGCGTCTCCATCAGGTGCGCCAGCGCCAGGGCGGTCTGCTTCATCGGCCCCCACCGACCCTGGGAGATCATCGAGTACGACAGGTCGACGCAGAGCACCACCGCGGCGGAGGCCCGCTTCTCGGTCTCCACCACCTCGAAGTCGTCCACCGCGAGCTGCACCGGAACCGTCGGCCCGGCCCGGCTGACCGCTCGGGTAAGCGTCCGGACCACGTCCAGGGGCTGCTCGTCGCCGTACTCCCACGGCCTGGACGCACCGCTGACCTCGCCGGCGGCCCCCGCCGAGCGCAGGTCGTGCTGGCCGCGCGGCCCGGCGGTCAGATCGGAGAAGACCCGTCGCAGGGCGGTCCCGCCGAGCCGGCGCAGCGCCTTCGGGCTCAGCGTGAGCCCTTCTGCGTCCCGGCTCACCCAGCCCTGCCGGCGCAGCTCCCGTTCCAGATCGCGTAGTCGGCGGACGTCGTCGGCGGCGTCCCGCCCCAGCGTGCGGGCCACCGCGTCGACGTCGACGTCGTCCAGGGTCGCCCCCGGGTGGCCCTGGTCGAGCTGGTCCAGCAGGTCGTCCAGCTCGCCGATCTCGCCGAGCGCGCCGGCCGCGTCGGCGTAGCCCAGCGGTTGCTCGCCCCGGACCCGCTCGCCACGCCCCCAGCGCAGATCCGGTCGCAACGCCCGCAGGTTCGCGTCGAGCGCGGACAACTCACCCGCGAGGCGGTCGCCGAGCGACTGCTGCATCAGACCGGCCAGCTCGGCGCGCTGCCGCTCGGAGAGCGAGTTCATCAACCGCTCACCGGCCGCCGAGCGGCGGGCCAGCACGTCGATCAGCTCGTCGACGGTCTCCGGCTGCTCCGGGAAGAAGTCACCGTGCCGGCGCATGAACTCGGCGAACGCGTCGGTGGTGTCCTCCGCGCGGCCGTGCCGGGCCAGCAGGTCGTTCAGGTCCCGCATCATCTCGGCGAGCCGCTGCTGCGCCGCCGGATCGGCCGACGCGCGCACCGCGTCGCGCAGCCCGGCGAACCGCTGACCGAGTACGTCGTCGCGGAGCTGGTCGAGGATCTGCTGGTACGAGCGGCGGGCGTCCTCGCTGGCCCACTGGTAGCCGGACAGCTCCTCCACCGCCCGCGCGGTCGAGCGGGGCAGATTGTCCAGCACCGACTCGGCGAACCGGGCGGCGTCGTCGTCGCGACCCCGCAGCTCGTCGCGCTCGGCGGCGAGGGCCTGGTCGAGCAGCGCCTGAGCCCTGGTCACCGCGCCGTCCAGGTCGCCGCGCCGCAGTGCCTCCCGGCGCAGCCGCCGAGCACGGGCGGCCAGGTCGTCCAGCCCGCCCCGCCCCTGTGGGCCACGGCGCAGCAGGTCGCGCAGCGCATCCCGCAGGCTGCCGCCGGCCAGCACCTCGGCGCCGACCGCGTCCACCGCCGCACGCACGTCGTACGGGGGTGCGAGCGGGTCGGGCCCGTCGTTCCACTGCCCGTACCGGAACCGGTTGCCGGCCATGATCAGCCCCGGCCGCCGTAGACGGTGCGTCCCGAGTCGGTGACGTCCTTGCCGAGCCGCCGGGTCAGGTGCAGCCCCTCCAGCACGAACTCGACGGCGGCGGCCGCCTCCTCCGGGGTGGGGGCGTCGCCCAGGCCCAGCCGGTCGAGGACCTTCGCCAGGCCGGGGACGGTGCCGACCTGCCGCAGCAGCTCGGAGGCGCTGACCAGCTCACCGGTCTCGATCACCGCGCCGTCCTCGACGAGCGCGGTGAAGCCGGACAGGTCCAGCCCGGCCAGGTGGGCGCGGAACGTCTCGGCGGTCGCGGTGCGCAGCAGGTGGGCGAGGATCTCGATCTCCCGCCCCTCCTCGCCGCTCTCGAACTCCACCTTGCCGCGCAGGGTGCTGGTCACCGACACCGCGTCGCCGACCCGGGCCACCGGGGCCTCGGGGCGGTCCTCCGGGGTGCCGGCACCGGCGAGCAGGCCAGCGCGGCGCAGCGCGGCACCGGCGACCGTCTCGGCGGCGGCGATGGCGAACCGGGCGGAGACACCGGAGCGCGGGTCCACCGAGGGTGACTCGCGCACCGCGCGGGCGAAGCGGGCCAGCACCTCCAGCACGTGCTCCGGCACGGTGGCGACCAGGTCGGCCTCCTGCCGGATCAACGCCAGCTCCAACTCCAGGTCGACCGGGTAGTGGGTACGGATCTCCGCGCCGAACCGGTCCTTGAGCGGGGTGATGATCCGGCCCCGGTTGGTGTAGTCGTCCGGGTTGGCGCTGGCCACCAGGAGCAGGTCCAGTGGAAGCCGTAGCTGGTAGCCGCGGACCTGGATGTCCCGTTCCTCCAGGACGTTGAGCAGGGCAACCTGGATGCGCTCGGCCAGGTCGGGCAGCTCGTTGACGGCGAAGATGCCCCGGTTGGTGCGCGGCACCAGCCCGAAGTGGATGGTCTCCGGGTCGCCGAGGGTGCGGCCCTGGGCGATCCGGATCGGGTCGACGTCACCGATCAGGTCACCGACGCTGGTGTCCGGGGTGGCGAGCTTCTCGCCGTAGCGCATCGAGCGGTGCAGCCAGCCGATCGGGAGGTCGTCGCCGGCCTCGGCGGCCTGGGCGCGGGACGCGGGGGTGAGCGGGTGCAGGGGGTGCTCGTTGAGCACCGAGCCGGGGATGACCGGGGTCCACTCGTCGAGCAGCGCGCCGAGGGCGCGGATCAGTCGGGTCTTGCCCTGGCCGCGTTCGCCGAGCAACACCATGTCGTGCCCGGCGAGCAGGGCCCGCTCGACCTCGGGCAGCACGGTGTCGTCGTAGCCGACGATGCCGGGGAAGCGGGCCTCGCCGGAGCCCATCCGGGCGAGGAGGTTGTCGCGGAGTTCCTGCTTGACGGTGCGGTACTGGTGACCGGCTGCCCGCAGCGCGCCGAGCGTGCCGGGCAGGTCGGCCGGTGGGACCGGGATTACCGGGTTAGGCGCAGTCACCCGACCCACGCTAGCTCACAATCGCGCGGCTGCCTCGGGCATCAGGTGAGGGACCGATCAGCCGGACGGGGTGACGAAGCCGGACTCGTAGGCGGCGATGACCGCCTGGGTGCGGTCGCGGGCGCCCAGCTTGGCCAGCACGTTGCCGACGTGCGTCTTGACGGTCTCCACCCCGACCACCAGGTGCGTGGCGATCTCCGGGTTGGACCGGCCGGTGGTCATCAACCGCAGCACCTCGGCCTCCCGCTCGGTGAGTCGGGCGGCGCGCAGCCGGTCACCACCGGTCGGCCCGTACGCCCCGACGAGCTGCCGGATCGCCGCCGGGAAGAGCAGCGACTCCCCCGCCGCGACCACCCGCACCGCCTCCACCACCTCGGCGGGCCTCGCCCGTTTGAGCAGGAACCCGGAGGCTCCGGCGCGAAGCGCCTCGTAGACGTACTCGTCGTTGGCGAACGTCGTGACCACCAGCACCCGGGGCGGGTTGGCGGAGGTGGCCAGCAGATGCCGGGTGGCCTGGATGCCGTCGATGCCGGGCATCCGCACGTCCATCAGCACCACGTCCGGCCGGTGCCGGGCGACAAGCGGTGGCACCTCGGCGCCGTCGGCGGCCTCGGCGAGCACCCGCAGGTCGGGTTGGGCGTCGATGATGGCTCGCAGCCCGACCCGGATCAACTCGTCGTCGTCGACGATCAGCACCCCGGTCGTCATGTCGTCTCCTCGTACGGCAGGCGGGCCCGGATCAGCCAGCGGTCGCCGTCCGGTCCCACGGTGATCCGACCGCCGAGCAGCAGCACCCGTTCCCGCATCCCGTCCAGACCTCGGCCGGGCCGACCCGGCTCGGCCCGGCCGGGCTGACGCACGGCGTTGACCAGCTCCAACTCCAGCGCCCCCGGGTGCAGGTCCAGCCGCAGCGTCACCGGCCCGTGGCCGTACCGGGCGGCGTTCGTCAGTCCTTCCTGGACGATCCGGTAGCCCTCCCGGGAGACCGCCGGGGGCAGCCGCGTCGGGTCGCCGACGCGATGCGCGTGCACCGACAGCCCGGCGGCGCGGGTGTCGGTGACCAGCCGGTCCAGGTCGGCGAGGGTACGCTGCGGCGTCACCGCCCGGGTCCCGCCGCCGGCGTCCCGGAGCAGCCCGAGCACGTGGTCCAGCTCGTCCATGGCGGTCCGCCCGACGTCTTCGATGGCGGTGAGCGCCCGCCGGACGAACTCCGGGTCGGTGTCGAGGACCTGGCGTGCGGCGCCGGCCTGGAGGGTGGCGACGGTCAGCGCGTGACCGACCGAGTCGTGCAGCTCCCGGGCCAGCCGGTTGCGTTCGGCGAGCCGGGTGGCCCGCGCCTCCAGGGCGGCGATCCGTTCCGCCTGCGCGGGGCCGAGCAGCACCGGCGCCATCGACCCGGCGAGCGCGCCGAGCCCCGCGACGGCGTAGCCGAGACCGACGAGCAGGGCCACCCCGGTCAGGGTCAGCCAGCCGCTGTCCCGCCCGTCCAGCGGACCGAACCGTTCCCGGCTGGTCAGCTCGGTGCCGATGCCGAACTGTTGGGCGATGAAGGCCAGCGCCATCGGCAGGGCACTGAACAGCGCGAGCATCACCAGCGCGCCGACGATGAGGTGGGTGGCGATCCAGAGCGCGCTGCGCAGTCGGGTCTCCCGGTCGCCGCGGTGCCCCAGTGCCGGCTCGGGCAGGTCGACGCCGAGCAACGCCCGTACGGCGGCGATCTCCAGGGCCCGGCTGCCGTCCAGCAGCAGCGGCACCACGGCGATCAGCGCCGCGACCACCAGCAGCGCGTACACGAGTGAGCGGGGGACCTCCGAGGCGGTGAGCATCTGGGCGAAGGTCACCGCGAGGACCCCGTACGGCAGCGCCAGCACCCCTCCGAGCAGCAGGAACACACCGCGTCGCCAGGTGGTGCCGGCGACCAGTGGGGCCAGCGCCGCGCGGAGGGTCACCCCGTCATTCTGCGGTCGGGGCCGGCTGCGGCGACTCCCCCGCGCCGGGGAGATCTCAGCGGTGGTCGGCCACGTACTGCTGTGGGTCCTTGTCGCGGAACGGAAGGTTGCGGCCGTTCTTGTGTTCGCCGTAGAACGTCAGCCAGCGTTGGCCCAGCTCGGCGCGGAGGTCGGTGCTGGCGTGCCGGCGGAAGTCGGGCAGCGCCTCGTCCTCCTCCTCGGCCAGGTGTTCGCTGTTCTCCCGGCGGGCGGTGCCGACCGCCGCCCACCACTGATCCGAGCCGACCGGGTGCAGCTTCGCCTCGGCGATGGCGTCCCGGATCTTGTTGTGGTCGCCGATCGCGTCGGCGGTCTCGTCCTCGCCGTCGTCGCCGTGCTTGACCAGGTGCGGGTAGAGGATCGCCTCCTCCGCCTCGGCGTGGATGTCCAGGTGCAGGGCGAGCGCGTCCCAGATGGCGAGCAGCTCCTGCTCGTCGCGGGCGTCGTCGAGGCGGGCGAAGCCGCGCCGGAAGGCGGCGTGGTCGTCCAAGATCAGTGCGGTGATGTCGTCCACTGTGCTCACTTTCCCGTCGGGCCGGCGGAGCGGCGCGAACCGCATGGCGTCGAAACTACCCCGATGTCCTGGTTCGCACGCCTGATCCCGGGCACCCCGGACCGAAGCTAGGCTCATGATCGTGACCTACCTCGCCGCGGATGACCGCTACGACACCATGACCTATCGGCGCAGCGGACGCAGTGGCCTGCGACTGCCCGCCGTCTCCCTCGGACTGTGGCACAACTTCGGCCCGGACCGCCCGTTCGACAGGCAGCGCGACATCGTCCGGCGTGCCTTCGACCTGGGGGTCACCCACTTCGACCTGGCCAACAACTACGGGCCGCCACCCGGTGCGGCGGAGGAGAACTTCGGCCGGCTGCTCGCCACCGACCTGAGGGCGTACCGGGACGAGTTGGTCATCTCCAGCAAGGCCGGCTACCTGATGTGGCCCGGCCCGTACGGTGAGTGGGGCTCGCGCAAGAACCTGATCTCGTCGCTGGACCAGTCGCTGGGCCGGATGGGCCTCGACTACGTCGACGTCTTCTACTCGCACCGGTTCGACCCGGAGACCCCGCTGGAGGAGACGATGGGCGCGCTGGACGCGATCGTCCGCTCCGGCAAGGCGCTCTACGTGGGCATCTCGAACTACAACTCGGAGCAGACCGCTCGGGCCGCCGCGATCCTGCGCGACCTGGGCACCCCGTTGCTGATCAACCAGCCGTCGTACTCGATGCTCAACCGCTGGACCGAGTCCGACGGCCTGCTCGACACGCTGGAGCAGGTCGGTGCGGGTTGCATCGCGTACAGCCCGTTGGCCCAGGGCCTGCTGACCGACCGCTACCTGGGTGGCATCCCGGCCGACTCGCGGGTGCGCACCAGTGTCTTCCTCAACGAGAGCGACCTCAGCGAGGAGAAGATGGCCACCATCCGGGGGCTCGGCGCGGTCGCCGAGCGGCGCGGCCAGTCCCTCGCTCAGCTCGCGCTGGCCTGGGCGCTGCGCGACCCGCGGATGACCAGCCTGATCATCGGGGCGAGCAGCGTCGCGCAGTTGGAGACGAACATCGCGGCGCTGGACAACCTCGACTTCACCGCCGAGGAGCTGACCGAGATCGACGGTCTGCTGGGCTGACCCGCGCGGGCGGCCCGGGTCACCAGATCCGGCGCCGCCCGACGCGGTGGTTGCGCACCTCGCACTGCCGGCCCGGGGGCGCGGTGCCGCGGCGTCGCCGGCCGGCGGCGATCAGCAGCGCCAGGACCAGCACGGTGGCGGCACCGGCGAGCACCGGCCAGCGAGCGCCGAGGTCGGTCACCGAGGCCACCGGCACGCCCGGGTCGGCCGCCGCCGCCACCTCCGCCGGGTCGGTGGCGGCCGGCCCACTCGCGGGAGTACGCGGGGCAGCCGCCGCGCTCTTCGCCGCACCGCTCTTCGCCGGGCGGAACACCACGTCGGAGCAGGAGTAGTAGGTGTCCGGGGTGTTCGAGTTCTGCCAGATCGTGTAGATCAGGTGTCGACCTTCGCGCTTCGCCGGCAGCCGGCCCGCCAACTGGTACGCCCCGGCCCGCACCGGCGGGTCGGTGAGCGTCAGAAACGGGCGTGTTTCGAGGTCCGCCCAGGTCAGTGGCGCGGTGGGGTCGTACCCGGCCGTGGTGACGTAGAGCCGGAAGGTGCCCCGGTGCGCGATGGTGGTCCGATACCGGAAGGTGAACTTCGCGCCCGCGCTCAGCTCGGTGGACGGCCAGTCGGTGCGGGGCAGGTCCAACCCCCGGTACGCGGACAACCCGCCGCTGCACAGTTCGCCGTCCGGGATCCGTTCCCGGTCACGCCCGTTGATCGCGGCGACCCGTACGTTGTCCCATTCCCGGACGGCGGCGCCCGCTTCGACAGCGGCCCGGCAGGCGGCGGTGGCCGCGTGCCGGCCCTCGGGTCCGCAGGCCGCCGCCCGGCTGATCGGGTCGGTGGGAGCGCCGTGCGCGGCGGCGGGTGTGGCGGCCAGCGGCACCGTCGCGGCAGCGACGAGCACGGTGACGAGGAGCCGGCGTACGGTCATGAGGTTGACCTCCCGCCCACTGGTACGGCCGCCGGAGGGCAAAGGTTCGACGACGGCCGCTTGTGACCCCCACGCAGCGCAGACGATCATCGTAGGTCGCGGGAATCCCCGCGGTGGGCACGGCGTTTCGATACTCGGAACCGCTGAGACCGAGGAGGCAGACATGAAGGTACGTACCTCGTTGCGTGCACTGAAGCAGAAGCCGGGTTCGGTGGTGGTCCGCCGTCGTGGCCGGGTGGTCGTGGTCAACCGCGCCAACCCGCAGTGGAAGAGCCGCCAGGGCTGACCCCCGCCCCTACCGGACATCTCGTCGACAACCGCCCTGACCGGGTCTCCCCGGTCAGGGCGGTTCGTATGTGCGGGAAAGTTGGCTCTTGTCCGGTTTGCCGCTGGGCGCGAGCGGCACGCGCTCGATGACCGTGACGGTGCGCGGCATCGCGAGGTCGTTCACCCGTCCGGCCACCAGCTTGCGCAACACGTCCGGATCGGGCGTTCTCCCGACCACCGGCACCACGTAGGCGTGCACGGCCTCGCCGGTCATCTCGTCCGGCCCCCCGACGACGTACGCCTCGGCGACCGCGGCGTCGGCGGCGAGTGCCTGCTCCACCGGCCCGGCGTGGACGATCTGCGCGTTGACGATGATCACGTCCCGCGCCCGCCCGAGCAGCCGCAGGTATCCGTCGGCGCCCAACTCCCCCAGGTCACGGGTGCGCACCCAGCCGTCCACGAACACCTCGGCCGACTCGTCCGGGTCCTGCCAGTACGCGGACGCCTGGGCGGGTGTGCGGACATAGATCTCTCCGTCGCGAACGGAGACGTCCACGGCCGGACGACCGACCGTGCCGAGCGTGGCCGCGTCGGTCAGCATCTCGGCGGGGGTCACCATGGAGATCATCGACGTTTCGGTCTGCCCGTAGCCGTGGAAGAGCACCGGGCCCAGGACGTCGAGCGCCTCCGCCAGCCGGCCCGGCGCGAGTGGCGACCCGGAGACCATCAGCGCCCGCAGGTGCCGCAGGTCCACCGGGTTGGCGCGCTGGTCCCGGATCAGCTGGTGCAGCTTTCCGACGGTGATCACGCTCGCCGTGGCCCGGTGTTCGACGAGGGCATCCGGGAAGACCGGCCGGGGCGCCACGACGAGGGTGCCGCCCGCCGCGAGGGCGAGGATGCCGTACTCCAGCATCACCTGGCTGGCCAGCGAGCCGAAGACCAGGTAGCGCCGCATGCGGGTGGCCAGCTCGGCGATGGCCGGCGGCCATCGGTCCGGGTACGGAACCCAGGCCGCCGACATCGCCGCGTAGGTCTGCACCACGCCCTTCGGTGTACCCGTGCTGCCACTGGTCCAGATGATCCGCGCGGGATCCTCGGCCCGTCCCGCTGCGACGAGGGGCAGCCCGTCGTCGGGATGTTCGGTGAGCGCGGCCAGTCGAGCCGAGTCGACCACGAGGGAACCGGACAGCTGTGCCGGGCTCAGGTCGGCACGCCACCCGGACACCCGGGCCCCGACGGCGAAGGCGGCCATCGTGGCGGCGAAGGCGGGGGCGGTGACCGGCAGATCGAGCGTGACACCCACTCCGGGCCCCGCGCCGCACGAGCGCAGCCCGGCCGCGACGCGCCGGATCAGACCCGTCATTCCCGAAGCGGTCGTGACGGTCGGCCCGTCCTCGAAGACCGGCCGGTCCCCGCCGGCCGCCAGGAGGTCGAGGACGGGCTGTGGCCAGACGTCAGCGGGCATCGGCGAGGACGCCCTTGACGAAGACCTCGAGCGGCTGCCGGTGCACGGTCGGCAGGTCCCACTGGTTTTCCAGGTTCTCCGCCAGGTGGTGCTCGGCGATGACCTGCCCGTCGCGCAGCACCCGGACGACGGGGTGGAGATAGCTGGCGTCGTGCGCGGCGGTCGCGTCGTTCTCGGCCGGGCGGGGCACGGTGATGTCGAACGGGTCGACCTGGTCGTGGTCGGGGCCGTACTCCAGGGTGACCAGGAACGCGAACACGTCCGGCTCCGCGTCCCGGAGATAGGCTACCGGCACCTCCTCGCGGTAGCGGGCGGCGTCGCCCTCGACGGTGACGACATCACCGAGCACCGAGAACTGCTGCCACAGCGCGGAACTCACGTTGATCCGGGCGATTATCGAATCGGCGATCGCCTCGGGCGTCGGGGCGATCTGCCGGGACGGCCACGGCTGCCCGTGGTGCCGCTCGCGGAGGATGTGGTGCAGGGCGCGGGTGGCGTAGCGGAAGCCGTGGATGAAGCCGTTCGTGGACTTCTTGAAATCACGCTGCTGGCTGAGGGTGCCGGCGAAGTAGAGACCGGGGACGTTCACCGACTCGAAGGCAGGTGTCTGCGCCGGGAACCGATCCTTGATGACCAGCTCCGGCCGGGCGGACTCGGCGAAGATGGACGCGTCGAAGCGGAATCCGGTGCAGAGGATGACCCGGTCGTACTCCAGCTCGCGCAGATTCTCGACCGTCCGGGCGTACCGGAAAAGCACCCGGAATCCGCCGCCCTCCCGCTTGCTGATCTGCTCCACCGTGCCGTCCAGAACGGCGTTCTGTGACTTCAGCTGATAGGTGTCCAGGAAGTTGTTGTTCACCGCGCGCAGGTGCCCGACATAATGGGTCTGCCAGGCCAGCCTGATGGAGTGCGGCCCGGCGACGTGAATGGTGGCGGCGGTCTCGACGAGCGCGTCCGCGGTCTCGAAGGCCGAGTTGCCCTTACCGATGATCAACACGCGCTGGTTGACGAAATCGGTGGGGTCGACGCTGACGGTGTCGTAGCGCTCGGCCAGGTCGGCGCCCTCGATCGGCGGTTGGTAGAGCTGGGAGACGCCGGTGGCGACAACGACTCTCCGTGCCGTCCAGGTGTGGTCGCCGGCCCGCACGGTGAACACGCCGTCGGTCTTCGACACCGAGGTCACCCGCGTGTCGTACACGACGTTCAGACCCCGCGCGAAGTCGGCGAGATAACGCACGAGATCCTCCGCGGCGGGGAAGTAGCGCGTGCTGTAGTACTTGAAGAGCATCCCCGGATCGTCGGTCAGCAACGAGTTCCAGTCCGACCGTAGATTGAACTCCGGATCGGTCGACCCGGTCCACACCTTGTTGATCGAGATCAGCTGGCGATGCCGGGGATAGGTCTCGAAGAATGTGCCCGCCCGTGGGCCGCCCTCCAGCACCACGTAGTCGTGACCGTCGCGATCGAGCAGGGTCGCGAGCTGCAGGCCTGCCGGCCCGGCTCCGATGATCAGGCAATCGTGCGTCATGCGCCGCAATTTACTGAGGCAATTTCAGAGCGCTCTGAGAAATTGCCTCTAGCATCCGCTCCCATGACGATTAAGGTGGATCTGGCGGCGCCGCTGCGCCTCGCCGACCTGCGCGTCGCGGCAGGCCCGGTCACTGTCGTGCTCGGCGAAGAGGTGCGGGCCCGGGTGACGACCGGCCGCACGTTCCTCGGCAAGGCACTCGGCGACGACCGGGCGATCTACGGCGCCACCACCGGCTTCGGGGCGCTGGTCGGCTACGCGGGCCGAGCCGACCAGCGCGACCAGGCCGACAACACCCTCGCCCACCTCGGGGCGGGCCAGGGCCCGGACCTCGCCCCGGACGTCGTGCGCGCGACGCTGCTGGTGCGCGCCTGGTCCCTGGCCCGGGGGGCGTCGGGGGTCTCCCCGCACGTGATCGACGCGCTCGCGGCCATGCTCGGCACGACGTTCACGCCGGCGATGCCCCGATTCGGCTCGGTGGGAGCCAGCGGTGACCTGATCCCGCTCGGTGCCGCCGCCCAGGCGCTGCGCGGTCGCGGGCACGCCTACGTGGACGGCGTGCGGATGCCCGCCGCGGATGCCCTGACGAAGGCCGGCCTGGAGCCGCTGCCGCTCGACGGCCGGGACGCACTCGCGCTCGTCAACGGCACGTCGCTCACCACGGCGGCGCTGGCCCTCGCCCTGGACCGGGTCCGCACCTCGCACCGCGTGGTGCGGACGCTCACCTGCCTGCTCGCCGACCTGCTCGGCTGCGATCCGCAGTTCCTCGATCCGGCCCTCCTCACCGCCTACGGTCACCCGGGCGCCGTCGAGGTCGGCGCCGCGATGCGGGCGACCGCCGCCGGCCTGCGCGAGTCCGGCACGAGACCGTTGCAGGAGCCCTACAGCATCCGCTGCGCGCCGCAGTTGCTCGGAGCGGCAGAGGATGCCCTGCGCTATGTCGACGGCGTCGTGGCGGCGGACCTCGGCGGGGTGAGCGACAACCCGCTGTTCTTCCCGGCCGACGACAAGGTCGTGCACGGCGGCAACTTCTTCGGCCAACCCGCCGCGTTCGCCGCCGACGTCCTGACCATGGTGATCGCCCAGGTCGGCAACCTCGCCGAGCGCCAACTCGACCTGCTCGTGGATCCCGTGCGCAACGGCGGCCTGCCGCCGATGCTCGCGGCCGGCCCCGGCCAGCAGCACGGGTTGCAGGGTGTCCAACTCGCGTCGACCGCGCTCATCGCCGAGATCAGGCGCGACTCGGTGCCGGCAAGCCTGCAGAGCCTGCCCACCAACCTGCACAACCAGGACGTGATCCCGCTCGGCACGCAGGCCGCACTCCGCGCCCTGGACCAGGCGGAGCTGCTGCGCCTGATCACCGGTTCGCTCGGGCTCGGACTGCGCCAGGCGGTGCACGTCGGCGCGCGCCGACCCACGGCGGTGGGCTGTGACCGCACCCTGCGGGCCCTGGAGGAGATCGCACCGATCGACCCGGACCGGCCGCTCGACGCCGACGTGCGAAGAACGGCAGACATTCTCGAAGAGCTTGAAATCTCTCTGATTTCCCACTCGTACGGTGATCGCCGTGACGCTTGATTACCTGATCATCGGGGCCGGTCCGGCCGGCCTTCAACTCGCCGCCCTGCTCGAGGCCGAGGGCAAGCGTGACTATCTGGTGGTGGAGGGCGCCGACGGACCGGGGGCGTTCTTCGCCACCTATCCCCGGCACCGCCAACTCATCTCGATCAACAAACCGCACACGGGCACGGACGATCCCGAGCTGAATCTGCGGCTCGACTGGAACTCCCTGCTCACCGACGACCCGGCGCTGCTGTTCACGCAGTACACCGAGCGGTACTTCCCCGACGCCGACGTGATGGTGCGATACCTCGCGGACTTCGCGGCGAAGACCGGCGTCAAGGTCAGGTATGGCACCCGCGTGACCCGGGTGTCCAAGCACGACGACGTGTTCACGGTCGAGGCAGGTGACCGGCGCTGGGAGGCCCGCGCGGTGGTCGTCGCCACCGGCGTGTCGAAGACCTATCAGCCGGACATCCCAGGATTCGAACTGGCCGAGGGGTACGACGTGATGAGCGTCGAGCCACGTGACTACCTCGACCAGAGGGTGCTGATCATCGGCAAGGGCAACTCCGCCTTCGAGACCGCCGACAGCCTCATGGAGACCACGACGCTGATCCACCTCGCGGGGCCCAGCTCGGTCCGGATGGCGTGGCGCACCCACTACGTCGGGCACCTGCGCGCGGTGAACAACAACTTCCTGGACACCTATCAGCTCAAGTCGGCGAACGCGATTCTCGACGGCACGGTCCAGAGCATCGAGCGCGACGGCACGGGCTACAAGGTACGGTTCAGCTTCTCGCGGGCGAACGAGGTCGTGAAGGAACTGCATTACGACCGGGTGTTGGCGTGTACCGGATTCCGGTTCGACGACTCGATCTTCGACTCCTCGGCCCGACCGCGGCTCACGATCTCCGACCGCTTCCCGGCACAGACCGAGGCATGGGAGTCGGTGAACGTGCCGGGGCTGTTCTTCGCCGGGACGATCTCCCAGGCCCGCGACTTCAAGAAGTCCACGAGCGGTTTCGTCCATGGCTTCCGCTACGCCGTACGCGCGTTGCACCGGATCCTCTCCCGCCGGTACGACGCCACGGCCTGGCCGTCGGAGAGGCTCGCCGCCGAGCCGGCGGCCATGACCGCGGCCGTCATCGAGCGGGTCAACCGCACCTCCGCCCTGTGGCAGCAGTTCGGGTTCCTCGCCGACGTGCTCACCGTCGCCGGACCCGAGGCCCGCTACCACGAGGAGGTGCCGGTGGACTACTTCCGGTCGACCGGCCTGCGCACCGCCGAGCACGACCACGACCAGGCGTTCGTGATCACGCTTGAGTACGGCCCCGACCACGACCAGGTCGACCCGTTCGACATCACGGTGACCCGGGTGGCCCAGGACGTCGTGGGGCAGGCGCACGACGCCGCGTACCTGCACCCGGTCGTCCGTTACCACCGCGAGGGCCAGTTGGTCAGCACGCACCACCTCGCCGAGAACCTGGAGAACCAGTGGGACCGGCCCGACGTCCACGTGCGGCCACTGCGGGAGTTCATGAGTCGCTGCCTCGCCGGCGCCGAGGGCTGACATGGACCCGGTTCACCAGGACTTCTTCGAGGGCGGGGCCGGGCGGGAGCGCACCCTGGCCGCCAACGAGCGCGCCTTCGAGCGACGGTGGATCGTGCCACGGGTGCTGCGGGCGACCGGCGAGCGGGACCTGCGGGTCACCGTGGCCGGCACGTCGCTGGCCGCACCGGTCCTGGTCGCTCCGACGGCCTTTCATCGGCTCGCGCACCCGGACGGCGAGGCGGCTACCGCGCGGGGGGCCGCGGCGGCCGGCACGACGATGGTGGTCAGCATGGCCGCCACCCAGCCGGTCGAGGAGATCGCGGCGGCGGGCGGAACGCTGTGGTTCCAGCTCTACCCGCAACCCGACCTCGACTTCACCGAGTACGTGGTCAAACGCGCCGAGTCGGCCGACTGCCGGGCGCTCGTGGTGACCGTGGACTCCCCGGTGTTCGGAAGCCGCGAGCGTGACAGGCGCAACGGCTTCACGGACCTTCCTTCCGGTTACGCCTGCGAGAACATGCGCGACGCGACCGGGCGGGTGCGCCCGATCGTGATGGACGCGACGGCGGGCTGGGACCGGATCGCGTGGCTGCGTGGCGTCACGGGACTACCGATCCTGCTCAAGGGCATCCTGCATCCCGCCGATGCCCGCCTCGCGGTCGAGCACGGCGCCGCCGGTGTGATCGTGTCCAACCACGGTGGACGACAGCTCGACGGGGCGATTCCCACGCTCGACGCGCTGCCCGCGGTCGTGGCAGCCGTGGGTGGGCAGATCCCGGTGCTGCTCGACGGGGGTGTGCGCCGCGGCACCGACGCGGTGATCGCGCTGGCGCTCGGGGCCGGGGCGGTGTTGGTGGGGCGTCCGGTGGTGCGGGGGCTCGCGGCGGGCGGGGCGGTGGGCGTACGCGAAGCTCTCGAACGACTCACCACCGAGCTGGACCAGGCCCTCGCCCTGGCCGGGGCGCGGCGGCCGGCCGATCTGACACCCGACCAGGTGGCGATCCGATGAAGGCGGTGGTCGACCTCCGGGAGTGGATCTTCGAACGGGTCAACGGGACCGAGGGCGTTCCCGTCCCCGGGCCGCTGGTGGGGCCGGAGGACTTCGAGCGGGTGTACGGCGACCCGGCCGCCGACGGGCGCAGCCGCGGGGCCGGCCTGTCGGACCTCTTCTGGTACTGGCTCGCGCCCGGTCCGCAGATGCACCAGGAGCACCTTGAGCCCGGCGAGCGGTATCGGACGGTCGCCCGGACGACCCGACGGGTGCTGGCCATCCCGCACGCGCGCTCCGACGAGCTGACGACGGCCGCGACCCGGCGGATCCTCGACGCGCTCCCGGCCGACCGGATCAGCCACGTGCGGCTCCGGGACCTGATGATGCCGGTCTGGGCCGAGGTCTCCTACGAGCTGGTGTTCGGCGCATCCTGCCCGCGCGACGTCCGCGATCTCATCGTGGCGAACGCGGACGACGTGGTGACCGCCCTGAAGGGGATGGGTCTGCGGCACATGTCCCGGCGGGTTCGGCTGACCCGTTACCTCCTGGCGCGGATCGACGCGGGAACCTGCCCGGTCACGCTGCCGCCGCCCTTCACCGCCCTGGAGACCGCCTGGTATCTGCAGGGCGCGTTCTTCAACACGGCAGTGGTGCAGATGTCGGAGGCCATGGCGCACATCCTGCTGTGCGCCGGGTCCGTCACGGACACCTCGGACGAATCGCTCGACCGGATCATCGACGAGACGCTCCGGGTCTACCCGCTCTTCGGCATCGCGCACCGGATCACCTCCGGACCCATCACCGTGGGCGACCACGTGCTCCCCACCGGGTCCGTGCTCCTCTTCAACTATCCGGCCTACCAGCGCACCGGTCCCGCCGCGGACGACGAGTTCGACCCGGACCGCTGGCTGTCGTTGCGCCGGCAGGACGCCCATTTCATTCCGTACGGCGTGACCGCCAACCGGGCCTGTCCGGCGCGCGGCTCGGCCCCCGTCCAGCTACGCGCGGCGACCCGGGAGGTGCTGCGGCGCTTCTCGATCAGCTCGTCGGCGACGCACACCCGTTCGCTGCCGAGCCGCGGCCCCGCGTACCTGACGCCCCGGGGTCTCCCCGGTCCGGACCGCCACCGGCTCACCCTCATGCGGCAGCGCGACCGGGTCTTCGACGTGGGGCGCTCGGTCAAGCAGTTGGTCTGCGGTACCTGGATGGTCGTCGACGCCCGACGCCAGAAGTTGTGCACCCGATTCTTCGAGGAGGCAGACGCGTGACCCCCACCGAACTCGCCCCGCGGTTCTTCATCGCGGTCGCGGTCATTCTGCTCTTCTGCAGGCTGGTCTCCTGGCTCCTGGGCAAGGTGGGCCAGCCCCCCGTCGTGAGCGAGATGCTCGCCGGGGTGCTGCTCGGCCCGTCGCTGCTCGGCCTGTTCTGGCCGGGTGCGCAGGCCGCGCTCTTCCCCGCCCCGCTGCTGCCGATCCTGTACGTGGTCGGCCAGGTCGGCCTGGTGTTGTTCATGTTCCAGGCCGGGTACGCCTTCACCTCGCACCGGGTGACCGGGCTCGCCGGCACGGCGGGAGCGGTGTCGCTCGCGGGTGTCACGGTTCCGCTGGTGTTGGGGTTCCTGCTGGTCCTGGGCATGGCGGGCTTCGTCCCGATCCGCGCGGAGGGTGTGTCGCTCGGTGTGTCCGCGTCGTTCGTCGGTGTGGCGCTGGCGATCACGGCCTTTCCGATGCTTGCCCGGATCATCACCGAGCGCGGCCTCGCCGGCACCCGCTTCGGGTTGCTCTCCCTGGCCAGCGGCGCGATCGACGACGCGGTCGCGTGGATCATGCTGGCCGTGGTGTTGGCGTTCGCCTCGGGCTCCGTCGGCCCGGCGCTTGTCTGCGCGGGTGGCGCGGTGCTGTTCGGGCTGGCGCTGTGGTTGGGTGGGCGGCGGGTGACCGGCTACGTGATGAGGCTCTCGGATGACCGCGCACGCCTGCTGGGCACGGTGGCGCTGCTCTTCCTGGTGGCCTGGTACACCGACGAGATCGGGCTCTACGCGGTCTTCGGCGCTTTCGCGGTCGGCGTGGTGATGCCGCACTCCGCGCAGACCGACAGGGTGGTCGACACGCTGACGCCGGTGGCGGCGACGGTGTTCCTGCCGCTGTTCTTCACCTTCTCCGGGCTGCGCACCGAGTTCGCGTTGCTGAGCAACCCGGCGGTGCTCGGTTTCGCCGTCGCGTGCGTGGCCGTGGCGATCGTCGGCAAGTTCGGCGCCTGCTGGGGTACGGCCCGGCTGATGGGCGAGCCGAACCCGGTGGCGCTGCGCGTCGGCGCCCTGATGAACGCCCGGGGCCTGATGCAGCTGATCGCCCTGAACGTGGGGCTGGAGGCGGGCGTGGTGAATTCGTCACTCTTCACCGTGCTGGTGCTGGTAGCGCTCGTCACCACAATCATGACGACACCCCTGCTGAGCTGGATCGAGCGACGCGAGGCACGGGCGCCCGCTGCTACACCGTCGCTCGTGCCCGCCGGAACCCCATAGAATGTTTGTTTGAGGAGACAAATTCTACAGACAACGATGGGCATCTATGCCACCATCGCGGTATGACTCGACTCCTGCTCGTCGAGGACGACTCGGAACTGCGCGGCATGGTGGCCGAGACGCTGACCGGCGAGGGATACGTCGTCGACCAGGCCCCCGACGGCCAGCGTGGCCTGCACCTGGGGCTCACACGGCCGTACGACGTGATGGTGATCGACAGGCGGCTCCCCGCCCTCGACGGGCTGGACCTGGTCGTCCGGCTGCGCGCCCGCGCGGTGGTCGCCCGGGCGCTGCTGCTGACCGCGCTCGGCACCGTCGAGGACCGGGTCGCCGGCCTCGACGCGGGTGCCGACGACTACCTGACCAAGCCCTTCGACCTGGACGAGTTGAGCGCCCGCATCCGGGCCCTCTGCCGCCGGACACATGACGCCACCGAGGTGCTGCGGCTCGGGTCGGGCCAGCTCGACCTCTCCGTGCGCGACGCCGTCCTACCCGACGGCACCCGGATCGCCCTGTCCGCACGCGAGTTCGAGCTGCTCCGGGTCCTCGCGGCCCGGCCGTACACCGTCCACTCCCGCTCCGAGCTGCGCAGCCGGGTCTTCGACGAGGCGGGCGCGGCGTCCCTTGTCGACACGTACGTCTACTACCTGCGCCGCAAGCTCGGGCGCTCGGTGATCCGGACCGTGCACGGCCTCGGCTACCGGCTGGGGACCCTGTGAGCTTCGAGGACACCATGCTGCGCCGGGCCAGGGCGCGGGTCAGCCTGCTCATCGGACTCACCATGACGGCGCTGCTCGCCCTGGGCGCCGCCATCTCCTACGCCGCGCTGCTGCGCAACCAGCACGAACAGATCGAACGGGAGCTCGACTACGGCGCGGTCCACGGCACCATCGCCGGGCCGCCGGGCTGCAGCTGGATCATCCTGTACGACGGCGGCCGAATCGACTCGGGCCGGAACCCACCCCCGCCGGGCTTCCCACTACGATCCGCCATCGACGCGGTGGCCCTCGACCGTCAGGTCCGCAGCGACAAGGTCGAGCGCAACGGCACCACCTACTACGTCCGCACCCAGCCCCGCGGCTCGGAAGTCGTGCAAGCGGTCTTCGACGCACGCTTCCAGCTCTCCGACCGGCGTCACCTGCTCGCCGCGTTCCTCCTCGCCGCGGTGGTTGGCCTCGCCGCGGCGGTGTTCACCGGCATCGTCGTGGGCCGCCGGGCCGTCGCGCCACTCGCCGAGGCGCTGGGCCGGCAGCGCCGCTTCGTCGCCGACGCCAGCCACGAGCTGCGCACCCCGATCGCCCAGGTCCACACCCGGGCCCAGATCCTGGCCCGGCGCGCCGGTGCCGACCGCGCCGACTACGACCGCCTGATCGAGACCACCCGCCACCTCGGCGAGATCGTCGACGAGCTCCTGCTCTCCGCCCGCCTCGCCGCCACCCCGGCCGACCGGCACCCCTCCGAGCCCGTCAACCTGGCCCTGCTCGCCGCCCAGGCCGTCGACTGCGAGGCCGACCGCGCCGCCGAGCAGGGCGTCCACCTGCACCTGTCGGTCCCGGACACTCCGGTCCTCGTTCCCGGCATCGCCTCGGCCCTGCGCCGCATGGTCGGCGAACTACTCGCCAACGCCCTCACCCACACCCCGACCGGCGGCCGCATCGACGTCGCCCTGCGCACCTCCCGGCGCGGCGCCGACCTGGTGGTCACGGACAACGGAGCCGGCTTCGACCCCGCCGACGCCGAACACCTCTTCGACCGTTTCCACCGCGGCGCCGGGGCCAAGGACCGGCGCTTCGGTCTGGGCCTGGCTCTCCTGCGCGAGGTGGTGACCAGCCACGGCGGGACGATCTCCACCGACAGCCGGCCCGGCGCGGGGGCGACCTTCACCGTCCGGCTACCGACGATTCCGCCACGGGCCGCCGCGGGCTGACTCCGCCGACGGGCTGGCGCCCGCGCACCGTCCGGGTCGCCAGATCGCATGCCCTCGATGCCCCCGCGCCGGCACAACGCATCGACTAGGGTGCTCCGGAAGTCCGCCCCTACGAGGAGGAACACGTGTTTGTCTTGGAGCTGTCCTTCGGCGACGAACCCGACCGGCTTGCCGCTCGACCCGCGCACCGGGAACGCCTCCAGGCACTGCGTCAGGAGGGCCGGCTGGCCATGGCCGGGCCGTTCGCCGACGACTCCGGCGCACTCCTGATCTTCGACGTCCCGGACGCCGAGGCGTTCGCCGCGATCGTCACCGAGGACCCCTACTACCGCACCCCCGGGGTGACGATCGTCAGCCAGCGGGAGTGGTCACCCATCGTCCGCTAGGTGCACAGCCGGCCCCGTCCCGGGGTCGAACGGGGATCAAACAATCAAGGGCTCGCTCGCCATGATCGGCGAGCAAGCCCTTGATCTGCTACAACAAGGTGGAGCCGAGGGGACTCGAACCCCTGACCCCCACACTGCCAGTGTGGTGCGCTACCAGCTGCGCCACGGCCCCTTGCTGTCGTCCCGGTCGCCCGGGCACTGGGAAACTATACACAGACGGGCTCGCATGGTCATCTCGCGGGGTCCCCCGCCCGCGCCGGGTCAGTTGAGCGCGACGTCCGGCGGGAAGTGGGCGACCGCGGCCATCATCCCGCCCTGGCGGCGCAGCACCATCGGCCACAGATCGTCGGGCCGGTCGACGAAGGCGTCACCCGGCAGCCCGTCCAGCACGAACCAGGAGCCGTCGGCGATCTCCTGCTCCAACTGGCCGCTGCCCCAGCCGGAGTAGCCGGCGAAGACCCGGATGCCACCGATGCTCTCCCGCAGCCGCTCCGGGTCGACCGAGAGGTCGATCGTGCCGACCGCTCCGGAGACCTGGTGGAAGCCCTTGAGCCGGCGCATCGGGTGCCGCATGCGGGCCAGGCAGATGGCCGAGTCGGGCTGCACCGGGCCGCCCTCGAAGAGCACCGCCGGGTGGCGGGCCAGATCGCTCCAGTCGCCGAGCACCTCGGACACCGGCACCTCGGTTGCCCGGTTGAGCACCACGCCGAGCGCGCCGCCGGGCTCGTGGGCGACCAGCAGCACCACCGTACGGTCGAAGTTCGGGTCCTTGAGCGTCGGAGTGGCGACCAGCAGCCGCCCGGTCATCGACTCCATCGCTCGTCCGCCGATCGCCTGACCCTCTCCCTGCATCCCACACACCCGTCAACCGTGAGCCCGCGCCGGGGGCCGGTCATCTACCGGATCCGCTCGGTGCATCGGGATCAGCCGCGCTGTCAACGCCATGCCTGGCACCATAGCCTGCGTCCCGGGTGCTGGCTAAGGGCTGACCGGCAGGTGATCAGACAGTTAAGGCAGTAGTTCGTGCGTTCCGACGCCCTGACCAGGCACGGGCCCGGTCCGCCGGATGGGCCCGCCGGAAACACCCGAAAGGTCCGTCACATCCCGATAGATTCGGCTGATCGGGAGGGACGACTGCTGTCGTCCCTCCCGCGACACGGAGGCGGGTGGCGATGGCAACGGTCCGGGACGCGACGTACGACGTGCTCCGCACCCTCGGCGTGACCACCGTCTTCGGTAACCCCGGCTCGACGGAGGAGCCGTTCCTGGAGAACTTCCCCGCCGACTTCCACTACGTCCACGCGCTCCAGGAGGCGACGGCGGTCGCGATGGCCGACGGCTACGCGCAGGCCAGCGGCGCACCCGCCCACGTCAACCTGCACACCGCCCCGGGCACCGGCAACGGCATGGGCAACCTGGTCACCGCCTGGCACAACAAGACGCCGCTGATCGTCACGGCCGGCCAGCAGACCCGGGAGATGCTGCTGCTCGAACCTCGGCTGGCCAGCCGCCGGCCCACCGAGCTTCCCCAGCCGTACGTCAAGTGGGCCTACGAGCCGGCCCGCGCGCAGGACATCCCCGCGGCGGTGCTGCGGGCGTACGCGACGGCGGTGCAGCCACCGGCCGGGCCGGTCTTCCTCTCCCTGCCGATGGACGACTGGGCCCAGCCGGCCGACCCGCTGCCCGCACCGCGAACGGTGGCCACCCGGTTCGCCCCGGACCCGCGACGGCTTGACGAGTTCGCCCGGATCCTGGCCGGCAGCGACAACCCGGTGCTGGTGTACGGACCGGGGGTGGACCGCTCCGGGAGCTGGCCGACCGCTGTCGCGCTCGCCGAGCGGTTGGCCGCACCGGTCTGGTCGGCCCCGGCACCCGAGCGCGCCGTCTTCCCCGAGGATCACCCGCACTTCCGGGGGGTGCTCCCGTACGCGATCGGCCCTCTCGCCGAGGCGCTGCGCGGGCACGACACGGTGCTCGTCGTCGGCGCACCGGTGTTCCGTTACTACCCCTACGTGCCGGGCGGGCACCTGCCGGAGGGCGCCCGGCTGCTGCACGTCACGGACGACCCGGACGAGGCCGCACGCGCACCCGTCGGGGACAGCCTGCTCGGCGACCCGGGGCTGACCCTGGCCGCGCTTGTGGACCGGGTGCCGCCGGCCGACCGGCCACCCCCCGCACCCCGCGAGGCACCGACCCCGCCGGAGGTCACCGCCCCGCTGAGCGCCGACGCGCTGTTCGCCGGGCTGGCCGCACACTGGCCGGCGGACGGCGTGCTGGTGCAGGAGTCACCGTCCAATCTGTCCGCACTGCGCCGGCAGTTGCGGATCACCCGCCCGGCGTCGTACTTCACGATGGCCAGCGGCGGCCTCGGCTACGGCCTGCCGGCCGCGATCGGGGTGGCGCTCGCCGAGCGGGACAGCGGGCGCGGGCGTCCGGTGGTGGCGGTCGTCGGTGACGGCTCGTTCCACTACTCGGTGCAGGCGTTGTGGACCGCCGCGCGTCTCGCACTGCCGGTGGTGGTCGTCGTTCCGGTCAATCAGCAGTACGCGATCCTCAAGGCGTTCGCCGAGCTGAAGCACACTCCCGGTGTGCCCGGCCTGGACCTGCCGGGGTTGGACATCGTCGCCATCGCGGCCGGCTACGGCTGCGCCACCGAGGTGGTCGAGACCCCCGACCAGCTCGGCGCGGCGCTCGCCACCGGGCTGCGTGCCGACCGGCCGACCGTGCTACCGGTGCCGATCAGCACCGACGTGCCCAGCCTCCTCTGAGGCGGCCCGTCGGCGCCGGTCGGTCAGCGTGGGGCGATCGACAGGGGGGCGCCGGTGGCGACGTCCACGACCGGCCGGGCGCCCAGTGGCGCCCCCAGGGTGACGGCGACCGGTGCCAGCTTGAGCACGGCGATGCATTCTCCGGTGGCCCGGGTGACGCGGCCGCCGACCACCACGACGTCCGGCCGCTCCCACACCAGCGGCGTGATGCCGGTGTCGCAGGCGCCGACGCCGAGCCCCACGGTCATCCGGACATCGTCGACCGCCACAAGGTTCTGGGCGCCCACCAGACCGTCGGGAAGCGGGCGGGCCGGCGCGGAGGGTGGGGGGACGGGCGTGACCGCGGTCGGCGCGACGGCGAGCCGGGCCACCGGGCTGGCCAGCTCCCTGACGGTGAACAGCCAGGCCGGGACCTGCGCCGTGCCCCGGCTCGTGCGGACCGGCACGGCACCGAACGTGACCCCGGTGACGGTGAGCGCGAGACAGGCCGTCCGCGTCGTGCTGGTGGCCCATCCGTCCGGCCCTGGTTCGACGCTGGGGCCGCCCGGGCTCGGCAGGCCGGGCCGCTTCGGTCGCCCCGGGCAGGGCAGCGGATCACCCTGGTCCAGCTGACGGTACGCCTCGGCGGCGCTGACCAACGGCAGCGTCAGCCGACCGTCCGGGAACCGGATCTCGCCGCCGACCCGGGTGGGCGGTATCGCGACCTGCGCCCGGTACCACCCGGCCCGGTAGGCGGCCTCGGTGTCCGGGGTGAAACGCGGGTCACCGGTGAGCACCGTGGGCCCCTCCAGCGGGACGTACCCCGTACTCCAGTCGGGGCCCGGTCGCCACGCCTCGGCCACCTCAGCGGCCCGGTTGTCGAACGCCTCGCCGCGGGCCGACGGGTGGCGAGGCCCGACGGGCGGGTCTGCCACCGGCGTGGCGCAGCCCGCCGTGAGCAGCAACGGGAGGACGAGAAGCAGGGCCGGTCGACGCATGTACGGTTCGACGCCACCGCCGATCCGCCGGTTCCCGGCCGACTGCTCAGGTCTCGCCGCCCAGATCCGTCTGGTACGCCTCCCAGAGCAGGTCGGCACCGCGCCGCCGATGCCGGGCCAACCGGCGCAGCAGGTGCCCGGCCCGGTGCCGCAGTTCGTCGGGGTGCACCTCGGGACGTTCGGCGACCCGTTGCACCGCGAGGATCGCGGCGATGATCCCCGCGTGCTCCCGGGTCAGCAACCGCACCCCGTGGACCAGCCGGGGCGACTGGGTGAGCAACTCCCGGTACAGGCCCGTGGGGCCCTCGGTGACCCGAACGTGCTCGGCGAACCCGTGCCCCACCGGACGCAGCCGGAGCAGGACCTCTTCCCGCCAGCGCGGCTCGGTGGGGGGCACGGTGACGGCCCGGCCGAACGCGTGGACGTCTCCGGCCAGACCGGCCGGGCGTGGCTCGCCGGGCAGGCCGATCGGATGGTGCGGTGCGGCGGACGGCCGGGCGGCGAGTGAAGACTGCTGGACCGGACCGGTGACCATGGCACCTCCCGCGCTGTGCGGCTACCCCATACCGCGATGGTGGGCCTGCCCGCCCCGGTCTGTAAAGGTCCCGGAGAATGCTCATCTGCACCATTCGTCGCAGGAGTCCCGCAGGTCCCAGAGGAAACGGACGACCGCCGCTCAGCCGAGCCGGGGGCGCTCCGCCAGGCGGCGCACCTGGCGGGCGACGGCGTGCGTGTCGCCGTCCCGGCCGTCGACCGGCCGGGCGGACGTGATCGCGTCGGCGAGCGCGCTCAGCTCCGACGGGGGCAGGCCCCGCAACGCGACTGTGACTCGCCGCCCATCCACGGGGTCGGTAGCGATGAGGGCGGGTGTCCGACGACGAGCCGCCGGAAGGTCGTCCCCCGGCTCGTCGTGCGACAGCGCCGCGACGTCGATCCGGGCCGTGGCGAGGTCGACGCCGCGCGTACGGAACGCGCCCCGAACCCGGACGTGGCTGCCCTCCAGCCAGGCGGCCGTGCGGAGCACCCGCAGCACGAGGTAGATGCCGAGCAGGACGAACGGCAGGCCGCAGAGCCCGACGAAGGGGCTCGGCCCGGCCTGTTCCGCGCCACCGGCGGAGTCCCGCAGCGCGGGCGGCAGCATCCCCGGCGGTACGTCGCGAGCCTCCTCGTAGGAGGAGAACGGGTCACCCGGGCCGGACAGCCGACCCAGCAACCCGCCGGCGACCAGTGGCAGCGCCACGAATGCCGCGGCGACGGCGGCGACGAAGACGCCGACCACCACCGCCCACGTGCGCTGCGCGGGTGAGGCGCCGACCGACAGGCGCAGCTCCTGGTTCGTCACAGGGGGCAGCGTAGGCGAGCCGCGTACACGACGAAGCGCCCCGGCCGATGGGCCGGGGCGCTTCGCTCGAGGTGGTGGAGGTGCCGGGAATCGAACCCGGGTCCTTCGCCGGTTTGTCAGGGCTTCTCCGAGCGCAGCTCGCTGTGCCTCTACTCGGCCCCACCGCTCACGCGAGCAAGTTGGTGTGACGGGCCCAGTCGCTGATTAATCTCGCCGCACGGACCCCGCGACCGGGTCCGATTGGCCAGCCTCCTAGCTGATGCCGGCTACTGGGACGAAGGCGTTCCCAGGCCGACAGACTTAGCTACTCGCCTCAGGCGGCGAGAGCGAAGTCAGCGCGATTTTGCTTGGCGCTTATAAGTTTCCGACGACCGATTCTCGAGACGACGTCGGCTTCCTCGGCTCGCTTCCCCTGTCGCTGCGTACGAAGTCGAAACCAGTCACCCCCTCGACAGGCCGCCGATGTGGCGGCACTGACAAGACTAACGCCTGCCGCAACAGCTTTCATCCCGAGCCCCGGGCCGGCGCGCCGACCCGGACAAACCGGATGAACTAGTCGTCCATGCCCTTGCCGCGCCGGCCGGAGACCCGGGCGATCTCCCGGTCCGCGTCCCGCTTGGCGAGGTCCTGACGCTTGTCGTACGACTTCTTGCCCTTGGCCAGGGCGATCTCGACCTTGGCCCAGCCGTCGGAGAAGTAGACCTGCAAGGGAACGATGGTGAAACCGCCCTCGCGGGTCTTGCCGACGAGCTTGTCGATCTCGACCCGGTTGAGCAGCAACTTGCGGGTGCGCCGGGGCTCGTGGTTGGTCCAGGTGCCCTGCGTGTATTCCGGAATGTGCAGGGCGTGCAGGAACAGCTCGCCGTCACGTTCCTGGGCGAACGCGTCGACAAGCGACGCCCGCCCGGCCCGCAGCGACTTGACCTCGGTGCCGGTCAGCGCCATGCCTGCCTCGTACGTGTCGAGAATGGCGTAGTCGTGGCGCGCCTTCTTGTTGGAGGCGACCACCTTGCGCCCCTTTTCCCGTGGCATCGGTGCCACCCCCTCTCCTGGCGTCCGCGGCCGGGCTCACCCCGGCCGGACAACCGATCATGCTACCCGAATCACAAGGACCCTCCCGCGCCGTTTATTTCCGGCTGCGGGAGGGTCCCCGGGAGACGACGGGACGACCCGTACGGCGCCTAGACCCGCAGGTAGAAGCGCAGGGTGATCCAGGCGGTGCCCGCGCTGATCAGGCCGCCGACGCCGGCCATCAGCGGGAAGACGACAAGGATGTCACCCCAGGAGATCGGCGAGAGCAGGCCCTGCAACGCGCTCAACGAGCGGTCGAAGAGCAGATACTTGGCCGCGACCAAGGCCACCAGACCGAGCAGCGAGCCGATCAGGCCGGCCACCACGGCCTCCAGCACGAACGGTGCCTGGATGAACCAGTTGGAGGCGCCGACCAGCTTCATGACCGCCACCTCACGCCGCTTGCTGTACGCGGCGACCTGGATGGTGTTCGCGACGAGCAGCAGGGCGGCGATCGCCATCACGATGGCGGCGGCCAGGGCGATGTTCTGGATCGAGGTGAGGATGTTGAAGATCTTGTCGAGCAGTCGACTCTGGTCGATGATCTCATCGACACCCGCCGTGTTCTTGTACTGCTCGTAGATGTCCTTGTACTGCTCCGGGTTGTTCAGCTTGAGCCGGAACGACTCGGGCAACTGGTCCGGCTTGACCACGTTCACCAGGTCGGGCGCGTCCTGGTACATGACCTTGAACTTCTTGTACGCCTCGTCCTTGTTGACGTAGATGACGTCCTTGACCAGGGGGTCAGCGTCGAGCTTGGTGTTGAGGTCGGTGCGCTCCTGCTCGCTCACCTCCGGCTTCAAGAAGATCGAGACTTCGATGTTCTTGTAGTAGGTGACCTTCATGTCGTCGACCTGGCGGTACATGAGACCGCTGGCGCCGAGCATGGTCAGCGAGACCGCCATCGTGATGATCATCGCGATGGACATGGTCACGTTGCGCCACAGTCCGACCAGTACCTCGGACAGGACGTATTTCACGCGCATCGGGATTTCCTCCGGGTCTCCGGCATGAAGTGTTCGTCGTCAGGCTGCGCAGGGGTGGAGAGCCGGCTCACCCGTAGACGCCGCGGGCCTGGTCACGCACGATACGACCGCTCTCGATCTCGACGACGCGGCGGCGCATCTGGTTGACGATGTTGGAGTCGTGGGTGACCATCACGACGGTCGTGCCGGTGCGGTTGATCCGGTCCAGCAGGCGCATGATCTCGATCGAGGTGTCCGGGTCCAGGTTTCCGGTGGGCTCGTCCGCCAGCAGGATCAGCGGACGGTTCACGAACGCCCGGGCGACGGCGACCCGCTGCTGCTCACCACCGGAGAGCTCGTGCGGGTAGCGGTGCTCCTTGCCACCGAGCCCGACCAGCTCCAGCACCTCCGGCACGACCCGGCGGGCAACCGCCTTGGTCTTGCCGATCACCTCAAGGGCGAACGCCACGTTCTCGTACGCGGTGCGGTTCGGCAGCAGCCGGAAGTCCTGGAAGACACAGCCGATCGAGCGCCGGAAGTGGGGTCGCTTCCAGGAGCGCATCGACGTGACGTCCTTGCCGTTGACGACGACGCGACCCTTGTTGGGGGCGACCTCGTGCAGCAGCATCTTGATGATTGTGGACTTGCCGGAGCCGGATGGACCGATGAAGAAGACGAACTCGCCCTTCTCGATCGAGACGGACACGTTGTCGAGCGAAGGCCGGGACGCCTTCGGGTACGTCTTCGTCACTTGCTCAAGCTGAATCACGGGTGGTGAGTCTACGCGGTGTAACAACTGAGCCAAGCCCCACGCCCCGCCGTTCCGGCACGAGTCGTCGAATCAGGCCTCTACCTGGAGATCGACGAAGCGTTCCGCCCGCGTGTCGTCACGCTCCGTCGCCGGCGAGTTGCCGCTGCTTGCGCCAACGGATCCCCGCCTCGATGAAACCGTCCAGGTCGCCGTCGAACACCGCGCTCGGATTGCCGGTCTCCTGCTCGGTTCGGAGATCCTTCACCATCTGATACGGGTGCAGGACGTAGGAGCGCATCTGATCGCCCCACGAACCGGCTGCGTTCTCCTTGAGCCCCTCCAGCTTGGCCTGCTCCTCCTGGCGCTTGCGCTCCAGCAGTCGGGCCTGGAGCACCCGCAGCGCGGAGGCCTTGTTCTGCAACTGGGACTTCTCGTTCTGACAGGTGACCACGATGCCGGTCGGGATGTGGGTCAACCGGACCGCCGAGTCGGTGGTGTTGACGCTCTGCCCACCGGGGCCGGAGGAACGGTAGACGTCGACGCGTACCTCGTTCTCCGGGATGTCGATGTGGTCGGTCTGCTCGGTGACCGGCAGGACCTCGACGCCCGCGAAGCTGGTCTGCCGGCGACCCTGGTTGTCGAACGGGCTGATCCGGACCAACCGGTGGGTGCCCGACTCGACGCTGAGCGTGCCGTACGCGTAGGGCACCTTGACCGCGAAGGTGGCCGACTTCAGGCCCGCCTCCTCGGCGTAGGAGGTCTCGTAGACCTCGGTCGGATAGCCGTGCCGCTCCGCCCAGCGCAGGTACATCCGCAGCAGCATCTCGGCGAAGTCGGCGGCGTCCACGCCACCGGCGCCCGCGCGGATGGCGACAAGCGCCTCCCGGGAGTCGTACTCGCCGGAGAGCAGGGTGCGGACCTCCATCTCCTGGATGGCCTTGGTCAACCCGGTGATCTCCGACTCGACCTCGGTCAACACGCCCGGGTCGGCCTCGGCCTCGGCCAACTCCAGGAGCACCTGGGCGTCGTCGAGGCCGGAGCGCAGGCTGCCCAGCTTGCTGATCTCGCCGTTGACGTACGACAGCTGCGAGGTCACCTGCTGAGCCTTGGCCTGGTCGTCCCACAGGTCGGGGGCGGACGCCTCCTGCTCAAGGCGGGCCTTGTCCTCGTGGAGGCGGTCGAGGTTGAGGACGGCCTCGATGTTTCGCAGGGTCGCGTCGAGTTCCTTGAGCTGTTCGGCGTAATCGGCAGCGGTCACGACAGGTAAGCGTACTGCGCGGACGAGCATTGAGCTTGCGAGCCCCGCGGTCCCGCGCAAAAGCCACACCCCGACGCCGCCGGCTGAACAGCTCGTTCCCGCTGGGCGAACCCGCGGGAGGTCACCCGACCGGAGCGGACTTCAACCAGGAGAGGGCCGCCCGGTGGTAGGCGACGGCGAACTCCAGCGCGCTGGCGTCGTACGTCTCCCCATCCCGCTTGGCGTTCTTCACCTGCTCCCGGACCTGGGCGAGGGCCTCGGTGTGGTATTCGTTGGCCGAGGCGTACAGGCCCTTGAGCTGGCTGGCGGAGTGCAGGTTGCCGAAGGCCATCCGCAACGCGATCGGGTTGCGGATGGTGTCCCGCCCCGGGTTCTCCGCCAACCAGCGGGAAAATGTCCGTTTTCCGCTGGCAGTCAGCGCATACGGCTGGCTCATCCGCGGCCCCGGCTTCCCGAGCCGCACGAAACCCCGCTCGGCCAGCACCGGCAACTCGCGGTAGACCTGACTGCGCGTCATCGACCAGTACGGCGCCAGACGGCGCTCAGCAGCGGCCATCAACTGACCACCTGTCATCGGGCCCTCGTGGAGGAGGCCGAGCAGGGCCGCCGCCGTAGGGTTGACTCCGGAATCCGCCATGGCCCCTACGCTGCCACTTTGCGCACCCGGCGTCCAGGATTTGCCGGTTTGCCACCCAACAGGACTTCCTAAGTGCACTGTCGGCGGCAGACTGTCCGTTGAGGACTATCGATGGATCACGACCCCGGGCCGACCCGCCGGCGGCACCGCGCGCCGCCGGCGGGTCGTCGCCGCAGGTCAGCCCATGTGGGGGTACGTGTGGTCGGTCGGCGGCACGAAGGTCTCCTTGATCGTCCGCGGGGACACCCAGCGGACCAGGTTGAGCCAGGAACCCGCCTTGTCGTTGGTGCCGCTGGCCCGGGCACCGCCGAACGGCTGCTGCCCGACGACCGCCCCGGTCGGCTTGTCGTTGATGTAGAAGTTGCCCGCCGCGTACCGCATGCGCTCGGCGACCGCGTCGACCACCCGGCGGTCGGTGGCGAACACCGAGCCGGTCAGCGCGTACGGGGCGATCGACTCGGCCTGTGCGACCACGTCGTCGAACCGGGCGTCGTCGAACACGTGCACGCCCAGGATCGGCCCGAAGTACTCGGTGGTGAAGGTCTCGTGGGCCGCATCGGAGCACTCGAAGAGCGTCGGCCGGACGAAGTAGCCGACCGAGTCGTCAGCGGTGCCGCCGGCAAGCACCCGGCAGGAGTCGTCACCACCGATCAGCTCCAGCGCGGCGGTGTGCCGGCCGAACGCCTTGTCGTCGATCACCGCGCCGCCGAAGTTGCCGAAGTCGGCCACGTCGCCGTAGGTCAGCGAGTCGGTGGTGGCGGCCAGCCGGTCGCGCAGCCCACCCTCCCAGATCGAGCGCGGCACGTACGCCCGCGAGGCCGCCGAGCACTTCTGGCCCTGGTATTCGAACGCGCCACGGATCAGCGCGGTGTGCAGGGCGTCCACGTCGGCGCTGGTGTGCGCGACCACGAAGTCCTTGCCGCCGGTCTCGCCGACCAGCCGCGGGTAACCCCGGTAGCGGGCGATGTTGTCGCCGACGGTCCGCCAGAGCTGCTGGAAGACCTTCGTCGAGCCGGTGAAGTGGATGCCGGCCAGGTCCGGGTCGGCGAGCACCACGTCGGAGACCTCCTCGCCCCGGCCGGTGACCATGTTGATCACGCCGGGCGGGAGGCCGGCGGCCTCGAACAGCCGCATGGTGAAGTGCGCGGCGAACTGCTGCGTCGGGCCCGGCTTCCAGATCACCGTGTTGCCCAGCAGGGCCGGCGCCGACGGCAGGTTGCCGGCGATGGCGGTGAAGTTGAACGGGGTGACCGCGTAGACGAAGCCCTCCAGCGGGCGGTGGTCGAAGCGGTTCCAGACACCGGGCGAGGACGCCGGCTGCTCCTCGAGCAGACGCCGGGCGAAGTGCACGTTGAACCGGAGGAAGTCGATGAACTCGCAGGCGGCGTCGATCTCCGCCTGGATCGCGGTCTTCGACTGGCCGAGCATGGTGGCGGCGTTGAGGGTGTCGCGCCACGGGCCGGCGAGCAGCTCGGCGGCACGCAGGAAGATCGCGGCGCGCTCCTCGAACGGCAGCGCCCGCCACATCGGAGCGGCGTCCTTCGCCGCCTTGATCGCGGCGCGGGCGTCATCGTGGGTGGCGTGCGCGGTCACGCCCAGCACGTGCGCGTGCCTGTGCGGCTGCACCACGTCGATCGGGTCACCGGCGGCCATCCGCTGCTCGCCACCGATGGTCATCGGCAGGTCGATGCGCTCGGCGGCAAGCTCGGTCAGCCGCCGCTGGAGCCGGTCCCGGTCTCCGCTGCCCGGCTCGTAGTTACGAACCGGCTCGTTGCGCGGCTCGGGAACGGAGAACACGGCATCCATCAAGGCTCCTGGCGATCTCGACAGCAGTGGCGAAACCGGACCCGCGGGCACCGACCGGGCGATCGGACACCGGTCGCCGCACGGGAGGCCGAGCAGCGGCGGGACCTCCCGTAATTCTCCCACGAAGAGCAGCGCACCCTGCCTCCGCCATCGCCTTGCACCAAGGACCGGCCCACCCCTCCTCTCCTTACCGACCACTGTCGATCCGACCATCCGACGGCGTCCCGGTCGTCTGCGGCGGCGGGGGGCCCGGCGGGCCCGCGTACCCTGAATGGTCGGTGACCTGCCGCCTCGAAGGGGAGACGATGACCAAGCAGCCCGGCCGCGTCCCGGCCGCGGAGTCGCACGACCCGGCGGCCGACGCGGTAAGCCCCAGCAGCCGGCCGCTGCCCGCGCCCGGCGCGGCGGTGCTCGCGCTGCTGGCCCTCGGCTGGCTGACCGCCATGCTCTGGTCCACCCGGGAGGCCATCACCTCGGCGGCGGCCGGGGTGACCGCGATCAGTCTCTCCGCGTTCGCCCTGCCCGGCGTGATCTCGGCCGCGCTGGTCTGCGGTGCGGCCGTCGCGCTGGCCGGCGGCAACCTGCTGGCCCGCCGGTACGGCGACTGGGCCACCCTGCGCTACGCCGGGGCGATCGGCTGCGGGATGCTGGTCGGGCTGGCCGCCGCGGTGGCCATCAACCTCACCTACTTCGACACCTCGACCACCAACGTGATCGCCGGCACCACCGCGGCCGCGGCGATCATCGGTGGCGCCGTGGCCGCCGCGCGGACCGCCCCGGCGGTCGGTGCGGTGGTGATCGCCGCACTGGGCACGCTGGTCTTCGTGGTCGCGTTCAGCCAGGCTCGGGACCCGCTGTTCGACCTCTTCGGCGCGGGCGACAGCCAACAGTCGGTGGTCGACGCGGCCAAGTGGGTGTCCCGCACCGAGTCGCTCGTCGCGGGGCTGCTCGCCGGGCTGCTCGCCTTCGGCTACCTGACCTGGGCACGACGCCGGGCGGTGCGCCGCGATCCCGCCGCTGCGGCGTTGCGCTGGCCGGCGTACCTGCTCGCCGGTGCCGGACCGGGGCTGCTCCTGCTGCTCGCCGAGGTGATCATCCGGATCGGTGGCCGGTCGCTGCTCGACCTGGCCAGCGCGCTCAGCGATGCGGACGCGGTGGCACAGACCTCACTTGGCACCTCGCGGGTGGACAACGGGATCTGGGTGCTGTTCGTGGGGGCGCTGACCGCGCTCGTCGCGTTCGGCCGCACGCTCGGCCCGGCCCACACCGACGACGACACACCTGCCGACAACCCGGACCGGGTCGACCCGGAGGACGACGAGCCGGACCCGGCCGAAACGTTCGACACGGACCCGGCCAGGGCGGATCCGGCCCGCTGACGCCGGGCTGACTCCCGCCAGAGAGCGTTCTGACGGCCGGCGTCCTGGTAGCCGGCGTCCTGGTAGCCGGCGTCCTGGCAGCCGGCGTCCTGGCAGGCGGCGCTCTGGCGGCCGGCGCTCTGGCGGCCGGCTCAGCCGGCCGCGAGGAGCAGCAGGTCCAGCTCCGTCACGTCGTACCACTCCAGTTCGTGGTCCTCCGCGCCGTCGACGGTGAACTGCGCGTCGGGGTCGCCAGCGGCCGCCTCGGCCACCACCTCGACCGCCGCGGCGACCTCCTCGGCGGCGTCCGCGCCGTCCACGTGGAGGGCGGCGACGGCACCCACCGGAACGGCGTCGGCCAACGTCACGGCGCTGGAACCCAACTCCCCGTCGCCCCGCCCGAGCGCGCTCGCCGGGAGGTCGACCGAGACGACGACGCGGCGGCGGGGAGCGGTCGGATCGGCCCGGAGCAGGTGCAGCGAGTCCTGGGCGGCCCGGGTGAACGCGACGTACTCCAACTCCTCCTCGTCGCCCTCGGCGTACCACTCGCGAAGCGTCGGGGTCACCGCGTGCGCCTGGTCGGCGGTCAGCCCGTCCGTGCGCAGTCGGGCCACCATCGGTACGGTCGCCGGCACGTACACCCGGACAAGCTCCTCGGTCACCGGTCGTCTCCCCCGCGTCGTCCTCCACCGGCGTCCGCCGGCACGGGCGCAGATCATGCCGCACGCCGTGACCGTCATACACCCCGGCTCCGGCCGGTGGAAGCTCCCGCCCGGCGTGTCCCGTGCGATCGACCTCCCGGCGGCGCGGCCAGGTGCTGGGCGGCCTGGGCCGTCGATGGCAAACTGAGCCAAACGACATCAACCCCGGGAGTTTCTGTGGAGCCAAGGTTCCTGTTGCTCTCCGACGTCGCCACCGAGCTGAACGTGTCGGACTCGCAGGTCTACCACATGGTGCGCAGCGGCGAACTGCCGGCGATCAAGATCGGTGGACGCGGCCAGTGGCGCGTCGAGCGTGCGCGCCTGGAAGAGTACATAGCCCGTAAATACCGTGAAACCGCCGACTGGGTGCAGAGCAACCCGCTTGTCGACCGCGATCCGGAGTAGCAAAGCCCGACCTTGCCCGCCCGACCTTGCCCGCCCGACCCGGTCCGCCCGCTCGTCCATCCCTTGCCGGGGCATGATCCACTCGGTTTTCTTGAAATCGGGGTATCGGGGGCGCTGGGACCCCGCGTTATCAAGGAACCCGAGTGGATCATGCGCCTCGCCGGATGGAGGCTGCCACCGAGCCATTGACCGAAGCCGTTCTGTCGCTCAGAATCTAGGTTGTCGGAGGCAAACGCAGGCAAACGCAGTCTCTGGGGGCATGATGAGTGGAGCGCGATCCGGTCCTTCCCGACCAACCGTGCGGCTGCGCCCCGCCCCGCCCTTCGACCCGCCGTACGTTGACGAGACTGACGGGTCGTACTGGCCGGCGCAGACCGACGGTCAGCTCGCGCTCGACCTGTTCGCCTCCACCCGACCCAGCCCGGTTCGGCCGCCGGAGCGGCGAGCAGCCCTGCGCCCGGTGCCGAACAGGTCCACCACCACCCACCCGGTCGTGTCGTTGCCGCCGTCGACCGCTCCGGAAACCACCCGAGCCGCGCACCGCTTCGTCGGCACCTGCCTGGAGGTGGTCAATGGCTACCGTTCGCCGACCCAGGTGCGGGCGCTGCTCGACCCGGCCCGAGCGGGAGACCTACTGACCGAACTCGCCCGCGCATCCGGCCGGGCCGGGACATCCCGCCGCCGTACCGGCCGACCGCTGGTCCGGCTGCTACGCCTGCGCGTCTGCGAGCCGCGGGAGGCCGCAGTGGAGGCGGCGGCCGTCCTCAGCGGCGCGGGCGGTCGGAGCTGGGCAATGGCACTGCGCCTGGAGCATCGCCGGGGCCGCTGGCTCTGCACCGCCCTGCACGTCCTCTGACCACATCCAACGCGCCCAGGGCCGCCGCCCGCCTTGCGAGGACGAGGTCCCTGCGCAACCTCCAGACACGCCCAGGCCTGGCCGATCGATCGATCGATCGATGAGGTAGCCTCGCCGACCCTGGCGCAGCCATCAGACGGACCCGGGCCGGGCCGATCGACCGACGAGGTGGCCTCGTCGACCCTGGCGCAGCCACCAGACGGGCCCAGGCTTGGCCGATCGACTCGACCTCAGGGAAGTCGGGGCAGCAACGACCATCCGATGCCCCGACTTTCCTGAGGTCGAGATGATCATCAGGCGGCGGTGGATGGCGGGAGGTGACGGGGGAGACGCCGAACGGGCCCCGGCCTGGTCGGCCGGGACCCGTTCGGTCAGGTGCTGTCGGGTCGGTCAGTTGCCGCCGTTGGGCGCGCCGTGGCAGCGCTTGTACTTGCGGCCCGAGCCACACGGGCACGGCGCGTTGCGGGACGGGCCGTTGCTCGCTTCCGCCTGGTTGGCTGCCGGCCGGCGGGAGGCGACCGACGGCACCGCCGGGCCGCGGAGACCGGCGGCCGGACGCTGCGGGGCGGACGGGGCGGTCCGGCCCGGTGCCGCCGGAACGCCCGGGGCGGGGCGGCCCACACCGAGCGCCGGAGCCTGCTGCTCGGCCTGCTCGATGACGGGGGCGCCGGGGCTGGCCTCGCCGTCGATGGTGGGCGCGGAGTATTGCAGGCCCTGCCGCCGCGGTGCCTGGTTGAGCCCCTTGGCCCGGATCTCCACCGGCTTGTCGAGCAGCGCGACCTCTTCCGAGCCCGCCTCCGGCTCAGGCTCGGTCACCTGGACGTCGATGTTGTAGAGGAAGCCGACGGTCTCCTCCTTGATGCCCTCCATCATGGTGGCGAACATGTCGAAGCCCTCGCGCTGGTATTCCACCACCGGGTCGCGCTGGGCGTACGCCCGAAGGTTGATGCCCTCCTGGAGGTAGTCCATCTCGTAGAGGTGTTCGCGCCACTTGCGGTCGATGACCTGGAGCAGCACCATCCGCTCAAGCTGACGCACGCCCTCGGTGCCGACCTGCTCCTCGCGCCTGTCGTACGCGGCGTTGGCGTCGTCCTTGAGGCGGGCGACGAGGAAGTCGGCGTCCATGCCGGCCCGTGAGCCGCCGGCCTCCTCCTCCAACTCCTCGATCGTCACGCCGACCGGGTAGAGCTGCTTCAGGCTGGACCAGAGCTGGTCAAGATCCCAGTCTTCGCCGTAGCCCTCGGAGGTGGCGCCCCGCACGTACGCCTCGACGGTGTCGTCGATCATGTTGCGGACCTGGTCGGAGAGGTCCTCACCGTTGAGCACCCGGAGCCGCTCGGCGTAGACGACCTGGCGCTGCTTGTTGAGCACCTCGTCGTACTTGAGCACGTTCTTGCGGATCTCGGCGTTCTGGCCCTCGATCTGGGCCTGGGCGCTCTTGATCTGCCGGGTGACCATCTTCGACTCGATGGGCACGTCCTCCGGGATGTTGAAGCGCTCCATCACCGCCTCGACCGCACCGGCGCGGAACCGCCGCATCAGCTCGTCCTGTAGGGACAGGTAGAAACGGGACTCGCCCGGGTCACCCTGTCGGCCGGCGCGACCGCGCAGCTGGTTGTCGATCCGCCGGGACTCGTGCCGCTCGGTGCCCAGCACGTAGAGGCCACCGGCCGCCGCGACCTCGTCCGCCTCGGCGTCGCAGGCCTGCTTCCAGGTGGGCAGGACCTCCTCCATCGCCTTGGCGTACTCCTCCTCGTTTTCCAGCGGGTCGAGACCGCGCTGGCGCAGCTCGTTCGCGGCGAGGAACTCGGCGTTGCCACCGAGCAGGATGTCGGTGCCGCGGCCGGCCATGTTGGTGGCCACGGTGACCGCGCCCTTACGCCCGGCCTGGGCGACGATCTCGGCCTCCCGGGCGTGGAACTTGGCGTTCAGCACGTTGTGCGGGATGCCTCGTCGGCGCAGCAACTGGGAGAGAATCTCGGAGTTTTCCACCGAGACGGTGCCGACCAGCACCGGCTGACCCAGCTGGTGCCGCTCGGCGATGTCCTCGATGACGGCGTTGAACTTGGCCTTCTCGGTCTTGTAGATCACGTCCGGACGGTCCTCGCGGACCATCGGGCGGTGGGTCGGAATCGTCACGACGCCAACCTTGTAGACCTTGTTGAACTCGCTCGCCTCGGTCTGCGCCGTACCGGTCATCCCGGACAGCTTCTCGTAGAGGCGGAAGTAGTTCTGAAGGGTGATGGTGGCAAGAGTCTGGTTCTCCTGCTTGATCTCCACCCCCTCCTTGGCCTCGATCGCCTGGTGCATGCCCTCGTTGTAGCGACGGCCGTGCAGGATGCGACCGGTGAACTCGTCGACGATCAGGACCTCACCGTCGCTGACGATGTAGTCCTTGTCGCGCTTGTAGAGCTCCTTGGCCTTGATGGCGTTGTTGAGGTAGCCGACGAGTGGAGTGTTGACCGACTCGTACAGGTTGTCGATGCCGAGCCGGTCCTCGACCTTGGCGACACCCCGCTCGGTCACCGCGATGGTGCGCTTGGAGTGGTCGACCTCGTAGTCGCCCTCGCCGTCGGTGCCGGGCTGGAGGCGCGCCACCACGCCCGCGAACTCGCCGTACCAGCGGGCGGAGTGCTCGGCCGGGCCGGAGATGATCAGCGGGGTGCGGGCCTCGTCGATCAGGATCGAGTCGACCTCGTCGACCACCGCGAAGTTGTGGCCGCGCTGCACCAGCTCGTCCTTCGACCAGGCCATGTTGTCGCGCAGGTAGTCGAAGCCGAACTCGTTGTTGGTGCCGTAGGTGATGTCGCACTCGTAGGCGGCCTTGTGCTCGGTGGCCGGCCGGTTGGGCAGCACCACGCCGACGGTCAGCCCGAGGAACTCGTGCACCCGACCCATCCACGCCGCGTCCCGCTGGGCGAGGTAGTCGTTGACCGTGATCACGTGCACGCCCTTGCCGGACAGCGCGTTGAGGTAGACGGCCATGACCGAGGTCAGCGTCTTGCCCTCACCGGTCTTCATCTCGGCGATGTTGCCGAAGTGCAGCGCCGCGCCGCCCATCACCTGGACGTCGTACGGGCGCTGGCCGAGCACCCGGGCGGCCGCCTCGCGGGCCACCGCGAACGCCTCCGGCAGCAGGTCGTCGAGGGTCTCCCCGTCGGCGAGCCGCTCCCGGAACTGCTCGGTCATGCCGGCCAGCTCCTCGTCGGTGAGGTTGACGTAGTCGTCCTCGATCGAGGTGACGGCGGCGGCGATGGCCTTGAGCCGGCGCACCATGCGGCCCTCGCCCGCGTTAAGGACCTTTTCCAGAATCGACACGGATCAACGCTCCCCTAGACAGTCTCGAACCATCGTAGGCGCTCCATCGGCGCAATGGTCACTGGTGGCGGTGGTCGACTCCGCCGAACCCGACATACTTCGCGTCCTGCGCACACCCCAAACGTTATCCGGTTACGCCGTCGGCGAACGCTGCGGCAGGATGCACGGGTGGAGCCCGTGGAGATCACTGAGGACGGCGTGCTGCTGCGGCCCTGGCGGGACAGCGACGCCGACGCCGTACACAATGCGTGCCAGGACCCGGACATTCAGCGCTGGACCACCGTGCCGCGCCCGTATCTGCCCGAACACGCCCTCGGCTTCGTCACCGAGATGAGCGGGACGGCCTGGGCGCAGGGCACCGGGGCACCGTTCGCGGTCTGCGACCCGGCGACAGGTGAACTGCTCGGCTCGTGCGGGTTGATCTCCATCGACCGGGACGGCACCGGCGAGGTCGGCTACTGGGCCGCTCCCTGGGCGCGCGGCCGAGGCGTCATGGTCCGCGCCACCCGGGCGGTGGCCCGCTGGTCCTTCGACACCCTCGGGCTGCGCCGGCTGATCTGGCAGGCCGAGGTGGGCAACCACGCCTCCCGGCTGGTCGCCCTCCGGGCCGGTTTCCGGATCGACGGCCGGCTGCGACTGGCCAACCCGACGACGCGGTCCGGCGCGGACGGCTGGATCGGCTCGCTGCTGCCCGGCGAGGTGCCCGCTCCCGGGGCGACCGGACCTGCTGGTCGCGGCACCCTCGCGGCCCGGCGCGCCGCGGTCTTCGGTCGCCCGCAGCCCACCCTGTTCGCCACCGCCGGGGCCGGTGAGCTGCGCCTGCGACCGATGGAGGAGCGCGATCTGGACGCCGTTGTGCAGACCTGCCGCGACCCGGAGAGCATCCGCTGGACGACAGTGCCGGACCCGTACGAGCGATCCGACGCGCAGGGCTACCAGGTCTACGGCCAGGACGCCTGGGCTCGGGGTCAGGCCGCCTGCTTCGTGGTCGCCGACCCGGACGACAGGTACGCGGGCACGATCGACCTGCGGCTCTCCCCCACCGACGCCCTGCTGGCCGACGTCGGCTTCATGACCGCCCCGGCGGTCCGGGGCCGGGGATACCTGCCGGCCGCGCTCGTCGCGCTCAGCACCTGGGGCTTCGCCACGCTGGGCCTGGCCCGGATCGAGTGGAGGGCGAACGTGGGCAACACCGCCTCCCGTCGGGTGGCGGAGAAGGCGGGCTTCACGTTCGAGGGGACCGCCCGCGGCGGGGTGCAGCACCGGGGCGAGCGGGTCGACGTCTGGGTGGGCGCGTTGCTCGCCGAGGACCTCACATGACGCTCCGGCAGGTCGTGGAGGCGCACGGGGTGCGGCTGCGTCCCTTCCGGGCCGAGGACACCGCCGACGTGGTCGAGGGTCTGGCCGATCCAGTCAGCCAACGCTTCATGACCGGCCCGCCGTATCCGTACACCGAAGTCGACGCCCGCTGGTGGATCGACGTCGGCGCGCCGGCGGTCTGGACCGGCGGCGGCGCGGTGTATGCGGTCGCCGACCCGGCCACGGATCGGCTGCTGGGCTCGGTGAATCTCAACGATGCGGTGCCCGCCCGAGGTCAGGCCGGAATCGGCTACTGGGTACGCCCCACGGCACGCGGACGCGGGGTCGCCACCGCGGGCACCCGCGCGCTGAGCGACCACGTGCTCAGCAACGGAGCAACCCGGCTGGAGTTGCTGACCCACCCGGAGAACACGGCGAGCCAGCGGGTCGCGCTGGCCGCCGGCTTCCGCCACGAGGGTTCGCGCCGGTCGGCCGGGACGGGCCGGGACGGGGGTCGGCACGACCTGCTGGCCTGGGTACGCCTCGCCGACGACCCGCCCGGACCGGTCACCCGACTGCTGCCCGACCTGCCCGGCGGGGTGCTCACCGACCGGGTGGTGGCGCTGCGCCGGCTCGCACCGGATGACGCCGACCTGATGTACCGGCTGCACAGCCGACCCGAGGTGGTGGCGAACCAGGCGCCGCCCGTGCCGCCGACGCGGGAGGCGATCGGGCGGCGCTGTCGTCTCGCGGAGAGCGCTTGGCTGACCGGGGACATCGCCCGACTCCTGATCACGGACGCGGCCAGCGGGGAGCCGGTGGGTAGCTGCGGGCTGTCGTACACCGACGTGGCGGCCGGCGAGGCGTCGGTCGGCTACGCGTTGCTGCCCGTCTGGCGCGGCCGGGGGTACGCGACCCGGGCGCTCCGGCTGCTGGTGGACTGGGCGTTCGGGCCGGTGGGTGTCGCCCGGCTGACCGCCGGCACGGTGCCGGACAACACCGCGTCGCACCGAGTGTTGGAGCGGGTCGGGTTCCGGCGCGAGGCCGTGCAGCGCGGGCGGCTGCCCGGCCTGGCCGGTGCCCGCCTGGACGACCTGACCTTCGCGCTGCTGTCGGCCGACCCCCGCTGAGGGACCACGGAGTTGTGGCAGGCGTTTCTCTGCCACAACTCCGTGGTCGACGTGCCTCGGTTACCGGTCGGTGGCGAGGGAGATGATTCCGTAGTCGTACGCGTGGCGGCGGTAGACGACGCTCGGGCGGCCGGACTCCTTGTCCTGGAACAGGTAGAAGTCGTGGCCGACAAGTTCCATCTCGAACAGCGCGTCGTCGATCGTCATCGGCTCCGCCGGGTGCACCTTCTCCCGGGCGATGTGCCAGGGCTGGTCGTCGTACTCCTCCTCGACCCGCTCCGCGACGGCGGTGCCGGCGCGGGCACCGTCAAGCGACGCGCTCAGCGGGGTGGCCACCAGGTCAGCGACGGGCAGGCCCGCGGTGGCCTCGGCGACGGAGATCGGCGCGTGCCGACCCCGGTGTACGCGGCGGCGGTCGGCCGCGCGGCGCAGCCGGGTGTCGAGCTTCGCGATGGCCGCGTCGAGTGCGCTGTAGAAGTCGTTCGTGCATGCCTCGGCCCGCATGACCGGGCCTCGGGAAACGCAGGTGATCTCCACCCGCTGGCAGTGCTCGGCCTGGCGCGGATTGCGCTCGTGAAACAGCTCGACATCGACGCGAATCAGTTTGTGGTCGTAGCGTTCGATCTTTGCGAGTTTCTCGGCTACGTGCACCCGGTAATGGTCCGGCACTTCGACGTTTCGGCCCTTGACCACGATGTCCACGTGACCTCCCTTGTTCGGACGGTCTTCGATCCGGTAACCCGGTCGCGCGCCGTGGGGGGACCCGCTGGCGTCGACCGGTTGGTACGGCTACGCCTCCTCTCACCGCCGAGGGCGTTGGAACGACCTCCTACCCCCGACAGCGAAACGCTAACGCCTGTTCGCCTGGCAGTCACCCCAAGTTGCCGAGACTGCTCAGGATTTTTCGCAGCTCATACACCAATGGGTGAAACGGAAACACAGTCTGTTACGAGTGGCGTCTCTTTTGGGTCGCCGCGAGCACCGCGGCGACACTCGGCACCCATCCGGTCGCACTCAGCACCCGCGTCGCGGCGGCCAGGGTCACGCCTGTGGTGACGATGTCGTCAAGCAGCACCACGACCGGCGTCGTGCCGGCCGCGCGACCCCAACCCGCCGTGGAGCGCGGCCGGAAAGCCGCCTCGGCCGCCGCCGCCCGGCCGGCGCTGTCCAGGGTTACCGAGTCGGGTCGGGGCAGGGCGCGCAGCGGACGGTGCACCCGCGCCACCCAGCCGCCCCGGTTGAGTCGGGCCGCGCAGTGTCGGGCCAGGCGGTCCAGGTGGTCCCCGTAGCGGGACCGGGCCGCCGCCGCCGTGTCCGGGACCGGCACCAGCGCCACGGGACGCGCCGCACCGACCCCGGCGGCGACGACCTCGGCGAGCAGTGCGCCGAGCGGGCGGGCCAGGCCGTGCCGGCCGTGTTCCTTGTACGCCAGCAGGGCCTCGCGCAGCGGACCGGCGTACGGGCCGAGGGCGACGCAGGCGGGCAGGCCCGGCGGGGCGGGTGTCGGGCGGACCGACAGTGGGCGCAGTGCGCCAAGCGCCGCGACGCAGGCCGGGCAGACCCCGTGCCGCAGGCCGGGCCGGCGCTCCCGACAACCCGCGCAGGTGGCGGGCAACACCAGGTCGGCCAGGTCGGCCCAGAGCCGGGTCATCGCGTCAGTACCCGGTCATCGCTTCAGTAGAGGAAGAACGGTGCCGACGGGTTGCTCGGGCGGACGCCGGTCGGGAGCGGGGCGATGTCCCGCACGCTGTCCGGCTCGATCCGTTCGAAGGGGCTGCTGCGGTAGGCCACCCCGTTCGCCTCGTACATGTAGGCGCCGCTGGGCACCCGGATGGTGCGGTTGGTCGGGTAGGCCGTCAGGTGGGTGACCTTGGCACCGAGGTCGGTACGTAGCGGCGTCTCCAGGGCGCCGTCGACGCTGATCTCGTAGATCGCCGGCTGGCCGAAGGACCCCGCCACCACCAGTTGGTCCTCGCTGCCCCAGTCGACAGCGGTGAGAGAGGTCAGCGAGGTGGCCAGCGGTCGGGGCGGGCCGACGGAGACGCCCCCGCCGTCCGGGTTGACGGCGGCGACGTAGAGCCGACCACCGGCGATCAGCGCGACCCGTTGGCCGTCCAGCGCGGCGGCAACGGCGGTGACGTCGGCGGGCAGGTTGAGCGGCACCTGATACATCCGTGCCGACTCGTCGAACCGGTAGAGCTGCCCGTCGGCGACGACCAGACCGCGGCCGGGGCGCGCGTCGACGGTACGCAACCAGACCGGACGGCTCATCGAGGAGTATTCGGACGTGCTGCGGTTGAGGGCGGAGATCGGCGCGGCGCTCGCGCCCACCGCGAGGCGGTGCCGGCCGTCGCTGCTGCCCTTGACCACCATCGCGGCGAGGATCCGCTGGCCCTTGGCCACCGCCAGGTCGGCGGAGACGATGTTGCGGTTGGCCTCGGGCGCCAGCGGCACGGCGCCGCTGAGTTCGCTGCCGAAGTCGAGCGGATGGATGGCACCCTCGTACAGGCCGAACCGCTGCGGGCTCTCGGCGTTCGGGTAGAGCTCGACGGAGTCCCGTCGCTCGCTCAGGTCCTGGACGGGTAGTGAGTTGTTGCGGATCCGCAACTCCAGCTCACCCGGCAGGTCCCCCAACGACCAGGCGATCTGCGTGATCAACTGGTCGATGCCGTTCTGGTCGTCGCCGGACATGTCCAGGTTGATCTCCCACCGGCCGTTGCCGCCGGTGGCGTTGTTGATCAGCTCGGTGCGGTCGGGCAGCCCGACGACGCCCGGGCGCAGCCATTCGGAGGGGCCGCCGACCAGCCACTTGACCACCTCGTTGACCCGGCGCTCGTCCGGCACCGCGAGCGGCCGGTAGCGCTGGTCGGGCACGAGGCGGGTGCGGTCCGAACTCCAGAAGTAGATCGACTCGTCCTGGTAGTAGCGACGAAGGGCGACGTCGCTGAGCAGCAGCACGTTCGGCGGGTCGAGAATGTACAACCCGGCACGCTCGTCGTTGACGCCGCCGTTGAACGCCGCGCTGCGGATGCCGAACTCGTACTCCGTCTCGGTCGCCACCGGCGGTGCGAGGGTGCCGTTGGCCCGCAGCACACCGATCTGCTGCACGGTGATCTTCACGGTGGTGGTCGAGTCGCTGTTGAGGGTGTAGACCGCCTCGCGCAGCCGGACCACGTTCAACGCGACCTCGCTGCCCTTCTTGTCCTGGAGGCGGGACTTGTGCTCCGGGGCGATGTACGCCTTGACCCGCTCGTACGCCCGATCCGGCTCACCGGCGGCGGCGGACAGGAAGTTGCGGACGAACGCCTCGTTGACGCTGCCGCTGGCCGTTCGTGTCGGCGGCTCGTTGCCCGGACCGTTGACCATGCCGGCCTCGGTCGCGGCCCCGCCCTTGCCGTCCACCCGCACGTCGGAGGCCGCCGGAATGCCGCAGCCGGCGCCCAGCAGCACCACCACGCCGAGCGCCACGACCAGAGCCGGTCGTCTCATGAGCGCACCTCCGCTCGCTGCCCGTCACCGGTCGGCGCCGGGTCGATCGCCAACGCCCCGCCGGTGCCGGGCCCGATGGCCAGCGGTCCACCGTCGCGCGGCCCGCCGAACGGCAGCGCGGCATCGGCCGGCACCAGCCGCAGCGGCGAGGTGGTCAGCCGGTCACCGGCACGGGCCGGCAGCGTGAGCCGGAACTGCGCGCCCTGCCCGGGAGCACCCCACGCCTCCAGCCAGCCGCCGTGCAGCCGGGCGTCCTCCAGGCTGATCGACAGGCCCAGCCCGGTGCCCCCGGTCTGCCGGGCCCGGGACGGGTCCGCCCGCCAGAACCGGTTGAACACCAATTTCTCCTCGCCCACCTTGAGCCCCACACCACGGTCGCGGACGGTGATCGCCACGGCGGTGTCGTCCACGCCGAGGGTGATCAGCACCGGACGGGCCTCGCCGTGCTCGACGGCGTTGCCGACCAGGTTGCGCAACACCCGCTCGACCCGACGCGGGTCGACCTCGGCGATCACCGGAGTGCCCGGCAGGTCGAGCTCGATCGGTACGCCCACCCGCTCGGCCAGGCCAGCCAGCCGGTCGACCACCCGGTGCACCACCGGCACCAGGTCGGTCGGCTCGGAGTCCAGCATGGCGAAGCCCGCGTCGAAGCGGCTGATCTCCAACAGGTCGGTGAGCAGCTCCTCGAAGCGGTCCAACTCGGCTTGCAGCAGCTCGGCGCTGCGGGCCACCGCGGGGTCGAACTCGTCGCGCTCGGCGAAGATCAGGTCGGCGGCCATCCGTACGGTGGTCAGCGGGGTACGCAGCTCGTGCGAGACGTCGGAGGTGAACCGGCGTTGCAGTCGGGACATCTCCTCCAGACGCAGGATCTGCCGTTGCAGGTTGGTGGCCATCTGGTTGAAGGAGGCGGCGAGCAGGGCGAGGTCGTCCTCACCGTTGACCACCATCCGCTGGTCGAGCAGGCCGGCGGAGAGCCGCTGGGCGGTCCGTGCGGCGACCCGGACCGGGTTGACGACCAGCCGGGTGACGAGCGCCGCGAGCAGCCCGAGCAGGATCACCAGGGCGACACCGGTGGCCACGACCGTGGCCCGCGCGTCGGCGGCGGTGACGTCCTGACGGCTCAACGGCACCAGATAGTAGAGCTCGATCTGGCCGAAGCGGGTCGGCACCGGTGAGCCGTACACCAGGTATTTGGTGGACTGGCCGGTGAGCCGCCCGGTGCGGATCTGGCTGGCCACCTTGCCGTCGGCGATCACGGCCCGCAGCTCCGGGCTGATCAGCGGCTGGACGTTCGCCGACGGCGCGGTGCGGGTCTGGATGTCGTTGTGGTAGCCGTCGGCGGTGATCGCCACCACCACACCGCTGGTCTGCTGGGGGTCACCGCCGGCCAGGTAGTTGACCGTGCCGTCGATGGTTTGCTGGAGCTGCGCCTCCTGCGGCTGACCGTAGAGGGAGACCTGCTTGGCCGCGTAGCTCGCACCGCTGATCACCCGCTGCCGGACGTCGCTGCGGGCGTTGTCGAGCAGGATGGTGCTGATCTTGTCAGCGATCAGGAACGCGAACCCGCCGACCAGCAGGCTGGACGCGACGAGCGTGATGGTCACGACCCGGACCTGTAGTGAACGGCGCCAGGTCTGGTGCACCCGGGCCACCACCCGGGCGATCCAGCCACTCACCGCGCGCCAGAGCTCCCCGCCGGCGCTGGGCCGGCGGGCAGCCGTGCTCTGGGGGTGCGGGGGCGGCGAGGTCGACACAGTGCGACCAGGCTATCCGGTCCCCGCCTTGTATCCCACGCCCCGCACGGTGAGGATGATTTCCGGTCGCTCCGGGTCCGGCTCGATCTTGGCGCGCAACCGCTGGACGTGCACGTTGACCAGGCGGGTGTCGGCCGCGTGCCGGTAGCCCCAGACCTGCTCCAGCAGCACCTCACGGGTGAAGACCTGACGGGGCTTGCGGGCGAGCGCGACCAGGAGGTCGAACTCCAGCGGAGTCAGCTTCACCTCCTCGTCGTTGCGGCTCACGGTGTGCGCCGGCACGTCGATGGTGATCTGGTTGTCCGGTGGCCCGATGGTCAGCATCTCGGGGGCGACGTCCTCGCCCCGGCGCAGGCGGGCCCGCATCCGGGCGACCAGTTCCTTGGGTTTGAACGGCTTGACCACGTAGTCGTCGGCACCGGACTCCAGGCCGAGCACGACGTCCACGGTGTCGCTCTTGGCTGTCAGCATGACGATCGGGACGCCGGACTCCGCCCGAATCGACCGCGCGACGTCGATACCACTCATACCCGGCAGCATCAGGTCGAGCAGCACGATATCGGGACGGCTGTCACGAAAAGCGGCCAACGCCCGCTCGCCGTCCGCCACGAACGAGGGCTGGAAGCCCTCGCTGCGCAACACGATGCCGAGCATCTCGGCGAGCGCGGGGTCGTCGTCGACCACCAGTACGCGGGCTCTCATGGGATTAATATTGCATCCTCGTTCGGTTCGGTGGGACCGGCGTCCGCCGGTAACGCAGGGTGCCGCCAAAGAAGCACTCGTCGCAACCCGCGCGGCGGCGCCACGCGCTGCGGTGCCCGACGCCCTGATGAGCCCCGGGCCAGGCTGCCATCATGATCCCCCGCCGACGCCGCCCGGCGCCACCGCACCCCGGGCCGGTCGCGCTGTCGCCAACCTGACCCTTGGTCAGCCGAAGAGGGCACGCCCCCAGTGGTCCCCGCCGTCGCGTACCCCGGGCGGGCAGGCGAACACCCCGCTGGAGACGTGCCGCAGGTACTCGTTCATCACGTCGTGCCGCGCCAACTGGGTCTGGATCGGGACGAACTGGCGGCGCGGGTCACGCTGGTAGGCGATGAAGAAGAGGCCCGCGTCGAGCCGGCCGAGGCCGTCCGAGCCGTCGACGAAGTTGTAGCCCCGGCGCAGCAACTGGGCGCCACTGTTCCGGCTCGGGTGGGCCAGCGTCACGTGCGCGTGCTCGGCGATCACCGGCTTGCCGTCCGCGCCCTTCGCGGCGAAGTCCGGTTCGTCGAACTCGTTGGTCCGCCCGAGAGGGGCACCGCTGCCCTTGGTCCGGCCGACGATCTCCTCCTGCTCGGCCAGGGACGTCCGGTCCCAGGTCTCCACCAGCATCCGGATCTTGCGGGTGACCAGGTACGAGCCGCCGGTCATCCAGTCCGGCCCGTCGCCCGGCTGCACCCACAGTTGGTCGCGCAGCAGGTCGGTGTCCTCGGCCTTGAGGTTGGCCGTGCCGTCCTTGAACCCGAAGAGGTTGCGCGCGGTGGCCTGGTCACGGGAGGTCGACGAGGTACGCCCGAAGCCGAGCTGCGACCAGCGGACGCTCACCACGCCCATGCCGAGCCGGGCCAGGTTGCGGATCGCGTGCACCGCGACCTGCGGATCGTTGGCGCACGCCTGCACGCAGAGGTCGCCGCCGGACAGCTGCGGCTGGAGGGCGTCGCCGGGGAACTTCGGCAGCTCGGCCAGGGCGGCGGGCCGCCGGTCGGCGATGCCGAAGCGGTCCCGGCCGTCGGCGTCGCGGAACAGCGTCGGCCCGAAGCCGATCGTCAGGGTGAGCTGCGACGGGGGCAGGCCGAGCGCCTCGCCGGTGTCGTCCGGTGGGGCCTCCGGCATGCCGCCCACCGCGCCGAGCACGCCGGCGTCCCGCCCGGCGGTCATCCGGGCGGCGGCGGCGGTCCACTCCTCGAGCAGCTCGACCAGGCGGGCCCGGTCCTTGGTGATCACGTCGAAGGCGACGAAGTGCAGCCGGTCCTGCGCCGGGGTGACGATGCCGGCCTGGTGCTCGCCGTGGAACGGCACGGCCCCGGCCGGGTGGTCACCCGCCCCGGCCGGGCCGCGGGAGCCGTTGACCAACGCCGTCGCACCGGCCGACACCCCGGCGATCCCGGCCACGCCGGCACCGGCGAGCGTGATCGCCCGCCGCCGGGTCAACCTGCTCCCGCTCATCCCACCAACTCTTTCTGCTGTCTGGTTACTTGGCGACGGCCGCGGCGACCTTGCTGATCGGCTCGGCGAGCGCGTTGATCCCGTCGGAGAGATCCTTCAGCTCGGCCTTGCTCAGTGCGGTGTGCAGCTTCCACCCGTCGCCGTCGCGGTGCTTGCCGAGCAGCGCCTCGACGTTGGCGAACTCGGTGTCCAACTGCATGACCAGCTCCGGGTTGCGCTGCTGAAGGGCCGGGCGGAGGGCGGACACGGCGGCCTTGGAGCCTTCGAGGTTGGCGGCGAAGTCCCACAGGTCGGTGTGCGAGTAGCGGTCCTCCTCGCCGGTGATCTTGCCGCTGGCCACCTCGTCGAGCAGTTCCTTGGCACCGTTGGCGAGTTGGAGCGGGGAGAGCTTCTCGGCGTTTGCCTTGGTCACGATCTCCTTGACGTCCACCAGCAGGCGGTCGGCGATCGGGCCGTCCTTGCTGATGTCGCCGGACTGCCAGAGGTCCTTCTCGATCCGGTGGAAACCGGTGAACTCCATCCCCTCCTCGATGACCTCCTCGCGGCCATCGATCTTGGGGTCGAGATCGCCGAAGATCTCGGCCACCGGCTCGATCCGCTCCCAGTAGGTGCGGGCGACCGGATAGAGCGTCTTGGACTTCGCCACGTCGCCGGCCTTGACCGCGGTCACGAACTCCTCGGTCTTGTCCAGCAGCGCATCGGTCTGGCTCTTGACGTAGCGCTGGTAGTTCTCGGCCGCACCGGCCAACGCCGCGTCGGCGGTCAGCGGCTGCGCCGAGCCGCTGACCTTGAGCGCACCCCGGATGCCCTTGCCGCTCATGCCCGGCTTGCAGGCCGTCTGGTAGGTGCCGGCCGGCAACTCCACGTGCAGCTCACGGCTGAGACCGGGGGCGATGTTCTCCACCTCACCCATGACGCGGTCGCCGTCGGCGTACACGTAGAACTCGGTCACCTTCGCACCGGAGTTGGTGATCTTGAAGGTGGCGGTGCCGGCGCCCAGGTCGGTGGTGCCGACCTCACAGGCGGTGTCCGTCGCCTTGACGGCGATCGGGCCGCCGGCCACGGCCGGGTCGTCCTTGTCGCCGCCGGAGCAGGCGGTCACACCGGCCGTCGCCAGCACACCGACGGCCGCCAGCGCGAAAAATCGGGTGGTACGCATCTGAGCTGTCTCTCCTCGTGGGGTCAGGCACGCTGCGGCGTGGTTGCCGCCTCGGCCTCGGCCTCGGTGCCGGTGGCGGCCCCGCGCTCGGTGACGGTGGTGGTCGGGGCAGGTGCCGGCTTGCGCCGGGCCGGCCGCAGGAAGAGCAGGAGGACCGGCACGGCGTACCCGATCCAGGCGATCGTCTCCAGCACGGTGGGTGCCGGCGTCACGTTGAACATGCCGGCGAGCAGGGCCGCGTACCAGGTGGTCGGGTCGAGCACGCCGGTGATGTCGAAGGCCAGGTCGTTCAGACCGGGCAGGACGCCGGCCTCCTGGAAGTCGTGGACGCCGTACTTGAGGATGCCGGCGGCCACCAGGATCAGCAGCGCGCCGGTCCAGGTGAAGAACTTGCCGAGGTTGATCCGCAGGGCGCTGGCGTAGAGCAGCACGCCGAGCACCACGGCGGTGACGATGCCGCCGACCAACGCGAGCAGCGGACCACTGTCGCCGGCCGCGCCCTGGGCGGCCGAGTAGAAGATCAGCGCGGTTTCCAGGCCCTCCCGGATCACCGCGAGAAAGGCCATCCCGGCGACCGCGAACGAGCCGACGGCCAGCGCATCGGTCAGCTTGCCGCGCAGCTCACCGGCGATGGTCCGGGCCGCCCGGCGCATCCAGAAGATCATCCATGTGACGAAGACCACGGCGGCGACGGAGGTGATCGCCTCGAACAGCTCCCGGTCCTCGGAGCGGGACAACAGCGAGGTCGACGTGTACTCGATCAGCCAGCCGAAGAGCACCGAGAGCACCACGGCCAGGCCGACGCCCGCCCAGACCTGGGGCAGCCGATCCCGGCGCTGCGACTTCACCAGGAAGGCGACCAGGATGCTGACCACCAGGGTGGCTTCCAAGCCCTCCCGCAGGCCGATCAGATAGGTGGCGAACATCCGGGCTCCGAGTTCATCAGGTACGCCTCAACCAACTTAGGGCAGGCATACCTTGCTCCCTGGCCAGGAGCCTCGTCAAGTCGTACACGACAAGCTCACTCGACCTCTGCGCCCCGGGGCCCGGCCGGCCGGCGACGGGACGCCGCCCCTCGGCTGTGGCAGGATCCCCGCCGTGAGGGGATTCCTGCCGTGGTTGGCGGTGCTGGCCGTGGTCCTGCTGCTCAGCGCGCTGCGGATGCGGGCGCTGGCCACCATCGTGTCGCTCGGCTGGCTGGCCTGGTGCGCCTGGACGTGGTTGCGCCCCACCCGCCGCGGCCCACGCTCGGGCTGAGAGCCGGGGGCAGAGCCCGCCGAGCCGGGGCGGAGAGGACGGACCGGGCCGGGGGCTGATACGACGGACCGGGCCGGCTGCGAACAGCCGACCCGGTGCGGTGCGGAGCGTCGATCAGTAGCGGTAGTGATCCGGCTTGAACGGGCCCTCGGTGGAGACGCCCAGGTACGCGGCCTGCTCCTTGGTCAGCGTGCTCAGCTTGGCGCCGAGCGCGCCCAGGTGCAGCCGGGCCACCTTCTCGTCCAGGTGCTTGGGCAGCACGTAGACGCCGATCGGGTATTCCTCGGTCTTGGTGAACAGCTCGATCTGGGCGATCGTCTGGTTGGCGAACGAGTTCGACATCACGAAGCTCGGGTGCCCGGTCGCGTTGCCCAGGTTGAGCAGGCGGCCCTCGGACAGCACGATGATGGCGTGCCCGTCGGCGAAGCGCCACAGGTCGACCTGCGGCTTGATGTTGACCCGCTCGACGTCGGAACGCTTGGCCAGACCGGCCATGTCGATCTCGTTGTCGAAATGGCCGATGTTGCCGACGATGGCCTGGTGCTTCATCCGGGCCATGTGCTCGTTGGTGATGACGTCGAAGCAACCGGTGGCGGTGATGAAGATGTCCGCCTGCTCGACCACGTCGTCCAGGGTGGCGACCTGGTAGCCGTCCATCGCGGCCTGCAACGCGCAGATCGGGTCCACCTCGGTCACCACGACCCGGGCGCCCTGGCCGCGCAGCGACTCGGCGCAGCCCTTGCCCACGTCGCCGTAGCCCATCACGACGGCCATCTTGCCGCCGATCAGCACGTCGGTGGCCCGGTTGATGCCGTCGATGAGCGAGTGCCGGCAGCCGTACTTGTTGTCGAACTTGCTCTTGGTCACCGAGTCGTTGACGTTGATGGCCGGGAAGAGCAGGGTGCCCGCCCGGTGCATCTCGTAGAGGCGGTGCACGCCGGTGGTCGTCTCCTCGGTCACGCCCTTGATGCCGGCGGCGATCCGGGTCCAGCGCTGGCCGTCCTCGCCGAGCGAGCGGTGCAGCAGTTCGAGGATGACCGCGTACTCCTCGGAGTCGGCGGACTCGACCGGCGGGACCGCCCCGGCCTTCTCGAACTCGGCGCCCTTGTGTACGAGCAGGGTGGCGTCGCCGCCGTCGTCGAGGATCATGTTGGGGCCCTGCCCGTCCGGCCAGGCGAGCACCTGCTCGGTGCACCACCAGTATTCCGGGAGGGTCTCGCCCTTCCACGCGTACACCGGGACGCCGGCCGGGGCCTCGGGGGTGCCGTCCGGGCCGACGACGATCGCCGCGGCGGCGTGGTCCTGGGTGGAGAAGATGTTGCAGGACGCCCAGCGCACCTGCGCGCCGAGGGCGACCAGCGTCTCGATCAGGACGGCGGTCTGGATGGTCATGTGCAGCGAGCCGGTGATCCGTGCGCCGGCCAGCGGCTGCGCCTCGGCGAACTCCCGGCGAATCGCCATCAGGCCGGGCATCTCGTGCTCGGCGAGCTGGATCTCCTTACGCCCGAACTCGGCGAGTGACAGATCCGCCACCTTGAAGTCGCCTTCGGCGAGGGTGCTCGGCCGGGCCTCGGACGGCGTGCCGCTGGGGGACGCCGGGAGGGTGCTGGTCATGAAAGCTCCTGTCGAACGATGTCTGCGCCGACCTTCCACCTTACGCGCGCCGTCGACCCGGATAGGGGGACGGTCCACAGACAGCGCACGGGGCGGTCGGTGCTGAACGGACTTTCCCGCCCATGCCCCGCCCGCCCCGTGCATCCCCCCGGTTTGGTTCCCCGCACGTTCTCGGACCGTCGTCGCGATAACGCTGCGTACTCATAGAGTCACACTCGGGCAACTCGTCGTCAAGCTATTCCGGAAAAGTCGGACTTGTGTCGTCGCGGGAACGGACGAGTCACCCCAGTCCGGAGGTCGCCACGTACGCCTCGCCGGCACCGCTGATCCGCAGCGGCTCCCCGGCCGCCGTGCCGATCGCCGCCTCGCCGGACACCAACGTCAACGCGCCGGCACCGTCGTCGACGGTGACCGAACCACCGGCACAGAGCACCACCCGAGGGCCGGGCAACGGCAGCGTGGCCGAGGGCACCGCCGCGCCGACCCGCACCCGGTGCAACGCGAAATCGTCCACCGGCACGGGCCACCAGTCCACACCCGGGCCGACCGGCTGTGCGGCCCGCACCGGGTCGTGGAGCACCTCGAAGCGCAGCACCCGCACCAGCTCGTCGACGTCCACCCGCTTCGGGGTCAGCCCACCCCGCAGCACGTTGTCGCTGGCCGCCATGATCTCCACACCACAGCCGCTCAGGTAGGCGTGCAGGTTGCCGGCGGGCATCCAGATCGCCTCCCCCGGCACCAGGCGCACATGGTGCAACAACAACGCCACAAGCACGCCCGGGTCCGCCGGATACGCCTTGGTCAGCCGGCGGGCCAACTCCGCGTCCGGGCTGTCGACCCGGGAGGCCACCACGCTGGACAGCAACCCGTCGCGCTCGGTGACCGGCCAGTCGAGCAGCGTCCGCACCGCCGTCCGCAGACCCGCCGGCCCGGCACGCAACGCGGCAACCACCGGCGCCAGTTCCGGTACGCCGAACGCGGCGAGCGCCTCGGCCGACTCCGCCGGATCCCGGAAACCACACAGTGCCTCGAACGAGGTGAGCGCGACGAGCAACTCCGGCTTGTGGTACGGGTCGGAGTAGTTGCGCCGCCCCTCGGGAAGCCCCGCCTCCGCCGCGTAGCCGGCCCGCGCCTGTTCGGCGTCGGGGTGGGCCTGCAGGCTCAACGGGGCGTCGGCCGCGAGCACCTTGAGCAGGAACGGCAGTCGGCTGCCGAACCGCTCGGACACCCGCTGGCCGAGCCACTGCCCCGGCTCGTCCCGCACCAGGTCACAGAGGCTCACCCGCAGGCCGGCGCGGTCCACCCTGGCCGGGGCACCCGGGTGGGCGCCCAACCACAGCTCGGCCTCCGGGCCCGCGCTGGGCACCACCCTCCCCTGGAGGAGGGCGATGGCCGAGCGGGAACCCCAGGCGTAGTCGCGGATCGGTCCGTACAGTGGCTCCACAGGTCAGCCCCCGGGCCGCCCGGCCGCCTCGCCCGACGCGTCCTGCGGCACGGCGGTGTCGGCGGCCGCACCCGTGCCGGCCTCGGCCGCGGCGGCGCTGTAGACGTCCGGCTCCAGGTAGATCACCCGGGCGATCGGCACCGCGGCGCGGATCCGCGCCTCCACGGCGTTGATGCCACGGGCCAGGTCGTGCGCGCTCTCGCACTCCGGGACGGCGATCTTCGCGGCCACCATCAGCTCCTCCGGCCCCAGGTAGAGCGTCTTCATGTGGATGATCCGCTCCACCTCGGGGCCGGCGGTGACGGCTCGCTCGATGGCGGCCAGCTCGGACGCCTCGGCACCCTCACCGAGCAACAGGCTCTTCGTCTCGAAGGCCAGCACCACGGCGATGACCACCAGCAGCACACCGATCATCGCCGTACCGGCGGCGTCCCACCGGCCATTGCCCGTGATCAGCGTCATGCCGACACCGAAGAGCGCGAAGACCAGACCGACCAGGGCGCCGAAGTCTTCAAGCAGCACCACCGGCAACTCCGGCGCCTTGGCGCGGCGGATGAAGCGCACCCAGGACTGGTTGCCGCGGATGTGGTTGGACTCCTTGATGGCGGTCCGGAAGGAGAACGACTCCATGATGATCGCCGCCACCAGCACGACCACCGGCAGCCAGTGCCAGGACTCGATCCCGCCCTCGTGCCCCCACTTGTGGTACGCCTCGTACAGGGCGAACAGGCCACCGATGCTGAACAGCACGATCGACACGATGAACGCGTAGATGTAGCGCTCCCGGCCGTACCCGAACGGGTGTTCCGGGGTGGCCGCCCGCTTCGCCCGCTTGCCGCCGAGCAGCAGCAGGCCCTGGTTGCCGGAGTCGGCGACCGAGTGGACCGCCTCGGCCAGCATCGACGACGACCCGGAGAGCAGGAACGCGATGAACTTGGTGACGGCGATGCCAACGTTGGCCAGCAGGGCGGCGATGATCGCCTTCGTCCCGCCGTTCGCGCTCATGCCACCGCTCCGATTCGCGTAGCGGTGACCTGAGACGCGGCGCTGCTGAGCCACCTGGTTCGCTCGCTGCGCTCGCTCACGCCGCCGCTCCGCTTCGTCGCACGAAGCTGACCGGTCCGCGCATGCCGCGCCGCCCCCTACGGTCGTTCACTGGTTCGACAGCTCCTTCATCTCGGTGATGGCCGGAACGGCCATCGGGTCCAACCCATGGGCCAGGGCAAGGTAGATCGAGGCGAAATCCGGGACCGCGATCAGCGAGGCCAACCGCTCCAACGCGGAGCCACCCTCGGCGGTCACCACGTCGCACCGCACTCCACGGCGCTCGGCGAGGGTCTGCACCGCGTCCGCGCGGCGCTCCTCGACGGCGAGCGGCTCGTCGGTGTCGTCCTCGGCGTTGAGCCCGCCGTCGCGCAGCAGCACCAGCCGCAGCCGAGTGCCCTCGCCGTCGTCCTCCGCCGGATCGGCGAAGATGTCCCGCTCACCCTCGGCCAGGCCGCCGAAGACGCCGTCGAGCAGCCCGACCCGGCCCCGACCGGCCTCACCGAGCGCCCCGGTGACCACCGGGTAGCGGGCGTTGGCCGACAGGGTGTCACCGAAGCGGCGGGCGGCCACGGTGGCCAGCGGGGACGAGCCCCAGACGATCGGGATCGAGCCGGCCAGGCCCAGGGCCAGTGACTTCGCCGGATTGACGAACGACTCCGCGGCGGAACGGCAGCGGTCCGCGTCCGCGTCGAGCCGGGCCGCGGTCTCCGCCAGGTCCGCCTCGTTGACCTTGACGAGCCCGAGGGAACGGGCCGCGAGCAGGACCGGCACGGTGAGTGCCCAGAGGCTGGCGCGGGCCGGGGCACGGCGGGGCACCGGGATGAACGGCGCCCGGGCCTGCTCGGCGATCGACTGCAACTGCGAGTCGGGGGCACCCACGGCGACCAGCCGGGCACCGCGCCGGTGCGCCGCCTCGGCGGCACCGAGCGCCTCCGGGCTACGACCGGACGCGCTCACCGCGATCACCACGTCCGCCGCGCCCACCCAACCGGGCACCCCGGCGCTGCGGTGCCCGATGATCGGGACCGGGCAGCGCGGCCCGGCGACCGTGGCCAGCACGTCTCCGGTACGCCCCGCCGTGCCGATGCCGGCGATCACGACGGCTCGGGGACGCCCGTCGTCGGCGAGCACCGCCAGGTTCGCCTCAGCGGCCAGCGCGGCGCTCTCGCGAACCTGCGCACCGGCCGACGCCGTGTGCCGGAGCATGCCGCCCGGGTCGTGCTCGGCCAGCGCCTCCGGGTTGTCGAGCAGGGCCTCGTCGGCGTCGCGACGACCACTGACTCCGGCCGTACCGTCGATCATGAGGACTGCCCCGGGCCGCCGCGTGCCTCGTCGAGAAGCAGCACCGGCACGTCGTCACGGACCTCGAAGATCCGGCCGCACTCCGTGCAGGTCAGCGTCTGCGCCTCGGCATCGTAGGTGAGCGGGGCGTGGTGCGTGTCCGGACAGGCGAGAATCTCGAGCAACTGCGGATCCAGGGCCATGGCACGGCTCCTTCCACGTGTGCGGCTTGACCGGTGGCGGTGCCAACCGGGTGTGCGGCTTGACCGGCGGCGGTGCCGACCGGCGCAGGCGATCTTATCGGCGAACGCGGTCGAGCACGTCGTCCCGGAGCGAGACCATCCGATCCTGGGTGGGCGCCTCGACGTTGAGCCGCAGCAGCGGCTCCGTGTTGGAGGCGCGCAGGTTGAACCAGGCGCCGTCGGGGAATCGCAGGGTGAGCCCGTCCATCTCGTCGGCCACCGCGTCGGGGTACGCGGCCCGCACCTCGGCCACCGCCGCCGCCTGGTCGGCCACCGTCGAGTTGATCTCGCCGGAGGCGGTGTAGCGCTCGTACTCGCCGGCCAGCACGGACAGCGCCAGCGACTGCTCGCCCAGCGCGGCCAGGGTGTGCATCGCCGCGAGCATGCCGGTGTCGGCAAACCAGAAGTCCCGGAAGTAGTAGTGCGCGGAGTGCTCGCCACCGAAGACGGCGTTGGTCCGGGCCATCTCCGCCTTGATGAAGGAGTGCCCGACCCGGGCGACGACCGGCTTCCCACCGTGCTCACGGATGATCTCCGCGACCGCGCTGGAGGTGATCACGCCGTGGATCACGGTGGAGCCGGGGTGCTTGGCCAACTCCCGTGCGGCGACGAGGGCGGTGATCGCCGACGGCGAGACCGGCTCGCCGCGCTCGTCCACCACGAAGCACCGGTCGGCATCACCGTCGAAGGCCAACCCGATGTCGGCCCCGTGCTCCACCACCGCACGCTGGAGGTCGACCAGGTTCGCCGGGTCCAGTGGGTTGGCCTCGTGGTTGGGGAAGCTGCCGTCCAACTCGAAGTAGAGCGGCACGATCTCCAGCGGCAGCGGCGACAGGGCGGCGTCGCCCAGCACGGTGGGGACGGTGAAGCCACCCATCCCGTTGCCGGCGTCGACGACGACCTTCAACGGCCGGATGCCCGAGAGGTCGACAAGCTTGCGCAGGTAGCCGGCGTAGTCGGGAAGCAGGTCGCGCCGCTCGGCCGGCCGGGTCGGCGCGCCGGCCGGGCGGGCTTCGCCCGAGTCCAGCAGAGCCTGGGCCCGCTCCCGGATCTCCGTCAGGCCGCTCTCCTGGCCGATCGGGCGAGCACCGGAGCGGCACATCTTGATGCCGTTGTACTGAGCGGGGTTGTGGCTGGCGGTGAACATCGCCCCGGGCAGGTCGAGCGAGCCGGAGGCGAAGTAGAGCAGGTCGGTGGACGCGAGCCCGATCTCGATCACCGAGCGGCCCTCGGCCCGTACGCCGGCGGCGAACGCGGCGGCCAGCCCGGGCGAGGTGGCTCGCATGTCGTACCCGACGACGACCGCGTCGCCCGGCTCGTCGGTGGAGTTGAGGAGTTGGGTGAACGCGGCGCCCAGCGCCTCGGCGACCCGTTCGTCCCACTGGTCCGGCACCGTCCCTCGGACGTCGTACGCCTTCACAATCTGGGACAGATCAGACACGTGTTCCACTCCTTGGCCGCAGGTAGACACCGAGCCTGAGCGTAACGGAGGGTCCGGGTCGCGCCCCGCTCAGCCGGGGAGCCGGGGCATGATCACGGTGTGACCGCCGTCGTCGGGAGGCGGATTCCCGGGCAACTGCCGTGTTTCGGGTGCTCCCGGCATCGGCTGCGTCGCCTCCGGGGGCGCGCCGGCACCCGCTGGCCGGGCCCCGTAGACCCCGCCCGCCGCGGGGCGCGGGGACGGCACGGTGCCCCAACCGGGGGTCGGCGGCTGCTGGCCGTACACCTGGCCGGGGCGACCGGGCGCGGCCGGCGGCCCACCGGCGGCCCGGTAGGTGGTGCCGCCGGGGTTGCCCGGCAGCGTGGCAGGCGGCTCGTCGGACGGTTTGCGGTCCTGGCGCGAGCGACGGACCAGCAGCACGATGAGCAGCAAGCCGATCGCCACCATGACGATGCCGAAGATCATCACCGGGGACGTGCCGGACGAGGCAGCGGCGGCCGAGGTGTCCGGCGCGACGGACGCGTCTCCCAGCGCCACCGGAGTGGCCGCGTCGTCGACCGTAGCGACGTCGGTCGGGCTCGGGGTGGGCGTCGCCTTCTTCGAGGGTGTCGGCGACGGGGTGACCCGCGCGCCGGTCACCCTCGCCGCGTCGCTGCCCCGGCCGACCTCCTGACCGGCCGCGTTGACAGCCACGCCGGTCACGGCGAGCCGGCCGCCCGGGGCACCGGCACCGAACGTCACCCGGTAGCGCACCGTGATGCCCTTGCCCTTGCACAGGGTCGGCTTCGACGGCGACGTCTGCGCGGTGCCCACGGCGCCGCCACCGCCGGTGACGGCGACCGGGAACCAGCGCCCGCCCGCGTTGACCTCGACCTTCAACTGGTGCGGTTGGAGCTGCTCAAGGTTGAGAAACAGCACGGTACGCAGCAGGACGCAGCCGTCGGTGCGCTTGCGCACCGCCACGTTCACCGCCTGCGCGGAACCGCCAGCGGCGAAGCTGCTGGCCGCACCCACCCGGACCGAGTCCTCGTCGGCCAACGCCGGAGACGCGCCGAGCATCACCAGGCCGCCCACCAGACCGCAGACCGCCGCGAGCCGTGCCGCGCGTCGACGCACCGTCATGATCACCTCGCCGTTCTCCCCGGGTGGGGTCCGCGGGTCAGGCTACTACCGGCCCACCCACCCCGCCGGTCATAGAGCGGCCCGGATGTGTGCCGCGTTACGGTTTGCGACCCGGCCCGCCGACCTGCTGTTGGTGCGGTTTTCGGTCGGCCCGCAAGTCGACGCCGGCACCGCGCCGCCCTCCATGATCCACTCGGCTGCACGGAAGTCGGGCTATCCGATGACCTCGGATGCCCCGACATCACCGAACCCGAGTCGATCATCCACGGGGCGTCAGTCCGGGCGGCCGTCCGGGCGTCAGTCCGGGCGCTCCGCGCGGGAGAGCGCATCGCGGCAGAGTCGGTCGGCCGTGCGGGTGCTCTCCGGCAGTCGGAATCGCGGGGTCAGCGCAAGCACCTGCGCGGTCGCGTTCTCCAGACTCATCCGATGCCCGACGCTGACGAAAACCGGCTTCACCCCGCCCCGGGTCCGGAGCACCCGGCCGACGACATCACCGCCGTCGCGCAGCGGCGACCAGGCACCCCGCTCGGCAGCCGGCGGATCCCACGTCCCGACCAGCGCAGTCTTCCCCACTCCGATCGCGGGCAACCCGGTGACCACACCGAGGTGACAGGCCAGCCCGAACCGACGCGGGTGCGCCAGCCCGTGCCCGTCGCACACCAGCAGGTCGGGGACCGTGGCCAGGCGGTCCAGTGCGGCCAGCAGCGCGGGCAACTCACGGAGGGCGAACAACCCCGGCACATAGCCGAACGCCGGCCGCCCCACACTGACCGCCGAGTCCACCACCGCCAACGTCCGGGCATCCAACACCGTCACGGCCGCCGCCAAAAGGTCACCACCCAGGGAGTACGCGACATCCAGGCCGGCCACCGTCTCCGGCGCGCTCGGCCCCGGCCCGACCAGGTCGACCAACGGCCGCAACTCCTCCTGTACGGCCACCGCCTCCGCCACACTGCCCGCCGTCCCCGAGGCCGCCCCCGAGGCCACCTCCGCCACGCCGCCCGGCCTCGCCACGCCACCCGACCCCGCCACCTCGCCCGACCCCGCCACCTCGCCCGACCCCGCCACCTCGCCCGACCCCGAGGCCGCTGCGCACCATGATCCACTCGATTTCATGAAAGTCGCGCTATCCCGTGGCGTCGGACGCCCCGACTTCACCAAACCCGAGTCGATCACGCTCGGCCTGGGCCATCAGCACCGTCCCCGCTGGCACTGCCGTCCGGTGCACCCTGGGCAGGGTCGCCGGCGGTTCGCCCTCGGGCCGCGCCGAAGACGATCGCGAAGACCAGGCCGAGGGCCACACCGAAGGCGACGCCGCCCGTCGACCCGAACGAGGGGATGCCGATCGCCAGGCCGATCAGGATGCCCACCAGCCATGCCCAGACACCGATCTTGCCGCTCCGCGTGCCGGAAGTCGCCATGCGTGGATGCTATTCGGCCCGGCCAGTCCCGCACCCCGCCGCTCGCCTCGCGCCACAACGGCAACCCACCGCCACGCCGACACCCGGCACCGGCCGGTGCGGAAGTCCCGCACCTCCCAGCCGTACGCCAGGCCATGACCCACCGTCGGGGCAGGCCCAACTCGTCGCGGCCCGCCCAGTCCACCGGGTGACCCCGCGCCCCACCGGGTAACCCCGTGCGCGTCGCTGCCGGCGTCCTGCGCCCGCACCCACCGAGCGTCCAACCCTTCGATCATGACCGACCTGCCTCGCGTCCGTCGATCCGCAGAGCACGCATGCCTACTGCGCCCGCCCGATCTCGGGATCCGCGCCAGGATCACCGGCCGCCCGAAGCTGCTCCTCGAACATGACGAACGTCCGCTGCCGAATGCCACGAATGATGGCCTGTTCACGTGGAGTCTCATGACGAGCCTCGGCGTCTGCGAGATCCTCGATCGACCGCACGGCATCGTAGAGCGCGAAGATCGGTCCGTCGCCCTTGAGATAATGAGCCCTGAACGCCTCGACCTCCTGCACGAAATCCTCTGCGGAACGGCGGAAGATATCGCCGCCAACGCCCAGCGTTATTTCGACAAAGATGTCATTCTTCTCGTGCCAGCCACCAGTATCGATGGAAACTCGCCAAACCCGGGCGCCACCATCAGGAGTTTCGACGATCTTCACCGGCGACTGATAGTAGAGGTAATAGCCGGGAAGGACCAGGCCAGGCATCTCGGTCATCCAGACTTCTCCTCGAAAGTTGACTGCAATGCCTGCCAAAATAGCCGTTGCTCACGAAGGCGAATGCCGTCTGTGATTGCTCGCTCCCGAGAGGTAAGAGCTCGACCCTCCGCCTCGGCAACGGCTTCCACGTCACGCCGCACCTCATAAAGCACATGCTCCCATACCGCGACATCGTCAAGTGCGGCCAGATGCAGGCGGAATTCGGCCAAATGACCGTTCCGCATCCGCAGCACCATTTGCACGTCCCGGTAGCCACTGCTCATTGGTGTCACGAACCGATCTTCACAGCTCACAACGACAACGCCTCGGTGACCCCTGATCCGGCCGAGTGCGGCGTAGAGGTCATCGAGGTTGCGGAACTCGACCTTCGCGGCCGCGAGGTCGAGCAATTTTGACGCATCGCCCTGGTTTTTGCTCACCTTGTCCTCGGCGCGGCGGCGGTCCTTGGGCTGAGGACGCCAGCCGGGTTTCCCGACCCGACGGCCGTCGACGTCAGCAAGGGACACCGCCAGCTGATTCAGATCGGTCTGCGCCACGGCCGCCGCCGCGTAGAGATCGTCGAGGTAGCGCCCACGGTAGGCATCGTCACCGCGCCGGAGGTCGTCGAATCCTGCCTGCACCACCGGCCCCCGACGCATCTGAATGCTGGCACTGATCCTCAACTGCTCGTCGGTGAGGGGGGTCGGCTCCGGCCGAGGCACATCTCGGGCGGCCGCTTCCGGGTCGGCAGCCTCCTGTCGGGCCACGTCGTCGAGCACCTCGGCGAGGACGTCGATGGCCTGCTGATGACCGGCCAGGTGATAGAGAGTCAACGGGCGGGCGGTCAGCGAGTTCGCGAGTTCGGGCGTGGACAGGATCATGCGCGCCAGATCTGGGTGCCGCACCAACTGCCGGGCCAGGCTCTCGGCCAGTTCTGGCTCGTTCGCGGGCGGCTCCCGCCGAGCGCTGTCGAGCATGTCGCGGACCCGCCCGTTGGCGAACAGCCGCACCACGTCCCGCGCCGACGCGTCGTCCAACTCCGGCACCAGCCGACGAAGGCCAGCGGGGTCAATCACCGCCGCGAACTCGGCCGGACTCACTCCGGCCGTGAAGATCTCGTCCAGACTGGTGGCCGTCGAGACGACCCGGGCCGGGCTGTCACGCGCTGCCAGCCGCCGCGCAGTAGCGTCGGAGTGATCATCGACGGCCTCGACGCGGGTCTGCCCGTCATCACCACCGGGAGCCGAGCCCGGGCCGTCCAGCAGCAGATACATCCGGTTGATGTACGGGTCGCCGGAGCCGCCGTCGTCGTCCGCCGAGGGGTGGTCCGGCAGGTCGGGCCGTTCGCTGAACCGGCCGCGGGGCAGCCCGCCGAGCGGCATCGGTCGACCGTCTCCGCTCAGGACCAGCGCGTCGATGCCGACCACGTCGGGGTACAACGGCCGGTCTCGGACCACGCCGTTCTGCGGGTCCACGTAGAGCACCGTGCCGTTCTGGTTGAGCGCGACCCACGCGTGCGAACCACCGTGTGGCCACTCGGTGACCAGAAACGCGTAACTGCCGTGGCCGCCCAACAGCAGTTGGTCGTGCAGGTTGCGGTAGCCCCGGTCGGCGGCCTGCCGGGCCTGCTCGGTGTACGGGCGTTGGCCGGACGGCGGTGCGAGGAGCTGTTGGAAGCGCCCTCCGGTCACGTCCTCCACCCGGCCCGGACCACCGGCCTCGCCGCGGATCGGGCGGCGGATGTCCCCGTCCAGGTAGCCGTCGAACGTACGCGGCGCCGACACCCGTGGCCGCCCGTGCACCCAGGTCTCGAACATCGACAGCGTGCAGTCCAGGCAGTTGATGCCCCGGGTGGCGTCGGCTGCGGGACCTCCGTCGTTGAGCAGCCGGAACCAGCCGCCCCGGCGGGGATCGGCGGTGCGGGTGACGGTGCCGTCCGGCTCGCGGGGCATCTGCCGTTCGACGTCGACCTGATGCAGGGCGAGCGGTGGCCGCAATCCTCCCGGCCGCCCGTACGGCCGGGAGTCGTCGATCGGTGGGGGTACGTCGTCGCCGGTGAGTCGGGACGGACCGGAGGTCTCCACCGCGCCGAGCGCGAGTGCGCCAACGTCGCGGTTGGCGTACTCGAAGGTGGTGTCGCCGATGTCCACGACCGCGGGGGCCGTGGTGCCGGTCAGGACCGCGTCAGCCAGGTCACGCCACTGGGCGTACGCCCGTGTCTCGTCGTTCGCCGCCCGCTGCCAACCGTCGGCCCACTGCCGGCGCCCGGCCTGGTGCAGTTGTCGGGCGTAGGTGGCGTACTCGATGGCCCGCCGATCGTGCTCGGCGGCCCGGGCGCGCAGTCGGGTGGCCTCGGCCTGCCGGCGGTTGCGTTCGAACCCGGCCCGTTGCGACTCGTAGTGCCCCTGGTAACGCCGCCGCTCGGCGGCTTCCGCCTCGGCGACCCACTGCGCGGCATGCCAGTCGATGGTGTCGGTCGTGGGCGCGCCCGGGTCGTCGAACGCCACGACGTCGACGGGGATCGACGCCCTGCCCCGGGCCGGATGCTCGGGTGGGCGCACCTGCCGCGTCGGGGCGTGCGGTCGCCCCACCTCCGGAGTGGCGAACGCGACCGGCGCTACCGGGCCGGAACTGGTCGCCGGCATCGCCGTGCCGGAACTGGTCGCCGGCATTGCCGTGCCGGTCGACGGAGACCAGGCGACCGGGCCGGAGGTGGCGGCGTGCGGCGAGTTGCCGAGGTGACCCGGCGCTACACCGGTGGCTGGCCCGAAGGTCCCGGCCGCAGGCGCGGCCACGGACGAGAGGCCGGGCGCGAGCGCCGACGAGACCCCGGGCGCGACCACCGGCGGCGGCCCCGAACCCACCGCCGACGAGAGCCCCGGAGCGACCACCGGCGAGACCCCGGGCACGACCGCCGACGAGACCCCAGGCGCGACCACCGGCGAGAGCCCCGGAGCGACCACCGGCGACGGCCTCGGATCGGCGACCGCTGGTGGCAGCGTCGGATCGGCCGCTACCGGGGTTGGGGCGCCGGCCTCCCGCAGGAGAGGTCCGTCCGTCGACGGCATCGGTTGCGTGGAACGCTCGACGGCGTCCACGTCGGACACCGCGCCGATCGGCGGTGGTGGTGACGGCACGTGCCCGTCGGAGGCGGTGGCGGACGGCAGTGCCGTCGCCTGCGCCGCGGAGACGCCCGGCGGATCGGCACCGAGCGCCGCCACGTGGTCCGGCGGCGACGCGGCGACGGGAGGCGTCGCCTGCGCCGGAACACCCGCAACCGAGACCACGCCACTCGAACCCGCCGCACTCGCGGCCGGCACGGTCGAACCCGCTCCGGGCACGCCCCCAGCCGAATAGGCCGTGCCCGCCGAAGTCGAGGCCGACGGATCGCCGGTGACCGACACCAAGGGAGGGAGCAGAGGACCGGCCGGCAAGGGAGGGGGTGGAGAACCGGCGAGGGCGTTGGCCTGCGCGTCGAGCCGGGCGCGCAACGCGTGGTCGGTCTGGCCGGTCGCCGAACCGGTGGCCCCGGACGCGGCCGCGCGTGCCACCTCCTCCACCGAGGTCAGGCCCTGGCCGGTGGCCAGGCTGGCCGCGCTGTCGGCGAGCACCTCGCCGGTCATCTCCCGCCCCAGGTGCTCCCCGACTCGCGCCAACCGCCCGGTCGCGTGCCGGCCCAGGCCGGCCAGCGGCGTTACCGCCCCGCCGGCCAGGCCGCCGACCGCCGACGCGCCGACATCGGTCAGGTCCAGGCCGTGTGCCCGCCCGGTGGAGTTTTGGTACGCCTGGGTGGCCAGGGTGACCCCGGCCTCCTCGGTGGCCTCCTCCAGCCCTTCCCGGGCGGCCCGCCTGGTGAACCCGCGCACGCCACCGCGCGCGACATCCTTGGCCGCCCGCTCGCCGGCCTCCTTGAGGCCGTGTTTGAGGGACTTGCTGGCCAGTTGGCCCATCAGCCGCTTGACGATCTTTTGGACCAGCAGTCGGGTCGCGGTGATCGCCGCACCGGCGGCCGGGGTTGCCGCACCGGCGGTGAGCACCGCCGCCACCGCCACCGACAGCAGCTCGACGACCAGGATGCCCAGTTCGATCCAGACTTCCAGCTTGGCGCCCTCGATGTCGCAGCCGCACTCCTCGACCAGCCGGCCCAGGTCGGCGCTGACCGCGAGCAGCACGGGTAGCGGGGCGTCGGCCCCCTCGGCGAGGCCCCGCCAGGCCGCCTCGAATGCCTCGTCGACCGCGCCGACACCGCCGTACCCGCTGTGCACCTCGGCGGCGGCCGCGGCGGCATCGGTGTACGGGCCGGAAAGCACGGCGGCGACCGCGTACCACTGGTCGGCGACGTCCCAGACGGCCCGCTCGTCGCCCTCCGGCCACTGCACACCGATCACCCAGTCCAGGGCGTCGTAGATCCAGCCCGGCACGTCCCAGGGTGCGTGGTCCAGTGGGTGCGGAATCGGGCTCGGCAGCACGCTCATCGCAGTCGCCTGCCGTCAGCGCTTGTCGGTGGCCCGACCGAACCGGGCCGCGCTCGCCCCGTCGGTCTGCACGCTCGCGTCGACGGCGTGGACCACGTCGCTGCCCAGCTCGGTGAGCCGGTGCCCGACACCCGCCCAGGCCCGCAGCACGGTCTGCTCGAACCCGCGGTAGTTGCGCTCGAACGCGGCACCGATGTCGTCGCGACCCCACGGCCGGGCGCCGCTGGCGGCTTCGATCGCACCGCCTTCCGTGGCTCGGCGGGCCGTCACCGCCTCACCAGCGAGTGACAGGTCGGCACCGCCGCGGCGGGCCCGGGACGGATCGAGCCAGAGCTGCCCGTCGGTCATGGCTGCCCCGCGCCCCTGCCGAACACGGCATCGGCCCGGCCGAGCAGCGCGGCGTAGTCTCCGGTGCGCAGGAAGTCCGCCGACCCGGAGCCGGCCGGCATGGTCTCGGCGACGAGGTCGCGGGTGGCGTCGGCGGCGGCGGTCGCGGCGGCGCGGATCGTTTCGGTGATCTTCCGGCCGAGTGCCCCGGCGTCCCGCTCGCGGTAGACGGCCGGCGTCAACTCGACGTCGATGAGCTGGCCCTGTGCGCCCACGGTGGCCGTCACCTGGCCGTCGGCCGAGCGTCGGGTCACCCGCAGCTCGGCGAGCCGCGTCTGCAAACTGTCCAATCCGGACCTGAGCTGCTGGTACTGCCCGTACACGTCGTCGAATCGGGCCCGTAGCTCGCGATTGGCGCTCCGGTCCACGTGATCGCTCACCGCTGCTCCTCCGTCACCGTCGGTAGAGCGAAACCATACCGGCCGCCATCGATCCGCGTGGTCCGGTAGTTTCGTTGTGTGATCGAGCGACGACAGGCAGAGCAGCTCGCGGCCACCTGGGCCCGTCGCGACTCGCAGCGCCTCGGCCACGAGTGCACGGCGATGGTCGACGAGTTCGACCTGGGCTACGTCGTCACGTCGGTGGTGCCCACCGAGGCGCGCACGGTCCCCGGCGACCTGCCGACGACAGTCATCGACAAGCAGACCGGCACGGTCACCACCTGGCCACGGGTGCCGAGCGACGTGGTGGCTGACCTGTACCGACGCAGCCGACCGGCCGGGCCGACCGCTCCGCGCACTGTCGACCCGTCGAGTCTGCTTGTCCGGGAGATCAATCGGATCGCCACACCTAACACCGCCGCGCACCTGACCCTGGAAGGTCGGATCTGGACGGCCCAGGGCACGAAGGCGGATGTGCCGCTGAACCATCACCCGCTGGTCCGCACCTACCTTGACGAGTTGCCTCCGGGCGATCTGGTCCGTGGCGGCGAGGCCCACGCCGAGTTGATAGTGGTCTCCGACGTGCTGCACGAGTACGACCACCGCCGGGCTGCCGAGGGCATCGCGCCGATGGGTCGGGCGGAGGCGGCGGCACTCCTGGAGGACGCCCGGTTCGAGATCTTCCGTATCCGTGAGCCGGGTGATCCCGCTGGCGGCCCCACGGACCTGCCCTGCGATTCGTGCATCACCTTCCTGGTGCGCGCCAACGTCCTACCGGAGTCCGCCCGGGCGTACACCGAGACGTGGCGTGCGCCGGCGGAGCCCGACCCGGATCCGGGTCGTTTCCCGGCGGAGGTCGCCAACGCGCTTGTCGCGGCCGGTTGGCGACCACACATCGGCGATCAGATCATGGCCGCCGCGGCCGTACGCGACGTCACCGCGGTGCGAGGGGCGACCCACCAGCACGCGGTCTTTCCCGCCGCCGTCGAGGCGCTTACCGCGTTTCCCAGCCTGGTCGGTGCCCGACGCGGTCGGGGCGAGCAGGTGTGGATCTCCCGTTTCGACATCCGCCCGCACCTGATCGCGCACACCGCCGACACACTCGCGGACTTCGGGGCGGTGCTCGGCGTCCGACTCTTCCCGCTCGGCACCGAACAACAGGACAGCATCCTGGCGGTGGACGAGCGCGGCCGGGTCTTCGCCCTCGACCAGGCCGGCGAGTGGTTCCTCGGCGACACCATCGACGCGGCGCTGACCACGCTGCTACTCGGCCGCGCCCCCGCCCGGGTCCGCGACGACGGCACCTGGCAGTCCGACTGAGGCGGGAGCGTCAGCGCAGCACCTCGACGGTGTTGCGGCGGACCAGGTTCTTGCCGGGCTCGCGGATCTGGTCCATCGCTGCCGAGTTGAGCAGTACGCAACTGCCCGACGGGCCGGTCACCGTCACCGTGGTCGCCCGGTTGTTGTCCAGGTTGGTCACCCGCAGCCGCGTACCCACCGGGAACTGGCCACTTGTCGCCGCCGGCACGCCCCCCTCGGCGAAGAAGGTGATCGCACCGGAGCAGGCCGACCGGGGAGCCGGGCCCGACGCCCCGGGGGACGCCGCGCCGGGGCGGATCGTGCCGGCGGTCTGCTGCCCGGCCGGCGGGGCGCCCCCGTCCAGCCGTTCCACCACGTTGCGGCGGATCACGTTCTTGCCCGGCTCCCGCACCAACTCCATGGCGGCCGCGTTGAGCAGCACACAACTGCCCGACGGGCCGGTCACCGTCACCGTGGCCGCCCGGTTGTTGTCCAGGTTGGTCACCCGCAGCCGCGTACCCACCGGGAAGCGGTCGCTCGTCGCCGCCGGCGCACCAGCCTCCGCCGAGAAGGTGACCGAGCCGGAGCAGACCGAAGACCGTGCCGGGGCGGTGTCGGCGAAGCCGAGGTTGGTCCCCACCGCCACACCCGCCGCGGCGAGCACCGCCACGCTCGCCGCCAGCACGTGCCTGCGCTGCACCCTCATCGCCGTCACTCCCGCCCTCGGTGGTGTCCTTCACCCCCTGGTACGGACGGGAACCGTCTACCGTTCAGCCGGTACGGGCACCGATCGTGCGGCGGCCAGGTCGACCGGCCCGTACCGGGTGTGCGGCGCACCGGTCATCAGCGCCCAGTAGCGGTCGCCGTACGACCAGTGCCACCACTCGGTCGGGTAGTTCACCATCCCGGCGCCGCCGAGAGCGTCCACCATGATCTGCCGGTGCCGTCGAGCGGTGGCGGAGATCGTGGGTGCGTCCGTGAAACACGCGTCGGCGCTGTCCTCCGGGGTCGCGTCGATGGCCGTGCCCAGGTCCAACTCCACACCGTCGTCGGTGCACAGCGTCAGGTCCACCGCCCCGCCGGTGCTGTGCGGGGCCACCTCGACCGGCGAGACGAACTTGGTGGTCTCCCGGTGCAGACGCTGCGGGGACCAGTCCGGGTGCCTTCGGCGCAGCTCGTCGCGATAGCCGGTGAAGATGGCCAACTGGGCCTGGTACGGCCGGTAGCCCTCGACCACCAGCAGGCGCATCCCGGCCGGCAGGGCACGCTGCGCGGCAAGCAGGCGGTCCACGACCGCGGCGCGCAGCCGGGCGTACGCCCCGGCGGGGTCGGCCGCACGGCCGTCGAGCCGCAGCTCCGGCACCTCACGCAGGTCGAGCAGGGGGTCGCCGTCGTCGGCGCTGGGCACCGCCGCCACCCGGGGATCGGAGAGCAGGATCATCGGACGGCCCCCGCGGTGATCGCGGTCCGTTCCGCATGCCGGGTACGGGCCAACTCGACGAGCCGATCCACCACCTCGCGGTATCCGACACCGACAGCCGCCCACACCTTCGGATACATCGAGTGCGCGGTGAAGCCGGGCATGGTGTTCAGCTCGTTGACGTACAGCTCACCGGCCGTCTCGTCGTAGAAGAAGTCGACCCGGGCCAGACCCCAACCACCGATCGCGGCGAACGCGCGCAGCGACAGCTCGCGAACCCGCGCGGTGACCTCGTCCGGCAACACGGCGGGGACGATCATCGGATCGGTGTCGCCGAAGTACTTCTGCCGGTAGTCGAACCAACCGCCGGCGACCCGCACCTCGCCCACCGCCGACGCCTCCGGACGCCAGCCACCGAGCACCGCACACTCCAGCTCGCGGCCGGTGACACCCTGTTCGACCATGACGAGCTGGTCGTGGCGAAGCGCCTCCTCCACGGCGGCGGCCAGGTCGTCGCCCTCGCCGACCCGGGAGATGCCGATCGAGGAGCCCATGTTGGCCGGCTTCACGAAGAGCGGCCGGCGCAGCCCGAGAACCAGCTTCTCCGGGTCGTCGGCCGCCCGGTAGGTGTGCGCGTCGAATGCCACGTACGGGGTGACGGGGATGCCCTCGGCGCGCAGCGCCCGCTTCATCGCCACCTTGTTCATGCCCACCGCCGAGGCGAGGATGCCGCACCCGACGTACGGCACGTTCAGGGACTCCAACAGCCCCTGCACCACCCCGTCCTCACCGAACGGGCCGTGCAGCACCGGGAAGACCACGTCCAGCTCGGCGTGCACCGCGCCGGGGGCGTTGCCCGCGTACACCTGCACGACGCCGGGACGCGGACCGGCCCGCAGCTCGACGGCCGGGCCGGTCACCAGCAGGCGGTCGTCGATGGCCCGCTCGCCGGCCGGCCGGTCGCGCAGCTCGGCCAGTTGCGCGTCGGGCATCAGCCGCAGTCCGCCGCTGCGGGTGACGCCGATGGCGAGCGTGCGGTAACCGCCGCCGCCGAGCGCCCGGGCCACCCCGAGCGCGGACGCACACGACACCTCGTGCTCCGCCGACGGTCCACCGAACAGGATTCCGACCCGCGTCGGCGCGCTCACGCCGCCACCTGATCCACGGCTGTCACCTCAGCGGGCGCTTGGACCAGCAGCCGGGCCACCAGCGCCGCCTCCACGTTCCCGCCGGTCAGCACCACCCCGACCGTCCGCTGCCGACAAGCGTCGCGGGCGAGCCGGAGCGCACCGGCGAGGCCGGCCGCACCGGACGGCTCGGCGAGCACCTTCAGCTCCGTCAGGATCAGCCGGAACGCCGCGGAGATCTCGTCGTCGTCGACCCGGACTACCCCGCGCAGCGCGTCGCGCACGATGGCGAACGGCAGCTCACCCACGCAGGACGGCCGCAGCCCGTCCGCGATCGTCGGCACCGGCGCGACCGGGACACGAACACCTGCCGCCAGGCTGCGGGCGAGCGAGTCACAACCGACCGGTTCCACGCCGTACACCTCGATGGTCGTGCCGGCGGCGGCCAGGCAGCCGCCCGCGACCCCGCCACCCCCACCCACCGGTACGACAAGCGCGTCCAGCGGTGTGCCGGCGCGCTCGGCCTCCTCGATCAGTTCGAGGCTGGCGGTGCCCTGCCCGGCGATGACGTCCGGGTGGTCGTACGCGTCGACCACCGGGTGACCGCTCTCGTCGCTGAGCCCGTTGGCCACCGCCACCCGCTCCTGCACGTCGGTGCCGGCGAACACCACCCGCGCCCCCGCCGCGTGGGCCCGGTCGACCTTCGTCGGTGCCGCGTCGACCGGCAGCACCACCGTCGCCGCGATCCCGTGCCGCCGGGCCGCCAACGCCACCGCCACCGCGTGGTTGCCGGTGCTCTGCGCGATCACACCGGTGTGACCGGCCGCGACGAGCCGACCAACCGCCCGCAGCGCGCCACGCATCTTGTACGAGCCGCCGTCCTGGAGGTTCTCCGCCTTGAACAGGACGCGCGCCCCGGCCAGTTCGTCGACCACCGGGGACCGCAGCACGGGTGTCCGGACCACGCGGCCGGCGAGCCAGCGGGCGGCCTCCTGCACTTCGGCCCGGGTCTGGGCAACGGTGTGTGACATCGGTTTCTCCTTTCGGGCACACCACGGGCCGGATCCAGCGGTACGCGGACCCGGTGGACGACGGTGCGGCGCTAGGTCACAGTGGGTAGTTGGACGTCGACGCGTAGGCCCCCGTGCTCGGCGGGCCGCGCCGCGATGATCCCGTCGTGCGCCTGGGTGATCGAGCGGGCGATGGCCAGACCGAGGCCCGCACCCCCGCCGTGCGAGGTGCGATCCCGGGCGAGACGACGGAACGGCTCGAAGAGACCGGCCACCGCCTCGGCCGGTACGGGCTGGCCGGTGTTCACGACGGACAGCGCGGGTTCCTTGTTCACGGCGACGGTCAGCGAGCCGCCCCGGCGGTTGTACTTGATCCCGTTCTCCACCAGATTGCTGACCAGACGCTCCAGCAGCACCCGCTCCCCCGCCACGACCCGGGGTACGAGTTGGGTGTCGATGGTGACCTCGGCCTCCCGGGCGCGGTCCTGATACCCGGCGAGCACCGCTTCGACGATCGAGTCGAGCCGCTGCGGTATCCGCGAGCGCAGGCCCTGGTCGCTCTCGCTGAGGGCGAGCAGGCCCTCGATCAGCCGCTCGTTGCGCTCGTTGGTCTCCAGGAGTTGGCCGGTCAACAGCTCCAACTGCTCACCGGACAGCGCCCGAGCCATGCCGACCTCGATGAGCGTCCGCTGCACCGCCAGCGGGGTACGCAGCTCGTGCGAGGCGTTCGCGGCGAACCGTCGCTGCCCCTCGTACCCGGCGGAGACGCGTTCCATCATCGCGTCGATCGCCCGGGCCAACTGGGCCAACTCGTCGTGCCCGCGAGGTCGGATCCGGTGACCCAGATTCTGCGGCCCGAGGTGCCCAATCGGGCCGGCCAGGTCACGGACCGGGCGCAGGCACCAGACCGCACCGAACCAGAGCGCCACCAGGACCGCCACGCTCACGACCAGCACGGCAACCAGGGGCAGCACGAACGCTCCCGGACGCGCCTCGGCACACGCGCTGCCCAGCCCTGGCACGGGCACGTCGCAGAACTGCTGCCCCCAGGTCCAGGTCACCCCGGCCAGCCATTTGCCCATCGTCGGCAGCACCGGCCCGGCCAGCAGCGCCAGCAGGCCCACCAGCAGCACCCGACGTCGCGGCGTCCAGCTCACGCCGGACCGCCGATCCGGTAGCCGGCCTTCGGAACCGTGTGGATGACCGCGGGATCGCCGAGCTTCTTGCGCAGGGTCATCACGGTGACCCGTACCGCGTTGGTGAACGGGTCGGCGAACTCGTCCCAAGCCTGCTCCAGCAACTCCTCCGCGCTGACCACCTGCCCGTCGGCCCGCAGCAGCACGTGCAGCACGGCGAACTCCTTCGGGCTCAGGGCGAGCGCACGGCCATCCCGGGTCGCCACGTGCCGGCCCACGTCCAGCGTCAGGCCGTCCCGGGCGAGCACCGGCGGCAGCGCCGGGGTGGACCGTCGACCGAGCGCCTGCACCCGGGCCACCAACTCGGCGAAGGCGAACGGCTTGGTCAGGTAGTCGTCCGCGCCGAGCCCGAGACCCTCCACCCGGTCCCGAATACCAGCCGCCGCGGTGAGCAGCAGCACCCGGGTGCCGACCTGCGAATCGGCAATGCTGCGGCACACCTCGTCGCCGGTGTGCCCGGGCATGTCCCGGTCCAGCACGGCGACGTCGTAGCGGTTCACCCCGATCCGCTCCAGCGCACCGTCGCCGTCGTAGCAGACGTCGACGGCCATCGACAGACGGCGCAGCCCTTCGGCCACCGTATCCGCCAACAACCGCTCGTCGTCCGCCACCAGCACCCGCACGTTGTCCGCTCCCCCGAGTTCCCCTCTAGCCGGCATACCGTGGCAGGCCCGGGTTAAGGGTTTCGTAAGCACCCGTCGCAGCCATCCTCCACGCGAACGTCCAGCGGGCAAACCGTCGCAAGCCAGACCCTGTCGGTTTCGTCCCCACCCACGCCTTCCACACCATCCGTCCCCCACAACCACGCCGCCGCCAAGAAAAGTGACCCCCGTCACCCCAAGCCCCACCCCACCCCACCCCACCCCACCCCACCCCATCCCTCACCCCGCCCGCCCCACCCGCCCGCCTCGTCGATCTTGCACTCCACAGTCCCCGATCATGCAGTTGTGGTGGGCGTTGGGTCTTGATTGCACCCTTTGAGAGGCACCACAACTGCATGATCGACAGGAGACGGGGGCGTGAGTCGCTCGTGTTGGGTTTGGCTAGGAGGCTAGGAGCGGGATCAGCGTTTTGATGATGTGGGCGGGGCGACGGTAGAGGTCCAGGTCGGTGAAGTGGCGCATTTGCCAGCCATTGGCGGCGAGCCAGTTCATTCGAGAGCGATCGTGCCGGAGTCGGACGCGGTCCAAGTGGGACGAACCGTCGTACTCGACACCGACGCGGTGTTGTCGGTAACCAAGGTCGAGGCGGTAGAGCGGTATCCCGTTTCTGTCTGGGACCCAAAGCTGCGGCTCCGGCGGCGGCAGGCCGCCGTCTATGAGTACCAGCCGGAGCTGGCTCTCCTGCCGGCACTCTGCCCGGGGATCGGCGCGGGGCACGAGATCACGCGCCTGACAGACCCCACGCAAACGCCTGTGTCGATCGATCTCGGCCCGAAGCTCCTCGGGCTGGCAGGCACCTACGCGGAGACAAAGGTCCAGCAGCGGCATCACTGCCATCCGGTGCATGGACCGGGCCAAGTCCACCGCGCACCTGGAGGCGGGCGCACAGGGCACCCCGGCCAGCAGCACCGGGTCGCGCACCGGCAGTACCGCCTCGTGAGTGACGACGCCCCGAATACGCGGGACGTTCTCCCCTGCCGGCACGAGCACGTGCACGTCGGTTGTGCGAGCGTCGCCGAAGCCATGCAGTTGTGCGCCGGTGTGGAAGCCGACGACGGCAGTGGCGGGTAGCCGTCGGAAGATCGCTGGCAGGCGTCCAGCCTGATCGGCCGACGGCGCGTAGATGCTGCGCGACATCCGGTGCAGGCGGGACTGCTCGGCCAGCCTACGCACTTGCTCCCGACTGAGACCGGCGGAAAGTAACTCCGAGTATCGATACAAACGCTCTGCCATGCCGCAGGAATCTGCACCAACAGGTCGCCCACCCTCGACCCCAACCCAGCAACCTGTGGATAACTACAGGCCCTGTGCACAACTCCCGAAGTACCTCCCACGGTGCTATGCGCACCAGTCCACCACCTCGGTCGATCATGGAGTTGTGGTGCCGGACAGAAGCCTCAAAACGGTACTTCCCGGCCACCACAACTCCATGATCGACGCCGCTCAGGCCGCTCAGGGGCGGACGACGCCGCTCAGGCCGCTCAGGGGCGGACGACGCCGCTCAGGGGCCGGGGGCGGGTTAGTCGCAGGCGGTGCCGTCGCCGTCGCGGTCCAGGTCGTAGATGTCGTTGCCGACCACCCGGATGGGCCCGCTGACGTAGGCCGGGCCGTTTCCGCTGCCGCCGGCGCAGTCGACGTCGCTGGCGATCGGGACGCAGCCGCTGTAGTTCGGGTCGCAATTCGACGACTGTGGCTTCTTGGTTCCGACAGCGACGACCTCGGTTACCGACTGCTTCGAAACGGTGGACTTGACCAACTTCCGGCCCGTCTGAACCCCGTCCGCAGTGGTCACCTGGTAGGTCAGCGTTCGCACGCCGTCCACACCCTTGGTGCGGACCACCCGCTTGCCCTCGGCCAGCGATGAATCCTTGACGGTCTGCGCACCGTGCCTGATCACGCTCTGCTCAGTGACAGTCCGCACCCGCACCACCGGCGAGGGCGCCGCACCGGACGAGGACCCCGCACCAGACGGTCGCGCCACTCCGGACGAAGGTGCGGCACCGGACGGAGTCGCAGTACCGGGCGGGACAGGCGTGGCAGACGGGTCCGCGATCGGCGACGCGACCTGCGCGTCGGTGGCCTCGGCGGATGCCGCCACGATGGGTTGCTGCGGCTCCTCGGCAGAGGTGCCGGTACGGGTGCGCTTCGTCTCGTCGGTCAGCGCGCCGACGATGGCACTACCGGTGCAGCAGAGCAGCAGGAACGAGAGGGCTACCGAGCCGAGGATCACGGCCACTCGACGACCCGGGCTGGCCCGGCGGAACCAGTTCGGTCGGGGCGCCGGGGCGAACGGCGGCGGGTGCGGCCCAGGGTTCTGCGGTGGTTGCATCGTCACGGCGATGAGTGTCGTCTCAAATACTCGCTGCAATATCCGCCGTCGTGACGATCACCCGCGCCATTCGCTGTCCATGGACGATCGGTGGGCGGCCCTCCGGCGACCAACCGACAACTGCGGCGACCTTCGGGTTGGGCCCGACGGGGCCGATCGTGCGGCTGCACCTGCCATCAAGAGGTGCAAATCTCCACGTACCGGACTCATCTGCAGGGTCCGCTCAGGGTCCGGCAGAGGTCGCCGAAGGTTGTGTCGAGATGCCGTCAGCGCACCGGGTCAGCGGCGGCGAGAGCGGAGCGTGGTTAGGGCGGTCAGGAGGAGGGACAGCGCGAACATGGCGGTGCTTATGACGTTTACCTGTGGGGGGATGCCCCGCTGGGCGGCGCCCCAGACATACATGGGGAACGTGACAGTGGTGCCGGCGTTGAAGTTCGTGACGATGAAGTCGTCGAAGCTCAGCGAGAAGGCCAGCAGCGCGGCGGCCACGATGCCGGGCAGCACCAGCGGCAGGGTGATCCTCCGCAAGGTCTGCCACTGGTTGGCGTAGAGGTCCATGGCGGCCTCCTCCAGCCGCCGGTCCATCCCGGCCAGCCGTGCCCTCACGGTGACCACCACGAACGACACGCAGAACGTCACGTGTGCGATCACGACTGTCCAGAAGCCCTGCGGCACCCCGGCCGACACGAAGAGCGCCAGCAGCGACGTGCCAAGCACCAGCTCCGGGGTGGCCATCGACAGGAAGATCAGTATGTTGATGCCGGACCGGCCGCGCGGGCGGTGCCGGACCAGCGCGAACGCCAGCAGGGTGCCCAGCGCGGTGGCGATCACCGTGGCGAGGAAACCGATCCGTACGCTGCGCAGCACGGCGTCGCACATGTCCGAGGTGGCGCAGGGCTGTCGCCAGTTGTCCAGGGTGAACTCGTTGAAGTCGTACGACAGTCGACTCGACGGCCGGTTGAGGGACAGCCCGGCCACCACCAGGATCGGCAGCGCCAGATAGCCGAGCACCAGCAGCGCCACGATCAGCACCCAGCGGTCGGCCAACCAACGGGAGATCCTCACGGCACCTCCCCCGCGCCGACCCTGCGCAGGTGACCGAAGATCACCGCGAGGATCGCCGCCAGCAACAGGAACGACAGCGCGGCGCCCTGCGGGTAGTCCAGCCGGACCAGGAACGCCGAGTCGATCACGTTGCCGATCATGTACTCGGTGGGGGTGCCGAGCAGTTCGGCGTTGAGGTAGTCGCCGCTGGCCGGGATGAAAAACAGCAGCATGCCGGCGACCAGGCCGGGCCTGGACAACGGCAGGGTCACCCGGCGGAACGTCTGCGCCCCGCTCGCGTACAGGTCGCCGGCCGCCTCCAGCAACCGGTGGTCGAGCCGCTCCAGGCTCGCGTACAGCGGCAGCACCAGAAACGGCAGGAAGTTGTACGTCAGGCCGAGCACCACCGCGAACGGCGTGGCCAGCAGCCGGCCGTCCGGTGCGAGCAGGTGCACGTCGCGCAGCAGGCCGACCAGCGCGCCGTTGTCCGACAGGATGGTCTTCCACGCCAACGTGCGGACCAGGAAACTGGTGAACATCGGCGCGACCACACAGACCAGCAGCAGGTTCTTCCACCGCCCGGCCTTCCGCGCAATCGTGTAGGCAAGCGGGTAGCCCAGCAGCAGCGCCAGCACCAGGGCCAGCCCGGCGTAGCCGAACGAGCGCAGAAACTGCGGCCAGTACGCCCGCAGCACGTCCGGGTAGTTGCCGAACGCCCAGCTCATCGCGTAACCGGTGGACAGCGAGCCGTCGGGGTCGTACAGGCTGGCCGCCGCGAGCTGCGCCAGCGGCACTCCGAAGAAGACGAACAGCCAGGCCACACCGGGCAACACCAGGAGGTACGGCAGAAGCCGGCGCCTCCCGAAACGGGCTGCCGGTGCCGCAGTCTGCCCCGAGCCGCTGGGAGCCGGCAGGGTCACGACGGCGCGCTCACCGGCTCGTCGAGCACCGGCGACGTCCGGTCCACACTCGCGGCGCCCCGGGGCAGCAGGAACGCGTGCCGCGGATCCCAGTACGCGAATGCCGCACCGCCGACCGCGAACCGCGTCGACGTTGCGCTGTTCGCGACGAACACCGTCAGCTCGCCGCCCCAGTCGGTACGCAGCAGATACTGCGTGCTGACTCCCACGTAGGAGGCGTCGCTGACCACCCCGCTGACGTGTTGGTGCCCCACGGGCACCTGGTCGGCGGAGCCGACCAGAGTCAGCTTCTCGGGGCGTACCCCCAGGTGGACCGGACCGCGGTCGGACCGTGCCCGGCCGGCGGGCACCGAGAAGCGCGTGCCGTGCGCCGTCACCGCGACGTCGCCGCCGCTGGCGCCGGTGGCCTCGCCGGCGAGCAGGTTGGACTGGCCGAGGAAGCTCGCCACGAACGCGGTGGCGGGGAACTCGTAGAGGTCGGCAGGCGTGCCCTGCTGCTCGATCCGACCCGCGTTTAGCACCGCGACGGTGTCGGCCATGGTCAGGGCCTCCTCCTGGTCGTGGGTGACGTGCACGAAGGTGATGCCGACCTCGGTCTGGATGCGCTTCAGCTCGATCTGCATCTGCCGGCGCAGCTTCAGGTCGAGAGCGCCGAGCGGCTCGTCGAGCAGCAGCACCTGGGGCCGGTTGACCAGGGCGCGGGCCAGCGCGACCCGCTGCTGCTGGCCGCCGGAGAGCTGGGCCGGTCGGCGTTTGCCGTAGCCGTCGAGCTGCACCAGCGACAGCATCCGGTGCACCTCCCCGTCGACCGAGCGGAGGCCGCGTCGACGCAGCCCGAAGGCCACGTTCTCGAAGACGGTGAGGTGCGGGAAGAGCGCGTAGCTCTGGAAGACGGTGTTGACCGGTCGTCGGTACGGCCGCAGTCGGGTGACGTCCCGGTCACCGAGCAGCACCTGGCCACCTGTCGGCTCCTCCAGGCCGGCGATCATCCGCAGCGCGGTGGTCTTGCCGCAGCCGGACGGGCCGAGCAGCGCGAAGAACGAGCCCTGCCGGACGGTCAGGCTGAGGCCGTCGACGGCGGTGACACTGCCGAACCGCTTGGTGAGGTTGGCCAGGCGCAGGTCGCCGGCGGGTGTCTCGCGCGCCATCCCCGTCACGCCCCGATGACCTGCTGGAACTTGCTCTCGTACTCCTTCTCCTGCTTGGTGTCCAGGACCATGAACGTCGTGGCCTTCGACAGCAGCGCGTCGTCGGGGAAGATCAGCGGGTTGGCGGCCAACTCGCTGTCGATCTTCTCCATTTCGGCCTGCGCGCCCTTGACCGGGCAGATGTAGTTGACATAGGCGGCGAGCCTCGCGGCGACGGCCGGCTCGTAGTAGTAGTTGATGAGCTGCTCGGCGTTCGCCTTGTGGGTGGCCCGGATCGGCACCATCATGTTGTCGCTGTAGAGCAGCACGCCGGAGTCGGGCGCGACGAACCGCACCTTCTCGTTCGCGCCGGAGAGTTGGATGACATCCCCGGACCAGCCGATGCACGCGGCGATGTCGCCCTTGGCCAGGTCGGGTGCGTAGTCGTTGCCGGTGAACCTGCGGATCTGCCCGGAGTTGACGGCCTTCCTGAGCTTGGTGAGCGCGTCGTCGAACTGGGCGGTGGTGAAGTTGGCCGGGTCGTGCCCGTTGGACTGCATCAGCAGGCCCATCGTGTCGCGCATCTCGCTGAGCGCCGACACCCGGCCCTTCAGGTCGGGGCGGGTCAGCAGCTCGTCGACAGTACGCAGTTCCCTGGTGACGTCACCGTTGTACGCCAACCCGGCGAGGCCGGCCTGCCACGGGACGGAGAGCCGGCTGTCGGTGTCGAAGGAGTGGTTGAGCAGCGACGGCAGCAGGTTGGCGCGTACGTTCGGGATCTTCGTCGGGTCGAGCTGCTGGATCCAGCCGAGCCGGCTCATCCGGGCCGCCATCCAGTCGCTCAGCACGATGATGTCCCGGTCGGTGCTCTGGCAGGCGGCGAGCTGGTGCTGCACCTTGCCGAAGAACTCGTTGTTGTCGTTGATGTCCTCGGTGTAGGTGACCTGGATGCCGGTCTTCCGCCCGAACTCGTCCAGGCTGGGTCGCTTGGACTCGTCCTCGTCGTCCACGTCCAGATACTGCGGCCAGTTGGAGAACGCCAGCTTCTTCTCGGTGCCGGAGAGGTCCTCGCTGACGCAGTCGGCCTCGGTCTGCTGCGCGCCCCTGGTGCCGCAGCCCGCGAGGCTGCCGCCCCCGGCGAGCAGGGCGGCCGAACCGAGGACGCCGGTGAGCAGTCCACGCCGGGAGAGGGGCCGGAGGGGAGTACGCATCAGTCTTCCTCATCAGGATCGGCGCCGTGGACGACTGACACGATGACAAACCGGCGCCACCAGAAGAGCATCGGGGCCGCTGGGTCACTGCTCGTGCAGGTCGCGGCCACGCTCAGCGTGATCCACTCGCGTTTCAGGAAGTCGGGGTGTCCTGGGCGCTGCGACACCGCGCCTCTACCGGAACCCGAGGAGATCAGCGGCCGGCCGGGCTAGTGGTTGGGGGGGATCACCCGGAGGTGGCCTCGGCGGCCCGTCTGCTGGGGGTGGTCGTGGTGGTTCTGGTCGGGGTCCGGGGGGCGGGGAGCGGGCCGGGCGGCCTCGCGGACCGCCTCGGCGAGCGCGACCAGGTCGTCAGTGGTGGGCGGCGGCGGCTCGAACTCGCCCTCGTGCCGGACCACGTCCCAGCCACGCGGTGCCGTCAGGCTGCGGGCGTGCGGCTCGCACAGGTCGTACGTGTGTGGCTCGGCGAACGCCGCCAGCGGCCCCACCACCGCTGTCGACTCGTTGTAGACATAGGTCAATGTGGCGACCGCTTGCCGGGGGCAGCCGTTACGGGAGCAGCGCCGTGGTGACCTCACGGGCGCAGGGTATCTCCATTACCGGGTCCGGCGCATCGCTTCGCGTTGCGACACGCCCGTAGCGGTGATCACAGTTCGCCGTCCTGGGCGCGCCGCGCCACGGGAGCGGCGGTGCCGCTGACCAGCCCGGCGCGGGCGCTACCCTTTGCCTCATGACGAGCCCGGAACACCGCCGCCCCGGCCCTGGCCGGCGTGTGCACCGTGACCGGCACGGTCGCGGCCTGCGCGGGCGGCTGGTGCCGGCCACCGTGCCGCTGGCGCGGACCAAGGCCGAGGTCTTCGACGACCTGGTCCTGGACACCGTGGAGACGCTGGAGCGTCGGTTCGCCAAGGAGTTGGCCGGGGTCGAGTTCGCGGTCGAGGACGTGCCACCGGACCTGAACGTCTACGACTCCGATGTGTTGGAGGACGGCGAGGTCCCGCTGGCCCGACTGCTGCCCGGCCGTCCGGGCCGCCAGGAGGTGCCGCCGCGGATCGTTCTGTACCGACGGCCTCTGGAGTTCCGGGCGATGGACCGTGAGGACCTCGCCGATCTCGTGCATGACGTGATCATCGAACAGGTGGCGAACCTGCTCGGCGTCGACCCCGACGAGCTGGCCTGAGCAGTCCCCCGACAGCCCACGCCGCCCCCGTTCGGGCGGAGTCGGGCGGCCCCCACCGCCCCGACCTCGCACCGCTCAGGCGGCCCGCCGCTTCAACTTGCGCCGCTCCCGCTCGGAGAGCCCACCCCAGATGCCGAATCGCTCGTCGTGACCGAGAGCGTATTCGAGGCATTCGGTCTTGACCTCGCACCGCGAGCAGATCCGCTTCGCCTCGCGGGTTGAGCCGCCCTTCTCGGGGAAGAACGCTTCGGGGTCGGTCTGCGAGCACAACGCCCGCTCCTGCCACTCCGGCGCGTTTCCGAGCAGGTCGGCCACCTCAAGCTGGCCGTCCATCAAATGCCTCCTTGTCGCGCACCGGCGTCATCGCCGCTGCAACCCCCCACGCGAAAGGCGTGCTTGTCCGTCCGGTCCCGTTTTGTTGCGTTCCGTGCGAACAACCCCATTCAAATTACACGCGTGTAATGCGTGCGCCGTCAAGCCAAACTTGATAATGGAGTCGCCCTCCCGACACCCCCGGACGACCACTGGGGCCGTCCAGCCTCGCAACCTGCCCTATCGATTCAGACCCCGGCCGAGTAACGCCCTCTCCGGCGAGTTGCCCGACTTTTCTGCCGTGGCGCTCCCCCGACCGGACCGTGCCAGACACCCGCGCCCCCAAAGCTGATCTTGGTGGGGGACAGGTTAACGCGGCGCGGCGCAGACTGCCCGTCGAGCTGGGCACAGCGCGTGCGCCCCGTCCACAATGTGGACGGGGCGCGAGGCGAAAAGCGATGTGGAAGGGTCAGTCGGAGACCCCAAAACCGCTGCTGGGCCACACGAACTCGGCTATCCCTCCACCGTGGACAGAAACTCTGCCGACAGGCGTGCTCGCGTCCCACCAGACGGTATAAATCCCGCCGGGCAGATCCGGGTAGACCGCGCTGTGGACCGAGCCGTCCCGCACCCGGCGCTCCCGCACCGCGGAGTGCACCCGCCGATCATCCTCCCGGCTGATCTCGATCTCCCGGCCATGCAGATCCCGCCCCGTGTAGACGATCAGGGCACCGGTGTCGCCGCCCAGATCGAGGACGACACTGCCCGTCTCCGACGGCCCGTACGCGTGCTCGTGCATTCCTTTCCCCCGGCCCGGTCAGGACGCCGCCGGCGGGTTGTTGAACCCGTCGTACGGCGTACCCAGGTAGGGGAAGTTCCCGAGGAACGGCGCGGTCACGTCGGCGGCGCTCAGGCCGGGGGTGACCGCGGCGGCCGCCGCGTCCGGACGGAACGTCTTGTCCACAAGCGGCACGGTCACCCCGGCGATCGCCCGCAGCGCGATGCTGACCACGTCGTCGCCGACCCGCCGCCCGTTTGGGAACCCGGCCAGGTCGCCACCGAGCACCCCGAACCGGTCCGGCTTGGCCGTCGGCGGGATCGCCGTGTTCAGCCGCAGCATGTCGGCCTGCACGTCGCCTGTGGTGTTGGTGAAGCCGTCGATCAGCCCGGCCGGTATGCCGGTGAGCAGGATCGCCACCAGATCCGCGCGGGCCTTCTTGGCCTTGGTGAGTTTGTCCAGGTTGGGGAAGACGTCCGGGTAGAGCGCCGGCAGCAACGCGGCCAGCTCCGGTTGCTCGACGAACCGCGCGAACCGCTTGTCCTCCGACGGCGGCAGCGAGTTCCACAGGTCCTTCTTGGACATCGGCACGATGACCTCGTTGAACAGCGGATTGCCCAGCCGGGAGACCTGCGTGAACGGGCCGGTCGCGGTGTCCGCACCGCCCCGGTCGCCGAGCACCCGCACCTGCCGGCGCGACGCCGAGGTCCACACCCCGAGAACCGACGCCGGGTCGGCGGCACCGTACCGGCTGGCGCGTCGGCGCACCTGCTTCAGTGGCACCTGCACGGCGATGCTGTGCACGTTCATCCGGTCGGTGGCGTTGACCGGCTCACCCTCGGCCTTGAAGATCTTCTTGCCGGCGACGTGCAACTGCTGGAACGGCCGCAACGTGCCGAGGTCGAAGATCGCCCCCAGGTCGACGAAGAAGCCGTCCGCGCGCTGCCCGGCGAAGACCTTCTCGCCGGTGGAGAGCGAGTAGGTCGCCTGCCGGACGAGGTCGGCGTACTTCGGGGTGGACAGCGGGCCGACATTGCACGGCGGGCACGGCAGCTTGTGCGCCAGGCGGTGTTCCCGTCCGTCGGCCACCCGGGTCAGGCTGTAGAACTGCCGCCGGTTCCAGTTCTTGCTGTCCAGCGACTCGATCGTGCCGGTGTTGTAGAGAAAGCTGTTCGGATTGGTGATCTCGGTGGTGAATTCGAACCGGTAGGTGACATCCGGACGGCCGTCGCCGTCGTTGTCGATATGGATCTCGTAGCGCACGTCGTCACCGAACTCGAAGAAGTTCGGCCCCCCGGAGGGCAGCTGCAACGGCACGTAGTTGGCGATCAACGTCACCGTGTCGGGCTTGTCGGGGCTGACGAACGCGTACAGGTCGGAGCTGTCGGCGACCGGATCCTTGGCTATCTCCGGGGCCTCACGATGGGAAGACATGGCGGACCAACCTCACTGGGCGGGGACAGGATGGCAGTGCGGGATGTCGGGTCAGCGCCGGGCGGCGCGCCGCAGCCGGTCCGCCAGGCCGCGGTCGCGTACCTCGATCCGCGCCTCACCGACGAAGACGTCCATCGTTCCGGATTCGGCGTCACGCAGGTGCACGACGATCGGTTCGTCGGCTCGTCCGGCCGCGCCGGGAGCGTTCTGCGCGGCTGACAGGCCCGGCACGGTGAGCGCGGCGGCGCCGAGAGTGGCGCTCGCCGCCGCGGTCAACGTCTGCCGGCGGGTCAGTCGCGGCCACTGCCGCTTCCGCTGATCACTGGTCATGGGCAACCTTTCCGGCTGCGGCGCGCACGCGCCCGCGGGGGACGGACGGGTCCGACGCCGTCCAACGACGCCGCCGGGCCCCTGGAAGGGACACCGGCGGCGATCCTCGCCGCGACCGCCGCCGGCACCGCGTGGTACGGCCGGCGGCGGGGAAAGGTTCGACGTCAGGGCCGAACGTGACCGTACGCAGTCGACCGCTTGCGCGCCGGACGACCGGCGGCCTTCGCGATGGCCCGCAACTGCTCCTCGGTACGCGCGGACCCGTTGTCGGAGCCGGCCATCCGGGAGATGGTCTCCTCCATCAGCGTGCCGCCCAGGTCGTTGCACCCACCCTGGAGCATCGCCACCGTGCCCTCGTCACCGAGCTTCACCCAGGAGCACTGGATGTTGTCGATCCGACCGTGCAGCAGCAGCCGGGACATGGCGTGCACCACCCGGTTCTCCCGCCACGTCGGCCCGGGGCGGGCGATGCCGGCCAGATAGATCGGAGCATTGGTGTGCACGAACGGCAGCGCCACGAACTCGGTGAACCCGCCGGTGCGGTCCTGCACACCGGCCAGCACCCGGAAGTGCGCCAGCCACTGCCCGGGGTGGTCGACGTGGCCGTACATCATCGTGGAGCTGGACCGGATGCCCAGCTCGTGGGCCGTGCTGACCACGTCGACCCAGGCGGCGGCCGGGAGTTTGCCCTTGGTCAGCACCCAGCGCACGTCGTCGTCGAGGATCTCGGCGGCGGTGCCCGGGATGGTGTCCAGCCCGGCCTCGCGTAGTTGCGTCAGCCATTCACGCACCGGCACCCCGGCCTTCGCGGCAGCGGTGACGATCTCCATGGGCGAGAACGCGTGCACATGCATCTCGGGCACCCGGGCCTTGATGGCGCGCACGATGTCGGCGTACCCGGTGACCGGCATCTTCGGGTCGATGCCGCCCTGGAGGCACACCTCGCTGGCACCGACCGCCCACGCCTGCTCGGCCCGGTCGGCGACCTGCTCGACGGAGAGCCGGTACGCGTCGGCGTCCCGCTCACGCTGCGCGAACGCACAGAACCGACAGCCCACGTAACAGACGTTGCTGAAGTTGATGTTGCGGTTGACCACGTAGGTCACGTCGTCGCCGACCGCGTCCCGGCGCACGTCGTCGGCGAGCCGGCACAGCTCGTCGAGCGCCGGCCCGTCCGCGCCGAACAGCGCCAGCGCCGCGTCGGTGTGCCGGGGGTCGAGCAGCGCCGCCGGGTCGTCGGCGGCCAGCCGCAGCCCCGCCGCCAGGTCACGGTCCGCGCCGCTCCCGGCCGCCACCGGGGGTACGCCCACCCGGCGCGCCGTCGCCTCGGGGGTGACCTTGCCGGCGACCTCGGCCCAGTCGCCGTAGACGCTGTCGAAGTCACCGCGCCGGTCGTCGGTGCGGCCGGTGGTGTCGATGGTGGCGTGCAGGTCGACCCGCCCACCGAACACCTCCTCCGGCTCCTGCCAGGGACGCCCCTGCGGCAGCGCGGACTCGACAGCCATGCCGGTCGCCGGGTCGGCCAGCGCGGTCACGTGCGGCAGCAGCCGCGGGTCGAGCCAGGGGTCGCCCGCGCGCACGTACTCGGGGTAGATCGTCAGCCGCTCCCGCAGCGTGAACCCGGCCAGCTCGGTGTGCCGGGCCAACTCCTCGATCTGCGGCCACGGGCGTTCCGGGTTGACGTGGTCCGGGGTGAGCGGCGAGACGCCACCCCAGTCGTCGATGCCGGCCCGCAACAGCAGGTCGTACTCGCCGGCGATGAGGTTCGGCGGGGCCTGGATCCGGGCCTTCGGGCCGAGCAGCAACCGGGCCACCGCTACCGTGGCGGCCAGGTCGTGCAGCTCCGCGTCGGGCATGCCACGCATCGCCGTGTCCGGCTTGGCGCGGAAGTTCTGCACGATCACCTCCTGGAGGTGGCCGTACTCCCGGTGGGCGCGGCGGATCGCGAAGAGCGCGTCCACCCGCTCGGCCGGCGTCTCGCCGATGCCGATCAGGATGCCGGTGGTGAACGGCACGCCGACCCGGCCCGCGTCCTCCAGGACCCGCAGCCGGACCGCCGGCTCCTTGTCGGGTGAGCCGTAGTGCGGGCCCCCCGGCTCGGACCAGAGCCGGGTCGCGGTGGTCTCCAGCATCATCCCCATGCTCGGCGCGACAGGCTTGAGCCGTTGCAGCTCCGACCAGGACAGCACGCCGGGGTTGAGGTGCGGCAGCAGCCCGGTCTCCTCCAGCACGGCCACCGCGCAGGCCCGCAGGTAGTCCAGTGTGGAGTCGTAGCCGCGCTCGTCCAACCAGCTCCGGGCCGCCGGCCAGCGCTCCTCCGGCCGGTCGCCGAGCGTGAAGAGGGCCTCCTTGCAGCCCTGGGCCGCACCGGCCCGCGCGATGGCCAACACCTCGTCGCGGTCCAGGAACGGCGCCGGCAGCCGGTGCGGCACCGTGGCGAACGTGCAGTAGTGGCAGCGGTCCCGGCACAGCCGGGTCAGCGGGATGAAGACCTTCTTCGAGTACGTGACCACGCCCGGCCGCCCGGCGTCGCGTAACCCGGCGTCACGAATCCCACCGGCCACCCGGAGCAACTCGTCGAGGGCGTCACCACGGGCGGACAGCAGGGCGGTAGCCTCGTCGACGTCCAGCGCCCGCCCGGTCGCGGCCCGGCCCAGGGCCCGCCGCACGCTAGCGTCGCTCGGGCCGGATTGGGTGCGATCAACCATCCGCTCAGCCTATGCGCAGCGCGAGCCCACTCGACAGACCAGCGCCCGCACCGTGAGAAACGGCCCACCTCGGCTCTCCGTGAGTGTGGTGGTCCGACGGGGCGACCCCAGCGATCTCACTGACCGGCCGCTGGGCGCAGCGCCAGCGCGGCGATCAGGTGACGAAGAGGAGGCGACAGGGCCGCTGTCGACCTGCTCTTCATCACCTGATCATGGAGGCCGGTTTCAGCTGGGCTGGTCGGGCTTGATGTGCTGGGTACGGTCGTCGTCCGGATTGGCGGGGCGGGAAATCGCCTGCGTCGGGTCGCCCGACGGACGCGGAATCGCCTCGGTCGGGTCCGCCGAGGGGCGCGGGATGGCCTGGGTCGGTTCGGCCGGACGCGGAATCGCCTCGGTCGGGTCGCCCAACGGACGCGGAATCGCCTGGGTCGGTTCGGCCGGCGGGCGCGGAATCGCCTCGGTCGGGTCCGCCGAGGGCCGCGGGATCGCCTGGGTCGGGTCCGCCGACGGCGGCTGCCCGAACGGCGGCGCGGCGGGCGACCGCGGGAACGGCGGCGCGGACTGTGGGAACGGCGGCGCGGACTGCGGGGCCTGGAACGGCGGCGCGGACTGCGGGTGGGACGGGGCCGGCTGCGGGAACGGCGGCGCGGACTGCTGGTGCGGCGGGGCCGACTGCGGGGCCTGGAACGGCGGGGACGGCTGGGCGTACTGGCCGGGGGCGGGCCAGCCGCCCTGCGGCTGGCCACCGGGCTGCCCCGGGGACGGCCACCCACCCTGCTGCTGCGGCCAGCCTGCCTGCGGCTGACCGTAGACGCCCGGCTGAGGCTTGGGCCGCGGCACGTGGTAGCGGGCACGCCAGATGGTGTAGACCACCCAGGCGGCGACCGCGAAGATCACCATCCAGGCGATCTGGTCGAGCACACCGAGGAGCGCGTCGAGCACCCTCGCATCGGCCAGGCGGCCCACCGTCGAGATCAGCATGGTCAGCGTGCCGACCACCGCGCTGGCCGCGTACTCACCGAGGGCCACCTGCGTGATCAGCTTGGCCTTCGGCACCACCGGCGAGATGTGCGTGGCCAGCAGTACGGCCAGCAGTGGGAGGCCCACCGCCTCCAGCCCGACGAACGTGCCGAAGGCACCGCCCGCACGTTCGGTGAAGGAGCCGTTCGGGGCGATCAGCCGGAGCAGACCCACGAAGAGGAACACGGCATTGGCGCCGAGCAACGCGAGCGCGGCGAGTTCGCGTAGTGGCTTGGTCAGCTGACGGGCCTGCGTCGCGTCGGAGGACGCGGGCTCGGCGGGGCTGGTCACGAACTCCCCCTCGGGGCCGGAACGGACAGGGCGCACGTGAGCCTAGTCTCCCGGGCCAGCAGCGGACCGATGGCGTCACGTGCGCGAGGATGGTCGACATGCACATCGTGGTTCTGGCCGGCGGAATCGGCGGCGCCCGCTTCCTGCTCGGCGTCCGGGCGTACGCCCGCGAGATCGGCGCGGACGTGACCGCCGTGGTCAACGTCGGCGACGACCTGTGGCTGCACGGGTTGAAGATCTGCCCCGACCTGGACAGCGTCATGTACACGCTCGGCGGCGGCGCGGACCCGGAGCGCGGCTGGGGCCGGGTCGGCGAGAGTTGGACGGTCAAGGGCGAGTTGGCCGCGTACGGGGCGCAGCCGGACTGGTTCGGCCTCGGCGACAAGGACATCGCCACCCATCTGGTACGAAGCACCATGCTCAACGGCGGTTACCCGTTGAGCACGGTCACCGAGGCGCTGTCCACCCGCTGGGAGCCGGGCGTGCGCCTGCTGCCGGCCACCGACGACCGCCTGGAAACCCACGCCGTGGTCGAGGACGAGCAGGGTCAGCGGGCGATCCACTTCCAGGAGTGGTGGGTGCGCTACCGGGCCGACATCCGCACCCATCGCTTCGTCTTCGTCGGTGCGGAGACGGCGAAGCCGGCACCCGGTGTGCTGGACGCGATCGGCTCCGCCGATCTGGTGCTGGTCGCCCCCAGCAATCCGGTGGTGAGCGTCGCGCCGGTGCTCGCCGTACCAGGGTTGCGGGAGGCGGTGGCGGACGGCCCGGCGCCGGTGGTGGGTGTCTCGCCGATCATCGGCGGTGCTCCGGTGCGGGGGATGGCTGACCGCTGTCTCGACGTGCTGGGCGTCGAGTGCAGCGCCGCCGGGGTGGGCCGCCTCTACGGGGGCCGGTCGGACGGCGGCCTGCTCGATGGCTGGCTGGTCGCCGAGGAGGACGCCGACACGGTGGTGCCGGGGGTGACGGTCCGCGCGGTGCCGCTGCGGATGACCGACGAGGCGGCGACGGCGGCCATGGTCCGCGCCGCGGTGGAGTTGACGTGAGGCTGGAGATCCTGCCGGTGCTCGGCATCGGCCACGTGACCGAGGGTGACGACCTGGCCGCGATGATCGCGACCGCGGCGCCGTGGCTGCGCAACGGGGACGTGCTGGTGGTCACCAGCAAGATCGTCTCGAAGTCGGAGGGGCGGCTGGTCGACGTCCCGGCGGACGGGCCCGCGCGGCTGGCCGCGCGGGACGAGGTTCTGGCCGGTGAGACCGCCCGGGTGGTCGCCAGTCGGGGGCCGACGCGGATCGTGCAGACCCACCACGGTTTCGTGATGGCGTCGGCGGGCATCGACGCGTCGAACGTGGACAAGACCCAGTTGGTGCTGCTGCCGGTCGACCCGGACGCGTCGGCACGGGCGCTTCGTGACGCGTTGCGGGAGCGCTACGACCTGGACGTGGCCGTGATCGTCAGCGACACCATGGGCCGGCCCTGGCGAAACGGGCTCACCGACGTGGCGCTGGGCGTGGCCGGGATGCCGGCCATCCGCGACCACCGGGGCGAGGTGGACCCGTACGGCAACGAGCTTCAGTTGACCCAGATGGCCGTGGTGGACGAGCTGGCGGGTGCCGGCGAGCTGATCAAGGGCAAGTGCGATCAGGTCCCCGTCGCGGTCGTGCGCGGCTACCTCACCGCCCCCACCCCGGACGACGCCGGCGGCGCGCGTGCGCTGATCCGCGACGCCGCACAGGATCTCTTCGCGCTCGGCACCGCCGAAGCCCGCGCCGCCGGGCTGGCCGACGCCGCCACCCTGGCCGACGGTCCCGGCCCCACGCCGGCCGACCTGACCGCGGTGCGCCGGGCGATCGACGCGGTCGCCGAGGTGGTCGCCCCCGGCACGGTCTTCACCCTGGTCGACGAGGCCGAGGTACGCGCCGGCCTGGTCGCCGAGATGCCCGGCTGGCCGGAGGGGGCCACCCTGCTGCTCGGCTCGGCCCCGACCCCCGTCGAGCCGATCGGTCTGGTGCGCTTCGGTGCCGACCTGCACCGACTGCGCGTCGCCCTGGCCGCCCAGGGCGTCGGCTCGACCCTGTTGCCGCCACCACCCGGCAGCCCGGCGAGCGCGGCGCTCGCCCTCTGAGAGGCAGCCGCTCACCCGGCACCCGGTGGACGCCGCGCTCGGGGAGAGCCGGGGCCCGGCGAGCGCGGCGCTCGGCCGGTGACCGGTGGCGGGTCAGGCGTCCAGCATGGCCCGGCCGAGCGGCGTCAGCGTGTGCAGCACGCTGTTGCGGTCCCGGTGGCTGACCAGCAGGCCGGCGTTGCGCAGCACCGTGGCATGTTGGCTCGCCGCCGCCGGTGAGATGTTGAGCTGGCGGGCGACCTCACCGGTGGTGCAGCCCTCGTCGCTGGCCTCCAACACCGCCGCCCGGGTGCGGCCGAGCAGCGCGGCGAGCGACTCACGGGCGGCGGTCGACCGGGTCGCCCCGGTGTCGTCGACCGACAGCAGCCCGCCGAGGCGGTCCACCCGGTAGACCAGCACCGGCGGCAGGGCCGGGTCGAGCAGGGCGACAGGTGTGTCCGCACAGAAGAACGACGGCACCAGCAGCAGCCCTCGGCCGTCGAGGTGCAGCTCCCGGCTGTGCGGGTAGTTGCGGATTTCGAGCACCCCATCGCCCCAGCGCATGGCCGGTCGGAGGCTGGTGAGCAGGCACTCGACACCGCCGTCGAGCAACGCCCTGGCCCGGCGGGCCCGGTCCGCCGCGACTGCCGCCTGAATCCTGCTCCAGTAGGGATTGATCGCCAATGAGCGGTATTGCACCATCGAGTCAGCCAGGTGGTGGAGCACCGCCACCTCACCCCGGGCCAGCGCGGCGGCCGAGGGAGGGAGCTGGTTCTCGGCGGCGAGCACGCTCAGGTCTCGCCGGAGCATCCCGGTGGGGGTGCTGCGGAGGGCGTCCAGCCCGGCCTCGAAGCCGTCGACACTGGCGTACGGGGTGAGGAAGTCGGGAAAGTAGCCGCGCGGCGGGCTCAACGCGAAGAGCAACCGGAGCTGCTCGGAGGCGACGTCCTGACGCAGCCCCTGCGACACGGCGCGCCGCCATTGTGCCGTCAACGGGTCGCGGTTGCGGCTCTGTAACGCGTGCAGGCTGAGGACCAGCTCCCAGACCGGGTCCGCCGCCGGCGCCACCCGAGTCCGGAGGATGTCCTCCCCGGAAAAGTGGATCTTCAGCATGGAGCGCTCCAGTGTCGCCGGCAGGGGGATGCCGGTTGACCGTTCGACTCTACCCGGCCGGCACTAATCTCCATCTTTAAGCCTGGACTGAAAAACCTCGACGCCGCCGGAGGGTTTCGACATGCTTCCAGTGCCCGAACACCGTGCCGGTGCGTCCTCGACGTGCCGGCCCGAGGGCACCGGGCCTGGGGAGGCCCCGGTGATCGGGCGGCACCACGAGGGTCTGCGGCCCGTGCTCCGCAGAGGTGCCGTCCGGTCATCCCGTCCCAGCGTCACCCATCCGACTCAACCGGCCCACAGCGCGACCCGGTGATCCTCGTCCGTGACGTAGAACGGTCGCCCGTCCAGCTCGGCCAGCCCCTCCACGTGGTGAAACGGCGCCAGGTCCGCCACCGTCTCCCCGACCAGCCGGTACGCGTCGCCCGACCCGCCGCGCGGCAGCCGGAAGCGGACCTGCCGAGACGTGACGTCCCCACCGCCCGGATGGTCGTCGAGCAGCACGGACCCCTTGCCCAGCGCGTCGATCGAGCCGATCACGGCCGCGTACCCGCCGTCCGACGTCGGGGTGATCGCACGGAACCCGGTCAGCTTTCCCGCCGGGGTGACCCCGGTCAACGCGTACGCGCGCAACGCCCGCGGCCACGCCGGCTCCGCGGTGAACATGCCCGGCACACCAGCCACCTCCACCAGGATCGGCTCACCGGCCTCGGTGACCGGGAACCGCAGCCCGAGCAGCACCGTCGCGTCCGGAGTGAAGGCGGCCGCCTCCACGTTCACCGGCAGGTCGTCCGGGGCCAGCCGGCTCACCCAGCGCTTCTCCCGGGCGGTCCCCCTCGCCACCGTCTCGACGATGAACCGCGCCCGCACCCGTTCCCCAGGTGGCAACAGGGTCAGCGGCGATCCGGCGAGAGCGTCGTTCACCGCCCGGTGCAGCCGGAACGAGTTGCGCACCACGTGCACCGGCACCGGGCCGCCCACCGCGTCGTCCTCCCGGAAGCGGGCCACGAAGGCACGCCGGGGGCGCAGCGGGCCGGCCTTCGAGCCGAAGTGGGAGCCGAAGACGTACACCCAACCGTCGTGGTGGGCGAGCGCCTCACCATCCTCGGTCCGCCCGTTCTCCACGCCCGCGTCCGCCCGCACGTGCTCGGCCGTCCACTCGCCGTCGTCCCGTTCCAGCAGCAACACGAGGCACCGCTCCACCGGCCCCTCGTCCAGCACCGTCCAGAAGCCCCGCCGCGCACCGTACGCGCGCAGCAGCGCCGCCGACCGCACCGGCAGCAGATCGCTTGCCTCGTTGCCGGCCACCACGAATTCGACGAGTCGCAGGGTCACCGCGCCAGCGTACGGAGCGCACGCTCGTACAGTGACGGGATGCCCGACACCTCGCTCGCCGCCCACCCGACCGACCCCCAGGCGTACGCGCCGTTGCACTCCGACGCCGTCGCGCTGCTCGAAGGCTGGCAGCCGACCAGCCCGGCCGCGGCCACCGCGCGGGACCGGACCCTCGCGTTGCTCGACGCCGGGCCGATCGCGATGAGCCGGCAGCACCGCCCCGGGCACATCACCGCGAGCACGCTGGTGCTGGACGCCACCGGCACGCGGGTGCTGCTGTGCCTTCACGTGAAGTTCGGTCGGTGGGTGCAACTCGGCGGGCACTGCGAGCCGGTCGACCAGACGCTTGTGGCCGCCGCGCTGCGCGAGGCCACCGAGGAGTCCGCGATCGCCGACCTGCGCATCGACCCGGTGCCGATCGACGTCGACGTGCACGAGGTGCTCTGCCAGGGCGGCTCGCGCCACTACGACGTCCGGTTCGCCGTGGTGGCGCCGCCCGGTGCGGTGGAGCAGGTCAGCGACGAGGCCGAGGAGTTGGGCTGGTTCCCACCGGATCAACTGCCCGAGCCGCTGGCCGGCGGGACCGCACAACTTGTCGCACCGGCCCTCGCGGCCCTCAGACGTAGCCCTCTTCGCCTCGCGCCTTGAGTTCGTCGACCAGGGCCTTGACGCCCTGGGCCTGGTCGCGTGGGCAGACCAGCACCGCGTCCGGGGTGTCCACCACGATCAGGTCGCGCAGCCCGAGGACGGCCACCAGCCGACCGGACTGCGGCACCACCACCAGGTTGGCGCTGTCCCGCAGGAGCACACCGGGCTTGGCGTCGGTGCCGAGCACCACGTTGCCCGCCTCGTCGGCCGGCAGCACCTCACCGAGGGTGTGGAAGTCGCCGACGTCGTTCCAACCGAAGTCACCCGGCACTGTCGCGACCCGACCCGCGGTGGCCGCGCCCTCCATCACCGCGTAGTCGACGGAGATCTTCGGCAGCGTCGGCCAGATCGCGCCGAGCACCTCGTCCTGCTCCGGGGTGCCCCAGGCGGCGGCGATCGCGGTGACGCCAGCGTGCAACGCCGGCTGCTGGCGGGCCAGCTCGGCGAGGAAGACGTCCACCCGCCACACGAACATGCTCGCGTTCCACAGGTGCCGGCCCGATCGGACGTACGCCTCGGCCACCTCGGCGCCGGGCTTCTCCTTGAACTCGGTCACCTGCCGCCAGGGGGCGTCGTCGGTCTCCTCACCGGTCTCCAGATAGCCGTAGCCGGTCTCCGCGCGGGTCGGGGTGATCCCGACCGTCATCAGCATCCCCTGCTCGGCCCCCCGGACCGCCTCCTGGACGGTACGGACCCAGCTCCCCGGGTCGCCGATCAGGTGATCGGCCGCGAAGCTGCCCATCACCGCGTCCGGGTCGCGTACCGCGATCACCGCGGCGGCCAGCGCGATTGCCGCGCAGGAATCCCGTGGGGACGGCTCGACCAGGATGTTCTCCTCGGGCAGGCCGGTCAGCTGCCGAGCCACCGCCGCGACGTGCGCCGCACCGGTGACCACAAGGGTCCGATCCGGTGTGGTCAGCGGCGCGAGCCGCTCCACGGTCGCCTGGAGCAGGGAGGAGCTGGTGCCGGTCAGCGGGTGGAGGAACTTGGGATGGCCGGCGCGGGACAACGGCCACAACCTCGTGCCGCTGCCACCTGCCGGAATGACCGCATAAAGCATCCGCACATCATGCCCGACGCACCTGCTGGCAGTGGCACGGGTCACCACCAGGGGCCCGGGATCACGAACGGGCGCGACTCCAGGCGGTGATGTGCACCTCGGCGCTGGACTCCCAGGTGAACTCCTTCGCCCGGTCGAAACCGGCCTTCGCCAGCGACAACCGCCGCTGCTCGTCGTCGAGCAGCGCGGCCAGGTCGATGCCGATCTGCTCCGCGTCCTCCGAGGTGTACGCGACCGCGTCACCGCCCACCTCGGGCAGCGAGAGGCGGGGCGTGGTCAGCACCGGGGCGGCGCACGCCATGGCCTCCAGGATCGGCAGCCCGAACCCCTCGCCGTAGGACGGATAGGCGGCGACGAGCGCGCCGCCGAGGAAACCGGGCAGGTCGGCGTAGCGCAGGTAGCCGGGACGCAGCAGGCGCAGGTGCGACGGGACCTCGGCCACCGCCCGGTCGATGTCGTCGTCGTGCCCCTGGCCACCGGCGATCACCAGGGCCGGCGGGTCGACACGGTCGGCCACCGCCCGCGCCCAACCGCGGATCAGATTGGGTACGTTCTTCCGCGGCTCCTTGGCGCCGAGGAAGGCGACGTAGCTGCTGTTGCCCAGCCCCAGTCGGGCACGGACCCGGGCCTTCTCCTCCTCGGTGGGGGCGTGGAAGGCAGCCTGGTCGACACCGTGGTAGGCCACGTCGATCCGCGTCGGGTCGGCGTCGAGCAGCCGGATCAGCTCGTCCCGGGTGGCCTTGCTGGGCACGATCACCCGGTCGGCGCGGCGCAGCGAGGTCTTGATGGCGCTGCGGAAGAACGTGCGGCGGGACTTGTCGTAGTGCTCCGGCTCGGTGAAGAACGTCGCGTCGTGCACCGTGACCGTGACCGGGCACCCGGCCCGCAGCGGGCAGGTGTAGAAGGGCGAGTGCAGCACGTCGGCGCCCACCTGCTGGGCGAGCAGCGGCAGGCCGGTCTGCTCCCACGCGAGCCGGGCCGGGCGGTGCGCCACGGCGGCCGGTGCCGGGATGATCTCCGCGCCGGGCAGCATACGGGTGTAACGCTCCAGGTCGGTGCGGAGACTGACCACCGCCAAATCCACCCCCGACCCGCACACCTTGCCGAGGGCACCGAGCAGACCATCGACATATCGACCGACACCACCACGGTCAGTGGGGACACTCGTGGCGTCGATGAGCACGCGGGGCGGGCGACCGGCGGTCACGGGGCGACTCCTTGCACTGGCGGGTCTGTGGGGAACAACACTCCGGGGGTCAAGCCTACGCCGGAGCGCGGGGCCGACGCTGACTGCGACCCGACCGTACGCCGAGTTGTCATCGACATTCAGTACGGCCCGCACTGGCGTATCGTTCGCGCCGATGGCCGACAACATTGCCCGGGTGTTCGCCGACGCGATCGCGACCGACCCGACCCGACCGCTGCTCACCTGGTACGACGATGCCAGCGGGGACCGCACCGAACTCTCCGGCGCCACCCTGGCGAACTGGGTGGCGAAGACCGCCAACCTGCTCGTCGACGAGGTCGGCCTCGCCCCCGGCACGCCGGCCGGTGTGCTGCTGCCGCCGCACTGGCAGACCGCGGCGGTGCTGCTGGGCTGCTGGTCGGCCAAGCTGAGCGTCGTCGACACGCCGAGCGACGTGGATGTTCTCTTCGCCGCCGCCGACCGGTTGGACGAGGCCCAGTCCTGGCCGGCCGACGAACGCTACGCCCTCGGGTTGGCCCCGCTCGCCGTCCCGCTCCGGCAGGTGCCGCCCGGGTTCGCCGACTACGTGGTCGAGGTACGCCGGCACGGCGACCACTTCAACCCGCAGCCCGGTCCGGGCCCCACCGACGCGCACCTGCTGGCCCGCGCCGAGGCCCGCGCCACCGAGTTGGGCATCCAGCCCGGCGCGCGGGTCCTCGTCGACGCCACCCGCTACCCGGACCCGGTCGACTGGCTGCTGGCCCCCCTGACCCGAGCCGCCACCGTGGTCCTCAACGCCAACCCAGACCCAACCCGCCTAGCCAATCGCCAAGCCACCGAAAAAACAACCCAAACCCTCCCTTAACCCACTCCGGCTCGACTCGGCTCGGCTCGGCCCCGCCCGGCTCGGCGATCTTGCACTTTCTGTCGCCGAAACGCGTGGAATGCCCCTTATTCCGGGGCAGAAAGTGCAAGATCGCGTGGATGGGCGGCGGGGCACGGCGGGGTGGGGCACGGCGGGGTGGGGTGGGTGGGTCAGGTTTGGGGGCGGGACTTTGCCAGGGCGGCGAAGGCGGTCAGGGACTCGGGGTTGGCCAGGGCACCCCTGGCCGCCGCTTCGTCGACCGGGGTGCCGGTGAGGATCTTCTTGACCGGGACCTCCAGCTTCTTCGCCGAGAGGGTGCGGGGCACCGCGCGTACCTGGTGGATCTCGTCGGGCACGTGCCGGGGGGACAGGGCGGTGCGCAGTTCACGGCGGATCTTCGCGCGCATCGGGTCGTCCAGCTCCAGGTCGTCGGCCAGAACCACGAAGAGCAGCAGCTCGCCGGCGCCGCCCTCGTCGTCCTCCAGGTGTACGACGACCGAGTCGACCACCTCGTCCAGCCCCTCGACCACGGAGTAGAACTCGGCGGTGCCCAGCCGCACCCCACCGCGGTTGAGGGTGGCGTCGGAGCGGCCGGTGATGACGCAGCCGCCCCGCTCGTTGATGGTGATCCAGTCGCCGTGCCGCCACACGCCCGGGTAGACGTCGAAGTACGCCTCGAAGTAGCGGGTGCCGTCCGGGTCGTTCCAGAAACCCACGGGCATGCTCGGCATCGGCTCGGTGATGACCAGCTCACCCAGCTCACCGGTGACCGGCGTGCCGTCTGCGGAGCGGGCCTCCACCTTCGCGCCCAACGCGCGGCAGGCGATCTCACCGGCGTACACCGGCAGCAGTGGCACCCCGCCGACGAACCCGGTGCACACGTCGGTGCCGCCGGACAGCGACTGGAGCTGCACCTGGTCGCCGACGGTGTCGTACACCCAGTGGAAGCCCTCGGCGGGCAGTGGCGCGCCGGTGGAACCGACGCCGTGCAGCGCGGACAGGTCGGCGATCTCGCGGGGCACCAGGCCGGCCTTGCGGCAGGCCAGCAGGAACGGTGCCGAGGTGCCGAAGTACGTGGTGCCGGTGTCGGCCGCCAGCCGCCACAACCCACCCAGGTCCGGCTCAGCCGGCCGGCCGGGCTCCGCCCGGACCCCCGGGTTGCCGTCGAAGAGCACGATCGTGGTGCCCACGGCCGGGCCGGAGACCAGGAAGTTCCACATCATCCAGCCGGTGGTGGTGAACCAGAAGAACCGGTCGGCCGGGCCCAGGTCGTGGTGCAGGGCGAGCATCTTCAGGTGCTCCAGCAGGATGCCCCCGTGGCCGTGCACGATCGGCTTGGGCAACCCGGTGGTGCCCGAGGAGTAGAGCACGTACAGCGGGTGGTCGAACGGCACCGGCGTGAACGTCAACGGCTCGTCGGTGGGCCCGGCCAACGCGGCCCAGCCCAGCGCACCGTCGGGTGCCGCGCCCGTCGGGTCGAGGTAGCCGATGGTGACGGTGTGCCGCAGCGACGGCAGGGCGGCCCGGATCGCGGCGACCTCGGCGCGCCGGTCCACCGCCTTGTCGCCGTACCGGTAGCCGTCGACGGCGACCAGGACTGTCGGCTCGATCTGCTGCCAGCGGTCGGTGACACTGCGGGTGCCGAACTCCGGCGCGCAGGACGAGAAGATCGCCCCCAGGCTGGCGGTGGCCAGCAGGAGGACGTACGTCTCGGGGATGTTCGGCGCGTACGCCGCCACCCGGTCCCCGGCGGTGACACCGAGCCGGCGCAGCCCGGCCGACACCCGGCGGACCTGCTCGCGCAACTCCCCGGCGGTCAGCGTGACCGGCGCGCGGGTCTGCCCGTGCGCGATCACCACCGGGTCGTCGTCGGCGCGACCCGGCATCCGCAGCACGTTCTCCGCGTAGTTGAGCGTGGCACCGGGGAACCAGCGCGCCCCGGGCATGCCCCGCCCGGCGAGGGTGGCGGTCGGCGGGGTGTGCGCGATCACCTCGAAGTGGTCCCAGATCGAGCGCCAGAACCCGTCCAGGTCGGTGACCGACCAGTGCCACAGCGCGTCGTAGTCGGCGAAGTCCAGCCCGCGGTGCTCCCGTAGCCAGCGTAGGTAGCCGCCGATCCGGGACCGCTCGCGTACGTCCGCCGGCGGCGTCCACAGCATGTCACCCACTGTTCCACCCTCCCCCGGCCCGGCACGACACTGTGCGTGGCCGTGGCGCCATCTTGCCCTACCTCGAAGCGCCATTCTGCGCACCGGGTACGGCAACCGATGCGTGCCCGCCCCACATGCCCCGGTCCCGACCTGTGTGGCCGTCTCAGCCGGCGCGGTGGGCCTGGATGGCGCGGCGGCGGGCGAGGCGGTGCGCGCGACGGATCTCGGCCTCCTTGTAACGGCGCTCGTCCTCCGCCGTCTCCGGCAGCACCGGGCGGACCACCCGCGGGGCCCCGCCGACGTCCACACCGACGAAGACCAGGTACGCGGTGGCCACCCGGACCGGCGCGTCCTCGGCCGAGTCCCAGCGCTCGGCGACCACCCGCACGCCCACCTCCATCGAGGTCTGGCCGGTCCAGTTCACCTGCGCGTGCGCGTGCACAAGGTCGCCGACCCGGACCGCCTCGGAGAAGACGATCTCGTCGATCGCCGCGGTCACGGCCGTCCCGCCGCTGTGCCGGGCAGCCGCGGCCCCCGCCACGTCGTCGACGAACTTCATCAGAACCCCGCCGTGCACGGTGCCGTAGAGGTTCACGTCGACGGCAGTCATGATCTTGCTCAGCGTGACGCGCGAGTACGACGTCGGCTTGCCGATCGGTGCGGCGGAGAGGTGCTCAGTCATGGCGAAAACGGTACGGTGCGCGGATGCGACATCTCTGGAGCTTCCTCGCCGGGCTGGTGGTGGCGCCCATCACCTGGGTGCTCGTCACACTGGGGCAGGACGGGTCGAGCCGGACGGTCGACCGCTGGGTGGAGACCGGCACGTTCAACACCGCCAACCTGATCGAGCCAGCCGTGTACCTCGGTGTCGGCGGCGTCCTGCTGGGCCTGCTCGGCACGCTGCGCTTCTCGCCGCTCGGTCCACTGGTGGCCGGGTTGCTGCTGGTCACCCCGTACGTCGGGATGTTTATTGCGCCCTTCACGGTCCGGGACGCGATCCCGCACGGGTGGAAGGTGGCCGGCGATCCGTTGCCGTTGCGGCTGCCCGTGGAGAACGGCACGCTCTTCCTGATCGGCCTTCTGCTGCTGATGGCGACCTTCAGCGTGCAGCGGTGGCGGCAGTGGCCGCGCCCGGCCACCGAGTCGGCCGTGACGCAGGCCCCGGTACCGGAGACCACCCCCCGCAACGACGACTTCACGTTGACCGACTGGCCGTCCCCCGCGCCCGCGGAACGCGACACCGCGCCGCTCACTCTGGGTTACCCGGCCGACTCGACACCGACCGAGCCGTTGCCGCGCCGGGTGGGTGGCGAGTCACCCTGGTCCGCCCCACCGCGCGGCCAACCGCGCCCGGAGGACAACACCACGGAGATCCGCTGATCGTCGGGGGGGGCGGGGCCCCCGCCCCCCCCCCCCGGGGGGGGGGGGGGGGGGCCCCCCGGGGGGGGGGGGCCCGGGGGGGGGCGGCGCGGGGCCCGGCCCGGAGCAATAACCGCAACCCCGGGGGCCAACCCC
>NZ_JBICTZ010000011.1:226813-284999 GCF_043197875.1 Micromonospora sp. NPDC048935 | reverse complement strand
TCAGACTGCCCTCAGCTTCGATGCCCTACCACGACAGGACATCGGTGCAGGTCTCCCACCTCCACTCGATCGAATAGCGCCTCGTGGCGCACGTATCCCTCGATCCAGACCCACCCGTCGTACGTGTGCCGCTCCGGCAGCTCGCGGATGACCCGCACGACTATCGGGCGCAGGAACTGCACGCTCGCCGCGGTGGTCAGGAGGATCACGTCACCGGCCTTCATCCGCCCGTTCACCGCTGGTGCTCCTCGGGCTCGTCGTCAGGCATGGTCTCCCCCTCGGTGCCGTTGGGAAGGGGCCGCTCCCGTGAGTGCTCGCCCGTCGGGAGCGACCCCGCTACGAACGCGGCTGCCGGATCTCGTGGGCCTGTGAGCCGCGCCGCTTGGTGACACTCTGCTGCGGCGACCACTACGCTCGGAAGGTGCTCCGGGCGTCCGGGCCGAGCTGGCAGAACTGGCTCCCGACGTGTGGCGTCCCGGGCAGTCGATCTCCGATTTGAGGAGCGTTGAATGGCTGACGTGTCAGGTCCGTTATCAGCGTTCATCGTTGGTGAGATCCGTCGCGCCCGAGGAGCGTCGGGCATGACGCAGGAGTCGTTCGGCCGCGCTGCGGGCTTCAGCGCTTCGCACGTCAGCGCCGTGGAGAGCGGCACCAGGGCGCTGACGGCTGACTTCGTCAAGGGCGCCGATCGGGCGCTGAACAACGGTGGACTCTTCGAGCGCCTGGCTACGGAGTTTGGTGCACCGTCGTGGTTCCTGCCCTGGCTGGACGCTGAGCGCGGAGCGACGCAGCTTCGCTACTTCGAGCCCAACCTGATCCCCGGATTACTACAGGTCGAGCACTACGCCCGCACCGTCCTGCGCACGGTCGAAAACCTCACCGATGACGAGGTTGAGCAGCGCGTGGAGGGGCGGATGAGCCGGCAGGCGATTCTCACCGGTGAGGGCAGGCCACAGTTCGTCGCCGTGCTGGACGAAGCCGCGATACGCCGCACGGGTGACGGTCTCGGCGGGATCATGGCCCAGCAGGTCGCTCACCTGGTCGCGATGGCCGAGCTTCCGCACGTTCACATCCACGTGATTCCGATCGACAGCGGCCTGCACATCGGGCTGTCCGGGCCGTTCGCGCTGGCTCGTTCCAGCGAGGGCGTGTGGGTTGGACACCTGGAAAACCAGCTTGGCGGGGCCGTCATCGACAAGGACAATGAGGTAGCTACGCTTCAGGCACGGTGGGAGAGCGTCCGGAACGAGGCGCTACCGCGCCGACAGTCCATCGACCTGCTGAAGGAAGTTGAGAGCCATCATGGACCTCAGTAAAGCTCGGTGGCGTAAGTCCACCCGCAGCGGCGCGAGCGGCGGAAACTGCGTTGAGGTGGCAAGCAACCTGCCCGGTGTCGTCGGCGTCCGGGACAGCAAGGACCCTGCCGGTCCGGCCCTGACCTTCGGCCCGGGGGCCTGGCGGGCGTTCGTCGCCCAGATCGCCGAGCGTCCGTAACCGAAACCGACGCGCGAAAGCGCTCGTGCACAACGCGAGGGCGGGCGCGTCGTAGCCTGCCGCGAGATCGGCCTGCGATCCGACAGCTGACGTGCCCCACAGTTCCACCGGATGATGTGCGACAGGGTCCGGCGATCGAGGGCGCACGTTAGCCGTCGACCGGTCGTGGCCGATGAGCGGGCACGACTCGATCATGGCGCGGGCCGGGCACGAATGCCTCAGCTACGACGGAGGATCTGGTCCCGGTACTGCTGGAAGCCGTGCCAGCCGGCGGTTTGAGTCGAATCGCCAGTCAGGAACTCGCCTGTCGACGTGTCGAGGGCGCGACCGCCAACCACGGCGACGATCCGCGCGATAACGGCCAGAACGTCGCCGCCGCCACGCACGTGCAACATGATCGAATGCACGGGATCGTCCGACCCGATGTTGAACTCGATGCTCCACGTCGGGCCGATCAGCTGCCCCCACGCAGGATCGGTGAGGTCGAGGTCCGGGAAGTTTTCCCGTAGGCACCGCCTGATATCCGACCCGGTGCCCAGGGGCGACGGGTTGGAGTCCTGCGGAAGCTCGTCGACCGACGTGGCGTCGGGCGGGGCGTCGAAGATGAAAACGTCCCAACTCACCGTGTCCTCCGACGTGCTCAGGCAACCCCAGCAGCGTACTCGTGGTGGTTTCGTCGTAGGGATTACCCGAGGGCGCTCAGGCCCCCAGGCGCGCCGTCCACGACGCCACGTCGGCGACCGTGGAGTTGCCGCCGCAGAGCACGAGGCCCAACCGGGCATCTTCACCCACCCGCTCCCGTACCCGGCGGGCGGCCGGCAGCAGACATCCGGCGGCCGGCTCGGCCCAGACCTTCGCATGCTCGGCCAACTCCACCGTCCCCCGCACAGCCTCGGCGTCGGAAACCACGAGCACGTCGCTGACCAGGGCGGTCACGTGGTCGTAGGTGAGCCGCGAGACGGTCGGCGCGCTGAGCGTGGTGACGATCGACGACAGCGACACCTCAACCGGCCCACCCTTGGCCAGCGCCTGCGACATCGCCTGCGCGCCCTCGGTCTCCACGCCCCAGACCCGTACCCCCGGCCGGCGTGCCCGCAGCGCCGCGGCCACCCCGGAGATCAGCGCCCCGCCGCCGACGCTGACCAACACGTCGGTCAACTCTCCGGCGTCGTCGGCGAACTCCAATCCGACCGTGCCCTGTCCGGCGAGCACCACCGGGTCGTCGAACGGATGCAGCAGGGTCAGGCCGTCCTCCCGCAGCCGGGACATGAGCGCGAAAGCGGCGGACATGCCGTCGGTCAGATGGACGTCGGCACCGGCCGCGCGGGCCACCTCGACGGCACGCGCCGGCGCCGTCCGGGGCATCACCACGGTCGCCGCCACGCCCAGGGCGCCGGCCATCACCGCGACCGCGATGCCGTGGTTGCCGCCGCTGACCGCCAGCACGCCCGCCGCCCGCTCGGCGTCGTCCAGGACGAGCAGCTTCGCCGCCGCGCCACGCGCCTTGAACGACCCGGTGCGTTGCAGCAGCTCCAGCTTGGCGGTGACGGGCACGCCGAGCAGCTCGGACAGGCCGGGGCTGGGCACAGTGGGCGTGTGGATCACATGGCCGGCGATCCGGTCAGCGGCAGCCTCGATGTCCGCGAGCTCGATCATCACCGAAGCGTGCCACAGCGGCGGAACGGGCCAGCCGAGGGAACAGCCTCGGGCTGGGCGCCACGTCAATCGTGGTGCCGCTGCCCGCGGATCAGGAGCAAACGGCATGATCCGCCATCAGCGATACTGGGTCAGCAGCTCCGCCCGAAGGTCGACGCCGGTGGCGGTGGACGCCGAGTAGACGTCCCCGAGCCGCAGCGCGGGGAAGTCTTCCAGCTGGTATTCGGAGATCAACGAAAACCACAGCGCCGCCGCCCGCGCGCTGGTGGTCACGCGCGGTGGTCGATCTCTGAGCCGGTCGGCATCCCGGAACGCCGAGAGGCATCAGCCGTGAGTCCATCAACCGATGAGCGCTTCCGTGATCTGCCGGGTGGTCTGTGCGGCCACCCGCGCATCGGAGGCGGCGTACGAGCAGTAGGCGTTCAGGCCGGTAGCGACTGCCCATCCGCGCCCCCTGGCCCACGTCGGGTCGTCCACGCCGAGCGCGGCGCGGAAGACCGCACGCGTGGCGCGCGACATCAGAGTGAAGGCGATGGTCATGTCCCGTGCCGGATCGCCGACACCGAGGCCACCGAAGTCGATCACGGCGCTGACCCGGCCGTTCACGGTCAGAATGTTGCCCGTGTGGAAGTCGCCGTGGAACCAGACCGGTGGGCGATTCCAGCCCGGCGCGCTCAGCGCAGTCTCCCAGACCGACGTCAACGCCGCCGCGTCGAAGACCCCGGCGACCTGCGCGATCGCGGTACGTGTGCCGTCGTCTCGCGCAGCCAACTCCCGCCCGTCACCCGGCGGCGCTTCCCGGGCCGGGAATCGCTGAAGTGCGCTGAGAAAACCGGCCAGAGCGACGGCGGCCTCCCGTGACTGCCCCAGCGCATCTGAGGTTGCCACCTCGCCGTCAAGCCATTGCGAGACCGCCCAGGGCCAGGGATAGCCGATGTCCGGTCGACCCACCGCGACCGGTTGCGGGATGGCCAGCGGGAGGTGCGGGGCCAACTGTGGCAGCCACCGATACTCCTTCTCGGCCTGACTGACGGCACCGGTGTGCCGGGGCAACCGGACCGCGAGTTCCTCCCCGAGCCGATGGATGACGTGGTCGGACCCGCCTGGCTCAACCAGGTGCAACGGCAGCCCGGCCCATTGTGGGAACTGCGTTTCGATCAAGCGCTTGACAAGCACGCGGTCGATTCGAGGTCGGGCAATCAACAGGGACGGCTCCTACCGGGAGAAGAGTCATGACCAGGAGAGCTCACGGCTGATCGCCTGTCGACCGGTTTCCCATGGAGCTGTGCGGGGCGGGGGCGGGCTCGTCAACGGCCAGCTCAGAGCCTTGATCACGGCTCTGAGCTGGTGGGCGACGGACGAGTCGACCTGTACGCCGGATTCTGTGCGCGGCGCGTACCCCGAAAGGTTTGCGCCGGGCGGCGGCCATCCATCTCGGCCTGCCGTTGCCGGCAGGCTCCAGCGGCCTACCCGCAGACATCGGGCGGGCAGCCCTCAAGCGTCTGCGCCGGGTCGTCATCTTGCGGTGACGGCCCTTGCTTGGCCTTGCTCCGGGTGGGGTTTACCGAGCCACCCCGGTCACCCGGGGTGCTGGTGGGCTCTTACCCCACCGTTTCACCCTTACCGTCCCCGTTGGGGTCGGCGGTCTGTTTTCTGTGGCACTGTCCCGCGGGTCGCCCCGGGTTGCCGTTAACAACCACCCTGCCCTGTGGAGTCCGGACGTTCCTCGGCGGCGGGCCGAAGCCCGCCGACGCGACCGCCCGGTCGACTCGTCCGTCGCGCTTCCATCCTAACGACGTACGCTCTGCCGCTATTGCCACCCCGCCTGCGCAAGATCGAGCAGCTCAAGGCGTGGTCCGGCGAATTTGCCCCGCGAGGCAGCGGCTAGCCTCGTGGGGCTATGGATCTCTCCCACGCGGCGCTGCTGCTCGCCGCCGGTCTCGCCGCTGGCACGGTCAACGCGGTGGCCGGTGGTGGTTCGCTCATCACTTTCCCGGCGATGATCGCGGTCGGGTTGCCCCCGGTCCCGGCGAACGTCAGTAACTCCATCGCGGTGTTCCCCGGTTACCTGGCCAGCGTGGCGGGCAGCCGGATGGACCTGCCGCGCCCCCGCGCCCTGGCCACGCTGGTGCCCACCACGATCGTCGGCACGATTCTCGGCGCACTGCTGTTGCTGGCCACCCCGGCGCGCGCGTTCGAGCTGGTCGTACCGTTTCTGGTGCTTGGCGCGACAGCCGTCCTGGCGTTCCAGGACCCGCTGCGCCGACTGGTGGGTCACCCCCGGGACCTGTCGCCACGCCGGCGGACGGTCACGGTGCAGACGATGGTCGCGGTGGGCGCGGTGTACGGCGGTTACTTCGGTGCCGCACTCGGGGTGATGCTTGTCGCCGGGCTGGCCCTGGTGCTGGACGCGACGCTGGCACGGGTGAGCGCGATCAAGAATCTGCTCTCCGCGTTGGTGGGGTTGACCACGCTCGTGGTGTTCGCCCTGTTCGGCCCGGTGAACTGGGCGGCCGTCGCGGTGGTCGCGCCGGCCACCCTCCTTGGGGGGTACGCGGGCGCCCGGCTCGTCCGCCGGCTGCCGCCGGTGGTGCTCAAGACGGTGATCGTGGTGTTCGGCACGACGATCGGCCTCTACCTGCTCTGGCGCGCCCTGAGCTGACCGGCGGCAAAGCCAACGCGCCTGCGTCAGTAGGTCTCGCCTACCGGCTCCTCGACGGCGTTCTCGGCGTCTGCGGCCGCGCGGTTCAGGCGGGACCAGAGCACCCGCTCGCCGTAGCCGGCGGCCATCACGTGTGCGAAGGCCAGGTAGACGAGCACGCCGACGGCGAGGACCCCGAAGCCGACCCAGAACGGCAGGGCCAGCGAGTGCTCGGCGAGTTTGCCGGAGATGATCGGTGCCGGCGCGGCGGCACCCCAGCGGACCAGGTTGAACGCCCCGGTGGCGACCCGACGGTCGCTGGAGCCGAGGCCGAGCGCCAGGTCGGTGAGGTTGGCGTTGGCCAACCCCATGCAGAGTCCGGCGAGCACCAGCACCACGAGCGCCTCGGCGGTGGACTGCGAGGTGGCGAAGAGGACCATGCAGACCAGTAGGCCGGTGATGGCGACACCGACGGTCTGCACGGCGCCGATGCGGTGGGCGAGCCGGTGGCCGATGACCAGGATGCCGGTGGCCAGGCCGAGGCCCCAACCGGTGAACGCGAGCCCCAGCGGCACGATGTCCAGGCCGAGGAAGAGCGGCGTGTAGCCGAGCACCACGAAGAACACGAAGTTGTACGCGGCGGTCACCACGCAGAGGGCGATGAACGCCGGCCGGCGGTAGGTGGCGAAGATCTGGCCGACGCGTACCGGGGCCTGGCGGTTGGTGGGTTCGCGGAGTTTGCGGGAGGCCACGCCGAGGGCGAGGACCATGAAGACGCCGCAGACGAAGAACGGCAGCCGCCAGCTGACCTGGCCGAGTAGGCCACCGATCAGCGGTCCGACGGCGAACCCGAGGCCGAGGGCAGTCTCGAAGAGGCCGACCACCCATTCCCGGTCGATGGCCAGGTTGACGAGCACCACCATGGCGGTGGCGAAGAACATCGCGTTGCCCAACCCCCAGACACCGCGCAGCACGGAGAGCTGCACGATGTTGTCGCTGAACGAGGCCAGGATCGCGGCCAGCCCGACCACCGAGACCCCGGTGATGAGCACCGGCTTGAAGCCGAACCGGCCGCTGGCCAGCGTCGCCGGGATCATGCCCAGGGCCATGACCGCGATGTACGCGGTGAACAGCAACTCGACCTGCCAGGCGGTGACGCCGATCGCCTCGCCGATGGCCGGCAGGATCGGGTCGACGACGGCGATGCCGGCGATGGCGAGGAAGGCCACCAGTGTGGTGGCGTAGATGGCACTGCGGTTCGGTTCGGAACGCCGATCCACTCCGACTCCTCAGATAGCTGTATCGTACAGGTACTTATCCTGTATCATACAGCTATGAGCGACGACGACGAGAGCACCCTCGGCCGGATCGAGACCGAGGTGGCCCTGCTGATGCGCTTCGGCGAGGCCACCCGACGGGCCACCGGCACCGCCGAGCACCGGGTGCTCGACCGCGCGGCGTACGTCATCCTGCGCCACCTGGCCGACGCCGGCCCGCAGAACGTCTCGGCGCTCGCCGCCCGCCTCAACCTGGACGGCTCGACGGTGACCCGGCAGGTGTCCGCGCTACAACGCGACGGCCTGATCACCCGCACCCCGGACCCGTCCGACGGTCGGGGCACGGTCATCTCCCCCACCCCGGCCGGCCTGCAACGAATGGCCGCCGTGCAGGCCGCCCGCACCCGGCTCTACGGCGACATGCTGGCCGACTGGAGCACCGAGGACCGCTCCGCCCTCGCAGCCCTACTGGGCCGCCTCAACCAGGCCCTGATAAACCGCAACCGCCGCTAACCCGCCCGCGCCCACCCCGCCCTACCCCGCCCCGCCCCGCCCCCAGATTCGTCGATCTTGCACTTTCTGCCGGGACCTATGCCCACAATCCTGACTTTTCGGCGACACAAAGTGCAAGATCGGCGCGAGAGGCGCGGAGAGCCCAGCGCGGGACGGCGCAGGTGTCCGGCGCGGAACGGCGCGGGTGTGCCCGGGCACCGACCGACGTCGGTGCCCGGGCGTACCTGGGTCAGGCGACCGGCTCGCGGGCCGAGTCGGCGTCGCTTTCGGTGCCCGGGCTGACCCGGGGGTCGCCCTCGTCGGCGAAGTAGTCGTCAGGCGTGGTGCTGTCGACTCCCTCGTCCACCTTGGCGGCCCGCAGCGCCAGCGTCACCAGCGCCGCGACGGCCAGGTTGACCAGGACCGCCACGATGCCGACGTAGATCGTCTTGGTGGTGTCGAACCCGAACTCCGACAGCGGGAACGCCGAGCCGCCGAAGTGCTTCTTCGTCGGGCTGGCCACCTGGTAGAGCATCCACATGCCCAGGCCCATGCCGGCCACCCAGCCGGCGATCAGGCCGGTGCGGTGGAACCAGCGGGTGTAGAGGCCCAGCGCCACCGCCGGCAGCGTCTGGAGGATGATCACGCCGCCGATGAGCTGGAGGTCGATGGAGAACTGCGGGTCGAGGAACACGATGCAGGCCACCGCGCCGACCTTCACCACCAGCGAGGTGATCTTCGAGACGTTCGCCTCCTGGGCCGGGGAGGCGTCCCGCTTCAGGTACTCCTTGTAGATGTTGCGGGTGAACAGGTTCGCCGCCGCGATCGACATGATCGCCGCGGGCACCAGCGCACCGATGCCGATCGCGGCGTACGCCACACCGGCGAACCAGTCGGGGAACTGCTGGTCGAACAGCAACGGCACGATCGTGTTGTTGTCGACCGTGCCCTCCTTCGCGCCGGGCAGCGGCTTCACCCCCGCCGCGATGGCCATGTAGCCGAGCAGCGCGATCAGCCCGAGCAGCAGGCTGTACGCCGGCAGAGCCGACATGTTCCGCTTGATCACGTCGCGGTTCTTGCTGGCCAGCACACCGGTGATGCTGTGCGGGTAGAGGAAGAGCGCCAATGCCGAGCCGAGCGCCAACGTCACGTACTGAAGCTGGTTGTTGCCGTTGAGCAGGATGCCGTCGTTCGGATTGGGTGAGGCGTCGAACTTCGCGTCCGCGGCGGAGAAGATGTCACCCCAGCCGCCCAGCTTGTACGGCAGGTAGACGACCGCCACCAGGATGACGATGTAGATCAGGCTGTCCTTGACGAACGCGATGAGCGCGGGCGCGCGCAGCCCCGACTGGTACGTGTACGCGGCCAGGATGGCGAACGCGATGATGATGGGCAGGTGCCGGGCCACCGCGTTGTCGCCGGTGACGCCCATCGTCTTGAGCACGGCCTCGATGCCGATCAGCTGCAACGCGATGTACGGCATGGTGGCCACGATGCCGGTGATGGCGATCAGCAGGGCCAGCACCGGCGAGTCGAACCGGTTGCGGACGAAGTCGGCAGGCGTGACGAACCCGTGCCGGTGCGACACCGACCAGAGGCGCACCAGCACCAGGAAGACCAGCGGGTAGATGACGATGGTGTACGGCACGGCGAAGAACCCGGCCGCGCCGGCACCGAACATCAACGCCGGCACCGCCACGAAGGTGTACGCGGTGTAGAGGTCACCGCCGACCAGGAACCAGGTGATCCAGCCGCCGAAGCTGCGACCGCCCAGGCCCCACTCGTCCAGGTGCGCCATGTCCTTCGGTGCCCGCCACCGGGCGGCCACGAAGCCCATCGCGCTGACCAGGAGGAACAGCAGCGAAAAGACGATGATCTCGGTGAGATGGTCGCGCCACATCAGCGGCCTCCCCGCTTCTTAGTCATCTGGTAGACCAATGTGGTGGTGCCGACGCCGAGCAGGATGAAGGCCAGTTGCAGCCAGTAGAAGCGCGGGAAGCCGAAGACCCGGGGCGAGTCGCCATTGAAGAAGGCCGGGATCAGCGGTACGACGATCGGAATGAAGAGCAACCAGTTCCAGGGGCTGTGGTCCTTCGCCCTGGTTGGCGCCGTGGTGGGCGCCTCCGGTTCGGGTGCAGCCATCTGACACACCTCCGGGTAGTCGAAGATCTCGATGTAACGGGCCGGAGGCTACGGCTTTGCGCGGACCGCCACGCGGCCCGGACGGCGAGTCGTGCGCCGAGCGGTGATCACGGTGCGCCGAATGACGGGCACGCCGAGTAGGACAGCGAAGACCGCCGCCGGGCCCGTGGCACGGCACGAGATCGGGACTGTGCGGGTTTCCGCGCGGCGGGGCGAGCCGAGCCGACGGGCCCGACCGCCGCCGATCAGAGCGCGGTGAGGTGGGCGGTGTCGTTGACCGTGCGCACGGCCACGCCGCCGTCGGGCCACATGTCGAGCACCGAGATGCCGGCCGCGTCCAGGAAGAGCCGGTGCAGGAACCCGTCGCCGGCCGCGAGGGCGTCGCGCAGCACCAGCTTGATCGGCGAGACGTGCGAGACCACCACCACGGTCTCCCCGGGGTACGCGGTGAGCAGCCCTGCTGTCACGCGGTGGGCGCGCTCGGCGACATGGGTGAACGACTCTCCGCCCGGCGGGGCGATCCGGGGTGAGGCGAGCCAGGCGTCCATCTCCCCCGGCCACTGCTGGCGCACCTCGGCGAAGGTGCGCCCCTCCCACGCCCCGAAGTCGCACTCGATCAGGTCGTCCTCGGTGCGCACCGGCACGTCACCGCCGAGCGCTTCGGCGATCGCCGCCGCGGTGGCCGTACACCGGGACAGCGGTGAGCTGAGCACGGCCGCGACGGACGGGGCCAGCGCGGCCACCCGGGCGCCGGTCGCCCCGGCCTGGGCCCGGCCGCGCTCGGACAGGGGCACGTCACCCCGGCCGGAGTAGCGCCGCTGCTCGGTGTACTCGGTCTCGCCGTGGCGGACCAGGATCAGCCGGGTGGCGGTGAAGGTCGGCCGTGGCTCCCACGAGGCCGGTACGGTCGCCGGGTCGCTGCCGGTCGCGGGTGCCGCCGGCGGTTGGCCCGTCGTCCGGGCCGAGGTGGGACGGCCGGCGGCGGCGTCCATGGCGGCGTTGGCGAGCGCGTCGGCGTGCCGGTTCTTCTCGCGCGGAATCCAGGTGAACCGGACGGCGGTGAACCGGCCCACCAACCCGGCGGCCTGGGCGGCCAGGGGCCGCAGGCCGGGGTGCTTGATCTGCCACCGGCCGCACATCTGCTCGACCACCAGCTTGGAGTCCATCCGGACGTCCACCTCGGCGGCACCCAGCTCGGCGGCGGCGGTCAGGCCGGCGATCAGCCCCTGGTACTCGGCGACGTTGTTGGTCGTCGTACCCAGCGACTCGGAGCGCTCGGCGAGCACCTCGCCGGTCTCCGGGTCGAGCACCACCGCGCCGTAGCCGGCGGGGCCGGGGTTGCCCCGGGACCCACCGTCGGCCTCGACGGCGACCACGCGCGGTGCCACGACCTACAGACCCGACTCGTTGGTACGGACCATGATCCGGCGGCAGTCCTCGCAGCGGACCACGTCGTCCGGGGCCGCCTTGCGGATGCGGGCCAGGTCGGCACCGGACAGTTCCAGCCGGCACCCGCCGCAGCGGCCCGCGGTGAGCAGCGCGGCACCGAGGCCGGTGTCCTCGCGGATCTTGTCGTAGAGGTTGACCAGGTCGCTCGGGAGGTCGGCGGCGAGCGGCTGACGAGCCCCCCGCTTGAACTCCTCCTCCTTGGCGATCTCGGCCAGTGCGTCGTCGCGGCGCTGCTCGGTCGCGGCCCGCTTGTCCCGGGTGTCGGCCAGCCGCTGCTCCACGCCGTCCAGGAAGCTCTGCGCGGTCTCGCGCTGCTCCATCAGCTCCAGTTCGGCGTCCTCCAGGTCGCCCTGGCGCCGCTTCAGCGAGACCAGCTCGTGCTGGAGTGCCTCCAACTCGCGGGCCGGGCCGGTGCCGGCGGCCAGCCGGTTCTCGTCCTTCTCCTTGCGGGCGCGGACCTGGTCGACGTCCTTCTCCAGCCGGGCGATGTCCCGGTCCAGGTCGTCGACCGCCACCTGGGCACGGACCCGCTCGTCCTCCAACGACGACAGCTCCCGGGCCAGCGACTCCAGCTCGGCCCGCTCGGCAAGCGTCCGCCTGCGGTGGGCGAGCTGGGCGAGGTTGGTGTCGATCGCCTGGAGGTCGAGCAGGCGGCGCTGCACCTGAGGGTCAGCCTTCACGGTCGGGCTCCTTGTCGTCCACAACGGGTGCGGCGGCATGCACGGTCCACGGGTCGGTATCCAGGTCGGACACCAGCGTCTCGACGCCCAGCGCCTCCCGCAGGAGGGCGGCCAGGTCGTCCAGCCACGGTCGTTCGGTCGCCCAGTGGGCGGCGTCGATCAGGGCGGGACCATCGGCGGCGAGGTGCTCGCCGGCCGGGTGGTGCCGCAGGTCGGAGGTGAGGAACGCGTCCACCCCGGCGGCGGTCGCGGCGCCGAGGAAGCTGTCCCCCGACCCGCCGCTGACGGCGAGGGTACGAACCATACGCCCGGGATCCCCCGCGGCGCGAACTCCCCAGGACGTGACGGGGAGCACGGCGGCCGCGTGTCGGGTCAGCTCGGCGAGAGTCATCGGCTCGGGCAAGTCGCCGACCCGGCCGAAACCCCTGTCGTCGCCGTGGGCGGCCGACCCGGGCGCGGGCCGTTGCAACGGGCGCAGCCCGGTCAGCCCGAATCGGGCGGCGAGGGCGTCGGAGACGCCGGGGGACGCCACGTCGGCGTTGGTGTGCGCCGCGTAGAGCGCCACGCCGGCGCGGATCAGTTGGTGGATGATCCGGCCCTTGACAGTCGTCGGCGCCACCGACGAGACCCCGCGCAGCAACAGCGGGTGATGCGCGACGATCATGTCCACGTCGGCGGCCAGCGCTTCGGCGACCGTCTCGGGCACCACGTCGACCACGCAGAGCACCCGGCGGACCGGGGCGGTCGGCTCGCCGAGCACCAGGCCCACCCGGTCCCAGTCCTCGGCCCAGACCGGTGGATAGCGCCGTTCCAGCTCGGCCACCACGTCGGTCACCGTGGGAACGGATCTGCTAGTGCTCACGGCGGGCCAGTTTACCGGCGCGGGGGCGGCCCAGCGGTGACGCCCGGCCCGGTCGCACCGCGCGCGGGCGCCGCCGTGGGCCCTAGACGGCTCCCACGGCGACGGCGTGCAGCGCGGCCAGAGGCATCGCCCACGGGAAGGCGTGCAGGTGTTGCTCCCCCGTGCCGGGCGGGTGCAGGGCGACCACGTCGTCACCGAAGAGCACCGTGACACCCCACTCGGCCAGCCGGGCCACGCCGGCTCGGAACGCCGGGTGGGCGGCCATCGCGACGTTGGTGTACGGCACCGCCACGATGGGGACGCCTTTGCCCTGCGCCTCGACCAGCAGCCCCAGCGCGAGCGTGTCGGTGATCCCGGCCGCCCACTTGTTGACCGTGTTGACTGTCGCCGGGCAGACGATCATTGCGTCGGCGGGCGGCAACACGTCCGGGTCGCCGGGATTTTTGTAGTGCGTCCGCACCGGGTGGCCGGTCTGCCGGGCCAGGGCGGCCTTGTCGACGAACTTGGCGCCGTCCGGCGTGACGACCACGCAGACGTCCCAGCCGTCCTGCTGCGCCAGGTCGACCAACTCCCCGACCCTGCGGGCCAGCGGCGAACCGCAGGCGATGACGTAGAGCACCTCACGGTGCCCGCTGCTGCGCGCTGAACCGGCCATCACACCGGCTCCGCGGTCATACCCCTACTCCCATGTGCTCAGCCAACTCCGCTACCGGAGAAGGCGGCGCACCACGTGTGCGACGAAGGACGTCCGACATCACCTCGTGGGCGATCGGCCGGCAGCGGATCTCCGACGGCGCAAGCCGATCACCCATCAGCAACATCTCGCCGGCGTTCGCCACGTCGCCGACCTGGGCGTACCCGCGGGCGATGTCGAGCAGGTGGTGGGCGCGGCGTTCGGGCAGCAACGCGTTGAAGGAGTGCTCGGCGAGGCGGTGGTGCACCTCCACCGCCCGACCCCCGTCGCCCAGCTCCACCGCGGCGGCGGCCCGGTGCAGCTCGACGTTTGTCGGGCCGAACGACGTCCAGTAGTGGTTGTGGTCGCCACCGAGCAGGGTGGCGGCCTCCTGCGCACAGTTGATCAGGTCGTCGACGCTTGCCGAGTCGCCGATGCGGGCCGCGGCCATCGCACCCTGGAGCAGCAGCAGCCCGTAGACGGAGAGCCGGGCCGGAGTGACCTCGTTGCTTCCGCCCGGTGCCAGCCGGTTGGCGATCTGGACGTTCAGCTCCAGTGCGGGGCGGGCCCGACCCATCGCGGCCAGGGCGTTGCACACCCGGGTGGTGGCGATGCCGGCCAACAGCGGGTCGTCGGCCCGCTGGGCCACCGCCATCGACCGGTCGGCGGCCAGCCAGGCCAGCTCGCACTCGCCGAGCTTGCGCAGCACCGAGGAGGCGATCTGGTAGACCTGGCCGAGCAGGTGGGCCGCCTCGGCGGCCTGCCCACCGCCGTAGGCGGCGTCGGCCGCCTGGGCGTCGCGCAGCAGCTTCGGCAGGGCCCGGGTGAGCATGCCGTAGCGGCCGTACTGGTAGGTGAGCCAGGCGTGGTTGACGGCCTTGCGCAGGTCGTCCAGCGGCGGCGGAGACGGCACCGCGTCGAAGTACGCGCTCATCGAGTCGTAGCGTTCCAGCGCGGCCCGGATCTCCTGCACCTCGACCTGGTCGATGCAGTTGAGGGCGTCGGCGCGGCGCTCCGGATCCTTGCCCATCAGCAGTTGCACGTCCATCTGGAGGATGTCGGCGATCTCGTAGAGGACAGAGAACTTGTCCAACCGGCGGACGCCACGTTCGACCTTGTCCACCCAACTCTTGGACTTGCCGAGCCGGTCGGCGAAGACCTGTTGCGACATCTTGCGGCGCCCCCGCCAGTAGGCCACTCGCCGTCCTATGGGTAGCTCGTCCATCTGCCCATCCTCCTCTGTCACCGCCGACCGATCGAGCCCGGGCGATGCCTGCGGGTGCGGCGAACGCCGTTCGCTTTCAGGTTTTCGCTGGTCGCACACGATGTACGTCAGCCGAACGGCCAGTGCTCGTACTTTCGTGCAACTTGCACGAGCCGTTCGTCAACCTCAACGATCGTGGGTTACGGCAGTGACGGTGCTCGACATGCGACCTGGCGACCGCCGGGCCCGACGGAGGGAGATGGCACACATGTGGGGGAACGTCGTACCACGAGTCGCCGAACTGTCACCACTGGAACGAGCCCGGCTGCGCCGGGTCGCCATGCGGTACGCCAGCCACGGATGGGAGGTCACGCCCGGGGCCTGCCTGGCCCGCAGTCGCTTCGTCTGCGGCCGGGCCGGATGTCCCACCGTGGGCTGCCACCCCGCCCTGGAGAACTGGGAGTTGGCCGCCAGCGCCGACCCGGCCCGGGTGGCCACCTGGTGGCGCAACCGCCCACACGGGGTGCTGCTGCCCACCGGCCGGACCTTCGACGTGCTGGAGGTGCCCGCCCACCTGGGCCGGCACGTGCTCGACGCGGTGCGGATCCACCCGGCCGGCACCGGCGTACGGGGGCCGGTGCTCGTCACCCCCACCGGGCGGTGGATGTTCCTGGTCCGCCCCGGCGACCCGCTCCGGCCGGAGTTGGAGCACTGCTTCCACGTGGTCCGGCACGGGCCGGGCTCGTGGATCCCCGCGCCGCCCACCCGGCTGCCGGAGGGGACGGTCCGTTGGGCGGTCGCCCCCGAGCAGGCTCGTTGGCAACTGCCGGATTCGTACCTCGTACAGAACACGTTGATCGGGGCGCTGCGCGCCGCCGGGGTGACCCTCGCCCCCGACCTGCTCCCCGGTCACCTGCCGCTGCCCCGGCGAGGCCGGTGACACCGGCCCGAGCGACGATTCGATCAGGTGCCCGACAGCGTCGCCGGGACTCCGGTCCTCGTTGACAGGGAGACGGCGCGCAACGCGCGCCACGAACGGGGGAACGATGTCCACGGACGACAGAACGCCCTATCCCGGCGGCACCGAGCCGCCCCGACGCAGCCGCCGACCGCACCGTTGGGCCGGCACCCGACCGTCCGGCTCGCGGCCCGGCCGCCCACGCCCCACCGGCTCCCGCCCAGCCGGCACCCACCGCCCAGTCCGCTAACCCCACCCCACCCCGCCCGCGATCTTGCACTTTCTGCCGCGACATTTTCCGCAAACCAGGACGAATGACAGACAGAAACTGCAAGATCGCGGGGGCGCGGGGGGCGGGGGCGCGGGCGCGGGCTAGGGCTAGGGCCGGGGGGTTAGGGGGTTAGCGGTAGGCCGGTGGAATGGTGCTGGCGGGCGTCGTCGGTCACGACCGCATGGGTGTGGTCTTCGAGGGTGTTCAGCCAGGCCAGACCGGGGACGCCCATGGCCAGGGCGGCGGTGGCGTACGCGTCGGCCACGCCGAGGTCCGTGCCGACCACCGTCACCGAGCGCAACCCGCTGGCCGGGGTGCCCCGGCGGGGGTCCAGCACGTGCCGGCCCCGCTCGTAGACGCCGGACGTGGCCACGGCCAGGTCGGTGCCGGTGAGCACCAGGCAGGTCGCCATGGCGTCCCAGGGGTGCCGGATGCCGATGCGCCACGGTGCCCCGGTCGGGGACAGGCCACGCACCCGCAGGTCACCGCCGGCGTTCACGCAGTGGTTCGCGGCACCGGCGGCGAGCAGGCGATCCGAGGCGACCTGGGCGGCCCACCCCTTGACGAAACCGGACGGGTCGAGCCGCCCGGTGGCGTACGCGTCGAAGAACCCATCGGTGGCCCCCCACAGGTCGGCACAGGTCTCCAGCACGAACCGCAGATCCGCCGAGGCCGCGGAGAGCGGCACCGCACCCCGGTCGAAGCGGCACAGCTCGCTGTCCGGCTGGTACGTGCTGAACCGGGCGTCCACCTCACGCATCCAGGAGAAGACGTCGTCGGCCAACGCGGACAGGGTGGCCGGCGGCAGGTCGTCGGCGAGGTCCAGGGTGATCGCCGTACCCATGATCTGCTCGACCCGGCACAGCCCGGGTCGGATCAGCGCCGCCGGCACGTCAGAACGCCTGCTCGATCGCGCCCCGCAGCGACTGCTTGTAGGAGTTGCTGGTCTCGGTGGCACCGGAGACGGTGTTGACGTTGGCGCTCTGCTTCTGCACCACCTCGCCGCCGCTTCCGTCGTACCGGCCGCTGACGTCGTCGCTGTGGATGTCGGACTCACCCCCGCTGGGCAGCGACAGTGCGACGACGTCGACGATCCGGTTGCCGGACACCACGATCTGCACCTGCACGTACCCGTACTCGTTGTCCACGCCCGGCCCGGTGATCCGGCGGGTGGTCGGCTGCGGCGCCTTGGTGGTGGGCCGTGGCGCGGTCGGAGCCTTCGTGGTGGTGCGGGGGGTGCTGGGCGGCCGGGCGGTGCTCTTGGTGGGTTTGGCCGACGACGGCGCGCTTGGCGCCACCGACGGCGTCGGTGCCCCGGCGGCCGGATCGGCAGCCGCGTCGGCGGCCGGATCGGCGGCCGGGTCCACGTCCTGCGGGGTGGGGTCGACCGGCTGGGCGGTGGGCAGGTTCTGGGCGACCTGGGTGGCGGCCGGCGCCCCCTTGAACACCACGAGCGCGGTGGTGCTGGCGGCCAGGCCGGTGATCGCGAGCAACGCGCGACGCATGGGATGCCTTCCTACAACTCGAACGTGGCCAGGTGGATCTGCCGTCGGGGCACGCCGGCCCGGCGCAGCGCGCGCACCGACTGTTCCACCAGGCCGGGTGGCCCACACAGGTAGACGTCGCGCCGGGCCACGTCGGGTACCAGTTGACGCAACCCGTCCGGGCTCATCAGTTGGCGGGGGCCGGGGTCGTCGCGGGACCCGATGACGTACCAGACCGAGGTGTCGCGCTCCTGCGCCAGCCAGTCCAGCTCACGGCTGAGCAGCACGTCGGCGGGGGTACGGGCCCGGTAGATCAGGGCTGCGCCCGGCGGCAACTCCTCAAGCATCGCCCGGATCGGTGTGATGCCGCTGCCGCCCGCGATCAGCAGGGCCCGCTCGCGGACCCGGTGCGCGGCGGTGAAGGTGCCCGAGGGGCCCTGGGCCCAGACCCGGGTGCCCGGGGTCAGGTCCCGCAGGTCCCCGGTGTGCGCGCCGACGACCTTGACGGTGAGCCGCAACCAGCGGCCGTTCGCGGCAGCCGAGACGGAGAACGGGTGCGACTGCCACCAGCAGCCCCTGGTGAGGAAGCGCCAGCGGAAGTACTGGCCGCCGAGCATCGCCAGCCGACCGAGCCGCTCGCCGGTGAGGTAGATGGAGATGGTGTCGGGACTCTCGGCGACCACGTCGGCGACCCGCAGTTTGTAGCGCAGGTTGAACGCCAGCGGCGCGAGCACCCGACCCCAGAGCAGGGCGGCGACCACCAGCAGGTACAGCGCGATCCAGCCGGTGCGGACCGGACCGGGCTTGTAGAGCTGCGCGCCGTGGGTGAACTGGTGGCCGAAGCCGAGCAGCAGCACCAGGTAGCTGGACAGGTGCAGGGCATGCCACAGCTCGTAGGGCAGCGCCCGCCGGATGGCCCGGATGCTGCTGAGCCCGACGAGCATCATGATGCCGGCGGCGACGAACGCCGACACCATGTCCTCGTAGTCACCGAGCAGCGTGCCGACCTCGGCGAGGAGCGACTGGTTGCGCAGGTCGGCGTAGCCGACGACGATCAGCGACAGGTGCGCCAGCACGGCGACCAGCAGGGTGGCGCCGACGTCGCGGTGCCAGCGGGCCACCTGCTCGCCGCCGATCCACCGTTCCAGCACCGGCAGCCGGCTCATCATCAGCACCTGCACCAGCAGCAGGTAGCCGGCGATCAGACCGCTGATCCGGCCCGCCGCGGTGATGGTGGACGCGGTGCTGCGCAACGAACCGGCGGGGGTGCCCAACCACCACGGCAGCACGCTGGCGAGCAGGCCGACCAGGAGCAGCAGGCCGAGCAACCGCCGGCCGCCGGGTCCGCGCCGGTCCGGCACCTGCGGGGGTACGGGCGCAGCCGACCGGCCGCCGTGCCGGGACGAGGTCCCGGTACGACGGCCGGCGGCGTGGGTGTGCGAATGCGTCACGCGTACAGCTTCATCGGGGCGTACTTCTGGCGGGGGAAGACCTTCTCGACCTCCGCGTTGGTGAGCCCGAACCGGCCCTGGGCCACGGCCCCGTACACGTTGAACATGTTGTTGTACTCCGGCACGTCACCGGAGTCCGGCTTGTCCAGACCGTTCCAGTCGCCGAGCAGCGAGCCGGCCAGCTTCTTGCCGGACAGGATGGTGACCACCCCACCGTGCCCGTGGTCGGTGCCGCCGGTGTTGGAGCGGATCCGGCGTCCGAACTCGCTGGACACCATGATCGTCACGTCGGCGGCCTGCGGGCCGAGGTCGGTGAAGAAGGCCGCCATCGCGCTGGCCAGCTCGTTCAGCCGGCGGTGCAGTTGGCCGCCCGCGGCGGTGCCCTGGTTCTCGTGGGTGTCGTAACCGCCCATCCCGACGGTGGCGACCCGGACGTTCGCGCCGCCCTTGATGAGCTGGGCGAGCTGCTTGAACGAGTTGCCGACGCCCTCGTACTTGACGCCCTCGGCGGGCTCGTACGGCTTGGCCGCCAACTGCTGGGCGGTGGCCAGCGCGCCCATGCCCTCCTGCACGGCCTCCTCCACGGGGTGGTTGATCCCGGTGAAGAGCCCCTTGATGGCCGCCTCGGTGGCAGCCCGGTACCGCTGGTCGCCGTTGAGCCGCAGCGACCCCACGTTGTTCAGCGACAGCGCGCCGTTGGTGCCCACAAGTGAGCGGGGCAGCGTGCTGCCGATGCCGACGCTGCGGAACGCGGTGCCCTTGCCCAGGTGGTCGACCAGACCGTCGAGCCAGCCCCGACCGCCGGTCTCGTTGGGCAGACCACCCAGGTTGCAGGCGTCCGCGGCCTGGAAGTGGCTGCGGGACAGCCGCGGGTCCGAGGTACCCGGGACGAAGCCCAACTGACCGGCCGTGAGCCACTTCTCCAGCGGCTTGAACGCGCTGGTCAGTTTGAAGCCACGCTGCAGGGCCAGGGAGTCGTTGCCGAGCAGCAGGTCGGGACGGTCCTTGGCGAGCACGGGGTCGTTGTCCGGCGCGACCAGGCTCAGCCCGTCCAGGCCGCCGTAGAGGAAGACGTGGATCAGGGTGCCGGTCGGGGTCGCCGCGAACGACGCCGACGTGGTGACGAACTGGGCGGTGGCCAGAGCCGTGGCGGTGGCGGCGGCACCCACGACGAACGTCCGGCGGGTGACGCCACGACCGTCCTGCTGGGCCTCTTCCAGGTTTTCCAGGGTGCGGTAGCGGTCCCGCTCGGCGGCGCTCTCGGCGGCGACGATGTCCGCCTCGGCGCGCAGCAACGCCTCGGCCGGGTTGTCGGCCAGCCGTCGCACGTCGGGGCATTCGGGGTGCAGGGGGAAAGAGTTGTACACAGTCTTCTCCATCGGGTGCCTCACCGGAGGTGGTGCTGGGGGGAAGCGAGGATCGCCCGCGCGACGGCGGTGATGGCCCCGTTGAACGTGGCGTCCACCTTGGCGGTCGCCGGCACGCCGGCCACACCGAGGATGAGGGTCTTCTCCCGCGTGCTCAGCTGCTGACCCACCAGCCGCTGGGAGAGCGCGTCCACGTACGCCCCGGCGGTGGCCGGCGGCTTGGCGATCAGCTTCTCGGGCGCCGTGTACGTGAAGGCGGTGCGGTAGCCGGCAATGATCTCGCCCGCCTCGTTCCAGCCGTTGACCATGGTGCCGGCCGACGTCCAGGCGACGTAGACGTCCGGGTAGCCGTCCGGGGTGGGCTGACCCATCGGGTAGTGGCCCAACTCGCGCAGCTTGTCGTGGATCTGCCGCAGGCCCCGGGCGTACGGGGTGCGCTTGTTGTCGCCGTTGTTGTGCTTCGGCGACGCCTCCGGTGACACACCCAGGGCGCGGTACGTGGCGACCAGGTACTCCATCGGCCGGCGCACCTTCTGGCCCACGCCGGCCCAGAACTCCGAGGAGCTGAACAGCGCCATCAGCACCGGCTTGATCAGGCCGTTGTTGGTGGTGTACGTCTTGGCCAGCCGGTCCACCAGGGACTTCGGCGGGGTGTCCGACACGAACCGGGTCGCCAGGCTCTGCGCGACGTACTTCGCGGTCGACGGGTGCAGCGCGATGTAGGCGATGTACGCGTCGATCGCCGCGTCGGCCTTCTTCGGGTCCTGGGAGTCGTTGGCGTGGGTGAAGCCGAGGATCTTCACCTTGCCGACGTAGTGCTGTTCCGGCTTGAAGACGTACTTGCCGTCCCGGTCGATGCCGCGGCCGGTCTGCAGCATGGCCGCCTGCCGGACGTCCTGCTCCTCGTAGCCGCCGTCGACGCCGACCGAGTAGAGCTCGAGGTTCTCCCGGGCGAGGTTCTCGTTGATCGCGTCCTTGCGGGAGTCCTTCTGGTTCAGGTAGATCAGCAGCGCGGGGTGCTTGTTCGCGGCGACGAGCATCTCCGGGTAGCTGCCCAGCGCGTGCTTGCGCACGACGTCCTGGTCGAACGAGTTGCGGTGCACCTCGCCGCCGTCGAAGTCGGCCGCGACGTGCAGGAAGTCGTTCCAGAAGTCGACCATCACCTCGAACAGTTGGCGCTTGGACCAGATCTGCCGGGCGATGGTGGCGTCGACCATCTCCCGCTCCGGCTGGGCGCCCTGCTCGTTGAGCTGGTCGCGCTGGGTGCGCAACTGCTGTGGGGTGAGCTTCAGGGTGGGCAGTTCGGAGAGCTTCAGCTCGGCCTTGCTCGGCTCGATCTTGTCCGGCTCCAACTGGGCGCGGATCCAGGCGTCGATGCCCTGGCTCTTGATGTCGGCGATCACGGCGGGCGTCGGCCCGAAGGTGGCGCGCCGGGCCAGGTGCAGGATCGGGTCCTTGGCCAGCACCGTCTTGACTGTCACCTTGGTCGCCGCCGCGGCGGCGGCCGGGCCGGGCAGGGTCCGTCCACTCGTCGGCGCGTTCTTCTTCAGCGCCTCACCGGCCCGAGAGCCCATGTAGCTCTCGTTCTGCTCGGTGTACGTCCGCACCGTGCTGGGCTGCTGTCCACTGGGCCGCGCCGCGGTGCCGTCGGTCACCGTGCTGCCGGTCGCGTCGCCAGCCGCCGCCGCCTCGTCGCCGAAGAGGCCACGGATCTGCGGGCTCATGGCGAGCGCCGCGCCACCGGCGACGACGGCGGCGGTGCCGCCGAGGGCGACCATGGCCCTGCGCCGGCCGACCTTGCGGCCCGGCTCGTCGTCATCGTCCAGGGCGGGCAGTCCGGCACCGGCCGGTCGCGCCGGCGCCGGCCGGCCGAGACCCTCCGGGCCGACCCACTGCGGTCCGCGCGGGCCGGGGGCCGGGTGTCCGGCGTGGGCGTAACCGTCGCCGTACTGCTCGCGCGGGTCGGCCTGCGCCGGGTAGCCGCCCTGGTAGGGGTGGGGCGAGTCGTGCCCGTACGACGCGGGCGTGTGGGGGTCGCCGTAGCCGTCCGCGCTGTGGTGCTGGCGTCCGTCCCAACCGCGGTCGTCCCGCGGTCGACGTGGTGGCACATTCTGGTCGGCCATGTACCAATCCCGATTTCTGATGAGCGCCGAGAACTGCGACCGGGCAGGTGCGGCAGGTGCGGCGACTGTTGCCTGAGGGGGTTGCTACGGCAAGGTAGCCAAGCCCTCAGGTGCCTTCAAGGTGGGCTGAACACCTGCGGGAGGGCACTTAAGACAGCGCTCAGTGCGGCATCGCGAGCAGGCGGGGGGTGGTGGCCGTGCGCGGACCTTCCCAGCAGGGCGTACGCGCCGCAGCGGGGCACGGACCGGACCGGGCCGCCATACGCGACACGTTCCACGCTGCTCGCCACCACAGGCAAACTTAAGGTTTGGATAAGCCGGACATGAGGTGACCTCACGTGGCGGAAAGTAGCAGCAGCGGGTGAGCGTGAGCCGCCGCAGCAGCGGGTATGCCGCCGAACCGCTGAACGCGTGAGGGGAAGGCAGCGCCATGCTCAGCAAAGAGGATCAGCGCAGGTTCGACCAGATCACCCGTCAGCTCCGGGAGAGTGACCCGGCGTTCTTCGCCCGGTTGGACCACCGGGCTCGGGCCCGCAGGGGCCGCTACCTGATGTTGTTGACCATCGTGCTGTGGGCGTCGCTGCCGGCGATAGCCGTGTTCGCCGGTCGGTTGACCGGCGCGATCTGCGCGGTGGTGCTGGTGGCGAACGCCGCGATCATGTGGCGGTTCCGCCGCCGGTGGACGTGACGGCTCACCGGTCGGCCGGGCCGAAGGCACGGTACGCGCGCCGCAACCGTTCGAGCAGTCCCGGCCCGCCGATGGCCGGCGCTGGCGCGCCGAGCTGGCGCAGCAGGAGGTCCGGGCCGGTGGCCAGTCGGGGTGGCCGATCGGGCAGCGGCACCGACGGCATCCAGAACCGGTCCGCCGATTCGGCGAGCGGGGTCGCCGGTAGCCCGGCGAGGGCGCGGGCCGCGCCGACCGGTGCCACGACGTCCACTGCGGACGCCCCTTCGTCCGGTTCGGACGGTGCGGCGACCGGGGCGGGTGGCGGGGCGGCGCCGGTGGCCTCGACCCGCCGGGCACGCAGCTCGTCGAGCAGCTCGGCGCGGGACCGGCCGCGCCAGTGCAGCAACTCGAACGGGTCCGCGTCGAACGCCTCGGCCAGCAGGTAGAACGTCGCCGCGAGGTGCTTGCACGGCACCGCGAAGTCGGGGCAGTTGCACCGCTGGGTCAACTCGTCCACGCTGGCCGGGAAGAGCGGCGCGCCAGCGGCGACGAACAGCTCCTCCAGCTCGTCGGGCAGGTCCCCGGCGAGCAGCCGGGCGCTGAAGAACGCCTGGCCGGCCAACTCCGCCTCGATCCGGGACCAGAGTGCGGCCGGGAACGACTCCAGCGCGATCGACACCTGGTACGGCTGCGGGCGGGAGCCCTGCACCACCGCGCTGACCCGACCCGGTGCGATGTCGAGTGTGAGCACCTGACCGGCTCGCGCGTACGACCGGCCACGGGTCAGCCGGGTGCCGAGCGCGAACGACTCCAGCACCTCCAGGAAACGCCGCGACCACCAGGAACGGCCGATCGCGCCCCGGGCGCTGCGCGCCCGCAGGCCCCCGTCGACCCGGCGGGGCCGCCCGTAGTCGGCGAACCGGTCGGTACTCGGCTGGCTCACTCCAGCGCTCCGCTCGCTCACTCCACCACCGCCCCGGCCTCCAGGGCGAACAGGTCGCGCAACTGGCCGGTGGACAACTCGGTGATCCACTGCTCGCCGGTGCCGACCACCCGCTCGGCGAGGTTGCGCTTGTCCGCGATCAGCGCGGCCACCTTCTCCTCCACCGTCCCCGCGCAGACGAACTTGCGGACCTGCACCCGCCGACGCTGACCGATGCGGAACGCCCGATCGGTGGCCTGGTCCTCCACCGCCGGGTTCCACCACCGGTCCACGTGCACCACGTGGTTGGCGGCGGTCAGGGTGAGCCCGGTGCCACCGGCCTTGAGGGAGAGGACGAACAGCGGCGGCCCGTCCGCCGACTGGAAGCGCTGCACCAGGGCGTCCCGTTCGGCCTTGCCGAGACCGCCGTGCAGGAACAACACCTCCCGACCGAACCGCGCCGACAGGTGACCCCGCAGCATCGCACCGAACTCGGCGTACTGGGTGAACAGCAGCGCCCGCTCGCCCGCCGCCAGCACCTCCTCCAGGATCTCGGTCAGTCGGGCCAGCTTGCCGGAGCGGCCCTCCAACGCCGAGCCGTCGCGCAGCAGTTGGGCCGGGTGGTTGCAGACCTGCTTGAGGCGGGTCATGGTGGCCAGCACCAGGCCGCGTCGCTCGATGCCGTCGCTGGTCTCGATCCGGGCCAGCATGTCGTCGACCACCACCCGGTACAGCGCAGCCTGCTCCGCGGTGAGGTTGCAGACCACCTCCATCTCCAACTTCTCCGGCAGATCCGAGATGATCGACGAGTCGGTCTTGAGTCGGCGCAACACAAATGGGCCGGTGATGCGGCGCAGCCGCTCGGCGGCCTCGGCGTCACCGTGCCGCTCGATCGGCTCGGCGAACCGCTTGCGGAACGTCGCCGCCGGCCCGAGCAGGCCCGGGTTGGCGAACTGCATGATCGACCACAGGTCGGCGAGCCGGTTCTCCACAGGCGTACCGGTCACCGCCACCCGCTGCCGGGCGGGCAGCGCGCGGACCGCCTCGGCCTGCCGGGTCGACGCGTTCTTGATCGCCTGCGCCTCGTCCACCACCACCCGGTGCCAGTCGATGCCAGCCAGGTCGACGGCATCGCGGGCGGCCACCGAGTAGGTGGTGAGGACCAGGTCCGCGCCGTGCGCGGCCGCGGTGAACTCCGCCCCCCGCGCGCGCTCCGCGCCATGGTGTACGTGTACCCGCAGCGTCGGCGTGAACCGTGCCGCCTCCCGTTGCCAGTTGCCGACCAGCGACATCGGACAGACCAGCAGCGTCGGCCCGGCGTCCGGTGGATCCCCGGCGAGCAGCGCGAGCATCTGCACGGTCTTGCCCAGCCCCATGTCGTCGGCGAGCACGCCCCCCAGACCGAGCGAGCGCAGGAAGGCAAGCCAGGCCAGTCCGCGCTGCTGGTACGGGCGCAGCGTCCCCTGGAAGCCCGGCGGCGGGTCCAGCGGGGTGAGCCGGCGTTCGACCGCCCCGGCGAGCAGGTCGCCCAGCGCCCCGTCGGCGGTCACCTCCAGCACCGGCAGCGCTCCGGTGGCCTCGCCGTCGGCCAGGCCGAGGCGGAGCAGGTCGGCGACGCTCAGCTCACCCGCCGAGCGGAGCAGACGCAGACCGGCGGCCAGCCGCCCCGGGTCCAGTTCGACCCACCGGCCGCGCAGCCGCACCAGCGGGGTCTTCATCTCGGCCAACGCCGCCAACTCCTCGGCGGACAACGGCTGGTCACCGAGGGCGATCTCCCAGCGGTAGTCGACGAGGGCGTCCAGACCGACACCTGCCTCGGTGCCACCGACAGTGCCCGGCGCGGTGCGGCTGCGGGCCCGCAGCCGAGCGCCGAGCCGCGCGGACCTACGCTGCCACCACGAGGGCAGCAGCACCCCGAAGCCGGCCGCGTGCAGCACCGGGGCACCCTCGCTGAGGAACCGGTGCGCTCCCTCGACATCCAGGTCCATCGCCTCGGGAGCGGCGGTGCGTAGCGCGGCGTCCAGGTCCGGCCAGAGCCGACTGGCCCGACCCAGCTCGGCCAGCAACGTCTCCTGCGGGCTGCTCGTGCGACCGGCCAGCCCGCCGAGCGTCTGCGGTGCCCGCCAGACCTGCCCGGCGTCGACGTGCAGGCCGGGCTCGTCCGCCGCCTGCAACCCGAACTCCAGCCGCCACCGTGCGCCACCGACGGGCTCCATCGCCACCGGCACGATGTCGGTCGGCAGTGGCGTGCTCTCGGCCGGCGCCGACGTGCTCTGCGCCGGCGCTGACGTGCTCTCGGCCGGCCCCGGCGTGCTCCCCGGCGGTGCCGGGCGAGTGGCCAGGATGGGTTCGGTGATCTCGTCGGGGGCTGGTTCCACCAGCCGGAAACTGGCCCGCACCGGGCCGCCGGCGGCGTCCCGCTGCCAGGCGTCCAGCTCCTCGCGCAGGGTGGCCAACTTGGCCGGGTCGGTGGTGAAGTCCCGCTGCGGGCCGGCGAGCGCGGCCAACCAGGCCGGTGCCGGGCCACCCGGCCGCAGTCCCCGGGCCAGCGTGGTGGTCGCCAGGGCAGCCCGCGCGGCGGCGTCGGTCAACGCGTCGAGCGCGTCCGCGACCAGCACGGCAGCCGGCAGCTCAACCCCACCCTGGTCGGCCGAGGTCGAGAGGGCCGAGGTCGGGGTGGGCTGCCGCACGGCGGCGGCTCGGGCGGCCGGCGGCAGGGCCAGGGCCAGCGATCGGGCCCAGCCGGCGTCGGTGCCGGTCAACAGCGGCCGCCACACCGCACACGCCGACACCCGCGCGGAACCGCCCGACGAGGCCCCTGCGGCCATGCCTGGCGCGGCGACGCCGGGGAGCACCCGGCCCCGGGACACCAGGTCGGCGGCGAAGTCGGCCAACTCGGCGAGGTGACGCAGGGTGGCTCCGGGCACCGCCGGGAGGTCGTCCAGGGAGCGCAGCAGCGGCAGCGCGTCGTCTGGGGCGTACACCAGCACGGGGACCCGCCACCCGGCCAGGGTGAGCCGGCCGCGGACCGGGGGTGCGACGGTGGCCCGGATCAGCTCGGGTGAGTCGGTGGGCGTGCCGGCCCGGGTGGGCAGGGTCAGCAGCGCGGTGTCCGGGCGGGTCGGCTCGGCGACGTCGCCGAGGACGGCGGCCAGGTCGGCGTGCCCGGCGGCGAAGGGATGCGGGCGCTCCCGGGGAGGCCGGCCGGGACGGGCCGGCGCCTGTGGCGCGGCGCTGTCCTCGGCCCAGACGGCGAGGCCGCCGGTCGAGCCGTCGCCGGGCTGCCACAGCCCGTGGATGACCAGCACCTGCTCCCCCTCGTCGCCGCCCGCCGCCCAGGATATGCGGCCCTGGCGGGACCCCGGCGCACCCCGGCGCACCCCTCGCGCGATCTTGCAGTTTCTGTCGGTGATATGGGTCTTATGCCCCTTTATGCCCGGGCAGAAAGTGCAAGATCGCGTGGGGGTGAGGGGTCAGATCGCGCCGGACTCGCCGTCCGTCAACTCGCGGAGGATGTCGGCGTGGCCGGCGTGCCGGGCCGTCTCCTCGATCAGGTGCACCAGGATCCAGCGCAGCGACACCTCGCCGAGCTGTGGGTGCGGCACCACGTGGTCGAGGTCGAAACGCGCGGCGATCGACCGGGACCGTGCGCAGGCCCGCTCGTACGCCTCGGTGAGCCCGGCGACGGTGTCCTGGTCGCCGAGGGTGAAGCTCGCCACCGCGTCCTCCTCCGAGGTCAGGTAGACGTCGCCGGGCTCGGGGGCCAGCAGGGTCGGAAACCAGTTCCGCTCGACCAGGGTCAGGTGCTTGACCAGCCCGGCGAGCGTGGTCGCCGAGGGCACCAGCCGTCGACCGGCGTCGGCGTCGGAGAGACCGCGCAGCTTGCGCAACAGCACGGCGCGGTGGAAGTCGAGAAACGAGTCCAGTACGGCACGCTCGTCGCCGGTGCGGGCGAGCACCGGACCGAGCGTCGGATCGATCGTCTGCTCCATCCGCCGACCCTAGCCACGAGCCGGGTCGCCCCGCTGCCCCGCTATCGCTGCGGGCGGGCGACACGACGGGCAGGATGGGCGCATGGCTTCATCCGTGCGGATCCTTCTCGTCGGCGGCTCGGCGGACGGGCAGACCATCACCGTCGAACTGGACAGCAACGGCCGTCCACCGCTGACCCACCACCACCTCGGCTCGGGTGGGCTGGCGGGGGCACAGATCTACGAGCTGGAGACCGCCCACGAAGAGGCCCGCGAGTGGCGCTACCGGTGGACCGGCCCCGCGGTCTGAGCGCCCACTCAGACCCGGGTCAGGGCCTGGCTGCGCAGGCCCTCCAACACGCCGCGGGTGACCTCGGAGGTGCCCCGCGCCTGCTCGCACACCTCCGCCACCCGGCGGGCGGTGGCCTCGGCGCGTTGCTCCCGCTCGTCCCACAGCCGGTCGACCTCGGCCAACAGCGGCCCCTCGACCTCCCGCTCCACGCCGCGCAGGGCCGGCACGCCGAGCCGCTGGGCCAGGTCGAAGACCTTGCCGGCGTACGGCAGGGGCAGGAACGGTGTGCCGACCATCGCCGCGAAGATCAGGAAGTGCAGGCGCATGCCGACGGCCAGGTCGAAGTGCCGCATCAGCCCGAGCACCTGTTGTGGAGAGTAGGTGCCGTGCAGGATTCGCCCCCGATCGGCGGCGACCATGTGGGAGAGCACCCCGTGGGCGTGCCGGATGTCGTCGCGTTCCATCGGCACGAACAGCACGTACGCGTCGATCCGGTGCACCAGGAAGTCACCGATCTGGGCCAGCAGCCGGTGGTAGCCGTCCACGTCCAGCCGCTCGGCGGCCCGCCCCGGCTCCCGCACGCTGATGCCAACCAGCCGCTTTCCGACCGGCACGCCCTCCTCGGCGAGCAGGTGCGCCGGGAACTCCTCGGGTTGGAGGAGAAAGGCCGGGTCGGCGGTGACCGTGATCGGGTTGAGCAGACCCGCCTCCTCCAGCACCATCCGGGACTCCTGGTCACGGACCGTCACCTGGGTTGCGCTGGAGAGCGTCTCCCGGACCATGCCGGTGTCCACCGCGTCGCTGAGCGGTCCGACCCCCACCGCGTACGTGATCAGGGGCAGGCCACGCTCCTGGGCGACCCGGACCACCCGCAGGTAGCGGCGGGCCTCCCGGTCGTAGAGGATGCCGCCGCCGCCCAGGATGAGCAGGTCGAGCTGAGCCAGCACCAGGGCGGAGTCGGTGCGGCTGACGCCCTCCCAGGGCACCGCCTCGACGTCCGGGTGGGCGGCCCGGGTGTGCTCCGGGTTACGGGAGAAGACGATGATCCGGGCGTTTGGTTCCTGCGTGCGCAGATCGGTGAGCAGGCCGGTGAGGATCGCCTCGTCGCCGAGATTTCGCCCACCGTACGAGCCGAGCACACCGATGGTCAGTCCGGCGCCATGCGTCATCCGTCGCTCCTCCCCAGGTGCGGTCCGCGCCGGTTTCCCGCTGGGCAGGTGAACAGTCCTGCCGCCGGGACCGTCCTGGGTGGCTCCCGACTCAGCTCGCCGCGGTGATGCGCTTCGCCATCTGCTGCGAGGTGACCTCGAAGCCGAGACTGCGGTAGAGCCCGATCGCCACGGCGTTCGAACCGAAGACGTTCAGACCCAACTCGGGCACGTCGAGCTTGGTGAGTTCGGCCTCGATGAGCTGGATCATCCGGCGTGCGTAGCCGCGCCCCCGGTGCGCCGGGTGCACCTCGATGTTGTGAATCCAGGCCTGGCGCGGGGCGGTCGCCGCCGGCAGGGTCACCCAGATCCAGCCGATCTCGGTGTCGTCGACCCGGCCCAGCCGCAGCAGCGCCCCCTCGGTCGCCGCGCCCGCCGGCAACGACTCCCGGATCTGGCTGGCCGACCGTTCGAGGGCCGCCTCCGGGGTCAACCCCCGGTTTACGACCAGGTCCTCCGCGTACCCCTGCTCCAACTCCCCGAGCAACCGGGCCAGGTCCTGTTCCGTCATCGGTGTCAACGTCAACTCCACCGAATCCTCCCCACTGTCGTCGCCGGTGAAGAGTGCAGCAGATCCGCACCGGGCACGCCACCGGGTTCGGCCCCTGGGGCGCGCACGTCTGAGGGCTCGCGCAGAGCGCGGGCCGCTGACAGACACCCGCTGGCGGTGGCCGACCGGGACCACGGAAAAGGGCCGCCGGAGCGCCGGCAGCCCTTTTTCGCTTACTGGTTGGAGTGTGGGCGCGGCAGGTTTCGAACCTGCGACCCCTCGCTTGTAAGGCGAGTGCTCTCCCACTGAGCTACGCGCCCGGATCGCCCGTGCGGCGGGCCGGTGGCTGGCAAGCTTACCCTGCTCGCCGCCGACCCCGGCGCACGGCGTACCCCGGTCAGATGGTCGCTTCGGCGATGGCCTTGCGCCAGCCCTGCTGGTCGCGGGCCTCGCCCGGGCCGTTCATCTCGGCGTAGCGGACCACGCCGGCCTTGTCGATGACGAAGGTGCCCCGGTTGGCGAAGCCGGCGTTGTCGTTGAAGACCCCGTACGCCTGGGCGACGCCGCCGTGCGGCCAGAAGTCGGCAAGCAGAGGGAACTGGTAGCCCTCGCGGTCGGCCCAGACCTTGTGGCTGAAGACCGAGTCGACACTGACCGTCAGCACCTGGACGTCGTCGTTCACGTACGCGTCGAGGTTGTCCCGCACCTCGCTCAGCTCACCCTGGCAGGTGCCGGTGAAGGCGAACGGGTAGAAGACCAGCAGCACGACGCGCCTGCCCCGAAAGTCCGAGAGCCGGACCTCCTGGTTGTTCTGGTCCTTCAGCACGAAGTCCGGTGCCTCGGCACCAACCTCGATGGGCATGCGTGATCTCCTCGGGGGTCGAGTCGGGGGAACGGCACCAGCCTGCCATCCGACGGTGTGAACCGCCGGGCCGGCGAAGCGGCGCGGGCTACTTCTTGGCCTTGGCCCCTCGGCGCAGCACCAGACGTGCGCCGCTCCAGTCCCGGCCGGCGTTGACGGTCGAGGTCTGCTGAAGGCCGGCGGTGGGCGCGGACTCCGCGACCTCGCTCGGCTCGACGTGCCCGTCACGCCCCGCCTTCGGGGTGAGGAGCCACACGACCCCGTTGTCGGCCAGCGGGCCGAGGGCATCGACGAGAAGTTCGAAAAGGTCACCGTCGCCGTCGCGATACCAAACCAGCACCGCGTCGACCACCTCGTCGGTGTCCTCGTCGACCAGCTCTCCACAGCGGTCGGTCAGGGCGTCCCGGAGATCCTGGTCGACGTCGTCGTCGTACCCCATCTCCATGACGACCATCCCCGGTTCGATTCCGAACCGGTCCGCCAGGCTGCGTACCCCGTCGGCGGCCTGACCAGCGGTCGCGCTCACTGTCGCGTGCCTCCTCAACTCGTCCCTGCTCGCGGCGTCGGTGCGACGCCGTCAGGCAAAGTCCACACACTTGTGCGTCCGCGCGCAAGTGGCGCACCGGGTGCAACGGAATTTACCGTGCCAGCAGCGTACGGGCACCGTCGGTAATGGCCTCCGCCGAGACCAGAACATGACGCGCTGCCGGACCTAATGGTACAAAAGAGTCAACTCCGGCCACCCGGCGCGCGGCGCCGACATATCCGGCGTCGACGAGCGCGGCGATCACCCCCTCGCCGACCCCACCGGAGCGTCGCGTCTCGTCCACCACCAGCACCCGGCCCGTCGCCGAGGATTCCCGGATGATGTCGGCCACCGGCAGCGGGGCCAGCCAGCGCAGATCCACCACGCGGGTGCCCACCCCCTCCTCGGCGAGGACCGCCGCGGCCCGCAGCGACATCCGCACCCCGTTACCGAAGGTGATGATGGTCAGGTCGTCGGCCGAGCCGACCCGGTAGACGCGGGCCCGGCCGATCGGCACGTGCCCGGAAACCCACGCGCCCGGCTCCGGGTAGGCGGCCAGCCACTCCCCGTCGCCCTCGGCGTACAGATCACGGGTGTGGTAGAGCGCGATCGGCTCCACGAACACGCAGACGCTGCCGTCCACCGCCGCGCTGGCCAGGCAGGTCCGCAGCATGGGCGCCGCGTCGTCCGGCCGCGCCGGCACCGCGACCACCAGACCCGGCACATCCCGGAGTACGGCCACCGAGTTGTCGTTGTGGAAGTGCCCGCCGAAACCCTCCTGGTACGCCAGCCCGGCCACCCGCACGACCATCGGGTTGCGGAACGCCCCCCGCGAGAAGAACCGCATCGTCGCCGCCTCGCCACGGAGCTGGTCCTCGGCGTTGTGCAGGTACGCCAGGTACTGGATCTCCGGCACCGGCAGCATCCCGGCCAACCCGGCGCCGAGGCCCAACCCGAGCACCGACGTCTCGTCGAGCAACGTGTCGAAGACCCGGGCCGCCCCGAACCGGTCGCGCAGCCCCTTCGTCACCCCGTACACGCCGCCCTTGGCGGCCACGTCCGCACCGAAGATCGCCATCTGCGGGTGGTCGAGCATCCCGTCGGCGAGCGCCGCGTTGATGCTCTGCGCCAGGCTCATCGGGCCGGCCAGTTCCGGCGGCTTACCGCCGAACGCGTCGACCCGGGCGCCGGCACCCGGCCCGCTGGCCCGGGCCGCGGCGTCGGCCACCGCCCGCGCCACCCGCACCGGACGGCGTGGGGCCAGCGCCGACACCACGTCGGCCGCGGAGGCCAGTTTCGGTTCGCCAAGCACCTCCTCGGCCAGCCGGCGTACCTGCCAGCCGGTCTCGTCGTACCGGGCCAGCAGCTCCTCGCCGGTGGCCACGCCGGCGTCGACGAGCAGCCGCGCGGTGGCGACCACCGGGTCCCGGTCCAGGTCCTCGGCCAACTCGGCCGTGCTCCGGTACGCCGACTCCACGTCGGCACCGGCGTGTCCCATCAGCCGTACCGTGCGCAGGTGCAGCACAGCCGGCCGGCGGGTACGACGCACCCAGGCCGCGGCCTCGGCCGCCACCGCGTACGTCCGCACCGGGTCGGCTCCGTCCACGCCGAAGTAGCGGATGCCCGGCTTCGCCCGCAGGGTCGCCTCGACCCAGCCCTCCGGTGAACGGACGCTGATGCCCAGCCCGTTGTCCTCGCAGACGAAGAGCACCGGGATGCGCAGACCGGCGTGGTCGTACCAGCCGGCGGTGTTGAACGCGGCGGTGGCGGTGGCGTGGTTGACCGAGGCGTCGCCGAAGGAGCACACCACTACCGCGTCCGGGGGCCACGGGGCGGACGCGGGGCTCGCCCCGCCGTCGACCCGCACCCCGGCCGCGGTACGCCGCCCGACGCTGTCCAGACGACGCAACCGCTCCACGGCCAGTCCCATCCCCACTGCGCGGGGCAGGTGCGACGCGATCGTGGAGGTGGTCGGCACGATGGCCAGGTCGGCCCGGCCGAACACCTTGTGCCGGCCACCGGCGAGCGGCTCCTGACTGGAGGCGACCATCCCGCGCAGCACGTCCCGGGCCGCGTCCGCGTACGCCGTGAACCCACCGACGGGCGGCTCGAACCCGGTGGGCTGCTCGGACCCGGTGGGCTGGGCGTCGGTGGGTTGGGGGCCGGTCGACTCGCGGTCGGGCCTCTCGCGGTCGGGCCACTCGGCGCCTGTCGACTCACGGTCGGGCCGCTCGGCGCTTGTCGACCCGCCGCCGGCCGACTCGCGGCCGGGCCACTCGGCGCTTGTCGATCCGGGGCCGATCGACCCGGGGCCGATCGACCCGCCGCCGGCCGACTCGCCACCGGGCCACTCGGCGCCTGTCGACCCAGGGCCGGTCGACGCGCGGTCGCGCGGCTCGCGGTCGGTGGGCCGAGACTCAGAGCGCTCGAAGTCGGCCGACACCGACCCGGTCAGCACGGAACCAGAGGGCACGGAACCAGACGGCACGGAACGAGACGGCTTCGGGTCGGCGGTCGCTGCCGAACCCGTGCCCGCTGCCGAACCCGTGCCCGCTGCCGACTCGGCGGCGGCCTGGGCGGCGCGGACGCAGTAGAAGGCGCCGGAGCGGTAGTGCAGCAGCGCCGGATCGGTGGGGCGCAGCACCGCGGCGACCGCGGCGTTGCCCTCGTGCCCGGCCGAGCCGATGGTGTAGAAACCCTCCCCGAAGCTGCGCAGCCAACGGCCGGCCAGGTCGAGCTGCCGGCTGGTCACCTGTGCGTCGAACAGGTCCAGCACCTGCGCCCCGGTCAGTGGGGCATCGTCGCTGACCGGGTCGGCGGGGTCACGCCGCCGCACCGCGGCGGGCAGAGCCGCCAGCGTCTCCCGGAACCGGTCGTCGAGATCTTGCGGGGTCGTCACGTGGGACAGCATTACCGACGAGAGCCTTTGTCGCCCAGTGGGACACGGTTGGCGCGTGTCGGCTCACTCCGGCCCGCAGGGCTCCGAACAGTCGCCGTCGGACATCTTCCGGACCAGGTCGCGAAGGGTGCTCAGCTCCCGGTCGGTCAGCCCGGACAGGAGTCGGGAGTCGGACATCACGTCGGCCACCCGGTCCCGTTCGACGCGTCCGCGTTCGGTCACCACCAACGTCTTCTGCCTGCGGTCCGCCGGGTCGGTACGGCGCTCGACCAACCCGGCCTGCTCCAGCTTGTCGACAAGCACCGTCACGTTCGACCGGTCGCAGCCCAGTCGGCCGGCGAGGTCACGGGCGGGCAGCGGGTGGTCCGGGTCCAGTTCGCGCAACGCCCGGGCCGCCGCCGGGGTGAGCCCCAACTCTGCGAACGCGACGCCCTGCCGGTGTCGTAGCGCGGTGATCACCTGCGCCATCCGGCGCACCACATCGTCGGCGAGACCAGCCCGATCCGCCGACTCACCGGCTGCGGGACCCGCCTCCTGCGTCACGTCCACATCGTACGCGCGGCGCCCCTCCGCGAAGCTCAGCGACCAGGAGGCAAGATCCGAGCAACTTCAGGGAAAGTGCTGCTTCGGCGAGCGTCGAGGCAGCACTTTCGGGGAAGTTGCGCGGATCTTGCGGGTGTGCGGTGGCGGTCAGCCGGGGAGGAAGGAGAAGCGGACCTGGCGGGTGGGGTTGTCGCCGTTGGTGTCGACGAGACAGATCGACTGCCACGTGCCCAGCGCCAGACGCCCGCCGAGCACCGGCAGCGTGGCGTACGGCGGGACGAACGCCGGCAGCACGTGATCTCGACCGTGGCCGGGCGAGCCGTGCCGGTGTCGCCAGCGGTCCGTCGTGGGCAGCAGGTCGTTCAGCGCGCTGAGCAGGTCGTCGTCGGAGCCCGACCCGGTCTCGATGATCGCCAGGCCGGCGGTGGCGTGCGGCACGAAGACGTGCAGCAGGCCGTCGCCCTCCCCGGAGACGAACTGTTGGGCTTCGGCGGTGATGTCCCGGACTGTCGGCCGGCTCCCGGTCTGGACGGTGATCACGTCGCTGCGCATACGTCGCATTCTGCCGCAGCCCGAGCAGGAGTCGCCGCCACCCGGCCAGCCTCCACCGAGTCACCGCCGGTCAGGAACCGCCGCCACCGCCGCCGGAGTCACCGCCGCCGGACCAGCCCCCACCGGAGTCGCCGCCGGACCAGCGCCCACCGGAGTCGCCGCCGGTGCTGCCGCCGACTGCATCGTTGGAGTCGTGGTTGCCGTCCCGCTGGCGGTCGACGTGCCAACCACTGCCGGCGTCGCCTGTGGGCCCCGGGTAGACGCCGCCGACCGAGTCTGGGCGGCGTCGAGGGCCGGACTGGCCGGCCATACGAGCGTTGAGCCTCCCTTTCCGCAGTTGGACCAGGCCGCCCACCCCGACCAGGGCGCCGAAAGCCCCCACGCCCTTCACCGCCTCGTCATCGAGGATGAGCCCGAACACTCCGGCCACCACCCCCACGACGCCAAAGGCGATCATGGTCCAGCAGGTCGCCAAATATTCTCTGTCCATGTGCTGACGGTAGGAACGGCGGGCAAACGGCTCCGGAAAGCAGGGGCGGCAGCGCTAAGTTACCGGCGGGTACCTGTGTTCAGCATCGCGTCCGGGGGACCTAGACGTGACGAGGGGTGCCACCAGGGGGCAGGATGGCGCCAGAGACCTATCCCACACACAACCGAGGGAACGCCTGTGGCTACGGAACGCAAGCGCCCGGTGATCAGCGACGGCCTACCGAGCCAGCTTCCGGACATCGACCCTGACGAGACAAGCGAATGGGTCGAGTCGCTTGACGGTGTCATCGACGAACGCGGCGCCAAGCGCGCCCGCTACGTCATGCTGCGCCTGCTGGAGCGGGCCCGTGAGCGCCAGGTCGGGGTTCCGCCCCTGACCACCACCGATTACATCAACACCATCCCGTCCGAGCGCGAGCCCTGGTTCCCGGGTGACGAGCACGTCGAGCGGCGGATCCGGGCGTACGTCCGGTGGAACGCCGCCATGCTGGTGCACCGGGCGCAGCGCCCGGAGATCGGCGTCGGCGGGCACATCTCCACCTTCGCCAGCTCCGCGTCGCTCTACGAGGTGGGCTTCAACCACTTCTTCCGGGGCAAGAACCACCCGGGTGGTGGCGACCAGATCTTCTACCAGGGCCACGCCTCGCCCGGCATGTACGCGCGGGCGTTCCTGGAGGGGCGGCTCAGCGAGCACCAGCTCGACGGGTTCCGCCAGGAGCTGTCGCACCCCGGCGGTGGGCTGCCGTCGTATCCGCACCCGCGGCTGATGCCGGACTTCTGGGAGTTCCCCACCGTCTCGATGGGCCTCGGCGGTCTGAACGCGATCTACCAGGCCCGGTTCAACAGGTACCTCCAGCACCGCGGCATCAAGGACACCTCGCAGCAGCACGTGTGGGCGTTCCTCGGCGACGGCGAGATGGACGAGCCGGAGACGCTCGGCGCCATCGGCGTGGCCGCCCGCGAGGAGCTGGACAACCTCACCTTCGTGATCAACTGCAACCTCCAGCGGCTGGACGGCCCGGTCCGGGGCAACGGCAAGGTCATGCAGGAGCTGGAGGCGTTCTTCCGGGGTGCCGGCTGGAACGTGATCAAGGTGGTCTGGGGCCGCGAGTGGGACCCGCTGCTCGCCGCGGACACCGACGGCGCGCTTGTCAACCTCATGAACACCACGACCGACGGCGACTACCAGACCTACAAGGCGGAGTCGGGCGCGTACGTGCGGGAGCACTTCTTCGGCCGCGACGCGCGGACCCGCAAGATGGTCGACCCGCTCAGCGACGACGAGATCTGGAACCTCAAGCGGGGTGGGCACGACTACCGCAAGCTCTACGCGGCCTACAAGGCGGCCACCGAGCACACCGGTCAGCCCACCGTCATCCTGGCGAAGACGATCAAGGGCTGGACGCTCGGGTCGCACTTCGAGGGCCGCAACGCGACCCACCAGATGAAGAAGCTGACGCTGGAGGATCTGAAGACCTTCCGCGACCGGCTCTACCTGGACATCCCGGACAAGGCGCTGGAGGACAACCCCTACCTGCCGCCGTACTTCCACCCGGGCGAGAAGTCCGAGGAGCTGGCGTACCTGAAGGAGCGGCGCGAGCAGCTCGGCGGCTACCTGCCGTCCCGGCGGACCAGCACGAAGCGGCTGGCCATCCCCGGGCCGGAGCGGTTCGCCGACATCAAGCGCGGCTCGGGCAAGCAGAAGGTGGCCACCACGCAGGCCTTCGTCCGTCTGCTCAAGGACGTGATGAAGGACAAGGAGTTCGGCAAGCGTTGGGTGCCGATCATCCCGGACGAGGCCCGCACCTTCGGTCTCGACTCAATCTTCCCGACCGCGAAGATCTACTCGCCGCACGGCCAGCGCTACACCTCGGTCGACCGGGAGCTGTTCCTGTCGTACAAGGAGTCGACCTCCGGGCAGATCCTGCACGAGGGGATCAACGAGGCCGGTTCGGTGGCCTCGTTCACCGCGGCCGGCTCGGCGTACGCCACGCACGACGAGCCGATGATCCCGATGTACATCTTCTACTCGATGTTCGGGTTCCAGCGGACCGCCGACGGGCTGTGGGCCGCGGCCGACCAGATGGCCCGGGGCTTCCTGCTCGGCGCCACCGCGGGTCGGACCACGCTCAACGGTGAGGGCCTCCAGCACGAGGACGGGCACTCGCTGCTGATCGCCGCCACCAACCCGGCGGTGGTCGCGTACGACCCGGCGTTCGCGTACGAGATCGCGCACATCCTGGAGAGCGGCCTGCACCGGATGTACGGGGACGCGCAGGAGAACGTCTTCTACTACCTGACGGTCTACAACGAGCCGACGCTGCAGCCGGCCGAGCCGGCCGACGTGGACGTGGAGGGCCTGCTCAAGGGCATCTACCGCTACGCGCCGGCGCCGCAGGTCGACGGCCCGAAGGCCAACCTGCTGGCCTCGGGCACCGGGATGCAGTGGGCGCTCAAGGCCCAGCAGCTGCTCGCCCAGGACTGGGGGGTGGGCGCCGAGGTCTGGTCGGTGACCTCCTGGACCGAGCTGCGCCGCGACGCGGTGGAGACCGAGGAGTACAACCTCCTCAACCCGGGGGCGGAGGCGAAGGTTCCGTACATCCAGCAGAAGCTGGCCGACGCGGACGGGCCGAAGGTCGCGGTCAGCGACTTCATGCGTGCGGTACCGGATCTGATCGCCCGCTGGGTGCCCGGCGACTACACGTCGCTCGGCACGGACGGCTTCGGCATGTCGGACACCCGGCACGCGCTGCGTCGGCACTTCCACGTCGACGCGGAGTCGATCGTGGTGGCCACGCTGCGGCAGCTCGCCCGCAACGGCGCGGTCGCGGCCACGATCCCGGCCGAGGCCGCCAAGAAGTACGCGATCGACGACGTCAACGCCGCCCCGGTCGGCGAGACCGGCGGCGACAGCTAGTCCCAGCCTGATCGAGAAAGGGCCCGGCGCACCCGCGCCGGGCCCTTCTTGGTGCACCCGCACCCTCGCTCCCCGCCCCGACCGACCGGGCGGACGGCGGGTGAGAAGGGAGCGGCGGCGCTCCGGGGCCCCTGGCGGAGGCCCGGGACCACCGCCGGGGCGGGTGACGCCGGGAGGGGAGACGCTCGTCAGCCGACGGCGGCCAGGTCGGTGAGCCGGGCCAGCGAGTCCTCCAGGTCGGCGCCGACCCGACGCAGTCCGAGGCGCAGCAGGGCCGCCTTGACCGGGCCGGCCGGCCAGCGGACCACGATGAGCCGCACGATGGTCCCGCCCTCCTCCTCGTCGGTGGTGAGCTGGACGTAGATCTCGGTGCGAGCCTCCGCCCGGGAGCCGGCGCCCTTGGCCCGTTCCCGCCAGCCGATCAACGTCGGCTCCTGGTAGGCGATCACCTCGGCCTCGTGCGCCGAGCCGCGCCCCGCCTGGACCAGTTGTCGCCGGCCGAAGCCCTCTCCCGAGAGCACTTCGGCCGCGCGAACCCCGGCCAGCCAGGCCGGCAACTGCTCGGCCCGCTGGACGACATCCCAGACCACTTCAATTGGCGCCGCCACGTGCGCACTGCGTTCAACGAGGATCATTTTCCGTCTTCCTCCGGTGAGGACATCCCACGATATCGGCACTCTATGCGCTAAATCGGACTTACCTGGACGGGTTCGGAAAAAGACACGCCGATCAACCATTGCGGATTGCGCCAGGCCGGCCTATGGCGCATTCATCGAGAGCGCCCTAAAGTCCCGAACACGTTTCACGTTGACCGGGAGGGCGCATGTCGACCGCACCGATGCCCGAGTTCCCCGCCGGCTTCCGCTGGGGCGTCTCCACCTCGGCCCACCAGATCGAGGGCGCCAGTACGGCCGACGGACGAGGTCCGTCCATCTGGGACACCTTCGCGCACTCCCCCGGCCGGATCAGCGACGGCAGCAGCGGCGCGGTGGCCTGCGACCACTACCACCGGCACAGCGAGGACGTCGCGCTGCTGGCCGGCCTGGGCGTCGACGCGTACCGGTTCTCCATCGCCTGGCCCCGGGTGCGGCCCACCGGCACCGGCCCGGCCAACCCGGCCGGCCTGGACTTCTACGACCGGCTGGTGGACGAGTTGCTGGCCGCCGGCGTCGACCCGGTGGCCACCCTCTACCACTGGGACCTGCCGCAACCCCTCGAAGACGCCGGCGGCTGGCTGCACCGCGACACCGCGGCCCGCTTCGCCGAGTACGCCGAGGAGACCGCCGCCCGCCTCGGCGACCGGGTCCGGCTCTGGATCACCCTCAACGAGCCGTTCATCCACATGAGCCTCGGCTACGGCGTGGGCGAGCACGCCCCCGGCCGGGCGCTGCTCTTCGACGCGTTTCCGGTCGCCCACCACCAACTGCTCGGGCACGGGCTCGCGGTCGCCGCGCTGCGATCGCACACCACCAGCCCGGTGGCGATCGCCAACAACTACTCGCCGGTGCGGGTGCTCGGCGACAGCGCCGCCGACCGGTCCGCCGGGGCCGCGTACGAGGTGCTGCACAACCGGCTCTTCACCGATCCGCTGCTCGGTCGCGGCTATCCCGAACTGCCCGGCTTCGACCCGGGCGTCGTCCGCCCCGGCGACCTGGACACCATCGCCGCGCCGATCGACGTGCTCGGGGTCAACTACTACAACCCCACGGGTGTACGCGCCGCCGAGGCGGGTTCGCCACTGCCGTTCGACCTGGTGCCCCTGGACGGCTACCCGCGCACCGCCTTCGACTGGCCGGTGGCCCCCGACGGGCTACGTGAGCTGCTCGGCTGGCTCCGCGACACGTACGGCGACGCCCTGCCGCCCATCGAGATCACCGAGGGCGGCTGCGCGTACGACGACACACTGGACGCGCACGGGCAGGTGGCGGATCCGGAGCGGATCGCGTACCTCGACGGGCACCTGCGGGCGGTCCGGGCCGCCATCGACGACGGGGTGGACGTCCGCGGGTACTTCGTCTGGTCGCTGCTGGACAACTGGGAGTGGGCCGAGGGGTTCACCAAGCGCTTCGGTCTGGTGCACGTCGACTACGCCACCCAGACGCGTACGCCGAAGTCGTCGTACACCTGGTTGCGGGACGTGATCGCGGCCTCCCGGGACGGGTCGGCGCGGTGACCACCCTCGACCCGACGCCGGCGTCGCTGCCGGCGGCGCTCGCCGAGCCGGCGATACCGGTGCGGCGCGGCTGGATCGGTCTGATCTTCGCCGCCAACCTCGGCGTGTGGATGGCGTTCTTCACGCCCATCCAGGTGCTGCTGCCGCAGCAGATCGAGCAGATCGCACCGGGTGACAAGGAGAACATGCTGGCCGTGGTCACCGGCCTCGGCGCGCTGGCCGCGGTGCTCGCCAACCCCCTGGCTGGCGCGTTCTCCGACCGGACCTGCCTGCGGATCGCCGGCCGGGAGTTCGGTCGTCGACACGTCTGGACGGCGGGCGGAGCCCTGCTCGGCGCGGTGGCCCTGGTGCTGCTGGCCCAGCAGCGGACCATCCTCGGGGTGGCCCTCGGCTGGGTGGCCGCACAGGTCTGCTTCAACGCGATGCTGGCCAGCCTCAGCGCGGCCATCCCGGACCGGGTGCCGGTGACACAACGCGGCGGCGTCTCGGGTTGGGTGGGCATCCCGCAGGCGCTCGGGCTGGTGCTCGGCGCGGTGCTGGTCACCGCCGTGGTCACCGGCAACGCCGCCGGCTATCTGGCCGTCGCGATGGCGATCCTGCTGCTGTCGCTGCCGTTCGCGCTGCTCACTCCCGACGAGCCGCTGCCGCGTACCCATCGGCCCGTGGTGCGCACCCGGGCGCTGCTGGCCTCGATGTGGATCAGCCCGCGCCGGCACCCGGATTTCGCCTGGGCCTGGATCACCCGGTTCCTGGTCCAGCTCGGCAACGCCCTGGGCACCCTCTACCTGCTGTACTTCCTCACCGACGGGGTGCGCCACCCCGATCCCGAGGGTGGCCTGCTCGTGCTGATCCTGCTCTACACGCTCGGCATGATGCTGACCGCCGTGGTGGCCGGTCGGCTGTCCGACCGCTCCGGGCGCCGCAAGATCTACGTGATCGTCTCCGGGCTGATCATGGCGGTGGCGGCACTGCTGCTCGCCGTCGTGCCGGTCTGGCCGATGGCCATCGTCGCGGCGCTGCTGCTCGGCGCCGGCTACGGCGTCTACCTCTCGGTGGACGCCGCGTTGATCACCCAGGTGCTGCCCCGGGCCACCGACCGGGCCAAGGACCTGGGCGTCATCAACATCGCCAACTCGGCGCCACAGGTGCTCGGCCCGGCCCTGTCCGCCCCGCTCGTGGTGTACCTGGGCGGCTACCCCACGCTCTACGCGGTCACCGCCGTGGTCACCCTGATCGGCAGCGCCCTGGTGGTGAAGATCCGCTCAGTCCCGTGAGTCAGGGGGCCGTGGCCAAAAGCGGTCGCCGCCCGCCGTAGGCTGGGGGACGTGACGGTACGTGTGCGCTTCGCCCCCTCCCCGACCGGTATGTTCCACGTCGGCGGTGCCCGCTCGGCACTGCAGAACTGGATCTACGCCAAGCAGCAGGGCGGGGTGTTCGTGCTGCGCGTCGAGGACACCGACGCGGCGCGCAACAAGCCCGAGTGGACCGAGGGCATCCTCTCGGCGCTGGACTGGATCGGCATCTCCCGGGGCAGCTACGAGGGGCCGTACTTCCAGTCGGAGAACGCCGGCGAGCACCGGGCCGCCGCCGCGCGCCTCTACGACTCGGGCCGCGCCTACTACTGCGACTGCACCCGCGAGGACGTGCAGGCCCGCACCGGCTCCCAGCACCAGGGCTACGACGGCTACCACCGCGACCGTGGCCTCGGCCCCGGCCCGGGGCACGCGCTGCGCTTCCGTACGCCCGACGAGGGCGCGACAGTGGTGGTCGACCTGATCCGTGGTGAGCCCACCTTCGAGAACAAGCTCATCGAGGACTTCGTCATCGCCCGGGGCGACGGCTCGCCGGTCTTCCTGCTGGCCAACGTCGTCGACGACATGACCATGGGGATCACCCACGTGATCCGGGCCGAGGAGCACCTGCCCAACACGCCCAAGCAGCAGCTCCTCTGGGACGCGCTCGGGGTCAAGCCGCCGATCTGGGCGCACGTGCCGGTGGTGGTCAACGAGAAGCGGCAGAAGCTCTCCAAGCGCCGGGACAAGGTCGCCCTGGAGGCGTACCGCGACGAGGGTTACCTCGCCGGTGCGATGCGCAACTACCTGATGTTGCTCGGTTGGGCGCCGTCGGGCGACCGGGAGATCGTGCCCTGGTCGGTCATCGAGGACGAGTTCCGGTTGGAGGAGGTCAACCCCTCCCCCGCGTTCTTCGACGAGAAGAAGCTGCGCGCGTTCAACGGGGAGTACATTCGGGCGCTGTCCGTGCCCGACTTCATCGACGCCTGCCAGCCGTGGCTGACCGGCACCGGGACCATCGCGCCGCCGCCCTGGCAGCCGGAGGAGTTCGACGCCGACGCGTTCGCCGCGGTCGCCCCGCTGGCCCAGACCCGGCTCGCGCTGCTCAGCGAGATCGTCCCGAACGTCGACTTCCTCTTCCTCGCCTCGCCGCTGATCGACGAGGCCGCCTGGGCCAAGACGATGAAGGACGGCTCGGCCGAGCTGCTGGACGCCGCCATCGCGGCGTTCGAGACGCTGGAGCCGTGGGACGCCGAGACGCTGAAGTCGACGCTGGAGGCGGTCGGCGCCGAGCGTGGCCTCAAGCTCGGCAAGACCCAGGCACCGGTACGGGTCGCGGTCACCGGCCGCACCGTGGGGCTACCGCTGTTCGAGTCGCTGGAGGTGCTCGGCCGCGAGCGCACCCTGACCCGGATGCGCGCCGCCCGACTCCGCCTGGTCTGACCGCCGCTCGTCGAGCATCAAGAACGGCGACCGGGTCACCGCCCTCACCCTCACCCTCTCATCGCCCTCCCATCGCCCTCGCCTCTCATCGCCCTCGCGCGTCGCCGGCGTAACTCCGCATCGCCCATCCTTTGCTCTGCACCCCGATACGCACCGGTCACAGACCGTAGCCGTCGCATCCGCGGGTGCAGAGCAAAGGACGACCCGCACTCCTGGCCCACCGGGAGCGGCGAGTATCAGCGAGTCACCGGGCTCGTCGGCGGCGGCGGAACATGAGGGCGGTTGCGAGTGCGGCGAGCAGCAGCAGCACGCCACCGAGCGGCCAGATCCACGGGCGACCGCCGGACTCGGACTGCTCCGACGCCGCCGGCACCGTGGAGGCCGTCGAGCCGCCGGGTGTCGCCGACGCGGGCCCGGCGGAGGGTGTGCCGACGGCCGATGGCGAACCGGCCGGGCTGGTGCCGGCGGCGGCCGACGGCGAGGCGGACGGGTCGGCGGCGGTCCCGGTCGTCAGGGTGAACCGCACCTCGCCCTTCACCGGGTGCCCATCGTTGGACGCGAGCTGGTAGCCGACGACGTAGAGCCCCGCGGCCGTCGGCGTGAACGGCACCCGCACGCGGCTGCCGTCGAAGACGGGTGGGCCGCCAGCGACCACATTGTCCGGTCCCGTTATTGTGATCTTCGTCGTAGCCGGTGCCGGCTTGGCGAGGAACCGCAGCTCGATCCGGGCCGGCGCCTTCGCCACTCGGGCCCCATCGCGCGGATCGCTGCCGGTCAGCGAGTTGTGCGCGGCGGCCGGATTTGTGGGCATCAGGAACGACACACCGAACGCCACGCCGAGCACCACTGGCATGACCCGCACCGCACGTGTAACCCTGCCCCCCATGAACCCCTCCGTAAGGGTACGATCCGCCCGCTGATCAAACGGCTCCTCATTAGTTGAGCAGAGATCGCAGATAGTTCCAATTACTGTTCCAGAAGCTGCAACTCATCGACGTTCTGCGGAGTCTGTAGGAGTAGGCCCGGCCATCTGGTCGATGCCGCACCGGCAGACCGCTTCAGGCGTCACACCGAAGCCATCCATCGAACGGGGCGAGGAGGCGGGATGCTCCGACACATGAGGCGGTTGGCCGCCGTGCTGGCGGGCGCGCTGGCGACGGCGCTGCTGTCGCTCGGCACCGCCGGTCCGGTCTCGGCGGCGCCGAACACGGCACCGGCCGGGGTGGACATCACGGGCGAGGGGCTCGCCGCGCCGCTGCGGTTGCGCGTGGACACCCAACCCGCCCACGTCGGCGCGGTCATCGACCAGGTCAACTTCCTGGGGCGCACCGGCATGCCGACGGGCCCGAAGCCGGCCGACCTCGGTCCGAAGTACACAGTCGTGGTGTTCGCCGGTGAGACGCCGCAGCAGACGTACGACCTCTACCCCAGGGCAGTCGGCGGCCCCCGGGTCTACCGGCCGGCGAAGCAGCCGGACGCCCGCAAGACCAGCGCTGGCTGGTTCCTGGGTCGGCTCAGCATGTCCGAGACCCTGCGCACCGCCGGTGTGCCGCTGGAGCGGCAGTTCGACACGGTCAGCGGTGGAGCGGGCGGTGGCGAACGGGTGCTCCCGGAGGACACGCTCGACCCGGCGAAGGACCTCGACGACGCGCTCGGCGACCTGCAACGCCTGCTGCTGCTCAACGTCGGGGTGATGCTGACGATCACGGTCGGCCTGGCCGGGATCGCCCTGCTGATCCGCCGCCGCACGCGCTGACCCGCCGCACGCGCTGACCCGCGCGGCGGCGCTCAGCACCAGCGGCGTGGTGGGCGCTCCCGGCGGGTGGCCCGTGGGCGCGGCCGGACCGGGCCGTGCCGATGTGCCCCGGCCCAGCCGGGAAGTTCGCTGAGGCAACCAGCAGGAACGTCTGCGTCGGGCTCGACCAGCGCGGCGGCCTCGGCGGAGCGCTGGCGCGGAAGCGTGGTCTCGTCGTCCCGGCCGGTGAGCGGCTCCCCCGGGTGCCCCGGCGCGCCCGCAGCCGGCCGCCGGTGCTTGCCGGCCGCCTGCGGGTCGTGGTGCCCCGGCCGGCAGGGCTCGCCCTGGGCGCAGCCGTGCTCGGCCTCCCCGTGCGCCATCCCCGGTCTCCTCACGTTCGCCTCACCCGCGGGTGCTCCCCCGACGTGCCCCTGTCACCGTACTGGCCGGGACCGACGGGCCGCGCACGGCGTACCCGGGGTCGGCACCGGCCGGCTCGCGAGGACGACGGTGAGCGCGGAACCCTGCCGCGCAGTTCACAGCCTCTTTTCGCGCCGTTAATCCGGAGGCCGCAGACAGAGGGCGCAGGCGGAGCCGGCCGGCGCTCAGCGGACGCGGTGCGCCTCCAGGTCCGCCCGGCGCAGGAGCGCTCGCAGCGCCACACCGTGCCCGGCGAGCGCCTCGGCCCCACCCTCGACGCGGTCGATGACGCACAGGGCGTGCTCCACCCGGGCACCCAGTTCGCGTAGTTGGCCGGTGGAGATGACGACCTGGCCGCCGGAGGTGACGACGTCCTCGACCACCAGCACCTGCCGCCCGGCCAGCTCCGCCCCCTCGGCCAGCCGAGCCGTCCCGTACGGCTTCGCGCTCTTGCGGACAAAGGCGCAGGGCAGCCCGGTGTGCCGGCCGAGCGCGGTCACCACAGGGATCCCGCCCATCTCCAGCCCGGCCAGTACCTCAGTGCCGGTCGGGACCAGGTGCGCGAGTTGGGCGGCCACCCGGTCCAGCAGGCGGGGATCGGCCTCGAAGCGGTACTTGTCGAAGTACTCGTCGGCGGTCCGACCGGAGCGGAGCACGAACGTGCCGGCCAGTCGGCAGGTCACGTCGATCTCGCGGGCCAGGGCGGCCAGGGTTTCCGGGTCAGTCATGATGATCATTATCGTCGGGCCGGGGCCGGCTGCGCGTACCCCTTTCGGCGCATGTCGACGCCGTCGGGCTCCTCCTCCGGTCGGTGTCCGGGGGTCGGCGGCTGTGGTGGGATCGTGGGTATGGGACCGCCACCGTGGCTCGGCTCCGGCACCCTCGGGCGCGATCTCGCGCTCGCCGCCGCGTCGCTGGCCGGCGGCCTGGTCCTCTACGCCCTGGGCTGGCAGCCGCAGGTCCGTCCGGAGACGGGCGTGCCGTCGGCGCTGTTCCTGCCGCCGCTGCTGGTGATGTGTGCGGCCGTGGGCATGCGTCGGGTCGCCCCACGCGCCAGCCTGGCCGTGGGTACCGGGGCGCTGGTGGTGGACACCGCGCTCGGCAACTCGCTGGGCGCGATTCTGGTCTACACGCAGGTGCTCTACGACGCCTGCGTGTACGGCCCGCCCCGGCTGTGGCGGTGGCTGCTGCGGGTGACCATCGGACTGAGCCTGCTCGGTGCCGTCGTCGGCGTGGTCGCCCTCGACAACTGGCGCGGGGTCACCATCGGGGTGCTGGTGGTGCTCGCCGGGCTGCTGCCGGTCCTGACCGGCATCAGCGTGCGGCAGTACCGCGACCAGGCCGCCGCCGAGCGGGCGCGGGCCGAGCAGACCGCCCGGCTGGTCGAGTTGGACCGCCGGCAGGCGGTCAGCGCCGAACGGGCCCGGATGGCCCGCGAGCTGCACGACGTGGTCGCCAACCACCTCAGCGCCGTCGCCATCCACGCCACCGCCGTGCTGTCCGTGCCCGGCCTGGATCGCGGCCAGGTCACCTCGGCGTTGCACGTGATCCGGGAGAGCAGTGTGCAGGGCCTGGCGGAGATGCGTCAGATGATCGAGGTGCTGCGGGAGCCGGCGACCGGCGACGGGCCGGGTCCCGTGGGCGACGGCCCGGCGGGGCCGGAGGTGGTCACCGCCCGGCTCGCCGAGGCGGACGGGCTGGTCGAGCGGATCCAGGCCGCCGGCCTGGCGGTGCGGGTACGCACCGTTGGCACCCCGGGGCCGCTGCCGGTGGGGGTGGACCTCGCCGCGTACCGGATCGTGCAGGAGTCGCTGACCAACGCGCTCAAGCACGGCACGGGTGAGGCGGACCTGACCATCGCGTACCGGCCGGCGGAGGTGGTGGTGACGGTGGAGAATCCGGTGCGCGTACCCGGGGGCGGGGTGCCGGGCGCCGGGGCCGGGCTGATCGGGATGCGGGAACGGGTCACGCTGTTGGCCGGGCGGTTCACTGCCGGGCCGCGCGACGGGCGCTGGCAGGTCCGGGCCGCGCTGCCCACCGGGCAAAGCGGGTGACCGGGCCGACGCGCGCACCGGACGACGCGGTCGTCCGGGTGGTGCTCGCGGACGACCAGCCGGCGGTACGCGCAGGGCTGGCGCTGATCCTGAACGGTTCGCCGGGCATCGAGGTGGTCGGCGAGGCGGGCGACGGCGGCGAGGCGGTCCGGCTGTGCCGGGAGTTACGCCCGGACGTGGCGGTGCTGGACGTGCGGATGCCCCGCCAGGACGGCATCTCCGCGACCCGGGCGATCGTCGCCGACCTGCTCGCCGACGTGCTGGTGCTCACCACCTTCGACCTCGACGAGTACGTCTTCGGCGCGCTGCGCGCCGGCGCGGCCGGGTTCCTGCTCAAGGACACCGACGCCGACGGCCTGGTGACCGCGGTGCGGACGGTGGCGCGTGGTGACGGGTTCATCGCACCCGCGGTGACCCGTCGGTTGATCGCGGCCTTCGCGGCCACCGCGCCGGGCGCGTCCGCGGACACCCGGGCCGCACTGGGCACCCTCACCCCGCGTGAGCGTGACGTGTTGGCGTGCCTCGGGCTGGGCCTGTCCAACCAACAGATCGCCGACCGGCTGGCGACGGCGGAGAGCACCACCAAGACGCACGTGAGCCGGATCCTGGCGAAACTTGGCCTGCGCAGCCGGGTACAGGCCGCGATCCTGGCCCAGGAGCTGGGCCTGCCACCACCGTGATCGTCCACCCTGGACGGCGCTGTCGCCCTTCTGCCGTACGCTGCGCGCCATCGACGCCGACAGCGGCGGCCCAGAACGGAGACAACGTGCGACGGTGGTGGGGGACGGCTGTCCTGGCGGTGCTGATCATGGGGGCGGGCGGTTGCGACAGCATCTTCGCCGACGAGTCGCTCCCGTCCTATACCCCCGAGGCGGGGGTGTGTCACGCCGTGGCCTCCGACGAGCGCAGCCCCGAGACGTACACGCCGATCCCCTGCTCGTCGAAGCACGAGGTGGAGACGTTCCTGGTCGGCCGGTTCGGTGGCGCGGACGCCGACGCGTCGGCGCCGCCGGCCGCCGGCACCGAGGGGATCCGCCGGGTGTACGAATCCTGCGACCAGGAGGCCGCCCTCTTCCTGCATGGCGAGTGGCGCGAGTCACGGCTGGCGATGCGGGTGCTGATCCCGTCGGCGGCGCACTGGGACGCGGGTGAGCGGTGGTACCGCTGCGACCTGCTGGAGATGCACGCGGTGGACCGGTGGTTTCCCGAACCCCGGGCGAACAGCCTGAGCGGCGCGCTGACCGGTGATTCGCCGTTCCGGTACACGTGCTTCACCGATCCGACCGAGTCGGGCGATCTGCCGCCCGCCTCCTGCACCGGGCCGCACGACACCGAGTTCGCCGGCATCTGGCGGCCGGGTCCGGAGGTCGAGGAGCTCACCGACGACAACACGGACGCGGGCTGCCTGTCCACCGTCTCGCGCTACGTCGGGTTGCCGGAGGGTGACGTGGGATACCGGTTCCAGGTGTTCTGGTTGACGCCGGAGGGCGAGCCCGAGTGGCTAGCGGGCAGGCTCGGCGTCCTGTGCTTCCTCCACAGCCCCGGTCCGGTGCTCAACAGCTCGGCGAAGGGTGGCGGTCGAACCCTGCTTCCGGCGACCCGCTGACCGGTGCCGACGTGGTTGGCCTGGTCACGACGTGTCAGGCTAGGGCGGTGAGTACGCCGGGGGGTGGAGAGCTGGCGGCCACGCTGCGCCGGATCGAGCGTTCGGCGGGGGCGTTGGCCACCTCCAGCGTGGCTCGGATGGATGAGACGCTGCCGTGGTTCCGGGCGCTGCCGGCCGACCAGCGCTCCTGGGTGATGCTGGTGGCCCAGGCCGGCGCCCGGTCGCTGGTGCAGTGGCTGAGCGAGGGTGGCGGCACCGCGGACAGCACCCAGGAGGTCTCCGACGAGGTCTTCGCCGCCGCCCCGCAGGCGCTGGCCCGGTCGATCACCCTCCAGCAGACCGTCGCGTTGATCAAGGTGACCATCGACGTGGTCGAGGAGCAGGTGTCGCACCTGGCCGCCGAGGGCGAGGAGCAGCAACTCCGCGAGGCGGTGCTGCGCTTCTCCCGGGAGATCGCGTTCGCCGCCGCCCGGGTCTACGCGCGGGCGGCCGAGTCACGCGGCGCGTGGGACGCCCGGTTGCAGGCCCTGCTCGTCGACGCGCTGTTGCGCGGTGACTCGCCCGACGTGCTTGCCAGTCGGGCCGCCGCGCTCGGCTGGGCGGATGCGCCCCCGGTGGCGGTGGCGGTCGGCCGATCGCCGGGCGGGGAGGTCTCCGCGGTGCTGCACGTGGTCTACCGGCAGGCCCGCCGGATCGGTGTGGAGGTGATCGGCGGGGTGCACGGCGACCGACTGGTGATCGTGCTGGGCGGCGCGGCGGACCCGCTCACCGCCACCGCCAAGCTGCTGAGCGCGTTCGGTGACGGGCCGGTAGTGGTCGGTCCGGCCGTACCGAGCCTGGACGAGGCGACCGAGTCGGCGCGGGCGGCGCTGTCCGGTTTCCGGGCGGCGCCGGCCTGGCCCAGTGCTCCCCGTCCGGTGCCGGCCGCGGATCTGTTGCCGGAGCGGGCCCTGGCCGGCGACGCGGAGGCTCGTCGGCGGCTGCGGCACGACGTGTACGCGACGCTGGTGCGCGCCGGCGGCGAGTTGCTGGCGACCCTGGACGCCTTCCTGGCCGCCGGTGGCACGCTGGAGAGCGCCGCCCGGGCGTTGTTCGTCCACCCGAACACGGTGCGTTACCGGCTTCGGCGAATCGCCGAGGTGACGGGCTTCTCGCCGCTGTCTCCCCGGGACGCGTTCGCGCTCCAGGTCGCGCTCACCGTGGGTCGGCTGGATCCGGTCGTCCCGCTCACCTCGACTGTCTCGACTCAGACAATGAGCCCGGCAACCCGGAAAACCGCCCAAACCGAGGATGATCCCCGCCGATTTTTGTAGAGAACCTCCAAAGGTTCTAGTGTGGTTTGGTCGGAGGCGGCACAGCGTTACCCGCGCGAATCCGGGAGAGTCATAGGCGTGCTCGCCGTACTTAGTCCCGGCCAGGGTTCGCAGAAACCCGGCTTCCTGACCCCCTGGCTCGACCTGACCGGCACCGAGGCGCGACTGCGCGAGTGGTCGGCGTTGGCCGGGGTCGACCTGACGCACCTGGGCACCGCCGCCGATGCCGACGAGATCATGGATACGGCCCGCACCCAGCCGCTGCTGGTCGCCGCGGCACTGCTCGCCGCCGAGCACCTGCCCCTGGAGGGCGTCGACATCACCGCCGGGCACAGCGTCGGCGAGTTGAGTGCCGCCACCCTCGCCGGCGTGCTGACCGCCGAAGCCGCGATCACCCTCGCCGGCGTACGCGGCCGGGAGATGGCCGCCGCGTGCGCGCTGGAGCCGACCGGGATGGCCGCGATGCTGGGTGGCGACCCCGACGAGGTGCTCGCCGCCATCGAGGCGCACGGGCTGTACCCGGCCAACCGCAACGGCGCCGGGCAGATCGTCGCCGCCGGCACGCTGGCCGGTCTCGACAAGCTCGTCGCCGAGCCGCCCGCCCGGACCCGGATCATCCGACTCAAGGTGGCGGGCGCGTTCCACACCCCGTACATGGCTCCGGCCGCGACCGCGCTCGCCGCGGTCGCCGCCGACATCAGCCCCGCCGACCCGACCCGGACCCTGCTCTCGAACCTCGACGGCACCGCTGTCGACAACGGCGCCGAGCTGGTGCAGCGCCTCGTCCGCCAGGTCACCGCGCCGGTGCGCTGGGACCTGTGCATGCGTACGCTGGCCGACCTCGGTGTCACCGGCGTGATCGAGCTGCCGCAGGCCGGCACTCTCGCCGGGCTGGTCAAACGGGACCTCAAGGGCGAGGGTGCCCCGGAGATCGTCACCCTGAACACCCCGGACGACCTGCCGGCCGCACGGGACCTGATCGCCCGCATCGGAGGTCGTTCATGACTGGCAGTCGCATCGTCTCGATGGGGCACTACCAGCCCTCGCGGGTGGTGACCAACGACGACCTCGCCCAACTCGTCGACACCAACGACGAGTGGATCCGCGACCGCGTCGGCATCGTCAGCCGGCGGATCGCCGACAGCGAGACGGTGGCCGACATGGCCGCCGCCGCCGCCGGCAAGGCGCTCGCCAACTCGGGCCTGACCGCTGCCGACATCGACCTGGTCGTGGTCGCCACCTGCACGTCGGTCGACCGCAGCCCCAACGTGGCCTGCCGGGTCGCCGCCAAGCTGGGCATCACCGCCCCCGCCGCGTTCGACGTGAACACCGCCTGCTCGGGCTTCGCGTACGCGCTCGGCACCGTCGACCACGCCATCCGGGCCGGCGCGTCGCGCAACGCGCTCGTCATCGGCGCGGAGAAGCTCTCCGACTTCACCGACTGGACCGACCGCTCCACCTGCATCATCTTCGCCGACGGTGCCGGTGCCGCGGTGGTCACCGCCACCGCCGACGACGAGCCGGCCGGGATCGGCCCGGTGGTCTGGGGTTCGGTGCCGGAGAAGAGCGACGCGGTCCGCATCGAGGGCTGGCGCCCGTACGTCCAGCAGGAGGGGCAGGCGGTGTTCCGCTGGGCCACCACCGAGCTGGCGCCGCTGGCCCTGCGGGCCTGTGAGCGGGCCGGGGTCGACCCGTCGGAGCTTGCCGCGTTCGTGCCGCACCAGGCCAACAGCCGGATCATCGACGGCATCGCCAAGCGACTCAACATCCCCAACGCGATCGTCGCGAAGGACATCGTCGAGTCCGGCAACACCTCTGCCGCGAGTGTGCCGCTGGCCCTGTCCAAGCTGGTCGAGCGCCGGGAGGTGCCCTCGGGCGCACCGGTGCTGCTGTTCGGCTTCGGCGGTGGCCTGACCTACGCCGGTCAGGTCGTCCGCTGCCCCTGAAGACCCCCTCCGGCGCGTACGCGTCGAGGAGTGGCGGTCGGCGACGCCGTCCGTCGGACAACCCCGATGAAAGGAACCAACCGCAATGACCCGTGACGAGATCACCACCGGCCTCGCCGAGATCCTCGAAGAGGTTGCCGGAGTGAACCCGGACGACGTGGCCGAGGGGAAGTCCTTCACCGACGACCTCGACGTCGACTCGCTCTCCATGGTGGAGGTCGTGGTGGCCGCCGAGGAGAAGTTCGGCGTCAAGATCCCGGACAACGAGGTACAGAACCTCAAGACCGTCGGTGACGCCGTCAGCTACATCGCGGCGCAGTCCTGATCATGAGTCGTCCTGACGTCGTCGTCACCGGGCTCGGCGCGACGACCCCGCTTGGCGGGGACGTCGCGTCGACCTGGGACGCCATGCTCGCCGGCCGCTCCGGGGTGAGTGCCCTCACCCAGGAGTGGGCCGAGCAACTGCCGGTCCGCATCGCCGCCCAGTTGGCGGTGGAGCCGTCCGAGGTGCTGGACCGGGTCCGACTGCGCCGGCTGGACCGCTCCGAGGCGATCGCGATCATCGCGGCGCAACAGGCTTGGGCGGACGCCGGCCTCGCCGGGTCCGACCTCGACGGGGAGCGGCTGGCCGTCAGCGTCGGTTCCGGCATCGGTGGTGCCACCACCCTGCTCGCGCAGGACGACATCCTCGAGGCGTCCGGGCCGCGGCGGGTCTCCCCGCACACCATCCCGATGCTGATGCCGAACGGCCCGGCCGCCTGGGTCGGGCTTGAGTTGGGCGCCAAGGCCGGGGTGCACGCGGTGGCCAGCGCCTGCGCCACCGGCGCCGAGGCGATCGCGCTCGGCCTGGACATCATCCGCTCCGGCCGGGCCGACGTGGTGGTGGCCGGTGGCACCGAGGCGGTCATCCACCCGCTGCCGATCGCCGGTTTCAGCTCGATGCGGGCCATGTCCACCCGCAACGACGACCCGGAGCGCGCCTCCCGCCCGTGGGACCGGGGCCGGGACGGCTTCGTCCTCGGCGAGGGCGCCGGCATCCTGGTGCTGGAACGGGCCGAGCACGCCGCGGCCCGGGGCGCCCGGGTCTACGCGCGCCTCGCCGGGGCCGGCATCACGTCCGACGCGTACGACATCGTGCAGCCGCACGCCGAGGGCGAGGGCGCGATCCGGGCCATCGCCAGGGCCATCGCGGACGCGGACGTGGCCAAGCGGGACATCGTGCACGTCAACGCCCACGCCACGTCGACGCCGGTCGGCGACATGCTGGAGATCGGCGGGCTGCACAAGGCGCTCGGCGACCACCCGGTGTTGTCCGCGACGAAGTCGATGACCGGTCACCTGCTCGGTGCGGCCGGCGCGCTGGAGTCGATCGCCACCATCCTGGCCATCCGCGACAGTGTCGTCCCGCCGACGATCAACCTCGACGACCCGGAGCCCGGTCTCACTCTGGACGTCGCGGCGCACAAGGCACGCCACATGGAGATTCCCGCCGCGTTGAACAACGCGTTCGGCTTCGGCGGCCACAACGTGGCTCTCGTCTTCGCCCGCCCCTGAGATCCCGCGAAAGGGGCCCCTCCTCGACGAGGAGGGGCCCCTTTCGTCGTTCAGCCTCGGTCAGGTTGTCAGACCGCCCCGGGCGGGTGCGACCCGATTTCCGTCGCACGGGCATCCGAGCACCGATTGACGTCGAGAGACCGCCCGGCTTAGATGGGCCGACTGAAGATCGACTGACGGGGATCACCACCATGGACACTCGTACCCTTGTCGCCGTGTCGGCGGCGGCGCTCGCCCTCGGCCTGCTGGCCGGCTGCGGCGACGACGCGGCCGCTCCCGCCGGGCCGGCGGCCGGCGGCCCGGCACCGCAGGCCACGGGCGAGCCCTGGTACGACGAGGTGACCCCGGCGTCGCCCGGCGGCAGCACCGGCGGCCTGGGTTCCCCCTGCCCGGTACCGGTGTCGTTTCCGCTGGCGGACGGGTGGACGGCCAAGGCCGTCGAGCCGCCCAAGGGTGAGCTGGCCGAGCTGCTCGGCGAGGCCCTCACCAAGCGCGGCGGCACCACCGTGCGCTGCGAGGTGGACGGCCGCTCGGCCGGCGGTGGATTCCTGCGGATCTGGGCGGCCGACTCGCCGACTGTCACCCCGCGCGCCGCGCTGGAGGGTTTCGCCGCCGGGGCCGGCGAGACGGTCGCCGGCCAGCAGTTCCGCGACCTGCGCGCCGGCGGCTTCGACGCCACCGAGATGACCTGGCTCGCCACCAACCCGTTGACCGAGGAGGAGGAGTCGCGGAACTGGGCGCTGGCCGTCCAGTCGGCGGGGCAGACGCTCGTCTTCGCGGTCAACGAAGGGCTGCTCGCCGAACGGACCGACGTGCTGCCCGCGTACCGGCTCGCGGTGCGGGGGCTCGCGAAGGGCGAGTGAGGTGGGTGCCGACCTGCCCGCGCCGGCCGGTCAGGTCCGACAGGTCGTGGCGGGCAGGCCGGGCACGACCACCGGGGACCGGCCGCCCGGCCGGGCCTTGCCGGCCAGCACGGCGGCCAGCGCGGTCATGGACGCCCGGCTGGAGGAGTACGTGGCCAGCAACGTCGGCGACTTCGCCTCACCCAGCACGTACGGGGTGTCCATGGCGACCGTGACCGCCGCGTCGGCGCGCAGGTCCTTGACGCCGTCGCCGTAGCCCACCAGGTGCACGATCGTTCCGCCGCTGGGCTTGACCGACACCCCGGCGGCGGTCAGTGCGGCGGTGAGCGCGGCCCGGGTGCCGTCCCGACCGCCGGAGGAGGTGACGGTCACCGGGCCGGGGACCGCGCCGCCGCAGGTGCCGCGCAGCACGGTGACCGCGGCGGCGGCCAGCGCGTCGGCCGCGGCCCGGTGCGCCGGGGCGTTGAGCGTGGACATCTGCGCCGCCGGGGTCTCCGCGAGCCGGAACTTCATGGTCAGCACCCGGGTGACCGCCTCGACCAGCCGGGTCCGGGGCAGTGTTCCGCCACGCAGCGCGGCGAGCAGCCCGTCGTACGCCTGACCGACGTTCGGGGTCATCAGGATGAGGTCGTTGCCGGCGTTGAGCGCCCGGACGGCCGCCTCGCCGGGGGCCCAGCGCTTCGCGGGCGGCATGTTCATCCCGTCGGTGATCACCACGCCCTGGAAGCCGAGCTGGCCGCGCAGCACGTCGGTGAGCAGCTTGTGCGAGAAGGTCGCCGGGGTCCCCGGGTCGATCGCGCGGGCGTCCAGGTGACCGGACATCACCGCCATCGCGCCCGCGTCCATCCCGGCGGTGAACGGCGGCCACGCGCCGCTCTGCAATTCGGCGGCCGACTGGGTGAGCACCGGCAGGTCCTGGTGCGAGTCGTCGGCGCTGTGGCCGTGCCCGGGGAAGTGCTTCAGGGTGGCCGCGACCCCGGCCGACTGGAGGCCACGGACGGCGCCGCCCACCTGCGCCGCGGCCTGCTTCGGGTCGGAGCCGTACGACCGGGAGCCGATCACGGTGCTGCGGGTGGCCAGCACGTCGGCCACCGGGGCGAAGTCGACGTTGATCCCCATCGCCGCCAACTCGGCGCCGGCAGCCCGCCAGGCGGCCTCGGTCAGCTTCGGGTCGCCGGCCGCGCCCGCCGCGAGGGCACTGGGCAGCACGGTGACCCCGTCGGTGACCCGGGTGACGACGCCGTACTCCTGGTCGGTGCCGACCAGGAGCGGCGCGGGCCCGGCGGCGAGCCGACCGGCGGCGGTACGCAGCCCGGTGGTGAGCTCGTGCACCTGCTTCGGGTTGTCGACGTTCGTGGTCTCCTGATTGCCCTTGGTCGGGTCGTCGGCGCTGAACCCGACCAGGATCAGGCCACCCAGCCGGTACTTGGTGATCATGTCGGCGGGGGTGTCGACCCCGGCGAGGGCCTGGTTGCCGGCAGCCGAGCCGGCGGAGACCTTCGTCGCCGAGTCGCCGTAGGCGTACGGCATCAGCACCTGACCGACAAGGTCTTCGTCGGACAGCGTGGCGACCAGGGCCGCAGCACGGGCGGCGGGGTCGCCGGCCGGTGTCGCGGCGGGGACACTCGGGGCGGCGGTCGCGCCGGCCGGGCTGGGCGACGGCGCGGGGCGCTCGGGGTCGCCGGAGCAGCCGGAGACGAGCAGGGCGGTCAGGGCAGCGACTGCGACAGTGGCGCGCCACGGGCGATTCGACACGCCGCCCATCCCACCAGCTTCCCCCTTATCGGGGCAACTTGACCTTACCGGTCGCGGCGGCCCGACGGCGTATGGCCAGCGGACCGGCGACCGGGTCAGCCGACCCGGGTGAGCAAGGTCACCGGGGCGCCGTCGCCGGCGTACCGGTACGGCTCCAGGTCCGCGTCCCACGCCGTGCCGAGCGCCTTGTCCAGGGCGTGCGCCAGCGCCTCCGGCGCCCGGGAGGCGACCATCAGGGCGCGGAGCCGGTCCTCGCCGAGCTGGATGTCGCCGGCCACGCCGACGGTGGCCCGGAACAGGCCACGGGCCGGCACATACATGAACCGCTCGCCGTCGGCACCGGGACTCGGCTCCTCGGTGACCTCGAAACGGATCATGGGCCACTGCCGTAGGGCAGCAGCCAGCTCGGCGCCCGTCCCCGGACGACCGGTCCACCCGCACTCGGCCCGGCGTGCGCCGGGATCGACGGGCTGAGCCGTCCACTGCAGGTTGACCGGCGCGGCTAGGACGCGCGCGATCGCCCACTCGACGTGCGAGCACACGGCGAGTGGGGTCGAGTGGACGTATACGACGCCACGCGTTGGCACGGTGACCTCCCGGAGAGCGAGGTGCGTCTTCCCCTACGACCTCGTCCACCCAGGTGGTTGCTGCAACACATGATGACTCCTGTGACGCGTGGTGCGCCAGGGAATCGGAAAAAACGCCGGGTGGAATAGCCGGACGGGTGGCCGCCGTTGCCTCTCAGGACACCGCGACGACCAGCATGATGTCGTGGTCCTGTACAGTTCCATCGGCGGCTTATGCCGCGTTACATCTTCGCGGGTCGAGCGCAGTGTGGCCCGCACACAGCCCCCGGACGTCCAGTCCTCCCGTACGTCTTGCAAGGAGTACCTCCGTGGCGAGCAACACCTCTAAGACCGCGCGCGCGTCCGTCCGGGCCGGCCAGGCTGGCCAGGGTGGCGCCCTCAGCGTGCTGGGCGAATTCAAGTACCTCATCCCGCTCAACGGCGGCAAGCACGCCTACGTGCGGAACCTGACCAACGGCAAGACCGCGCACCTGCGCACGGACTCCGACGCCTTCGTCGAGGAGATCCGCGTGCTGGCCGCCGCCGGCCACGCCGCCAAGATCCGGGCGGAGATCAACAACCTGGCTGCCGTTCACCCGAACGACGGCTGGGAGGCCACCGAGAAGCGCCTGGTCGCGGCCGGCGTCTTCGAGGGCTGAGCCCCTCCCCCACCGCATCATCGACACCGCCCGCCGGGAGTTCCCGGCGGGCGGTGTCGCGTGTCCGGGCCCATGATCCACTCGACTTCCTGAAAGCCGGGGTGTCTCGGCCGGCCGGACACCCCGACATCACGAAACCCGAGTCGATCATGGGCCCGGAGCGAGCCGCCGGGCGAGGGCCTGTCGAGCCGCGTCGGGCGGAGGGCCTGTCGAGCCGCCGGGCCGGGGGCCCGTCGCGCGGCCAG
>NZ_JBICTZ010000011.1:0-226715 GCF_043197875.1 Micromonospora sp. NPDC048935 | reverse complement strand
CGGCGGAAGGCCCGTCGAGCCGCCAGGCGGAAGGCCCGTCGAGCCGCCAGGCGGAAGGCCCGTCGAGCCGCCAGGCGGAAGGCCCGTCGAGCCGCCAGGCGGAAGGCCCGTCGAGCCGCCGGGCCGGGGCCCGTCGAGCGGTCGCGCGGAGGGCCCGTCGCGCGGCGTCGGGTGGGTTCAGGCCGGGTCGAGCAGGGCGACCTCGCCGGTGGCCAGGTCGTAGAGGCCACCGACCACGGCCACCCGTCCGGCGGCGACCGGCCCGGCGAGCAGGTCGTCGGCGCGCAGGGTGTCCACCGTTCGCCGGACGTGCCGACGGATCGCCAGCGGCAGCACTGCCGGGTCGTCGATCCCGACCTCGGTCACCGCCGGAGCGATCTCGTCCACCAGGTGCGCCAGCGAGCCACCGGGACGCTCCCCGGCGCGCAGCGCGTCCACGGCCGCGCCGACCGCGCCGCACCGCTCGTGACCGAGGACCAGCACCAGCGGCACGCCGAGCTGGCCGACGACGTACTCGATCGACCCGCACACCGCCCGGTCGAGCACGTGCCCACCGGTACGGATCACGCAGATCGCACCGAACGTCTGGTCGAAGATCGCCTCCAGCGGCACCCGTGAGTCGATGCAGCCGAGCACTACGGCGTATGGCTGCTGGTCGCCGGAGGCGGCGGCCGCGGCGGCCGTGACGTCGTGTCCGTGGATCGGCTGGCCGCTGACGAACCGCCGGTTACCGGCGAGCAGGTCGGCCAGCGCGGCGCGAGGAGTGCCGCCGGCCTGCCGCCCAGGCCCCGACGCCCCGCCCATGGGCGCTTCCGACGACCCCATGCCGTCCAGCTTGGCCCGCCGTCGGGCCCCACGGGCGGGGTCGGGGAATGTCGGCCGCGGCGCGATTGGCGTGGTGTCATGGCGGGTAGCCGGTTATGGGAGGGACTGGTGGGTTGCCGGGCGGCCTGGGGAGGTGGCGATGCCGGAGCGGTTCGAGGTCGGGCTGCCGGACGGCGTACGGCTCCACGTCGAGGCGACGGGGCCGACGGACGCCCAGGTCACCGCCATCCTGTTGCACGGCTGGACGTTGGACGGGCGCGCCTGGCACCGGCAGGTCGACGGGCTGACCGCGGCGTTCGGCGGGTCGGTGCGGGTGGTCACCTACGACGCGCGGGGGCACGGCCGGTCCAGTTGCATGGCGTTGCCCACGGCCACCCTGGCCCAACTCGGCGACGACCTGGCCACGGTGCTCGACACGGTGGCGCCGGTCGGGCCGGTGGTCCTGGTCGGGCACTCGATGGGCGGCATGACGATCATGGAGTACGCCCACCGCCACCCCGCGCACTTCGCCGCCCGTACGGCCGGTCTGGTCTTCGTGTCGACCACCGCCGAGGGGCACACGCACACCGTCTACGGGCTCTCGCCACGGATCGCCCGGCTGATCCGGCTGGCCGAGACGACGGGTGCCGGGGTGTTGGCCCGGTGCGGCTCCTGGCGAGCGCCCCGGGCACTGCTGAACGCGCTGCGGCCGAGCATCCGCTGGATGCTCTTCGGTGACCGCTGCGATCCCTCCGACATCCGCCTGGTGACCTCCGCGGTGGCTCGTGCCTCGCTGCGCTCGATCGGCGGGTTCCGCGCCTCCATCGGCACCCAGCACCGACTGGACACCCTCACCGCGTTGGCCCACCTGCCGGCCGCCGCCCTGGTCGGCGACCGGGACCGGTTGACCCCACCGCCGTGCGCCGAGTCGATCGCGGCGGCCCTGCCGGCCACCGAGTTGACCGTCTGCCCGGGTGCCGGGCACATGCTGATGATGGAGCGCCCGGACGAGGTCAACGCCGCCCTGACCGGTGTCCTGCGCCGGGTGCTCGCCGAACCGCCGCCCCGCGGCCGGGGGGCGACGCCCGCCGAAACGGGTGTCTGAGCGCGTTCGCGCACCTCGGGCGCGGCGGGCCAGGCCCGGGGCCGTACCCTTCTGCGGTTGGCTCGCGCGGTTTTCGCCGCCTGCCGGCGACAGTCGAAGGAGCGTGCGTTGACCGACCAGACCGGCCTGGAGCAGGAGATCGCCGTCGAGCAACGCCACCTCGACCGGGTGTACGCGCGACTCGCCGAACTGCGGCAGTCGGCGGTCCGTGCCGAGCGTGACGGCTACCGGATGGCCCGGGTGGGCACGTACGGCTCGTTGGTCGAGCGCGACGCGATGGTCTTCCACGCCGCGCAGCGGCGGCACGTCCTGGACGCCGAGTACGAGGGGCTGGTCTTCGGCCGGCTGGATCTGCGGGACCGGCAGGTGCTGCACGTCGGGCGTCTCGGCATCCGTGACGAGGACACCACCACACTTGTCGTCGACTGGCGGGCACCGGCCGCCGCCGCCTTCTACCAGGCCACTCCGGCGCAGCCGCTGGACGTGGTGCGTCGCCGCACGATCCAGTCCCGGGCCGAGCGGGTCACCCGGATCGAGGACGACCTGCTGGACCCGAACGCCGCCCCGGAGGGGATGACGGTCGTCGGCGACGGCGCGCTGCTGGCCACCCTGTCCAAGGCCACCGGCCGGGGCATGCGTGACATCGTGGCGACCATCCAGCGGGAGCAGGACGAGGCGATCCGCTCACCCGGTTCCGGGGTGACGATCGTCGCGGGCGGCCCCGGCACCGGTAAGACCGCTGTCGCCCTGCACCGGGCCGCCTTCCTGCTCTACTCCGACCGCAGCCGGTACGCGGGTGGCGGCATCCTGGTGGTCGGCCCGTCGTCGGTCTTCGTGGAGTACATCGGCTCGGTGCTGCCGTCGCTCGGTGAGGACGCCGCGACCCTGCACTCGCTGGGCACCCTGTTTCCGGGAATGAGCGCCACCCGTACCGACCCGCCCGAGGTGGCGGCGGTGAAGGGCTCGCTGCGGATGCGCCGGGTGCTGGAGCGGGCGGCCCGCGACGCGGTGCCGGGCGGCCCGGGTGAGCTGCGGCTGCTCTACCGGGGCACGTTGCTGCGGCTGGACCGGGCGGCGCTGGACCGGGTCCGCGACCGCGCGCTGCACCGGGGCGCCCGACGCAACGAGGTCCGCCGGGCCGGTTTCGACGGGATCTTCGCCGCGCTCTGGGCGCAGGCCCGTGAGGTGGGCGTTCGGCTGCCGGAGCAGCGGACCTTCGAGGCGGAGATCGCCGAGCGGTCGGAGTTCCGCGAGTTTCTCAAGGCGTGGTGGCCCCGGCTGCACCCGCGGCACGTGCTCGGCTGGCTGGCACAGCCGGACCGGCTGCGGCGGTACGCCGGTGGGATCCTCTCCGGCGCGGAGATCCGGCTGCTCACCGCCGCGTACCGGAACCTGGAGTCGGACGGGTTGACCATCGCCGACATCGCACTGCTGGACGAGCTGGACGCCCTTCTCGGCAAGCCGGTGCAGCCGGCCAAGGCCCGGCGCGACCCGTTCCAGCTCGCTGGCGGCGTCCGTGAGCTGAGCACCGCCAGCGACCGGCAGCGGGCCGCCCGCGCGGCGGCGCGGGAGCGTCCGGAGGACTACCGGGACTACGCGCACGTGGTGGTGGACGAGGCGCAGGACGTCTCACCGATGCAGTGGCGGATGGTCGGTCGGCGGGGCCGGCTGGCCTCCTGGACGGTGGTGGGTGACCCCGCGCAGACCGCGTGGACCGGCGACCCCGACGAGTTGGACCGGGCCCGGGACCAGGCGCTGGGCCGACGCAAGCGGCACGATTTCACGCTCACCACCAACTACCGCAACTCCTCGGAGATCTTCGCGGTGGCGGCGGCGGAGATCCGCCGGCTCTACCCCGACCTGCCGCTGCCGACGGCCGTGCGCTCCACCGGGGTCGATCCGGTCGAGCTGGTGGTGCCCGCGACGGGGTTGGAGACCGCGACCGTGCAGGCGGCCTCCGGCCTGCTGACCGAGGTGGAGGGCACGGTCGGGGTGATCACGCCGGTTCCCCGTCGGGACGAGGTCGCCGGTTGGCTCGCCGCGCTCGACGCGCCGCGCCTGCAGGTGGTGACCAGCCTGGAGGCCAAGGGCATGGAGTACGACGGAGTCGTGCTCGTCGCCCCGAGCGAGATCCGGGCGGATCCGGGTGCCGGGGTACGCACCCTCTACGTGGCGCTGTCCCGGGCCACGCAGCGACTCACCACCATCGACCCGACCGGCTGATCCGTGCCAGCTCGTCGGCCGGGCCAGCGGCCGGCCCAACACTTGCACACATAGCGATGTGAACATACATTTGACCGGGCCCCGGCCGGCAGCGGAAGGTGGATCTCGTGGGCGCAGGTCATGACCACCACCATGGGTCCGTCGCCAATGCCGCACAGCAGCACCGGGGCCGCCTCTGGGCGGCATTCGGGCTGCTCGCCACCCTGATGGTGGTCGAGGCGGTGGCCGCCCTGCGCACCGGCTCGCTCGCCCTGCTCTCCGACGCCGGGCACATGTTCACCGACGTGCTCGGCATCGGGATGGCGCTCGCCGCGATCACCGCGACCCGACGGGCCACCGGCGACCCACAGCGCACCTTCGGGCTCTACCGCCTCGAGGTGCTCGCCGCACTGGCCAACGCCGTCCTGCTCTCCGGCGTCGCGATCTACGTGGTGATCGCCGCGATCCGCCGCTTCGGTGCCCCACACGAGGTCGTCGCCGGCCCGATGCTCGTGGTGGCCGTGCTCGGCCTGCTCGCGAACATCGCCGCCTTCGCCCTGCTCCGCGCCGGCGCCCGGGAGAGCATCAACCTCCAGGGCGCCTATCTGGAGGTGCTCGGCGACCTGCTCGGCTCACTCGGTGTGATCGGCGCCGCACTGCTCATCGCCGTCACCGACTGGTGGTGGGCCGACCCGCTGGTCGCGGTCGCCATCGGCGCGTTCATCCTGCCGCGCACCTGGCGGCTGGCCCGCGCCGCCGTCCGCATCCTGGTGCAGGCCGCCCCGGAACACCTGCCGGTGACCGCCGTGCACGACCGGCTGGCCGCCGTACCCGGTGTGGTGGAGGTGCACGACCTGCACGTCTGGACGCTCACCTCGGGCATGGAGGTCGCCTCCGCGCACCTGACCATGGCACCCGGCGCGGAGGTCGGCGCGGTGCTGACCGCAGCGCGTACCGCCCTGCACGACGACTTCCGGATCGAACACGCGACGTTGCAGATCGAGCCCGGCGCCGCCACCGGGGCCTGTGGCTCCATCGAGTGGTAACACCCGTTTCCGTGATGACGCGCGCACCTTCCGTCACATCGGCTGCAGCAGCCCCACCGGCACCGGTAGGCTCGGTCCCGGCCTCCACCAGGCGGCGCCCTCCAGGCGCCGGTGGCGGTCGCCGCCTAATCGCCCAACCAGGCGAACCGGGGAACCACGTTCCTGGGGTGCATCCGCGTCAGCGGTAGGGATCTTCCGTCCCGAACCCGTCAGCTAACCCGGTCGGCGGCTGACGGAAGGACATGCGCAGTGGCACCAGCACGACCCCCCGCCGCCCGACTGGCGGCCCTGATCGTCGCGATGTTCGCCCTCGGCGTCGCACTCCCGGCCGGCGCCGCCTCGGCCGCTCCCCCGACCGGCCTACGGGCCGCCGCCGCACCCGACTCCGACGAGGAGGGCGGCACCCCGTCGCTGCGCGCCCAACTTGAGGCCGCCAGCAAGGGCTACCTGGACGCGAAACGCGCTCTGGACACCTCCGTGCAGCGGCAGCAACAGCTCGCCACCCAACTGAAGGGCATCGAGGTCGAGCTGGCCCAGCGCGACGGCAAGGTCGGCCAGATCGCCGGCGTGGCGTACCGCACCGGCCGGCTCGGCGCGGTGTCGGCACTGCTCAACAGCAGCAGCCCGGAGGGCTTCATGGACCGGGCCGCCGCACTGGAGGCGGTGGCCGCCAACGAGGACCGGGTGCTGCGCGACCTGCTCTCCACCAAGGACCAGGCCAACCGCACCCGGGCCGCCCTGAACGGCGAGATCACCGAACAACGCAAGCAGGTCACGGTCATGGCCAAGCGCAAGGAGCAGGCCGAACGCGCCCTCACCGTCGCCAACACACCCAAGCCGCCGCAGACCACCGCCGACACCGGCTCCAACCGGGGCACCTCCACCGCCAACGCGAAGGCGGCACCGCGCAACTCCGATGGCTCCTGGCCATCCGAGTCGTGCAGCGTCAACGACCCCACGCCCGCCAACGGCTGCATCACCCCGCGCACCCTGCACGCGCTCAACCAGGCCAAGGCTGCCGGCTTCACCCGGTACGTCTCCTGTCACCGCCCCAGCGGCTCCGGCGAACACCCGAAGGGCCGGGCCTGCGACTTCGCCGCGCAGACGAGCGGCTTCGGCGGCAACGCCACCGGCGGCGACAAGACGTACGGCAACAACCTGGCCGCGTACTTCATCCGCAACGCCGACCGGCTCGCCGTGCTGTACGTGATCTGGTACCGGCAGATCTGGCTGCCCAGCAGCGGGTGGAAGTCGTACAGCGGCGCCGGTGGCACCCCGTCCACCGACCACACCAACCACGTACACCTGTCGGTCTACTGACCCACCCGACGGCTCCCCCGGTCCGGGTCCGGGGATGATCCACTCGCGTTCGCCAACTCCGGGGTATCTCGTCGTCCCGGATACCCCGGAGTTGGCGATGTCGTGTTGAGCACGGCACCGAGCCGGGGTACGTCGCCGGGCGTACCCCGGATGTCGTCGGCGATCGGACGACCTGGCGCGGGTCGGCGGGCAGCATCGCGGTATGCGCCGGATCCCACCCACCGCCCGCAAGGGGCTCCTCACTCTGCACCTGGTCACCTCGCTCGGCTGGCTCGGTGCCGACCTGGTGCTCCTGACGCTCGGCATCGCCGTCCAGCGGGGTGCCGACCCGGCGGTTGTCTACCCGGTCACGGCGCTTGTCGGCACGGTGCTGTTCGCGCCGCTGAGCGTCCTGGTCTGGCTGGTCGGGGTCGCCAGCGCGCTGTTCACCCCGTGGGGCCTCTGGCGCTATCGCTGGGTGGTGGCCAAGCTCGTGCTCACCACGGTGATGGTCGGGCTGGTGCTGTTCCTGCTCACGCCGAATCTGCGGCACGCCGGTGCGGTGGGCGCCGCCCTCCCCGCACGGGACCGCGTCGACCTGGTGATCGCGCCCGCGGTGTCGACCAGCCTGATGATCATCGCAACGGTGCTGTCCACGTACAAGCCGTGGGGCCGCCGCCCAGCCGCGGCCGCGACCCCGAACCGAACAACGATCACGACAGCCCCTTGACCCACAACCCACCCCACCCCCGCTCCCGCTCCCGCTCCCGCGCCCGCGATCCTGCACTTACTGTCCCGACATAACGGGGCATTCCACCGGATATCGCCGACAGAAACTGCAAGATCGGCGGGGCGGGGGGCAGGGCCGGGGCGGGCTTGGGGGGTGGGGTGGGGTCAGGCGGAGAGTGGGGGGTTGTTGGTGCGGCTCAGGGCTGGGCCGAGGCGGGCGGCCAGGGCCAGGTGGGCTGCCCGTGCCTGGCGGAACGCGTACCGGAACAGTGGAGTTGGCGCGGTCAGGGTGATCTCGACGTCGATCCGGACCAGGCCGTCCGGCTCGGCGCGCAGTCGGGTGCGGTTGTGCACAGTGGTGGCGGGCCACTGCCGGGCCACCATGATGATCTCGTCGTTGCCGCTGCTCAGCACGTCCGCGTGATACGTGGTGCGGAAGCGTAGTGGGCCGGCCACCAACCTGTCGTTGATCGTGTAGCTGGCCTGGGCGCCGGGTCGGGGCGGCAGTTGACGGACCCGGACGATCAGCGGGTGCAGCTCGCCCTGTCGGGTCAGGTCACTGAGCATCGCCGCCGCCTCGGCCAGCGTGCACCGGGCCTGGACGGTGTAGCTGAAGGTATCGCTGCTGAGCACACGTCTCCCACCGTCGCTTGTCGCACGATCGTCCCGTACCGATGCGTGGCTGGCAACGCCCGACGGCCGCCGGATGCCCGGACGAACCCCGGCTGTCGCATTAAGGTCGACCGGTGGGAAATTACCTGAATAGGACGATGGGCGACATCATGCGCGGTGACGACCGGTGAGCGGGCACGTGATGGTCTTCGCGCCCACGCCGCAGCTCACGGTCACTGTGGACCAGCCGAACGACCATCCCGAGCTGCACCTGCACCCCGGCGGGCAGGGCGTCTGGCAGGCCCGGATGGTGCTGTCGCTCGGTGTCGACGTGGTGCTCTGCGCCGCCCTCGGCGGCGAGATCGGCCAGGTGCTGGAGCCACTACTGGTCAGCGAGGGCGTGGACCTCAAGGTGGTGGTCCGGGACTCCGGCAGCGGCGGGTACGTGCACGATCGCCGGGGCGGCTCGCGACAGGAGATCGCCGACGTGCCCGGGCAGCCGCTGAGCCGACACGAGCTGGACGAGTTGTACAACCTGGCCCTCGGCGAGGGCTTGCGGGCGGCGGTGAGCGTCCTCAGTGGGCCGAACGAGCCGTGGCTCGTCCCGGCCGACCTGTACCGGCGCTTCGCCGCCGACCTCGGCGCCAACGGCGGCCGGGTGGTGGTCGACCTCTCCGGCGATCACCTCGGCGCGGTGCTGGAGAGCGGCGTGTTCTTCCTCAAGGTGAGCCACGAGGAGTTGATCCGCGACGGCCGTGCCCGCAGCGACGACAGCCTGGAGCTGACCCGGGCCATGTACGAGCTGCACGCCGCCGGTGCCGAGACGGTGGTGGTGAGCCGGGCCGACCAGCCGGCGTTGGCGCTCGTCGACGGGGAACTGTTCGAGGTCGAGATGCCCCGGTTGGAGGCTGCCGACCCGCGCGGCGCGGGCGACTCGATGACCGCCGGGGTGGCCGCCGTCGTGGCCCGTGGCGGGGACATCCGGACCGCCATCCGCACCGGTGCCGCCGCCGGGGCGATGAACGTGACCCGGCACGGCCTGGGCACCGGGCGACTGGACTCGATCACCGGCCTGGTCGAGCGGGTCCGGCTGGTGCCGGCGGACAGCCGGCCCCAGGAGCGGACCACCCCGGACGAGCTGGCCGACCGGGTGGTCGAGCGATGACGCTGCGGGTCCTGATCACCAACGACGACGGGATCGCCGCGCCGGGGATCCAGGCACTGGCCCGGGCGGCGGCGCAACGGGGCCTGGACGTGGTGGTCGCCGCGCCGCTGGAGGAGGCGAGCGGCACCAGCGCCGCGATGAGCGCCGTGGAGCGGGACGGGCGGGTCGTCGTGAACGACCACCCGCTGCCGGACCTGACGGGTGTGCCGGCGTACGGGGTGGGTGGCTCCCCCGGCTTCATCACCCTGATCGCGCTGCACGGCGCGTTCGGCCCGCCGCCGTCGGTGGTGCTCTCCGGCATCAACCGGGGTGCCAACGCGGGCCGGGCCGTGCTGCACTCCGGGACGGTGGGTGCCGCGTTCACCGCCGCGATGAACGGTTGCCGGGCGATGGCGGTCTCCCTGGACGTGCTGTCCGCGGGCGAGGCGACGGCAGCCAGCGGTGGCGCGGCCGTGGACGCCGCCGCCCGGGTACGCGACGCCGAGCGGCACTGGAGCACCGCCGCGCGGGTAGCCCTGGACCTGCTGCCCCGGTTGACGTCGGCGCCGCTGGAGAGCGTGCTCAACGTCAACGCCCCGGACCTGCCGCACGGGCGGCTGCGCGGGGTGCGACGCGGCACGCTGGCCAGCTTCGGTCAGGTGCAGATGACGGTGGCCGAATCCGGCCACGGCTTCGTCCGGACGTCGCTGGAGGAGCCGGGGCAGGCCGCCCAGCCCGGCACGGACGTGGCGTTGCTGGCCGCCGGGTACGCCTCGGTGACGGCCATCCGGGCAGTCACCGAAGCGACGGATGTCGACCTGACCGGGCTGGACGACCGGCCCTGACGGTCCGGCCGGGCGCTCACGCGCCGGGCAGCACCTCGGGGGTGGCAGCGCCGGCGAAGTAGGGCTCCGGAGCACCGAACAGGCCGAGCAGGCCGGTCACCCAGAGTTGCCGGTGCACGAACCGGCTCGGCTCGGTGACCACCAGCTTGACGTCGCTGACCTCGGCCGTCTGGAAGCCGGCAACCATGGCGCTGATGCCGACGGAGTCGATGAAGGTGACAAGCCTCATGTTGAGCTCGATGCGCAGCGGCCGGCCCTTGGCCAGCACCTCCGCGATCGCCTCACGCACCTCGTACGCTGTGTCGACGTCGATCTCGCCCCGAGGGGCGATCTCCACGACTCCACCGGACAAAACCGACTTCACGATCGACAGGCTCACGCGAGCACCTCCACCCGCCCGTCCCCCGGGCGCCTCATCAGTACGCGGGCCGCGACCGAGAGTATTCCTCCGACGGCCTCGGTCGCCACCCCTCGGGATGAGCAATTCGCGGATCCGGCCGCACAAAGGCACCCATATCCGCACTTTTGAGTATCTGATTGCTCAAGACTTTTTGTTATTTGACCTCCGACGGCCGGTCGGGACCGGCGCGCCGCCGAACCAGGGTAGCGGCCCCGGCCCGACGCGCCCGACAACCGGCCCACAAGCGACGTCCGCCCGCTGCCACCGGCGTGTCGCCCGCGGCTATCAGCCCGATCCGTGCCGTCGGGTTGCCGACGGCACCTAGCATCGGGCCGGGACACCGCCCGTGACGGAGAGGATCTTCGATGATCAAACGACTTGCCGGGCTGGCCGGCGTCGGCGTGCTGCTGGCCCTCGTCCTGGCCTGCGGTTTCGGCGGCGGCGACGATGACGACGACGATGACGACGACGACTTCGCCCGCGGCGTCGCCGTGGTGGCGGTGCGCTGAGGCCGGCAGCGGGCCGGGGCCGGCCGGGTTTGCGCCCGGACGGCCCTGGGCACTGGCGGGGTAGGCGAACCGTGACGCGCTGAACAGACGCCGAGGTCCGAAGTGGCCGGCGGCTTCGGCACCCGAGGAGGTAACCACGATGTTCGGAACCAACCTGCTGGACCGCCGCAGCAAACCGGAGCGGATTGCGGACCATGCCTGGGAGCATCTGCTCTCCGCCGTCGGCTCCGCCGGAGACAGTGTGCGCGACACCGCCCGCTCGGCCCGTCGCAACAGCGGCGACCTCGCCGACGGTGCGGGTGACCTGGTCGGCTCCGCCGCCGAGGAGGCGCGACGCCGCGCCTCGCTGGCCTTCGACGCGCTCGCCGGCCGGCAGCCGGCCCTGCCCTGGACCCTGCTGATCGGCGCCGCCCTTGTCGGTGCCGCGGTTGGCTGGGCCGTCGGGTCGGCCGCGCGGGCCGCCGGCAGCCGGGATGACCGCGCGGTCGACGACGTGGAGTTCGTCGACGTGGACCGGCCCAGCTCACCGGCGGTCTGAACGACCCAACGACGCGGGGCCGCACTCGATCGAGTGCGGCCCCGCGTCGTTCGCACCTCACCGACGTCGTCGGCCGGGTGGACCGGTCCGCCGGGTGCCGGACCCCTCAGGCAGCCCGACGGACCGGTGCTCGGGTGGTGACCGGGCCGGTCGGGCCCGGATCACCGGTCAGCGGCTCACGCAGGTGATGGTGGTCGGCGGCGCGTTGCTGCCGGTCCACGAACCGAGGAAGCCGGCGGTGGTGGTGGCCCCGGCGCCGAGCGCGCCGTTCCAGCCGGTGTCGCGGACCGAGACGACGGCCCCGGACTGGGTGTGGGTCCCGCCCCAGAATTGGGTGATCTGCTGCCCGTTGGGGAAGGTCCAGCCGAGCGTCCAACCGGCGATGGGCACGGTGCCGGCATTGCGGACCACCAGCTCCGCCTGGAAGCCACCCGACCAGGAGCCGGTGACGCGATAGGTCGCCGTACACCCACTCGCCGGCGGCGGCGTCGTCGGAGGAGGCGTCGTGGGAGGCGGCGTCGTGGGAGGCGGCGTCGTGGGAGGCGGCGTGGTCGGAGGAGGCGTGGTCGGAGGCGGCCCGTCGGCCCGATCGGCGACGAGGATGCCGCGCCCGTTGGAGCCGAGGTAGACCCGACCGTAGACGCGGGGGTCGCCCGTCAACGCCTCGGCCGGGTTGCCGTACTGGTGGCTGTCGTCGTTGATGCGTACCCACGTGGTGCCGGCGTCGTCGGAGCGGTGCACGCCGGGCTGACCGTTCACCGTGCCGTACAGGAAGACGGCGGGGTTGGTGCGCCCGGGTGCCGCCTTGCCGAAGCCGACGTTGCCGGAGGCGCTGACGCCGTCCAGCTTGGTGAAGCTGGCACCGGAGTCGGTGGATCGCCACAGGCCACCGGGCCCTGCCAGCCACAACTCGCCGGAACGGCCGGGCAGCGCCTTGAACCGCACATCGGAGGCGGGCAGACCGGTCGCCGCCGTGGCGGTGAAACTCGCCCCACCGTTGGTGCTCAGGTAGACCCGTCCGCCGCTGAAGCCGTAGAACCGGTTGGGGTCGACCCGGTCGGACTCGATGGTCGCGTTGGCGGGAATGCCAGCCGAGGGTGCCCACGAGTTGCCGAAGCCCACCGAGTAGACCACCCGTTGACCGGCGTCGCCGGGCGCCCAGACGAACCGGCTGCCGTCGGCCGCGGCGGCGACAGTGCCACCGGTGTTGACCCCGGACGGTTCGGTGCCCTGGAACCAGGTGGCGCCACCGTCGGTGGAGAACGCGACATGACTGTCGCCGGGCCGGTCGGAGTCGGTGAAGCTCCCGGCCCGCACCAGCACGGCCGGCTTGCTCTCGGCATAGTCCAGGCTGGTGGTGGTCGTGAAGACCGGCTGGGTGAACAGCATGGGCGGAATGGCGGTCAGGTCGGTGTGCCGGAAGCCACCGACGTCACCGAGCGCGCTGATCAGCGGTGCGCCGCTGGGCGGGCTGACCAGGTCGAGCACCGCCGTCTCCTCCAGCCCGCGGACCATCGGTCGGATGGTGAACTGGCCACCGGTGTCCCACTTGGTGAGGTCGGTGGTGCCGTAGATGGTGGCACCGGTGCCGTACATCATCCGGTTGGAGTCGTGCGGGTCGATCTCCACCGACTCGTTCATCCAGCCGAGCTTGGGCGTCTCCTCCGGAGGCGCAGGGTTGGTGCCGAAGGTCAACCAGGGCACCGAGCTGATGTCCATGGTGTAGCGCTTGGACCGTTGCGGATAGCTGGTGAAGTCCCAGATCCGGGTCCAGCTCGCCCCGCCGTCGGTGCTGCGGAAGAAGATCGCGTCCGGCCACCAGGAGACCTGGGTGGCCACCATCAGCGTGTTGGGGTGCTGCCGGTCGATGGTCAGGCCGCTGTAGCCGAAGTAGTCGTCGGCGCTGGTGGAGGGCACCGGGCTGATCCGGGTCCAGGCTCCGGTCGACCGGGTGAACTTCCAGACGTCACCCTTGCCGCCGTCGTACGGGCCACCGGTGTCGCTGGTGGCGATGTAGAGGTGACCGCCGACCGGGTCGACGACACCCTTGTGCGCCAGGTAGCCGGTGGGCTGCCCGGGGATGCGCGCCCAGGTGACACCGCCGTCGGTGCTGCGGTAGACCGGATTCTCCTTGTCCGCCACGCCCACGTAGATCGTCTGCGTGGTGGAGCCGGCGGTGCCGGTGCTCTTGTCGAAGCTGACCCAGGTCAGGCCCTGGTTCTGCCCGTTGTAGCCGTTGGGGTCGCTGGGGTCGGCCCGGTAGTTGCCGGCGTTGGGGAACGCGGTGACCCGGGCCCAGGTCGCCCCGTAGTCGGTGCTGCGCCACAGCCCGTTGCCGCCCTCGGCGGCGTAGTAGACGATGCTGTTCCGGTTGGGGTCGACGGTCAACCGCTCGCCCATGCCCCGGCCCGGCATGTTGCCGCCGTTCTTGAACGGCAACTCGGTGACCTGCCAGGTGGCGCCCTTGTCGGTCGAGCGCAGGATCGCGCCGTTGTTCGGGTCCCAACCGTTGGTGTACATGCCGACCGCCGCGTACACCCGGTTGGTCTGCACCGGGTCGGTGGCGATGCTGACCACGCCGTTGTAACCCCAGCGGTCGGCGCCGACCCAGTCGAGCAGCGGCGTCCACGACTGGCTGGCCTGCTCCCAGCGGTACGCCCCACCGATGTCGGTGCGCGCGTAGATCAGGTTTTTCTCGGTGGGGTTGAAGACGATGCCGGGCACGAAGCCACCGCCGCCCACCGGGACGTTGCGCCAGGTGTACGCCTCCGCCGCGGTCGGGGCGGAGGCCGACCCGGCGGGGGTGAGCGGGACCGCCACGATGGCTGCGGCGGCTGCCAGCACGGTCACGACCGTGCTGGCGAGACTTCTGGGCATCTGTGGTTCCTCTCGGGAGGCAACCCCGGGGGACGGGGTTGGTCGCATGGCGACGCCGTGGCCCGGGGGACGGGCACAACGACGGGGATTGGGTGGAGCTGCCCTGGCTCCCACCACCCGACGCGACGGCTCCCGCGATCGAGGAATGCGATTACCGTAACCGAAGTGGACTCGCTTTGGAAGCGCTCCCAACCACCGCATGTGACCTGGAGCCGACCCTCCCTCACCCGGTGCGGGTGAGGACGGTTCACCCGGGGCGGCGGCAGGCTCGGACCCCGGCGGACCTCCGGCCGCAGCCGCCACCGGTCCGCCACCGACGCGGGGAGGAGGCCCAGATGGCGATCGCGGAGATCGACCGCACCGACCAGGACATCCAGACCGCCGTACTCGACGAGCTGACCTGGGAACCCAGGGTGCAGCCACACGAGATCGGTGTGACCGTGGCGGAGGGTGTGGTCACGCTTACCGGCCGGGTGGACAGCTACGCCAAGAAGTGGGCCGCCGAACGGGCCGCCCACCGGGTCGTCCGGGTCCGGGCGGTCGCCAACGACCTGACCGTGCACCTGGCCAACGACGCCGAGCGCACCGATCCCGACCTGGCCGCCGCGGCCAGCCACGCGCTGGAGTGGGACGCGTTCGTGCCCATCGAGAAGCTTCAGGTCACCGTCTCGTCCGGTTGGGTGACGCTGCACGGCGAGGTCGAGTGGGAGTACCAGCGCCGGGCGGCCGAACGGGCCGTCGGGCGGCTCACCGGCGTACGCGGGGTGAGCAACGGCGTCACCGTCCGGCCGACCGCCGCACCGGACGGCCGGAACCTGGCCGAACTGATCGTCGACGCCCTGGCCCGGGCCGGGGCGACCGAGGCCGAACGGATCAGCGTCCGGGTGCACGGCGACACGGCGGTACTCGCCGGGCTGGTGCACTCGATGCCGGAGCGCGCCGAGGTCGAGCAGGTGGCCTGGTCCGCGCCGGGCATCCGGGAGGTGCGGAACCACATCGCCGTCGCGCCGGTGCTGCGCTGAGCGGGTGCGTGCCGCGTGCGGCATTGAGCGGGCGCCGCATGCGGCATTGAGCGGGCGCGGGCACTGCCTGCTGCCCGAGCGAGCACGGGCGCGTTGGGCGCAGCGGGCGCTGGGCGCGGCGCGGAACCACCCGGGCCGGGTGAGCCGGCCTCACCCACCCCGGGCGCAGGCTGGTGGCATGAGTGATCCGAACGGGCTGATCCAACCGGGGCGCCCCGCGCCCGGTTTCACCCTGGCGGGCACCCCGAACGGGGCCCTGACCGGGCCCGAACAGTTCCGGGGCCAACCTGTCGTACTCGCCTTCTACCCCGCCGACTGGAGCCCGGTCTGCGGTGACCAGATGTCGCTCTACCAGTCGGCGGCACCCGTCTTCGCCCAGTACCGGGCGGTGGTGCTCGGCATCTCGGTGGACAGCATCTGGTCACACCGGGCGTTCGCCGAGAGCCGGGGCATCGAGTTCCCCCTGCTGGCCGACTTCGAGCCCAAGGGCGAGGTTTCCCGCCGTTACGGTGCGTACAACTCGCAGGGTGAGGCGGACCGCGCGCTCGTGGTGCTCGATCCGGCGGGGACGGTGACCTGGAGTTATCTCTCGCCGCCGGACGTCAACCCGGGCGCGGACGGCATCTTCGACGCGCTGGACCGACTCGCCGCCGATCGGAAGGTGATGGCCGGATGACCACGCCACTGCAGGTGACCGCCCGACTGCGGGACCCCGTCACCACCGAGGACCACATCCGGGGGCCGGCCGACGCGGCGGTGACAGTCGTCGAGTACGGCGACTTCCAGTGCCAGTTCTGCGGCGCGGCGTACCCGAACCTGCACGAGATGCTGCGGCAGCGGGCCGACACCGTCCGGCTGGTCTACCGCTACTTCCCGATCGCCAACGTCCACCCGTACGCGGAACGGGCCGCCGAGACGGCCGAGGCCGCCGCGGTTCGGGGCCGGTTCTGGGAGATGCACGACTGGCTCTACGAGCACCAGGACCAACTCGATCCGGTGCACCTCTCGCTCGGTGTCGAGCAGGTCGGGCTGCCGCCGGACGAGTTGAACGCCGAGGTGGAGGGCCGGGCGCACGCCGACCGGGTGCGCCGGGACTTCGTGGGTGGCATTCGCAGCGGGGTGAACGGCACGCCCACCCTGTTCGTCAACGGTGTCCGCCACGACGGCGGGTACGAGCTGCCCGACCTGCTGACGGCCGTGGACGCGGCGAGTAACGCCTGACCGCGTTCCGCTCAGATGATCCGCAACTCGCGCGCCCGCCGGACCGCCTCGCGCCGGCGGGTCGCGTCGAGTTTGCGGTAGATGTTGCGCACGTGGGTCTTCACGGTGTTGACCGAGAGGGACAGCTCGCTGGCGATCTCCACGTTGGACAGGATGCTCTGTAGGTAGCGCAGGATTGTCAGTTCCCGCTCGGTGAGCGGCTCGTCGAGGGTCCCCCTCGGCTCGGTGGTCGGCCGGGCGGGCCCGCGTACGCTCTGTCCGGCCCCGCGCACCAGGTCGCTGACCAACGCGAAGTGCGCGGTGCCCGCGTCCAGGTGTGCCGCCAGCAGGTCCCGGACCGGCGGTTCGGCGCGGGTGAAGACCCGCCGGCAGCCCTGCGGGCCAGCCAGGTCCAGCACCTGCTCCAGGAGTCGACCCGCCCGACGCCCGTCCCCGGCCCGCTCGGCCAGTACGGCGTCCAGCAGGCCCGCGTCCAGGCGTACCGGCAGGGGCCAGGCCGTGGCCGTCGGCGCCTGCCAGTCGGGCACGCTGCGCCCGGCGGCGGCGTGGTCGCCGGCCAGCAACTCCACCCTCGCCCGCGCCACCGCGAGCACCGGGCCGGTCCCTACGTCGGCACCGCCGACCCGGGCGCCCACGTCGGCACCGCCGACCCGAGGGCCCACGTCGGCGGTGCCGGCCCGAGGGCCTTCGCCGGCACCGCCGACCCGAGGGCCTTCGTCGGCACCGCCGGCCCGGGTCTCCTCGTCGGTGCCGCCGGCGATCAGGTCGCGGGCGGCGTCCAGGTCGCCGCGCTCCGCGCGTAGTCCGGCCTCGGCGGCGAGCAGGAGGCCGGTCAGCTCGGCGACGGACGGGCGGTCGGCAAGCGCTTCCCGGGCCCGGACGAGGAGTCGTTGGCCGGCCGCCGGGTCGCCGGTGTCGCGGAGCAGGTGCGCCCGGCACAGCGCCGACGCCGCGGTGGCCACCGGTTCGCCGTCGGCGGCGGCGAGCCAGCCGTCGTCGGTGTCGCCGCCCCAGCCGCCGGTGAGGCCGAGTGCCGGGCCGGCGAGGTTGAGGTTCGCGGTGGCCTCGTCGGGCTGGTCGCGCAGCAGCGCCACCTGGGCCAACGCCAGGTACGCGTAGGCGCAGTCGAGCTGACAGGCCCAGCCCCGACACGGTGGCATGCCCAGCGCGTCCCGGGCCGCCTGCTCCGCTGCCCGCAGATCGCCGCGCAGGGCGAGCAGCAGCGCGGCCCGGCTGGCGTCGACCAGCTCGGTACGTGGCCGGCCCGCCTCCCGGGCAGCCGCCCGAGCACGGACGAACCGGGCGGTCGGCAGCGCGCCCTCGGCCAACTCGACGAGCCCCAGGCCGGTGCCGGCGAACGCGCGCAGGTCGGCGTCGTCGGCGGCGTCGCCGCCACCGGACGTCGGAGCGGTGGCCGACGTGGAGTTTGGCAGCCGGGTCGGCGTGGCACCCTCCGGGCGGGTCCGCAGCAGCCGGGCGACGGCGGCGCGCACCTGCACCGGGTCGCCGACGAGCCGGGCCACGGTCAGCTCCAGCGCGGTCACCAGCCGCAGGAACCGTTGCCGGCGGGGCACCGGCAGTCCCGCGGCGTGTGCGGCTGCGGCGCGCAGGTGACCGGTGGCGGCCGGCAGATCGCCGGCGTAGGCGCGTTCGGCGGCGTAGGCCAGGGCCACCTCCGGGTCGGCCCGGAGCACCTCCGCCGGTGGGGCCACCGGTGCCGGCGCGTGCACCGGGGCGCTGTCGTACCGGGTCAGCTCCGGCCAGTGGGCGACGAACAGGTCACCGGCCAGGTCCCACCGGCCGGCGATCAGCGCGTGCCGCAGCGCGTCGGCCGGCCGGCCGTCGCCGGCGTACCAGTCGGCCGCCCGCACGTGCAGATCGCGTACCTCGTGGTCGGGCAACCGGGCCAGGTCGGCGCGGAGCAGGTCGGCGAGCAGGGGGTCGACGCGGTACCAGGGCGGGCGGGTGTCCTCCCGGTGCAGCAGACCACCGGTCCCGGCCAGGTCGGCGAGCGCCTGCCCGGCGTCGGCGCGGCCGGTCAGCGCCCCGGCCAGGTCGGCGCAGACGGTCTCCACGAGGGCGGTACGACGCAGCAGGTCCTCCTCGGCCGGGTCGAGCGTCGCCAGCACCTCCTCGCGGAGGTACCCGGCGATCTCCGGTTGGTCTCCCCCGAACTGCCCCACCCAGCGCTCCGGGTCGGTCTGCCCCCGCACCGCCAGCGCGGCGATACGCAACGCGGCCGGCCAGCCCCCGGCGCGTTCGCGGAGCTGGCGCACGGCGGCCGCCGGCAGGGCCGCGCCGTGAGCGGTGAGCAGGTCGGCCACCTCGTCGTCGGTGAACGCCAGTTCGTCCGGGCCGATCTCGGTCAGCTCGCCGGCGAGGCGCAGCCGGTGCAGGGGCAGGTGCAGCCCGGCCCGCGCCCCGATCACCAGGCGTAGTCGCTGGCCGGCATGCCGCAGCAGGAACTCCACGCCGCTCAGCGCCGCCGGGTCGGCGACCCGGTGCAGGTCGTCCAGGATCAGCAGCACCGGCCGGTCCGCGGCGGCGAGCGTGGCGGCCAACAGCTCCAGCTGGTCGGGTCGGGGCGGCCGGTCGGGCACCGGGCCACCCTCGCCCGACCCGGTCGCCGTGCGCAGCGCCGCCGCGAGGTACGCCCACAGCCGGTCGGCGTCGTCGCCGACCTCCACCGACACCCAGACCGGGCTGACCTGCGGCCCCGCCGCCAGTTGGCCGGAGTCGGGCACGATCGCGCCCGGGTCGACGTCGGGCGTCGCGCCTTCGAGTCGGGCCCAGGTGGCGAGCAGCGTGGTCTTGCCCCAGCCGGCGGGGGCGGCGACCAGGGTGACCGGTCCGGCGCTGCCCTCGTCCAACCGGCGCAGCAGCCGGGGCCGGGCCACCACCGGCTCCGGTGGCACGGCCGGGCTCAGCCGCGACGCGAGCAGCGGTCGCTGCACCGGGTGCCCCGGTGCCGTGTCGACGCGTACGCGATCCTGTTCAGGCACTCAGCCCCACCCCCACCACGCGCTCCACCCCCGGTCGGCGAGCGGTTACCCGACGTGGGCCGGTTCACCCCTTCCGGGCGAGCACGCTTCACCCGAGGGCGACCGAGGATCGGGGGACGTGGACCGGGAGGACGTGGGACGGGTGGGAGCGATGGGACGGCTGGCGCGGGCGGGACCCGCCCTCGGCGGCGCGGCGGCGCGCCTGCTGCGCGTACCCCGGTGGCGCACCCGGACCGGCGCGGACCGCGACCCGGCCGCGCCGGCCCGGTGGGAGGTGGTGACCGTCGACCGGCCGCCGGAGCAGGTGCTTCCCGCCGGTCGGTGGCCGGAACCGCTGCGCCGCCTGGACGGCGCGGTCGAGGTGCGGGTGCGCCCGGCGCCCGGCGACCGGGGCACCGAGCTGGCCGCCCGACCGGTGGCCGGTGCCGCCCCGCCCGTCGGATTGGCCGCGCACCTGGTCGGCGACGACCCCCATCTGCTGGTCCGCCGGACCCTGCGCCAGATCAAGCAGCGGGTGGAGGCCGGCGAGGTGCTGCGCGCCGACCGGTCGGCGCTGGACCGACCCGAGGTCCGCGGGTGAGGGCGCTGTGCTGGGTGGCCGCCGACGAGCTGGCGGTACGCGAGGTGCCCGACCCGGAGCTGCGCAACGAGCGGGACGTCATCGTCCGGGTACATCGCAGTGCCACCGCCGGCGGGGACCTGCCGCTGCTGGCCGGACGACATCCCCTGCTGCGTGCCGGCGACGTGCTCGGGGCCGAGTTCCTGGGTGAGGTGGTCGAGGTCGGTCCCGGGGTCCGCCGGCACCGGGGCGGCGACCGGGTGGTCGTCGGCGCGAGTGTCGCCTGTGGCGGCTGCTGGTACTGCCGTCAGGGCCTGCACTCCTGCTGCGACAACGCCCATGCCGACCAGGCGAGCGCCGACCCCGACCGGGGACACTCGGACGCCGGCTGCTTCGGCCGCCCGCGGGCGGCGGGCGGGTTCGCGGGCGGTCACGCCGAGTACGTGCGGGTGCCGTACGCCGATGTGAGTGCCTTCCCGGTGCCGGACGCGGTCGACGACGACCGGGCGGTGTTCGCCGCCGACGCGGCACCGACCGGGTGGTTGGCCGCCGAGCTGGGTGCGGTGCGGTCCGGCGACGTGGTGGCGGTCTGGGGTGCCGGGGCGGTGGGGCAGTTGACGGCTCGGGCGGCGGTGTTGCGCGGTGCCGCCCGGGTGCTTGTCGTCGACCGGCACGAGGAGCGGTTGCGGATGGCCGAGCGGCACTCCGGGGCGGAGCCGCTGGACTATCGTCGCACCGACGTCGCGGCGGAGCTGCGTGACCGCAGCGGTGGGCGCGGGCCGGACGTGTGTGTGGTGACGGTCGGCGCGCCGCCACCCGCGCGGTTCGCCGGTCAGGCCGACCGGCCGGACGCGGGACGCGAGGCCGTGCACGCCTGCCGCAAGGGCGGCGTGGTGGTGCTGCTCGGCGGGACGGACGGGTTCGTCGACGCGTTCCCGCTGGGCACGGTGACCGACCGACGGCTGACGCTGCGCGGGGCCCGCCGGCCGGACCTGCGCACCGTGCCGATGCTGCTGGATCGGATGGCCCGCGACGAGCTGCGCACCGAACATCTGGCCACCCACCGGCTGCCGCTGTCGCACGCCCCCGAGGGGTACGCGCTGTTCCGGGACCGGGCCGACGGCTGCGTACGGGCCGTGTTCACGCCGTGACGTCTGCTCGTCAGGATGCATCGGCGCGGGCGGGTGACAGACTCCGGGGATGGTTGGCGAGCGGACGTACGACGTGGTGCTGTTCGGGGCGACCGGGTTCACCGGTGGCCTGACCGCCGAATACCTGGCCCGACACGCGCCGGCCGGGCTGCGCTGGGCGCTGGCCGGGCGCAACCCGGCCCGCCTCGCCGCCGTCCGGGACCGGCTCGCCGCGATCGACCCGACACTTGCCGACCTGCCGCTGCTCACCGCCGACGTGACAGACGCCGGGTCGCTGCGGGCCGTGGCGGAGAGCGCCCGGGTGGTGGCCAGCACGGTCGGCCCGTACGTCCACCACGGTGAGCCGCTGGTCGCGGCCTGCGCGGCGGCCGGCACCGACTATCTGGACATCACCGGCGAGCCGGAGTTCGTCGACCTGATGTACGTGCGCCACCACGCCCGGGCGACAGGCACCGGCGCGCGGCTGGTGCACGCCTGCGGGTTCGACTCCGTCCCGCACGACCTGGGCGTCTGGTTCACCGTCAAGCAGTTGCCCGCCGACGCGCCGATCACCGTGGACGGCTACGTCCGTGCCGGTGGCCGGTTCTCCGCCGGCACCTACCATTCGGCGCTCACCGCTTTCTCCCGGACCGGGCCGGCCGGCCGGGCCGCCCGGGAACGCCGGGCGGTCGAGCCGCGCCCCACCGACCGCCGGGTCCGCGCGGTGCCGGGCCGGCTGGCCCGCTCCGCCGAGCTGGGCATCTGGACCGTGCCGCTGCCGACGATCGACCCGCAGGTGGTCCGCCGGTCGGCGGCGGCCCGCCCGGAGTACGGCCCGGACTTCCGGTACCGGCACTTCGCCGGGGTGAAGCGGCTGCCCACCGTGCTGGCCGGCGCGGTCGGGCTCGGCGCGCTGCTCGGGCTGGTGCGGCTGCCGCCCAGTCGACGCTGGCTGCTCGGTCGGCTTGCGTCCGGGCAGGGGCCCACCGCCGAGCAGCGGGCGGCGTCCTGGTTCACGGTCCGGTTCGTCGGCGTCGGCGGCGGGCGGCGGGTGGTCACCGAGGTGGCCGGCGGCGACCCGGGGTACGACGAGACGGCGAAGATGCTCGCCGAGTCGGCGCTCTGCCTGGCGTTCGACGAGCTGCCGCCGAGCGCCGGGCAGCTCACCCCGGTCGCCGCGATGGGTGACGCGCTGCTCGACCGGCTCGTCCGCGCCGGGCTCACCTTCCGGGTGCTGGACGGCTCGGCTTGACCCTCGACCGGGTCGAGGGGGCAGGATGCCCGGCGTGAGCGACCTGCACAGCATCGGTGAGCTGGCCCGGGCCAGTGGCCTGACCGTCAGCGCGTTGCGCTTCTACGACTCGGCGGGGGTGCTTCAGCCGGCCCTGGTCGACCCGGTTACCGGCTACCGCTGGTACACCGACGAGCAGATCACCCCGGCCCGGTTGGTGGCCGGGCTGCGCCGGATCGGGATGCCGGTCCCGGAGATCGCCGCCGCGGTACGCGCCGAGCCGGCCGCGGTGCACCTGTTGCTCGACGCGCACCTGCGCCGGCTCGCCGACGGGCTCACCGACGCCCGCCGGGAGGCCGCCCGACTCCGGGCCCTCGTCGACCCGGCCGAACCGGCCACCACCACGCTGCTGCTCTCCTCCACCGACCTGGCCGCCGCGCTCGACGCGGTGCGCTTCGCCGTCGGCGTCGACCCGGAGTTGCCGATGCTCTCCGGCGTGCTGCTCGACGTGGAGCCCGACGGCGTCCGACTCGTCGCCACCGACAGGTACCGGCTCGCGCTGGCTCGGGCCGCAGCCGACGTCGACGGACCGCCGGTGCGGGTGTTCGTGCCGGTGACCCTCGTCGACCGGCTCCGCCCGCTGCTCGACGCCACCGACGCCGGACCGGTGTGGCTGAGCGTGGCGGGCGCGGACCTCCGGGTGCGGGTGGCGGGTCGAACGCTCACCGGCACCGCCCTGCCGTACGACTTCCCGGACTACCGCAGGCTGCTGCGCAAGGCCGTCGGCGAGCGGCCGGCCGCGCGCCGGATCCCGGTGGACGTGGCGACGCTGCGCGCCGCGCTGGCCGACCCGGCGGCTCCCACCGTCGCCCGTGACCACGACGGCACCACCAGGGCGGTCACCGTGCTCGGCGTCGACGACGAGGGCGGTCTGCGGCTGCTCCCCGCCGCCGACCTGGCCTCCGACACGTTGCGGGTCGGCGTGGACGGCGGCTACCTGCTCGACGCGCTGAACGCGGCCGGCGCGCCGCAGCTGGTGTTGGAGCTGGACGGGCCGATCGCCCCGCTGGCCGTACGCCGGCCGGACGACGCGGACACCTACTCCGTGTTGATGCCGATCCGGCTCTGACTCGGCGGCCCGCACTCCCCGTTCCGGGAGCGCCCGCACTCCCCGTTCCGGGAGGAGAAGCCCGCGACGGTAGCATCGGGTGGTTCACCTGTGACCCCGGACGGAGGCGTACGGAGCAGCATGCTCGACATGGAGTTGATCCGGAAGGATCGCGAGGCGGTGGCGACCGCGCTGGCGAAGCGTCTGGATCCCGCCGAGGTCACCCGGGCGCTGGACGGGATTCAGCGACTCGACCAGGAACGCCGCACCCTGATCACGGAGATCGACGCCGAGCGGCAGCGTCGCAAGGCCGAGGCTCGGGCGTACGCGCAGGCGAAGCGGGCCGGCGAGGAGCCGCAGGCCGCCGCACCGGAGGCCGAGCGTAAGCAGCTCGCCGAGCTGGAGTCCCAGCTGGACGAGGTGCAGTCGCGGCTGCGTACGGCGATGAGTGAGCTGCCCAACATGCCGGCCGACGACGTGGTGGCCGGCGGCAAGGAAGCCAACCGGGTCGTGAAGACCTTCGGCGAGCCGCCGGTGATCGACAAGGTCCGCGACCACGTCGAGTTGAGCCGCGCGCTGGGCCTCGTCGACTACGAGCGTGGGGTCAAGCTCGGCGGCTCCGGCTTCTGGATCTACACCGGCGCCGGCGCGCGGCTGGAGTGGGCGCTGCTCAACTACTTCATCGACCAGCACGTCAAGGCCGGTTACGAGTTCCTGCTCCCGCCGCACCTGCTGCTCGACTCGGCCGGCTTCGCCGCCGGTCAGTTCCCCAAGTTCTACGACGACGTCTACCACCTGGACGCCGAGTCCGCCCCGCGTGGGCAGTTCCTGTTGCCCACCTCGGAGACGGCGATCCTCGGCGCGTACCAGGACGAGATCCTGGAGACCCCGAAGCTGCCGCTGAAGGCGTTCGCGTACACGCCGTGCTACCGGCGGGAGTCGGCCGGCTCGCACTCCGACGAGCGCGGCACGGTGCGCGGGCACCAGTTCAACAAGGTGGAGATCTTCCAGTTCACCCTGCCGGAGCAGGCCGACGCGGCTCTGGAGGAGATGCTCGCCCACGCGGAGGGCCTGGTCGAGGGGCTGGGCCTGCACTACCAGCGCTCGCTGCTCTCCGCCGGTGACGCCAGTGCGGCGATGCGGAAGACCCTCGACATCGAGGTGTGGATGCCGAGCACCGGCAAGTACAAGGAGGTGTCGTCGGTGTCCTGGGCCGGCGACTACCAGGCGCGTCGGGCGGCCATCCGCTACCGCGAGCCGGGCGGCAAACAGACCCGTTTCGTGCACACCCTCAACGGCTCCGCGCTGGCCACCAGCCGCCTGTTCCCCGCCATCCTGGAGCAGAACCAGCAGCCCGACGGCAGTGTCCTGATCCCCAAGGTCCTCCAGGACCGCCTGGGAACAGACCGCCTAACCCCCCGCTAACCCACCCCACCCCACCCCGCTCACCTCGTCGATCTTGCAGTTTCTGTCCCCGAAACGTGGTGTTCCACGGCTTTTGTCGCGACAGAAACCGCAAGATCGCGGGAGCGGGGGCGGCGGGTCAGTATTGCCAGCAGCAGGAGCGTGGCCAGGGTGGCCAGCAGCGGCGCTGGGCCGATGGTGTCCAGGGTGCTGGCCAGGGTGTGCTGGAGCTCGGCGGCCACCCGGATCACCGGGTCGTGCAGCGCTTCCCGGCGTCCGGCTGCCAGCCTCAGCTCGTACCAGCCGTACCAGGCGACGTAGCCCCCGGCGAGCAGCAGCACCAGGCCGCTGAGGCGGGGCACCAACGCGCCGGCGACACGCAGTCGCGCCACCAGACCGTCGCGCAGCAGCGCCACACCGAGCGCGGCGACCGCGACCACCAGGCCCATCCCGAGGGCGTACGCGCCGAACAACGCCAACCCGCGCCCGGTCGAGCCGGCCTGGAGGCTTGTCACCACGATGGCCAGGAACGGGGCGATGGCGCAGCCGAGCGACGCCAGCGCGTACGCCGCGCCGAACAGCGCCATCGACGGCCAGGACCGGGTCAGCCGGGGTGCCCGGGTGGTCCAGCCGGGCGCGGGCAGTCGGCGGCCGGCGAGCAGCCAGCAGCCGGCCACCGCCAGCAGCACGCCGAGCGCCACGGTCAGCCACGGCAGCCGGGGCCGCAGCCAGCCGGCCAGCGGCGCGAGCGCCAGGCCGAACGCGCCGAACACCAGCACGTACCCCAGGGTCAGCCCGGCCGCCGCGGTGAGCGCGCGCCCGACCGCGCCGCGGGTGTCCGACGCCCCGGCGACCAACAGCGAGAGGTACGCGGGCAGCAACGCGAAGCCGCACGGGTTGACCGCGCCGAGCATGCCGGCGGTCAGCGCGAGCAGCAGTGTGGCGGTCACGCCTCGGCCAGTGCGGCGACCCGGGCGGTGAGTGCCTCACCGTCGAGGAAGCCCTGGTGGACCACCGTGCCGCTCCGATCGATGAGCACGAAGATGCTCTGCTCGGTCACCTTGAACCGCTTCCAGAGCACGCCCTTGCGGTCGTCGATCTGTGGCGTTGCGGCGAGGTCGAACTCGGTGACGAACTCCTTCATGGCCCGTTGCTCGCCCAGCCCGGCGACGCCGATGATCGGCACGGTGTCCCGGTAACGGGGTGCGACCTCGGCCACCGTCCAGGCCTGACTGGCGCAGGTGGCGCACCACGGCGCCCAGAACCACAGCACCACCGGTTTGCCGGCGAGCTGCGCCGCGTCGAACGCCGCGCCGGTGAGGGTGGTGCCGGTGAAGCGCAGCACGTCCGGGACCACCGCCGGGGCCGTGCTCGGCGAGCCGGTCGCGGTGGCGGTGGTGGCTGGCGGGGCACCGGTGGTGGTCGGCGCGGTGCCGGCGAGCGCCGGTGCAGGGGTGGCCGTACCGGTGCAGGAGACCACGCCGAGCAGCGCGGCGGCCAGCGCCACGGCGGTGCCGGCCCGACGGGCCGCACCAACCCCGGACAGCCGCCTCGGTACGTGCCAGCCGCGCATGCGCGTCTCCGTTCGTTCGGCGAGAAGGTGCCCTTCCCTACTCGGCCTTGGCGAGGCGCAGAGCCAGCTCGGGGCACACCTTGACCGCCTTCAACGCGCCCTCCCGCAGCCAGGTCGGCACGGGGGTGGGCGGGAAGGCGGGGTATCCGTTGGCGTCGAGCCGGATGAAGTCCGGTACGACGTGCGCGCACAGGCCGTGCCCGTCGCAGCGCGACCAGTCCAGGGTGAGTTTCTGCGGGTTCGCGTCGGGTGCGCCGGGCAGCCCCATCACACCCTTGACCCGCCGGCCACAGCCGTCACCGGTGGTGTGCAGTCGCAGGTCGTCGGCGAAGACCTCGATCGCGGAGAGCGCGAACCGGGCGGTGCCGTCCGGGTGGCTGCACGCGCCCCGGCCCCTCACCTCGCCGGCTGCGGCGCGCACCACGTCGGCCGGCTGACTTCCGGCCACGGCCAGGTCCACCGCGCGGGCCAGGTCGGGTAGGCCCATCTTGCACGGCCCGCACTGGCCGGCGGACTCCCCGGCGAGGTAGCGCACCACCTGGGCGGCCTCACCGAGCGGGCAGGTGTCGACGCCGAGCGGGACGATGATGCCCGCGCCGAGGGTGCCGCCGACCGCGGCCAGGCCCTTGCGGGACACCTCGGCCTTCTCCGCCGCCTCCGGGGTGATCCACTTTCCGTGGTAGCCGCCCATCAGGATGCCCTGGGTCTCCGGCACCTCGCAGAGGTCGAGGACGTCGCGCAGCGGCATGCCGGCGGTGCACTCCACGACGGCCGGTCGGCCCGCCGCGCCGGTCACGGTGAGCAGTACGGTGCCCGGCTCGTCGTCGGTGCCGAGCGCCGCGTACTCGTACGGGCCGAGTCGGGCGCCGACGGCGAGCTGCGCGTACGTCTCGGCGTTGGACAGCAGGGTGGGCAGGCCGCTGACCCCGGAGTCGCTGGAACGTTTCTTGGTGCCGGGCGGGATGTGCGGCAGCCCGTTGATCCCGTTGACGAGTGCGCCGCCCTCGCCGGAGATGAACCGGTGCGGCACGGTGACGATGGTGGTCAGCACCGGCATCCGGCGCTCTTCGAGGGCCTCCATCAGCGAGTCCCGGCCGACCCCGTCGTCGGCGACGCCGATCACGATCTCGTCGGCGTCCAACGCGTACGCGGCAAGCGCCGCGCCGTCCAGGACCAGGTGCGGGGCGCGGGTCAGCAGCACCTTGTCCTTCCAGCTCGCCGGCTCCCCCTCGGTGGCGTTGACCACCACCACGGCGGCGAGGTCCTGGCGTTCGCAGGACTCCAGCACCGCACGCATCTTGCGGGCGAACGGGAAACCCGCCCCGCCCTTGCCCTTGAGCTGCATGCCCTCGGCGAGCCGGAGCAGTTGCGCAGGCTCCATCGGGCCGATCGGACCGTGCACCTCCTCGTGCGCGGCCAGGTCGAGCCGACCGAACTCGGCGAAGCCGGCGGTGAGCCGGGGCTCACCCACGCAGGCGACGGGTGGCACGGCCGTGCGCATCACTTCGCCTCACCCCGCAGCCCAGCCCAGTACGCCCCGTCCACCGCGTCCGCGCTGGCCTTGCGACGCTTCGCGGACCGGCCCTCCCCGGCGGCCCGCCGAGCGCGCCGGGACGCCAGGTCGACAAGGGTCGGGGTGTCGTCGACGGGCGGCGCGACCTCGTCCGGCACGTACCGGGCCGGCGGACGCCAGTAGTCCGGCTCCTCCGGCACGTCGTCCTCGACACTGTGCCGGCCGCTGCCGCTGCGCGGCGTCGCGGAGATCGGGCTGGCCGAGATCGGGCCGGCGGAGATCGGCTCGGCGGAGACGGGACCGGCGGAGATCGGTTCGGCGGCCTGCCACCGCAGCGGGCTGTCCCACGGCTCCTCCGGCTCGACCGTCGGCTGCGGCGGCGCCGAGTAGCGGCTGCCGTCGTCCTCGCTGCGGGACCGGCGGCGGGACCGCTCGGCCGCCGGCTCGTCGGCGCGTCGCCGACCGGTCGGCACGGCCTCGTCCCGGGTACGGGAGCCGCGCCGCCGGGTCGCCGGCGTCAACTCCTCGTCGTCGCGTCGACTGGTGACGGTGTCCGCGTCGTCGCGCCCGCGGGTGACGGTCTCCTCGGCGCTACGGCGCGATCGGCGGGTCGTGGGCTCCGCCTCGTCGCGCCGGCCGCGCGACTGTCGTTCGGTGTCGCGGCGGGCCGCCGGCTCCTCCGCGCGCCGGCGTCGACTGGGCCGGGTCGACTCGACGAGGGAACCGGGCTCGGGCACCACCGGGACGGTGAACCGGTCCGGGTCACGCCGCGCGGCCGGCGCGGCCCAGGTGGCGGTGGTGGTTTCCGCCCAGGCGGGACGCTTGTCGGCGGCCTTGCTGCCCCGACCCAACCCGGCCAGCAGCGATCGGGCGGTCTTCGCCTCCTCGGCCCGGCCTGCCATCACCGCGTTGCGCACCGCGGCCTGGTGCTGTTCGCGGCTGCGCCGGCCGATGGTGACCGAGAGCCGGACCAGCAGGGCCAGCACCACGAGCAGGATGCAGCCGAGGTAGCTGAACACCACCCAGGGGCTCGCGGCCCGACCGGCGTTGAGGCCGTGGAAAACGGCGAACGGCCAGGCCAGGTACGCGGTGGAGTGCAGGGTGCGCCACAGCCACTTGGGACCGACGCCGGCGAAGCGGGCCCGGATGATGCCGGTCCAGATCACGCTGACCATCAGCAGGGCGGCCACCGTGCCGAGCCCGACGTAGAGCCCTCGGCCGCCGACGAACGGCACCAGCGCGTCGGTCGCCGCCGCCCGCCCGGTGGCGATCTTGGTGAGGACGTGGAAGCCGAGCCCGGCCACGCCCAGCACTCCGGTGGCCCGGTGCGCCGACTGCATCAGCACCCGGTGCGAGATGCGCAGCACCAGCCGGTCGGTGGCGAGCAGCCCGAGCATCACGGTGAGACTCAACGTCACCAGGGAGATCACCCCGGCGAAGAACTCGGTGAAGAAGAAGCCGTACGCGTACGCCTTCTGTCCAGCGCCCGTCAGCATGACCGCCGCCCAGAGTGCGGCGAGCACCGACGCGATCAGCAGGGTGGTCGCCGACCGTGACGGTGTGCGTACCCCCCGACTGCTGGCGCTGGTCCGGACGGTGGCCGCCTTCTGGTTCTGCTGTGCCCGGGCCATGTGCTCCTCGATCGTCTCGCGGCGGCGTACCACCGGCCGACCCCTGCTCCCCCATCCAGTACGGACCGGCGGGGCGCGCGGATCACCCGCGCCGAAAAATTTCTGGGCCGGGATCGAACCGAGGTGCGTCGACGTGCGTTGCCCTCCACCTCGGCGCGGGGTGGGGACCTTCGGTCGACGGGTATCGGCGAACCGGGAGCCGCGAGCCGGCCGCCACCTTAGAGTGGTTTCGTGCCGTTTGACCGAAAGTCCGCGTACCGTCGTCGTGGCGTCTGGGTTGCCGCCACCATCGCCGTACCCGCCCTGCTGGTGACCGCGCTGCTGGTGGGCCAGGCGCTGACCCCCGGCGCGACGGCCCCGGACAGGCGGATCGCGGCAGCCGACCCGCCCCCGAGCAGCGCCGAGCAGCGCCCGGAGGAGCCGGTCCTTCCGGCCACGCCCGCCCCGGCCGGGCTGCCGGTTGTCGACTACGACCCCGCGCCCGGAGGCTTCCCCGCCGATCCGGCCACCATGGACACCACGCCGCTGACCGAGGGTGTGCACCCGACCCGGCGGATCCCCGCGTACGACGCGCCCGGCGGCCGTCCGCGCGCCTTCCTCGAACCCACGATCAGCGGCGTCGACCTGACCATGCCGGTCGCCGACCGGCGCGCCGGCTGGACGGCCGTCCTGCTGCCGTCGGCCAACGGGCGGCTCGCCTGGCTGCCTCCCGGCGGGTTCGACACGGTGGCGCTGCGCGACCAGATCGTGGTGGAACGCAAGGTCCACCGGCTCACCTGGTACCGGGCCGGCGCGGCGGTGCGCTCCTGGAAGGTGAGCCTCGGCCAGTCGGGGCAGGAGACTCCGCTGGGGCGGACGTTCGTCCTGGGCCGGACCCCGCCGCCCGAGGAGGTCTACGGCGGCGTGGACATCTACGCCCTCGGCTCGGTGCCCGACGACCCCGAGTCGGTGCCGGCCGGGCTGCGCGGCGCCCACATCGGGGTGCACACCTGGTACAACGACGACGAGCTGGGTGAGAACACCACGAACGGCTGCATCCGGCTGACCCGCAGCGGTCAGCGGGAGTTGCTCGCCGAGGTCCGGCCCGGCAGCAGCGTGGTGGTCGTCGACAGGCTGCCCACCCCACCCCCGACCGCCTGACCGGCGGCCGTCACCCGCCGAGCAGCCAGCCGTTCTGCTCGGCGACCCGGATCGCCTCGGCCCGGTTACGCGCACCGGTCTTGCCGATCGCCGCCGAGAGGTGGTTGCGCACCGTCCCCTCCGACAGGTGCAGCGCCCCGGCCAGATCGGCGACCGTGCCACCGCCGCGGGCGGTCCGCAACACCTCGGTCTCCCGGTCGGTAAGCGGGCTCACCCCGGCGGCCAGGGTCTCGGCGGCCAACGCGGGGTCGACGACCCGCAGACCGGCGTGCACCCGGCGGACCGCCTCGGCGAGTTGCCGGGCCGGAGTGTCCTTGACCACGAAGCCGCTCGCGCCGGCCTCCATGGCCCGACGCAGGTAGCCGGGTCGGCCGAAGGTGGTCACCACCAGCACCCGGCAGGTCGGCAACGCGGTCCGCAACGCGGCGGTGGCGGCGATCCCGTCCAGGCCGGGCATCTCCACGTCCAGCAGGGCGACGTCAGGGTCGCTGCGGCGGGCCGCGGGGACCACCTCATCGCCCCGGCCGACCTCGGCCACCACGCTCAGGTCATCCTCCAGCGACAGCAGCGCGGCCAGCGCGCCCCGGACCAGCGCCTGGTCGTCGGCGAGCAGCAGCCGGATCGTCGGGGCGTCGCCGCTCACCGGGCCTCCGCCGGGGCGTGCACCCGGAGCAGGAAGCCACTCCCGTCCGGTCGGCGACCGACGCTGAGCGCGGCGTCCAACTCCCGCGCCCGCTCCCGCAGGCCGACGAGCCCGTGCCCACTGGTGTCGGGAGTGGACGGCCCGCGACCGTCGTCGCTCACCTCGACCCGATCCGGGTGTACCCGGACCGTGCAGCACCGCGCCCCGCTGTGCCGGACCACGTTCGTCACCCCTTCCCGCACCGCCCACCCGAACAACCGGTCCCACTCGTCCGGCAGCGCCGGCACCTCGGCCGGCAGGTCCGCCGCGATGCCCGCCGCGGCCAGCGCGGAGCGGGCGCCGGCCAGCTCCGCGCTGAGGGTGACCTCGCGGTACGCCCCGACCGTCTGCCGTACGTCGGACAGCGCCGCGCGGGCCAGCGCCTCCACCTCGGCGATCTCGACGGCGGCGCGCTCGCGGTCCACCTCGATGAGCCGGCCCGCCAACTCGGCCTTGATCGCCACCACGGTCAACGAGTGCCCGAGAATGTCGTGCAGGTCGCGGGCGGCACGGGCCCGCTCCTCGGCGACCGCGAGTCGGCCGATCTCCTGCTGGGCCGCCCGGAGTTCGCTGTTGCGCTGGGCCAGCCGCGACACCCCGAACATGGCGAACGAGGCGAGCAGCACCGCGAAAGTGACAGTGCTCTCCCCCGTCCAGGTCGGCACCAGCCAGGCCCCCACCAGTGGGATTAGTGCGCAGAGCGCCACGATGACCAGCGCCTGCGCCGCCGACAGCAGGAACACCGCGGACGCGGCCACGAACACCAGCGTGGCCGTCCAGTCCCCGGCGGTGCCCGGGATGCTGGCCAACCCCAGCGCGACCAACCCCAACAGCGCGATCCCGGCCCGTCGTGGAGGGATTGGTCGAAGGTGCTCACGCAGGTGACGTGCCCACTGGAACAGCAGCACGTAGCCCAGGCCGAAGACGAACAGGGTAACCACGCCGACGATTCGCCGCCATGGCTGCGTCTGGTGCAGCGCGGTGGAGAGCGGCACATTGAGGAAGAACAGCCACACCGCGGCCAGCAGCCAACCGGTGAACCGCCATCGGCGGCTCACCGATCGGGGCTGACCCGTCAGGGAGTCCATCGGCTCAACGCTAGCCGTCGCCGGGGTCAGACCCGCGCGGTGTCCCGGCGGAACAGCCGGGCCGCGCCGACACCGAAGAGCAGCGCCCAGACGACGAGGTTGGCCACCGCCGCCACACTCACCCCCTCGCCGGTCAACGGGGCGCGGGCCAGCACACCCATGCCGTACACCGGGGTGAACTTCGCGACCTGCTGGAGCACCTCCGGCAGCACCTCGACCGGGACGAACAGGCCACCGAACATGGCCAGCACGGCCAGGATCGGGCCGATGAACTGCATGACGTTCTCGGCCGGCGCCAGGTAGCCGATGAACAGGCCGAACGCGGCGAAGACCAGCGAGCCGAGCCAGGCGGCGAGCCCGGACAGCAGCCAGACGTACGCGGGGATGCGCACACCGGCCGCCGCGCCCACCAGGAACTCGACGACGACGGCGAGCAGGCCGAGGGTCATCGCGGTGATCAGCTTGGTCGCCACGTACGCGGTCGGGCGCAGCGGGGTGAGCCGTAGCTGCCGGCTCCAGCCCAGGGCCCGCTCGGTGGCGACCGCGCCGCCCGCGCTGGTGGTCGCCACCATGGCCGCGTACACCGCCAGGCTGATCATGACGTACGCGGTCACCGGGCGGCCGTTGTCGAGCGACTGCCCGCCCTGCGGCAGGCCGAAGATGAGGAAGAAGACACCCGGCATGATCAGCGTGAAGGCGAGGGTACGCCGGTTACGCAGCACCCGGCGCAGCTCGATGCGCAGCACCCCGGGGGCGAACCCGCCCAGGGCGGGCAACCGACGATCCGGCTCGACGGCACGGGTGGGGGTGGGGGTGACGGTTGTCATCTCAGGCTCCGGTGTGCGCGGTGGTCAGGGCGAGGAAGGCGTCCTCAAGGTTGCGGGAGGTGATCTCCACGTCCCGGGCGTCGGTCCGGGTGAGCAGGTGCCGGGCGATCGCGTCCGAGTCGTTGGTGCGTACCAGCACGCTGTCGCCGCGTACCTCGACGGCGTCGACGCCGGGCAGCGCGGCCAGTGCGGCCTGGTCGGCGCCGGGCAGGGTGGCCCGGACCGTGCGGCCGGCGGCCAGGTTCTTGATCTCCGCGGTGGTGCCGTCGGCCACGATGCGCCCCTGCCGGACCAGCACGATCCGGTCGGCGTACGCGTCGGCCTCGTCCAGGTAGTGGGTGGCGAAGATGACCGTCCGGCCGGCCCGCGCGTCGCGGCGCAGGGCCTGCCAGAAGTCCCGCCGGCCCTCGACGTCCATGCCGGTGGTCGGCTCGTCGAGCACCATCAGATCCGGGTCGGGCAACAGGGCCAGCGCGAAGCGCAGCCGCTGCTGCTGCCCGCCGGAGCACCGCCCGACGACCCGCCCGGCGATGTCGGCGATACCGGCCCGTTCCAGCACCTCGGCCGTCGGGCGGGTGTGCCGGTAGAAGTGCGCGGTCATTTCCACCGTCTCGCCGACGGTGAGGTCCTTGAGCAGCCCGCCGGTCTGGAGCACGGCGGCGACCCGGCCCCGGGCCACCGCGTCGTCCGGGGTGCCGCCGAGGATGCGGACGGTGCCCTCGTCCGGGCGAGCCAGACCGAGCAGCATGTCGATGGTGGTGGTCTTGCCCGCCCCGTTGGGGCCGAGGAACGCCACCACCTCGCCGGGCTGCACCCGCAGGCTCAGCCCGTCGACCGCGGTGACCGCGCCGAAGGTCTTGGTGAGGCCGTCCAACTCCACGGCCGGATGCGTACTGGTCATGTCAGTCATGCTCCGGCGACGCGTACCCCGGTGCCCGGAGCGGTCGTCACGTCCCGGCCGTGACATTTGTCAGGGCCGCTGCGCGCTCGGAGGAATTCCCGGCGCGGCAGCGGGTAACCGCCGGGCCGGACGCCGCGACACCGGGAGGACGCGATGGGTGCTACGCCGCAGGGCCAGGTCGACACGATCGTGCTGATCCACGGGCTCTGGATGACCTCGCGCAGTTGGCAGGGGTGGGCCGAGCGGTACACCGCGCGCGGCATGCACGTCATCGCCCCGGCCTGGCCCGGGATGGACCGGTCCGTGGAGGAGTTGCGTGACGACCCGGCCCCCATCGCCGAGCAGAGCATGGCCACGATCGTGGCGCACTACGACAAGATCATCCGGGCGCTGCCGCGACCACCGATCATCATGGGCCACTCGTTCGGCGGTCTGTTCGCCCAGGTCCTCGCCGACCGGGGTCTCGGCGCGGCGGTGGTGGGGGTGCATCCCGCGGCGGTGAAGGGGGTGCTCAAGGTGCCGCTGAGTCAGCTACGCTCCGGCTTCCCGATCCTGCGCAGTCCCGCCAACCGGAGCAGGGCCGTGCCGTTCACCCCGGACGACTTCGCCTACACCTTCGGCAACACGATGAGCCGTGCCGACTCCGACCGGGCCTATCAGCGCTACGCCGTCCCCGGTGCCGGCCGGGTGTTCTTCGAGGGCGCGTTCGCCAACGTCGACCCGCGCTCACCCGCCCGGGTCGACACCGCCCGCGACGACCGCGCGCCCCTGCTGCTGCTGGCCGGCGGGGCGGACCACGTGGTGCCGGCGTCGGTGGTCCGCGCCAACGCGGGGCTCTACCAGAAGTCCCGGGCGCTCACCGCGTACCAGGAGTTTCCCGGCCGGTCGCACTTCACCGTCGGGCAGGACGGCTGGGAGGAGGTCGCCGACTACGCGCTGGACTGGGCGCTGCGCGCGGCGGCCCTGCCCCGGGAGGCGACCATCGCCAGCGAGAGCCCGCGGCGCTGAGCGGCGAGCGTGCCCACCAGAACTGCGCGCCCGTGTCACCACCGACCCATCGGTGGATTGTCCGATTTTTGCCACGCCGGGCAACAAGCCTTGATCACGTTGCGATTCTTTCGATTTCGTAGAATGCTGACGTCATGACCGCACCCAACCGTGTCATGGATGAGCAGACGATCCTGCCCGACCCCGCTCACAGCGCCGAGGTAATTGATCTGCTTCAGGTCCTGCGGGACCGCGGACAGTTGGTGCCGGAGACACGAGCACGCCTGGTGAGCGCGGACGGCTCAAGCACCGTGCCTCTACCCGACGGCCTGCACGACATCTTGGTGAAAGCGCTCGAAGCCCTGGCCAGCGGATACGCCGTCACGATCGCACCCCAACACACGACGCTCACGACACAGCAGGCCGCGGACATGCTTGGAGTTTCGCGACCGACGCTGACGAGGCTGCTCGACGAGGGAAAGATTCCGCATGAGCGGCCCAACAGTCACCGACGTATCAAGCTCGCGGACGTACTCGAATATCAAGGACAGCGTCGACGGGAACGCCGGGAGCTGCTTCAACGCATGACCACGGCGAGCATCGGGCTGGGGCTTTACGACCTGGTCGACGATGACTCCATCGAGGACGACAACAACCGAACGTGAAGCAGATACTTCCGTTGGACGGTTGGGCCCAATAGGCTCAGTTGGTGCCGTTTTCCGCCCTGCTCGACGCGAACGTCCTGGTGCCTAACGCCCTCCGCGACACGCTCCTTCGCGTTGCGGAGGATGATCTTTATCGCCCGCTGTGGAGCGAGGAAATTCTCGCCGAGACCCGACGAATTATCCTGCGGCTCCGTCCCGAAGTGAACGCCGGACGACTCGATGCGATGTTCGCCGACATGAACAACACCTTTGTGGACGCCATGGTGACCGGTCATGATTCGCTCATCCCCGACTTGCAGAATGATGCGGGTGATCGACATGTGCTCGCAGCCGCCATCGTCGGTCGGGCCGATGTCATCATCACCAACAATGTGAAGCATTTTCCGGCCGCTGCGGTGGATCCGCTCCATATTGAGGTAATGCGACCGGACCGCTTCCTGTGTCTTCAGTTCGACCTTTCGCCTTCCCTCGTCGTTGACGTACTCAGAAGGCAGAGCGCAGATACGGGGCGGGCACCGGGCAAACCTCGCCTGAACGTCGCGGATCTGCTCGAACTCCTTCGCAGGTCTGGCGCCCCGACGTTCGTATCGCAGGTCTTGGCACAACTCCCGGCGACGCTCCCTCGCTCGCGCTCCCCGCACGGCACCTCAGAAGCGTCGATCGTTACGCCGGAAGACGAAAGCCGGCCGGCAACAGCGGCGGATCGGGGGATGGAGTTTCCGTCGCCCGCGCAGCACGACGCTTCTGACGCACCACGTCAAAGCAGGCACACCCCGCAGCAGCGCCAGCAGGGAGCGGTCGGAGCTGGGCTGGGCCAGCTCGGCGTTGATGTAGTCGGTGAAGAAGCCGGCCGGTGACCCCGGTAGCCGAACGGCCGTCCTGACCCATCGGCCGACGGCGTCACCCTGCCGCGGAATCGCCAGTGCGCGAGTGCTGGCGTGCGTTGCACAAGGGTGACCACCGAGCCCTGTCCATGGCGGATCTGCTGATCGCCGCCACCGCCGAACGACACGGAGTCACCGTGCTGCACTACGACGGCGACTTCGAGCTGATCACCGCGATCACCGGGCAGCCCACCACCTGGGTCGTCCCCGCCGGCACCGCCGACTGAGCGCATCATCGGCTGCGCTACGACATGGACTCGGGTCGTCCGTCAAGACGCCGGAACGCCGGGCCGGCATGGGGACGCGACCGACGGGTATGAGCCGAGGATGAGGGCCAGTTTCCGACTCGGTCGGATCGCGGGGGTGCCGGTCGGCGTCAACTGGAGCGTTCTGGTCATCTTCGCGTTGATCGCCTGGGGGTTGGCCGCGAACCAGTTCCCCCGCTCGTACCCGGATCGCTCGCCGGTGGCGTACACCCTGGCCGGGCTGGTGGCGGCGGTGGTCTTCTTCGTCGGCCTGCTCGCCCACGAGGTGTCGCACGCGGTGGTGGCCAAGCGCAACGGGCTGGCGGTCGACGGCATCACGCTGTGGCTGTTCGGCGGGGTGGCCGAGTTGCGGGGCGAGCCGCGCGACCCGGGCGCGGAGCTGCGGATCGCCGGTGTCGGCCCGCTGGTCAGCCTGCTGCTCGGGGCGCTCTTCGGCGCGGTCGCCGCACTACTCGCGCTGGCCGGGCAGGACGGGCTGCTCTTCGGGGCGGTGGCGTGGCTGGCCGGCATCAACGTCCTGCTGGCGATCTTCAACGTGCTGCCGGCCGCGCCGCTGGACGGCGGCCGGTTGCTGCGCGCCGCGGTGTGGAAGGCCACCGGTGACCGGGCCAGAGCGTCGGTGGCCGCCGCGCGCGCGGGTTGGGTGCTGGGTGTCCTGTTGATCGGTCTGGGGCTGTGGCAGTTCCTGTCCGGGGTCGGTTTCGGTGGGCTCTGGCTGGCCCTGATCGGCTGGTTCCTGATCGGTGCCGCCGGGATGGAGGAGCGGCAGGCCCGCACCGGGAGCGCGCTGCGCGGTGTGCGGGTGGGTGACGTCATGACCCCGCAGCCGCAGACCGCCTCGGCGGAGATGACCGTTGCCGACTTCGTCGACCACTACCTGTTCGCGTACCGGCATTCGGCGCTGCCACTCACCGAGGAGGGCCGGCCGACCGGCCTGGTCACCGTCGACCGGGTGCGCGGCGTGCCCGCCGAGCGGCGGGCGTCGACCACGCTGGCCGAGGTGGCCTGCCGGGCCGACCAGCTGGTCCTAGCCCAGCCCGGTGAACAGCTCAACGACCTGCTCCCCCGGCTCAGCGAGTGCGCCGACGGCCGAGCACTGGTGGTCACGGACGGTCAGTTGGTCGGCATCGTCAGTCCCAGCGACATCAGCCGAGCGGTCCAACGCAGCACCCTCCGCACCACCCCCACCCCACTTCGTTGATCATGAGGTTATCGTCACGACACGCCGGGCCGGGCGGCAATAACCTCATGATCAACGAGGTCAGCGGGGGAAGTACCTGTCTAGCAGGTCGGTGCGGAACTTGCCGGTCGGGTCTTGGTGGCGCAGTAGGGCGGCGAAGTCGGCGTACCTCGGGTAGCGGGTGGCCAGCTCGGCTGGATCGGTGACGAAGACCTTGCCCCAGTGCGGGCGGGGCGCGAAGGGCGCCAGGCGTTCCTCCACCGCGGCCACCACCGGCAGTACGGCCGCGGTGTCGTCGATCCAGGTGAAGTGCACGACGAAGCTGTCCCGTTGGTGGTTCGGGCTGAGCCACAGCCCGTCCGCCGCCACCGTCCGTAGCTCGCACACCAGCAGCACCGGTGCGATCAGGTGCGCCACCTCGTCCAGCGCGGCGAGCACGTCGGCCGCCGCCGTTCGCGGCACGTGGTATTCGGACTGCAACTCGTCGCCGCTGCTCGGCGTGAAGCCGAGCTTGAAGTGCGGCAGCCGCTCGTGCCACGGGCCCGGCTCGCCGAGCTGCGGGGTGCAGTTCTCCGGGGACATGCCGAGCACCGGGTGGCGTGCCTCGGTGGCGGCGGTGGTGCCGAGCCAGTCCGCCGGGGGCGACGGCTGGTCGGCCACCTGCTTGCGCCACACCTCACGCAGCCGGGGTGCCCGCCAGTCGGTGAAGACACTGACGCTGTACGCCGAGTCGAGCGCCTCGTCCAACGCCTCCCGATCGAGGTCGAGCGACACGTACTGGCGCAACTCGAAGGCCGGCACCACGTCCAGGGTGAGCCGGGTGACCAGGCCGAGCGCGCCGAGACCGACCACCATGCCGGCGAACGTGTCCGGGTCGGTCTCGCGGTCGACGCGCAGCAGGTCGCCGTCCGCGGTGACCAACTCCAGGCCGGCGACAGCGGTGGCCAGGTTGCCGTGGGCCGGCCCGGAGCCGTGGGTGGCGGTGGCCACCGCGCCGGCCACCGAGATGTGCGGCAGCGAGGCGAGGTTGGCCAGCGCGTACCCCTGGGTGTGCAGTTGTCGGGCGACGTCTCCGTAGCGCATCGCGCCGCTCACGGTGGCCTGCCCGCGCTCGCGGTCCACCTCGACGACCGGGGGCAGCCCGGCGAGGGTGACCAGGTCGCCGTCGGTGTCGCCGAAGCGGTTGAAGGAGTGCCCGCTGCCCACCGCCCGGACCCGGGAGCTGCCGGCGACCAGGCGGCGCAGTTCGTCGGTGGAGGTCGGCCGGTGGAACGCCCGAGCGGCGTACCGCACGTTGCCGGCCCAGTTGCGGCGCGGAACGTCGGGTGCGGTGGCCGGGGTGGCGTGCGGTCCGTGCGCGATCATGTCGCGGTCTCCCGATCGGTGGACTGGTGGTCGGCCAACGCGGCGACGAGGGCGTTCAGAACCGTATCCGTCTGGAACGTGTGGTAGCCACGTTGGGCGATCGGCAGACCGGCCGCGCTGGCGCGTTCGATCTCACCCCGGGCCGCCCGTCGGGTCGGCGCGTCCGCGGCAAGCAGGGCGTCCTGACCACGGCGGATCAACAGGTCGACCCGGTCCATCTGGTAGCCCCGCAGGCCCACCGGCAGGTCCGGGTCGGCGAAGGCCGCTCGGCGCAGCGCCAGCAGATCGACGAAACGGTCACCGGCGTATCGCGTGAGCGCGGCGGCCACCTGGTCGGGTTGCTCACGGACCTGGTCCAGGACGAGCAACTCGATGGCGGGGCGACCGTCGACCGGGTGGCGGGCGGTCACCGGCTCCAGCGGCACGCCCGGGACGGGCACCAGCAGCAGTCGCGGCGGCCTCCGGTAGCCGTCGCGGCGGGGCGGCTCGTCCAGGACCAACGCGTCGACCTCGCCCCACCGGATGTTCCGGCGCAGGCCGGGCCGTCGGATGGTGAGCCCCTCGGCGTCGATCCCGAAGCGGAACGGCCGCAGGGCGCTGACCAGCGCCACGACGCCGAGCGCGACGGCACCCCCCGCGATGATCGTCCGTAGCGGCGCGCCGTCGCTGGGATAGACCAACAGCAACACCCCACCGAGTACGCACACCAGAGCGAGCGCACGGGCCCCCCGATTCCGGCGTAGTTCCACGCTCGGACCCCCGTTCATGACCGTGGCGTCGGTTCTCGCATCCTCCGCCAAACCGCCCACCGGGGACACCGGTCGATCGGGCACGGTTGTTCTCGTCATCGCCGGGGAACCCTACGCCCATGAGCAGCTACCGCGATCCTGCCCCACGGGGCGACGTGTTCCCCTCCGAGGAGGAACTGGACCCGACCGGCAGCGGCGTCGAGCCGGCAAGCACGCCGCCAGCCGGCGGGTTGCCCAGCCATCCGGCGCCCACGCCCGGTCCCCGCCCCACCCCGGCACCCGCGCCGGCCCCGACGCCGGTGCCGGCGCCCGGCCCCGCGCCGCGCGCGCCAGGCGCCGGGCCACAGTCGATCGTGACCCGGCACCTGGACGGCTCGGTGGAGGTGGTCACCGACCTCGACGGTGACGGCGTCGCCGACGTCGTGCAGATCGACGTGGACGGCGACGGGATCGCCGACATCACCTACGTGGACAGTGACCGGGACGGGCGGCTGGACACCGTGCTGGGTGCGGCGAACCTGCCCGGGTCCGGCGTGGGCGCCCACCGCCGCGCCTGACCGTCACCACCGCCCGTCGGCCCGTCGGCCCGTGGGCCCGTGGGCCCGTCGGCCCGTCGGCTCAGAGCTTCGCCAGCACCTCGTGGGCGACCAGTTCGAGGTGCTCCAGGTCGCCCAGGTCCAGCACCTGTAGGTAGAGCCGCTGGCTGCCGATCTCCGCGTACCGGCCGATGGTGTCCAGGACCTCGCCGGGCGTCCCGGCCAGGCCGTTGACCCGCAACTCGTCCGGTTGGCGGCCGATCGCGGCGGCCCGACGAGCCACCTCGGCGTCGTCGCGCCCGCAGCAGAGCACCAGGGCGTTGGACCACACCATGTCGGCCGGGTCCCGGCCGATCTCCCCGCACGCGGCGCGGACCCGGTCGAACTGGGCCGCCGTGTCCGGCACCGACGCGAACGGCAGGTTGAACTCGTCGGCGTAGCGGGCGGCCAGCCTGGGGGTGCGCTTCGGGCCCGTCCCGCCGAGCAGGATCGGCGGGCGCGGCTGCTGCACGGGCTTCGGCAGTGCGGGCGAGTCCCGGACCGGGTAGTACCGACCGTCGTACTCGTAGCGCTGCCCGGGCGGCGTGGACCAGAGCCCGGTGATGACCGCGAGCTGCTCCTCCAGCCTGTCGAACCGCTCGGCCAGGGGCGGGAACGGGATGCCGTACGCGCTGTGCTCCTCGGCGTACCAGCCGGTGCCGATGCCCAACTCGACGCGACCGCCGCTCATCTGGTCGACCTGCGCCACGGTGATCGCCAGCGGGCCGGGCAGCCGGAAGGTGGCCGCGGTCATCAACGTGCCGAGCCGGATGCGGCTGGTGTCCCGGGCCAGGCCAGCCAGCGTGGTCCACGCGTCGGTGGGGCCGGGCTCGCCGGTCACGTCACCCATTCTGAGGTAGTGGTCGGACCGGAAGAACGCACCGTAGCCGGCGTCCTCGGCGCAGCGGGCGACGGCGAGCAACTGGTCGTAGCTGGCGCCCTGCTGGGGTTCGGTGAAGATCCGCAATTCCATCATCCGAGCATAGGGTCCCCCGGGCGACCCGGTCGGCAGTCGCACCGACCGGGTCGCCGAGCCGCGGACTCAGGCGTACGGCAGGGTGGCGTACGCGGACCGCAGCGCGGCCAGCCCGGTCGCCTTCGGGGTCAGCGTGCCCCACCCGGAATTGAAGTAGTTGGTGCGGGCGATCGGCGGTCCCCCCTCGGCGTTGAGCTGGGCGATGGCCGCCGGCACGGTGGCGATCCAGGCGGCCTGGTTGGGGATCTCGGCCACCCGCACCCCCCACTCGGCGATGAGCACCCGACGGGACAGCGCCACCGGGCCGAGGTCGGCCACCGCCCAGTCCTTGGTGCGGCGGAACCGGGCCAGCGCGGTGTGGCTGGCGTTGGTGCCGTAGACGTTCCACTGGAGGAAATCCAGCCGGGTCATCAGCGACTCCGGGTGGACGCGCTGGAAGCAGGCCCGGTCGAAGCCGCCGATGCCGACCGAGAACGTCGTGCCGCTGGGCAGCGTCCGCGCCTTGAACCAGGTGAGGATGTAGTTGATCGCCTGCACCGCGCGGGCGTCGGACTGCGCCCAGGTGAACGGGATACCGGCCTCGGTGGTGCCGAACTCGTGGTCGGTGTCCAGTTCGGACGCGAGTTGGATGTTCACGCCGAAGCCGAGCGTCCGATACTGTGCCAGCGCCCGGGCGAACAACCCGTCGCAGTGACCGGCGACCACCTGCCCGTACCCGTACGCCTTCGGCCAGGTGGTGCCGGGGCGCTGCTGGATGGTCATCGACGGTGCCGGCACGGTGTAGGTGGTGCCGTCCACGGTGAAGGTCTGCGGGCCGGTGTCCGCGGCGCCGTAGTGCTTGAGTTCCAGCACCATGTTGATCTGTACCCCCGCCCTACCGAGGGTGATCAGCCAGGGCCGGTTGTAGCCGGGGAAGGTGTAGCCGTCGGCGAAGCTGCGGTACTGGGTCAGGGAGCGGAAGTTGCCGCCGGCCATGTCGGCGGTCGGATCGGCACCACCGGAGAGGTAGTAGCCGCCGAGCACCGGTTGACTACCCACGACGTAGTCGGCGGTGGCCGTCGCGGTGTTACCGGCCGTGTCGCGCACCTGGACGGTGACGCGGGGCATCACGCCACCGCCCGGTACACGGCGACGGCGCCGTTGTCGGAGACCCGGGTCCAGATACGCCCGGAGCTGTCGGTCACGGTCAGGGTGAGCGGGTCGATGACCGCGGTGACCTTGACGGGTGCGCTGCTGTTGCCCTGCGCGTCGGTGACCACGATGGTGACTGTCAACGGCTTGGTGTCGGTGTCGGCGTAGGTGACTGTCAGGAGCATCTGGTCGCCCGGCGAGTAGACCGGCGCGGTCAGGGTTGCGGTTGCGGTGGGAGCGGCCATGGACATGCCTCTCTGAAATAGGTCGCCGGGTCCGGGCGCACGATGAGCGACTCCGGACCGACGTGACGCACAGAAGTGCGAGAGGGAAGACGGGACACCGGCCCAGGCGACGCGGCCACGCGGCGGCGTCGGCGGTGATGACGTCCTTGTCCCGGTGAGGAGGAAACCGCTGCGGGCGCCCCCAGCGGAGTCGGCACCTGCCCCAACAGTGCTCCGCCGCAGGCCCTACCGTCTTGTCCGGTGCACGACAAAGACCCCCGCTGACCTGCGGAAACGTGAGTCGCGACGGCTATTCGGCCGCGACACCCCGGACGGCCCAGGCGCGCGCGACGAGGTGGATCGAGCCGTCCGGCCCGACCGGAAGACGGGCTGCCAGCACCTGCCGCAGCGCGTCCCGGGCCGGCTCGGCCAACGTCGTGAGGTATCCCGGCGCCGTGCCCTGCCCACCGAGGAACGGTGTCCAGTAGTCGGCGAAGTCGGCGAAGACCGTCGGCACGTCGAGAGGTCGGACCGACACCTCGCCCAGGCCGGCGTCCTCCCAGAGCGCCCGCAACGCCTCGGGCCGCCACACGGTGCCCCGGCTCTGTTCGTCGAGGGTCGCCGCGGCCGGGTCGAGTTGCGCGGCGGCGTCCCAGAAGTGCCGCATCATCGCCATGCCGTCGGCGTAGTCCCAGATGTAGGCGGCCACCGTCCCCGCCGGCCGGACCACCCGGGTGAACTCCGCCACCGCCCGCGCCGGCTCCGGCACGAAGTTGAGCGTCAACCCGCTCACCACGACGTCCGCGGTGCGGTCGCCCACCGGCAAGGCGCGGGCGTCGCCCACCTGGAAGGTCGCCCGCGCGTCGACGACCCGGGTACGCGCGGTCGCGACGAAACCCACCGACCGGTCGACGCCGGTTACCCGGGCGGGTGCGGCGTCGGCGAGGATCGTCGAGGTCAGCACGCCGGTGCCGCAGCCGACGTCCAGCCACTGCCGACCGGGCGTCACGCCCAGCCCGCGCAGGAACTCCGCCGCGACCAGGCGGCTCCACCGACCGACGTACGCCTCGTACGCGTCACCGTCCGCCCACACCGGGTGCGTCATGCCGGCACGATACGACGGGCGCTGTCACTCGGCGGTGAATTTCAGTCGAGATGATCGGCGGGAGTCGTCTGCAGCAGCCACGCCAACGGCATCCGGGCCCGCTGCTCGTAGCTGCCGTCCCCGCCCAGACGCTGCGGGTCGGCGGCTTGCGCCACACACTGAGGTCGGGGATGCGACCGCCGTCGCCATCCGGGCCGGAGATGCGCAGACCGGTAGCCTGAAGCACCACCGTGCCCTGTTCGGCTCAGCGACGTCGCAGTGCCGGGTCGAGCAGGGCGGGCGGGGTGTCGGACTTCTCGTGTGCGGCGAGGTCGACGCCGGGCGCCACGATCGCGTCGATCGCGTCGAGCACGTCGGCCGAGAGCACGGTGTCTGCGGCGGCGAGCTGCGTGTGCAGGTGGTCCATGGTGCGGGGGCCGATGATCGCGCTGGTCACGGCGGGGTGCGCGGTGACGAATCCCAGCGCGAGTTGGATCATGGTGAGGCCGGCCTGGTCGGCCACCGTGGCCAGTTTCTCGACGGCGTCAAGCTTGGCCCGGTTGGCCGGGATGGTGGTGTCGAAGCGCTGCGGCAGGAAGGCCGACCGGTTGGTGGTGACCTCCCGGCCTTCGCGGATCGCACCGGACAGCCAGCCCGAGGCGAGCGGGCTCCACGCGAGCACGCCGAGCCCGTACTGCTCGGTCACGGGCAGGACGTGGGTCTCGATCCCGCGTTGCAGGATCGAGTAGCTGGGCTGCTCGGTGACGTAACGGCTCAGGTGGTTTTCCCGGGCGGCCCACTCGGCCTGCACGATGCGGTACGCGGGAAACGTCGACGACCCGAAGTAGCGGATCTTGCCGGCCCGCTGGAGATCGGTCAGGGTCGACAGGGTCTCCTCGTCACTGGTGCTCGGGTCCCACCTGTGGATCTGGTAGAGATCGACATGGTCGACGCCGAGGCGGCGCAGGCTGTTGTCCAACGCGGTGACCAACCAGCGGCGGGAGCTGCCCCGACTGTCGCGCCCATCGCCCATCGGCAGACCCGCCTTGGTGGCCAGCACGATGTCGTCCCGGCGACCGGCGATGGCCCGGCCGACCATCTCCTCGGACTCGCCCTGGCCGTACGCGTCGGCGGTGTCGATGAGGTTGACTCCCCCGTCCAGGGCGACGTCGACCATGGCGGTGACCTCGTCCTGGGTGGTTCCTCCCAGTTTGCCGAAGTTCATCGCGCCCAGTACGAGTGTGCTGACCTGGACACCGGTACGACCCAGAGTGCGGTAGTGCATGACAGTTCCTCCTGCGACGAAGACGTGGCTTGGCTCCGGCCCCACCGCTCTGCCATGCTGAGCAAGCGGAACCATGTTCCGCCACCGAAGATACGGAACATGGTTCCGTTTGCCAAGTCTGGTGATGGAGGTAACGGCGCGGTGGCCGTCAACGACAGCGCCCCCCGGAAGCGGGCCGACGCCCGGCGCAACGAGGCGACCCTGCTGGACGCCGCCGCCGCGGCTTTCGTCGCCTCCGGCGTGGACGCGCCCGTGCGGGACATCGCCGCCAGGGCCGGCGTCGGTGTCGGGACGATCTACCGCCACTTCCCGACGCGTGCCGACCTCATCGTGGCCGTCTACCGGCACCAGGTCGAGGCGTGCGCCCAGGCCGGCCCGACCCTGCTGGCCGCCAGCGGCACACCGTACGCCGCCCTGGCGCAGTGGATCGACCTCTTCGTCGACTTCCTGGTCACGAAGCACGGCCTCGCCGCGGCGTTGCAGTCCGACAACGCGGCCTTCGACTCCCTGCACACCTACTTCATCGACCGGCTCGTCCCGGTGTGCGCCGACCTGCTCAACGCCGCCGCCGCCGACATCCGCCCCGACGTGAACGCCTTCGAGTTGCTGCGTGGTGTCGGCAATCTCTGCGTCGGCGCGGCCGACCCCCGCTACGACGCGCGCCGGATGGTCGGTCTCCTCATCGCGGGGCTGCGCCTCCCGTAGGGCCTGCGGGCAGCGCTAGCGTGGTGATCATGGTGGAGTGGGAGCTGCGACCGGCCTCGATGGCGGACGTCGACGCCGTGGCCGAGCTGCGGGCCGTGGTGCTGCGGGCCGATCTGGAGCGACTCGGGCGCTACGACGAACAGCGCGTGCGGCAGCGCCTGCGCGACGGCTTCGCTCCGGCGTACACCTGGGTTGTCGAGGTGGGCGGCGCGTTCGCCGGCTGCGTGGCGCTGCGCCCGGCGGACGACGCCCGGTGGTTGGAGCACTTCTACCTGGCGCCGCACCTCCAGGGCAGCGGCATCGGCACGGCCGTGCTGCGCGAGTTGCTGGACCGGTGCGACAGCGACGGCACAGTGGTCCGGCTGAACGTGCTGCGGGGCAGTCCGGCCCGGCGGCTCTACGAGCGACACGGGTTCACGCTTGAGGCCGAGGATCCGGTGGACGTGTTCCTGGTGCGCGCACCGACAGTGGCGCTGTCAACGTAACATTGACAGCGTGACGTCGGACTTGGCGCGGTTGGCGGACGTCCAGGTTGCCCGCGCCCGCCTGGACGAGCAGGAGCTGGACCTGATCGACCGGGCGCGGCACGACGGCGCGACGTGGGCGCAGGTGGCTCAGGCGCTGGGCCTCGGCAGCCGGCAGGCCGCCGAGCAGCGCCGGCAGCGCCTGGCGGCGGCGCGGCGGTCGCGGCGACAGCGGCTCGACGTCAGCTACTCCGCGCAGATCGCGGCGGTGCGTGCCGCCGTGGCCGACCTCGGGCGATGGGTTGCCGCCGACCGGCGGTGGGACGCGCGGTTCCGTCGGGCGGCGCTGGTGCGCAGCACTGTGGACGCCGCCCTGGACGCCGCCCCGGGCTCGCTGTACGCGTTGGCCCTGCACCTCGTCGCCGACCTCGGCGAGGCGGGCGACCGGCTGCCGGCACCCGCCCGGGCCGCTGCGGCGACGATCGAGAACGCCTTGTCAATGCCCCGTTGACGTGGGCCATCAGCATTGCGCCGGTAAGCCTCAACAAACAGGATGTGAGTCACCTCGGCTCAACCTGGAGGGCCCATGCGGCGCAACGCGGGACTGTTCGTGGCGATCTCCCTGCTGTCCGGCTTCGGCGGCAGCGCCATGTCCCTGGTGGCCGGCATCTGGATCCTGGACCTCACCGGCTCCACCGGCCTCGCGGCCCTCGCCGGGCTGTGCGTGTACGCCCCGGTGCTCGCCGGCCCGTGGCTGGGCGGCCTGCTCGACCGGGCGCCCCGACGACCACTTGTCATCGCGGTCAACCTCCTGTTGGCCGCCGCCCTGCTGACGCTGTTCGCGGTGCGGGGGCCGGGGCAGACGTGGCTCATCTTCGCCGTCTCCTCCGTCTACGGCGTGAGCTACGTGTTGATCGACGCGGGCGAGTCGGCGCTGTTGCCGTCCGCGCTGTCACCCACCGCACTCGGCGACGTCAACGGGTGGCGCTCCAGCGCACAGGAGGGCATGAAACTCGTCGCCCCGCTGGCCGGTGCCGCCCTCTACGCGTGGCGCGGCGGCCACGCGGTCGTCGTCCTCAGCGCGGCCATGCCGGTCCTGGTCGCCATCCTGTACGCGGCGGTGCGCCTCCACCGCACGCCACCCGACCAGCCACCGCGGCGGCACCGCGGTCTGCGTACCGGATTGTCGGTCCTGTTCGGCAGGCGGGCGACGGTCGCGCCGGTCGCGCTCGCCGCCGTGTCCATCGCGATGTCCGGCTTCACCACCGCGGCGGTCTACCAGATCGTGATCACGGAACTCCGCCTACCGACGACGTTCCTGGGTGTCCTGACCAGCGCGCAGGGCGCCGGCTCCATCATCGGCGGCCTGGCCGTCGGCAGGCTCCTGGCCGGTCGTGGCCCCACCGCTGTCGGGGTCGCCGGAACCGTGCTGTTCGCCGTCGGTTGCCTGGCCCGTTGCCTGCCGTGGTGGCCGGTCACGGTCGCCGGCGCGGTGGTCGCCGGCGTCGGCCTGCCCTGGACGCTGGTCGCGGCGGTGACGGCCGTGCAGACGCACACGCCGTCGGCACTGCTGGGCCGGGTCTCCGCGACGGCGAACACCGCGATGTTCGGCCCGCTCGTGCTGGCCATCCCGCTCGGCTCGGCGGCTGTCCACCTCGGCGGACGCCCACCCCTCGTCGCCGCTGGCGTGCTCTGCCTGACGGCGGTGGCCGCCACGCTCCGGTTCTCCACGGGCACGGTCGACCGGCTCGCGGGCGTGGTTAACTATCGAGCCATGCCGCTCAGTCCGGACGAGGTCGAGCTCTTCGAACGCGCCAGGGCCCGCCTGGGAGCGATCGCCTACCGCCTGCTGGGCTCGACGAGTGACGCGGAGGACGCGGTCCAGGACACGTTCCTGCGCTGGCAGGCCGCCGACCGGCAACGGGTCGAGACGCCCGAGGCATGGCTGACGAAGGCGCTGACCAACGTGTGCCTCAACCAGCTCACCTCGGCGCGGGCCCGGCGCGAGACCTACGTGGGCACCTGGCTGCCCGAACCGGTCCTGACCGGCGATCGGATGCTCGGCCCCCTGGACACCGCCGAGCAGCGCGAGTCGGTCTCGATGGCGGTCCTCACCCTCCTGGAGCGGCTGTCGGCCAAGGAGCGCGCGGTGTACGTGCTCCGCGAGGCATTCGGCTACTCGCACGGGGAGATCGCCGACATGCTCGGCGTCAGCGAGTCGAACTGCCAGCAGATCTACCGGCGGGCCAAGCAACACGTCACCGGCGACCGGGCCCGCGCCGAGGTCGACGGTGCCACCGCGCGCCGGATCGTCGAGGAGTTCCTGGCGGCGGCCGCCAACGGCGAGACCCAGCGGTTGGTCACGCTCCTCACCGACGACGCGACGAGCGTCGGCGACGGCGGCGGCAAGATCCCGGCCCGGACCACTCCCGTCGTCGGCGCGCTGGCGGTGGCCAGGTTCCTGCGCGGCCTGTTCGCCCCCGGCACCGCCAAGCGCGACCTCGTGGGCGGCAGCCCCGCCCTCTACGTCGAGGTCGCCAACGGCGCTCCGGCGCTGGTGGTGGTGCTCGACGAACGGGTCGTCGGTGTCCTGTCGCTCCAGGTGACGTCCGACGGCGTCGCGGCCGTACACGCCCAGGTCAACCCCGACAAGCTGGTACGCGCCACCCGCCAGTGGTCCGCGTCCGCGCACGGGGAGCCCCTGCTGCACGTCTGGTGACCCAGCTCTCACCCCACTCCTGTCAGGAATCGGGTCGCTGTCCGGTTCAGGAGGCGACCCTCACCGAGACAGGAGTGACACCATGAAGCACCGGATCGTCGTCCTCGGGGCCGGATACGCCGGAGCCACCGCCGCCGGGCGTCTCGCCCGGCGACTGCACCGCGACGACACGCAGATCACCGTCGTCAACGCCGACGCCGACTTCGTCGAGCGGGTCCGTATGCACCAACTCGCCACCGGGCAGCACCTCAAGCACCGACCGCTGGCCGACGTCTACGCGGGCACCGGAGTCGAGACCCGCGTGGCCCGGGTCACCGCCGTCGACACCGACCGCAGGACCGTCGCCCTCGTCGCCGAGCAGGGCGCCGACGAGATCGCGTACGACACGCTCGTCTACGCCCTCGGCAGCACCAGCGCGGACCACGGCGTCCCCGGCGTCGCCGAGCACGCGTACGACATCGCCGGCAGGACGTCGGCGACGCGGTTGCGCGACCGCCTGGCCCAGCTTTCGGCCGGCGCGACGGTGCTCGTCGTCGGCGGTGGCCTCACCGGCCTGGAAGCGGTCACCGAGATCGCGGAGGCCCGTCCGGACCTCGACGTCGCGCTCGCCGCCCGGGGTGCGCTCGGCGACTGGCTCACCGCGAAGGCGCGGCAGCACCTGCGCGGGGTGTGCGACCGGCTCGGGATCACCGTGCACGAGCACACCGAGATCGCGCGGGTCGACGCCACCGGCGCGGTCACCGGCGACGGCCGGGTGCTCCCCGCCGAGGTGACCGTGTGGACGGCCGGCTTCGCCGTCCACCCCATCGCCGCCGCCACGACCCTGACCGTCGCCGACACCGGGCAGATCGTCGTCGACGCCACGATGCGGTCGGTCTCCCACCCCGACGTGTACGCCGTCGGCGACGCGGCAATCGCCGAAGGACCGGGCGGGAAACCACTGCGGATGTCCTGCGCCTCGGGCACCCCGATGGCCTGGCAGGCCGCCGACGCCATCGCCGCGCGCCTGACCGGTCGGACGAAGATCCCGAAGGCCCCGCTGCGCTACTTCAACCAGTGCATCAGCCTCGGCCGCCGCGACGGCATCATCCAGTACGTGACCGCCGACGACCGGGCCCGGCCCGCCCTGCTCAAGGGCACACTGGCGGCCCGCTACAAGGAGTTCGTCTGCGCGGGCGCGGCCTGGAGCATCTCCCGCCCGATCCTGTACCCGGTGCGCCGCCACCGCATCGTCGCGACCCGGACGGACACCCTCGCGACGATGCCGTGACCGGGTGATGATCCGGAGCGTGACGGGGCGACTGTCACTGGAGCAGGCCCCGTTTGACCAGGTACGCCCGCAGCGTCTCGGCGTCCTCGCTGGACATCAGGCGACGTGGGATGACTGTCGCCGGCATCCGGCCGACGAACACGATCCAGAAATCGGGGGTGTCCTTCACCTGGGCGACCCCGTCCCAGGCGATGCCGCTGGACTGCGTGCCGCTGCGCATCATGATGTTGTCGTCGGTGATGTCGTAGGCGCCCTCGACCGCGTAGCCACTGGACCGGCGTCGGGCGCGCCACCGCACCCAGGGCGAATACAGCATCGACAGCAGACCGGCCACGACCATCGCCAGGCACAGCGGGGAGATCTGCTCGGCCCGGTCGGACCCGCGCGAGACGACGAGACCGATCGCCCCCACCGCCACCAGCACCGCGCCGATGTAGCCGTACCTGCGCAGGCGCACACGGCTGAGCGCGGCGGCGACCCGGCCCGGGTAGGCGGGATCGGCGGGGACGTCGAAGTGGATGTGCACGCCAGCACGATAACCCCCGGGTAGCACCTGACCCGCGCCCGCCGGCCGGACCGCTTCGGGTAGCCGACACCGTCACTGGCTCTGCTCCAGCGTCGCCGCTGCTCCGGTGGCGCGCAGGGTGTCGTAGGGGTGGCAGCCGTAGGCGGCGCGGTACGCCTGGGCGAATCGCCCGGGATGGGTCCAGCCCCAGCGTCGCGCCGTCTCCGCCACGGTCTGCCCCGGTTTGGCGTGTTGCAGGTCCCAGTGTGCCTGGCGTAATCGAACGGCACGCAGGAACGCCATCGGGCTCTGGCCCTGGTAACGCTGGAACGCGACCTGTAACGCGCGTTGGCTTACCTCGCAGGCTTCGGCTATCCGGCCCACGGTCAACGGTGACGCGGCATGGGCCTCGATGAACTCGGCGGCCCGGCGCACGATCGCGCGGCCGACACCCGCCTGTCCGGGCAGGTAGTTGATGGTCATGGTGGTGTTCGGGAACACCGCGACGGCGGTGTTCGCCACCAGGTCGACCAGGCCGGCGCGGGCCAGCGGGCTGGCGGCCACCGCGTTGACGGCGAGTTGTCGACGGGCGAACGCCGTCACCGACTGCCAGAGCAGGGCCATCGCCGGGGACAGGGGCGTCATCGTGGTGAACTTGAAGTTCGCGATGGGCAGTCCGGTGCGGACGGAGGCGGCCGACGCGACCCGCTGCATCGGCAGCCAGACGAAGACGGCCGCCAGATCGTCGATGAGGTGGACCGCGCCCACGTCCGGGTATCGACCGGTCGTGCCGGGGCCGAGCCGCAACTCCTCGTTGGCGGTGCGGACGGCGTACCGACCGTTGGCCACCGTCACCGCGGTGAAGTCGCGATAGGGCAACGACTCGGCGCGGTTGCGCATGGTGTATCGGCTCTCACCGATCTCCAGGTCTTCGACGCGAAGCGTGGCCTGCCGGTAGCGGAATCGAGCGGGTGGACCGGAGATCCGCACGCGGTGTTCCCCGTACCTGAGTGCGAGCACGTGGTGCGCTTCTTCTGGGTCGTCAGTCTCGATGACTTCTCGGGCAACAGGCTCCGGCCCGTCAAGGTTTCCCGTCCACGGCATGGGCCGTCACCTCCGTCGGACCGTCAATCCGGCCCGATCTGGTTGAACGCCCCACCCGGTGGTTCGCAACGGCCTGTCGGAGACTTCCGGGACCGGCGCGACGGCATCCCTGCGGTTGCGACACGCCGACCGGCCGAATCGATCCGGTTCCCGTACGTGACTGGCCGTTTCGCGAACGGCAGGTCGCGCCCTGGTTGGTTGCCGCGCAACAATCGAGTTCGATGCTGCGCATCTTCAGGCTGGACCGAGATGGTTTCCGGGATGAGCCGCATGAATGTGTCGATGTGGTTACCCGTTTTTTCGGACGAAACTGTCGGGTTGCCGACTTTCCAGCAAGCGCGCACCAGCCCCCACCTCTCCGGTCCGCGCCACTCACCCTGGCCCGGCCCAGTACGCCGGCCGATCGGGGTCCGCGACGATGCGACCCCGGTCGGCCGGTCCCCCTGTTCGGCGAGCCGGTCGTTGCCTGCCGGAGCTGGTGCCTACGGTCAGCGCAGCCAGGCCGACGGGACCGGGTGCCGCAGGATCTCGGCCAGCCCGTGCCGGTGCGGGTCCGGATCGCCGTCGAGCCAGGCGTGGGCGTGGAAACCGGCAGCCGGGGCGCTGACCCCGATCACCACCGTTCTCGGCACCCCCCGCTCGGCGAACCAACGCTGTCGCACCAGCGCGGTCTCCAGACAGTTGCCGCCGCCCCGGCGCAGCGCTCGCTGGACCAGCATGTCGGTGCCACCGGACGGGGGTGCGGTGAGGCGTACCGCACCCAGACCGCCTCGGGCGAGTTGGCGACGTACCCGCCGGCAGGCCAGCATCGTCCACGCCACCAGGGCCACGCCACACGGCCCGTACCGACGGATCAGCCGGACCAGCGCGTCGACGGTGCGACCGGGGCCGGCGATCACGGCAGCGGCCCGGCGGCGCTGAGCGCGGTGTCGAGCAGCCGGTGGGTGGCGTCGAGGGCCGCCCAGTCGCGGGGGCGGGTCAGGTCGTAGCCGGGCCGCGCGGCCAGCGCGAGCAGCGCGCCGGGGTCGGACGGCAACTCGGGCAGGGAGCGACGGGCGGCGAGGCGGGCCAGCACCTCGGCCGGGCCGAGCGGGGTCATCGCGGGCCGGGCACCCCAGTGCAGGAAGATCCAACCACCGAGCGGCAGCCGGGGCGCCACGGCGGGCAGAGTGACCCGCAGCCGGGTGTCGCCGCGGACGCCCCGGGTGCGCAACCCGAAGCCGGGGATGGGCTCTCGCAGGTCGACGCAGCGTGGACCGGCGAGCACGTCGCCGCCGGCACAGACCACGACGTCGTCGGCCAGCACCGGCACCTCCCGGGCGGCGAGCGCCGCCAGCAGCGTGCTCTTGCCGGCGGTACGGCCACCGAGCACCACCCAGGCCCGCCCGGTGTGCACGAACGCCCCGGCGTGGAAGGTTTCCCGCCCGGCCCAACGGTTGACCACCACGGCGACCGGGGCGAGGTACGGGTGGGCGAGCAGGTCCGCGGCGAGCGGCGGCCCGTAGAAGGTGGCGTCGCCGCTGGCCCGGCCCAGTTCGAGGGTACGGCCGTCGGTGAGCACCCGGACCATCCGGTCGGCGTCCAACGGCGCGGGCGGCGGCGGCACGGCGTGTCGCTGCCGCACGCTCACCGGCCGGCTCCCCACGGGTGCACGGACGCCGGCGTCCAGCTCGGTGACCTCGTCGAGGCCCTCGATGCACAGCCCGTAGGCGGTTCTCATGGGTGTGTCTCCTGGTGTGGCTCGGGCGCGCGGACGACACCGGGTGGGGGCACGGCGACTCCGAAAAGGACTCGCGGGCAGGGCAATCCGCTCTCTCGGAACTACCACGGCGCACCCGCTCGGGGCTCCTTCGCCGGCCCTGCTCGGCGTTATCTGGCCCGGCTCGTGCGGATGGTGGACAGGCACTCCCTGTCTCGTCGTCGCGGGCCCGTTCTCCACCCGACCCGCGGAGCCCACGTCGGCAGGGACTTCGCGTCGTTGGGAACAGTGGAGCGTCCTCACCTTTCACCCGCTCTGCCACCGCGCGTCGCCAACCTGGCGCATTCCGAGGGCCCTCTCTCCACCTGGCGACTAGGAGGCAGCATGCAGCAGGACTGCGAGGCACCGGGCACAGCCATCCGGCGCACCTACGAGACCCGCGAGGTTTCGGCGGCGCACGACGTGATCAGCCAGGCGTGTGCGGGGATCGAGCTTCGGCCGCACAACGTCGTCGGTCAGTTCACGTACCAGCAGGAGTCGGTGGAGACAGGGCCGGTGCTGGTGAGTCGGGTGCGCTGCGGTGCGGGCATCGAGGGCCACTTTCTTGAGCCGCTGACCGACCTGATGTTCCTCTCGGTGCTGCACGGACAGGTCGACACGCTGGATGGCCGGGACAAGGTGCGGACAGGTCCACGCGGGGCGCTGCTGAACCCGATGGGTCGCCCGTTCACCAACATCTGCCGGGAGTTCGACATCTACTGCGTCAACCTGGACCTGCGCGTCGTGGCCGAGGTTGCCACCGAGCGGACGGGCATCGATCCGGCGGACTTTCGATTCGAGGCGATCACGCCGATCTCCCGTGAGCTGGGCCAGTACTGGCACAACACCACGATCCAGCTGCACCAACTCCTCACCGGGCCCGCGGAGCCGCTACAGAACCCGCTGGTGATCGGTGCCTTCATCGACCTGGTCGCCACGGCCGCTCTCGCCACCTTTCCGAACTCCGCGATGACGATGTCCCACCGGGTCGCGGCCGTCCCGTTACCCGCCGGCGCGGTACGCCGCGCCGTGTCGTTCATCGAGACGCACGCCGACGAGGCGATCACCACCACCCAGATCGCCGACGCCGCCCGCGTGACGCCCCGCGCCCTCCAGGCGGCGTTCCGTCGCCAACTGGGCACCACGCCGATGGCGTACCTGCGGCGGACGCGGCTGGACCGGGCCCACCAGGATCTACTCAAGGCCGATCCGACCCGGGGGGCCACCGTGGCCGCCATCGCGCGCCGGTGGGGCTACCTGCACACGAGCCGGTTCGCCGCGGACTATCGAGCGGTGCACGGCCGGTCGCCCAGCGACACCCTGCACACCTGATCCGGCCGGGACGACGGCCGACCGGATCAGGTGGGGGCGAGCGGCCTGGACATCCGTGGAACCCGGCCCGGTGTCGAGCACGTGACCGGGCTGACGCGCCACTATCGATCCGGGCTCGCCGAGGACTCCCCGCAGGTAGGAGACGTGTCGCTGCAACGTGTTCGCCACGGTGGCCGGTGGTTGCTCACCCCAGACCACGTCGACGAGTCGGTCGACGCTCACCACCCGGCCCGCGTGCAGCGCCAACGTCGCCAGCACCGCCTTGCGGCGCACGCCGTTGACCGCCTGCGGGCTGCCGGCGACGACCACCTCCACCGGCCCGAGCAGCCTGACCCGCACCCCCGTGCCGACCATCGGGATCACCAAATCGGGCTAGTTGCGCAGCCCGGAGGCCCCGCTCTGTTCGTCGGGCACTGGACACGATCCACGACAGAGCCCGCCGTCAGCCAACGTACTTGCCGTTCCGGGTGTCCCCCGACGTGCCGTCGTAGTGCACCTTCCGGTAGCGGTGCACCGAACCCTTCTTGACCGCCTGCCAGTGGCCGTACGCCACCTCGTAATCGTGGTGCTTGTAGTAGTCGCCGGCCGACTTGTAGTAGATCCGGTGCCGGGCGTACCCGCCGCAGTTGGCGAGGTAGCTGTAGGAGTACATCTTCATCCCACCGAAGTCGGACGAGTAGTACGTCTTCGCCGGGTGCCACACCGACGCCGGATTCGGGTATCCGGGCAGCTCCGCCCAGTTGTACGAGTTCCAGTACAGGTCCCAGCACGTCATCGTCGCCGCGGCGGACATCGCGCTGGACGTCGGCACCGTGAGGTCGTCGGCGACGACCAGGGACGCGGCGATGGTCCGGTAGGCCAGCTCCGGTGGGGTCGGCGTACCGGCCGGCGGTTCCGACAGCAACGCCCGCGGCACCGGCACGGATTTGGGCGTGATGCTCAGGTACGTCTGCAACAAGCTCTGCTTGTCGTCGTACGCCAGGGGCACGTTGCGGCCCATCTCGCCATCCTGACGAAGACCCCAGTCACCGGACACCTCGTCGCGGGAGAACACCACCCGCACACCGTTGCGGTAGCCCAGCCGCGCCAGCTCGACGTCGCGGTCCACCGGCTCGTCGGCGTACACCCCGGGGCCTGCCACCCCGGCGGCGCTGGCCGGCGCGGCGTTCCACGCGGTCAGCGTCGGCAGGACGACAAGCACCGCGAGCAGTGCGCGTCCCGACAGCACTCTTGCCATCACAACTCCTCATCCGATCGATTGCGAGACACGGGCCCGGACGGATCGTGCCTCTGCTTGCCGGGACAGCCTGCGAGGCGAGGTTCAGAGCGCCGTCAAGGTGGCGTCAAATGCGCCGGGTTTCGGTGTCGTAACGGCGACGCTCGCGTACGCACGGCCACCGGTGCAGCGCCCAATGAGACGATGAACGCCACGACGGATCGGGAGTGGGGCCGGCGGTGCACCGTCGTGGTCGCCGCCGCCGGTTACGGCAAGACCTCCGCCGTGCGGCGATGGCTGGGCGACCGCCAGGTGCGGTGGTGCGACGGGTCGGATGTCGCGGCGCTGGCGAGCGCCGGGCCACAGTGGCTCGCCGCCCTCGGTGCCGCGAACGAGCTACGCGTCGACGCACCGGGCTGGCTCGTCCTCGACGACGTCCCTCGACTCTCCCGCCGCCAGCTACAGACCCTGCTGGACGCCCTGGAACAGCTTCCCCCGCAGCTCCGGGTCGTCCTGGTGACCCGCCACCCGCCCACACTGCCCCACCGGCAGTCGGGGCTGCTCGCGGAGCACGGTCCGACCGACCTGCGGCTCTCGCCCGACCAGGTGGCCGCCGTACTCACCGCCGACCACGGCCGGACCGACCCGACACTCGCGACCCGGATCCACGCCGTCACCGATGGCTGGCCGGCGCTTGTCACCCTGGCCGCGCGGACGGCCGCCACCGGCACGAACGGGGACGACCCGGCCGCGCCGGGGTCACCGCTGGAGTCCTATCTGGTGCGGGAGGTGTTCGCGGAGCTGCCGCCCGAAGTCCACCGACTGTTGCGCGACACGGCGCACCTCGACCCGATCCACCCCGACCTGACCAGTTTCCTCGGGCACCGGGTCCACCGGCTCGACCAACTGGCCCGCGCCGGCATTCTGGTCCCGGCGAGTGCGGGTGGGTGCGCGTACCGGATGGTGCCGGTCGTCGCCAGCGTCGCCCGCCGCCAGTTCCCCCTGGGCCCCACGGCCGCGGAACGCCTGCACACGAGGGCGGCGGCGTGGTACGCCACGCACGGCCACCCCGTCGCGGCCCTCCGGTCGTACCAGAGATCAGGTGTCGCCGAGGCGGCGGCGCTGGTCCTCGCCGACCACGGCGCGGAGCTGCTCGCCTCGGGTGGCGCCGAGACCGTCGTCGACACCTTCCAGTACCTACCCGGGCACGCCCGATCCGACGACCTGCGGCTGCTCTACGGGGAGGCGCTCCAGATGCGCGGCGACTTCGACGCCGCACTGGCCGCGTACGCCGCACTGGCCGATCGTCAGAAGCCCCTCAGCGCCGGGCTCGCCTGGCAGTACGGCCTCGTGCACTACCTGCGCGGCGAACCGCAGGAGGCTCTGGAGATCTTCCAGCGCGGTGTGCCCGACCCGCACCCGTCCACCGACAACGCCCGGCTGCTCGCCTGGACCGCCTCGGCACAGTGGACGACCGGGGACGCCGAGGCGTGCCAGCACAACGCGCAACGGGCCCTCTCGGCAGCGGAAGCCGTCGGCGGCGACGCCGCGCTCGCCGCAGCGCACACCGCGCTCGCCCTCGACGCCAAGCTGCGCGGTGACCGACCGGCGGCCGACGAGCATCACGAGAAGGCGCTGCGGGCCGCCGAGGCGGCGTGCGACACCGTCCAGGTGACCCGCATCCGCGCCAACCGCGCGTCCGCCCTGGTCGGTGAGGGACGTTACCTCGAAGCGCTGGCCGAGGTGCGGCCCGCGGTGGAGTTGGCCCAGACCAACGGGCACGCCGCGATGCTCGCGCTGGCGCTCTGCAACGAGGGCTCGGCCTACTTTCACCTCGGTCAGCTCACCGAGGCCATCACGTGCTACGAACGCGCCGTACCGCTCCTGCAGCGCATGGGGTCCCGCAAGGTGGCGTACCCCCTGGTGGGGATCGGCGACGTCCACGCACTGCGGGGTCGGACGACCCTGGCTCGCGCGGCGTACGAGGAGGCGCTGCGCGCCAGCGAACCCGTCAACGACCAGCAGATCCAGGTGCCGGCGCTCGCCGGACTGGCCCGGGTGCTGGCCGCCGAGGACGGCGTCACGGCGTACGCCCTGGCGCAACGCGCCGTCGAGCTGGAACGCGGCCCCGACTCGGCGACCGCCCGGCTCGCGCTCGGCTGGGTGGCGCTGGAGACCGGCGACCACCAGCGAGCCGCCGAGGTGGCGTTGCTGGCGTCCACCGCCGCCCGGCTGCACCGCGACCGTGCGGCGCTCGCCGAGGCGTTGGAGCTTCGCGGGGCCGCCGCCGTCGACTCCGACGACACCCGCCACGCCTGGCGCGAGGCGGCGGCGACCCTGCGCGACATCGGGTCCGCCGTGGCCGCGGACCGACTCGCGGTGCTGCTCAGTCGGTTGCCCGGGGCGGATCCCCAGGAACGCGTCGACGCCCACCTCGCCGCCGAGCGGCTGACCGGTGCCGGCGTACCGCTGCCGACGCTCGACCGGCAGCGCCCGCGCTGCGTCGCACAGGTCACCGTCCGCACCCTCGGACGCTTCGAGGTGTGCGTGGACGGCTCCCCGGTGCTGGCCAACGCCTGGCAGTCCCGCAAGGCACGGGACCTGCTCCGGATCCTCGCCGCCCGACGCGGTCGCGCGGTGCCCCGCGAGCAGCTCGGCGAGATGCTCTGGCCCGCCCAGGACCCGGACCGGGTCAGCCACCGGCTGTCCGTGGCCCTGTCCACCCTGCGCGGCGTCCTCGATCCGGAACGCCGAACGTCGACGGACCACTTCATCATCGCCGCGCACCCCAGCCTGGCACTCGACGTCGCGCACGTGGAGCTGGATGTCGAGGAGTTCCTCGCCGAGGCGGCACACGGCCTCCGACTGGCCGAGCAGGGTGCGACCGAGGACGCACGCGCCACGCTCCTGCTTGCCGAACACCGCTACCGGGGCGACTTCCTGGAGGACGAACCGTACGACGACTGGTCCCGCCCGACCCGCGACGAGGCGCGTCGGGTCTACCTGCGCGTCGTCCGCAAGCTGGCCGCACTGGCACACGGCGTCGGCGAGATCGACGAGGCCATCCGCCACCTCGGCCGCGCGCTGGAGCTGGAGCCCCACGACGAGGGCGTGCACGGCGAGTTCATCCGGACCCTGACGGCCGCGGGCCGGCACGGCGAGGCCGCCCAGGCATACCGACGTTACGTGGAGGCGATGTCCGCCATCGGCGTACCGGCCCAGGCGCGTGGCGACCTTGTCCCGCCGGGCCGGTCGTACGTACTGCTGCCAGCCGATGCCCAACGGTTTGTCACTCCCTCCCCGTAGCCTGCCCGGCGAGCCGACCGAAAGATTCGTACGAGGGAGAGTGTGGTGTCCGCGATCGCGTCCTTGACCCTGGTGCCCAGGGACAGCATCACCGAGCTGGCCCGCCTGGCCCGCACATCGCCGGCGTCGCTCCACTCGTACCTGGCGGAACACGGGCGCGAGGCGCGGCAGACGTACGACTGGTCCGGGTACTGCATGCTGTACGTCCTGACCTATCTGGACGAGCGCGGCATCGACCTGGAGCCGTCGGAGTTCAATGCCGAGTCCGAGGCCATCAACAGCGGGTACGGCTACACCACACTCATCACCCCGGCCCCGCGGTTGGTGGATCAGCTCGACCCCGGCGCGCACCGCGAGGAGGACCTGGCCGCCCACTTCGAAGAGATGGGGTTGGACTTCGAGGAGAGCGGCGCGGCCGGCCTGGACACGCTGAGAGTGTTGCGCGACAGCATCGCCGAGCTCGCCGATGACCAGGTGTTGTTGCTGAACATCGGCTGAGGCCGACCCCGCCGCGGTCGCCGTCGTCCAGGAGAATCGCGATGCGGCGAGGCAGTGCCCGTTGACGAACTCATTCCGCCTCACGCAACGGCGTCGCAGCTAGTTGTCGTTGAGGTTGACGATCACACCCTGGTCGGCGCATGCCGTCTGGAAACCCGCCACCGCGGCTCCCAGCGGCGCGATGAACCCGAGCGCCCTTTCCTTCTGCCCCTCCGGCAGCTGGGTCATCTGCCAGGCGATGTCGATCAGCGCGGTGCCGTGCTTGCGGATGTCCTCGTGCCGGGAGTCTTCGAACAGCTCCCGGGTCTTGCGGTACTCGGCTTCGGTGAGCTTGTCGTCGCCGGGGTTCGTGTTGGTGCCGTCGGGGTTCTTGCCCGCGGCCATCGCCTTGCAGGCGGCAACCCCGGAATCCTCCTTGATGAACCCGTCGTACACGGCATATCCGCTGGCCGCGATCATCAGGACGGCGACGAATGCGAGGCCGGCGATCAGCAGCGGCTTAGCGCGTGGGGTGGCCGGCCGCGGCGACGGCAGGGGGTCGGGCAGTCCTGCCCCGGGTTCCTGCTGCCCAATCGGCTGCGGCTGCTGCGGCGGGTACACCGGACCGCCCTGCGGGTAGGGCGACTGCGGCTGCTGGGCTTGGTAAGGGTCGGTCACGGTGTGCTCCCCACGTGATTTCTGGCGCTGGTGCAAGGTACCCGTCCTGACTCAGCCCCGAAAGGTCCACGGTGGGTAGACCGCCCGGTGCGCGCCGGGCGCACCGTCGAGGTCGGCCAGGCGGGTCGCCGACACGGGCCGGAGGGGTACGGCGTTGACCGTCGCCGTCAACGCCGTACCCCAGCTCGACCTGGCATCCGACGCACGCCCGCCAGCCGACCCGGCCGCCCTTACGTGCGTGGTCGGTAGGCCAGGCGGCGTAGGACGAACTCGGCGGGGCCGGGGCGTCCGCGCCGGTCCAGCTCACGGGCGACCAGGACGGTGGCGAGCCAGACGGCCACCGCGATGATCAGGCCGGTCACCGTGGGGCTGCCGAAACGGTCGCCGAGGGCGAGCGTGAAGGGTGCCAGGAGGACGAGCCAGGCCACGGACTGCATGAGGTACCCCGACAGGGAGCGCTGGCCCAGGGCGGAGAGGGCGCCGACGACCGGGCCGGATCGGGTGGCCCGCATGGCGATCAGGCCGAAGACGGCCACGTAACCCGGGCCGGCGAACATGCCGGTGGCGCCGTGGAGCAGCAACGCCAGACCGGCTGTCGACTCGTCGACGTGCAACCAGCCGGCGCTGAGCAGAGCGGCCGGGAGACCTCCGACGATGGCCATGCCGAGGCCGAGGATGGCGGTCCAGGTGAGCAGGGTGCGGTGGCGGCTCGGCTCTTCGAGGACGCGGCGGCGAGCGGCCCACATGCCCAGCCAGGCGATCATGATGAAGGGCAGGACGGTCAGGGTGTGCGTCGGCCATTCGCCGAGGCGGTCCAGCATCGCCGTGGCGTAGTCGGGCGCGGCGAGGGAGTCGACGTGCGTCGACGGCAGCGGTGCCGACCCGCCCGTGTCGCCGAGGATGGCGATGACCACGATGGTGCCGAGGACCAGCACCTCGATCGCCGCCAGCGCCCAGAGCACGAGCGCGATCCGGTGGATCCTGTCGCCGCGGCGCAGGAGCAGCAGGGTCATCACGATTCCGACGATCCCGTACGCGCCGAGGAAGTCGCCGTAGTAGAGAAGTGCGGCGTGCGCGAAGCCGAACACGACGAGCCAGAGGTTACGGCGCAGCAGCACGGAACGGACCTGCCGGGGCGTGGCACCGGAGGCGTCCTGGCGGCGGGCGAGCTGGACGAGGCCGTAGCCGAACATCACGGCGAAGACCGGGTAGCCGCGGGCATGGACGAGGTCGAAGAGCACGAGGTTGAGGCCACTGTCGACGCCCTCGGGTGTGGCGTCGAGGCCGGGCTCGCCGGCGAAGACGACCCCGGCGACGTTGGCCAACGCGATGATCAGCAGCATCGCTCCCCGGGCCAGGTCCGGTGCGAGGGCGCGTTCGGTGCGCAGCACCGGCCCTCTCGATGTCCGCGAAGCGGTGTCAGTACCCATTGTCATCTCTCCCCGCCGTCCCGATTTAGTTTCATGGAGAAAGTATCACAGGAAAACTAATAGGGTCTGGCATGATGGTCGGGTATCTGTCCGGGCGAACGTGGGAGCCCATGACCAGCGAGGACTTCGTCCCGGCGCCGCTGCGCCGGCTGTGGGGGATGCCAGAGTCGTCGCGTCTCGGACGACCCGCGACCCTCGACGTCAACGTGGTCGTCGCCGCGGCGGTCACGATCGCCGACCGCGACGGGCTGGCCGGCGTGACGCTCCCCAAGGTCGCCGAGAGCCTCGGCTTCACGAGCATGTCGCTCTACCGGCACGTCGGGTCCAAGGACGAACTGCTCACCCTCATGGCCAACGCCGCGCTCGGCCCACCGCCGACGATCGACGGCGGCGACTGGCGGGAGGGGCTGCGCGGTTGGGCATTCGCGCAGCGCGCGGTCTACCAGCGTCGGCCGTGGATGACGCGCGTACCCATCTCCGGGCCGCCCGCCGGGCCGAACCAGATCGCCTGGATGGAGACCGCGCTGGCGATCATGTCGCGCACCCACCTGGACTGGGCGCACAAGATCGGCGCACTGTCCCTGATCAGCGGATACGTGGTCCAGTCGGTACGGCAGGACACCGAACTATCCGAGGGCAGGGCCCAGGGCCAGGGTCAGGCCGACGCCGAACGCGAATACGGTCGGGCGCTGGCACGGCTCGTCGACCCCGCCCGGTTTCCCGAGATGGCCAGCCTGTTCTCCTCGACGCTGTTCGAGGCACCACCGTCGGACACTCCCGACGCGACGATCGCCGACGCGGACTTCACACTCGGGCTGGAGCTGATCCTCGACGGCATCGCCGTCCGGATCGAGCGCTCCTGATCAGCTCCTGGGTCGGATGACCGCTGCCGTCACGGATCACGGTAGGACTCGCACGTTCCAGGCCGGGTGCTGGGGCTCGTCGTTGTGCACGACGATGTCCGCGCGACGGGTCGGGCGGACCGTAGCGAAATACAGTTCCTGGGAGGGGATGTACCGCTCGCGCCAGCGTCGTTCGACGTCGGCCCGGGTGGACACCCGGCGCTCTCGGATCGCGGCACGCTCCACGGTCTTCTCCAGTGCCGTCGACACGAAGACGCGTAGGTCCCACCGATCGACCAGTGCCGGGTGCAGGAGGAAGACGCCGTCGAAGAGCAGCACGGCGTCGACCGGGGCAGTCGTGAGCGGCGGAGACACCGCGGCATCCGCGCGGCCGTCGTACACCGCGTGTTGGAAGCGTCGATCGCCGCCCGGCCCGAGCGGATCGAGCAGAACCCGGGTCAACGCCTCGCGGTCGTGGGTGTCGTGGTAGCAGCCCTCGGCCGAGTACTCGCCGCGCCGATAGCGCTGCGCCCGGGGGAAGAGAAAGTCGTCGATCGTCGCGCGGATGACGTCGCGGCCCCGGTCGCGCAGGACGACTGCCAACTCGTCGGCGAGGGTGGTCTTGCCGGCGGCGGGTGGTCCGTCGACGGCGACCCGCGTCGGGTGGGCGACGGTGACGGACCCGACCGCCTCGGCCAGGTGCCCGATCAGCTCGTCGCGGGTGCCCTGCACCAGGCCACCGTCCTCTCCGGTCAGGGGCGGTACGCGTTCGTCTTGATCGTGTCGACGAACGCGTCCCAGGCGGCGGGCGCGAAGCTCAGCATCCCGGCATCGGGCGCCGTGGAGTCGCGGACATCGACCTGGACGCGGCGGTCACGCACCTCCACGCACTGACCGTTGCTGCCGGAACGGCTGGACGTGCGCCAGGCGTTACGTTCCATGCTTGCTCAGCTCCTTGACGAACGTGACCGACTCGGCGGGCGACATCGCCAGCGTCCTCAGATTGTCGTACGCCGCCGACAGTCGCGCCAGGTCGCGACTCGACTCAAGTCGGCGGGCCTTTCGGGACGCTGAACGCAGTCTTGAGAACCTCCTCTTGGGGCCGAGGAGGACATGCGGATCATCTTTCCTGGACTCGGTGAAGTCACCGTCCATCCCCACCGCCCCCGTAGATCTGTACGCGACGACTATCCGATCGGGTGCATTGACGGTGCTGAAGTCGTACGGTCGTACGTGGCGGCCCGCACGGGTAGAGGCCGGCGGGGCCGCCGCCCAGTCCTTTACCTGGGAGCGTCAGATGCCCGCTCGTATTCGTACTGCCGTGGACCCGCGGTTTCCCACCGAGTTGACCCGTAGACGCACCGAGCGAGACCTGTCTCTGCGAGACCTGGCCCGCCTCGGGCACTACAGCAAGAGCTTCCTACACGACCTGGAGAGCGGACGCACCCGTCCCACCTCCGACGTCGCACGCCAACTGGACGCCGCTCTCGAAGCCGGCGGGGCACTCGCCGCCATGGTCGTCGACCCGCCAGCCGTCACCACCGCCGATGACGGGGATCGGCTCGCGTACCTGGTCACCAACCCGACCAGGCTAGACGGCGCCGGGGTGCAGTTACTTGCCGACGTGCTGGCCGCTCAGAGAAGGCTCGACGACGCGTTGCCCGCACCGATGATGCTGCCGGTGTCGCTACCTCATTGGCACACGGTCCGCGACCTCGCGGCCCAGGCTCGCGGACGCCACGCGCCCGAACTGCACGAGGTCGCGGCGGAATGGACGCAGTTCATCGGGTGGTTGCACGCCGAGGCGCGCAATGACAACCAGGCGGTGCGGGTGCTCATCGAAGCCGCCCGGGAAGCCGACGCGGTCGACAGTGGCCCACTCGCCGCGCAGACAGAGAACTTCCGCGGCTACCTCGAACGCCAGCGGGGCAATGCTCGGGGCGTGGTGCGGCACTTCCTCGCCGCGTACCACACCCCGGGATCGTCGCCATCGCAACGGGTTGGTGACGCGGTGCAGGCCGCCCACGGATATGCGCTACTTGGTGACCGGCCCTCTGCGGTGCGGCTCCTCGGCGAGGCCAACGACCTGGCCACCGCCGCCGAATCGCACCCGCCGCCCGCGCTCGCGTACTGGCTGACGCCGACGTTCTCGCGCATGGGCCTTGGCCTGGCCTACCTGGCGCTTGGGGACCGGGTCGCTGCGGCGGACAACCTGCGCGCGGGACTGGACGCACTCCCGGAGGATCAGTGTGGCGCGGAGTGGACAGTTGAGTACCGGCAGGCTCTGGCCGTGGCTGGCGGTTGAACTGTCCGGGACGTGTCCGCCACCCGGTCGCGGACAGCCATGGTCTAGATGGTCGACTGTCGCACCCGGAACTCTGAGGTCAGGACGCGGTCACTCACCGTCAACCATCGGTTGAGCCGCGTCCCTCAGAGCGAGGGAGGCGACACGTGCACATCGTCCTCAGGCTTCGGCGACTGCTGGCACGCAAGCCGGCCCCTCCGGTCCAGCCCAGCATCGGCCAGCGCATCCAGAGCCGCGAGCAGGCGGCGGCGAAGGCCCGGATACTCGCGCAGGCGCACCACCGCGCCGGCGGCCGCCAGTACGACGGACCGGCACGGTGACCGCCCGGACGATGCCCACCCCCGGCACCCGGGTGTCCGTGCGGCCCGGCGAGTGGAAACCCAACCCGGACCGCGAGGGCCACACCTACCACGACATCGTCATCGCCTCCGTCCACGAGTCGCACGACCCCGCCTATGCCTGGGTGTACGGGCATGGCCCGGACTGCGCGTGGGAATCCGCCGACTGCACCCAGCCGTGGTGCTTCGAGGTGCTGATCAGCGTCGACGTCCTGGCAGCGACCGCAGCCGGTGAGCGGCCATGACCGTGGCGTTGCCGAAGGCGCGGTGGCGGCAGACCCTCGGCGAGCACCAGGCCGTCGACGGCCGATGCCCGATCTGCCAGACCGCTGGCCGCTGCTGGGAATGGGCAGAGGCGTTCGCCCAACTCGTCGCCCACGACCTCCTGCTGCCCGACAACCCGACGACCGGCCGCACCCGGCCGGCTGACATGAAGGAGCAACACACCATGGACGAACTCACCTTCGTTCGCCCGAACCGGTGCGACAACTCCGGCCCGAACTGCGTCGAGGTCGCCATCGACGCCGACCTCAACCGGATCGTCCGCAGCTCGAAGCGCCCAGGCGAGCAGATCATCGTCGACCGGGACGAGTGGGCGCCGTTCGTGGCGAGCATCCGCGCCGGGCAGGACTTCTGAGCCGATGATGGATGGGCCGATCGACAACGCGGGCGGTTGGCCCATCCCAACCGGCCGGGCGACGTGCCTGGGCTGCATGCCCCGGATCCTCCCCGGGTCCAGGCATGACTGCGTCGGCGACAAGATCCACGACGCAGGCGTGTTGTGGTGGTGCTACTGCCGCGAGCCGGAGTGCCGCCGCCGGCAGGCCGGGATCTGGCCCACGGATCTGTCTGCGGTCGAGCGTTTCCGCCGGCACGGCAGGGGTCGCCCGAGCACCCGGAAACCGCCACCGTCCTGACGTCTTCCCGACGGCCGAGCGCCCCGGCACCTGATGATCAGGCGAAGGCCACAGACAAGATGGGAACGATCTTGCTCCGGAGGCGGAGTACACCCTCAGGCATGAGCGGACGCTGGATCGTGTTGGTGTCAGTCCTGCTGCAGGGGCCTACGTCGGGCGCGCACGATTCGGTGCGTGATACGCCATCCGGCAGCCGTTCGTTCGACGGTGTCCTCGTACGTGACGCTGCCGGTCGATCCATCAGCCATGACCCCGAATCCCTTGGACAGGGCATTGACCGTGCCGTCCGCCGTCTCGCGCAGCACGATATTTGTCACGTGGTGGGCTACCGGGTTGGCGTCGCCCAGGGCCAGGCCGGCTTCCCGGGCTGCGGCGAGACCGACCAACGTGCCGCCGCCGAGAGCCGACACGTCGTAGACGACGTCGTCGGTGAACAGCGCCGCCAGGCCGTCGAAGTCGCCACGATCTGTCAGGTGCCCGTGCGAGTTGATCAGATCCGTAATGGTGATCCGGTCATCCATGGTGATGGGCATCGTGCTCCCCTCCGATCCCTAAACGGGGAACTCCCCGCTTAGCTGCCGGTAACGTATCCGGGGATGTCCCCGGTTAGCAAGCGTGGCCCGCGCTCCGACGCGTCCCGTAACCGTGCGCGACTCGTCGCCGCGGCCCGTGAGGCGCTGGCCGAGGCGGGCAACGACGTCGCGTTCGACGTGATCGCCCGACGAGCCGGGGTCGGCAACGCCACCCTGTACCGCCACTTCCCGACGCGCGCCGACCTGCTCGTCGCCGTCTATGCCGACGAGGTCGCCGCACTGTGCCAACGCGGCGAGCAGTTGTTGGGGTCCGCGGCACCGACGGAAGCGCTGTTCGCCTGGCTCGACGAATTCGTGGTGCACGTGGCCACCAAGCGCCCCCTCGCCCTGGCCGCGACGGAAGGCTCCGACGAGAGCCGTACCACGCTGTTTCGGGACTGGCACGCGTCGATCACCTCGATCGCCGACCGCCTCGTCCGACGCGCGCAGCCAGCACTCCGTTCCGACCTCACCGCCACCGACGTGCTGACCCTGGCCAGCGGAGCGGCCCTCACCGCCGACCCGGCGCAGGCCCGCCGCCTGGTCGCACTCCTGCGCACGGGCATTCTCGCTTCGACCGGCACCGACTGACGCTTCCCTCGCGGGGTGTGCGGTCAGGTCCCGCAACACGGCTGAGAACTGGAGTGCGCGGCAACGAGCAGACTGGTTGGATCGCTGAAATGGCCCACCTGTATCCGGAGATCGAACCCTTCGCGCACGGCATGCTCGACGTCGGGGACGGCCACCTCGTCTACTGGGAGAGCAGCGGCAACCCCGCCGGAAAGCCAGCCCTGGTGTTGCACGGTGGCCCCGGCTCCGGGGCCGGCGCCTTCTGGCGGCGATTCTTCGACCCGGCCGTCTATCGGGTGGTCCTGTTCGATCAGCGGGGATGCGGACGCAGCACGCCAGACGCGGGCGACGTGCGAACGGACCTGTCGACAAACACCATGCCGCACCTGCTGGCCGATATCGAAAAGCTGCGCACGCACCTGCACATCGACAGGTGGCTACTGCTCGGCGGATCGTGGGGCAGCGCCCTCGGCCTCGGCTACGCCGAGCGGCACCCCGACCGGGTCACCGAGATCGTGCTGTTCAGCGTCGTCACCAGCACACCGGCAGAGCACAGGTGGCTCACCCGCGACCTCGGACGGATCTTCCCCGAACAGTGGGAGAGATTCCGGGACGCGGTGCCGGCGACCGAACGCGACGGCAATCTGCCCGCCGCCTACGCCCGCCTGCTCGCCGATCCAGACGAGGGCGTGCGGGACCGAGCCGCCCGCAACTGGTGCGCCTGGGAGGACGCCCTCGTCTCGAACCTGCCCGGCAGTCGCCCTGACCCTCGCTACGAGGACCCGGCGTTCCGGATGACCTTCGCGCGTCTCGTCACCCACTACTGGGCGCACGACGGTTGGTTCGCCGACGGCGAGTTGATGGCTGGTGCGCACCGGCTCGCCGGCATTCCCGGTGTGCTCGTACACGGCCGGCTCGACCTCGGGAGCCCGGTCGACATCCCGTGGCAGCTGTCCAAGCTGTGGCCCGAGGCACGGTTGGAGCTGATCGACGATGCTGGCCACGGCGCCGGGCGCGGCATTGGCGACGTGGTCATCGACGCCCTGGACCGCTTCGGGGCCGGCTGAGGATCGCGGAGATCAGGCGATCTGCCGAAGGTCACTGCCGTAGTCGAAGATGATCCACATCCGGGCGCCCAGTGCTCGTGCGTATCGGCCGAGGGTCGCCACCAGCCGAACCGCTGGCGGATGGGGCCACGCAGGCTAGACTAAGCCCTTAGCTAACCGAGGAGGTTGCGCCATGTCGTCGGAGGCCGTGCACTACAACATGCATGATGCCAAGACCCATCTGTCGCGCATCATCGAACGGGTCGAACGCGGCGAGGAGATCATCATCGACCGGGCCGGTACTCCGGTGGCGAAGGTCGTGCCGCTGGTTCGGCGGGCCAACCGCACCGCAGTCGGTTCCCTCGCCGGGCAACTGGACCTCTCCGGCGACTGGGACTCAGCACAGACCAACGCCGAGATCGCCGCCGACTTCGGCATCGGCGCATGACCCTGCTGCTGGACACCCACGTCGCGCTCTGGGCCATCACCGGCGACGCGACCCTCGGCACCGAGTTCCTCGACCGGCTACGCCACGAGCCGGACATCTTCCTCTCCCCGGTCACCCTGTGGGAGATCACCATCAAACAGCGCGCGGGGAAACTCCCCGGCCCCCCTGACCTCGCCGAGCGGGTAAGAGACATGGGCTTCCGCGAGCTTCCGGTGACCCACGCCCACGCCATCGCCGCCGGCCGCCTGCCACCGCATCACCGCGATCCGTTCGATCGCATGCTGGTGGCCCAGGCGATCACCGAGAATCTGACCCTGGCCTCCCGCGACGCGTCGATAGCGCTGTACGACGTGGACGTCCTCAAGGTGTGATCGGTCGCGCGCCCATCAACGCTTGATGCCGACGAGGGGCCTACCCCAACCGATCTCCGAGATGCCGGCCGTGGCCTGCAACTTCGCGGGTCTTGAACCCTCCGTTTGGGCATCCGTTTCGGTGGGGCGGGCGGGACTCGAACCCGCGACCGAGGGATTATGAGTGGCCCTCACGGCAGAGACTGCGCCCTCTACCTGCAACTACAGCCACAGTCAAGGCGACTCCACGAAACTGCAACCGCTTGCACCACCCTCGCTTCGCACCACGAACGGCACCACGAGCGATCCGGTTCGTCTCGACTTGGCAGCGGCACCAGCGTTCCGCATCGAACGCGTCCTCGTCCCCATCGTGCAACTCGGCACGGATGTCATCCCAGTCATGGAAGTCGCTCATCAGCTTCCCTCCCCGAGCGCGTCCTGCCGTGAACCTCGGGCGGCCACCGTCAGGAAACCGCGAGCAGTAGGAACTCACAGCGAACGCCGCCGGCCTTGGCGAGCCGAGCATCACTTGTCACGAATGGGCAGGCCAACATCTCCGCCGCCGCGACGTAAGCCGCGTCGTACGCCGTGACATTGCCTCGCAACTGCCACATCCGGTCGAGCAGCACAGCGATGTCAACCTCATCGATGACCAACGAAGGCAGGGTGTCGATCGCCTCCTGCGCCCGGGCAAGGCCCAGCTTCCCACCGAGGACCTTGCCTCTGATCACCGACATGACCTCGACCAGAAGATGGCTCGGTGCGGCCCAGTGCGGATCTCCGATCAGCTCGGCCCGCGCCGCGTCGCCGACCGGCCCGTCGTCTATCAGGGCATCGGCCAGAACCGACGCGTCCACGACAATCATGCGGCGCTTCCCCATGGTCCGCGTTGCTCCCGCTGGTCATTCAACTCGGCCGCGCTCTCCCCCGGCAGGGAGTGAGCACCGTCCGATCGGCCGGCGAAGCGATCAAGGACAGCCGTGTTGCGCAGCCGCCGAGCCTGCGTCTCCACCAGGTCCAGCAGGTACGCCTGGAGTGACTGCCCGCGCGCCTTGGCCTGCGCCGCCAGGGCGTCTCGTACTTCTTCCGGCACGTCCCGAATCTGGAGAGCAACCATGCATTCATTATGCATGCAGCATCACTCGCTCACCAGGAAAGCACTCTCGCTTACCAGGAAAAACTGAAAGCTTCCATCACGCGTACGCATGATGACTGCCGCTACACGTCGGCTTGAGTACTGTCGATGTCCGGCTGTAGCGTTCTGCCGGTGAAACGGCTGGTGGACCGGCACCGTGATCTCGCCGGGTGGTTGGTGACGCCGTTGCTCACCCTGGTAGCGGCTCCAGTGTTGGCCTGCTTCGTCGGGGTGGTGGGAAACCTCGTTGACCACAACGGCCCGCCTCCGCTGTGCGAGGAAACCATTGCGGAAAACCTGTGCGAGGAGACCACCCTCGGAGTGGTCGGCGTACATGTGGTCATCTCGGCGGTTATGTGGTTGCTGCTCTGGGTTATCCCGTGGTGGCGAGGTCTTCGCAAGGCGCGCGTCCTGCTGGCCGTCGCCGCGACAGTCGTGCTCGTAGTCCTGCCGGTGCGGATGTTCAACTGGTTCTCGCAAACCTGACAATCGTGCGTCGCCGCATATCTCCAGCGGCGGCAACGTACGCGCAGGCACCACGGCAAGATCGGCGATCTGGTGGTGGTGCTGGTGGGGCGGGCGGGACTCGAACCCGCGACCGAGGGATTATGAGTCCCCTGCTCTAACCGGCTGAGCTACCGCCCCGAAACACCGCGCCGGATCTTATCCCGCTCGGCGATCAGCAGCCAGCACCGTGCCGGCCGGTGCCCACGCCTGCACCAGCACGATGGGCTACAGGAATATAACAGCGTGCTCGGGTACGACTGTCAGCCGGCGCGCAGCTCGTCCAGCACCGCCCCGGCGGCTCGCCATCCGCTGGCGAGAGCGCCCTGGATCGATGGGCTGTCCCGGTGGTCGCCGGCCACGAACAGGCCCTCCCCCAACGACACGGCCTTGCGCAGCCGCCCCTGCGGTGGCGGTGCGGCGGGCAGCGCCTGTGGGACGGCCACGGTGGTGAGGTGGGTCCAGTCGGCGGTGGATCGGCCGTACAGCCGGGTCAACTCGGCCCGGATGGTCGACTCGGGTGGGGCGGTCGGGCCGACCACCGAGGTGGCCACCAGGTGCCGGCCGGCGGGCGCATAGGTCGCCGTGGCGTTGCTGAGCACCACCGTGTTCGCCACGATTTCCCGCCGGTCGCCGTCGACGAGCAGGATCGGCTCGGTGAGCGGCGGCTCCGGGGTGCTGTGGTAGTAGGTGGTGTAGCTGTGCATGCGTACCGTCGCCAGGGCCGGCAGCAGCGCGGGCGCGGCGGGTGGGTCGACGGCGACCACGACGGCCCGGCAGCGGATGTCGCCGGCCTGGGTGCGGACCCGGCCGGGGGCGACCTCGGCGACGGGGGTGTCCAGGTCGAGCAGGTCGGCGGGCAGCGGGTCGGCGATGGCCCGGGGCAGCGCGGCCATGCCCTCGGCGGGCAGGCCGATCCGGCCGCGGGCGAAGGACCGCAACACCATCGCGAGTACGTGGCTGGACGTGGCCAGCTCCCGGTCGATGAACACACCGGACAGGAACGGCCGCAGCAGCTCCTCGATGATCGCGTCGGAGAGGCCGGCCCGGCGCAGTGCCGTCTCCGCGCTGGTCTCCGGCGCGGAGAGCAGCCGGGACACCGGCAGGGTGGCGCAGCCGGTCGCGAGCGCGGCGAAGCGTAGCCGGTCGAGCAGGGAGCCGATTCCGGCGAGCGCGGTGCCGGGGGCGCCGGTCGGCTCGCGCAGCGGGTTGACCAGCCGCAGCAGGTCGTCGCCCCGGCGCACCAGCACGCCGGAGGTGAAGTACCCGAGGTGCAGCCGGTCGGTGTCGAGCAACGTGCCGAGCTGCGGGTAGGCGGTGTTGAGCACCTGAAAACCCCGGTCGATGAGGTAGCCGTCGACGACGTCGGTGGCGACCCGGCCGCCGAGCCGGCCGCTGGCCTCCAGCAGCCGCCAGGGCACGCCGGCGCGGTGCAGCCGGCGGGCGGCGGCGAGGCCGGCCAGACCACCGCCGACGATGACCACGTCCGTCTCAGCCAGCATCGCGCACCTCCCGCTCACCGTTCGCCCGGGACAACCGGCCCGGCCACCAGATCTTCGGCCCGATGTCGTACGCGAGCGCGGGCACCAGCAACGACCGGACGATGATCGTGTCGATCAGTACCCCGATCGCGACAGCCGTACCCAGCTCGACGAGCAACACCAGTGGCAGGACGGCGAGGGCGGAGAAGGTCGCGGCGAGCACGATGCCCGCAGAGGTGATCACTCCGCCGGTGACGGCGAGGCCGGCGAGCACACCGGCGCGGGTGCCGCGCTTGACCGACTCCTCCCGTACCCGGCTGGTCAGGAAGATGTTGTAGTCGATGCCGAGGGCGACCAGGAAGACGAACGCGAACAGCGGGAACGACGAGTCCACACCGGGAAAGTCGAAGACGTGGCGGAAGAGCAGCGCGCAGAGGCCGAGGGTGGCCGCGAAGCTGAGCAGCACGGTGGCGATCAGCAGCAGCGGGGCGAGCAGCGCGCGCAGCAGCAGGGCCAGGATGACCGCGATGACCACCAGCACCACCGGGATGATGACGTTCTGGTCGCGCTTCGCGGCGTCGGAGGTGTCCACGTTGATCGCCGTGAAGCCGCCGACCACCGCGTCCGCGCCGGCCACCCGGTGTACGGCGACCCGCAACTCCCGGATGGTCCGCTCGGCGCCGTCGCTGTCGGGCGGGTCGGCCAGGGTCGCCTCCAGTTGCACCCGCCCGTCGACGACCTTGGGTGGGGCGTTCTCCTCGGATGGGCCGGTCTGCGGGCCGGCGGTGCGGGGGCGGACGTCGGCGACGCCGGGCACGCCCTGTGCCACCCGGGCGACCTGTTGGGCCGTCTGCTGGGTGGTGAAGATGGTGGCCGGGCTGCCCGTGCCGGCCGGGAAGTGCCGGGCGATCACCTCCTGGCCGTCCACCGAGTCGGTGCGCTGGGTGAACAGGTCGGACTGCCCGAGCGTGGTGGCCCCGAGCTGGGTGAGGCCCAGCGTGAGGGCGGCCAGCACGACTGCGGTGCTCAGCCAGATCGGTCGGGCGTGCCGGGCCACGAAGCCGGCGACGCGGCTCCAGATGCCGTGCTCGGCGCGCGGGTCGGCCTGGTCGGCTCGGGGCCGCCGCGGCCAGAACGCCCACCGGTCGCCCAGCACCAGCAGCGCGGGCAGGAACGTCAGCATCACCAGCAGGGTGGCGGCGATGCCGATGGCGGCGACCGGGCCGAGCGCCCGGTTGGAGTTGAGGCTGGACAGCAGCAGGCAGAGCAGGCTGACGATGACCGTGCCGCCGGAGGCGATGATGGCGGGCGCGGCACCCCTCCACGCCGTCCGCATGGCGTCCCACGGTCGGTCGTGGCGGTGCAGTTCCTCCCGGTAGCGGGCGATCAGCAGCAGCGCGTAGTCGGTGCCGGCGCCGAAGACCAGCACGGTGAGGATGCCCTGCGCCTGCCCGTTGAGCTTGACCACGTCCGCGTCGGCGAGCAGGTAGACGAAGACCGAGGCCAGGGCGTACGACATGCCGGCGGCAAGCAGCGGGAAGATCCAGAGCACCGGGCTGCGGTAGACCACCAGCAGGATGACGAGCACCACGACCAGGGTGACAAGCAGCAGCGGCCCGTCGATGGCGGAGAACACCTTGATCAGGTCGGCGAGCAGGCCGGCGGGTCCGGAAACGTCCACGGTCAGCCCGTCCCGGTCACCGCCGGTGATGTCGCGGAGCCGCTCGACGACCGCTTCGATCTCCTCGCCCTCGGCGTCGTCCACCGGCACGACGACCTGGAGGGCCTGGCCGTCCTCGCTCGGGATGGGCGGGGGCAGCGGGGCGAGCACGCCGGGCACCTGGGCGAACCGGGCGGCGTCGGCGCGGACCCGCTGCCGGTCCGCGTCGGTGATCCCGGCCGGTCGCTCGTAGACGACAAGTGCCGGGATGGTCTGCCGGTCGACGAAGTCGTCGGTGAGGTCCTGGGCGCGGGTCGCCTCGGCATCGGTGGGCAGGAACGCCGCGTTGTCGTTGGTGGCGACCTCGCTGAGACGCCCGGCGTACGGGCCGGCGACGCCGCCGATCACCAGCCAGACCAGCACGACCGCCACCGCGATCAGCATGGCCCTGCCGCCCCGTCCGGACATTCGCACTCCCCCAAGGATCGACGCCTGGCTCGACGCAGCGGTCGACATCGACCATCCTGCCGGCCACGGAAGCCCCAAGCGGACCAAACCTCTCATTCCGCCCCGCGCCCCGCCACGCCCCGCCGCGTCCGCCGCTGCGCCCCGCCCCGCCGCGTCCGCCGCTGCGCCCCGCCCCGCCGCGTCCGCCGCTGCGCCGCGTCCCGCGTCCCGCGTCCCGCGTCCCGCGCCCCGCGCCCCGCGCCCCGCGCCCCGCGCCAAGATCGTCGCAACTTCAGGGATGTTGCTGCCTCAGACGCGCCGGAGGCAGCAACATCCCTGAAGTTGCTGCCTCGAACGCCGGCCGGCCGCCGCGCACAGCACGAAAACGCCCGTCGGCGGTGGGGCCGACGGGCGCTGGGTGGAGAAGCTCCCCCGATTGGACTCGAACCAATAACCTGCCGGTTAACAGCCGGCTGCTCTGCCAATTGAGCTACAGGGGATCGTGCACCGCCCGGCCCCGGATCATGCTGGTGCCGTGCGACGGGAAAAGAATACAGGACATCCCCCGGTGGTGGTCCAGTGGGTTCCGCCCCGCATGCCGATGATCGAGGGGCGCAGGCCAGGCCCCGTAACGCATCGACAATTAGGGTAAATCGTCATCCCGGCACAAGTATGCGTGAGCGGGGAGCAGGATGGGTAGTTAGCTGCGGACAGAGGACGCAGGCGCGAACAGGTCGCCCTCCGACGGGGCAACTCGCCGAGGCGACGGCGCGTCAGGTACGGAAGGAGCCGCCATGCGCGGAAAGATCATGTTTCTTGGCGGGCTGGCTGCGGGATTCGTCCTGGGCGCCCGTGCCGGCCGGGAAAAGTACGAGGAGCTCGTTGTTCGGGGCCGCAAGGTGCTCGACCACCCGACCGTCCAGGAGGCGGCCGGGGTCGCGCAGGCCCAGGCCAACAAGCTCTACAGCGAGGGCAAGGACAAGCTCGGCCAGACCAAACTGGGCGAGAAGCTGGGCACCGGCAACGGCAGCACCGGCAAGCAGGAGCTGACCGCCGCCGACGACGCGTTCGCCGGCACGCCCGCCACCGTGGGCGCCAAGGCGGGCACCAGCACGGTCGGCACGACCTCCGGGTCGCCGTCGTCCACCAACACCCCCCGCACCAAGCCGTCCGGCTCGGGCACGAACGCCAGCACGCTCTGACCAATCGCACGTTGACGGGCCGGTCGCCGCAGGGCGACCGGCCCGTGGTCTGTCCGGAGTGCGGTCAGTCCTTGCTGCTGAACGCCGCGTCGAAGGCAGCGCTCGGGGCGTCGAAGGCGAGCCGGCGGACGAACTGCAACGCCTCCGGGGCGCCGAGCAGCCGGTCCATGCCGGCGTCTTCCCACTCGACCGAGATCGGGCCGGTGTAGCCGATCGCGTTCAGGGCGCGGAAGCAGTCCTCCCAGGGCACGTCGCCGTGCCCGGTGGAGACGAAGTCCCACCCGCGGCGCAGGTCGGCCCAGGGCAGGTGCGAGGCGAGCCGGCCACGCCGGCCATCCCCGGTACGGACCTTGGCGTCCTTGCAGTCCACGTGGTAGATCCGGTCGGCGAAGTCGAAGATGAAGTTCACCGGGTCCAGTTCCTGCCAGACGAAGTGCGACGGGTCCCAGTTCAGACCGAACGCGGGCCGGTTGCCGATCGCCTCCAGCGTCCGCTTCGTCGTCCAGTAGTCGTACGCGATCTCGCTCGGGTGCACCTCGTGCGCGAACCGCACCCCCACCTCGTCGAACACGTCGAGGATCGGGTTCCACCGGTCGGCGAAGTCCTGGTAGCCGCGCTCGATCATCGACGGCGGCACCGGCGGGAACATCGCCAGGGTGTGCCAGATCGACGACCCGGTGAAGCCGACGACGGTCTTCACGCCGAGCTTCGCCGCCGCCCGCGCGGTGTCCTTGATCTCCTCGGCGGCCCGCTGGCGGACCCCCTCGGGCTCCCCGTCGCCCCAGATGCGGCCGGGCAGGATGTCCTGGTGCCGCTCGTCGATCGGGTGGTCGCAGACCGCCTGACCAACAAGGTGGTTGGAGATCGTGAAGACCTCCAGGTTGTGCTTCGCGAGGGTTTCCCGCTTGCGCTCGACGTACGAGTCGTCGGCGAGCGCCTTGTCGACCTCGAAGTGGTCGCCCCAGCAGGCGATCTCCAGGCCGTCGTAGCCCCACTCGGAGGCGAGCCGGCAGACCTCCTCGAAAGGCAGATCGGCCCACTGGCCGGTGAAGAGCGTGATGGGTCGCGCCATTGTTCTACTCCCCTGTTGTCATGGGGGATTCCAGGTGCGGACCGGGGCGAGGGTGACCGGACGTACGCGGCACCGGACGGTCACCGGCGGGTGCGGAACACACCTGAGCCCGGCGGGTTGCGCCTCCCACCGGGTCACCGGCCACCAACACGGTCGCCAACCCCACCCTATTTCCGCGGCACCCCATTGCGAAAGCCCTGCGGCTCGATCATCATTCGGCCACCTCCTCGGGTGCCGGCAGGGCGGCCCGCACGGTGAAGCCACCACCGGCACGCGGGCCGGCGGACAACGTGCCTCCGAGGCGTTCCGTGCGCCTGCGTACCCCGAGCAGACCCCGCCCGGGGTCGGAGCTGCCACCGCCGGACGGCAGGGGGCCGGCACCCTCGTCGCGGACCTCGATGGTGATGCCCGTGGCGTCGTAGCGCAGGCGGACCGCGACCGGCGTGCCCCGGGCGTGCCGGCAGGCGTTGGTCAACGATTCCTCGATGATCCGGTACGCCACCGCGTCGACCGGCCCCGGCAGCGGCCGGGGTTGCCCGGCCAGGGTCCACCGCACCGGCTGGCCGGCGGCGAAGCCCTCCACCAGCGCGTCGAGGCGGGTCAGACTGCCCGTCGGATCGAACGGGTCGTCCAGCTCCTCCGGGCGCCGAAGCGCACCGCGCAGCCGATGCCCCTGCTCCAGCACCATCCCGCGCCACTGCGCGAACCGCCCCATGCGGGTCAAGGTACGGCAGTCGGCTGTGCACCGGTCTCCCGCGTCAGCGAACTCCCCACCCCACACCACACCCCACCCCGCCCCACCCGCCCTCGCGCCGTCCCCCACCCCGCCGATCTTGCACTTTGTGTCGCCGAAAAGTCGGTGTTGAGGGCGTATGCCCCGACAGAAAGTGCAAGATCGACGCGGCGAGGGCGGGGCAGGGGCGAGGTCGGGGGCGGGGCAGGGGCGGGGCGGAGGGGCCGACGCATATAGCGTCGGCCCCTCGTCGGCCTTGTTGGTTAGGGCAGGGTCCACTTCTGGTTGGCCGCGCCGAGGCAGGTCCAGAGGTGTACGGCGGTGCCGTCCGCCGAGTTGTTGCCGGAGACGTCGAGGCACTTGCCCGACGACGGGTTGCGCAGGGTGCCGTCGGACTGGGCCGCCCAGTTCTGTGCGCCGCCGCCGTTGCAGGTCCAGAGCTGGATCTTGGTGCCGTTGGCGGAGGCGCCACCGTTGACGTCCAGGCACTTGCCCAGCGCCTTGATGGTCGAGCCGGACACGGTCCAGGTCTGCGCCGCGCCGCCGTTGCAGGTGTAGAGCTGGATCTGGGTGCCGTCGGCGGTGCCGCCGCCGCGCACGTCCAGGCACTTGCCCGCCAGACCCTTGATCGGGCCGACGCCGGGGGTGCCGCCGCCCTTGACCAGGGTGAAGTCGTCCACGTCGAAGAGCCCGGTGCCACTACCGGTGAAGGTGAGGTAGAGGTTCTGGGTGCCGGACGGGACGTTGGTGAGTGCCGTGGTGACGTTGGCGAAGGTCGTCCAACTGCCGGTGTTGGGCACCGCGACGGTGCCGAGCACCGGGCCGGTTGCCGAGCCGGTACGCACCTGGATGGTGCCGCCCGCGCCGCCGGAGACGACCCGGGCCGTCAACGAGGTGACCCCGGTCAGGTTGACCCCGTTGTACGCGGCCCAGTCGCCCGGGTCGATGTTGCCGAGGGTCTGCCCACCGTTGGCGCCCTCCTTGGTGAACGCGGAGGCACCGTTGGCCGAGCTGAACGCCTCGGCCTGGATCGTGCCGGTGGGCGTCGGGGTGGTGCCCAACTCCTTGATCCGGATGTTGCGGAACGCGACGTCGTCACCGTTGCCGTGGTTCTGGATGCCGATGTGTCCGGCCAGCGAGCGGACCGGGTCGGTGTTGGTGAAGTCGTTGATCTTCACCCCGTTGAGGAAGACCTGTAGCCGTTCCCCCTCGACCAGCAGTTCGTAGGTGTTCCACTCCCCTGGCGCGTTCAGCGCCGCGTCACGGGCCGGGATGTCGGCGGCCTTGTACGAGTAGATCGCGCCGGTGGTGCGGTCTACCGCGTCGGTGGCGTCGATCTGGACCTCGTAGCCGTTGTCGATCGCCGACTGCGGGCTACTCGACGGCGGGAAGCCGATGAAGACGCCGGAGTTGTCGTCCCCGGCCACCTTCCAGTCGAGCTTGAGCGAGTAGTTGGTGAACTGCTTGGCGCTGTACCAGAACAACCCCATGCCGCCCACCGAGGTCAGGGTGGCGTCGGAGTTGGTGAAGCTGCCCGGGCTGGCCTGCGACCAGCCGGTCGTCGCGCCGTTGTAGAGCGGGGTGTAGCCGGTCTCCGGGCGGCAGTCGGCCTTGCTCCGACCGGAGGCGTACCGGATGCCGCCGAGCAGGTGGGTCCGGAACGCGGGTTCCGCGTACGACGCCTGGGTGTGCCCGGCCCCGGTGTAGAAGGACCGGCCGCCGTTGTAGCTCTTGCACCAGCTCAACGGGTGGTCGGCGCCCATGCCGCCGCCGGAGTACGACGACTCGTCGAGCGTGGCGAGCACGTGGGCGGTCGAGCGGGCGTTGGTCCGGTAGTTGTACCACTCGTCGGTGCGGGTCCAGGTCTGCGGCAGGTGGCCGGTCGCGGCGTGCGCCCGGTCCTCCACCTTGACGTTGGCCTGCTGGATCGCCGGGTGCGAGGCGAACCACGCGCCCACCAGGTTGCCGTAGAACGGCCAGTCGTACTCGGTGTCGGAGGCCGCGTGCACGCCCACGTAACCGCGACCGGAGGCGATGTACGACTCGAAGGCGGTCTGTTGGCTGGCGTTGAGCACGTCGCCTGTGGTGTTGAGGAAGACGACAGCCTCGTACTGGGCGAGGTTGGCGCTGGTGAACGTGGCCGCGTCCTCGGTGGCGGTGACCGTGAAGTTGTTCGCCGCGCCCAGGTCGCGGATGGTCTGGATGCCGACCGGGATCGCGTCGTGCCGGAAACCGGCGGTCTTGGAGAAGACCAGCACGTCGTACGGGGCGTCGGCGGCGCTGGCCGGGCTTGCGGGGGTGGTGCAGGCGATGACGGCGAGTGCGGCCATGGCCGCACCGAGGACGGGTCGCAGGCGTCTGCGCATATCGCTCTCCTAACTGTGGTTAGGAAGGGCCCCCTGCCCCAACCGTAGGCGGTGACAGGGGGCCCCACCACTCAGCTCAGGGCAGGATCCACTTTTGGTTGGCCGCGCCGAGGCAGGTCCAGAGGTGGACTGCCGTGCTGTCGGCGGAGCTGTTGCCGGAGACGTCGAGGCACTTGCCCGACGCCGCGTTGCGTAGCGTGCCGTCGGCCTGCGCGGCCCAGTTCTGCGCGGCGGTGCCGTTGCAGGTGTAGAGCTGGATCTTGGTGCCGTCGGCGGTGCCCGCACCGGCGACGTCCAGGCACTTGCCCAACGACTTGATCGTGGAGTTCGGCGTGACCGCCCAGGTCTGGGCCGCGCTGCCGTTGCAGGTGTAGATCTGGATCTGCGTGCCGTCGGCGGTGGCGGCGTTGCGGACGTCCAGGCACTTGCCACCCAGACCCTTGATCGGGCCACTCCCGCTGGTGGCGGTGCCGGTGACGAACGTGAACGCGTCCAGGTCGTAGAGCGCACCGGTGCCCGATCCGGCGAAGGTCAGGTACAGCGTGGTCGTACCCGTCGGGGGGTTGGTGATCGTCCCGGTCACGGTGGCGAACGTTTCCCAGCCGCCGGTCACCGGGACCGTGGCCGAGCCGAGCACCGTGCCGGTGGCCGAGCCGGCCCGGACCTGGAGGGTGCCGCCGGCACCCGCCGAGGAGACCCGGGCGTTGAACGAGGTCACGTTGCCCAGCCGGTACGGCTGGAACGCGATCCAGTCACCGTTGTTGATGTCGCCGACGGTCTTGCCGCCCTCGGCCGTGGCCTTGCTGAACACGTTGATCCCGGACGAGGTGCCGTAGAACTCGGCCTGCCGGTGCCGCGGCGGCAGCGTGTGCTGGGTGTGGGTGGTCAGCCCGCCGGCGTCGGTGTACTCGGCGTCGAAGATCGCGAAGATGTTCGCCGCGTCGTCGTGCTCACCGTCGACCGGGATGGTGATCGAGCCGGAGCACCCGGTCTTCGAGGTGATCTGGTGCCCGTGCTGGTCGTGACCGAGCACGTAGGTCATCTTGACCTTCGCGCAGTCGATCGTGCCGTCCTCCGGGTCGGTGACCGTGATGCTGTACGGCACCGTGTCGCCGAAGCTGAACAGCTGGCCGTTGCCGGGGTTGTTGATGGTGACCGTGGGCGCGGTGTTGCCGACACTGATCCGCACGCTGCTGCTGCCGGTGGCGCCCTGCGGGTCCCGCACCGTCAGCGTGGCGGTGTAGGTGCCGTTGGTGGTGTACGTCTTCGTCGGGTTGGCAGCGGTCGAGGTGGTGCCGTCACCGAAGGCCCAGGAGTACGTCAGCGCGCCGCCCTCGGGGTCGGACGAGCCGGCCGAGGAGAAGGTCACCGCGAGCGGTGCCGCGCCGGAGGTCCGGTTGGCGCCGGCCACGGCCGTCGGTGCCCGGTTGCCGCTGCCGACGTGGTCGAAGCGGTAGAGCGCCGAGTTGGCGTCGCCGTTGAAGTAGCCGGTGCCGTAGTCGAGCACGTAGTACGCGCCGTCCGGGCCGAACGCCGAGTCCATCACCTGCTTGCCGACCCAGGGGAAGGTGTCGATGGCGCCCCGGGAGCCGTCGGAGTTGACGTGGATCGGCTTGATCCAGCCCCGGCCGAACTCGGTGGCGAAGAACTGCCCGTCGAAGGACTGCGGGAACTTCGTGGTGGAGGTCGACGAGGCGTTGTACCGGTAGACCGGGCCACCCATCGGCGACTCGGAGCCGCCGCCGAACTCGGTCGGGGTGCCGGCGTCGCCCGCGTACCGGATCCAGGCCGGCTGGGCCGGCGGCAGGGTGGTCAGGCCGGTGTTGCGGAACGAGTTGTTCGTCGGCCCGCCGGCGCAGTTGTACTTGGCGCCGCCGGTGTTGGCGGCGAAGTCCCACTCGTTGTACGTCTCGGTGGAGGTGTTGATGCCGGTGCAGTACGGCCAGCCGTAGTTGCCAGGTGCGGCGACCCGGTTGAACTCGACCTGACCGGACGGCCCGCGGGTGGAGCTGGTGGTGCCGGCGTCCGGCCCGTAGTCACCGACGTAGACGACCCCGGTGGCCTTGTCCACGCTGATCCGGAACGGGTTGCGGAACCCCATCGCGTAGATCTCCGGCCGGGTCCTCGCCGTGCCGGGCGCGAACAGGTTGCCCGACGGGATGGAGTACGTGCCGTTGGCGTTCACCTTGATCCGCAGGATCTTGCCGCGGAGGTCGTTGGTGTTGCCGGCGCTGCGCTGGGCGTCGTACGCCGGGTTGCGGTTGGTCCGTTCGTCCAGCGGCGAGTAGCCGGCGGACTCGAACGGGTTGGTGTCGTCACCTGTGGACAGGTAGAGGTTGCCGGCGGCGTCGAAGTCGATGTCCCCGCCGACGTGGCAGCACAGGCCGCGGTCGGCCGGCACGTCGAGCACGTCGACCTTGCTCGACTGGTTGATCGTGAAGTCGGCGTTGAGGGTGAACCGGGAGAGGCGGTTCACTCCCTGCCAGGCGGAGAAGTCGGTGCCGGTGGCCGGTGCGTCACCGCCGGGGGTGGACAGCGGCGGCGCGTAGTAGAGGAAGATCTGCCGGTTGCTGGCGAAGTTGGGGTCGACCCCGACGCCCTGCAACCCCTCCTCGTCGTGGTTGTAGACCGACAGGGTGCCGATCACGGAGGTCGTGCCGCTCGCGTCGGTGCGGCGCAGGGTGCCGTTGCGAGCGGTGTGCAGGACGGATCGGTCCGGCAGCACGGCCAGCGACATCGGCTCGCCCATGTCGGTCACGCCGCGGGCGAGTTCGACCTGCTGGAAGTCGGTGGCGACGATCGTGTGCGCCTGTGCGGGGGCCGAACCGGCGGCCAGGGCGACGGTGCCGGCGGCGACCGCCAGCAGCAGCGCCGAACCAGCGGAGGACCATCGTCGGGAGCGATGGCGTGGGGCGTCCTTCATGGGCATGTGTGCTGACCCTTCCTGACGAGTGACTGCCAGGCGGGCGCGCGCCGTCGCGCCGGATGCCGTAGCGGTGATGGTGGGGGTCGATGGGTTACCGCGCCGCCGGTTCACCTCGACGAAACATTGTCGTGTTGGACACGACACTAAGTTACGGGTGTCAATGTGTCCATACCTTCCGGCGGCACAGCGCCAACTTTCGTCGATCTGATCGAAAGTTGGCGATCACGCCCGGCGGTCGATCGCCTGTCCGGCCAGCGCGACAAGCGCCGCACGCGCCTCGTCAGCCACCATCGCGTTCCGCAGGGCACCGAGCGCGGCCTCGGTCCGGACGCGGATCATCTGCTCGATCCGCTCCAGGGCACCTGTCGTCTCGATGATCCCGCGCAGCTCCGCCGCGCCTTCGGCGTCCAACGCCGGATTGCCGAACAACTCCCGCAGCCGGACGGTCTGCGACCGGTCGGCGGCCTGGCGCGCCAGCGCCATCATCACCGTGGGCTTGCCCTCACGCAGGTCGTCCAGGACCGACTTGCCGGTGACCGCCGGGTCCCCGAAGACGCCAAGCACGTCGTCCCGGAGCTGGAACGCGTCACCCAACGGGTCACCGAACTCGCCGAGCGCGGCGATCAGGTCCGGCTCCGCGCCGGCCAGGGCCGCCCCGATCTGCAACGGCCGGGTCACCGTGTAGCGGGCGGCCTTCATCCGGATCACGGTGAGCGCGCTGGCCACCGAGCCGTCACCCACGCCGGAGACCAGGTCCAGGTACTCCCCCGCGATCACCTCGGTACGCATCAGCGCGAAGACGCCGTACCCCCGGTGCACCTGCTCGGTGCTCAGCCCACACTCGTGGAACATCTGGTCCGACCAGGCGGCGCAGAGGTCCCCGCAGAGCAGGGCGGTGTTGCGCCCGTACGCCTCCGGGTCGCCGCGCCACGCCGAGCGGGCGTGCAGGTCGGCGAAGAGCCGGTGCACCGACGGCTCACCCCGGCGGCGGTCGCTGCCGTCCAGGATGTCGTCGTGGATCAGCGCGAACGCGTGGAACAGCTCCAGCGCCGCCGCGGCGACCACGATCGGGTTGCCGTCGGGTGCCCCCGCGCCGCGCCAGCCCCAGTAGCAGAACAGGGGGCGGAGCCGCTTCCCGCCGGCCAGCACGAACCGTTGCAACGCGGTGAACACGCCGCGGGGCGCGCCGTCGGGCCAGTCCGGGCCCTGCCGTTCGAGGAACCCGGCCAGCTCGGCGTCGAAACGTGCCCGCAGCCCGCTGGCGTCGGCGGGCGCGACGGTAACCGTCACGACCCCTCCCCCGGCCCACCGTCACGCAGCCCGGCCAGCTCCAGCAACAACGCCTTGACCTCGGTGGCCGCGATCTTGTCCCGGGCGGCCGTCGGGTCGGAGCAGAGCAGCACCGGGGCGTCCGCCGGGTCGCTTGGCAGCCGCCCGTGCGAGCCCTTCACCGCCCGCGCGCCGGCGTCCAGGCCGACGGCGCTCATCAGGTACCGCATGCCGAGCTTCTTGCGGGCCAGGGCCACCCCGGCGCGGGCCTTCGCGGCACCGGGGTTGGCCGGGTCGAAGAACAGCTCGGCCGGGTCGTACCCCGGCTTGCGGTGGATCTCCACCAGCCGGGCGAAGTCCGGCGCGTTGGCGTCGTTGAGCCAGTAGTAGTACGTGAACCAGGCGTCCGGCTCGGCCACCAACACCAGCTCACCGGCGCGCGGATGGTTCAGACCGTGCGCGGCCTTGCCCTCGGCGTCGAGCACCTCGGCCACCCCGGGCAGGCCGGCGCAGAGCTTCGCCACCGCCGGTACGTCGGCCGGGTCCTTGACGTAGACGTGCGCGATCTGGTGGTCGGCGACCGCGAACGCCTTCGACGTCCACGGGTCGAGGTATTCCATGCCGGCCTGGGTGTGCACCCGCAGCAGCCCCTCGGCGCGCAGCAGCCGGTTGACGTCCACCGGCCGGGACACGTCGGTGATGCCGTACTCGGACAGCACCACCACTGTGGCGTCCCGGGCGCGGGCGGCGTCCAGCAGCGGCCCGAGCACCGTGTCCAGCTCCGCCGCCGCGGCGGCGGCCTGGGCCGAGGACGGGCCGAAGCGTTGCAGGTCGTAGTCGAGGTGCGGGACGTAGACCAGGGTGAGGTCGGGTGACACGTCGGCCAGGATCTGCTCGGCCGCCTGGCAGATCCACCGCGACGACGGCAGCCCGGCCGTCGGCCCCCAGTAGGTGAACAGCGGGAACGTGCCCAACCGCCCGGTGAGCGCGTCGTGCAGCTCCGGCGGGTCGGTGTAGCAGTCCGGTTCCTTGCGCCCGTCGGCGTAGTAGACCGGGCGGGGCGTGACCGTCCAGTTGACGTCCGCGCCCATGGCGTACCACCAGCAGACGTTGGCCACGGTGTAGCCGGGCTCGGCCCGACGGGCCGCCTGCCAGAGCTTGTCCCCGCCGACCAGCGCGTTGTGCTGCCGCCACAGCAACACCTCACCCAGCTCCCGGAAATACCACCCGTTGCCGACGATCCCGTGCCCGCTGGGCGACTCGCCGGTGAGGAAGGTGGACTGCACCGAGCAGGTCACCGCGGGCAGCACCGTGCCCAACTCGGCCCGGAAGCCGCCGTCGGCGACCCCCCGCAGCCGGGGCATGTGCGCCAGTAGTCGGGGCGTCAACCCCACCACGTCGAGGACCACCAGTCGTCGGCTCATCGCGTCACCCCCATGCTCACGGTTTTGTCTGCGGTCAGGCCGAGGCCGACCAGTTCGTCTCGGGCGAAGGCCAGCTCCGCGGCGATGCCGGCGGCCAGCTCCGCGTCGGTTCCGGGCCGTCGTGCGGCCGGCAGCACCCCCCAGGTGTACGTCTCGACGTCGAGGTGGTCGCAGCCGGCGGTCGGCCCGTCGAAGAGCGCTCTCAGGGCTGCGCGGAGCACCGGCAGGGTCGAGCCGAGCGGCTCCTCGGGTGGGGCGTGCAGCGGCACGTGGTAGTGCACCCGCCACGGGCCGGGCAGTTCCCGGTCCAGTGCCTCGTCCAGGTCGTCGGCCGCGTACGCCGGGTCGGCCGGGTCGGCCAGACCGGCGCAGCCGGCGCCCCGGGTCTGGTGCAGGAAGCGCGGCTCCACCCAGCGGCGCAACGCCTCGGCCCCGCCGGCCGGGTCGGCCGCCTCGACCGCGGCGGAGACCTGCACCTTCACCACCGGCAGCCCGGCCGCCCGCAGACGTTGCAGTGCCTCGGCCGGCTCCTCCCAGGCGCACGCCAGGTGGGCCAGGTCGACGCAGACACCCAACCGCTCGGTGTCCATCCCGGACAACAGCTCGGCCGCCTGACCGGTGCTCTCCACGACGCAGCCGGGCTCCGGCTCGAAGGCGACCCGCACCTCGCGGCCGGTGTCGCGCTGCACGGCGGCCAGGCCGGCGGCCAACTGGTCCAACCGGCCTCGGGCCGCGTCGGCCCGAGCGGTGTCCCACGGTTGCCGCCAGGCCAGCGGCAGGGTCGAGATCGAGCCCCGGGCGGCGTCGTCGGGCAGCAGGTCGGCGAGCACCCGGGCCAGATCCAGGGTGTACGTCAGGCGCTCCTCGGTGGTCCAGTCCGGGTGGTACACGTCCTGCTTGACCACGGGGGCCTGGAAGGCCGAGTACGGGAAACCGTTGAGGGTGACCACCTCCAGCCCGCGCGCGGTCAGCTCGGTGCGCAGCCGGCGGCGCAGCGTCGGGTCGGCGGCCAGCTCGGCGGCGACCGGGGCGGCCAGCCACAGGCCGAGCCCGAGCAGGTCACCGCCGAGCGTCTCGCGGACCGGCACGGCGTAGGTGTCCAGTTGACCGAGGATGCCGGCGAGATCCTCGGCGGGGTGCACGTTCGTGCAGTAACTGAGGTGGACGGTCTCGCCACCGGCGTGTCGCAGCCGCATCAGCTACCGCCGCGCAGGATCGAGTTGCCGGTCTGGGGGTCCACCTTGGCGGTGACGTCCAGGTCGCTGAGGTCGAGCCGGCCGGACTGCCCGTAGAACTCCACCGGGTTGCGCCACAGCACCTTGTCGACGTCGTCATCGCTGAAGCCGGCCAGCAGCATCGCCTCGCCGGTGGCCCGGGTCAGCAGCGGGTCGGAGCGCCCCCAGTCGGCGGCCGAGTTGACCAGCATCCGCTCGGTGCCGTACTCCCGCAGCAACTCGACCATCCGCGACGGGGTCATCTTGGTGTCCGGGTAGATGGAGAAGCCCAACCAGCAGCCGCTGTCGCGGACCAGCTTGACGGTCACCTCGTTGAGGTGGTCGACCACCACGCGACCCGCCTCGATGCCGGATTCGGCGACCACGGCGAGGGTGCGTTCGCAGCCGCGTGCCTTGTCCCGGTGCGGGGTGTGCACGAGCGCCGGCAGGTCGTACGCCACGGCGAGGGCGAGCTGCGCGGCGAACGCCTCGTCCTCCTCCGGCGTCATCGAGTCGTACCCGATCTCGCCGACCGCCACCACCGCGTCCTTGTCCAGATAGCGGGGCAGCAGGTCGAGGACCGGACGGCAGCGCGGGTCGTTCGCCTCCTTGGGGTTCAGCGCGATGGTCGCGAAGTGCCGCACCCCGAACTGTCCGGCCCGGAACGGCTCCCAGCCGATCAGCGAGTCGAAGTAGTCGGTGAACGAGGCGGCGCTGGTGCGCGGCTGCCCCAGCCAGAACGCCGGCTCCACCACGGCGCGTACGCCGGCGGCGGCCATCCGTTCGTAGTCGTCCGTGGTGCGTGAGGTCATATGGATGTGCGGGTCGAAGATTCGCATGTCACGCCTCCCGGGGCAGTGCGGCGGTGAGCCGGTCGAGCAGGTCGGTGGCGTCGGCGGGCAGTTCCCGGCCGGCGGCGTGCCGCTCCGCGGCCAGCGCGGCGAGCATCGCCGCCAACTCCCCGTCGGCCCGGGTGTCCAGGTCGGCCACGGCGGCCAGGGCGACGCCGCTGAACACGCACTTGAGCACCGCCTGCCGCCAGGCGGCCGGTTCGAGGTGCCGGGCGTACGGGCCGAGGGCCGCGGCGACAAGCCGGGTGTCGTTGGTGCGGATCGCGTCGTGCAGCAGCGGCACACCGGCGGCGCCGATCGGCAGCAGGGGCAGGGCCCGCAGCACGGCCCGCCGCTCGGCAGCGTCACCGTGCTGGTAGAGGCTCTCGGCGTACGCCGCGTGGTCGCCGGGCAGGCTGGTCAGCAGCAGCACCCGGGCCGCGTCGTCGGCGGTCCAGCCGGGGGCGTCGGGCAGCTCGGCCCGACCGCAACGTCGGCCGGCGGCGGGGAAGAGCCGGGTGATCGCGGTGGGCTCGGCCGCGACCCGGCGCAGCGCCGTGTCCAGCCAATCGGGATCGGGTACGCCTCCCAGCGCGGCCCGCAGTGAATCCGGTGTCATCCCGTCTCCTCCTTCGTGCTGCTCCAGGCGCCCCACCACCACCCTTTGCTCTGCACCTACATATGCGCCGGGGCCTCGTCAGCGGGTGTCGCCTCGGTGGGTGCCGCCGCAGCGCGTGTCGCCTCGGCGGGTGCCGCCGCAGCAGGTGTCGCCTCGTCAGCGGGTGTCGCCGCAGCAGGTGCCGCCGCCTCAGCGCGTGCCGCCTCGGCGGGTGTCGCCTCCGCGGGTGTCGCCTCCGCGGGTGCAGAGCAAAGGGGTTTGGCAGAGTGGTAATCGGTGGCCGTCGCGGCGGCCGTGCGCAGGAAATCGATGGACCGGGCGGCCACGTCCGGTGCGGCGTGCGAGTCGCGCGGCAACTCGACGGCGACCAGTCCCCGGTAGCCGGCCTCGGCCAGGGCCGCCAGCACCGGCGGAAAGTCGATCTCGCCGACACCGAACTCCAGGTGCTCGTGCACGCCCCGGCGCATGTCGTCGATCTGCACGTTGACCAGGTGGTCGGCCACCTCGGCGACGCACCGCGGCACCGGCGACGGCTCCAGGCAACGACAGTGGCCGATGTCGAGGGTGATGCCGAACCGGGCCGGGTCACCGAGGGCCTCGCGCAGCCGACGCCAGTCGGCGATGTCCTGCACCAGCATCCCCGGCTCCGGCTCGAAGCCGAGGGTGACGTCGGCGGCGTCGGCCGCATCGACCACTGTGGCACAGCCGGCCACGAGCCGGTCCCACGCGCACTGCGGTGACACCGTCTCGGGCCGGACACCGGCCCAGAACGAGACCGCCTCCGCGCCCAGGTCGGCGCCGATCCGGACGGCCCGGCGCAGGAACTCGATCCGCCGGGTCGGATCGTCGTGCAGCAACGTCGGGGCGTGCTTGTGCCACGGGTCGAGCAGGTAACGGGCCCCGGTCTCGATCACCACCGCCAGGCCCAGCTCCTCCAACCGGCGGCCGAGGACGGCGACCCGGCGCGCGAGCCCCGGTGCGAAGGGGTCCAGGTGGTCGTGGTCGAGGGTGAGCGCCACCCCGTCGTAGCCGAGGTCGGCGAGGACGGCGAGCGCGTCGTCGAGGCGGTGGTTGGCGAAGCCGTTCGTGCCGTACCCGAGGCGCAGCGTCGTGGCGTCGGCCGTCGGCGGTGCGGATCGGGGCTGCGGAGCTGTCATGTCGGCGAGACTTTCCGGGCCAGGCGTCGACCCAGCGGCGCGGCCGCCGCGACGGCCAACCCGAGCAGGCCGGCGCCACCCCGCGCGGTCAACGCCCCCTGGAGGGCGGGCAGGCCGGTGATCCCGGCACCGACCGCGGCACGAACCCGCCCGGCCGACGGATCCCGGATCACCTCGGCCTGGGCCGCCCCGTAGCGGGCGGCGTACCACCCGGCCAGCACAGCGGGCAGCACGGCCGCGACCCCGACCGATCGGGTACGACTCGCGCGCCCGCCGACCTCGTCGGCCGGGCCCTGGGCGGTGGCACCGCCCTGGTCGGCGGCACTGGCGGCTGCGCGTCGGGTGTGCGGGAGGGCGGCACTGGCGGCGACCAGCGCGGTGCCCGCGAGGGTACGCATCGGCAGCGCGGCGTCGGCGCCACTGACCTCCCGGCGGGACAGCGCGGTGACCGTCCAGGTGTGCGCGGCGACGGTGACCGCCGCCGGCAACGCCCTGGTCACCCGGCCGCCGGACGCGCCGAGCAGCACATCGAGGCCACGGCAGGCGGCCATCACGGCCGGACCGGCGGCGGTGTTCTTCGCCAGCAGGTCGTACCCCCAGATGGTGGCGGCCAGCGGCACGGCGAGCGCGGCGGCGCGGCGACCGCCCACGGCTGCGGCCAGGCCCACGCCGGCGGCCGTGAGGCCCGCCGCGAGACCGACCGCGGCGGCCGGGGTGACCCGCCCGCTGGGGATCGGCCGCTCGGGTCGTTCCACCGCGTCCAGGCCCCGGTCGGCCCAGTCGTTGGCGGCCATGCCGGCCCAGTAGAGCAGCACCGAGGCGCCGGCCAGGGCGGGGGTACGCGGACCCAACGCGCCGGCCGCGGCCGCACCGGCGACCACGTCACCGGGGACCGAGAGCGCGGCCGGCGCCCGGACCAGCTCGGCGAGGTCAGCCAGCGTGGTCATCGGCACCGTCCCCGCCGTCGTGCAGCGACCGGGCGAAGTCGGTCAGCCGCGCCCACTGCTCGCCCAACGAGTGGCTGGGCGAGCCGAGCGGGTCCTTGAAGAAGAAGCCCAGCTCGGTCAGCGGCCCCACGTGCCCGGCGGCGTGCGCGGCGGCGGTGAGCCGGGCCAGGTCGAGCACCAGCGGCGCGGCCAACGCGGAGTCGCAGCCGTGCCAGGTGAACTCCATCCGCATGCCGGTGCCGAGGAAGCCGGCGAAGGTGATCAGATCCCAGGCGGTCTTGAAGTCGCCCAGCTCCTCGACGTACTCGATGCGGGTGCCGCCCTGCGGGACGTAGCCCAGCGTCTCGCCGAGCACCCGCTGCTTGCTCTGCACCTTCGCGGCGTTCGCGGCCGGGTCGGCGAGGGTGGCGCCGTCGCCACCGCCGAGCAGGTTGAACCCGGACCAGGAGCGCACGTCCAGGTTGCGCATCGCGAACATCGGCGCGAGCACGGACTTGACCAGGGTCTCCCCGGTCTTACCGTCGTGCCCGGCGTACGGCAGGCCGGCCTCCTCGGCCAGTGCGGCCAACGCGGGCAGCCGCAGCCCGGTGGACGGGGTGAAGTCGACGTACGGGCAGCCGGCCAGCAGCGCCGCGTACGCGTAGAGGGAGCTGGGTGGCAGCACCTCGTCCGGGCCGGTGAGCGCGGCGCGCAGCGCGTCGGGGTCGGTGTGCCCGGGGTGCGGTGGTGGGGTGGCCTCGGTGGCGGAGACGTTGACGACCACCACCCGGTCCAGCCCGTGCCGCTCGCGGAAGCTGGTCAGGTCTCGGACCACGGCGTCGGCGCGAGCGGCCTGGGTGGCCCCGACCGGTGCAGGGCGCAGCTCCTGCTCGACCGCGCCCAGCTCGTCGGGGAGCGCGGCGACAAGCCGCCAGGGGATGACTCCCGCGTCGGCCAGTGCCTCGGCCCGCTTGGACAGCGGGGTGGTGGCCAGGTCGTGCCCGCCGAAGACGAGGTCCGCGAAGGCGGGCAGGGCAGGGCCGCGCAGCTCGGGCAGCTCGCTGACGCAGCCGGTGGGTCCGGCCAGACCGGCTCGCAGCGCGAGCCCTCCGACGATGCTGGTGGTCGCGACGGAACCACGCGCTCCTATCAGCCAGACACCTGTTCGCATGGTGCTCCTTCCCCGTCCTCGAGGAATCGTCGGTACCGCTAAATATAGGAATATCAGAATAAGTTTCGGAAAGATATGGCCTTGCGTGGATGGGCCCCGCCCGCCCGACCCGCACCGTGACGGCACCGGTTTTCCGACGTCGGCGTCGGCGGCGACGACGTCGGACCGGTCCCCGATACGGGTGCGGGCAGACGGGGCTGGTAGGCAGGGTCGGGTCGGCGTCTCGACCCTGCCTCCCCCGCATCCGGTTTCCACCGGTGGTGGCGGTCCTCCGGTGCGGCCGGGGAATCCCGGTCCGGTCGCACCGGACGACCGTCCTGCTCGTGCGCCACCGGGCCGTACGGCCCGGCTGCACGCTCTCCGTCGCCGACCTCGTCCCTACCGCGGGGCGCAATCCGCGGTCGGTCCCTCGCCGGTCGGCGTCGGAAAGCCGGTCGGGCGACGGCGGTGCGAACACCGCCGTCGCGGATGGTCAAAGGTCAGGCGGCGGCTGTGACAAGCGCCGGTTCCACCTCGGCCCAGGAGCCGAGCTCCGCCGAGCGGGCCACCGCGTCCAGCACCAGCTGGACCTGCAACGCGTCGGCGAAGGAGGGAGTCGGGTCGACGCCGGTGGCGACCGCCTCGATGAAGTCGCGCATCTCGTGCGTGAACGAGTGCTCGTAGCCGATGATGTGGCCCGGCGGCCACCACGCCGACATGTACGGGTGCTCGCCCTCGGTCACCAGGATGCGGCTGAAACCCTGTTCCACGGTGGGCCGGGTGGCGTCGTAGAACTCCAGCTCGTTGAGCCGCTCCAGGTCGAAGACCACGCTGCCCAGCGAGCCGTTGATCTCGACGCGCAGCGCGTTCTTGCGACCGGTGGCGAAGCGGCTCGCCTCGTACGTGCCCAGGGCACCGCCGTCGAGCCGGGCCACGAAGACCGCGGCGTCGTCGACGGTGACCGGCCCGGTGGGCGCCGAGCCGCCGTCCACGGTGGCCGCCAGACCACTCGACTCGGCCGGCAACGGCCGCTCCTTGACGAAGGTCTCGGTGACCGCGCTGACCCCGCTGATCCGCTGACCGGTGACGAACTGGGTCAGATCGATGATGTGCGCACCGATGTCACCGAGCGCGCCCGAGCCCGCCCTGTCCTTCTGCAACCGCCAGACCAGCGGGAACTGCGGGTCCACGATCCAATCCTGTAGGTACGTCGCACGGACGTGTCGAATCACCCCGAGCCGTCCGTCGGCGACCATCTGGCGCATCATCGTGACCGCGGGGACCCGGCGGTAGTTGAACCCGCACATCGACCGCACTCCGGCGGCCCGGGCGACGTCCGCCGCAGCGGTCATCGCCCGCGCCTCCGCCACCGTGTTGGCCAGCGGCTTCTCGCACAGAACGTGCTTGCCGGCCGCCAGTGCGGCGAGGGCGATCTCGGCGTGACTGTCACCCGGGGTGCAGATGTCGACGACGTCGATGTCATCCCGGTTGATCAGGTCACGCCAGTCCGTGGTGGACGCGTCCCAGCCGAGCCGATCGGCGGCATCTGCCACCTTCGTTGTGTCTCGACCGCAGATCAGCGCCATCCGGGCCCGCGCCGGCAGGTCGAAAACGCGGTTCACGGTGCGCCACGCCTGTGAGTGCGCGGCGCCCATGAACGCGTAGCCGACCATGCCGACCCGCAGTTCTTTGTCTGTCGTGGACAAGGTGGCCTCCCCTGGTATGTCAGAACCCGAGCTTGTCGTAGCTGCTCGCGTTCTCCTTGGTGATCGTCTCCGAAGCCAGGGTCACTTCCTTCGGAACCTGCAGCTCCGTCAGGTCGCCCAGGCCCCGACCCTGCGCGACGAGCCGCGCGAGCGAGATAGCCGACGAGGCCATCGACGGGTTGTAGGTGACAGTCGCCTTGAGCACCGTGTTGTCGGCCTTGATCGCGTCGATCGCGAGCTTGGAGCCGGCACCGCCGACCATGAAGAACTCGGACCGGTTGGCCTGCTTGACGGCGGCGAGCACACCGATGCCCTGGTCGTCGTCGTGGTTCCAGATCGCGTCGATCTTCGGCAGCGCCTGGAGCAGCTGGGACGCCTCGCGCTGGCCGCTGTCCGAGGTGAACTCCGCCGAGCGGCGGTTGTTCACCTTGAAGCCGTAGGTCGCCAGGGCGGCCTTGAAGCCCTCGCTGCGCTCGACGGTCAGCGGGATCTCCAGACCGGCGATCTCACCGATGATCGGGTTGGCGACACCCTTGTCCTTGAGCATCTTGCCGATGAAGTGCCCGGCCGAGACGCCCATGCCGTAGTTGTCGCCCTTGATCACCAGCCGGGACGCCAGCGCGTCGGGGAACGCCCGGTCGAGGTTCACGATCGGGATGCCCGCCTGCATCGCCTGGAGGGCAACGGCGTTGACCTCCTTGCCGTCGTGCGGCAGCACGACGATGATGTCCGGCTTCTGGGCGATCAGCGTGCCGAGCGTGGAGCGCTGGGCCTCCGAGTTCGACCCGCCGTCGACCTCCTTGAACTCCACGTCCGAGTAGGCCGCGGCCTGCGCCTTGGCGTTCGCGTGGATGGCGCCCATCCAGCCGTGGTCGGCGGCCGGGGCGGAGAAGCCGATGACGACCTTCTTGCCCGGGGCGTTGTTGCCCTCGGCGTTGCCGGCGGCCTTGGTCTGGGTGCTGGCCGCCGGGGTCTCGTTGCTGGTGCAGGCGGTGAGCAGGGTGGCGGCGCCAACTGCGGCTCCACCGAAGAGCAACCGGCGGCGCGACAGGTCGCGACTGTGCTGGGTCATGAACGACCTCCTGGGAGCGGGATTTCAGTTGATAAGGGTGTGCGGGGCCCGGCCACCGTCGAATTTCTCGACGTGGCCCGGGACATCGGTGCGGTGCGTCAGGTTGCGGTGGTGACCCTGTTCCGCGCGAGGAGCCGAGTGACGGACTTGAACTGGAACTGCTGGATCAGGACGGCGGCGACGATGATGCCGCCCTTGACCATGTTCTGCGCCTCGATGGAGAGGCCGTTGATGGCGAAGAGGTTCGTGATCGTGGCGAAGATGATGACGCCGAGCAGCGAGCCGACGATCGTGCCCCGGCCACCGCTGAGCAACGTCCCACCGATGATCGCCGCGGCGATCGCGTCCAGCTCGTACAGGTTGGCCATCGCCGCCTGCGCCGAGGTGGCCTGCGAGGTGAGCATGATGGCCGCGATGCCGCAGCACAGACCGGAGAGCGCGTAGAGCAGCATGGTGTGCCGCCGGACGTTGATGCCGGCCAGCCGGGCCGCCTCCGGGTTGCCGCCCACGGCGATGGTCCGCCGGCCGAAGGTCGTCCGGTTGAGCAGGATCCACCCGGCCACCACCACCGCGCCCAGGATGTAGACGAGGATCGGAATCCCGAGAACCTTGCGCGCCGCGATGTCGTTGATGAAGGTGCTGCTCGACACCTGGGTCTGCTTGTTGGAGATCGACGCGGCGAGCCCGCGAGCCGCCACCAGCATCGCGAGCGTCGCGATGAAGGGGACCAATTTTCCGTACGAGATGAGAACACCATTGACCAGGCCGACGCAGATGCCGACCACGAGAGCGGTGAAGATCATGCCGCCGGCGCCGAAGTTCTGGGTGGCGACAGTGGTGCACCAGACCCCGGCCAGCGCGACGATCGCACCGACCGACAGGTCGATGCCACCGCCGATGATCACGAAGGTCATTCCGACCGTGACCACGCCGACGACCGAGGCGAGCTGAAGAATGGCCAGGACGTTGTTCCACACCCAGGTCGGGTCCCCGTAGAGATCCGGCTTGGTGATCGCGCCGACCACGATGAGCGCGGCCAGCACCCCGATCAGACCGAGGTTGCGCTTCGCGCCGTCGCCCCCGTCGCCCCGCCACCAGGAGAGCCGGCCCCCGGAAGGTGCCTTGTCGCTGGCCACCGCCGTCTCCGCCGGATCCACCGGCGGCGACTGGGCCGGAAGCTGCGGGCGCTCCGGTGTCGCGGTGGGAGTGGGAGTCGCGTCGCTCATGCCGGTGCGCCTTCCATCAAGGACCCCGCCATCACGAGGTCGAGCACAGTGTTTTCGTCAAGTTCGCCGGCCGCTGCTTCGCGCACGACCCGCCCTTCCCGCATCACCAGCACCCGGTCGGCCAGACCCAGCACCTCGGGCACCTCGCTGGAGACCAGCAGCACCCCGACGCCCTGAGCGGCCAAACCCCGGATGACCTGGTAGAGCTCAGCCCGGGCGCCCACGTCCACGCCCCGGGTGGGCTCGTCGAGCAGCAACAGCTTGGTGCCGCCGAGCAGCCACCGCCCGACCACCACCTTCTGCTGGTTGCCGCCGGACAGCGTGCGTACCGGCCGGTCGACGTCGCGGGGCCGCAGCTCCAGGCTGTCGGCGATCCGGTCCGCCTCGGCGCGCTCCTTGGCGGCGTTGGTGAAGCCGAGCCGCGCGTACCGGCCGAAGGTGGCAAGTGTGACGTTGCGGTAGATCGGCTCGCCGAGCAGCAGCGCCTGACTCTTGCGTTCCTCCGGGGCCATCCCCATGCCGGCCCGCACGGCGGCGCCGACGCCGGGACGCAGCGCCTTCCCGTTCATCCGGACCGACCCGGCCTCGGCGAGACGGGCGCCGTAGATGGTCTCCAGCAACTCCGAGCGGCCGGAGCCGACCAGGCCCGCGATGCCGACGATCTCCCCGGCACGCACGTTCAACGAGACGTCGGCGAACTCACCCGTGCGGGTCAGCCCCTCCACCTGGAGCAGCTCGGCGCCGGCGGGGTCCTCGGCGGGGCGGTCCGGGAAGACGTACTCGATGGTGCGGCCGGTCATCCGGCTGACCAGGTCGCGGGTCGGGGTGTCACGCGCCGGCAGGTTCGCCGCCGTGGTCCGGCCGTCCTTGAGTACGGTGACCCGGTCGCCGATCTCGCGGATCTCCTCCATGCGGTGGGAGATGTAGATGACGGCGATGCCCTGCGCGGTCAGCTCCCGGATGATCCGGAACAGGTTGCCGACCTCGTCGTGGGCCAGCACCGCGCTCGGCTCGTCCATGATGATCAGTCGGGCCTCGTGCGACAGCGCGCGGGCCATGCTGACGATCTGCTTGCCGGCGGCCGGCAGCGACCGGACCATCCGTCCGGGCGGGATCTCGCCGTGGCCCAGCCGGCTGAGGATCTGCCGGGTGTGTCGGGCCATCCGGCCGCGCCGGACGAACCCGAAGCTGCGGTACTCGTGCCCGAGGAAGGCATTTTCCGCCACCGACAGGTCCTCGACGAGGTCGAGCTCCTGGTAGATGGTGGCGATGCCGGCCTTCATCGCGGCCTGCGGGTTGGTGAACGTGGCCGGCTCGCCGCGCCACTCCACCTGCCCGGAATCCGGTTGGTGCACACCGGAGAGCACCTTGATCAGGGTCGACTTGCCGGCGCCGTTCTGCCCGAGCAGGCAGTGCACCTCGCCGGCACGCACCTCAAGCTGCACGCCGTCCAGTGCGCGTACACCGGGGAAGGTCTTGACCACATCGGTGAGGCGCAGGACCACCTCGCCCGCGACGGTGTCGGCGGGAGCCTCGACCAGCGGTGCCTCGGCGGCGGCCTCGGCCGACGCGGTGGCGGGGTCATCCTCGGACAGAGCCACAGTCTCCTCCTCGCTCACGACAGGATTTCGGTCAGGTTCATGCGGCTTCCCCGAAGGCGACATCGCCGGCGAGCACCGCCGCGCCGGTGACGCCGGCACGTCCACCCAGCTCGGACAGCACGACCGGCAGGTTGCCGGTGGCCAGCGGCAGCGACCGGCGGTAGACCACACTGCGGATCTCGGCGAGCAGGATGTGCCCGAGTTGGGCCAGCCCGCCGCCGATCACGATCATCGACGGGTTGGTGAAGCTGACCAGGCCGGCGAGCACTCCGCCGACCCGCCGTCCGCCGTCCCGGATCAGTTGGATGCACGTCACGTCGCCCTCGACGGCACCCTCGGCGACGTCCAGCGCGGTGACCACCCCGCGCAGGGCCAGCCGCTCGGCCAGCGCCGGTGACGTCCCGCTGCGGGCGGCGGCTGCGGCGTCCTTGGCCAGTGCGGCGCCGCTGAACAGCGCCTCCAGGCAGCCGACGTTGCCGCAGGAGCACATCGGACCGTGCGAGTCGACCTGGATGTGGCCGATGTCGCCGGCGCAGCCGTCGGTGCCCCGGTAGACCTCGCCGGTGAGGTAGATGCCGCACCCGATGCCGGTGCCGATCTTGATGAAGAGAAAGTCGTCCACCGAGTGGGCGACCCCACCGTGCCGCTCACCGATCGCCATGATGTTGACGTCGTTGTCGACCACCGCCGGGCAGCCGTGCTCCCGGCTGAGCAACTCGCGCACCGGGAACCGGTCCCAGCCCGGCATGATCGGCGGCGAGACCGGAACGCCGTCGCGGAAGCTGACCGGGCCGGGAACGCCGATGCCCACCGCGTCCAACCGCTCGTACGCGCCGTCGACGCGGGCCTTGTGCAGCAGCTCGTTGACCCGTTGCAGGGTCACCTTCGGTCCGTTGCGGATGTCGGCCGGCTCGGCGTACTGGGCGACCGGTTCGAGGCGGCCGTTGACCACCTCGATGTCCATCGAGCTGGCACCGAGGTCGACGGCGGCGAAGCGCAGCTTCGGGTTCAGCTCGACAAGTGTCGAGCGCCGCCCACCCCGGGAGGCGGCGAGCCCCGCCTCGGCGACGTAACCCAGTGCGACAAGTCGATCCAGCTCGGCCAGCATGCGCGGGCGCGGCATCTGGAGTCGGTCGCCCAACTCGGCGCGGGAGACGGCCCCCTCGTCGCGGAGCAACCGCAACAGTCGTACGTGCAGGGGGTCGGCGGTCCGCACCGGGGGGTCACCTCTTCATTGGCATCGTTCACATCGACGCAATGTCGAAGTGTTGTGTCCGACACAGTAGGAGCGTGCTGTGCCGCGTGTCCAGAGCTTCAACCGTTCCGAGATGAACTTTTGTCCGAAAGAACAAAAGCTACTAGTCGATCAAGAAAAGGATCACGGCTGGCCTGCGTCCGCTCGCCCACAGTTCCATCGACAGACACGAAACCGCCCCGCCAGTCGATCTTCACTGGCGGGGCGGTGAGGTGCGGGGGCGGTCGGTACGGGGGCCGTCAGCGGCGGTTGCCGGCGTTGCGCTTCTTGCGGAGCTTGCGGTCGTCGCGCAGTTCGACGTACGGCTCGTCGTCGACGCCATGGCCGGCCGCGATGGCGCGGCCCCGCTCCAACTCGGCGTCGAACTCGGCACCCAGCAGGATCGCGATGTTGCTCAGCCACAGCCAGACCAAGAAGATGATCACGCCGGCCAGCGCCCCGTACGTCTTGTTGTACGAGCCGAAGTTGCTCACGTAGAGGGCGAACAGGCCGGAGATCACCAGCCAGATCACCACGGCCAGCACACCACCCGGGCTGACCCAGCGGAAACCGCCGTGCCGGGCGTTGGGTGAGGCCCAGTAGAGGATCGCGAACATCAGGCTGACCAGGAGCAGCAGCACCGGCCACTTGGCGACGTCCCACGCCGTGACCGCGGCCGAGCCGAGGCCGACCACGTCCCCCACCGTCTCGGCGAGGCTGCCGGTGAAGACCACGATCACCGCGCTGGCCAGCAGCAGCACCCCGACCACCGCGGTCACGCCGAGCCGGATCGGCAGCGTCTTCCAGATCGGCCGCCCCTCCGGCACGTCGTAGATGGAGTTCGAGGCGCGCATGAACGCGGCGATGTAGCCGGACGCGGACCAGAACGCCGCCACCACGCCGATGATCGCCGCGAGGCTGGCCAGGCCGCCGTTGTCGTGGGCCGTGGTGATGGCGCCGTTGATGATCTGTTTGACGCTGTCGTTCGGCACCGCCTGGTCGACGGTGTCCCTGACCCCCTCGGTGGCGCTCGTGCCGAGCAGACCGAGGATCGAGATCAGCACCAGCAGGCCGGGGAAGATGGACAGCACCCCGTAGTAGGTGAGTGCCGCCGCCCAGTCGGTCAGGCTGTCGTCCTGGAATTCGCTGACCGTGCGCCGCAGCGCCGCCTTCCACCCGCTGCCGGGTAGATCGGTGGGGCTGTCCGGCCCCGCGTCGGGTCCGACCGGCGCGCTGGCGTCGGCAGGCGTCCGGCGGGCGACAGACTCGTCCGAGGTCATCGCCCCTCCTCGTCGTCGGTGGTGGTGGTGGCACCTTCGACATGCCCCGTGGACCCGCGCCGGTAACCCCGGACCGCGCTCGGCCTTTCAACCCTTGATCGACTCGGCTTTCGGGAAGTCGGGGTGTCAACGTCGCCTCGATGCCCCCAAGGCACCACGGAACCCTGACCGCCACCCCAGACAACACCCCAGACAACACCGCTCGAATAGCGCACCGACCCGAACATGATCACCGTGGATGGCCCGGACCGCCGGCAGTGCGGGTCTTTGCATTTCTTTCGGGCAATGAGGTTCGCCGGGATTCAGCATCACCCGACTGGCCTGCGCGATAACAAGAAGGTCACACCGGCAAGTTTTTTCGACAGGTGACCGGGCAAGATCGAAGCAGACCAAGCCCGTCAAAGCAACATCAAACCGGCGCGCATCGACGATTGATGTGACTGTCGGTGATCACATGCTGGGGATGCGTATCTGCCGGCACCCGCCACCCACCACGGCCGCAGGCGGGAGCACACAGCCTGGACGACCTGCCGAATCGTCGCTTGTGTGAGACTGTCGCAGACAGTACCCCTATTCGACGAATCGACATTCTCGGGGATTCCCCTCACCAGGGAATAGTCACCCACAGCAATCACGGTCAACAATATTCCCATACAGCGCAGTCCCCCGTATTGTCCCCCAGCGTGTCATCCGCGCACCCTGTTCAGGACTCCGTCCCCTCGCCCCGAGACGACGACGCGCCCGCTTCGGTCGACGTCGACGACCGGCCGCTGAGGCCACCCGCCGAGAAGGGGCCAGCCGCCGAGAAGGGGCCAGCCGCCGAACCCGGCGGGACCGACCCCACCCTCGTGGCCGTCGGCGGGCAGCCCGACCCGGAGTTGACCGCACAGTTCGAGGATGAGAAACCGGGCCGGGTGTTCACCGGGCCACTCGGCTTCTTCTTCGCGGGCGTCACCCTCGCCGTCGCTCTCCTCGCCATCTACCAGGTCTTCTTTCCGCTGGCGCAGGGCAGCAAGTTCTACCTGATCATCTTCCTCGCCGGCGTCCTGCCGATGGTCTTCCTGGCGTATCCGTCGGGGGTGCGCCTGCCCCGACGGGGCACACCGGCAGCACCGGCCGACCCGGCCAGCAGATCGACGAGCCGGATGCGCCCCACCCCGGTCGACTGGGTGCTCGCCGTCGCCGCGTTGCTGAGCTGCCTCTACCCGGTGTTGCCGGTCGCCATCGGTACGGGTGGCGGTGGATACGACGCCTTCCTCGATCGACAAGGGCTGCTCGACCCGGTCGACCTGGTGCTGGGCACCGTGCTGCTGCTCCTGCTGCTGGAGGCGTGCCGCCGGACCACCGGTTGGATCCTGCCGGCGGTCTGTCTGCTCTTCCTGGCCTTCGGCTACTACGGCGGGCTGCTGCCGCAGTCCTGGCCGGTGGCCCATGCCGGCCTCGACTTCGGGCAGCTCGTCGACGCGTTCTACAACTCCGACAGCGGCTTCTACGGCACCCCACTGGACGTGGCCGCCTCGTACATCGTGCTCTTCACCATCTACGGCGCGGTGCTGGACCTCTCCGGCGCCGGTCGGTTCTTCGTCGAACTCTCCGCCGCCGCGTTCCGCCGCTCCCGAACCGCACCGGGACGCACCGCGGTGGCCGCCGGCTTCCTCCTCGGAACCGTCTCGGGGTCGGGAGCGGCCACCACGGTCAGCATCGGCTCGGTCACCTGGCCGATCCTGCGCCGAGCCGGCTATCCGCCGGAACGGGCCGGCGGCATGCTCGCCGCCGCCGGCGTCGGCGCGATCCTGTCGCCGCCGACGCTCGGGGCCGCCGCGTTCATCATCGCCGAGTACCTCGGCGTCTCGTACCTCCAGGTGCTCGGCTGGGCCACCGTGCCGACCGTGCTCTACTACCTGGGCATCCTGCTCGCGGTGGAGATCGACGCCCGCCGCTCCGGAGTACGCCGGGTCACGATCGACGCCGGATCGGCCTGGTCGCTGCTGGTCCGCTTCGGCTACCACTTCCTCTCGCTGATCGTGATCGTCGTGATGCTCGCGCTCGGCGCCTCGGCGACCAGGGCCGTGGTGCTGGCCACCGTGTTGGCGGCCGTGCTGTCCTTCCTGGACCGGCGGCACCGGCTCACCCCCGCGCGCCTGGTCGAGGCACTCACCAACGGGGTGCGCGGAGTGCTGGCGGTCAGCGCGGTCTGCGCCGCCGCCGGCATCATCACCGCCACCACCACCAAGACCGGGCTCGGCCCGCAGGCCGCGGCGCTGTTGCTCAGCGGCGCCCAGGCGGTCAGCTCCGACCCGTTCGTCGTGCTCCTGCTCACCGCCCTGCTCGCCGCGCTCGCGCTCACGCTGCTCGGCCTGGCCGTGCCGGTCACCGCCTCGTTCGTGATCGGCTGGGTGATCATCGGCCCCGCGCTGCTCAACCTGGGCGTCGCCGCACCCGCCGCGGCGATGTTCGTCTTCTACTTCGCGGTGCTCTCCGAGGTCTCACCGCCGACCGCGCTCGCCGCGGTGGCCGCCGCGGCCGTCACCGGCGGGCGGCTGGTCCCGACCATGTGGCAGACCCTGCGGTACGCGCTACCCGCGTACCTCATTCCGATCGCCTTCGTGCTCACGCCAACCGGGCTCGGGCTGCTCGGCATCGGCGGGGTGGACCGCATCCTGCTGGCCGGCCTGACCACCGCGCTCGGAGTCGCGGTGCTCGCAGTGGCGGCCGGTGGGTGGCTGCCCGGCATCGGCCCGGCCGGAAGACCCGAGCGGATCGTCGGCGCGCTCGCCGGGCTGGTTCTGCTGTGGCTCGAACCTGTCCCCGTCCTGGTCGGCGCCGCCCTGGTCGCGCTCACCGTGGCGGGTGTTCTGCTCCGTCGCGGGAGGGCCAACCGGATGGCCGCCGCCGACAGGAGCGTCAACCAGAAAGACCATCAGGAGGAGAACAGGTGAGACGGATCAACGTGCGAATAGCCGCGAGTCTCGGGGCAGTCACCCTGGTCGCGGCCGGCGTCGCCGGATGCGGGGGCCGTCAGAAGAGTGCGGCCACCGACGACACCTCCAGCGCGGTCGGCTGCGAGGTCACCAAGGACACCCGGGTCGGCATCGCCACCGGCAACGCGACCGGGGTCTACTACGTCGTCGGCAACGCGCTCGCCGGGCAACTCGCCACGGCCAGCGGCGGCAAGCTCACCGGCACCGCCGCCGAGACCGGCGCCTCGGTGCAGAACATCGAGCAACTCGTCGCCGGCCAGTACGACGTCGCCTTCTCGCTCTTCGACACCGCGGTCAACGCGACGCAGGGCAAGGGGACCTTCAAGGGGCCGCAGCCGGTGAAGGCGCTCGCGCGGATCTACGACAACTACACCCAGGTCGTCGTCCGGGCCGACGCGGGAATCACCTCGGTCGCCGAGATGAAGGGCAAGAAGATCTCCACCGGGTCGCCCAAGTCGGGTACCGAGGTCATCGCGCAGCGGCTGCTCACCGCGGCCGGCCTCGACCCGGCGAAGGACATCCAGGCGCAGCGGCTCGACCTGACCAAGACCGTCGACGGCATGAAGGACGGCAGCATCGACGGCTTCTTCTGGTCCGGAGGCACCCCGACCGGCGGCGTCACCGACCTCTTCACCACGGCGGCCGACAAGGTGAAGTTCATCGACATCAGCCCGCTGCTGCCGAAGATGGCGGAGCTGAACCCCGCGTACCAGGCCGGCACGATCGCCAAGGACGTCTACAAGACTCCCGCCGACGTCCCGACCATCGTGGTGCCGAACGTGCTGCTCGTCCGCGACGACCTCGACGCCAACGTCGCCTGCGTCATCACGAAGACCGTGTTCGAGAAGAAGGACGCACTCAGCCAGGCCAACCCGGCGGCCAAGGGCATCGACCTGACGAACGCCCGCAAGACCGACCCGGTGCCGCTGCACCGTGGGGCGGAGACGGCACTGACGAAGCTGAGCGCCGCAAGCTGATCCGATCGTCCCGGCCCGGGCCCACCGCCCGGGCCGGGCACCACCCCGACCCGGGAGACCCCGTGCCGCTCCCCGCCCACGTACGCCAGCACCGCTCCGGTGGTGTTCTGGAGAACCTTCGCTCGATCCGCACCCAGCTACTCGCGCCGATCCTGGTGACCATCATCAGTCTGACCGTGCTCGGTGCCGCGCAGACCACCGCCGCGCTCGACGCCAGCGCGGACGCCGACCGGGCCCGTGTCCTCTCCGGCACCGCCACCGTCACCGTCCAACTGGTCCACGAACTGGAGCGGGAACTCGGCGAGACGGCGGCGTTGCGCCAACGCGGCGGCACCGCCGGCCGGCCACTTGTGGACGCCCAGCGGCGCCGCGTCGATGCCGCCGTCGAGCGGTTCCGCTCCTCCGGCGCGCAGGCCCGGGACTCCGTGCCCGAGCTGACGTCGGTGCTCGGCAGGGCCAGCGGTCAACTCGACCAGCTCTCCCCCAACCGCGCCCTGGCGCTGACCGGCACGGAGGCGGACGTGGCGTACGCCCGCACCGTCGAGTCCCTGCTGGCCGTCGCGGACGCGCTGCCGGCCCAGTTGCGCGACCCGGAGTTGGCGAACGCCGCCCGGGAGGTCGCCTCCGTCGCCACCCAGGAGCACCTGGCCTCCGTCGAACGTGACCTGCTGCGCGCCGTCTTCGTCCGGGGCCGGCTCAACGCCGGCGAGCTTGCCATGCTTGGTTCGCTGAACGGTGCTCAGGAGCAGCGCGAGGCCGAGTTCCTCCGGATCGCCACCGACACGGCGAGCAGGTCCTGGGCCCGGCTGATGACCGGCGGTGACGTGGAGACGGCCCGCACCATGCGGGACGCGGTGTTGGCGACCGACGGTGGCGCGCAGGCGATGAAGACCGACGGCGACGCCTGGTTCGTGGCACAGAGTGGCACCCTGCGCCGACTCAACCTGCTCGGCCGTGAACTCTCCGAGGATCTCGACCGTGACGCCGCGGCGCTGGCCCGCGAAGCGCTGAGGACGGCCCTGCTCACCGGTGGGGTGACCATTGCCGTGGCGCTCGGCTCGCTGATCACGGCCGTGGTGCTGGCGATCCGGATCAGCCGACGGTTGAGCCGGCTGCGGGCCGCGGCGTTGGCCATGGCGAACCACGAGCTGCCGGAGCGGATCACCGCCATCGCCGCCGGGGCGGAGCGCCCGGACGAGAGCGCCGCCGGCGCGGCCACCGCCGCGATCGCGCGTGGACACGACGAGGTCGCCCAGGTCGCCGCGGCGTTCGGCACGGTCAGTCAGGCCACGCTGCGCCTCGCCGGCGCGCAGGCCGAGTTGCGCCTGGACATGACGCGGATGGCCGAGGCGCTGGCCCGGCGGATCCGTACCCTGATCACCCGCCAGCTACGGCTGCTTGACGACTTCGAGCGCGAGGAGACCGATCCCCGGATCCTCGAACGCCTCTTCGCACTGGATCACCTCGCCGCACGCCTGCGTCGCAACGGGGAGAACCTGCTGGTCCTCTCCGGCGGCGAGCCGAGCCGGGGGCACGAGGCGCCGCTGCACCTGGAGGACGTGGTCCGGGCGGCGGCCTCGGAGATCGAGCACTATCCCCGGGTGGAGCTGAACCTGCCGGCGGCCGGGGTGCAGGGCGCGGCTGTCGGCAGCCTGGTGCACCTGCTCGCCGAACTGCTGGAGAACGCCACCGTCTACTCGCCGCCGCACACGCCGGTGCTGGTCGACGGCCGGCACACGGTCGACGGGCTGTTGCTGCGGGTGCACGACCACGGGATCGGCATCCGGCCGGGCCGGCTGGCCTCGATCAACGAACGGCTCGCGAGCCCAGCCATGATCAGCAGTGCGGCGGCCGGCAGCATGGGGTTGCACGTGGTGGCCCACCTGGCCGTCCGGTACGGGATCCGGGTGCAGCTCTACAGCACCGGCACCGGCACCATCGCCCAGGTGGAACTCCCCGACCTGCTGTTGACCCGGATCGAAACGGTCGCCCATCACCAGCCCGTGGCGGGTCGGCCGCTGGCCGGACGACCGGCGGCCTGGTTCCGGCCGATCAGCAACGCCACGGCCGGGGCACGGCCACTGGTCGCCGCCAAGGGCGCGGCGGGCGGGCAGGCTCGCGGCGTCGCCGCGGTACCGCCGCCCACCGGGCCGTTTCCGGCCGCCGATTCCCCACCGCCGCCGGCTGCCCCGCCAACCCCGCAGCTCACCGCCGGCGGGCTGCCTCGTCGCAGTCGCGGTGACTCACTGCCCACGCAGCTGCCCACGCACCTGCCCCCACCACCGCCCCCCGCCAGCGAGTCGGATCTGCTCGATCCCGAGGTGGTCCGGCGTCGCCTCTCCGCCCTCGCCGAAGGCGTTGCGAGCGCCGCCCGCTCCAACCCGTACACGAAACCCACCGGGAGAATCCGATGACGCCACCCGTGACAACAGGCTTGGACTGGCTGCTCGCGAACTTCGTGGACCAGGTTCCGGATGTGTCGCACGCCCTCGCGGTCTCCGAGGACGGGCTTCGACTGGCCGCCTCCCCCCACCTCTCGATCGACCAGGTCGACCAGCTCGCCGCCGTGATCAGCGGACTGGCGAGCCTGACCGTCGGCGCGGCTCGGTTGATGTCCGCGGGCCGCGTACGCCAGCAGATCGTCGACATGGACGGTGGTGTGCTGCTGGTGATGGCGGTCGGCTCACGCGCGCTGCTCGGCGTGCTCGCGGCACCCGGCTGTGACCTCGGCCAGATCGGCTACGAGACCGCGACCCTGGTGCAGCGAGTGGCCGAGGCCCTGGAGCCGGCGGTTCGACGGTGACCACCCGAGTGCGGCGGCTGGGGGCGGCGTTGCTGCTGGCCGTGCTCGTCGCGGGTTGCGGCGGCGAATCGTCCACGTCGGACGCCTGGCACGGTGGGCGGATCTTCCTGGCCACCGGCAACACCACTGGTGTCTACTACCAGCTCGGCGGCGGCTACGCGGACCTGATCAATCGGCATCTGCCCGGCTACGAGGCACGGGCCGAGCCGACCGGCGCCTCGGTGGAGAACATCAACCGTCTGACCAACGGCGACATGGAGATCGCGTTCAGTCTCGCCGACACCGCGGCCGACGCCATCGCCGGAAAGGGCGCGTTCGACGGGAAGCCGCAGTCGGTCCGCGCGCTGGCCCGCATCTACAGCAACTACACCCACCTGATCGTGCGCGCCAACAGCAAGATCGAAACCGTCGCCGACCTTCGTGGCAAGCGGGTCTCCACCGGCTCGCCGAAGTCCGGCACCGACATCATCGCCGGCCGGCTGCTCACGGCGGCCAATCTCGATCCGGACCGCGACGTCCGACGGCTCACCCTGTCGCTGCCCGAGACCGTGAAACAGATGCGGGCCGGCAGCCTGGACGCCATGTTCTTCTCCGGCGGTCTGCCCACCCCCGGCATCAAGGACCTGCTCACCAGTTCGCCCGGTGCGTTCCGGCTGCTACCGCTGGACAACCTTCTCCAGCCGTTGGAGAAGGGCTACGGCCCCGTCTACACGACCTCGACGTTGAGCGCCAACGTCTACAAGACGGCGAGTGACGCGCCCACCATCACCGTGGCGAACGTGATCCTGGTCAGCGCCGACATGCCCGACGGTCTGGCGTACGACCTCACCCGGACGCTCTTCGAACACCAGGCGGAGCTGATCGCCGTCCATCCCGAGGCGGCGAACTTCACCCGGGCCAGCGCCGCGCTGAGCGAGCCGATCCCGCTGCATCCCGGTGCCGGCCGCTACTACCGGGGGAGTTGAGCGACCGGGCGGTCGCTCACAGGTCCCCGGGGGCCGTGGCGGCGCGGGCCAGGCCGACCAGGCGGTCGGTCTCGGCGAGCAGGGCCTCGTCGTCCGCCGGGGTGCCGGGATCCAGGCGGACCGTCCAGGTGAGACCGTCGGCCCCGGCCACGCGCCGGGCCGCGACCCGCGCCGCGCCGCCGGGCACCGGCTGGTGCTCGGTGTACGCGACCGAGCGGGTCACCCGCGCCCGCACCTGGTGCGGCAGCTCACCCGGGTCGAGCAGCAGGTACGTCTCGGCCGGGCCGTCGGCGACCACCGTGTAGCCGTCGCGCTCGACGACTGTCTCGGCGGGTGTGACTGTCAACTGCCGGCCGGACCAGACGGCCTTGAGAATGGTGTGCCAGCCGAGCCGGTGCCCCCGACCGGGCAGCCACAGCCCGAGGTTGCTGGCGACCACCACCCCGTCACCCTCGCCGTTGCCGGCAGCCGCCCAGGCCAGCACCCGCTCGTCGGGGGTCAGCGGCGGCCGGCTGGCCGGTGGCAGCTTCGGCTTGCGGCTGAACAGTCCCATCTAGAGGCCTCCCGCAGCCTGCTCGCGTAGCGCCCGCGCGTGCTGCTCCAGGGACAGCAGCTCACCGAAGGCGGCGAAGTACTCGTCCTTGTTGTTGACCGGGTTGATCCGCTGGATGCGCGACTTGATGTCGCGGATGCGCGAGGTCACCGACCCGAACTGCACCCGGGCCATGGTGATCGACACGTAGCGCGGGTCCGCTTCGCCGTCGATGCGCAGCGGCTCCACCGCCAACTCGCCGACGAGCGCCGCCGCGGCCAGGTCGTCGCAGGCGTCCCGGACCGACTCGATCCAGACCGCGCCGCCGGTCGCCGACGCGGCACCACCGGCCGCCCCGATGGCCGCGCGCACCGCCACGTGCACCGGGTGGCGGTATTCGGTCGACTCGACCGCGTCGAACATGGGCCCGGCCAGGACGGGCTGCTGGAGGGCGAGCTTCAGCGCCTCCCGCTCGACCATCGACTGCGGGCTGTCCAGGGCCGGCTCCGGGCGGGCCGAGGCGGGCCGGGCGGCGGGGGCGGCGTCGCGGGTGCCGGACGGCGGGGTGTTGGCGGCGGCGAGCACCGCCCGTTGCACCGGCTCGATCTCCATCCCGAGATCCATGGCGAGCTTGCGGACGTACTCCGGGCGCTTCTCCCGGTCCTTGAGTCGCGCGACAAGCGGCGCGGCGTGACGCATGGCCTCGACCCGGCCGTCGACGGTGTCCAGGTCGAAGCGGCCGATCACGTGCCGCAGCGCGAAGTCGACGAGCGGCTCGCGGCGGGCGACCAGGTCACGCACCGCCAGGTCACCCTTGGCCAGCCGCAGATCGCACGGGTCCATGTTGTCGGGGCTGACCGCGATGAACGTGCGCCCGACGAACCGCTGGTCGTCTTCGAAGGCCCGCAGCGCGGCCTTCTGACCGGCCGCGTCACCGTCGAAGGTGAAGATGATCTCGCCGGCCACCTCGTCGCTGTCGAACAGGAGCCGCCGCAGCACGGAGATGTGGTCCGCCGCGAAGGCGGTGCCGCAGGTCGCCACCGCAGTGGTCACCCCGGCGAGGTGGCAGGCCATCACGTCGGTGTAACCCTCGACGATGACCGCCCGACCCTGTTTGGCGATCTCGCGCTTGGCCTGGTCGATGCCGTAGAGCACGTGCGACTTCTTGTAGATCGGCGTCTCGGGGGTGTTCAGGTATTTCGGGCCGTCGTCATCGTCGAAGAGCTTGCGCGCGCCGAAGCCGATCACGTCGCCGGCGAGGTCCCGGATCGGCCAGAGCAGCCGACGGCGGAACCTGTCGATCAGGGTGCCGGAGCGGGACTCCCGGGACAGCCCGGCGGTGACCAGCTCCTGGTGGGTGAAACCCTGCTGGCGCAGGTGCTTGGTGAGCAGGTCCCAACCCTCCGGGGCGAAACCACAGCCGTAGCGCTCGGCGGCGGCCCGGTCGAAACCCCGTTTGGCCAGGAACTCCCGTGCCGGCCGGGCCCCGGCCGTGCTGAGCTGCGCCCGGTAGAACTCGACAGCGGCGGCGTGCGCGGCGACCAGGCGCTGCCGTTGGCCCTGCTGCGGGCGGGGGCGTGGGGTGCTCCGGTCGTCCTCGACGTAGCGCAGTTGGATGCCGGCGCGGCCGGCCAGCCGCTCGACCGACTCGACGAAGCTGAGGTGGTCGGCGTCCATCAGGAACTTGATCGCGTCGCCGCCGGCCCCGCAGCCGAAGCAATACCAGACGTTGCGGGCCGGGGAGACGTTGAACGACGGGCTCTTCTCGTCGTGGAACGGGCACAGACCCTTGAGGTTGCCGCCACCGGCGGACTTGAGGGTGACCGTCTCGGAGATCACATCCCCGATCGAGGTGCGTTCCCGGACCAGTGCGATGTCCTCGTCCCGGATCCGCCCAGCCATGCGCCACCCCCTCGGCGTACATCCTGCCCTGCCGGGCCGACGACACGCCGGCCGGGGGATGCCGGTGTGGCGGCCACCGCCGCCGGCTGGGCGGTTCCGGCCCGCCGGCCGGGCCCGCACGGGGACCATGACCAGATGCGCAGGGTACGCACCGACGCCCTCCACCTGCCGAGCCGGCTTGCCGCTCGGATGGGGCTACGCGGGCAGACCCCGCAGGCCGACGAGGCCGGCCACCGGCACGCCACCTGGTTGGAGCTCTTCCTCGACCTCATCTTCGTGTACGCGTTGGCGGCGGTGGTGGCCCGGCTGGGCAACGAACCGTCCCCGTCGCCGACTGCCGTGTTGGCCGTGATCGGGCTCTTCGTGGTGATCCAGTGGGCCTGGTTGGGGCAGGTCTACTACGACACCCGGTTCGATCCGGACGACGCGCCGCACCGACTGCTGGTGCTCGTCGCGTTGGTCGGCGCGGGCGCGATGACCCTCGGCGTCGACGAGGTCCCGGAGAGCGTGCTGCTGCCGGTCGGCTACCTGATCGTGCGGGGCGTGCTGCTCCTGCTGTACCTGCGGGCCCGCCCGACCAGCGCGATGGCCCGCCTGGTGACGACCGTCTACCTGATCGGCTTCGGGTCGGGCTGGCTGATCTGGCTGGTGTCGCTGATCATGCCCACCGAGCTGCGCCCGGTCCTGTGGATCGTCGCGATGGTCATCGAACTGGCCACCCCCTGGGTCGGTGTGCGGTGGCTCAACCGCTGGCCGGTGGACAACCGGCACCTGCCGGAACGCATCGGCCAGTTCACCATCATCGTGCTGGGCAGCGCGTTGGCCAGCCTGCTCTTCGCGGTGCCGGACCACCCTCCGCCGCACATGATCCTCACCGCCGCGATGGCCTTCCTCATCCCGGCGGCCGTCTGGTGGGTCTACACCACATTCGTCACCACCCGCCTGCTCCAGAGTCGGCTGCGCGGCGGGCAGGCGTACAGCTACCTGCACATCCCGCTCGGCGGCGCGCTGCTGCTGCTCGGCTGGGCGCTCGGCCAGGTGGTCCGGCTTGTCGACGCCAACGCGGCCCGGCTGCCGCTGGAGCTGCGACTGCTGCTGGGCGCCTCGATGGTGATCTGGACGTTGTGTGGCCTGGCCCTGTACTGGCTGTGGACCCGACCGAGCCTCGCCCGGTTGGCGATCTCCGCCTACGGGGTGCTCTCGGTCTCCCTGATCACCGCGACGGTGCACCGACCGAGGGTGATGCTGTCGCTGCTCTCCCTGGCGGTCGTCGGGTACGCCGTACTGCTCAGCCGACGGCTCGCCCGCGCCGGCAAGGCGAACCGCACGCCCGAGGGTTGAGCCAGCCCTCAGGCGGCGGTGGCCTCCTCGGCCGCCACCTGGCTGTTCCAGTCGGCCTTGGTGGAGCGCCAACCCTCGTCGTCCATGCCGCGCCGCCAGTAGCCGGAGATGGAGAGCCGGTCGAGGGGTACGCCCCGCTCGCCGCGCAGCAGCCGGCGCAGGTCCCGGACGAAGGCGGCCTCGCCGTGCACGAACGCGTGCACCCGGCCGGCCGGGAACTCGAACGCGCGGACCGCCTCGACGAGCGCCTCGCCCACCGGACGGTCGCCCCGGTGCAGCCAGGTCAGCTCGACCGCGCCGGGGCTGAGCAGTTTCTGCTCGTCCGCCGGGTCGGCGATCTCCACGAAGACGTGGGCGGGCGCACCCAGCGGCAGTCGTTCGCACGCGGCGGCGATCGCCGGCAGGGCGCTCTCGTCGCCGACCAGCAGGTGCCAGTCCGCGTCCGGGCTCGGCGCGTACGCCCCGCCGGGGCCGACGAAGTGCACCGGGTCACCCGGACGCAGCGCGGCGGCCCACGGGCCGGCCAGCCCCTCGTCGCCGTGGTGCACCACGTCCACGGTCAGTTCCTCGGCCAGCGGGTCCCACCGCCGCACGGTGTACGCACGCAGCCGCGGCCACTGCTCCCGGGGCAGGTCCCGGCGGATCGCGGCGAGGTCGAACGGCTGCGGGTACGCGACACCGGGCTGCGGGAACACCAGCTTGATGTAGTGGTCGGTGAACTCGCCCACCGGCAGGCCGGTCAGCTCGTCCCCACCGAGGACGAGCCGAATCAGGTGCGGGGTGGGCCGCTCGGTGCGCAGCACGTGGACCGAGGTGACGTTCCTGGGGCGCTCCGTCATGACAGTTAGGCTAGCCTAAGCTGGCTCGTGACCGTTCGGCGGTGTGCCGTTACCGGCCAGTCGGGTGTGCCAGGTCACCGCCGCCGGGTCGGTGAGCGAGGCGACCTGGTCGATCACCACCCGCAGTCGGGCGGCGTCATCCTCCGCCGCCCGCCACATCGGCGCGAAGATCGGATCGAGCCCGTCCGGCGCACGCCGCAGCAGTGCGGCCACCAACTCGGCAAGCATCGTCCGCTGCCGTTCGTAGCGGTCCCGGAACCCGGACCGACGCATCACGTACCGCAGGGCGATGCCCTTGAGCAGCGCGCACTGGGCCCGGACCAGCCTCGGCACCACCAGATCGGCGTCATAGCGGCGGTGCGGGCCGGGGCCGGAGCGCTCCTCCGTGGCGGCCACCGCCGCCGACACGAACCGGCCGGTCAGCCCACTCGTGGTGGCCTTCAGCGCGACCTGGGCGCGGTGGCTGCCGTCGTAGCCGGCCAGCGGGGCCAGCAGCGGATCGGCCAGCAGATCCACCAGCACCCCGGCCAGGTCGTCCGCCGACTCGCCGGAGTACGCGGCGGCCACGTCGGCGCAGAGCGCGGCCCGCTCGTCGGCATCCGCGAGCAGCGGACCCAACGTCACGTACCCGCCGTGGATGCCGTCCTCCACGTCGTGCACCGAGTACGCGACGTCGTCCGCCCAATCCATCACCTGCGCCTCCAGGCAGCGCCGGTCGCCGGGAGCACCAGCCCGGAGCCAGCCGAAGACCGCCGCGTCGTCCGCGTACACCCCGAACTTGCGCTGCCCCGGACGACGCGGCCAGGGGTACTTGCCGATCGCGTCCAGCGACGCGCGGGTCAGGTTCAGGCCGGCGGACGAACCGTCCGGGGCGAGCACCTTCGCCTCCAACCGGGTCAACACCCGCAACGTCTGCGCATTGCCCTCGAAGCCGCCGCAGGGCGTGGCCAGCAGGTCCAGAGCGGACTCGCCGTTGTGCCCGAACGGCGGATGCCCGAGATCGTGAGCCAACCCGGCGACGTCGACCACATCCGGATCGCAGCCCAACCGGGCACCCACCTCGCGGGCGATCTGCGCCACCTCCAACGAGTGCGTCAGCCGCGTACGCAGGAAGTCGTCGGTGCCGGCGGTGTGCACCTGGGTCTTGGTGGCCAGCCGACGAAACGCCGCCGAGTGCAACACCCGGGCACGGTCCCGCTCGTACGGTGAGCGGCGATGCCCGGTGTCCTTGGGCGACTCCTCGACCAGGCGGGCGTCCGGCTCACTTCTCACGCAGCCGCCGCTGTTCGCGACTGCGGGGCTCGCAAAACCGGCTCACTCCTCGCGCTCACGGAACCACCGCTGTTCGCGACTGCGGGGCTCGCAAAACCGGCTCACTCCTCGCGCTCACGGAACCACCGCTGTTCGCGACTGCGGGGCTCGCAAAACCGGCTCACTCCTCGCGCTCACGCAGGACGCAGAACTCGTTGCCCTCGGGGTCGGCCAGCACCGTCCAGTCGACGTCACCCTGGCCGATGTCGACGTGCCGGGCGCCCATGTCGACCAGGCGCTCGACCTCGGCCTCCCGGTCGGCGGGGCGCAGGTCGAGGTGCAGCCGGTTCTTGCGCTCCTTGCCCTCGGTCACCAGGCCGAAGAACAGGGCGGGCGACCGGTCCGCGGACTGGCGGATCTCCACGCCGCCCGGCTTCTCGGTGACGACCTGATAGCCGAGCGCCTCGGCCCACCAACGGGCCAGTCGCGCCGGATCACGGGCATCGACGGTGAGGCTCTCCCAGACGCTGGTCATTCAGTCACCTTTCCCGTTCGACGGCGTACGCAATCAGCCGTTTGCGAGCGAGCCAAGGTTACGCCCGTCCCGGCTGCCCGACGCGCCCCCGACGCGTCGACGAAGTGTCCACAACCGCCGATCGGCCCGGAGTTGTCGACCGATCGCCGTGCGTTACGGGCTCGCGGGCGGAGATGGCCAGCGGTAGCGTTCCCATCGCCGAACGTGACCAGCCGACCGACACGCAGATCCCGACCGGTAAGGGAGCAGCTCGTGGACGCAGACACGGTGGTGGGTACGGAACTACGCGGGCTGCGCCGACGCCGACCCGAGGTCGCCGGGGCGGTGCTGGCCGGCACCGACGGGCTGCTCATCTCCAGTGATCTGCCCAGCACCGACGCCACCCACCTCGCCGCGCTGGCCGCCGCCAGTTTCGGGCTCGGCAACCGGGTTGCCGACACCGTCCGGCGTGGTGAGTTCCGGGAGTCGGTGGTCTGCACGACGGCCGGCTGTGTGGTCACCTACCCGGCGGGGCGCACCGCCCTGCTGACCCTGGTCACCGCATCAGGACCGGAAAGCCTGGAGGAGCTGCACCAGGAGGCTCGGGCGGTGGCCCGACGGGCCGGCTCGGTGTTGGACACCCGCGGCGGCGGTGTGGGTGCCACAGCCGTTCCGGATGCGCACGCGCCGCTCGCCGTGCGTACCCCGATGGCGACCCTACCCACGCAGTTGCGCCGCTCGGCGCGGCCGACCTGGCGTCGCCCGCCGATCTGATCGTCGGTGCCGGCGGCGGCCGGGCCGCCGCCGGCCCGCGTCACCGGCTGTCCGAGCCGCCGGTCTCCACGACGGCCCGACCGGCCTCCAGGCGGGCCACCGGCACCCGGAACGGCGAGCAGGACACGTAGTCCAGGCCGACCTCGTGGAAGAAGTGCACCGAGTCCGGGTCGCCGCCGTGCTCGCCGCAGACCCCGAGCTTCAGCCCGGGTCGGGCGGCCCGGCCCTCCTCGGCGGCGATCCGCACCAGCCGGCCGACGCCGTCGCGGTCGATCGACTCGAACGGCGAGATGCCGAAGATGCCCAGCTCCAGGTAGCGCCAGAAGAACGCCCCCTCGACGTCGTCGCGGGAGAAACCCCAGCCCATCTGGGTCAGGTCGTTGGTGCCGAAGGAGAAGAACTGGGCCGCCTCGGCGATCTGCCCGGCGGTCAACGCCGCCCGGGGCACCTCGATCATGGTGCCGATCAGCACCTCGACCCCACTGTCCCCGACCACCTCCGCGATGATCTTCTCGGCCTCGGCGCGGACCGTCTCCAACTCCTGCACGGCCCCGACCAGCGGCACCATGATCTCCGGCTTCGCCACGCCACCGTCGCGGGCGCAACTGACCGCCGCCTCGGCGATGGCCCGGACCTGCATCGCGAACAGGCCGGGAATGACCAGACCGAGGCGCACGCCCCGCAACCCGAGCATCGGGTTCTCCTCGTGCATCCGCCGCACGGCGGCCAGCAGCGCCTCCTCCTTGGCGACGTCCTCGCCGCGTTCCTGGGCGACCGCCACGTTGACCGCGAGCTGCTCCAACGGCGGCAAAAACTCGTGCAGCGGCGGGTCGATCAGCCGGACGGTGACCGGCAGCCCGTCCATCTCCCGGAAGATCTCCTCGAAGTCGGCCCGCTGCAACGGCAGCAGCGCCGCCAACGCCGCCTCCCGCTCCCCCGGGGCGCGCGCCAGGATCAGCCGCTCGACCAGCTCCCGCCGGTCGCCGAGGAACATGTGCTCGGTGCGGCACAACCCGATGCCCTCGGCGCCGAAGCGCCGGGCCCGGGCGGCGTCCGCGCCGGTGTCGGCGTTCGTGCGGACCGCCAGCCGCCGCTTCCCGTCGGCGTGCGTCATGATCCGGTGTACGGCCCGGACCAGCGCGTTGTCGATGTGCTCCGGGTCGAGGCTGCCCTCGAAGTACTGCACCACCTCCGACGGCATGACCGGCACCTCGCCGAGGTAGACCTTGCCGGTGGTGCCGTCGATGGACACGACGTCGCCCTCCTGCACGGTCTGCCCGGCCACGGTGAACCGCTTCGCCGGCACGTTCACGTCGATCTCGTCGGCACCGGAGACGCAGGTCTTGCCCATGCCCCGGGCCACCACCGCCGCGTGGCTGGTCTTGCCGCCACGGGAGGTGAGAATGCCCTTGGCGGCGATCATGCCGTTCAGGTCGTCCGGGTTGGTCTCCCGGCGGACCAGGATCACCGACCTCCCCTCGGCGGCCAGCTCGACGGCCCGCGCGGAGGTGAAGACCACGGTGCCGGACGCCGCGCCCGGCGAGGCCCCGATACCCGTCGCGACCGGCTGGAACTCGTGGTCGAGCTGGAAGCGGGGGAACATCAGCTGGGCCAGTTGCGCGCCGTTGACCCGGTGCAGCGCCTCGTCCAGGTCGATCAGGCCCTCGTCGACGAGTTGACCGGCGATGACGAACGCGGCGGCGGCCGTGCGCTTGCCCACCCGGGTCTGCAACATCCACAACTTGCCGCGCTCGATGGTGAACTCGATGTCGCAGAGGTCCTTGTAGTGCTCCTCCAGCCGAGCCATGATGCCGAGCAGCTCGTCGTAGGAAGCCCTGTCGAGCTGCCCCAACTCCTGCAACGGCACGGTGTTGCGGATGCCGGCGACGACGTCCTCGCCCTGGGCGTTGGCCAGGTAGTCGCCGTAGATGCCCTGCGCGCCACTGGCCGGGTCACGGGTGAACGCGACACCGGTGCCCGAATCCGGGCCGAGGTTGCCGAAGACCATCGTCACCACGTTGACCGCGGTGCCCAGGTCGGCCGGGATGCGCTCCTGGCGGCGGTAGAGCACCGCGCGCTCGGCGTTCCACGACTCGAAGACCGCCCGGATGGCGAGGTCGAGCTGCTCACGCGGCTGCTGCGGGAACTCCCGACCGGTGTGCTTCAAAAAGATCTTCTTGTACGCGTCGACAAGCCCCCGCAGGTCGTCCGCGTCCAGGTCCAGGTCGTCGTGCGTACCCTTGGCGCTCTTGATCTGGTCGAGTGCGTGCTCGAACTCCTCGCCCGGGACCTCGCAGACGGTCTTGCCGAACATCTGGATGAGGCGGCGGTAGGAGTCCCAGGCGAACCTGTCGTTGCCGCCGGCCTGGGCGGAGAGCCCGACCACGCTCTGGTCGTTGAGGCCGACGTTGAGGACGGTCTCCATCATGCCGGGCATGGAGAACCTGGCACCGGAGCGGACCGAGACCAGCAGCGGGTCCCCCGGGTCACCGAGGCGCTTGCCCATCGCGCGCTCCAGCGATTCCAGGTGCGCCTCGATCTGACCGGCGAGCCCGTCCGGCTCCCGCCCCGTCGCGAGGTACGCCTGGCAGGCCTCGGTGGTGATGGTGAAGCCGGGGGGAACGGGCAGGCCGAGGTTCGTCATCTCGGCGAGGTTCGCCCCCTTGCCGCCGAGCAGGTCCTTGAGATCCTTGTTGCCTTCGGAGAAGTCGTAGACGTACTTGTGGTCGACGGTCTCTTGCGCTGCCACCAAAGCCTCCATACACGCGCCGGACGGAAACTTAACGAAGGTTCAGGCCGAAGGTTAGGCGAGCGTCGGATGACCTGGGACCTTTCGGTGACAATTGGCACAGCCATCACGACTATCCGTGTTCGTACCGGTTTCTGGGAACGCTTCCATGCGCACCATCACGCACCCCGGCCGAGCGTCGTACGCTTGACGGCACGCCAGCCGGTGAACCTCACTTTTGCCATAACCGACGCGAATACACCCCTCGGAGTCGCCGCCGTGTCGACCATCCCCTCCCCCACCCCCGCCACCGGCCCGGTGCCGCCACCGGCGCGGGAGTCGGACGCGGTCACCCTGGCCCAGGCCGCCGAGCGGGCCGCTCACGAACTACTCGCCCCGCCGGCCCCGCACCTCGCCCCGCCGACACCACACCTCGCACCGCCGGCCCCGCACCTCGCCCCGCCGGCCCCGCACCTCGCACCGCCGGCCCCGCACCGGCTGGCCGACGTCGTGCCCGCTCCCGCGCAGGTCCGGCCAGTCCCGGCCGACGACTGGGTGTTGCCGGCCGACGCGGTCATCGTGGTCGGCGCCGACCCCGCCGCACTCGCCGTCGCCACGCAACTCGCCGAGCTGCTCCGGCCCGCCACCGGCTACCCGCTGCCGATCACCCACCCCGCCGCCGACCCGGTGCCGACGGCCGACGCAGCCGCCCGTCCGGTGCCAACGGCCGACGCAGCGGTCCACCCGGTGCCGCCCGCCGACGCAGCCGGGCCGGGGTCGGCCGGTGGCATCGCGCTGGTGCTGGACGAGGCCGCCGACCTCGGCGCGGAGGGTTACCGGCTCGACGTCGCCCGCGACGGAGTCCGCCTCACCGCCGTCACCGCCACCGGCCTCTTCCACGGCGTGCAGACCCTGCGCCAACTGCTGCCGCCGGCCATCGAAAGCCCGACCCCGGTCACCGAACGCTGGGCGCTGCCCGGCGGGACCATCACCGACACTCCCCGATTTCCCTACCGGGGCGCGATGCTCGACGTCGCACGGCACTTCTTCACCGTCGAGGACATCCTGCGCGTCGTGGACCACCTCGCCCGCTACAAGCTCAACCACCTGCATCTGCACCTGACCGACGACCAGGGCTGGCGGATCGCCGTCGACTCCTGGCCGAGGTTGACCTCCATCGGTGGGGCGACCGAGGTCGGCGGTGGCCCCGGCGGGCATTACACGAAGGCCGACTACCGGCGGATCGTCTCCTACGCCGCCGCCCGCCACATCACGGTCGTCCCGGAGATCGACCTTCCCGGGCACACCAACTCGGCGCTCGTCGCGTATCCGGAGCTGGCACCGGACAAGATCGCACCGCCGCCGTACACCGGCACCGAAGTCGGTTTCAGCTACGTCGACCCGGCCGACGAGCGCACGTACGACTTCGTCACGGACGTGTTGGGCGAGGTGGCCGCGCTCACCCCGGGGCCGTGGCTGCACATCGGCGGCGACGAGGCGTTCAAGGTCAAGGGCGAGGTCTACACCGGTTTCGTCGAGCGGGTGCAGCGCATCGTGGCCGGCGTCGGCAAGACCGTCGTCGGCTGGCACCAGCTCGCACCGGCCGGGCACATCGACGGTCGGGTGTTGCAGTGGTGGGGCACGAACGCCGACGACCCCACCACGGCCGACGCGGTCCGGCGGGGCGCCCGCCTCATCGTGTCCCCCGGCAACCACGCCTACCTGGACATGAAGTACGCATCGGACACCCCCATCGGGCACGACTGGGCTGGCCTGATCGACGTGCGCAAGGCGTACGACTGGGATCCGGGCACACATGTCGCAGACGTGCCCGCCACGGCCGTCCTCGGGGTGGAGGCCCCGCTCTGGACCGAGTCGGTGACCTCGCTGGCCGACATCGAGTTTCTGCTCCTGCCCCGACTGCCCGCCATCGGCGAGCTGGGTTGGTCACCCCGGGCGACCCACGACTGGGCCGGCTTCCGTAACCGACTGGCTGCTCAGGGCCCGCGCTGGGAGAGGGCCGGCATCACCTTCCACCGCGCGCCCGAGGTCCCCTGGCCGAACACCCCGACCATCCCCACCCAACGCGACACGACGCATACCGACACCGCCGCGCCCTGATCCCCGGCCCGCAGCGCATGATCGCCACAGACCGGCGTGATCGTCTCGGCTTTCATGATGTCGGGGTGTCCCCGGCATCCGGACACCGCGATTTCCGTGAACCCGAGTCGATCACGCCGGCTCGTCCGCCGTGTCGGTTAGCCAGGTGGGCACGGTGGGCGAGTTGTCGGGTTTGGTGGTCGGTGTCGGGTGGTCGGGACCACTCCGGCGGCGGAATGGCCGGTCGGGCGGGGTCGTTATACCTGGCACGCCACCGCGACCACGGGCCGTGGTGCACGGCAGCCGCCGAGAACACCCGCCGGGTCGCCGCGGTTACACCCCCGGCCCCCGAAGTGGCAGGGCCACCCCGGACCCAAGTGGCAGGGCCGCCCCCGGACCAGCGTGGCGAAATACCCCGCCGCCCCGGATGGTTACACCCCCGAACGCCCGAGCAGGTCCCCCCGGATCGCCGGCGTCATCGCGAACTTCCCCGCACGGCACGCACCCCCTTGTTGACTGCCGTGCGGGCACACCCCCGATGCAGAGGAGCACGCCACCATGCGTACCGATCTGATCCGTAAGACCGCCCTGACCGCCGCTGGGCTCGCCTTCACCGGCGGTGCCATCGCCGGCCCCGTCACCACCGCCTACGCCGCGTCGGACGCCAAGCCGACCACCCAGACCCAGACCGACCGCAAGGATCACGGTGAACGTCAGCTGGGTGTGCGCTACGAGGCGCAGCCGAACTTCTACTACTGCGGCCCCGCCGCCACCCGAAACGCCCTCAGCGTCCAGGGCAAGAACATCAACGTCGACGACATGGCCAAGGAAATGGGCACCACCGAGGCCGGCACCAACAGCATCAACGACATCACCCCGGTCCTGAACAAGGAAACCGGCAAGGCCGACGCCTACCACAGCGTCGAAATCAGCAAGCCCGACGCCGACGCCAAGCAGACCGACACCCTGCGCGCCGACATCGTCAAGACCGTGGATGGCGGCCGGGCTGTGGTGGCCAACATCGCCGGGACGAGCACCGACACCGACGGTGTCTCCCACTCCTACGAGGGTGGGCACTACATCAGCGTCGTCGGCTACCGCGACAACGGCACCATCGTGAGGATCGCCGACTCCGCCGACCCGAACCAGGCCTCCTACGAGGTGACCGTCGAGCACCTCGCCGACTGGATCGCCACCCGCGGCTACGCCACCAACTGACCCACACCAACAAGCACCACCGCACCACCGCACCACCGAAGGGCCGCACCACCGAAGGGCCGGACCCCACCACGGGGACCGGCCCTTCGGGCACGTCAGGGTCGTGGCCGGCCGCGTCGAGCAGGTGTTTCGTTCACGACATCGGCTCGACAGGACGCCGGACCCACAGACCCACAGACTCACAGACCCAGGGAGTCAACGGCCGAGCCGACCCAAGGACTCAGCCGACCAACGGCTCAGCCGCCGGAGTCGTCCATCTCGGCACCCTCGGGGACGGCGTCGTCGTCCCGACTGGCCAGCCAACCCTCCGGCAGGAAGACCTTGCCCGGGGAGTTGGTGCGCCCACGGGGCTGGCCCAGGGCGGTCATCGGGAACGGCTCCGCCGGATCGAGCTTGCCGAGCAGGTCGTCGAGCTGGGCCAGGCTTTCGATCATCGCCAGCGAGCGGCGCAGCTCGCCGCCGACCGGGAAGCCCTTGAGGTACCAGGCGACGTGCTTGCGGAAATCGGTGCAGCCGTCCCGCTCGCCCCGGGCCGGGTTGCGGGCGCCGGCCACGAACTGGTCGACAAGCAGCTCGGCGTGCCGGCGCATGGTCACCGCCACCTCGCCGAGGGTGGGCAGCCGCCGCTGCGGACGACCGTCGAAGGTAGCTTCCAGATCGGCGAAGAGCCACGGGCGACCCAGGCAGCCACGCCCGACGACCACGCCGTCGACCCCGGTGTGCGCGACCATCCGCAGCGCGTCGTCGGCCTCCCAGATGTCGCCGTTGCCGAGCACCGGCACGTCCAGGGCCTGCTTCAGGGTGGCGATCGCGTCCCAGTCGGCGGTGCCCGAGTAGCGCTGCGCGGCCGTCCGCCCGTGCAGGGCCACCGCGGCCACGCCGGCCTCCTGGGCGGCGAGCCCGGCTTCGACGTACGTCAGGTGGTCGTCGTCGATGCCCTTGCGCATCTTGACCGTGACCGGCACCCCGGCCGGCGACGCGGCGTCCACCGCGGCCCGCACCAGCCGCGCGAAGAGCCGGCGTCGCCACGGCAGCGCCGCGCCGCCGCCACGCCGGGTGACCTTGGGTACGGGGCAGCCGAAGTTGAGGTCGATGTGGTCGGCCAGGTCGCGTTCCACCACGATCCGCACGGCGGCGGCGGTGATCTCCGGGTCGGTGCCGTAGAGCTGGAGGCTGCGCGGCTTCTCGTCGTCGCCGAACGCGATCATGCGCAGCGTCTTCGGGTTCCGCTCGACAAGCGCCCGGGTGGTGATCATCTCGCAGACGTAGATGCCGCCGCCCTGCTCCCGGCAGAGCCGGCGGAAACCGACGTTGGTGATCCCGGCCATCGGCGCGAGCACCACCGGCGGCCACACCTGGTAGCCACCGAGGGTCAACGGGCGTCCGGGCGCCACCGCGACTTCACTCACCCCGCAAGTATACGGAGGGGTTCCTCCCCCTATGCCCGCCGCAGGGCGGGCGCTCGGGTCGACGCCCCGGGGGCGATCCGAGCGGGCCTACCGGGACAGCCGGCGGGCGGTGCTGAAGCCCGTCCCGCTGGGCCCCGTGCAGGTCTGGAGCACGAGGTCGTATCGGCTCGCCCAGTGCGGCATCGTGCCTCCCTTGCGCGGCTGCCACCGGCGTCCGACCACCTGGTAGGTGCCCGCGCACGGCCCCGACACGACCCGCACCACCCGTCCCGCCGGTAGGTCGTCCAGCCACGCCCAGCCCATGGTGTCGTGCCCCGCCAGGAGACACGTCGGCGAGGTCGTCCAGGTGACGAGCGCTCCGCGGTCGATCGCGGCCTGCGAGTGGATCGCCGTGACGGGGGCGAGACGTGTCGTGGGGGCTCGCGGGGACGCACTGCGCGCGGGACCACGGCGGGACGCGACCCTCGGCTCCAGCCTCGACTGGGCGGCCTCGATCATCCCCTCGGCGGACCACACGGACGGGTCGACCGAACCGGCCGACCCGCTCGACGCGTTCGGCGCCGGCGGGGCGGGGGCGGCAGCCTGGGCGGGGGGCACCTGGGCGGTACCGAGGTGGGCCGTGGAGCCCGAGAGCGCCGGCAGCACCGCGACGACTGCCGCGGCGGCGGTCACGCGGAGGACGAGAAGTCGCTTCGCCATGTCAACCCACCTTCTTCCGATCACGACCAAGATATCGAAAGATGGCATTGAGTTAATTTCATCGACCGCGACCCGCCGACGGGTCACCCGCACCGGTGTTTTCCCTGGTAGGCCACGAAATGGCCCCTTCACCAAACGGTGGTGAAGGGGCCCATTTCCGAGGCGTGTCAGCAGCCGGGGAGGCGCTCGATCAGGTAGCGCTCGACCTGGTCCAGGGAGACTCGCTCCTGGGCCATGGTGTCCCGGTTGCGCACCGTCACGGCGTTGTCGTCCAGGGTGTCGAAGTCGACTGTCACACAGAACGGGGTGCCGATCTCGTCCTGCCGGCGGTAGCGACGGCCGATCGCCTGCGAGTCGTCGAACTCCACCACCCAGCGCTTGCGCAGCAGCGTCGCGAGATCCTTGGCCTTCGGCGACAGCGCCTCGTTGCGCGACAGCGGCAGCACCGCCACCTTGACCGGGGCCAGCCTCGGGTCGAACCGCATCACCGTGCGCTTGTCCACGCCGCCCTTGGTGTTCGGCGCCTCGTCCTCGTCGTACGCCTCCAGCAGGAAGGCGAGCACCGCGCGGGTCAGACCCGCGGCCGGCTCGATGACGTACGGCATCCAGCGCTCACTCTTGGTCTGGTCGAAGTACGACAGGTCGACGCCGGAGTGCTTGCTGTGCGTGGAGAGGTCGAAGTCGGTGCGGTTGGCCACACCCTCCAGCTCGGCGAACTCGGTGCCGCCGAACTGGAAGCGGTACTCGATGTCGACGGTGCGCTTCGAGTAGTGGGAGAGCTTCTCCTTGGGGTGCTCGTACAGGCGCAGATTGTCCGCCGACAGGCCGAGATCGAGGTACCAGTTCCAGCGCTCGGAGAGCCAGTACTCGTGCCACTGCTCGTCGGTGCCCGGCTCGACGAAGAACTCCATCTCCATCTGCTCGAACTCGCGGGTCCGGAAGATGAAGTTGCCCGGGGTGATCTCGTTGCGGAACGACTTGCCGGTCTGCGCGATGCCGAACGGCGGCTTCTTACGGGCGACCGTCTCGACGTTCTTGTAGTTGACGAAGATGCCCTGCGCGGTCTCCGGGCGCAGGTAGTGCAGCCCCTCGTCGCTCTCCACCGGGCCCAGGTAGGTCTTCATCAGGCCGTTGAACATCTTCGGCTCGGTGAAGGTGCCCTTGTTGCCGCAGTTGGGGCAGTTCAGCTCGGCGAGCGAGACCGGCGGCTTGCCGTGCTTGGCCTCGTACGCCTCCTCCAGGTGGTCGGCCCGGAACCGCTTGTGGCAGAACTGGCACTCGGTGAGCGGGTCGACGAACTCGGCGATGTGGCCGGACGCCTCCCACACCTTGCGGGCCAGGATCACGGCGGAGTCCAGGCCGACGACGTCGTCGCGCTGCTGGACCATCGTCTTCCACCACTGCCGGCGGACGTTCTCCTTGAGTTCCACGCCGAGCGGGCCATAATCCCACGCCGATCGGGTGCCCCCGTAGATCTCACTGGAGGGGAAGACGAAGCCTCGTCGCTTGGCGAGACTGACGACGGCGTCGATACGGTCGGCTGGCATGTTTCCTCCTACGCCGGCTGGCGGTCGGCGGGGGCGAGATGTGGATGGATCGGTCGGTTCGGGACAACGGTACGACCACCGTCGCCCTGAGCCCAGCAGAATACCGGGGGTGGGTCAGCTGACCCCGCAGACCTCCACGCCACCGGTCTGGCCGTCGCGCCCCAGGATGACCTGCTGCTGCTCCCGGTCGCCGCCGGCGAGCGTCACGTCGACCGGCATGGTCAGGTTGATGGTGTCCACCTCACCCAACCGGAACGCGGTGACCTGCGGTTCGGCGGTGGCGCGCCGTTCGAACTCGGGCCGGGACTCGCGCTGCTGCGCGTCGTCGCAGAGCTGCTCGTACGCCCGCCCGTAGTTTCGCTCGACAAGCGCCTGGTAGTAGTCACCGGTCACGGTGCGGGCCTGCTCCCGGACCGCCTGCACGCCGGTGACGGCCAGGCCGACGACGGCGCTGCCACCCCCACCGCAGCAGAGCACCACGGCGAGCGCGCCGACGCCGAGGCCGATCCAGAGCCGGGTCCGGCGCCCCTCGGTGGGCGGCGCGGCGAACGGCGGAGCCACGCCGGGACCGGGTGGCGGGGCGGGTGCGGTCATAGGAGCAGCGTAGTGTCCGCCGGCTCAGCGGTAAGGACCCGCAGCCCGATCACTCTCGGCGACGACCACGGCCCCGCCGGGGGCGGCGGTGGCCAGCGCCTCGTACGCGGAGGGCTCGTCGACCGACTCGGCGAGCAACGGTACGGCGCTGACCTTGACCTCGAAGGCGCCCAGTGCCCGGCGGTAGGTGCCGACCGACTCCCACTCGGTGACCAGCGACCAGTACCGGGGGTCGTCGAGCGCCCGGACCAGTTGACCGCGCAGGTAGCCGGGGCAGGCGGCAAGTGCGGTGAGGGCGGCGTGCGCCCGTTCGGTGAAGTCGTCGGCGACATCGACGTCGACCACGAACCGGTTGGTCACCAGCAACGGGTGTCCCTCCTCGTAGAGTCTGTGGGATGCAGCGTACGCAGCGCCCTCTGCTGGCCCGGTTGGCCGGGGCCAACCCGACGTCGGTGTTCCTGATCACCCTGGTGGTGGTGCTGGTGGCGTTCTTCACGCCCGGGGTGATCGGCGGGCTGCTGACGCTCGCGCTCGCCGCCGTCCTGATCGCCCTGTTGGCGACGACCTGGGCGGTTCAGGCGCCGCAGACCCGGCTGATCCGGCTGGTGATGCTCACGCTGCTGGTGACGGTGGGCCTCGCGAAGCTGCTCTGACATGCAATCATGCGTTTTTGACAATCATTATCGTTGCCACGGACAGTTGGCGACATGAGCAACCGCACCACGATCCGTGTCCTGGCCGCCGTCACCGCCCTCCTCACCCTGGGGGCCGGGGCCGGCTGCTCCACCAGCGCCGGCGGCGCCGACCCCGAACGGGTCGACGTGGTGGCAGCGTTCTACCCCCTCCAGTTCCTGGCCGAGCGGATCGGCGGCGACGCGGTTCGGGTGACCAACCTGGCCAAGCCCGGTGCCGAGCCGCACGACCTGGAGCTCAACCCGAGCCAGGTCGGCCAGGTCAGCGAGGCCGAGCTGATCGTCTACCTGAAGGGTTTCCAGCCGGCGGTGGACGACGCCGTCGCCCAGAACGGCGGCGACCGGGCGTTCGACGTGACGAGCGTGCAGCCGCTGCTGGACGCCTCCGCCGGCGGGCACGACCACGAGGGCGAGGAGGGGCACGCCGAGGAGAGCGGCGGCAAGGACCCGCACGTCTGGCTCGACCCGACCCGGCTGGCCGGCATCGGCGACCAGCTCGCCCAGCGGCTCGGCAAGGCCGACGCGAAGCACGCCGCCGACTACACCGCGCGGGCGGAGGCGCTGCGCGCCGACCTGACGACCCTGGACGGTGAGTTCACGCACGGCCTGGCGACCTGCCAACGGCGGGAGATCGTGACCAGCCACGCCGCGTTCGGCTACCTCGCCGACCGCTACCAGCTCGACCAGGTCGGCATCACCGGGCTGAGCCCCGACGTCGAGCCCTCGCCGCAGCGGCTCGCGCACGCGATCGAGGAGGCGAAGGAGCACCACGCCACCACGATCTTCTTCGAAACCCTGGTCAGCCCGAAGGTCGCCGAGACCATCGCCGGTCAGGTCGGCGCGAAGACCGCCGTACTGGACCCGATCGAAGGACTCGCCGCCGGCAGCGACGGGGACTACCTTTCGGTGATGCGTACCAACCTGCGGACCCTACAGACGGCCCTGGGCTGCTCGTGACCTCACCTGTCATCACCGTCGAGCACGGGGTGGTCGGCTACGACGGCCGCCCCGTGCTCCGGGACATCTCGCTCACCGTGACCGCCGGCGAGGTGGTCGCGGTGCTCGGCGCGAACGGCTCCGGCAAGTCCACCCTGATCCGCGCCGTGCTCGGGCTGGTGCCGTTCAGCGCCGGCTCGGTCACCCTCTTCGACCGGCCGTTGCGCCGATTCCGACAGTGGCAGCGCATCGGGTACGTTCCGCAGCGGCTGGGTGCCGGCGGCGGGGTGCCCGCGACAGTCCGTGAGGTGGTGGCGTCCGGGCGGCTGGCCCGCCGGGGAGTGCTCCGCCCGCCGGGTCGCGCCGATCGTGCCGCCGTCGACGCCGCGCTGCTCGCGGTCGGGCTCGCCGACCGGGCCGGCGACCCGGTGGCCACCCTCTCCGGCGGCCAGCAGCAACGCACACTGATCGCCCGCGCCCTGGCCGGCCAACCGGAACTGCTGGTCCTCGACGAGCCCACCGCGGGGGTGGACGCGGCCAGCCAGGAGGCGTTCGCCGACGCGCTGCGCGACTTCGTCGGCGGCGGCGGGACGGTGCTGCTCGTCGCCCACGAGCTGGGCCCACTGCGACCGGTGATCAGCCGGGCGGTGGTCGTCCACGAGGGTCGCATCGCCCACGACGGCGCGGTGCCGGACCCGGCCGGCCATCACGCGGAGCCGGACCACGACCACGTGCACCCGCACTGCTACGACGAGCCCGCCGGGCTGTGGAGCAACTGACCAATGGAACTCTTCCAGTACCCCTACATGCAGCGTGCCCTGATCGGCGCGCTGGTGATCGGCCTGGCCGCGCCGGCGCTCGGCATCTACCTGGTGCAGCGTCGGCTGGCACTGATCGGCGACGGTGTCGGGCACGTCGCCCTGACCGGCGTCGGGGCGGGCCTGCTGCTCAACCGCTCGCCGGTGCTGGTCGCGGTGATCGCCGCCACCGCCGGCGCGATCGCCATCGAGATCGTCCGCGCCCGTGGGCGTACCTCCGGTGACCTGGCCCTGGCTCTGCTCTTCTACGGTGGCATCGCGGGCGGCGTGCTGCTGGTCGGCCTCTCCGACGCGACGAGCGCGAACCTGAACGCCTACCTGTTCGGGTCGCTGACCACGATCTCGCCAAACGACCTGATCACCATCGCGGTGCTCGGCGCGGCGATCCTGGTCACGATGATCGCGCTGCGCCCGGCGCTCTTCGCGGTCAGCCACGACGAGGAGTACGCCCAGGTGTCCGGCCTGCCGGTGCGCACGCTGAACCTGCTGATCGCGGTCGCCACCGCGATCACCGTGACCATCGCGATGCGGGCCGTCGGGGTGTTGCTGATCAGCGCGCTGATGGTGGTGCCGGTGGCCACCGCCCAGCAGGTCACGCGGGGTTTCCGCAGCACCATGACCGCGGCGATGGCCCTCGGGTTCTTCGCCGCCGGCTCCGGCATCTGGGTGGCGGCCACGGCGGACACCGCGCCGGGCGCCTCGGTGGTGCTTGTCGCGATCGCCTCGTTCCTGGTGGTCGCCGTCGCCGGTGGGGTCTGGCGGACACTGCGCCGGCGGTCGACGCCGGCCGCCGCGCCAACCGTGGAACCCCACGAGGTCGTGTTGGGCCGATCCTGAGCGGGGCGCCGTCGGTGGTATTGGTTACCGTTGCAGGATGACCAGCGCGACGGGCTACGAGGGGTTCGACGGGGCCAGCGAGCTGCTCCGCGCCCTGTCGGCGCCCATCCGGCTGGCCATCGTCAGTGAGCTGGCCAGCGGTGAGCGGTGCGTGCACGAGCTGGTGGACAAACTCGGTGCCGCGCAACCGCTGGTCTCCCAGCACCTGCGGGTGCTGCGCGGCGCGGGGGTGGTGCGGGGTTCCCGCCGAGGGCGCGAGATCGCCTACAGCCTGGTCGACGAGCACGTCGCGCACATCGTGGCGGATGCGGTCAGCCACGCCGGGGAGGGATCATGAGCGAGAGCGAGAGCGGCACCGCGGTGCGCAACACCCGGCAGCGTTCGGCGGTGAGTGCGCTGCTGGCCGAGATGGAGGGCTTCCACAGCGCCCAGGACCTGCACGCGATGCTGCGCCAGCGCGGCGAGCGGGTCGGCCTCACCACTGTCTACCGCACCCTCCAGGGGCTCGCCGACGCGGGCGAGATCGACGTGATGCGGCCGCCGGGCGGCGAGCACCTCTACCGCCGGTGCAGCGAGGGGCACCATCACCACCTGGTCTGCCGGGCCTGCGGGCGCACCGTCGAGGTGGCCGGGCCCGCCGTGGAGAGCTGGGCCGACCGGGTCGCCGCGCAGCACGGCTACGCCGACGTCAGCCACACCCTGGAGATCTTCGGCACCTGCCCGACCTGCGTCCGCTGACCGTCGATCCGACCGTGCCGTCCGCGCTCGGTTCGTGGCACGCTGTCCGGCGTGAAAATCTATGCCGATCGGTTTCCGACCGCCGCCCGTCAGTTGCTCACCGACCTGCTCGTCGTCGCCTGGGTGTACGTGGCGATCCGCGGCGCGCTGTGGCTGCACGACCTGGTGCAGAAGCTCGCCGTACCGGGGCAGAAGCTGGAGGGCGCCGGTAGCGGGCTCGCCGACAACCTCGCCGACGCCGGCAGCAAGGTGCGCCGGGTGCCGTTGGTCGGCGACGAACTGACCGCGCCCTTCCGGCAGGCCGCAGACGCCGCCCGGGGGCTCGCCGACGCCGGCCGCGACCAGCAGCACCTCGTCGACCAACTCGCCCTCGCCCTCACCATCGCGGTGCTGATCTTCCCGCTCGGCATCGTGCTGCTCGGTTGGCTGCCGCTGCGGGTCCGCTGGATGCGTCGGGCCGGGTCGGCCACGAAGCTGGCCGCCGGGCCGGCCGGTCGGGACCTGCTCGCCCTGCGCGCGCTGGCCACCCAGCCGCTGGGTCGGCTGACCCGGATCGGTCCGGACGTCGCCGAGGCGTGGCGGCGCGGCGACGACGCGACAGTCGACGCGCTGGCCGCGCTGGAGCTGCGCCACCTCGGCCTGCGCAGCCGAAGCCGCTGACGACCACCGCTCGTGCGGTGATCAGGTGCTGAGGAGTAGGCCCCGTGCTGCCTCTGACCTACTTTTCCTCACCCGATCCACGCAACTGCGGTGCCGACCACCGCGCCACCTCGGTCTTCCCGGCGGGGACCGTTAAGGTCTTCGGGTGTTCTACTTCCTGGTCGTCATCGCCGTCCTGCTGCTCGGCTACGCCGCCGTCCTCGTGTCCTTCGTCCGCCGGGGCAAGAAGATCCCGCCCGCGGCGTACCTGGCTCTGGCGGCGGTCAACGGCCTGATCCTGGCGGCGGTGCTGGCCTGGGCGATCGCCCGCTGACCTGCGCCGTGGCCCGCTGGGCCCGCGCCGTGGCCCGCTGGGCCGGCTTGGCTCGGGGTGTGCCCGGCGGCGGCGCGGTCACCGCTTCGGCGGGATGCGGCGGCGGTGCGGTCACGGCTTTGGCGGGATGCGGCGGCGGACGTCCTTGGCGGTGGATGGGCCGGGCGACCAGCGGGCCACCCAGGGCAGTTCGTCGGACGGGGTGATCACGCCCTCCTCCAGGCCCGCGTAGCGGCCGGCGAGGATGCGCTTCGCGGCGGCGGTGTCGACCGAGTCGGTGTTGTCCCACAGGGCGTTGAACAGGGCGTCCACCCGCACCCGCGCCTGCCGGCAGAACAGGTCGGCCAGCTCGACGTTTTCCGGGCGGCTGCCCCGCTCGGCGTTGGCCCGGACGCAGACCGCGGACATCGCGAACAACTCGGCGCCGATGTCCACCACGCGGCCGAGGAACGCCTGCTTACGCTCCATCTTTCCCTGCCAGCGGGACATCGCGTAGAACGTCGACCGGGCCAGCTTGCGCGACGACCGCTCCACCTGACGCAGATGCGCGGCGAGCGGCCCGAACTCGGCGTACGCCGATGGGCTCTGCCCCCGGCCGAGGGCCAGGGTGGGCAGCCACTTCGCGTAGAAGGCGCCGGCTCGGGCACCGGCGCGTGCCTTGCGGCCCAGGCCCGCGTCCGGGTCGATGATGTCGCCGGCCACCGACAGGTGGGCGTCGACCGCCTCCCGCGCGATCAGCAGGTGCATGATCTCGGTGGAGCCCTCGAAGATCCGGTTGATGCGCAGGTCGCGGAGCACCTGCTCGACGTTGGCCGGGCGTTCGCCACGGGCGGCCAACGAGTCGGCCGTCTCGTAGCCGCGCCCGCCCCGGATCTGGACCAGCTCGTCGCCGATCTTCCAGGCCATCTCGCTGGCGTACAGCTTGACCAGCGCGGCCTCGATCCGGATGTCGTTGCGGTCGTCGTCGGCGAGCAGGCAGCAGAGGTCGAGCATGGTCTCCATGCCGTACGTGGTGGCGGCGATGAAGGAGAGCTTCTGCGCCACCGCCTCGTGCTCGCCCACCGGCCGGCCCCACTGGACCCGGTCGGCGGCCCAGCCCCGGGCCACGTTCAACGCCCACTTGCCGGCGCCCACGCACATCGCCGGCAACGACAGACGGCCGGTGTTCAGTGTGGTCAGGGCGATCTTCAGCCCCTTGCCCTCGCCGCCGATGACGTTCTCGGCCGGCACGAACACGTCGTGGAACCGGGTGAGGCTGTTTTCCAGGCCGCGCAGGCCGACGAACTCGTTGCGCCGCTCGACGGTGATGCCGGCGCTGTCGCCGTCCACCACGAACGCGGTGATCCCGCCCCGCCGCCCCTCGGTGGCCGGTACCCGGGCCATCACCACCAGCAGGGTGGCCACGGTGCCGTTGGTGGCCCACAGCTTCACCCCGTTGAGCCGGTAGCCGGTGCCGTCCTCGGTCGGCTCGGCGGTGGTGGCCAGCCGGGCCGGGTCGGAGCCGACGTCCGGTTCGGTGAGCAGGAACGCGGACACCTCGCCGGCGGCGAGCCGGGGCAGGAAGCGCTGCTTCTGCTCGGCGGTGCCGAACATCTTCAGCGGCTGCGGCACCCCGATCGACTGGTGCGCGGAGAGCAGCGCGCCGATGGCCGGGCTGACCGAGCCGGCCAGCATCAGCGCCCGGCAGTAGTGCAGGTTGCTCAGCCCCAACCCGCCGTACTCCCGGTCGATCTTCATGCCGAACGCGCCGAGGTCGGCCAGGCCGTGGAACACCGGGTCCGGAATGGACGCGTCGCGTTCGATGGCTGCGCCATCCACCTCGGAGGTCAGGAAGGCGCGGAACCGACCGAGGAACTCCTCGGCGCGCGCCACGTCGTCGGGATCGGATCGGGGCCACGGGTCGATCAGGTCGAGCCGGAGGCGGCCGAGGAACAGCTCCCTGCCGAAGCTGGGCCGGTCCCAGGTGGACTCGCGGGCGGCCTCGGCGACCTGCCGGGCCTCCTTCTCCGAGACCTGCCCGGCCTCCTTGGGCAACGGGGCCGCGGCACCGGCGGTGCGGGGTGCGGCGTCGGAATCGGGGCCGTCCGGTGCTGGTCGGCCATCCTGCGTCGTGGTCACGGCTGCCCCCTCGAACCTCGCTGCGGCTGCGTCGACATGCGCGACTGTCGTCACGCTACCCCCGGTTGTTACCCGGGGGTAGCGATCGGCGGAGATCTGCCAGATCAACGGCCGGCGATCTCGTCCGGGTCGTCGTCCTCGTCGTCGATGTCGTCCTCACCCCAGTTGCGGCGAGCGAACGGCAGGGCGACCCAGAACGTGATGAACCACAGCCCGGTCAACGCGCTGAGCACGAAGGCGATCGGCCGGTCCAGCACGAAGTCGGTGATCAGCAGCACCGCGCTGACCATCGCGATCAGCATGAAGGCGAGACCACCGGTGGCCATCCGGTGCGCGAAGCGGACCAACTCCGGCTTGCGCCCCTGCCGGAACAGCGCCCGGTGGAACGCCACCGGCGAGATGATCATCGCGGTCGCGGCGGCGGCCGCGAGCAGCGCGATGACGTAGACGTCCCGCTGGAACTCGCTGGTCCGGGTGAATCCGTTACTGAACGGCAGGGTGAGCAGGAAGGCGAAGAGGATCTGCACGCCCGTCTGCGCGACCCGCAACTCCTGCAACAGGTCGGCGAAATTGCGCTGCCAACGCTGCTTCTCGGTCTCCTTGGACACGCGCTACCTCCGGTGCGACGCTACTGCCGGCGGTCCCGGCCGCCGGCAGCAACGCCAATGCCCCACCCGGGCGAGCGCGAAACGGGTTCACGACATCCGTCGTTCACCTTCCCGACGCACCTCGGCCATCAGCACCACGTCAGGAACCGCGCCGGATACGACCGGCGTACCGGGCCTCCAACTCCGTGTTGTGCGCGTCGCCGTCGGGGATGTTCGCCGACAGGTAGACCGGCGGCCGCTCCCCCGCCGCCAGCAGCCGCGCCACCACCTCCACCGTGACCTGCTGGGCCAGCAGCGCGGCGGTGATCGAGGAGACCGCGCCGACCGCGGCGCCGCCGGGCAGCGGCAGCGTCGCGTCGCCGTACGGCGCACCGTTGTCGAGCACGACGTCCGCGAGGTCGGACAACTTGCGCCCGGACGGGTGGCGGGAGGTCATCCGGCCCGAGTGCTGCGCCGAGGTGATCGCCACCAGGGCGTGGCCGCGCTCCTTGACGAGCGTGGCGAACTCCACCATCGCGCCGTTGACCCCGGAGTTCGAGGCGAGCACGAAGACGTCGGCGGGCCGCACCGGCGCCAGCTCGTAGAGCCGGTGGGCCACCGCCGGGTCCCGCTCCAGCAGCGGACCGAGCCGCTCGGCCGGTTCGCCGCCGAGCAGCACCAGGTCACGCAGCGCGATCCGGTTTGTCGGCACCAGCCCACCCGCCCGGCCGGCGATCTCCATGGCGAGGGCCTCGGAGTGTCCGGTGCCGAACGCGTGCACCACCCCGTCGGCGCGTACGGCGTCGGCGATCAGGTCGGCGGCCCGCCCCACCGCCTCCCGCTGGCTGGCGGCCACCCGACCGATCGTCTCGGTCACCACGGCCAGGTATGCCTCGGCACTCACCGTCATGCGTCCTCCGTCGTCCGATTACGGTCCAGCCAGCGCACGGCGAAGTCGACAGCCGCCCGCTGGCGCATCAACCTGCCGGTCCCGGTGCCGACCGCTCCGGTGCGCACCGCCCCGGTGGCCTCCAGGTCCACGCCCAACGCGTCGAAGTCGGCCGCGTCGAGCCGTACGTCCTGCCACCACACCCATTCCCGACCGCCGTCGCCGGTCCGCACCGCCGCGCCGACCCGCTCCCGGGGCGAACCCGGGCAGCGGTACTCGGCCAGGTGCAGCGAGGTGCTCACCGAGTGGTCCACGCCGAGCAGCAGGACGTCGGCGTCCAGGTCGTAGAGCCGGGCCAGTGGTGAGCCCTCGCCGAGCATGTCGGCCAGGCGGTGCCCGGCCACCACCTGCTCGGCGGCCGGGCCCAGCGCGGCGAACGACACGTGTGGATGCGAGCTGCGCAGCGCCCCGGGCCAGCCACGGACCGCCTCGGCGAGCGCGCCCATGAACCGGCTCGGGGTCACCGCCGGGTCGAAGCCCGGCATCTCGGCGCGGATGAGCGGCCACCAGTCCGCCGGCACCGGCGGGTTGCGCCACTGCGCGGGGTCACTGTTGTCGGGTGTGTGGGTGGGCACCACGATGGTGCCGTCCGGGCCGAGGGCGTCACGCAGGGCGAGCACCACGGCGTGCGGCCCGCCGCAGACGAAGCCCAGCGGACGCAGCGCGGCGTGCACCAGCAGCGTCGCGCCGGGGCGTACGCCCAGCAGGCGCAGTTGCGCGGCGATCGAGCGACGAGTGCCCGGTCCGCTGGTACCCGTCGTCACGGTGCCCCTTCCTGACCGACCCGCACGGCTCAGGCCGTTCCGGCGGCCCGGGCCAGGATCGCCTCGGCGAGCGGGCCCGGCGCCGTGTCCGGAATCCAGTGACTCACACCGGTCAACCGCACGAAGCGGTACGCCCCGGTGACGTTCGCCGCGCACGCGTCGGCGGCACTCCGGCCGATGGCCACGTCCCGGTCACTCCAGACGTAGGTGGTGGGCACCGCGACCGGACCGACGCCGGCCAGGTCGGCGCGGGACATCGCCCGGTACCAGTTCAGCGCGGCGGTGAGCGCCCCCGGCGCACGCATCGGGGCGGCGTAGCGGTCCACCCGGGGCGCGTCGCCCACCCCGCCGAGCATCCTGCGCAGCGCGGCAGCGTTCCACGCCAGCAGCACCCTCTCCGCCGTGCCCGGCTTACGGAACAACGTGATGTACGACGAGCGGGCCTTCTGCTGGGCGTCGTTGGCCAGGGCGTACGCCATGGCGGCCGGATGCGGCACGGACACCGCGGTCAGCGTGCGGACCCGGTCGGGGTGCCCGGCGGCGACGGCCCAGGCCACGATCGCGCCCCAGTCGTGGCCGACCAGGTGGACGGCGTCCACGCCCAGGGCGTCGAGCACGGCCACCACGTCGGCCACCAGCTCGGGGATCCGGTAGTCGGACACCTCGGTCGGCCGCGCACCGGGCGAGTAGCCGCGCTGGTCCAACGCGTACGTGCGCAGCCCGGCCGCGTGCAGCGCGGGCACCACGTCGTCCCATTCGCCCCGGTGTTGGGGGAAGCCGTGCAGCAGCAGGACGGGTACGCCGTCCGCCGGACCGCCGGCGGTTACCTCGAACGTGAGACCTCGCGCGTCGACCCGCATGATCGTCAGCCTACCCAGCCGGCGTACGGCCGGCCGCACGCCGAGACGGGCGGAAGCCCTGCTAGGCCGGCACCCCTGGTCGGTGTTAGCGTCGTCGAGACAACTTCACATCCGACAGGGGAGCGCACAGCGCTGAGAGTGCGGGCACGCCCGCAGACCCTCGAACCTGATCTGGGTAATGCCAGCGCAGGGAGTTCGGTCGACCTCCAGCCGCGCCGCCGTCCGGTGCCACCGGGCGCGCGGCGTGCGTCTTCTCCTGGTTCGCAGTCAGAACTGGGAGCAACACATGACATCCACCACCGACAGCGGCCGCTGGCGGACCATCGACATCGTGGTCGCCTCGGTGATCGCGGTCGCCTTCGGCGTCATCTTCTGGGCCTGGGGCCTGGTCTGGAGCGCCACCGAGGGTGCGTTCACCTTCTTCCCGCCGGCGCAGGCGCTGCTCTACGGCGTCTGGCTGATGCCGGCCGTGATCGGCGGCCTGGTCATCCGCAAGCCCGGCGCCGCGCTCTACTGCGAGACGGTGGCCGCGGTCCTCTCCGCGCTGCTGGGCAGCCAGTGGGCCGGCACGGTGATCCCGCAGGGCATCGTGCAGGGCATCGGCGCCGAGCTGGCGTTCGCCGCCTTCCGCTACCGGTCGTACCGGCTGCCGACCGCGCTGCTGGCCGGCGCACTGACCGGTCTCAGCGCCGCGCTGTTCGACTTCTTCGTCTGGAACGCCGACTACGCGCTCAGCGACTACCGCCTCCCGTACGCGCTGATCACCATCGTCAGCGCCACCGTGATCGCCGGTGCCGGCGGCTGGCTGCTGACCGAGTCCCTGGCCAGGACCGGAGTCCTGGACCGGTTCCCGGTAGGCCGGAACCGAGCACTGATCTGACCCCGCTCCACCGCGTCGATCATGAGTTTGACGGGCGGTTGGATCTTCAGAACCACCGTCAACCTCATGATCGACAGTGCAGGGTGGAGCCGGGGCTGGGAGGGGGTGGGTTTGGTGGGCGGGGTTTTGTTGCGGGGGTTTGGGTGGCGGCACGCTGGGCGGCGCGCTTGGGCTGTGCGCGGGGTTGACCTGCGGGTCGAGGCCGGGGAGCGGGTTCTGCTGCTCGGGCCCTCCGGGGCCGGTAAGAGCACCCTGCTCAGCGCGCTGGCCGGGCTGCTCCCCGAGGACTCCGGCGAGCAGGAGGGCATCGTCGAGATCGACGGACTCGACCCGCGCAAGGGACGGGAACGCGTCGGCATCGTCTTCCAGGACCCGGAAACCCAGCTGGTGATGGCGCGCTGCGGCGACGACGTCGCGTTCGGGTTGGAGAACCGCGGCGTACCAACCGACGAGATCTGGCCCCGGGTGGACGAGGCGCTGCGCCGCGTCGGCTTCCCATACCCGCGCGACCGCCACACCGCCGCACTCTCCGGCGGCGAACAGCAACGCCTCGCCCTGGCCGGCGCGCTGGCGCTGCGTCCGGAGTTGCTGCTGCTCGACGAGCCGACCGCGAACCTCGACCCGGTCGGGGCCGACCTGATCCGACAGGCGGTGGCCGGCGCGCTGGACGCCGACACCACGCTGATCCTGGTCGAGCACCGGATCGCCGAGGCGCTGCCGCTCGTCGACCGGGTGGTCGTCCTGGAACCGGGCGGCGGGGTCCGCGCGGACGGCACACCCGAGGCCGTCTTCGCCGCCCACGGTGCCACGCTCGCCGCCGAGGGGGTCTGGGTGCCCGGTCACCCCATCGCGCCCCGGCCGGCCACCGCCGCACCCGGCGACCTGTTGCTCACCGCCGACCGGCTCGGCCTGCCGCCCCGGCTGGGCTCCACCGACCTGACGGTACGCGCCGGCGAGGCACTCGCCGTCCGCGGACCCAACGGCGCCGGCAAGTCGACCCTGGCGTTGCTGCTCGGCGGGTTGCTCCGGCCGGGCGCCGGACGGGTCACCGCATCCGTCGAGTTGGCCGGCACCGACCACCGCACTCCCCCGCACCGGTGGCCGGCCCCCGCACTGGCCCGGCGGATCGGGTCGGTCTTCCAGGACCCGGAGCACCAGTTCGTCACCAGTACCGTCTTCGACGAGCTGGCGCTCGGCCCACGCCGGACCGGTCAACCCGAGTCGGCCGTCAAGGAGATCGTGTCCGGGCTGCTGGAACGGCTGCGCCTGGTCCGCCTCGCCGCTGCCAACCCGTACACCCTCTCCGGTGGTGAGGCGCGGCGGCTGAGCGTGGCGACCGCCCTGGCCACCGCGCCCCGCCTGCTGATCTGCGACGAACCCACCTTCGGCCAGGACCGGCGGACCTGGCGGGAGTTGGTCGACCTCTTCGCCGACCTGCGTGACGCCGGGCACGGCGTGGTCGCGGTCACCCACGACGCGGACTTCGTGGCCGCGCTCGCCGACCGCACCGTCACCCTGCACCGGGCCGCGACCGACGTCCACCCGGTCGACCCGGCCGGCAATCGGCCTGGCCGGCCGGCGGCAGGCAATCGCCCAGGCCAACCGACGGCAGACGATCGGCCTGCACGGCCGGCGGCAGGCGATCGGCCTGGCCAGCCGACGGCAGACGATCGGCCTGCAAGGCCGGCGGGCCAGCCGGGCCGGGACGACGTCCGATGATCAGCATCGAGCCGGTCGCCGCGCCCGGTGCGCCGTTGGCCCGCCGCAACCCAGTGGCGAAGGTCGCCGCCGCGCTGGTCTTCTCGTTCACTTTGCTGGCCACCCTGGACCCGCTGGCCCCGGCGATCGCCATCGCGCTCGAACTCGCCGTGCTGCCGCTGTTCGGCATCGGCTACCGGGTGCTGGCCCGACGGGCCTGGCCCCTGCTCCTCAGTGCCGCCGGCATCCTGGTCACCCTGGTGCTCTTCGCCGCCGACCGGTCCGGCAGGGTCCTGCTGGACGCGGGACCGATCCTGGTGACCACCGGCGTGCTGCTCACCGCCCTCGGCCTGGTGCTGCGGGTCTTCGCGGTGGCCCTCCCCGGTGTGATCGTCTTCGCGACCACCGACCCCACCGACCTGGCCGACGCGTTGATCCAGAACGTGAAGGCGCCGGCCCGGTTCGCCATCGGGGCCCTGGCCGCGTTCCGTCTGGTGCCGCTACTCGGTCAGGAGTGGCAGATGATCAGCATGGCCCGACGCGCACGCGGCGTCGACGCGGGCCGCAACCCGGTCGCGAAGCTGCGACTGTTCGCCTCCACGGCGTTCGCGCTGCTGGTCGGAGCGATCCGCCGGGGCACCAGGCTCGCCGTGGCGATGGACGCCCGCGGTTTCGACGCCGGCACACCTCGCACCGTCGCCCGCCGTCAGCACTTCACCCGCGCCGACGCGCTCCTCATCGCCGGGGCGGTGGTGCTGGCCGGCGCCGCCCTCGCCACAAGCATCATCGCGGGCACCTTCCGCCCCTTGATCAGCTAAACCCCAGTCGACTGCGGCCCGCCACCTACCGGCTGGCCCGCCGTTCGCCCGCCGACTGCCGACGACCGACGGCATGCCCCCGGGGCCACCACCGGCCAGCAAGATCCGCACAACATCAGAGATTCAGGGGCCTCGCCCTCAAAGAAGGCCACTACATCCCCAATATTGCTGCCACCCCACCCCCGCGCCGCCCCGTCGATCTTGCAGTTTCTGTCGCTGATTCATCCTGGTACGTCAGTTTTTGCCGGGGCAGAAAGTGCAAGATCGCGGGGGCGAGGTGGGGCTGGGGGCGACGGGCTGCTCGATCAGCTGCGGCGGAAGGCGTAGCGGCGGGTCTGGCCGGCTTGCTGGCTGCGTCCGCCGCCGGAGCGGTTGCCGCCACTCTGCGGCGGGCCTGCCGTCGGTGCCTTCGGTCGCCCGACCGGCTTCGGCAGACCTCCCACCGCCGGCACGTCGACAACCACCGGCACATCGACAACCACCGGCACGCCGACGACCGTCGGCAAATCTCCCATCGCCGGCACGTCGACAACCGCCGGCACGTCGACCGGCACCGGCACACCGACCGGGGCAGCCGTCTCGTCCGGCACAGGCGCCGGCAGCGCCAGCCCAGCCAGCACTGCCGGTTCCGGCCGCAGGGGCGGCTCGAGCGCGCGGTCCCGGTCGGGGAGGGTGGGTGGGAGCAGGCCGTGGCCGGCCGCCGGGCCGATGCCGAGCGGCGTCGCTTTCGGGGTACGGGACTTCTTCGGGTTACGCCTCGCAGGCATCCGAACCTCCGTCAATGCCGACCGGCACGGCCGGCCCCGCGCTGCGGCGGTCGGTCGGATCGGCTGGTGACCGTCGTTGCGCGACGGCCGAAAGGGGAAGGGACTGCTCACCGGGACCAGGCAGACCAGCGCCGCCGAACGGCGGGGAGGAGATGCGGGACGCCCGGGAGCGCACGGACCGCGACGCGGGACGGCGGGCCGGCTCGGAGGTGGGGCGTCAGTTACGCATGTCCGTACCCTAGCCACCGCCCGACCGGACGCGCATCCGTTTTTACTGGCACGATCGGCACATGCTTATCGCGTTCTCGATTACCCCGCTCGGCGGTGACGACTCCGTGGGCGACCTGGTCGCCGAGGCGGTGCGGGTGGTCCGTGCCTCCGGCCTTCCCAACCGGACCGATGCGATGTTCACCACCGTCGAGGGTGAGTGGGACGAGGTGATGGCGGTGGTGAAACGGGCGGTCGACGTGGTCGCCGCGCAGGCACCCCGGGTGAGTGTGGTGCTCAAGGCCGACGTTCGGCCCGGGGTCACCGACGCGCTCAACGGGAAGATCGCCCGGATCGAAGCCCGTCTCGCCGAAGGCTGACGCGCGCGGCACGGGTTGGCCACAGGTTTCCCTGCACGGCCTACCGGCTCCACTGCGGAGTACCCGGGCCACCATGCGCAACGCGCATGGTGTTCGCAGAAACGGGAGGTGGATCACTGGTCCATATCGGCTCACATCACGGTAAGTTTCCAAACGCTGATAGTGGTGACGAGAGGTGGCGGCACGAATGGCTGAGCAGGCGACGGCGCAGATCGGTGTGACCGGGTTGGCGGTGATGGGCCGCAATCTGGCCCGCAACCTGGCCCGCAACGGCTTCACGGTGGCGGTGCACAACCGGACGCCCGCGCGCACCCGGAGCCTGGTCGCCGAGCATGGCGACGAGGGCACGTTCGTGCCCGGCGAGACGATGGCCGACTTCGTGGCGTCGCTGGAGCGGCCCCGCGCGGTGATCGTGATGGTCAAGGCGGGTGCGCCCACCGACGCCGTGATCGACGAGTTGGTGCCGCTGCTGGAGGAGGGCGACATCATCGTCGACTGCGGCAACGCCCACTTCGCCGACACCCGTCGTCGGGAGGAGGCGCTGCGCGCGCAGGGGCTGCACTTCAGTGGCACCGGCGTCTCCGGTGGCGAGGAGGGCGCGCTGCTCGGGCCGAGCATCATGCCCGGCGGTTCCGCCGAGTCGTACGCCAAGCTCGGGCCGATGTTCGAGAAGATCGCCGCCCAGGTGGACGGCGTGTCGTGCTGCACCCATGTCGGGCCGGACGGCGCCGGGCACTTCGTCAAGATGGTGCACAACGGCATCGAGTACGCCGACATGCAGCTCATCGCCGAGGCGTACGACCTGCTTCGGGCCGGTCTGGGCGCGAAGCCGGCGGAGATCGCGGAGATCTTCCGCGACTGGAACGGCGGCGAGTTGGAGTCGTTCCTCATCGAGATCACCGCCGATGTGCTCGCGCACACCGACGCGGCGACGGGCCGCCCGTTCGTCGACATCGTGCAGGACCGGGCCGAGCAGAAGGGCACCGGCCGGTGGACCGTGCAGAGCGCCCTGGACCTGGGCATCCCGATCACCGGAATCGCCGAGGCGACCTTCGCCCGCTCGCTCTCCGGGCACGTCGACCAGCGCGAGGCCGCTCGCCGGGCCTTCCCGGACGCGGGTGAGAAGTGGCAGGTCGCCGACCGGGACGCGTTCGTCGAGGACGTCCGCCGGGCGCTGCTCGCTTCAAAGATCGTCGCGTACGCGCAGGGCTTCGACCACATTCGCGCCGGCAGCCAGGAGTACAACTGGGACATCAACCTCGGTGGCACGGCGACGATCTGGCGGGGCGGCTGCATCATCCGGGCCCGCTTCCTCGACCGCATCCGCGAGGCGTACGACGAGAAGCCGGACCTGCCGACGCTGCTGGTGGCGCCGTACTTCGCCGAGGCGGTCGCCGCTGGCGTGCCGAGTTGGCGGCGGGTGGTGGCCGACGCGACCCGGGCCGGGGTGCCGACGCCGGCGTTCTCGTCGTCGCTGGCGTACTTCGACGCGCTGCGCGCCGAGCGTCTGCCCGCCGCGCTGATCCAGGGTCTGCGGGACAACTTCGGCGCGCACACCTACCAGCGGGTGGACCGCGAGGGCTCGTTCCACACCACCTGGGCCGCCGACCGCACCGAGTCTCCGGCGTAGTCGGCGCGGCGCCCCGCGGCGCCGTGATCGTGCTCGATCGATGATGTAGTGGCCTTCCGTTCTCGGGAGGCCACTACATCCATGTTCGGGTGCGATCATGGGCGCGCTCCGGGTGAACGGTCAGGCGACGGTGGCGTGCATCTCCCAGACGAGGATCTCGGCCGGTTCGTCGGCGGTGACCCGCCGGCCTCCGGTCCTGGTGAGCCGGACCGCGTCGCCGGTGCCGAGCGGGCCGCTGCCCTCCAGAGTCACCGTGCCGTTGGGCACGTACAGGTGCACGAAGGGTGCGTCGGGGATGGTGACCTCGTCGCCGGGGGCGAGACGGGCGGCGTGCAGGGTCGCGTACCGGTTGCGGATCCGGATCGCGGACGCACCGTCGTAGCGGTCCATTCCGGAGGCGACCGGCACCAGGCCGCCGCGGAGGAGTTCGTCCTCGATCTCCAGTTGCTCGTAGCCGGGATCGTCTCCCTGCTCGTCGGGGACCACCCACATCTGCACGAAGTGCACCGGATCGGTGTGCGGCTCCTGGTTGTTGAGCCGCCAGGCGTCGTTCTTCTCCGAGTGCAGGATCCCGGTGCCGGCGCTCATCCGCTGAGCCAGGCCCGGGTAGATCACCCCGGAGTGCCCGGTGGAGTCCTGGTGCACCAGGGAGCCGCGCAGTACCCAGGTGATGATCTCCATGTCCTGGTGCGGGTGGGTTTCGAAGCCCGCCCCCGGGCGCACCACGTCGTCGTTGTTGACCAGCAGCAGACCGTGGTGGGTGTTGGCCGGGTCGTAGTGCCGGGAGAACGAGAACGAGTGCTTGGAGTCCAGCCAGGAGATCCGGGTGGCGAAGCGATCATCGGCGCGACGCACGTCGACGGCGGGAGCTGGCGCGGTCACCAGGCACGCTGCCCGGCGTCCGGGGTCGACGGCGCCCAGGCCAGGGCCGGATCGCCGGTGGCCAGCTCGGCGATCTCACCGGTGCGGATCTGCGGTGTGTGACCGAACTCGGCGCAGTGCTGCTCGGCGATCTCGGCACAGATGTCGGCCACCTGCGCACAGATCGGCTCACCCAGATCGGCGGCGTTCAACGCCATGATCATTTTGAACCGGAGATCCCGCATTTCCACCCCAACCGCCGTCGTCCCACCACAACCGGACCCTACCCGCCCCCCTTCCGCAACACCCGAAAACGACCGCACCCACCCCGCTCTGCCCCGCCACGCCACCTCGCCCCGCCCCGCCACGCCACCTCGCCGCGCCCCGCCGCGCCTCGTCCCGCCGCCGCGGTGCGCGCCCCGCCTCGCCGAGCCCCGCCGTACCCGGCCGCGCCCCGCGATCTTGCACATTCTGTCCCCGCATTGCCGGCATACCGGTATGAATCGGTGACAGAAACTGCAAGATCGGCGAGGGCGAGGGTGGGCCTTGCGCGGCAGGCAGGGCGGGGTGGGGCAGGGCGGGACGGGGCGCGCGGTACGCAGGGCGGGACGGGACGGGGCAAGGCGGGACGGGGCAAGGCAAGGCGGGACGGGGCAAGGCGAGGTGGGGTGGGGATGGGACGGCGCCGCCTGCACCGGGGGGTGCGGGCGGCGCCGGGGACGGGCGGGGGGCTGATCAGAAGAAGCGGCGACGCTTGGCCTTCTGGGGACGCATCAGGTCCGCGCCCTTCGTGAGCAACCGGGTCACCCCGGAGGGACCACGGCGGGCCTCCAGGGTGTGGCTGAGCCGGCGGGCACCGGCAGCCGCCAGGGGCACCGCGACCGCCATCACCGCCCACTGGGCAATGCGCTTCTGGATCATGTGGGTTCACCTCCGTCAGTGGCTTCTGACATGGGTGATACCCAGAGTGACGGAAGAGTAAGCGCGTCGGCTCAGATCACCGGGGCGACCGGGTTGGGCAGTGCCCCGCCGAAGCGTCGGTCGCGTTGCGCGTACAACTCGCACGCGTACCAGAGGTGGCGGCGGTCGAAGTCGGGCCAGAGCGTGTCCAAGAAGACCAGCTCGGCGTACGCGGACTGCCAGAGCATGAAGTTGGAGATCCGTTCCTCCCCGGAGGGGCGCAGGAACAGGTCCACCTCCGGGATCTCCGGGTGGTAGAGGTATTTCGCCACGGTCTTCTCGGTGACCTTGGCCGGATCCAGTCGGCCGGCGGCCACGTCGCGGGCGATCGCGGCGGCCGCGTCGCCGATCTCGGCCTGCCCGCCGTAGTTGACGCAGAACTGCAGGGTCAACGTCGAGTTGTCCTGGGACATCTCCTCGGCGGTCTGCAACTCGGAGATGACGCTCTTCCACAACCGGCCGGACCGACCCGACCAGACCACCCGTACGCCGAGGTCGACCAACTGGTCACGGCGACGACGGATCACGTCCCGGTTGAACCCCATCAGGAACCGGACCTCGTCGGGCGAGCGCCGCCAGTTCTCGGTGGAGAACGCGTACGCCGTCAGGTACGGGATGCCCATCTCGATCGCGCCCTCGATGGTGTCGAAGAGACTGTGCTCCCCCGCCTCGTGCCCCTTGGTGCGGGGGAGTCCGCGATCCTTGGCCCACCGACCGTTGCCGTCCATCACCACCGCCACGTGCTTCGGCACCGCCTCGGTGGGCAGTGCCGGCGGCCGGGCGCCGGACGGGTGCGGTGTCGGCGGCGTCGGCTCGCGCCGGCCACCCCTCTTCGATCGGATCACTCGGTCACTCCCTGTTCGTGCCGTCCGCCCCGGCCTCGACGTCGCCACGCGGCCGGAGCACCACGACCCCGGTGCCGTCCGGCGGCGAGGCCGTGCCGGCCGCCGAGGGACCCCGGTCGACCAGCGGCAGCGAGCGTAGCGCGCGCTCCAGGTGCCACTGCAGGTGAGCCGCGACCAGCCCACTGCACTCCCGGCGTACGCCGGTGTCGGTGGCGTCGGCGAGCACCCAGTCGCCGGTGGTCAGCGCGGACATCAGGTCGATGGTGGCCGGCGCGGGGTGGGCCGCGCCGGGTGGCCGGCAGTCCGGACAGACCGCGCCACCGGCCGGAACCGAGAACGCCCGGTGTCGCCCGGGGGTGCCGCAGACCGCACAGGCGATCAGCGCCGGCGCCCAGCCGGCGAGGGTCATCCCGCGCAGCAGGTACGCGTCGAGGACCAGCGTGGTGGCGTGCTCGCCCCGGGACAGCGCCTTCAGCGCGCCGACGGTGAGCTGGAACAGCCGCAGCGACGGCTCCCGCTCGACCGGGGTCAGCCGCTCGGCGGTCTCGGCGATCGCACTGGCCGCCGTGTAGCGGGGATAGTCCCCGAGGAACCGCTTACCGTACAGGTCGATGCCCTCGACCTGGCTGACGCTGTGCAGCGAGCTGCCGTGGTTGCCCTTCGGGTCGCCGGCGAGCTGGAGGTCGACGTGGCCGAACGGCTCCAGCCGGGCGCCGAACTTGCTGGTGGTGCGGCGGATCCCCCGGGCCACCGCGCGCAGCCGGCCGTGCCGACGGGTGAGCAGGGTGATGATCCGGTCAGACTCGCCGAGCTTTTGCACACGCAGCACCACCGCGTCGTCGCGGTAGAGCTGTCGGCGGTACCCGGCCATCGGGCCATTCTCCCTCGGGGTGTGAAATCAGGGTTGGTTCGGGGTGGATGCGCGGACGAACCCCGATGCGCCCGACTCGTCACCGGTCGTAGCGTGCTGGTCATGGCAATGCACCCCACCACCGGCACCGTCCGTCGGCGCGCCACCGCACCCGTCGCTCTGGGCCTGGCAACCACCCTCATCCTCCTCGCCGGGTGCGACAACCTGGCCATGCGTCGGCTCGACTACGACGACACCGAGGCGGCGAAGATCACCACCATCCGGGTCCTGCCGGGTGCGGGCGACGTGATCGTCCGGGGCAACGGCACGGCGGGCGAGGCGCGGATCAAGCGGGTGGTGCGCTACCAGGGTGGCGAACCCCATGCCCGGTACGAGATCAAGGGCAGCGAGTTGGTGCTGGACACCGACTGCGGCGACCGGTGCAGCATCTCCTACGAGGTGGCCCTGCCGGAGGGCGTGGCTCTCCAGGGCGAGTCCGGCTCCGGCGACGTGGAGCTGAGTCGGGTCGGCACGGTGGATCTGCGGCTGGGCTCCGGTGACGTACGGATCGTCGGCGCGTCCGGCGCGGTCGGGGTCGAGACGGGTTCCGGTGACATCGAGGTGAGCGAGGCCAGCGGGGCGGTCCGGCTGCGCGCCGGCTCCGGGGACATCACCGCGCGCCGACTGGGTGGCGCGGTCGACGCGGAGGCCGGGTCCGGCAATGTCAACATCGAGCTGGACAAGCCCGCCGCCGCCCGCGCCCATGCCTCCAGCGGTGATGTCACGCTGCTGGTGCCGGCGGGCAGCTACCGGGTCCGGTCCAACACCGGCTCCGGCGACGCGCGGGTCACCGTCGCCGACGACCCGGCCGCGTCACTGGTGCTCGACGGCTCGGCCGGCAGCGGCAACGTCACCATCAGCCAGCGCTGACGTCGCCGGTGGCCACCTCCGCGGGGGCCGCTGCCCGGCCGGCATGGTCTCGGCGACGAGGTCGCGTACCGGCCGACTCCGCACCGGGACGGTCCACCTCTGCGCCCGACCGAGGGGCAACCGCGCCTCCGGTCGGGCCGCCGCCTCGGGGAGGTGGGTCAGAAGCCCAGCTTGCGCAGCTGCCTCGGGTCGCGCTGCCAGTCCTTCGCGACCCGCACGTGCAGGTCGAGATAGACCCGGCCGCCCAGCAGCTCCTCGATCTGCCGGCGGGCGTTGGTGCCGACCTCCTTGAGCCGGCTCGCCTTGTGGCCGAGCACGATCGCCTTCTGGCTGGGCCGTTCCACGTACAGGTCGGCGTAGATCTTCATGACCTGACCCTCGGGGATCATCTCCTCCACCACCACGGCGATGGAGTGCGGCAGCTCGTCGCGGACCCCCTCCAGGGCGGCCTCCCGGATCAACTCCGCGACCAGCACCTGCTCGGGGTCGTCGGTGAGCATGTCGTCCGGGTAGAGCTGCGGTGACGGCGGCAGGTATTTGGTCATCACGTCGACGAGCGTGTCCACCTGGTGCCCGGAGACGGCGCTCACCGGCACGATCTCGGCGAACTCCCCCATCTTGCTCACCGCGAGCAACTGCTCGGCCAGGCGGCGCTTGTCGACCAGGTCGGTCTTGGTGACCACCGCCAACACGGTGGCCTTCAGCTCGGCCAGCTCGCCGGTGATGAACCGGTCTCCGCGCCCCACCGGCTCGTCGGCCGGGATGCAGAGGCCGATCACGTCGACCTCCGTCCAGGTGGACCGGACCAGGTCGTTGAGACGCTCGCCGAGCAGCGTACGGGGGCGGTGCAGGCCCGGCGTGTCGACAAGGACCAGCTGCGACTCCGGACGGTGCAGCACGGCCCGGATGACGTGCCGGGTGGTCTGCGGTTTGTTGGAGGTAATCGCGATCTTGGTGCCGACGATGGCGTTGGTCAGCGTCGACTTGCCGGCGTTGGGCCGGCCGACGAAGCAACCGAACCCGGCCCGGTACGGCCGTGCCTGCGGGTCCGGCACGGGGCTCACTGCGCCACCGTGCCGAGGACCGTGCCGTCCGGCGCGGCCACGTGGATCGGCGCGTCCACCGTGAGGTCACGCACGGCCGCGTGCCCGGCGCCGTCGAGTGTCGACGCCTCGGTCACCACCACCGCGGCCTCCAGCCGGCTCGCCCCGGCCGCCACGGCCGACGCGACCGCCAACTGCAACGCGGTGAGGGTCAGCGACGGCAACGCGACACTGGCCGCCGCGTACGTCCGGCCGTCCTGATCCCGGACCGCGGCGCCCTCCACGGCGGCGACCCGGCCGCGGGCTCCCCGGGCCAGGACGACCAGTTTGGCGTCCTCGGCGCTCAGGGGTGTCGGCGCGCTGGGCGCGGGCCGGGCGGCAGGCACGGGGGATGTGTCAGGCATCGGCGGATTGCCTCTCGTCGTCTCGGTAGTTGGTCGTGTCGTCCCCGGAGCCGGCGTACTCGCCACGCCCCGCGGTGTCCTGCTCATGGCCCGACTCCACCCGGCTGACCAGGACGGTGTCGATCCGGTTGCGCCGGCCGGTGGTGCCCTCGGCGAGCAGCCGGAGGCCGGCGACCTCGACCTCCGCGCCGGGGATCGGCACTCGCCCCAACGACTGGGCCAGCAGGCCACCGACCGTTTCCACCTCGTCGGTGGGCAGATCGGTGTCGAACATCTCGCCCAGACTCTCCACCGGTAGGCGGGCGGTCACCCGCACCGAGGAGTCCGTCAGACGTTCGACGGGCGGGCGTTCGACATCGTACTCGTCGGTGATCTCACCGACGATCTCCTCCAGGATGTCCTCGATGGTGACCAGACCGCCGGTGCCGCCGTACTCGTCGACCACGATGACCAGGTGGTTGCGGGCCGCCTGCATCTCCGACAGCAGGTCGTCGACCGGCTTGGACTCCGGTACGAAGGTCGCCGGGCGCATCAGCTCGGCCACCGGCAACTGCTCGGCCGCCGGGTCTCCGCCGCGGGAGCGGCGGATCAGATCCTTGAGGTAGAGCACACCGAGCACGTCGTCGACGCTCTCGCCGATCACCGGGATGCGGGAGAAACCGGAACGCAGGAAGAGCACAAGCGCCTGCGCGAGCGTCTTGCCCTCCTCGATCCACACCATCTCGGTACGCGGAACCATCACCTCACGGGCGATGGTGTCACCGAGCGCGAAGACCGAGTGGATCATCTGCCGCTCGCCGTGCTCGACCACGCCGCGCTGCTCGGCCAGGTCGACCAGCTCCCGCAACTCCACCTGGCTGGCGAACGGCCCCTCCCGGAAGCCGCGGCCCGGCGTGACCGCGTTGCCGATCAGGATCAGCAGCGAGGCGAGCGGGTTGAGCGCCCGGCCCAGCCAGCGGACCAGCGGCGCCACCGCCCGACCGACGGCGTACGCGTGCTGCCGGCCGATGGTGCGCGGGGCGACGCCGACCACCACGAAGCTGACCACTGTCATCGCGCCGGCCGTGACCAGCGCGGCCCGCCAGCCGGCCCCGAAGCTGTCCACCGCGACAAGCGCCACCAGGGTGGTGGCGGTCAGCTCGGCGAGCAGCCGCAACAGCAGGAGCAGGTTGAGGTGCCGGACGACATCGCCCGCCACGGCCTGAAGGGTGCGGGCGCCCCGCACACCGTCGCGCGCCAGCTCGGCGGCGCGGGCCGGCGAGATCGCGGCGAGCGCCGCCTCGGTCATCGCGATCAGACCGGCCAACACCACCAGGCCGGCCGCGAAGACGATCAGCTGCAGGTCGGGAAGGCCGGCGGTGGCGCCGGCCGCCAGTAACGGAGGAGTGGACATCACTGGGTGCGGGTCGACCGCCAGCTCGACAGCAGGCGGGCCTGGAGGGCGAACATCTCCCGCTCCTCCTCCGGCTCGGCGTGGTCGTAGCCGAGCAGGTGCAGCACCCCGTGCACGGTGAGCAGGTGCAGCTCGTCGGCCGAGGCGTGCCCGGCGGTCGCCGCCTGCTTGGCCGCGACCTCGGGGCAGAGCACGATGTCGCCGAGCAGGGCGGGCTCGCCGCCGGCCGGTGCGGACTCCCCCGGGCCGTGGTCGACGCTGCCCTCGTCCATGGGGAACGCGAGCACGTCGGTCGGACCGTCGCCACCCATCCAGCGGTGGTTCAGCTCGGTCATGTAGTCGATGTCGACAAGCAGCACGGACAGCTCGGCGAGGGGGTTGACCCCCATCTCGTCGAGGGCGTGCCGGGCGACGGCGAGCACGGCATCGGTGTCGACCTCGACACCGGACTCGTTGGCGATCTCGATGGACAACTGCTTTCCTCTGCTTTAGCGGCGGCGGCCGGCCCGGCCGCCCTGGGCGGGTCGCCCGGGTACGGCGTGGACGCCCTGCGCCTGCTGGTTCTCCCGCTCGGCGTCCCAGCGGGCGTACGCGTCGACGATCTCCCCCACCAGCCGGTGGCGGACCACGTCGGAGCTGGACAACTGGGCGAAGTGCACGTCGTCGACGTTTTCCAGGATCTCCCGGACGACCCGCAGACCGCTGCTGGTCCCGCCGGGAAGGTCCACCTGGGTGATGTCACCGGTCACGACGATCTTGGAGTTGAAGCCGAGCCGGGTGAGGAACATCTTCATCTGCTCGGGCGTCGTGTTCTGTGCCTCGTCCAGGATGATGAACGCGTCGGAGAGCGTCCTGCCCCGCATGTAGGCCAGCGGGGCGACCTCGATCGTCCCCTGGGCCATCAGCTTCGGGATCGTCTCCGGGTCGAGCATCTCGTGCAGCGCGTCGTAGAGCGGGCGCAGGTACGGGTCGATCTTCTCGTTGAGCGTGCCGGGCAGGAAGCCCAGTCGCTCACCCGCCTCCACCGCCGGTCGGGTCAGGATGATCCGGTTGACCTGCTTGGCCTGCAACGCCTGGACGGCCTTCGCCATCGCCAGGTAGGTCTTGCCGGTGCCGGCCGGGCCGATGCCGAAGACGATGGTGTGGGTGTCGATCGCGTCGACGTACCGCTTCTGCCCGAGCGTCTTGGGACGGATGGTGCGCCCGCGGCGGGAGAGGATGTTGAGCGTCAGAACCTCGGCGGGCCGCTCGGCACTGCCCTGCTCGATCATGCCGACGGTACGCCGGACGGCGTCAGTGGTCAGGGTCTCGCCTTTCTCGATGAGTTCGAGCAGCTCGCTGAAGACCCGCTCGGCGAGGGCGTTGTCCGCGGGGTCACCGGTGATGGTGATCTCGTTGCCGCGGACGTGCACGTCACTGCTGACCGAGCGTTCGACGAGCCGGAGGATCTCGTCGCCTGCGCCGAGCAGATTGACCATGATCTTCGAGTCGGGCACGGTGATCTTGGTCTGCACCCGGGGCGGGCCGGGAGGTGGGGTGCCGGTCATAGGTTGGGCCGAAGGGCCCTGCGCACCTGCTCTCGATCTCGGCGCCGGCCCTGCTGGCACGGCGTGCGGACGTTACACCCATCGTATCCGTTCAACGCGGGCCGCACCGCGCCCATTTCCGCTGGCCGCGATCAACGCCCGGCCCGGAAGTCGTACCTGTCGAAGGTCTCCTGGTGACGGGTGAACCGGTACGTCGCCCAGTGCATCCGGACCACCGCGCCGGCCTCGTCGCGGGTCAGCCGCAGCAGCTCACCGGCCTCCCGACCGGAGACCGTGCGGAACACGTCCGGCTGGTCCGGCAGCGGGGTGAAGATCGCTGGCGGACGTCCGGCCGGATCGGCGGCCCGACGCGCCCGCAGGGTGCCGTCGTGCCAGGAGAAGACATAGTCGAAGCCCTCGCCCCACCAGTGGCCGAGCGCTCCCCGCAGGTCCGCCGGAGCTGGCGGGCCGGGCCGCCAGGGCTCGATCTCGGCCGGGTCGTGCTCGACCGCCGCGGCGAGCAGCAGGTGCGGCAGGTCGAACAGGTCGGCCGCCGTGCCGGACGAGCCGAGCACCGCGGCACCCATCGCGCCGGCCGTGCCGTCGCCGCCCCGCCGGCCGTACACCCCGGCGAGGAAACCGGGCATCGCCCCGTCGTGCCCCACGTGCACCACCCGTTCCCCCTGCGGGACGAGGATCAGCCCGAGCCCGAAGCCCGCGCCCCAGAGCGTCTCGTCGGTGGTGGTCAGCGGCCAGCGCATCTCGTCGAGCGTGCTGGGGGCGAGGACCGCGCCGGAAGGGTCGAGTGCGGCCGGGTCGGCGAGGAACGCCGCCCAGCGGGCCATGTCGGTAGCGGTGCTCCAGAGCTGGGCGGCCGGGCCGACCGCGCCGAAGTCGGTGGGCGGTTCCGGGTGGGCCTCGTCGGAGTACGCGTCGACCAGGAACCCGGTGGCCGCCGTCGGCCGAGGCGTCACGGTGGTGTCGGTCAGCCCCAGCGGGGTCAGGATCCGATCGGTGAGCGACCGCGCCCAGCTCGCGCCGCGCAGCCGGGCGACAAGGTGACCGAGCACGGCCAGGCCGAGGTTGGAGTAGTGGAACCGCCGGGCCGTCGGCAGCACCCGCTCGGCCCGGTCCAGCTCGGCCACCAGTTGGCCGGCGTCCGGCGCGCGCAGGTTGTCCCAAATGTCACCGAACGGCTCGCGTTGCAGGCCGGCGGTGTGTGACAACAACCGGCGGACGGTCAGCTCGCCGTGTGCCGGAAGGTCCAGGTGCCGGCCGACCGGGTCGTCCAGGTCCAACAGCCCGTCGTCGCGACACTGAAGCACCAGCACCGCGGTAAAGGTCTTGGTGACCGAGCCGATGCGGAACTGGGTGCCCGACCCCAACGGGCTGTCGGTGCCGGTCGCGCCGACGGTGCAGCTCCACAGCGGTCGGTCGGCCCGGTGCAACGCCGCCGACACCGCCGGCACCCGGGCCTCGGCCTGCACCCTGCGGACCAGCCGACCCAGCCGCTCGTCCATCCGGGCGTCGACCCCGGAACCCGCGGTCACGCCGCCGCTCCGCTGCGCCGCGCCCCGGCACGCGGCCCGCTGATCCGCCGCGCCCCGGCGAGCGGCACCACGCCGAGCCCACTGCTCACGCCAGGTTCCGGGCGAGCATCGGGCCGAGCGGTGCGCCACCGAGCAGGTGCGCGTGCACGTGGAACACCTCCTGCCCGCCGTACACACCGGTGTTGAACATCAGCCGGAAACCGTCGCCGAGCAGGCCCTCGTCCTCGGCCACCGCGGCGGACGTCGCCAGCACGTCCGCGGCCAGCGCCGGGTCGCCCTGGGCGAGGGTGGCGACGTCGGCGTAGTGCTCCTTCGGAATGACCAGGACGTGCACCGGCGCCTTCGGGTCGATGTCACGGAAGGCGAGCGTGGTCTCGGTCTCCCGGACCACGGTGGCCGGAATCTCCCCGGCGACGATGCGGCAGAACAGGCAGTCGGATCCCATCGGGGCAGTGTAGAGAGCAGAGCGGCGGCGGGGCAGGATGGCCGGCATGACGGATCGGGCGGTACTGGTGACCGGGGCCTCGCGCGGGATCGGCCGCGCGGTGGCGACAGCGTTCGCGGCCGGCGGCGATCGGGTGGCGATCCACCACCGCGACTCCGCCGACGCGGCCGAGGAGCTGCGCGCGCTGCTGCCCGGCGCCGGGCACGTGGTGGTCCGCGCCGATCTCACCGACCCGGACGCGGTCCGGGCCATGGTCGACCGGGCCGCCGAGCTGCTCGGCGGGCTGGACGTGCTTGTCAACAACGCCGGCACGTACGGCGACCGGGACGACCCGCACCCGATCTTCGGCACCTCGTACGAGCAGTGGCAGCAGCGCTGGCGGCAGGTGCTGGAGACCAACCTGACCGGCGCCGGCAACGTCACCTGGTGCGCCGCCCAGCACATGCGCCAGCGCGGTGGTCGGATCGTCAACGTCTCGTCGCGGGGCGCGTTCCGGGGCGAGCCGGACCAGCCGGCGTACGGCGCCAGCAAGGCGGGGCTGAACGCGCTGGGCCAGTCCCTCGCGGTGGCGCTCGCGCCGTACGGCATAACGGTCGCCACGGTCGCACCGGGCTTCGTGGCGACCGACATGACCACCGAGCACCTGCGCGGCGAGCGGGGCGCGGCCATCCGGGCGCAGAGCCCGTTCGACCGGGTGGGCCAACCGGAGGAGATCGCCGCCGCCGTGCACTGGCTGGCCTCGCCACAGGCCGAATGGGCCTCCGGCACGATCGTCGACCTCAACGGCGCCTCCTACCTGCGCAGCTGAGACTCCGTTCCGACGAGATCCTGGAAGGAAAGCGCCCTTGGAAGGGCCTTTTCCTTCCAAGATCTCGCTGAGGATGCGCGGCGACGCGCTACCAGCGGCCGAGGCGGGTCGCGAGCACGCTGAGCGCCGCCACTCCGGCCGTCGAGGTACGCAGCACCGACGGCCCGAGCCGCACCGGCTGACCACCGGCATCGCGGAACGCGGTCAGCTCCGCCGGGGCGATGCCGCCCTCCGGGCCGACCACCAGGACGATCTCGCCGACGGTGGGCAGCTCGGCGGTGGTCAGCCGCTCGTCGGCCTCCTCGTGCAGCACGAACCCGGCGGCGGCACCGGCGATTCGGCGGGCGACGGTGGCGGTGGACTCGTCCGGCGCACCGGCCACCACCGGCAGCCATGGGCGGCGGGCCTGCTTGGCGGCCTCCCGGGCGGTGGCCACCCACTTCTCCCGGGCCCGTACGCCTCGGTCGCCGCGCCACTGGGTCACCGAGCGCGATGCCGCCCAGGGCACGATCTCGTCCACCCCGACCTCGGTCATCGCCTGCACGGCCAGCTCGCCCCGGTCGCCCTTGGCGATGCCCTGCACGGTGACGATCCGGGGTACTGGCGCGTCCGCGTACCCCCGGGAGGTGACGCTGACCTCCAGGCTGCCCCGGCCGACGGCGGTGACCACGGCGGCGGCCGTGCCACCCCGGCCGTCGGCGAGCAGCAACTCCTCGCCGACGCGCAGCCGCTGCACGGTGGCGGCGTGGTGCCCCTCCGGGCCGTCCAGGGTCAGCGCGTCGCCGGTGGGCAGCGCCTCCACCAGGAACAGCGGCGCGGACACCTCAGGCGTGCCCGTTGAACGCGTCGCGCATCCGGGAGAAGAAGCCGCCCTGCTTGGATAACTCGGCGACCTCCTCACCGCGGGTCTTCGCGAAGTCGCGCAGCATCTTCTCCTGGTCGGGGTCGAGCTTGGTCGGGGTCCGCACGTCCAGGTGCACGTAGAGGTCACCCCGGCCGGTGCCGCGCAGGTGGGGCACGCCCCGGGCGCGCAGTCGCAGCGTGCTGGCCGGCTGGGTGCCGGCCTTGACGTCGACCGTCTCCTCGCTGTCCAGGGTCTTGATGGTCAGTCGGGTGCCGAGCGCCGCCGCGGTCATCGGAACCGTGACGCGGCAGTGCAGGTCGTCGCCCTTGCGGGAGTACACGTCGTGTGGCCGCTCGTGGATCTCCACGTAGAGGTCACCGGCGGTGCCGCCACCCGGGCCGACCTCGCCCTGCTGGGCCAGCCGGATCCGCATGCCGTCCTCGACGCCGGCCGGGATCTTGACGGTCAACGACCGGCGGGTGCGCACCCGGCCGTCACCGGCGCAGGTGGGGCAGGGGTGCGGGATGGTGGTGCCGTAGCCCTGGCAGACGGTGCACGGTCGGGCCGAGACCACCTGGCCGAGGAAGGTGCGCTGCACCGACTGCACCTCACCGCGGCCGGCGCACGCCTCGCAGGTCGCCAGGTGCGTGCCGGCGGCCGTGCCGGCACCGGAGCAGGTGGTGCAGAGCACCGCGGTGTCGACGGTGATCGGCGCCTCGACGCCGAACGCCGTCTCGTGCAGGTCCAACTCGAGTCGCAGGATCGCGTCGGCACCCGGGCGGGTCCGTGGTCGCGGGCCCCGGGCACCACCGGCCGCGCCACCGAAGAACGCGTCCATGATGTCCTGGAAACCGACGAACGGGCCGCCGGCACCACCCGGGCCACCCGGACCGCCGGCGCCACCGCCACCCGGGGCGAGGGGGTCGCCACCCAGGTCGACGATCTGCCGCTTCCGGTCGTCCGAGAGGACCTCGTACGCGGCGTTGATGTCCTTGAACTTCTCCTGAGCCTCCGGGTCCGGATTGACGTCCGGGTGGAACTGGCGCGCCAGCTTGCGGTAGGCGCGCTTGATCTCGTCATCGGAGGCTTCCCGGCTCACACCGAGAATGCCGTAGTAGTCCCTGGCCACTGCGTTCCGTGTCCTCATGTTCGTCTCGCGTTGCGCCGGTCGGCGGCCGCAGCCGGCCGCATCGGCCCTGACCAATCAGTTCTGGGCCAGCAACTCGCCCACGTAGCGTGCCACGGCGCGGACCGTGGCGATGTTGCCGGGGTAGTCCATCCGCGTCGGCCCCAGCACCCCCAGGCCACCGAGAATGGTGGCGCCCGGGCCGTAGCCGGTGCTGACCACGGAGGCGGCCCGCAGGTTGTCGAACTCGTTCTCGTCGCCGATCAGCACACGGGTCGTGCTCGGCTCGGTCTCGCCGATGAGCTTGAGCAGCACGACCTCCTCCTCCAACGCCTCAAGGATCGGTCGCAGGGAACCCTGGAAGTCGAGCAGACCGCCCCGGGTGAGGTTGGCGGTGCCGGCCAGCGCGATGCGTTCCTCGTGCCGCTCGACAAGCGTCTCCAGCAGGACGGTGGCGAGCGTGGTCATGGTCGGGCGCAGCCCGGCCGGCGCCTCCTCGACGAGCGCCTGCACCAACGGTGGCGTGTCGGACAGCCGCGCTCCGGCGAGCTTTTCGTTGACCAGCCGGCGCAGGTCCATGACGTCGTCGGCCGGCACCGGCCCGGGCAGCTCCACCAGCCGCTGCTCGACCCGCCCGGTGTCCGCGATCATGACGAGCATCAGCCGGGTGGTGGAGATCGGCACCAACTCCAGGTGCCGGACCGAGGAGCGGGCCAGACTCGGATACTGCACGACTGCCACCTGCCGGGTCAGCTGGGCGAGCAGTCGCACCGTGCGGTGCACCACGTCGTCGAGGTCGACCGCGCCGACCAGGAAACGCTCGATGGCCCGACGCTCGGCCGGGCTGAGCGGCTTGACCCGGGACAACCGGTCGACGAAGAGCCGGTAGCCGCGGTCGGTGGGCACCCGGCCGGCACTGGTGTGCGGCTGCCGGATGTAGCCCTCCTCCTCCAGCACGGCCATGTCGTTGCGGACCGTGGCCGGGGACACCCCGAGCTGGTGCCGCTCGACAAGCGCCTTGCTGCCGACCGGCTCCTGGGTGGAGACGTAGTCCTCGACGATCGCGCGGAGCACGGCGAGTTTTCGGTCGTCGAGACCCATCCTCCGCACCTCCTGTCGCACGTCGGCCGCCGGCGCCGTGGGGCCCCGCCGAGCCGCCCTGGCACTCGACTGTAACGAGTGCCAGTCTACGTCGGCGTACCCACCGGCGCGATGATCAACGTTGGCCCCTCTGGTGCCGCGTTGCCACGGGCACCTACCGTGACACCCATGACTGAACCTCCTCGCCCTCCCGGCGCGGGTGACCCCGGCAACTATCCGCCGGAGCCGACTTCGTACCCGTCGGCCGAGCCACCCACCGCACCACTGTCCGGGGCGTCCGGCCCGGGCGACTATCCCCCGGCCGGTGGCTATCCGCCGCCCACCGGTGACCAACCGCCGTCAGGTGGCTACCCTCCGGCGGGTGGCTATCCGCCGCCCGGAGGCTATCCGCCCGGCGGCTACCCCGCTGGCGGATATCCGACCGGCGGCGGCCCCGGTGGTGGCTACGCCACCAACGAGGACAAGACCTGGGCGCTTGTCGCGCACTTCGGCGGCGCCCTCGGCGCGCTGGTCAGCTTTGGTCCGCTGGGCTTCGTCGCGCCGCTCGTCGCCTACCTGGCCCGCGGCAACCAGTCGCCGGCCGTCCGGGCGCACGCGCTGGCCGCCCTCAACTTCCAGATCCTCTGGTCGGCCATCGCGTTCGTGCTGCTCTTCGTGAGCTGGTGCCTGCTCTTCCTGCCCAGCGTCGCCGTCGTGGTGATCCAGATCCTGTTCGGCATCATCGCGGGCATGAAGGCCAACGAGGGCACCCCCTACCGCTACCCGATGTCCGCCAACTTCATCAAGTGATCCGGTCCGGCCGCTCCCCCGGCCGGTCCGGTGCACCGCTGCCCCACCCCGGGGGCGGCGGGCCCACTCAGGGCAGCAGGTCGCGCACGACCGCGTCGGCGAGCAGCCGCCCGCGCAGGGTGAGCACCGCCCGGCCGGCCGCGTACTCGTCGGCGGCCAGCAGGCCGTCGGCCAGGGCCCGCTCGGCGCCGGCCCGGCCGGCCGCGTCGAGCACCGCCAGCGGCACACCGCTGGCCAGCCGCAGCCGCAGCATGACGTCCTCCATGTGCGTCTCGTCGGCCGTGAGCACCTCCCGGGCCAGGCCGGGAGACGCGCCCGCGGCCAACCGCTCGGCGTACGCCGACGGGTGTTTGACGTTCCACCAGCGCACCCCGCCGACGTGGCTGTGCGCCCCTGGCCCCAGGCCCCACCAGTCCGCGCCGGTCCAGTACAGCAGGTTGTGCCGGCACCGGGCGTCGTCGGTGCGGGCCCAGTTGGAGACCTCGTACCAGGACAGCCCGGCCGCGTCGAGCGCGGCCTCCGCGGCCAGGTAGCGGTCCGCCGCCACGTCGTCACTGGGGTACGCCAGCTCGCCGCGCCGCATCCGGGCGGCGAGCCGGGTGCCGTCCTCGACGATCAGCGCGTACGCGCTGACGTGGTCCACCCCGGCGGCCACGACCTCGTTCAGCGAGGCGGCGAAGTCCTCGGGCCGCTCTCCCGGTGTCCCGTAGATCAGGTCCAGGTTGACGTGCTCGAATCCGGCGTCGCGCGCCTCCAGGGCGGCGGCGGTGGCCCGGCCGGCGCTGTGTTTGCGGTCCAGGATCGCCAGCACTCCCGGGGAGGCGGACTGCATGCCCAGCGAGATCCGGGTGTAGCCGGCGGCCCGCAGCAGCTTCAACGATTCCGGGGTGACCGACTCCGGGTTGGCCTCGGTGGTCACCTCGGCGTCGGCGGCCAGCCCCCAGGTGCGGTCGATGCCGTCGAGGATGCGGGCCAGGTCGTCGGCGGGCAGCAGGGTGGGTGTGCCACCGCCGACGAAGACGGTGTCGACCCGGGGCGGCGGGGTGTCGCCGAGCACCCGGGCGGCGAGCGCCAGCTCGGCCAGGACGGTGTCGGCGTACCCCTCGCGGCTGGCGCCGCCGCCCAGCTCGGCGGAAGTGTAGGTGTTGAAGTCGCAGTAGCCGCAGCGGCTGGCGCAGAACGGCACGTGTACGTACACGCCGAAGCCGCGCGCGCCGACCGCAGTGGTGGCGGTGGCGGGCAGCGATCCGTCGACGGGGACGGTCTCACCATCTGGAAGGAGGCCGGGCATGGCCACTAGTGTGCCCGGCATGACCTCTCCCGACGTCCTCGTGCGGGTCGCCACGGCCCGTGGGGTGACCACCCTCACCCTGGACAGCCCGCACAACCGCAACGCGCTCTCCACCGCCCTGATGACCCAGTTGCTGGCCGGGCTGGCGGACGCGGTCGCCGACGAGGCGGTTCGGGTGGTCGTGCTCGACCACACCGGCCCGGTCTTCTGCTCGGGGGCGGATCTGAAGGAGACGGCCGCGGCGTACGCCAGCAGGACCGTGCCGGCCGGCATGCTGGGCGACGTGCTCGCGGCGCTCTGGGAGTGCCCGAAGCCGGTGCTGGCCCGGGTGGGCGGGCCGGCGCGGGCCGGCGGGCTGGGCCTGATCGCCGCCGCCGACCTGGCGGTCTGCGCCGACGAGGCGACGTTCGCGTTCACCGAGGTACGGATCGGGGTGATCCCGGCGGTGATCTCGGCGACCGTGCTGCCCCGGCTGCACCCGCGCGCCGCCGCCGAGCTGTACCTGACCGGCGACACCTTCGACGGTCGGCGAGCCGCCGAGATCGGCCTGGTCACGGCCTCCGTGCCGGCGGACGGGCTGGACGACGCGGTGCGGCGTTACTGCGACTCGCTGGTGCGCGGTGCCCCGGGCGCCCTGGCCGGGGCGAAGGAGCTGCTGCGCCGGCCGGGCACCGCCGAGCTGCGCGCCGACCTGGCCCGGCTGTCCGCCCTGTCGACCGGGTACTTCCTGTCCGACGAGGGACGCGAGGGGGTCACCGCGTTCCGGGAAAAACGATTGACTCGATGGGTGGCCGCTCTCGACGCGGGTCACGGTGATCATGCCGGCTAGGACCGGGGACGCCACCTCCGTGGAGTGGCGGCGTCCCGGACCATTCGGTCGGGTCACCAGGCGGTCGCGCCGCCGTCGACCGGGTAGTTCGCCCCGGTGATGTAAGACGCCCGGTCGGAGGCGAGGAACACCACGAGTTCGGCGACCTCCTCGGGTTGAGCGAACCGCTTGAGCAGCGTCTTGCCGGTGATCGCGTCCCGGGCCGCCTGGTTGTCACCCAGGTCGCGCTCGCTCGCCGGGCTGATGATCGGCCCCGGGCTGACCGCCACCGCGCGGATCCCGTGTGGCGCGCCTTCGAGCGCGAGCTGACGCGTCAGGCCGATGACGCCGGCGTTGGCGGCGGTGTGCCCCACCATCGGGGGCACATGACCGGCGATCAGGCCGGCCATGGAGGCGGCGTTGATGATGACGCCGCCGCCGCGCTGGACCAGGTGCGGCCAGGCGAACTTCGACACGAAGTATGGAATGTCCAGTTCACCGGTGATGGTGTACCGCCAGTCCTCCACGGAGAAGTCCGGCATCGGGCCGAAGCGCAGCGCGGCCGCGTTGTTGTAGACCACGTCGAGCCCGCCGTAGACAGCGGCGGCGTCCTCGACGAACGTGCGCACCTGTTCCGGATCGGTGAGGTCGACAGGCGCGATGCCGGTCATCTCACCGCCGGCGCCGCGGACGAGTGCGACGGTCTCGTCGTTGCCGGCGACCTGGATGTCGGCCCCGACGACCTTCGCGCCTTCCCTGGCGAAGATCTGCGCGGCGACGCGTCCCAGTCCGCCGCCGGTGCCGGTGATGAGCACGACCCTGCCGTCGAGCGTTCCCATGGAACTCCTCCTTGCTCCGTGACCCGGCCCGGTCGGCTTCACGAACCACCGGAGGGGCCAGCGATTGACATGTCAACCGTGGTAACTCCTTGACCGGTCAATCACTTCCCCCGCCGGCCGGACCGGTGACGCGCACGACAGGCCGGGCGGACGCAGATCTCCCGGGCAACGACACCGGCACCGGGCCCCTCGGACCGTCGTTGAGTCAGGGTGTGCGCGAGAGCCATCCTGGCAGGTGAGAGCGGGCCCAGAGCGGGAATGCCTCGATCGGAACGCGCCGGCGGAGCCGACCCCGAACCGGGACGGAGCCGCCGAGCCGGCCGCGAAGCGCCTCGGAAGTCCCGTTGGGCGCGACGGGGACGTACGCTTGGCAGACTCGTCGATCTGGGGGTGTGGGTGCGAACTCGGGCAGTCGTTGCGGGTGGAGTGGTCCTCATCCTCGTCGCCGTGATCGCGATCTGGCTCGTGGCCCGGCAGGTCGGGGGCGGGCTGCGGCTGCCGTTGACGGCACGCAAGTGCACCGTGCAGGCCGACGGCCGGGTGGCCCTGGACGCCGACCAGATGGCCAACGCGGCCACCATCGCGGCCATCGGCGCACGGCGCGGAATGCCCGAGCGGGCCGTCGTGGTCGCGCTGGCCACCGCGTACCAGGAGTCCGGGCTGCGCAACCTCGCCGACGGCGACCGCGACTCGGTCGGCCTGTTCCAACAGCGGCCGAGTCAGGGCTGGGGCACCTCGGCGCAGATCCGCGACCCGCGCTACGCGGCCAACCGGTTCTACGCGGCACTCAAGAAGGTGCGCGGCTGGGAGAAGATGCGCGTCACCGACGCCGCCCAGCGGGTGCAGCGCTCAGCCTTCCCGGAGGCGTACCAGAAGTGGGCCGACGACTCCGAGGTGCTCAGCCGGGCACTGATGGGCGACGCCACCGGCGCGGTCGCCTGCACGGTGGGGCGTACCCCGGTGATGCACGGAGCGGCGGCGGCCGCGCAGCTCACCCGCAACCTCGTGCTGGACTGGGGCCTGAAGGGTGTCGACCCGAACGACCCGACCGGGCTGACGGTGACCACGGGTGATCCGCGCGACGGCTGGCGGTACGCGCACTGGCTGGTCTCGCACGCCCAGGACCACGGGGTGAAGCGCGTCCGCTTCGGCGATCTGGAGTGGACCGCCCGGGACGGCACCTGGGGTCGGGTCACCGGCCAACAGAACTCCGGCGGGCAGGTCGTGGCCGAGGTGTTCAACGAGGGATGACCGGCCGGATCTCCTAACCGGCAGTGACCGCACAATCGGACAAAAACCTCCAAGACCCTCTATTGATCACGGAAATCTCACCCTACGCAGCCTTCTCGCTGCACCGGGTTCCCTCCGGCGTCACTCACGCACCACGCCTTCCCCGATGCATTGGCCAGCGCGTTACGATCGGCGGCCTGTGCCAGAAATGGTTTCACCTCATGGGGAGGGGTACGACGCGGTGTTCGATTACGGCGACCGGACCGGTTACGAACCGATCAGCGACATTGACCGCAAGGAGTTCCACGAGCAGGGCTTCCTCCTGCTGCGAAACGTCCTGACGGAGGACCACCGGGCGGCGCTGGAGGCGGCGGTCGACCGCGTCTACGCGGAGGAGCAGGCCAAGGGCACCACCAAGAAGGACGGCACCCTGCACCTGCTGGGCTTCCTGGAGCGCGACGAGCTCTTCGGTGAGCTGCTCACCCACCCGATCGCCTTCCCGTACATGTGGGGGCTGGCCGGCTGGAACATCTACACCCACCACAACCACCTGGACGTCACCCCGCCGGCCGCCGAGCCGGAGAAGCCGTACTGGGGTTGGCACCAGGACGGGTACCGGCAGAACTCCGACCCGGAGACGATGGACCCGAACCTGCCGCGCCCGATGTTCTCGCTGAAGGTCGCGTACGTGCTGTCCGACCTCTCCGAGACCGGCCGCGGCGCCACCAAGGTCATCCCGGGCAGCCACCTGAAGAACTCGCTGCCCCGGCCGGCGGACCTCACCGTGCAGAACCCGGACCCGGAGGGCACGGTGGAGATCACCGCCAACCCGGGCGACGCCTTCATCTTCGACCGCCGGCAGTGGCACTCGCGCTCGACGAACCTGTCGACGATCACCCGCAAGATGCTCTTCGTCGGTTACACCTACCGGTGGATCCGTCCGCTGGACGAGCTGCACCCCGACGTGAACGGCGAGTGGTACCGCAACCGCACGCCGGTGCAGCGCCAGCTGATCGGTGAGGGCACCCACACCGCCAACTACTGGGGCATCAACTGGGACGGGTACGTCGACGACGAGATCCCGCTGCGCAAGGAGCTCAAGGAGCGCGGCCTACTCGACCGAAACATCCCCTGGCTCCGCTGATCACCCGTGCGAAAACGGCCCCCTGCCAACCCCGGCGGGGGGCCGTCGCGTATCCGCTTCCGGGCCACCGGCACCGCACTGTCGGTAGCCTGACGGGTACGCAGGGTCGGGGCGGCGCTCGACCGGGGTGGGTGGCACAGGAGGGCAGCCGCAGTGACGTCCGCTCCGCTCCCCCGGATCCTCCGCCGCCGCGGCGAGCCGGAATATCCGACCTTCCTGGAACTCTTCTTCGACCTGGTCTACATCTTCATGCTGTCCCGGCTCGCCACCAGCCTGGCCGAGAACCTCACCGTCCGGGGTGCGGCCCAGACCGCCGTCCTCCTGCTCGCCGCCTGGTGGGTCTGGGTGCTCACGGCGTGGCTCACCGACCTGTTCAACCCCGGGCTGCCGATCATCCAGGCGACCGTCCTGCTGGTCATGCTCGGCACCCTGCTGATGGCGATCGCGACACCGTACGCCTTCGGCCGGTACGGGTGGCTGTTCGTCGCCGCGTACTTCGGCATCCACCTGGTCCGGGACGCCGTCCTGATCCCCGGCACCCGGGTGAACCGGCCCATCCAGGCGCGGAGCATCCGGGTCTTCTTCTGGTTCGGCGTCACGGTGACGCCCTGGGTGGCCGGGGCGTTCGTGGACGAGACGGCCCGCCTGGTGCTCTGGTCGCTCGCGGTGGCTGTCGATCTCGGCTCGGCACGGATCGGCTGGCCGACGCCGAGGCTGGGGCGTACCGAGCTGGCCAGCCAGATCTTCACCGGGGTGCACCTCTCCGAGCGGCACCGGGCGATCTTCATCGTCGCGCTCGGCGAGCTGATCCTGAGCACCGGCAGAGGGCTGGCCGGCAGCGGGTTCACGGCCGGCGAGGTGACCACCTGCGCTGTCGCGTTCGTCAGCGCGGTCCTGCTGTTCCAGCTCTACTTCCAGCGCGTCCGGCGGATCCTGGCGCCACCGAGCGTCGCGACGGTGGAACGGGTCCGCCCCGGCACCTCCACCTCGTACACCCATCTGGTGATGGTGGCCGGGGTGGTGGTGGTCTCGACAGGCACCTCGCTGGTCATCGACCGGCCGTTCGGTCGCACGTCGGTGGAGCTGATGGTGGCCATCCTCGGCGGACCGGTCCTGTTCCTGCTCGGCAGCGTGCTGTTCGATGCCGTGGTGACCGCCCGGATCCTCTGGTCCCGGGTGCTGGCGATCCTGGTGCTGGCGATCGTGCTGGTGGGCGCCCTGGCGGCGCCCTCCGTGATCCTGCTGTCGCCGCTGACCGTCCTGGTGGTGGCGAACCTGGTCCTGCTGCTGACCCTGGTCGGGGAAGGGCTGGCGGCACGTCGCGAACCCGTCGAGGCCACCGCACCGGCCCGATGAGGGGTCTCAGCGCAGCATCGGCGGTGCCGGCGTACGGGCGTGTCGCCGGGTGCTGACCACGTTCGCCACGGCGATCAGGGCCAGCACGATCATGGCGAGCAGCGCGACCACGACCGGCGGCAGCAGGGGCGTGGTCGGTGCCAGACACGCCAGCAACACCACACCGGCCAGTCGGGACCGCGAGATCCGTCCAAAGACCGTGAAGTCGAGTACGCCCCGGCCGAGCAGGTACAACGCGGGGCCGCCGAGGATGACCGCGGCCCAGGACGGCGGGGTCTCGCCCCACGGGCGGCCCACCACCAGATGACTGGTGACCGCCGCGCCGGAGATTCCCGCCACCATGATCAGATGGGTGACCGCGGCGGACTGGGTGAGCAGCGCCGGGTTCGTCGACCTGGCGATCGCGTCGGTCAGCAGCTCACCGGCACGGTAGATGTAGATCCGCCACATCAACACCACAGTGCCGAACACCACGAGCAGCGCCCCGGCGCGCTCCAGCGTGTACTCGTTCATGCTGAAGGTCGTTCCGGTCACGAAGATCGACACACCGAGCGCGATGATGACGAACTGCCGGTAACGCTCGGCCACCCGCGCGCCGACAAGCCGCCAGGCATCCGGTTGTGAGCGACCGAGCCGGGGCAGCGGCCAACCGAAGGCGCCCGCGGCGTACTCGACGACGATCACGAGCGCCCAGATCGGCAACTGGCCCGAGCCGCCGACGAGCGCACCGGCGATCCAGCCGACGCCGGCGACGGACTTCCAGGTCTGGATCCGGATGGTCGAACGCGGCACGCTCCGCCCCGGGACGCCAACGACGTAGTAGGCGGTGGTGCTGAGGGGGATGACCAGGTAGGTGATCGCGAAGAGCAGGGCGTGACCGCCGTACGCGTCGGACGCGGCCGCGGCCAACAGCAGGCTGGCCGCCGCCACCCCGATGAGGTGCGCCTGCCCGGACGGGCGGTTCAGGTCGATGGTGTCGGCCGTCCACGCGACCAACGCCCAGATCATCGTGAACGCGAGCAGGAGAACGAGCGTCTCGGCGAGGCCGGTCCAGGTGAGATCCTCGGCCAGCATCGTCGCCAGGGTGGCCAGGGCGAAGACGTACACGAGGTCGAAGAACAGCTCCAGGAACGCCGGACGCCGCAGGCCCGGGTCGGTCGGTGCCGCCGCGGCGGCACCGCCGTCCGTTGCCATCGACATCGCGCACCACCCGGCCCCCCGCCGCACACCCCCGGTGGGGACGATACGGGCAACGGCCCGCCGTCGGCCCCGTCATCCGGGTCTTCGGGGCCGAAACCGGGGGCCCGCCCGCCGGTCATCGCGGCCCGGAGCGGGGCGCGGGGCCGGCGCGGGGCGCGGTCAGCCCCGGAGGGCCAGGCGGCGTCGGACGTTGTCCCGGAGCTTCTCCGGCAGGTCCGTCGCGTCGAGCAGCCGGGGCAACAACTCCGGTTCCAGGGTGATCGCCCGGAACACCTCGCCGATGGTGACCCCGTGCGCGGGTCGCTCCACCACCTCGACCGGGTCGCCGGCGCCCACCTCACCCTCGCGCAGCACCCGCAGGTACGCCCCCGGCGTGGCGCGGACGGTGAAGCGCCGGATCAGGTCGGGCACCCCCCAGAAACCGGCGAACGTCGTGCACGGGGTGCGCGGTATCGTCACCTGGAGCACCGCCGTGCCGACGGCCCACTGCTCGCCGATGACCGCGCCCGTCACATCGACCGCGTAGGTGGTCAGATTCTCGCCGAAGCCGCCCGGCCGGATGGACCGGCCGATCTCGGCCGCCCACCACGCGGCGTCCTCCTCGGCGTACGCGTAGACGGCCTTGTCCGGCCCGCCGTGGTGAGCCCGCTCGCCGATGAAGTCACCGGCCGCACCCTCGGTGAGCAGCGCCACCGGGCCGTCCACCGGCCGCTTGTCGATGCCGCTGCGACCGCTCGCGTCGCCGGCCCAGTCCGCCTCGGTCACCACGCCGATGTTCACCGCTGCCACCCTGCCCGTCATGACGGTCAGCCTAGCGGCGGGCCATGATCAGCCCTTGACGGCTCCGGCTACCAGACCGGAGACCATCCGGCGCTGCACCAGCAGGAAGAAGATGATGACCGGCAGGGTGAACAGGGTGGACGCGGCCATCACCGGCCCCCAGTTGGTGTCGTCCCGGCCGAAGAAGAACGTCATCGCCACCGGCAGCGTGTAGCTGCCCTGGTCGTTGATGAACGTCAACGCGAAGATCAGCTCGTTCCACGCCGTGATGAAGGAGAAGATGCTGGTTGCCACCAGGCCGGGCGCGACAAGCGGGAAGAGGACCCGGCGGAAGGTCTGGGCCCGGCTGGCGCCGTCGATCGCCGCGGCCTCCTCCAACTCCTTGGGCACCGCGGCGACGAAGCCGCGCAGCATCCAGACCGCGAACGGCAGCGAGAAACCGAGGTACGTGAGGATCAGGCTGGGCAGGGTGTTGTAGAGCCCCAGCCGTTGGATCATCAGGAACAGCGGGATGACCAACGCCTCCAGCGGGATCATCTGCACCACCAGCAGCATGATCAGAAAGCTGGTCCGCAGCCGGAACTTGAACCGGGCCACCGCGGTCGCGGCGAGCAACGCCACCAGGCCGCTGAGCACCACCGTGGAGACGGCGACCAGCGCGCTGTTGAGGAAGAAGTCGAGGAAGCTGACGCCGGGGATCAGGTTGCCGGTCAGGATCTCCCGGTAGTGCGCAAGCGTCGGATGGGTCGGCACCGGCTGTGGGGTGGCCGAGAAGATCTCGTTGCTCGGCTTCAGCGAGGTGGAGATCATCCAGTAGACCGGGAACGCCGCGAAGAGCGCGACCAGCAGCCCGGCGGCGTTGAGGGCGACCTTCTTCACGACTCGTCCTCCTGCCTGAGCACCATCCGTACGTAGAAGCCGGTGACCACCAGCAGGATCAGCGTGAGGATCACCGCGATGGCCGCGCCGAGTCCGTACTTCGGCGGCGGGGAGAAGGCTTCGGCGTACGAGTAGATGGCGAGCATGAACGTCGGGCGGTCCTGGGTGCCGCCGGCCAGGACGAACTGCTGGGTGAACACCTTGAAGTCCCAGATGGTGGAGAGCACGATCAGGATCCCGAAGACCGGGCGCAGCAGCGGGAAGGTGATCTTCCAGAAGACCCGCCACGGGCTGGCGCCGTCCACCCGGGCCGCCTCGTGCAGCTCGCTCGGCACGCTCTTGAGACCGGCCAGCACGCTCACCGCGATGAACGGGAACGAGTGCCACACCACCACCAGGGTGAGGATGGCGAAGAAGAGCAGTGGCGAGTTGAACCAGCCGTAGCCGGTCCAGTCGCTACGACCGAACAGGCTGCTGGAGAGCCCGTCGGGCAGCGCGTTGAACAACCACGTGACGAGGCCACTCGTGTCGTCGAAGATCCACTTCCACACGATGGTGCCGGTCAGCGCCGGCGTGGCCCAGGCGAGCATCACGCAACTGGCCACGAAGGTCGCCATCCTGCGGCCGAGCCGGTTGAGCAGCAGCCCGACAAGCGTGCCGAGGACCATCGTGAGCAGCACGTTGGCCGCCGCGAACAGCACCGTGTTGCGCAGCACGGTCAGGAAGAACGGATCGGAAAGGATGTCGGCGTAGTTGCCGAGCCCCACCCACGGCCACTCCCGATCGCCGCGCAGTTGCCGCACGGAGTTCAGCCGGTAGAAGGACATCACCACCACCTGGCCGAGCGGCCAGAGCAGCAGCACCCCGATGATCAGCAGGGCGGGCAGGAGCAGCAGGTAGGGCAGGCGGTCCACCCGGCGACGCCGCCGCGCGGGGGTCTCCCGCGCGGCGGCCGTCTCCGGCACCTCGGTCAGCGTGGTCACTTGGCGTTGAGGATGCTTTCCATCTCACCGGCCGCATCGGCGGTAGCCTTCTCGACCGTCTTCTGACCCTTCATGACCGAGCTGTTCATCGCCTGGGTCACCGTCTTCGTCCGGCTGACCTCCACCCACTTCGGGGTGAGCGGCGTGAGCTTGGTGTTCTGCATGGTGGTGGCGAACGCCGCCATCACCTTGTCGTTGGCGTACGTGTCACCGGCGACCAGATCCTGGTAGACCGGGAAGAAGCCGAGGCTACTCGCGAAGCTCTGCGCGTTCTTCTTGTTCAGCAGCACGGTCAGGTAGTCCCAGGCCAGGTCCTGCCGCTCGCTGTCCTTCCAGATCGCCACGTCCGAGCCGCCCGCGAACCCGGGTGCCGCCTTGCCGTCCGGGCCGGGGATCGGGAACGTACCCCAGACCTTCTCGATCTCGGGGTTGTCCTTCTTGATGGCGGCCTGCTGCCAGCTACCGGCGAACGCCATGGCGGCCTTGCCGGTGGCGAACTGCGTGCGCGCGTCGATCTCGTTCCAGCCCGCCGCCGCCGGCGGGGCCACCTTGTGCACGGTCACCAGGTCGGTCCAGAACTTGACGGCCCGCTGCGCCTCCGGCGTGGTGTAGCCGGACTTCCAGGTGCCGCCCTGGTTGCTGGCGATCTCGCCGCCGGCACCCCAGAGGAAGGAGTAGAACGGCAGCTCCGAGTTGCCCGGCAGGGCGATGCCGTAGGTGCCCTTCTTCTTCGCCTGCACGGTCTTGGCCACGGTGACCAGGTCGTCCCAGGTCTTCGGCGGCTGCACGCCGGCCTCGGCGAACCAGTCGGTGCGGTAGTAGATCGCGCGGACACCCGCGTACCAGGGCACGCCGTACTGCTTGCCGTCGAGCTGCGCGTTGCGCACCAGGTCCGGCAGCAGATCCTTGCCGTCGGCCCAGCCGCCCATCCGACCGCTCACGTCGGCGAGCGCCTCCTGGGCAGCCCAGCCCTGAGTCTCGGTGTTGCCCAGCTCGGTGATGTCCGGGCCCTCTCCCCCGGCGAGCGCGGCCTGGAACTTCTTGGGCGCTTCGAGCCAGGGAATGTACTGCACCACCACGTCGGTGTCGGGGTGCTTCTGGCGGAACTCGGTCTCGACGGAGTCGAGGAAGGTGTTCTGCGCGTCGCCGCCCTCACCCATCATCCAGACCGTGAGCTTGCTGTCGTCGGCCGCGTCCTCACCGGAAACCCCGCAGCCGGTCAGCACCATCGCGGCCGAGGCCACCATGGCGGTGACCGGGGCCAACCGCTTCCACCTGTTCACGCCACTTCTCCCCTCGCGCCGCCTGGAACTAACCTTCTCCGCCGCACCATAGTACGGAGAATTCTTTTACGACAGTGGGTGGGACCGGCCAAAGCGTCGCGACCGTATCGCACGGGCCCGACGAACGACGCTCCAATATGTGACCAAAGACGGGCACATGCCACGAAAGAGCGCCCGGCTCAAGGCCGGGCGCTCTTTCCGTCGTGCTGTCCTGCGGTGGTGCAGACTCGCCAGGTGATGCCAGGTCGTTATCGGGTGACGCGGCGGCGGCCACCCACACCGGCGACCAGCGCGACCGCGATCGCGGCAACCACGACCTGCACCAGCAACTCGGCCCAGTCGATGCCGCTCGTCTCGGTCGCGATGCCGATGGCCCGCGCCAGCACCGTGCCGAGCAGGGCCGCGCCGACGCCGATCAGCAGGTGCAGCCAGATCGGCATGTTCTGCCGACCCGGAACAACCAGGCGGCCGAGCGCGCCGACGATGAGACCAACAACGATCGCAGTGATGATGCCCCAGACGGTGAGCTCCATGGCCACCCTCCTTCAAAGAATGTCTGTCACACGAGGTGTGTGCTTCCTGTCGTGACCGCTAAGTGCCCGCCCCACCGAAAATCCAAACCGACTCCAGCCACCAAACGATCACGACTTGGCCGACACGAACCCGTTCCACCACCCACCCCTCCCCCAACCACCGACCGACCCGGTCATCCAGCCACTCCGGCCCACCGAAAGAGGCGACCAGGCCGCCCAGGCCACCACACGAGGCCGAGCCACCACGCGCCAGACCGGCCCGCGCCGGACCAGACCGCGCCGGGCCGGGCCGCGCCGGATCGCGCCGCGCCAAGCCGGGACAGGCCGGACCGCGCCGAGGCGGGACAGGCCGCGCCGAGCCGGGGCAGGCCACCGCACCACCGGGCCGGACCACCAGGCCACGGGCCGGCAGTCCGCGGCACACGATGATCAACACGGGTTCCTTGATGTCGCGGCATCAAGCCCGGCAGGACAGCCCGATTTCCTGAAAGCGGAGTGGATCACCGCGATCCGACGCTCAGCAGACGCCTACAGAACGCAGGCCACGTCCGGCAGAGGCCGGAACGCACCCAACTGGGGCGCAGGGACCCCAACGGAACGCGGGGAGCAGCCGACAGAGCGCGGGATCACCCAACGCAGTGCGGTGATTGGCTACCACAGCGGGGACGGCACGGCGGGGAGAACACCGCAGCGGGGACGGCACGACGGGGAGAACACCGCAGCGGGAAGGACGTCCCGGCAGGAGAACACCCAGCGCAGGCACGCCCCGGCGGGAGAACACGAGAGAACACGAGAACACCCCCATCGGGAAAGACACCCGCCGGGAGAACGCCGATGGGCGCCCGACCTGTCGGCCGGGCGCCCATCGGAGGTGGGGTGGTGGTACGGAACTTGGTCGGCGTTACCGGGTCACTCGGCGGCGGCCACCAACGCCGGCCACCAGCGCGACGGCGATCGCCGCAACCACGACCTGCACCAGCAGCTCGCCCCAGTCGATGCCGCTCGTCTCGGTCGCGATGCCGATGGCCCGCGCCAGCACCGTGCCGAGCAGGGCCGCGCCGATACCGATCAGCAGGTGCAGCCAGATCGGCATGTTCTGCCGACCCGGAACAACCAGGCGGCCGAGCGCGCCGACGATGAGACCAACAACGATCGCAGTGATGATGCCCCAGACGGTGAACTCCACGGTCGCCCTCCTTCAAAGAATGTTCGACACACGGTGTGTGCTTCCTGTCGTGACCGCTAAGTGCCCGCCCCACCGAAAATCCAAACCGACTCACCGCAGAGAAGAACGACATTCGCCGATGCCTTGTGGGTGCGTCGGTTGGCGCGAAATCGCGTCCACACAGGTCGGAGCCCATCTCGTCGACCCGTTCACCTCGTGGCAGCGCCAGAAAGATTCTCCGTAGCAGGTGGTCGCGCCCCCGAACGAAGGCACCCACCGGGAAGCAGGACGAGCCGATGGAGGGAGCACACCCGGGGGACGGGACGGGCAGGAGACGGACCGGGCCAAGCAGACTTCGGGTAGGCGAGCCGGCCCAACGCAAGACCGACCCAAGACAAGTCGGGACCAAGCGACGCCTGCACCTGTAGTACGGGCTACCGGCCCCGGCCACCCCGCCACCCGACGTCGACCGACACCCCGCTGCGCAGCAGGCAAGATCCGCACAACTACGGGGAAACTGCCGTCTCGACCGGAATCGAGACAGCAGTTTCCCCGCAACTGCGCGGATCATGGCCCGCGCCGACACCCCACGCCGACATCGAGCGCACCCGCCCACGAGACGCCGTCGACGAGGACGGGACCGAGACAGGAGCAGAGGCAGGACCAGGAGCAGAGGCAGAGGCAGGAGCAGGAGCTGTTACTTCTTTCCGGCGGCCTTGCCGTCGCCGGAGTCGGAGGAGAGGGCGGCGATGAAGGCCTCCTGCGGCACCTCGACGCGGCCGACCATCTTCATCCGCTTCTTGCCTTCCTTCTGCTTCTCCAGCAGCTTGCGCTTACGGCTGATGTCGCCGCCGTAGCACTTCGCGAGCACGTCCTTGCGGATCGCCCGAATGGTCTCCCGGGCGATGACCCGGCTGCCGATGGCCGCCTGGATGGGCACCTCGAACTGCTGGCGCGGGATAAGGGTACGCAGCTTGGCGGCGATGGTGACGCCGTAGTTGTACGCCTTGTCCTTGTGCACGATGGCGCTGAACGCGTCCACCGGCTCGCCGTGCAGCAGGATGTCCACCTTCACCAGGTCGGACGCCTGCTCGCCGGAGGGCTCGTAGTCGAGCGAGGCGTATCCCTTGGTACGGCTCTTCAACTGGTCGAAGAAGTCGTAGATGATCTCGGCGAGGGGCAGCGTGTAGCGCAGTTCCACCCGGTCGGCGGAGAGGTAGTCCATGCCGAGCAGGGTGCCGCGCCGGCCCTGGCACAGCTCCATGACCGCGCCCACGTAGTCGTTGGGCGTCAGCACGGTGGCCCGGACCACCGGCTCGTACACCTCGGCGATCTTGCCGGTGGGGTACTCGCTCGGGTTGGTCACGACGATCTCCACGCCGTCGTCCGTGATGGCCCGGTAGACGACGTTGGGCGCGGTGGAGATCAGGTCGAGGTTGTACTCGCGCTCCAGCCGCTCCCGGATGATCTCCAGGTGGAGCAGGCCGAGGAAGCCGCAGCGGAAACCGAAGCCGAGCGCACCGGAGGTCTCCGGCTCGTAGTCCAGGGCGGCGTCGTTGAGCTTGAGCTTGTCGAGTGCCTCGCGCAGGTTCGGGTAGTCGGACCCGTCGATCGGGTAGAGGCCGGAGTAGACCATCGGCTTCGGGTCCTTGTAGCCACCCAACGCCTCGGCCGCCGGCCGGCTGTTGATGGTGACCGTGTCACCGACGCGGGACTGCCGGACGTCCTTCACACCGGTGATCAGATAGCCGACCTCGCCGACGCCGAGCGCCTCGGCCTTGACCATCTCGGGTGAGATGACGCCGATCTCCAGCAGCTCGTGCACGGCCCCGGTGGACATCATCTTGATCCGGTCCCGGGCGCTGATCCGGCCGTCGATGACCCGGACGTACGTGACGACGCCGCGGTAGACGTCGTACACCGAATCGAAGATCATCGCCCGGGCGGGGGCCTCGGCGTCGCCGACCGGCGGGATGAACTGCCGGACGATCTCGTCGAGCAGGTGCGGCACCCCCTCGCCGGTCTTGCCGGAGACGCGGATGCAGTCGGCGGGGTCGCCGCCGATCAGGTGGGCCAACTCCTCGGCGTACTTCTCCGGCTGGGCGGCCGGCAGGTCGATCTTGTTGAGCACCGGGATGATGCGCAGGTCGTTCTCGAGCGCCAGGTAGAGGTTGGCAAGGGTCTGCGCCTCGATGCCCTGCGCGGCGTCGACAAGCAGTACGGCACCCTCGCAGGCGGCCAGCGACCGGGACACCTCGTAGGTGAAGTCGACGTGCCCCGGGGTGTCGATCATGTTGAGCACCGCGTGCTCACCGGCCCGCTCACCCTCGCGGATGGTCCACGGCATCCGGACGGCCTGGCTCTTGATGGTGATGCCGCGCTCGCGCTCGATGTCCATCCGGTCCAGGTACTGCGCGCGCATCTGCCGGGGGTCGACCACACCGGTGAGCTGCAACATCCGGTCGGCCAGGGTCGACTTCCCGTGGTCGATGTGGGCGATGATGCCGAAGTTCCGGATGCGACCGGGGTCGGTGGCACCAGGGGCGTTCGCGCCGGGATCGAGCTTCGGTGGCACAGCGGTCCGTTCTGGTCGGCTGACGTGAACAGGCCGGCGCGCCGCCGACCCCCTCTATGTTCCCACGCCGCCGGGGTGCGCCCACTGCGCGGGCGATGGATCGGCCCGAGGACCCCTCACTCCAGCGGTGGCTCGACGAAGAGCGCGGCCAGCCGGGGCAGTCGTCGACGCGCCTCGTCCTCGTCGTCGAAGTCCCAGAAGTCGTTGAGGTCAGGCGTCCGCACCGGGTCGCGGTCCGCCGGCAGGTCGGCCGCGGTGGCCTTGCGGTACGCGTCCCACGGCACCGACAGCATCCGCTCGGCGGAGAACTCCTCGCCACTGAGCGAGGCCGCCCGCACCTGGGGCAACTCGGCCAGGGAGTCCGGTTCGGCGACCGCGCGGGCGAAGACCGCTCGCCCCTGGGTCATCAGCCAGCCCCGGAAGGACTCGAAGCCGTCGGCCGAGGCGCCACCGTTGATCAGGTACGCCGCGCCCCACAGGTCGGCCTTGTGCGAGGCGGCCAACACCCGCGTCTGGTGCTTGGCGTACCCGATGATGTCCTCCGGGTCGCGCGCGGCGAGCAGCGCGACGGCCCGGGCGGCGACCGGCCCGGGCTCTCCCCCGCCACCGGCCCGAGCCTCGTCGATCAACTGCCAGAAGTCCTCGGTCCTCATGGCTTGGCAGTCTGGCAGTGTCACCGTGCGCCGCGCACGTACCCCGGGGCAGCATGGTGGGGTGTCCCCTCCCCCGCTGCCGCCGGTGCCCTACCACGCGAGTGCGCTGCGCCCGTCGTGGCCGACGCTGCCGGCGGCGCTGCGGGCCGCGGTCGCGGACCGGCTGGGCGCGCCGGTGGTCACCGCCCGGGTGGCGGGCGCGGGCTTCACCCGCGGCTTCGCCGCGGTGCTCGACACCGCCGACGGTGGCCGGGCCTTCGTCAAGGCGGCACCCGCCGCCGAGCAACCGCATCTGGTCGACTGGTACGCCCGAGAGGCCGCGATCCTGGACCGGCTGCCGGGCGGCCTGCCGGCGCCCCGCCCCCGGTGGACCCTGTCGGCGGCGGGCTGGTTCGTGCTCTGCACCGACGCCGTCGACGGCCGCACCCCGCACCTGCCCTGGGTGCCTGCCGAGTTGGACGCGACCCTCGCCGCGTACGCCGAGGTCGCCGCCGCCCTGGCCGACCCGCCGGCCGAGTTGACCGCGCTCGGCCTGCCGCGCCTGGCGGACCTGGCCCGGTCGGACATCCTCTGGTGGGAGGAGGTCGCCGCCGGTCGCGAGCCGACCCCCGCGCTACCGCCCCCGGTCCGTGGCCGGCTGGCCGAGTTGGTGGAGTTGGAGTCCCTCCTCCCCCGGTATGCCGACGAGGCGACCGGCCTGATCCACGGCGACCTGCGGGTCGACAACGTCCTGGTCGACGCGCACGGACGAGCCTGGTTCTGCGACTGGACCTGGGTGTGCTCCGGGCCGGCCTGGTTCGACCTGGCCGGCCTGCTGCTCACCGCGTACGCCAGCGGGCTGGACGCGGACCGGCTCTTCGCGGCGCACCCGGCGGCGGCGGGTGCACCCCCGGACGCGCTGGACGCGACCCTGGCCGCACTTGCCAGCTACTACCTCACCGGCGCCGCGGCGGCACCGCCGACGGCCTCGCCACACCTGCCCGCCCACCAACGGTGGAGCGGTGAGCAACTGCTCGACTGGCTGGCTCGCCGTCAGGGTTGGCGGTGACGCGTCCCGGCCGGCGGCTTCGGCAGTGCGGCGGCCCGACGCCCCGACGGCCCGGCGGCCCGGCGCCCCGACGGCCCGGCGGCCCGTGATCGACTCGGGTTTCTTGAAGTCGGGCTGTCAGCCGCAGGCGATTACCCCGGTTTCCAGGAAGCCGAGTGGATCACGCGTCGACTGTCCGGGTGAGCCCACGACCCGGGCGGACGCCGCTTCGAGCCGAGCCGTTTTGGCTCGTCCCGGGCGACCTGGTAACCTGGCTCTTCGCGCAGCGGTGACGCATGTTCGTCATCTCGCGCAGAAGCTGACCAACCCGAGCTATCAAGACGAGGCTGTCGCGTGGCGAACATCAAGTCCCAGATCAAGCGCAACCGGCAGAACGAGAAGGCCCGGCTGCGCAACAAGTCGGTCAAGTCGTCGCTGAAGACCGCCGTCCGGAAGTTCCACGAGGCTGCCGAGGCCGGTGACGTCGAGAAGGCCACCGCGCTCATGCTGGACGCCTCTCGCAAGCTGGACAAGGCCGTCAGCAAGGGCGTGATCCACTCCAACCAGGCCGCGAACCGCAAGTCCGCGATCGCGAAGCGCGTGGTTGCGCTCTCCGCCTGACGACTTCACCGTCAGACTGATTCGGAAAGCCCCGGGCCTCGGCCCGGGGCTTCCGCGTGTCTCCGCAGGCCGACACCGTGTCCGCAGATCAACCGCTCAATCCGGCGAGTCGGGTTCGCCCTGACAGGCTGGCGCTCAGCCGAACGCGTCAGTATTCAGCAGGACGGGTCGGCGCGGCGGGTGGGTGGCGCCGGGTCGGCGGTGATCACCACGCCGCCGACGCGGTGTGAGACCCACTCCACTCGGGCTCGGCCGACGACCGGCTCCATCTGCCGGCGAAAACGATCCCGTTCCTGCTCGGGCACGAGCGCGGCGGAACGGACCACGATCGCGGCCACCATGTCGTTGAGCTTGACCATCGCCGCCACCACGGCGGGTAGCACCAGGACCGCCCACCAGGTGACCAGTTCGGCGAGGGCGAGCAGCACGGCCAGCGCGATGGTGCCCTCGAAGAAGAGGAAGCACAGCACGCCACCGGGGTTGACGAACCGGAGGCCGAGGAGTCGGGCGTAGAGCGGTCGATACCGCTCCTGGTCGACGGCGACAGTGGCCCACGCCGGGCGGTTCGTCCCCGTCACCTGGTGCCGCCCTGCCGGGCTGCCGCGACCGAGAAGACCGCGCGTTCCAGGGCGTACGCCCGGTCGTCGGAGCCGCCCTTGACGGCGGCGTTGCACTCGGCGGCGACCTGCATGGCCCGGACCAGGCCCTCCGGCGTCCAGCCGCGCCCCTGCCGCTGCGCCCGCTCGATCTTCCAGGCGGGCATGCCGAGGCTGCTGGCGAGCTGGTACGCGTTGCCCCGCCCGGCCGACGCCACCCGGGCCACCGTGCGTACCCCGTCGGCCAGGGCATCGGCGATGGGCACCGGGTCGACCCCGACGTGCAGGGCCCAGCGCAGCGCCTCCAGTGCCGCCGGCACGTCACCGACCATGGTGGCGTCCGCCACCGTGAAGCCGGTCACCTCGACCCGGCCCCGGTAGTAGCGGCTCACCGTGTCGGCGCTGATCCGCCCGTCGGTGTCGGCGATCAGTTGGGAACAGGCGGCGGCCAGTTCGCGCAGGTCGTTGCCGACCGCCGCGATGAGCGCTTCGGCCGCGTCGTCGGTGCACTTTCCGCCAGCGCGGCGGATCTCGTCACGGACGAAGGCCACCCGGTCGCGGTGCCCCTTGAGCTTGGCCGCCGGGACGACCGTCGCGCCGGCCGCCCGCAGCCCGTCGGCGAACGCCTTGCCCTTGGCGCCGCCCAGGTGCAGCACCAGCAGTTGGACTTCCGGGTCGGGGTCCTTCGCGTACGCCAGTAGCGCGGCGACCAGGTCCTTCCGGGCGTCCTGACCGGAGCGCAGGATCAGCAGTCGCCTCCCGCCGAACAGCGAAGGGCTGAGCATCTCGGCGATCTCGCCGACGGCGAGCGCACCGGCCTGGTACTCGCGGACGTCCGCCCCGGGGTCGGCACTGCGAACCTTCGCGACAGCTTCGGTGACCGCGCGCGTGGCGAGTAACTCCTCGTCACCGAGGACGAGCAGAATGGGAGCGAGGTTGGCGGCGGTCACGCCGCCCATATTCGCACGGCCCACGCCGGGATCGTGCCTGCTCATTCGCTGCTTGGTCGGCGCAGCCCGCACTCAGCGCAAATCCAGACATCTATCTCAATTGACCGCTTATTTCACAATTCGTGTCACTGGGTTGGTTGGGACGCGGGCTGGCCGGCACCCGGCCGACCGCCGCCAGGCAGCCCCGGGCCTGATCCACCCAAGGTCAGCAATATCGCGTGATGCCCGATCTCGACGAGCCCCGAAGTGGATCGACGCGCTCCGACCGGGCCGCTCCCGATGAGGCTCAGGATCGCCGGCCCGGTGGTATTCCCCGCCGCACCACGGCCAGGCCATCGTCGGCCCGGATCGCCGCCAGGTCGCCGTCGGTGTCGGTACGCAGCACCCGGGCACCACCCCTGCTCAGCCGGGCCAGTATCCCCGGGTTCGGGTGGCCGTAGGTGTTGCCGCTGCCCACCGGCACGAACGCGACCGCCGGCCGCACCGCGTCGAGAAAGCCCGGGTCCTGATACGCCGAACCGTGGTGGGCGATCTTCAACACGTCCGCCCGTAACTGGCCGGGCGTCGCCCGCGCCAGCAGCGCGTGCTGCTCCTCGGTCTCCGCGTCGCCGGGCAGCAGGATCCGCACCCCGCCCACCGTGGCGCGCACCACCAACGAGTTGTTGTTCGGGTCGGACCTGGTGCCGGCAAGCGGGTACGGCGGGCCGAGCACCAGCAGGTCGACGCCCCCGATCGGGTGACGGGCACCGGCCACGGTGGTGAGCAGCGCGGCCCGGCCGGCGGTCGCCGCCACCCGGACCAGGTCCCGGCCGCTCTCCGGATCCGTCGAGGACGGCACCAGCACGGCGCCCACCCGCCGCCCCCGGAACACCCCGGCCACCCCACCCACGTGGTCAACGTGGAAGTGGCTGACCACCAGCAGCGGCACCTCCCGTACGCCGAGCCGACGCAGGCAGCCGTCCACCGCACCCGGCTCCGGCCCGGCGTCGACCACCACCGCCCGGCCGGGCGCGACAGGCAACACCACGGCGTCGCCCTGACCCACCGCGCAGACCACCACGACCCAACCCGGCGGCGGCCAGCCAACGAACACCAGCCGCACCGGAAGCGCACCGAGCACCGAGGCGACGCCGACGACCGCCACCAGCCGGCGTACGAGGGGGCGGCGCACCGCGATCAGCAGTGCGACTGTCAACACGGTCAGCAGCAGCGCCCCCGGGACGCCGCCGGGCCACGGCAGGGTGCCGCCCGGCAGCCGGGCGCCCTGTCGGGCGATGACCACCAGCCACCAGGCCGGCCAACTCGCCAGCCACGCGAGGATCTCGGCACCGGACGGCCAGATCGGCGACACCATGGCCGCCGACACGCCCAGCACCGTCGCCGGCGCGATGGCCGGCACCGCGAGCAGGTTGGCCGGCACCGCCACGAGGCTGACCGTGCCGGAGATACCGGCGACGACCGGCCCGCAGGCCAGTTGCGCGGCTGCCGGTACGGCCAACGCCTCCGCCAGGCCGGGCGGCACGCCACGCCGGCGCAGCCCGTCCCGCCAGCGCGGCGCGAGCAGCAACAGGCCACCGGTGGCCAGCACGGAGAGCGCGAACCCGGGATCGCCGGCCAACTCCGGGTCGACGAGCACCAGCAGCGTGACGGCGGCGGCCAGCGCGGGCAGCGCGGCGCGGGGACGACCGGCGGCAAGCGCGGCGAGCCCGATCGCCCCCATCGTCGCGGCGCGCACGACGCTCGGTGACGGGCGGACCAGGATGACGAAGCCCACAAGCGCCACGGCGCAGAGCCCAACGGCGAGCCACGGACCGGCTCGCGCCCAACGAGCAAGCAACAGCACCGCGCCGACCACGATTGCGACGTTGCTCCCCGAAACAGCATTGAGATGTGTCATGCCGGTTGCCCGGAAATCCTCCTCGACGGCCGGAGGCAGTCGGCTGGTGTCTCCCACGACCAGCCCCGGCAGCAGCCCGCCCGGATCGTCCGGCAGCGGTGCGCAGGCCCGTTGCAGACCGGCGCGAAGGGTGCCGGCGGCGCGCTGCGCCCAGGACGACACACCGTGCCGCTGCGGCGGGCCGTTGGTGCTGAGCACGGCCGCGGTGAGATCACCACCGCGCGCGACGCCGAGCCGACCATCGGCGGTGAGGCGTTGCCCGGGCAGCAGCCCATGCCAGGCCGGGTCGGTGGCCAGGACGAGCAGCCGCACCGACGCGTGGATGCGTCGACCGTCCGGGCCGGTGAGACGGACCAGTTCGCTCGGCACCAGCAGCATCCCCGGTCGCCCGGCGGAACGGATCGGGCGCGGATCGTCCCGGACCACCAGCTCGGCGGTGACCGGAGCGCGCTGCTCGGCCAGGGCACGGATCGGCGGGGCGTCCCGGATGGCGAGCTGGGCCGCGGTGGCCGCCCCGGCGCACACCACACCGAGGCCGACCGCGACGGCGATCCAGCCGTGGCGGCGCGCCGCGGCCCGCGGGCGACCGAGGCGGCCGAGCAGGTGCAGGGCGACGCACGCGGTCAGGATGGCCACCACCCCGGCTGCCAGCAGGAGCGAGCGGGTGCCGAGATGCAGGCCGGCGAGCGCGGTGAGCCACGCGGCCACGGCCAGCCCGGCGAGCCGCAGATCCGCTGGCGTCTGAGCCTCCGCAGCGCTCAGGCGGCTCGGTGGTGTCGGGTCACCGCTGTTCACACCGTCACCAGATCCTTGAGCTGCTCATACCGTGCGTCGCCGATCCCGTCGACCTGGCGTAGGTCGCCGACGGCCTTGAACCCGCCGTGCTGGTCCCGGTGGTCGAGGATGCGCTGGGCGAGCACCGGCCCGACCCCGGGCAGCGCGTCGAGCTGCGCCAGGGTGGCGGTGTTGAGGTTCAGCGGCCCGGCAGCCGGGGCCGCCCCACCCGCCGCCGGAGCGCCCGGCGGCGGCGTCACCCCGACCACGATCAGCTCGCCGTCGGTGACCTTGCGAGCGGGGTTGAGCAGTGCCACGTCGACCCCGGGAAGTGGGCCGCCGGCCGCCTGCACCGCGTCGGCGAGCCGGGACCCGGCCGGCAACCGCACCAACCCGGGCTTGCGAACCTTGCCGGCGACCGCCACCACCAACTCACCGGAGCCGGACGCGCTGAGGTCGCCCGCCGGAGTGGCCGCCGCGGCCTCGCTGCCCAGTGGTGCGACCGGCTCGGCGTGCGGCCGGGACCGCCAGGCCCATCCGGCGGCGGCCAGCACCACCACCGCCGCGACGACCGCCAGCGCCCGCACACCGCGTCGCCCCGGGTCGAACGCGCCAGGCCCGGACAGCCGCGGGGTCACCGGCCCTTCCACGGCAAGGGGTACGCCCGCGCCCGGCTCCGCCACCGGCGCCCCGGCCCGGGGTGGCAGCACCCCAGCCAGAGGTACGCCCGCGAGCGTTGCCCCGGCCGTGGGTGACGAGCCGTCCGGCGGCGCGTGCGTCAGCCGGCGCAGGCGCTGGCGTACCTCGGTCTCCTCGTCGTGTGACACAGGGCGACGCTACGGGCGACGGCGAATGCGGTGGGGTGTCGCGACGTCACCCTGTGGACAACTGAACCCACTGTGGACAACGCCCTGATCAAGCGCGAATCTGCTAACGGTCTCCGCCCCGGGGCATCCGCGTGTGAGCCTGGCCGAGAGTGCGGCCCCCACGGCGCACGAGGCTCGGCAGCGAGGCTGACGGCCGTCAGGCTGCTACGCAAAGCCCCCGGGGCGCCCGGCTACGCCGTCTCAGTCACCGCCTTCGGGATCCGGCTCGCTACCAGCAGTCACTGACCTGGCCGAGCCCTCCGGCCGCGGCGACGACTACGCTGCGAAGGTGATCAAGGGACTGCTGCTGGACTTCTACGGCACTGTGGTCGAAGACGACGACGCGATCATGCAGGCGATAGCTGACCAGGTAGCCGCCGGCGCCTCCACGACCGTCGCTGGACGAGAGGTCATGGAGGCGTGGGCGCGGGAGTACGAGGCGGTCGCCACCGGCCCACAGTTCCGGACGCTACGACAGTGCGCGACGCGCAGCCTGTCCAGGGTGATGGCCGAGGTGGGCTGCGCCGGTGACCCGGCCAGGCTGTGCGCGGCGCAGTTCGAGTACTGGCAGTCGCCGCCGCTACGTCCAGGCACCCGGGAGTTCCTCTCCCGGGTCACGGTGCCCATCTGCGTCGTGTCGGACGTCGACCGCGCCGACCTGGACGCGGCAATGGCGCACCACGGCCTGGCCTTCACCGCCGTCGTGACGAGCGAGGACGTCCGCGCCTACAAACCGGACCGGGAGATGTTCACCCGAGCGCTCGCCGCACTGGACCTGGGTGCGGACGAAGTGCTGCACGTGGGCGACTCGACAAGCTCCGACGTGTACGGGGCGCACGCGGCCGGCATCCAGGCGGTGTGGCTCAACCACCGCGGGCACACCCGGCCGGACGACACACCCGTCGCATACGAGATGGCGGACCTGACTCGGCTCGTCGAAATCATCCAGTAGTCACGGTCAGCATGCTCCAGATCCGCCGCTGCCGCCTCGACGACGTGGGCTGTCCGGGCGACGGTGGACGACCACGCAGGCCAGGCCCGGCCCGGCGTGCGCGGCGACTACCGCACCCGCTTCGGAGACGTACGTGTCGTGCAGCCGGTCGCCGAGCCGCCCGGTCAACGCGGTGCGCAGCGCCTCGGCCCGTTGCGGCGCGGCCAGGTGGTGCACTCCGAGATCCACGTCGTCGTCACCGGCCGCCTCGACGGCCAGGTCCACGAGGCGGGCCACTCCCCGGCTGGCGGTACGGACCTTCTCACGGAGCACGATCGCCCCGTCCGGCATGTGCATGATCGGCTTGACGGACAGGGCGGTGCCGAACAGCGCCTCGGCCGCGTTGATCCGGCCACCCCGGCGGAGGAACTCCAACGTGTCGACGTAGAACCAGACGGTGGTACGGGCTATGGCGGCGAGCGCCGCGTCGCGTACCCCATCAGGGTCGGCGCCGGCCGCGGCGGCGGTGGCGGCGGCGATGGCCGGAAAGCCCAGCCCCATGCCCGCCGAGCGGCTGTCCACCACCTCCACGCGGCCGCCCAGGTCGGCGGCGGCCAGCCGGGCCGCCTCCACCGTGCCCGACAGCGCGGCGGAGAGGTGCACCGAGACGATCCCGTCGACGCCGGTGTCGAGCAACTGACGGTACGTCCGCGCGAACTGCTCGGGTGCCGGTCGGGATGTGGTCGCCGTGACCCGGCGGGCGCTCAGTGCCAGGGTCGCGTCGGCCGGCCCGGTCTCCACCCCCTCCAGCCCTTCCGCGCCGTTGAGCACGACGGTCAACGGCACGACGGTCAGCCGGTGCGCCTGCACCAGCTCGGGCGGAAGGTAGGCGGTGGAGTCGATGACAACCGCGACGGGCATGCCCGGCACGCTAGCCGATCGAGCCCTCGAACGCCGAGGCGCGAGCGCTCAGATCGCGTCGACGGCGACCGGGGCGGTGACCAGGCCGACGTTGTGCGCCCGCAACTGCCACCCGCTGACGTCGTGTGGGCGCCCGACGGTCGGCGCGCGGTCGTCGTGCCGCAGCTCGCTCCAGTGGCAGTTGGCCAGCGAACCGATGGTGCGCAGCACGCCGGTGTCCCACCCGAGCAGGCGACCGATGCCCTGCCGGGAGCCGCCACCGTGAGTGGCGATCACCACGGTGCCGCCGGGAGCCGCTTCGGCCGCCTCCCGCAGGGCGACGCCGACCCGTTCGCCGAGATCGTGCAGGGGTTCGAGATCAGCACCCGGGTCGGGATCGCCGGCCCGCCACCGCGCGTACTCCTCGGGGAAACGCTCGGCGACCTCGGTGAGGTGCAGTCCCTGCCACTGGCCGAAGTGCCGCTCGCGCAGCCGGGCGTCGGTGCGGACCGGAAGCCCGGTCAGCGCGGCGAGCGCCGCGGCGGTCTCCGCGGCGCGGCTCAGGTCACTGGCCACGATCGCGTCGGGCCGCAGCGCCGCGAGCAGCGGGGCGGCGGCGCGGGCCTGGTCGCGACCCAGCTCGTTGAGGGGTACGTCGGTCTGCCCCTGGACGCGGTTGGCGGCGTTCCAGTCGGTGTTGCCGTGCCGCCAGACGATCAGTCGGGTCATTCGGCGGCGGCGGACGACCCGCTGGCGTCGGCCTCGACCAGGTCGCGATCGACGAACGGGATGGTGGGGCAGTCCTTCCAGAGGCGGTCGAGCCCGTAGAACTCGCGCTCCTCGGTGTGCTGGACGTGCACCACGATGTCGACGTAGTCGAGCAGCACCCAGCGGCCACCACGCTCACCCTCGCGCCGCACCGGCTTGGCCTTGTCCGGCAGCTCGAGCAGGCTCTCCTCGATGGCGTCCACGATGGCCAGCACCTGACGCTCGTTGGGGGCGGCGGCGAGCACGAACGCGTCGGTGATGGCGAGCTGGTCGCCGACGTCGATGATCGTGATGTCCTGCGCCTTCTTGTCGGCAGCAGCCTGGGCGGCCGCGATAGCCAGCTCGTGAGCGCGTTCGGAAACTGTCACCGTTCTCCTTCGATCAAGCGTGCGATCCTCCAAGCGTCTCATACCCGGCGACGCCCCGACCGCGCAGTTCTGGTCGGTTGAATGTACAAACCAGCCGGAATCGGGCGTGGTCAGCCCTGATAGAGGCTTCGCTTGGCGATGTACTGCACCACACCGTCGGGCACCAAATACCAGACGGGCTCGCCCCGGGCGACCCGGGCGCGGCAGTCGGTCGACGAGATGGACATCGCGGGCACCTGGATCAGGCTGACCGTGTCCGCCGGAAGATGCTTGTCGGTCAGCGGGAACCCGGGCCGCGTCACCCCGATGAAGTGGGCCAGCTCGAAGATCTCGTCCAGATCCTTCCAGGACAGGATGCGTTGCAGTGCGTCCGCCCCGGTGATGAAGAACAGCTGCACCTTGGGGCCGTACTCGGCCTGGAGGTCGCGCAGGGTGTCGACGGTGTAGGTCGGCCCACTCCGGTCGATGTCGACCCGGCTGACCTGGAAGCGAGGGTTGGAGGCGGTGGCGATGACCGTCATCAGGTAACGGTCCTCGGCCGGGCTGACCGGTTCGTCGGCCTTCTGCCACGGCTGCCCGGTCGGGACGAAGACCACCTCGTCCAGGCCGAACCGGTCCGCCACCTCACTGGCCGCGACGAGGTGACCGTGGTGGATCGGGTCGAAGGTGCCACCCATGATCCCGATCCGCCGGATATCTTCCTCCACCCGATGATCGTAGGCCGACCGTCGGAACCGACCACCCCGGCCCGTCGGGACCGACCACCCCGGCCCGGCTGAGCGCCCGCCCGAACACCCCACCCCGGGCCGCGCGAGGCACCCACCCCGGCCCGCCCACCCCGGGCCGCGCGAGGCGCCCACCCCGGGCCGCCCACCCCGGGCCGCGCGAGCACCCCACGCCGGCCCGCGCGAGCACCCCAACCCCGACCCGCGCGAGCACCCCACCCCGACCCACACGGGCGCCCCACCCCGACCCGCACGAGCACCCCCACCCCGATCCGCACGGGCGCCCCACCCCTGGCCGGACCCGGACCCGGGGACCCGGCCCGGCCCGGCGTTCCCCCGGCCGCCGGGACACCGCGACATGCCGGAAAGGCAACCCGTCGCAGCGATGATCAACTCGCCTTTCAGGAAGTCGGTGCGTCACACCGGCCCGGACACCGCGACTTCAAGGAAACCGAGTCGATCAACGCGCGCGGGCTCACGGCGGGCGAGGGCTCACGGCGGGCAAGGCCGCGGAGTCACGACGCACAAGGCCGCGGCGCACGCAGGGTCGCCACGCACGCAGGGTCACGGCACGCACGGCACGCCGGGCGGTCGCGGCACGCCGGGCGGTCGCGGCACCCCGGGCGTCACGGCACGCCGGACGGTCACAGCACCCCGGACGGTCACGGCACCCCGGACGGTCACGGCACCCCGGCGGTCACGGCACCCCGGACGGTCACCCCGTCCGGGATCGCGACGGGGCCACTCGTGTGCATATACTTGCGTACGAGTAGTTGGAAGCGAGCGAGCCTGGGGGCATCGTGCCGAAGCGGCGCAAGGTCGGCAATCTGCTCGCGTTGGCCGTGCTGTCCGCGCTTGTCCAACGGCCGATGCACCCGTACGAGATCGCCACCGCGCTGCGGGCCTGGGGCAAGGACCAGGACATGGAGTTCAAGTGGGGCTCCTTCTACACGGTGATCCGCAACCTGGAGAAGCACCGCCTGATCGACGCGGTGGAGAGCGTCCGCGAGGGACGACGCCCGGAACGCACCGTCTACCGGATCACCGACGCGGGGCGTGCCGAGCTTGTCGACTGGGCGCGCGAGCTGGTCTCCACGCCAATGCCGGAGCATCCCCGCTTCCGCGCCGGGTTGTCCGTCCTCGCCGCGCTGCACCCCGACGAGGCCACCGACCTGCTTCGTCAGCGGCTCGACCTGCTGGACGACGCTCTCCGGCGGGACCGCGAGACGCTCGACGCCCACCTGCGGGAGATCCCGCGGCTGTTCCTGGTGGAGTCGGAGTACGACCTCGCCCTGCGGGAGGCGGAGGCAGCCTGGCTGCGTGGTCTGCTCACCGAGCTGTCCTCGGGCAGCTATCCGGGGCTGGACACCTGGCGGGCCTTCCACGAGACCGGCGAGATGCCGGCCGAGCTGACCGAACTGGCCGGAGGGACCAGCACCCCGACCTCGGAGACCACCGACTGACAGACGACTCCGGCGGGGTGCGCCAACACCCCGCCGGAGCCCTTACCTCGAACCGACACCTGGGAAGGCACCCGGCCCGAAGCGGCAATCAGAGGATAGCCGGGCTCCCTCCCAGGTCGGTTCGCACGCGCACGGACCGACGACACCCAGGGAGAGACCATGACAACGGTACGAACAGCGATCGTCATCGGCGGCGGCATCGCCGGACCGGTGACGGCGCTCGCGCTGCGCCGCGCCGGCATCACCGCCACCGTCTACGAGGCGTACCCCGCCACGGCCAGCGGGGTCGGCGGCATCGGCGGCACCCTCGCCCTCGCGCCCAACGGCGTGGCGGCCCTGCGCGTGGTCGGCGCGGACGCGGCGGTGACGGCGGTCGCCACCCCGATCGAGCGCAGCGCGATGGCCGTGGGTCGTCGCCACATCGACCTGCCGACGCTGGCCGGGGTGCCGCCGCTGCGCGTGGTGCACCGGGCCGAGTTGCACCGGGTGCTGCACGACCGCGCGGTCGCCGAGGGCGTCGCGTTCGCGTACGGCAAGCGGCTCGTCGACGCCGAGCAGACCGACAGCGGTGTGACGGTCCGTTTCGAGGACGGCAGCACCGCCACCGCCGACATCCTCGTCGGCGCGGACGGTATCCGGTCCACGGTCCGCAGGCTCATCGATCCGGCCGCGCCGGGCCCCCGGTTCACCGGACTGCTCAGCTTCGAGGCGGTCGCACGGCACGAGGTGGACGTCGAGCCGGGCACGATGACCTTCGCGTTCGGTCAACGGGGCTACTACCTGTACTGGCCGGAGCCCGGCGGCGGCACCCGGTGGGGGGCCAACCTGCCGCAGCAGCGGCCGATGAGCCTCGTCGAGGCCCGCGCGGTGCCGGCGCGACAGTGGCTGGAAACACTGCGTAGCAGCTACGGCGACGACGACCCGGGCCGGCAGCTGACGGCGACAAGCGACGCCGACGCGCTACAGGTGGCCGGCTCGTTGCAGATCATGCCGCCGGTGCCGCACTGGCACCGGGGGCGGATGGTGCTGGTCGGCGACGCGGTGCACGCGCCGTCGAACAGCTCCGGGCAGGGCGCCTCGCTGGCCATCGAAAGTGCGGTACAACTCGCCCGCTGCCTTCGCGACCTGCCGGGCGTGGAGACCGCGTTCGCCGCGTACGTGCGGCTACGCCGGGCCAGGGTGGAGAAGGTCGCCGCCCGCGCGGCCCGGATCAACCATGCCAAGGCACCGGGGCCGATCGCCCGGACGCTGATGCCGCTGCTGATGCCGCTGATGGTGCGCACGGTGCTGGATCCGGAGAAGACCACCGCCCACGAGCAGCGCTACGTCATCGACTGGGACGCCCCGGTCACGACGGAGCCCGCGCTGCGATAAACCGCCAAGCGCGAGCGCAGGGGCGCGGGGGCGCAGGGCGCGGGGCCGCAGGGCGCGGGGCGCAGGGCGCGGGGCGCAGGGCGCGGGGCGCAGGGCGCGGGGCGCAGGGCGCGGGGCGCAGGGCGCGGGGCGCAGGGCGCGGGGCGCGGCTAACCCGCCCCCGCGCGCCCCGTCAACCACATCCCGCGTCCCGCCCAGCCGTCACCGCGCGCCGCCCAACCGCACCCCGACGCACCCCGGCGACCCACCATCCGCACGCAGCGCGCCCACCTGACCGCACGCCGACGCGCTCGACCGACCACCCAACGCGTCCGTGGGGCTTTACGCCGCGGCGGCGGCCACCGCTGTCCGGGCGACAAGCGCGCGGCGCAGGTCGTCGTCGGCGTCGGTGACCACCCGGCGCAGGCCGGGGGTCAGGTCGTCGCGGGCCAGCAGCGCCGCGGCCGCCTCCCGGGTCGGCTGCGCCACGGCGTAGCGGGGAAACGCCAGCTTCGCGACCCGGTCGGCCGTCCACGGGGTACGCCGGCTCGCGGCGGCCGGCATGTCGGTGAAATACCGCTCGACGTACGCGGCGGTCAGCTCGGTCTGCTCGGGTTGCCAGAACCCCTCGGCGGTCGCTTCGAGCAGGCGGTTGGACAGCTCGGCGTCCCGCACGATGATCTCCCAGGCCGCCTGCTTCGCGGCCGGGTCGGGCAGGGCGGCCCGGCAGCGGGCGGCCCGTTCGGCACCCGTGGAGCTGTTGTCGGCGGCCGCCTCGACGGCGATCTCGGCCTCGCCTGCGACGCCCAGCACCACCAACCGGCGCAGCACCGCCCAGCGCAGCTCCGCGTCGACCCGCAGCCCGGCCGGCACGTCACGGCCGGCGAGCCAACCGACGAGCAGGTCCGCGTCGGTGGTCGCGGCGATCCATCCCCGAGCGGCGGCCAACTGCAACGACTCCCCTGCCGGTGCGCCGTCGAGCAACCGCTGGCACGCCTCGGCGACCCGGGCCAACGCCGCGGACCGGGCCAGCGGGTCGAGGTAGCGGTCCACCAATGACCGGCTGAGCGTGAGCACGTCCTCCGCGATGATCACCTCGGTCTCGGTGGGCAGCGCGGCGGCCATCAGATCGACCACGCCGCTGACCGGCCGTTCGCCGTCTGTCGCGGCGTCCAGTGCCTCGCCCCACAGGATCGCCCGGGTGAGCGGGTCGGCCAGGTCGGGCAGCATCCGCGCGACGGCCTCCGCCGACGCCGGGTCGAGGCGCACCTTGGCGAAGGTGAGGTCACCGTCGTTGAGCAGCAACAGCTGGGCGGCCGGAGTGCCTGCCAGGGCCTCCAGCACGGTCCGGCCACCGTCGGCCGTGGGGTCGATGTCGACGTCGTCGCGGCGGACGGTGCCGTCGACCGAGTAGCGGCCCACACCGATCCGGTGGGGGCGCAGCACCGGGTGGGACTCCGGCGCGGTCTGCACCACGGCCACCTCGGAGTAGCGGCCGTCGGCGTCGACGGTGACCTCGGCGCGCAGGGTGTTGACCTGCGGCCGGCGCAACCACACCTCGGCCCAGCCGGACAGGTCCCGACCGCTGGCGGTGGAGAGGCTGACCAGCAGGTCGGCGAGCGTGGCGTTGCCGAAGCGGTGCTCGGCGAAGTGCGCGTTCAGGCCGGCGAGGAACGCCTCGTCACCGAGCCACGCGACCAACTGCCGCAGCACGCTGGCGCCCTTGGCGTAGGAGATGCCGTCGAAGTTGAGCAGGCCCTCGTCGGTGTCGGCGACCTCCTCCGGGGCGACCGGGTGGGTGGAGGGGCGTTGGTCGGCCGCGTACCCCCAGGCCTTGCGGCGCATCGCGAAGGTCGTCCATGCCTGGCCGAAGCGGGTCGCCTCGGCGGTGACCCGGGTGCCCAGGTATTCCGCGAAGGACTCGTTCAACCACAGGTCGTCCCACCAGCGCATGGTGACGAGGTCGCCGAACCACATGTGCGCCATCTCGTGGGCGATGGTGGTGGCCCGCTGCTCGCGCTCGGTGTCGGTGACCGCCGAGCGGAACACGTAGTCGTCGCGGAAGGTGACGATGCCCGGGTTCTCCATGGCGCCGGCGTTGAATTCCGGCACGAACGCCTGGTCGTACTTGCCGAACGGGTAGCGCTCGGTGAAGAGCTGGTGGAACCGGTCCAGGCATTGCCGGGTGATGGTGAAGATCTCCTCGGCGTCGGCATCCAGGTGCTCGGCGAGCGACCGGCGGCAGTAGATGCCCAGCGGAACGCCGTCGTGCTCGGCCCGCCGCACGTGGTAGGGCCCGGCGATCAGCGAGAAGAAGTACGTGGCCAGCGGCGCGCTCGGGGCGAACTCCCAGCGACCCGGTGCCGGGGTGGCAGCCACCTCGGCGTTGCTGGAGACCGTCCACTCTGGTGGGGCGGTCACCGCGAGGACGACGGGTGCCTTGAGGTCGGGCTGGTCGAACGCGGCGAAGATGCGTTGCACGTTGTCGAGGAAGCTGACCGCGTAGAGGTAGGTCTCGCCGTCGGCCGGGTCGACGAAGCGGTGCATCCCCTCCCCCGCGTTGGAATACGCCATCTCCGCCTCGACGACGAGGGTGTTCTCCTCGGCGAGGTCGGTGAGCGGCAGCCGGTTGTCGGCCAGCAGGTTGGGGTCGAGGTCGCGGTCGTTGAGGCGTACCGTCAGCAGTTTCGCGGGCTTGACCTCGGCGAAGGTCGCGGTGTCGGTGGCCGCCCGGAAGCGGATCGCGACGCGGGAGCGGAACAGCTCCGCGCCGCCGGTCAGGTCGAGGTCCACCTGATAGGACTCGACAGTAATCGCCGCGCCACGCGCGGTCGCCTCTACACGGGTCAGGCTCGGCATCCGCTTATCCTGCCCGATGGGGATCGACCCTCGGTCACCACACGACCCTCGGCACTGGAGGAAAGAACCATGGCGCAGCACCCCAAGGGCGACTTCGACCTCTCACGGGCGGTCTGGCAGCGGGCCGAAGGGGACACCTCCGACAGCGCTGTCGAGGTCGCTTTCGTCGACGACCTGATCGGCATGCGGAACTCGGCCGAGCCCGAAGGCCCGGTGTTGGTCTTCACCCAGGCCGAGTGGGACGCGTTCGTCGCCGGCGCCCAGGACGGCGAGTTTGATCTGGACTGATCGCCCGCACGCTGTCGCCGTGCCGGTGCCGGTGATCCGGGCACCGGCACGGCGACACCGGTCGTGGTCGGGGGTGCCGCTCGCCGTCGTCGCCCGCCCCGTTGGCGGTCGGTGCGCCGCAGCGGGCAGCGGTCACCCGACGCGCGGGCCATCGCCGTCACCCCAGCCGAGACCGCCGGGACCCGGGGCGTGGTGGAAGCCCGGATGATCGGCCACGTCGACGCAGCGCTCGCCGTCCGGGCCGACCGCCCCGCAGAACAGCCGCACGGCCCGCTGCCAGGCATCGGCCGGCGACAGGGCCGCCGCCCCGAGCGCCACCTCCGGGCGGAGCAGGGTCAACGCCTCCGCGTACGAGACGGCCAGCTCGCGGGCGTCGGTCGCGTCCGGCGCGGTGAAGCCCAGGTGCACGGTGAAGAACCGCGGTGGTCGGGTCGGCCGTCGGGGCGGCCCGATCAGTGGCCGCTCGTCGCGGCCCGCGCCCGGTGCCCCGGTCGCTCGCCCTTGCCGCCAGTGCGGCGATCTGTTGTCGCGCATCCGCCCTCCCGTGGTTGCCCCACCAGCAGCAAACCAAGTTCCGCCGCTCCTGGGAGGGGCCAGCCGGCGCGGGGATTCAGCGGCGGCGTCGGGGGTAGACGCAGCCGGCCGGGGTGACCGGCCGCACCTGCCTGTGAGGAGACGTGATGGCGACCATGCCGGTCGACCGCAGCCCGGACAGCACCCTCGCGCTGCTCCGCACCGGCTACCGGTTCATCGGTGCGCGGTGCGAGCGGTACGGCAGCGACGTCTTCCAGACCCGGATCCTGCTCGCGCCGACGATCTGCCTGCGCGGCCGGCCGGCGGCGGTGTTGTTCTACGACAACGAACGCTTCCAACGGGCGACCGCGATGCCGCTGCGGGTGCAGCGGACCCTCACCGGTCGGCGTGGCGTGCAGGGGCTGGACGGGCCGGAGCACGCCGACCGCAAGGCCATGTTCATGTCGATCATGACGCCGACCGCGATCCGGCAGCTCGGTCAGCTCTTCGACGACGAGTGGCAGGCGCGGATCCCCGCCTGGGAGGCCGGCGGGCCGCTGCCGCTCTACGACGAGCTGGGCCGCATGCTGACCCGGGTGGTCTGCGCCTGGGCCGGGGTGCCGCTGCCCACGGCGCACGTCGAGCGGCGTGCCGTCGAGCTGCACGCCATGATCGAGGCGCCGGCGGTGGTCGGCCTCCGACACTGGCGGGGACGGCTCGCCCGTGGCCGCACCGAGCGCTGGCTCGCCGACCTGATCGAACGGACCCGGGTCGGTCTCTCCCCGGCGCCGCCCGGCAGCGCCCTGGCGGTGATCGCCGAGCACCGGGACCGGCAGGACCGGCTCCTGCCCCGCCGGGTCGCGGCGGTGGAGTTGCTCAACGTGCTGCGGCCGGTGGTGGCCGTGGACCAGTACATCGCGTTCGCGGCGCTCGCCCTGCACGACCATCCGGGCTGGCGGGAACGGGTCCGCGACGACGACGAGGCCACCGAGAACTTCGTCCAGGAAGTACGCCGTTACTACCCGTTCTTCCCGATGGCGGCGGCCCGGGTCCGGCGTTCCTTCGAGTGGCAGGGCCACCGCTTTCCCCGGGGGCGGCGGGTGCTGCTCGACCTGTACGGCACCAACCACCACCCGGCCCTCTGGCCGGAGCCGGAGTTGTTCCGCCCGGAGCGGTTCGCCGGCCGACACGTGGACCCGTTCGAGTTGATCCCGCAGGGCGGTGGTGAGCACTGGGCGGGGCACCGCTGCGCGGGCGAGTGGATCACCATCGACCTGATGAAACGGGCGGTCGCCAACCTGACCGGCACCATGCGCTACGACGTACCCGTCCAGGACCTGGCCCTGGACCTGCACCGGATGCCGGCGTTGCCGCCGCTCGGTCTGACCCTCACCAACGTCCGGCGCACCGGCTGACCTCCGCCCGCATCCCCGGCCGTCGGTTTGACCGGCGCGGACGTGGGCAGGCGCTGCTCAGCCGCCGGTTCGCAGCGGTCCCGCGGAGGAGGCACAGCGGATGTCCCTGTTCGGCCCAGTTGGCGACGCCCGGCGCGCCGCACACCGGGCGGGCGTCGACCGCGCCGGCACGTCGCCGGTCCACCTGCCGATGACGTACGTGCTGCCGCTGCGCTGCCACACGGACAGCGGTCTGGCCGAGTTGACCGGCTACCTGCGGTGGCTGGCCGAACGGGTCGAGGTGATCGTGGTCGACGCCTCGGCACCGGACCTGTTCGCGCGGCACGCCGACGCCTGGCGAGGGCTGGTCCGGCACGTCCCGCCCGACCCCGGCGAGCGTGGGCTCAACGGCAAGGTGATCGGCGTACACACCGGTGTCCGCGCGGCGGGCCACGAGCACGTGGTGATCGCCGACGACGACGTCCGGTACGACGAGGCCGGGCTGACCGCCGTGCACCGACTGCTGGGCCGGGTCGATCTGGTGCGACCGCAGAACTACTTCGACCCGTTGCCCTGGCACGCCTGGTGGGACACCGGCCGGACGCTGCTCAACCGGGCGCTCGGGGATGACTACCCGGGCACCCTCGCGGTGCGGCGCGGCACCTTCCTCGGCATGGGCGGGTACGACCCGGACGTGCTCTTCGAGAACCTGGAGCTGATCCGTACCGTGCGCGGGTACGGCGGCGTCGAGGCCAGGCCGGCCTGGTTGTACGTCCGCCGCCTACCGCCGGACGCGGCGCACTTCCGTGGCCAACGGGTCCGCCAGGCGTACGACGACCTGGCCCAGCCGGCTCGCCTGCTGACCGCGCTCGCGGTCCTGCCGGGGCTGGCGGCGGCGGTCGCGTCGCGCCGGCCCAGGCTGCTGCTCGGCGTGGCGGCCGGGGTGGTCGCCCTGGCCGAGGCGGGTCGTCGTCGCGCCGGCGGCGACCGGGTGTTCCCGCCGACCACGGCACTGGCGGCCCCACTCTGGCTGCTGGAGCGCGGGGTGTGCGGCTGGCTGGCGCTGGCCCAGCGGGTCCTGCGTGGCGGCGTCCGCTACGGCGACTCTCACATCCGCCGAGCCGCCAACCCCGCCCCACACCACCCCCCAACCCACGCGATCTTGCACTTTCGGTCGCGACAAGACGCCCTTTACTGGGGCAAACACCCGACCGAAACTGCACGATCGGCGGGGCTGGAGGGTGGGGGTGGGGTCAGGGGCTGACCTGGTGCCGGGCCTGCTGGGCGTGGTCCTTGACGTCGGACGCGGCCGACCTGGTGTCGTCCTTGACCGCGTGCACGGCGTCCTGAGCGGTGGACCGCACCGACTGGGCGGCCTGCTGGGCGGGCTCGCGCAGCTCCTCCTTCAGCTCGTTGGCCACCTCGCTCAGCTTCTCCTTCACCGCGCCACCGTGCTCGCCGACCCGTTCCTTGAGCTGCGTCGCGGCCTGCTGCTCGCGGCGGGAGGCCGGGATCAGCGACGACGCCAACCAGCCGACCCCGAACGCGATCAGACCGGCGGCGAGCGGGTTGCCCTGGGACTTCTGCCGGATCACCCGCGGCGCGCTGTGCGCGGCGTCGCTGACGGAGGTCGCCGCCGAGTGCGCGGCGTCGCTGACGCTGGAGGCCGCCGACGAGGCGCGGTCGCCCACCGAGTGCGCGGCCTGGCCGGTGCCGTGGCCGAGGTCAGACGCGGTTCCCATGACCTTGTCCCTCACATTCTGCAGAGCGGAACGGGCCCGCTGCTTGCGGTCGTCGACGATGCGGCTGGGGCTGACCTTGTACGCCAGGGCGTCCACATCGGAGCTGAGGCTGTTGCGGGTGGCTTCGATCTCCCGGCGGATCTGATCGGGGTCGGTGCTCATCGGGTGACTCCCTCCGGGTGCGGCTTGAGCGCGTCGGGGATCCGCTGCACGCTGTCGTTCGTCTGCTTGAGCCCGCGTACGTGCTGGGCGTTCTTCTTGGCCATGGAGTAGAGGACGGCGGCGACCGCGGCCCAGATCACGGCCACGATCAGCGCGGCCAGACCGGAGTCCATGACGTTGTCCAGGAACTGCCACACGGCGATGGACACGAAGAGCGCCACCATGTAGCCACCGAAACCGGCACCGCCGAAGAGCCCGGCGGCCTTGCCGGCCTTCCTGCCCTCCTGGCGGACCTCGGCCTTGGCCAGCTCGACCTCCTGGCGCATCAGCGTCGACAGGTCACTTGTCACCTGGCGCATCAGCTCACCGATGGAGCTGCCCTTCACCTCCGCCGCCGTGTGCGGAGCACCCGCGTCGGGGTGGTAACCGGAGCCCGGGCCGGGCCCCTGCGTCGGCATGCTCATGCCGTCGCCTCCCTTCGGACGAGTCGGTGGCTCACGGGCGGGTGCTGCCGCTGGACGGCACGCCCGGCAGCGGGTCGGTCTGCTGGACCGGCGGCAGCGGCTGCCCGGTGCCGGAGTGCTCCGGGTAGCCACCCCCGTTGGGGTCGGCGTAGCCGCCGGGCGTCGGGGCGGCGTAGCCGCCGGACGTCGGCTCGGCGTAACCGCCGGACGTCGGCTCGGTGTGCGTACCGGGTGTCGGGTCGAGGTAGCCGCCCGGCGGAACGGCGTCCGGCACCGCGCGGGGCGCCGGCGGCTGCGTCGGGATCACGGCGGTCCGCTCCGGGTCGTACGCCCCGGCACCCCGGTAGGTCGAGGTGCCCTCGCCGGAGTCGTCGCCGGCAGCGGAGATGCCACGGGTGAGACGGCCGGCCAACACACCGAGAACGGCCGCGCCGACCAGGAAGGTGCCCGGGTTGCGCCGCGCGTAGTCGCGTACCTCGGTGATCAGGTCGCCCGGTTCGCGCTGCTCGAGCCAACCGGCGACGCCGTGCACCCGGTCGGCGGCCTGGCGGGCCAGCTCGGTCACCGGACCGGCCTGGCCACCCTGCTCGGCCATCGAACGCATCTCGTCGGCCAGCGACCGCAGCCCACCGGCCGCGCGGCGCTGCTGCTCACCGGTCTGGCTGGCGAGCTGGGCGCGGGCCTCGCCGTACAGGTTGCGCGCCTGCCGGGCCGCCTCACGGCCGACCTCGGTGCCCTGCTCCTTGGCGGTCTGGGCGACCGCGCCGCCGGCCTGCGCGGCCTCGGCGCCGACCTGGCGGGCCTGGTCACGGACGCCGCCGCCGTTTGTCGACTGCTGCCCGTACGTGGAAGACGTGGGTGAAAGATCGTAAGACATGATTTCCCTTCCGCTCAGAAAGTCGTCGCGGTTGTGCTGGGGGATGCGGTGATTGGTGCTACAGCCGCTCACCAATCCCCTACCCTGCGTTTCGGCTTCCATACCTCTTCGCGCGTTTCTCTGCGGGGGTGGCCGGATCGACTTCAAAATGGAGGATCGTCGGGCTGCGTCATGTCGCCGCTGCGGACAGTGCGGTTCGCGAGGCTGGCAGATCCACGAAGGGGGCAGCGATGGCACGAGGCGTGCGAGGTGGCCGACCGGCGGGCCCCCGACCCCGGGTGCGGGTTGCCGCGCTGGTTGTGGCGGGGGTCTTCCTGCTGATCGGCATCCTCGGCTTCGTTCCGGGCGTCACCACCGACTACGGGGAGCTGAGATTCGCCGGGCACCACTCGGACGCGCGGCTGCTCGGGCTGTTCCAGGTGTCGATCCTGCACAACGCGGTGCACCTGCTGTTCGGGTTGGCCGGTCTGGTGCTGGCCCGCAGCGTCGCCGGGGCCCGCGTGTTCCTGGCCGCCGGCGGCGCGACCTACCTCGCGCTCTGGCTGTACGGCCTGGGCATCGAGGCCGTCGACGCCGAGAGCGGAGCGAACATCCTGCCGGTCAACGACGCCGACAACTGGCTGCACCTCGCACTCGGCTTCGGGATGCTCGCGCTCGGGCTGCTGCTGTCCAGCCAGGCGGGCACCGGCGGGCGCCTGGACAACCCAGCCGACCGACACTGACCTGGAGCTACGGGGGTTTTGCCGGCGCACCCGCCGGGGTAACTCGATCAGCGAAGGAGGTGCGATATGCCTCGTTGGCTACGCGACAACGCCCTGACCGTCGCCATGCTGGGCGCGTTCTTGATCTTTTTGGTGCTACAGAGCGTCTTCGGCTGGCAGACCCATAACGAGGAGTTGACCGAGTTCGGTGCCGCGCCGCTGAGCTGGCCGGCGTACCTGACCAGTGGGCACTTCATCGAGTCGGTCTTCGAGAACTGGGAGTCGGAGTTCCTCCAGATGGGCGGGTACGTGCTGCTCACCGCCCACCTGGTGCAGCGCGGCTCCGCCGAGTCGAAGCCGGTGGACCAGACCGACCGGCCGGAGGACGACGAGCGTCGGGCGACCCCGCAGTCACCCTGGCCGGTACGCGTCGGCGGCCTGCCACTGGTGATCTACCGCAACAGCCTCTCCCTCGCGCTGCTGCTGATCTTCGCCGGTTCGTTCGTCGGTCACCTGCTCGGCGGCACCGCGGCATACAACCAGGAGCAGGCTCTACAGAGCGGGGCACCCCCGATCGGCGTGTGGGAGTTCCTCGGCACCAGCGACTTCTGGTTCCAGTCCATGCAGAACTGGCAGAGCGAGTTCCTTGCCGTCGGAGCGCTGATCCTGCTGAGCATCATCCTGCGCCAGCACGCCTCACCCGAGTCGAAGCCGGTGACCGTCGCGCACGCCACCACCGGCGCCTGAGGGTCAGGCCGCGACCGGCAGTCGCTTGGCGAAGCAGATGCTGTACGGGTTGCCCACGTACTCGCCGTAGACCGGGACCTGGTGGTAGCCACACGACGTGTACAGGGCGATCGCCGCCGGCAGGTAGGTGCCCGTCTCCAGGCAGACCACCGAGTGCCCCTGCCGGAACGCGCACTCCTCCAGCGCGGCCAGCAGTTGCCGGGCGATGCCCCGCCCCCGGTACGCGGGCCGGACGTACATCCGCTTGATCTCGCCGGTCTCGGCATCGATCGTCTGGAGCCCGCCACAGGCGACCGCACGACCGTTCACCACCACCGCCAGGTAGCGGACGTCGTCGTGAGGGACGAAGACCTGCCCGTCCAACCCGCCATCGGCCGCCAGCAGCTCCCGCTGCTGGGCGATGATCAGGGCGGCGATCTCCGGATCGGTGGCGGGCCGAGACTCGATCAACATCACCCCACGCTAGGACGGGTGGATTTCGCGGAGGTTTACGGAAATCAACCCGATCACGGAGCGCAACGGGCTACTCGGCGTCGTCCTCGTCGTCGTCGTCGAGGTCGTCGGTCGCGTCCGCGCCCACCTCGTCCGCCGACCGCACCCGGCGGGCCTTGCGGGCAGCGAGCCGGTCCGCGGCGGACAGCCGGTTCGACTTCTCCTCCAGGCGGACGTCGGTGCCCCGGTTGCCGGGAACGAAATCGACGCCGGCGTAGAGCGTCGGTTGCCAGTCGAACTCGCGCTCACCGATCCGGACCAGGTCACCGGGCTCCGCGCCGGCCTTGGCCAGCTTGTCCTCCACGCCGAGCCGGGCCAGCCGGTCGGCGAGGTAGCCGACCGCCTCGTCGTTGTCGAAGTTGGTCTGCTTGACCCAGCGCTCCGGTCGGACACCGCGAACGGTGAACGACCCGTCCGCCTCGGCCGTGATGGTGAAGCCGTCGTCGTCCACCGCGATCGGACGGATCACGATCCGGGTCGGCTCGGCCGGCGGCGCGGCCTTGCGCTCCGCCTCGACCAGCTCGGCCATCGCGTAGGTGAGCTCCTTGAGCCCCTCGCGGGTGGCCGCGGAGACCTCGAACACCCGGTACCCGCGCTCTTCCAGGTCGGGGCGCACGATCTCGGCGAGGTCCCGCCCGTCCGGCACGTCGACCTTGTTCACGGCCACCAGCCGGGGGCGGTCGGCCAGCCCGCCGTACTGGCTCAGCTCGGCCTCGATGGCGTCGATGTCGGCCACCGGGTCACGGCCGGGCTCCAGGGTCGCCGAGTCGATGACGTGCACCAGGACCGCGCAGCGCTCGATGTGCCGCAGGAACTCCAGGCCCAGCCCCTTGCCGTTGGCCGCGCCGGGGATCAGACCCGGCACGTCGGCGACGGTGAAGGTGTGGTTGTCCATCCGGACCACGCCGAGGTTGGGCACGAGGGTGGTGAAGGGGTAGTCGGCGATCTTCGGCTTCGCGGCGGAGATCACCGAGATCAGTGACGACTTGCCGGCCGACGGGAAGCCCACCAGGCCCACGTCGGCGACGCTCTTCAGCTCCAGCACGATGTCCAGCTGGTCACCGGGCTCACCCAGCTCGGCGAAGCCCGGCGCCTTGCGCTTGGCGTTGGCCAGCGACGCGTTGCCCCGCCCGCCGCGCCCGCCCCGGGCCACCTCGAAGGTGGTGCCGGCGCCGACCATGTCGGCCAGCACGGTGCCGTCGGTGGTCTGCACGACGGTGCCGTTAGGCACCTTCAACATCAGGGTGCGGCCGTTGGCCCCGTCCCGGTTCGACCCGGCGCCGCCCTTGCCGTTGTCGGCCTTGACGTGCGGGTGGAAGTGGAAGTCGAGCAGAGTGGTGACCTGCGGGTCGACCACCAGGGACACGCTGCCGCCGTGCCCGCCGTTACCGCCGTCCGGCCCGCCGAAGGGCTTGAACTTCTCGCGGTGGATCGAGACACAGCCGTGCCCACCATCGCCGGCCTGCAGATACAGAACGACCCGGTCAACGAACGTTGCCACGGCGTCAATCCTTCCAGCGAGGTCCGACCCCGCACTGCGCGAAAAAGGCTAAGCGGGCCGGGACCCGGAGGTCCGCGGCCCGCTTGAGCGAAGAGAACTACTGCTGCGGAACGATGCTGACGGTCTTGCGACCGCGCTTGGTGCCGAAGAGGACCGCACCGGCGGACAGCGCGAACAGCGTGTCGTCGCCGCCACGGCCGACCAGGTCACCGGGGTGGAACTTGGTGCCACGCTGCCGGATGAGGATCTCACCGGCGCTGACGACCTGACCACCGAAGCGCTTCACGCCGAGTCGCTGGGCCGCGGAGTCACGACCGTTACGCGAGCTGGACGCACCCTTTTTGTGAGCCATTGGACGACGACCTACTTCCCGCTGGAGATGCCGGTCACCTTGACCTGGGTCAACGGCTGGCGGTGACCCTGGCGCTTGTGGTAGCCGGTCTTGTTCTTGAACTTGTGGATCCGGATCTTCGGGCCCTTGGTGTGCGCGGCGATTTCGCCGGACACCGCGACCTCGGCAAGCTTCGCCGCGTCGGTCACCAGGTCGTCACCGTCGACGAGGAGCACCGCGGTGAGCTTCACCGCGTCACCGGGGGCACCGGTGAGCTTCTCGACCTCGATCACGTCGCCCTCGGCGACCTTGTACTGCTTGCCGCCGGTCTTGACGATCGCGTACATCGGAGGCGGACTCCCTGTCGTTGAGGCTGCTGGCGGTCGTCCCCGCGGCGGCTCGCCGGGTAGCAGTGCACGGCGGCGCGGGCACACGGGAACTCGGCACACCAAAGGTGGGCCGCAGGCAAGAGTACGCCATCGCCGGCCCGGACCCCAAACCGGCCCGCCGTAGGGCCTGTTTCAGCAGAACTGGCCGGCCTGCGGCGGGCCCGGCGGCGTTGCGGTTTCGTCCGAATACAACACCGGTATCCGGACGAAGCCGCGCCTTGCCGGATCGCCGCCCGGACTCCGCCTCGGCTCGACCGCCCTGATGAAACAGGCCCTGGTCAGCGCGCGCAGAGCTGATCAAGGCGCTGCTGGAGCCTGTCGAGTTCGGTCTCGTCGATCGACTCGACGTCGGCACCGAGCGCGGCGACCTCGGTGCCGAGGTCGGTGAGCAGTGTCTTGAGCTGCGGATCGGTGGTTCGCTCCGACTGCTTGCGCAGCTCCGTCCGCCAGCCGGCCAGGGCCGCCTCGGCCCGTCCGCGAGCGGCCTCGGCCGTGCCGCTGTCGCCGGCCCCTATCGCCGCGACCATCTGGCCCAGCTCCGCCACGTACGTGCGGACGGCAGTGGTGCTGGCCTGCTGGGCGGCGGCGCAGACCTCCGTGGCGCCCCCCGCCACGCCACCACTGGCCGGCCGGGCGGACGCTCCGGCGGAAGGGTCACCGGCGCTTCCGGTGGCCACGCCGCTCGGCCCGGCGCCCACGGGCCGGTCGGTGTCACACCCCGCGGCACCGAAGAGCACGGTGACCAGTGCGGTGACGGCAAACAGACGACGCATCTTCTTCTCCTGACCCGGGACGGCCGACTCTGGGCCGGGATGGCAGCGACGGCGAGGTCCCTCCCCCGTCACTTTGCCGGGGAAGGGACCTCGTCAAACACGTGGCCGGTCAGGCGGTCAGGGGCGGGTCCGCCGGCGGGCGCCACCCCGACGGGAACGGCGGCGGCCGCCGCCACCCTCGGCGGTGTCCTCGTCGCCGTCGGCGTCGGCGAGCGCGTCCGGGTCGTCCGCCGCGGCCAGCCGGGCCGACTCCCCCTGCTGACTGTCGGAGATCGCCGGTGCGGCGGCGGTGTCCGACTCGTAGCGCGACAGGTCGTAGCCCATCGTGTCCTGGTAGTCGGCGTCCGGTTCGGCGCTGGTCTCGATGTCGGTGTCGGTGTCGACGACCTCGACCGCGGCCCGCTCGACCGGGGCGTTCTTGCGCGCCCGGCGCCGGGACGAGGCGGTGCCCTGCTCGGCGGCCGGGGCGGCGGCCACCGACGAGGCGACGGCCTTGACCTTCTCCCCGGCACCGGCGGGGCGTGCCTTCTCCGGCACCGGCTCGGTGTGCATGATCACGCCGCGACCCTTGCAGCACTCGCAGGTCTCGCTGAACGCCTCCAGCAGACCCGCGCCGATCCGCTTACGGGTCATCTGCACCAGACCGAGCGAGGTGATCTCGGTGACCTGGTGCTTGGTGCGGTCCCGGCCCAGGCACTCGGTGAGTCGGCGCAGCACCAGCTCACGGTTCGACTCCAGCACCATGTCGATGAAGTCGATCACCACGATGCCGCCGATGTCCCGCAACCGGAGCTGACGGACGATCTCCTCCGCCGCCTCCAGGTTGTTGCGGGTGACGGTCTCCTCCAGGTTGCCCCCGGAGCCGGTGTACTTGCCGGTGTTGACGTCCACCACCGTCATCGCCTCGGTGCGGTCGATCACCAGCGAGCCGCCGGAGGGCAGGAAGACCTTGCGGTCCAGGCCCTTGATGATCTGCTCGTCGATCCGGTACTCGGCGAAGACGTCGCTCGTGCCGACGTGCCGACGCACCCGGTCGACCAGATCCGGGGAGACGTGCGACAGGTACGACTCGACGATGTCGTACGACTGCTCGCCCTCGATCACCAGCTCGCGGAAGTCCTCGTTGAACAGGTCCCGGACCACCCGGATGACCAGGTCCGGCTCCCCGTAGAGCAGCGCCGGGGCGCCACCCTCGGCGGCCTTGGCCTGGATGTCCTCCCACTGCGCCTGGAGCCGCTTGACGTCACGGGCCAGCTCGTCCTCGGTGGCACCCTCGGCGGCCGTCCGGACGATCACGCCCGCGCCGTCCGGAACCAGCTTCTTGAGCACGTCCCGCAGCCGCTTGCGCTCGTTGTCCGGCAGCTTGCGGCTGATCCCGGAGGCGTTGCCGTTGGGCACGTAGACCAGGTGCCGGCCGGAGAGCGCGATGTGGCTGGTCAGCCGAGCGCCCTTGTGCCCGATCGGGTCCTTGGTGACCTGGACCAGCACCGAGTCGCCGGAGCGCAGCGCCTGCTCGATCGAGCGGGCCCGCCCCTCCAGACCGGAGGTGTCCCAGTTGACCTCGCCGGCGTACAGCACCGCGTTGCGGCCCCGGCCGACGTCGACGAACGCCGCCTCCATGCTGGGCAGCACGTTCTGCACCTTGCCCAGGTACACGTTGCCGGCCATCGTGCCGGAGGAGTTGCGGGTGACGTAGTGCTCGACAAGCACCCCGTCCTCCAGGACGGCGATCTGGGTGCGGTCACCGCGCTGGCGGACCGCCATCACCCGGTCGACCGCCTCCCGGCGGGCCAGGAACTCCGACTCGCTGAGGATCGGCGGCCGCGTACGCCGCTGCTCCCGACCGTCGCGGCGGCGCTGACGCTTGGCCTCCAGCCGGGTCGAACCGGACACGCCCTGCACCTCGTCGACCGTCCGGCGCGGCTCGCGGATCTTGACCACGGTCGGTACGCCGTCGTCGGCGGCACCCTCCGTGTCGCCCGCACCCCGGCGACGACGACGACGGCGGCGGCGGGTCAGGCCGTCCCCGCCCTCGGTCTCCTCGTCCTCGTCACCCTCGGCCTCGGCCTCGGCGGTCTCCTCCTCGTCGGCCTGCGCGGCCTCCTCGGAATCCTCGTCCTCGGCGTCGTCGGCCCCGCCCTTGCCCCGACCCCGACCCCGGCGACCACGCCGGCGGCGACGGCGCGCGGCGGCGCTGTCCTCGTCGTCCTCATCCGCCTCGGTGGCCTCGTCGGCCTCCTCGGTCGGCTCCTCCTCGGCCTCGATCGCCTCGACCGGCTCCACCGGCTCGGCGTCGCGGCGACCACGCCGACGGCGGCGGGACGGCTCCACGGCCTCCTCCACCGCCGGCTCCTCGGCGACGGGAGCGGGCTCGACCGGCCGGGTCACCGGCACGGCGTCCGGCTGGGGTGCCATGAACAGCACGGTGGGCGCGGAGAGGGCGGCCCGACGACGACGCGTACGCGGCTGCTCCGGCTCGACCGCGGCCGGCTCGTTCGGCTCATCTGTCACACCGGAGACGGCGACACCTGGTGCCACCTCGCCGGAGCTGGCCCAGGGCGACCCGGGGGCGGTCGTGCTCGGGGTGTCGTTCAGCTCGGCCTCGGCCTCGCGCAGATCGGACTCCGCCGGCTCCTCGACGACCGGCTCCGCGACGACCGGCTCCGCGACGACCGGCTCCTCCGCGGCGGCCGGCTCCTCGACGACCGGCTCCGCGACCGCTGGCGGTTCCTCGACGGCGGCCGGGGTGGCCTTCTTGCGCCGGGTACGGGTCACCTTCACCGGTGGAACCACGTCGGCCGGGGCCGACTCCGCGGAGGCGGCCACGAGCGGCTCCTCGGCGGTCGTCTCGACCGGGGTGGCCTTGCGGCGGCGTCGGGGGGTTTTGGGGGCGACGTCCTGGTCGCCGGAGATCGGGGCGAAGACCTCCGCCTGCGGCGACTCGGCACTGCCGGCCTCGCCGGTGGACGCCTCAGCCGGCGCGTCGGTCTGCTCCGGCTGGCTCAGCGGGGCGGCACGCCGGCGGGTCGACCGGGTGCGTCGTACCGGCGCGGCCGGCTCGGCGCTCTCCGCGCCACCCGGGTCCACCGACGCCGAACCGACGGCAGTGGCGCCGTCGGCCGTGGTGCTCTGGTCGGCGGTTTCCCCGGCCGGCTGTGAACCGGTCCGTTCGCCGCCCTCGGGCTCGTTCTCGAGCATGGACGTTCTCCAGTTCTGGCTGCCCCGGGCGCGGGTGAGCGCTGCCACGCAGGGTCGCCGCAAAAGTGTTTCCGCCGGGCGCGCGTGGTGCGCGACCGCCGAAGTCTGCCTGCCAGAGCACGGACCGTCGGTCAGTGCCCAACGATGGCTGCCCCGTCGCGGTCCGCATCCAACGGATCCACGATCGCACCCTGCGCGGTCAACGTGCCCTGAGCCAGCCGGGTCACCCTCGGCGAAACCGGCGGCTCCAGGTCGGCCACCACGCGGAGGCCGGAAAGGACGTCATCGGGCCGTACGGACGGGGTGACCTGCCGCACGACCAGTTCGAGTATCGCACACGGTACGGCCGGCGCCCCGGAAGGCGTCGGCGTTGGCGCGAGGACATCGACCGATATCACCGCGGCGCGGGCGTCGAAGGTGCGCCGACCCTGCTTGGTCATCCGCTCGACCAGCACCTCGTCCGCCGCGAGGAAGGCGTCCACCGCGCCGCGGAGCACGGCGGTCTCCACCTCGGGCAACTCGATGTGCCAGTGTGACGCCTCGATCCGGTCCGGCAGGTTGCCCCCCTCGGCGATCACGGCGTCCAACACGTCCAGCCCCGGCGAGAGCGCGGCGTCCAACGCGGCCCGCAGTTGCTCCGGGTCGACCGCCGCCTGGAGAGCGATCTCCAGATACTCCGCCTCGCTCGCCACCCCGGTGGGCGCGGCACTGGCGTAGGAGATCTTGGGGTGCGGGTGGAAACCCTGGGAGAACGCGACAGGCACGGCGGCCCGGCGCAGCGCGCGCTCGAACGCCCGGGCGAAGTCCCGGTGCGAGGTGAACCGCAGCGGTCCGCGCTTGGCGTACCGGATGCGGACGCGCTGGACGACCGGTGCCTGGCCGCCCTCGGGTTGAGGCTTTCTGGCGATCGTGGGCTCCTCGGGTGGACCTGCGTGTCCAACCATCCTGGCGCAGGACCCGTGCCGGTCCGCACCCGGGGCGGTCGTCCCGGCCCGGCGAACCGGTTCAAACCGGTCGACACCGCGACGATCACCTGCTGGAACGCCGATGGCCGGCCGGGCGACCCGAAGGTCATCCGGCCGGCCATCATGATCAGGACCGGTCGCCGCTCCCCGGTGGGGGCGGCGGTGGCGCCCCTCCCGGCGGGCCGTAACCGGGCGGCGCGTGGCCGGACGGTGGCGGGTATCCACCGCTGGGCGGGGCATACCCCGCAGGTGGTGGATAACCGGACGGCGGCGCGTAACCAGCGCCGGGTGGGGGGTAACCGGACGGCGGGGGGTAACCGGCACCCGGTGGCCCGTATCCGCCGGGAGGCTCCTGGTCGAGCAGGTGGTCCGGGACGTTGGCCGCCAGGGCCGCCTCACGGCGGTACCGACGTCGGTTCCAGATCAGGAACACCGTCAGCCCCACCAGCAGAAGCACCACCACGGCAACACCGATGACGACCACCATGACCTGCTGGTCCGTGGGGCCACCGCGGTCGCCGTGCTGGGTGACGTCAAACTCCTCGGCCGCGTCGGCGGTCCGGGTCGGCGCGGGGGCGGCGGTCGCGGCGAGCAGTGGGTTCGCGGTGACCGGCGGCACGTTCGCGCTCAGTGCGGCCACCGGGTCGATCAGGCCGAAGCCGTACTGCGGGTCGCGGCCGGCGGGGCCGGCGTCCCGGGCGGTGCGGATGATCCGGTTGATCACGTTGGCGGCGTCGAGGTTCGGGTACTTCGATCGGACCAACGCGGCCAGACCGGAGACGATCGCCGTGGAGTCGGAGGTGCCGTCACCCCAGCCGTAGCCCTTGTCCCGGCCGGCGTTGTAGATGTCATCGCCAGGTGCGGCGACCACCGCCTCCGGGCCCTGGACCGAGCCGGACCAGAACCTGCCGCCCCGGGTCGTCCCGGTCACGGCGATCACGCCGGGGACGTTGGCGGGAGTGTCGACCTTGACGCTGCCCTTGGCGGTGTTGCCGGCGGCTACCACCACGACGACGTCGCGCTCCAGGGCGTACCTGAGGGCGCTCTCCTCCTCCGGGGTGACTGCCGACGGCTTGCCCAGCGATATGTTGATCACCTTGGCGCCACCGTCGACGGCCATCCGGATGCCGAGGCTCACTGCCGCCTCGTCGTAACCCACATCGCCGGACACGTCCAGCTTGATCGGCATGATCTTGGCACCGGGGGCGACGCCCTCGACGCCGTCGGAGGTGGCGTTCGTCGACGCGATGATGCCGGCCATGTGCGTGCCGTGCCCCTGCGCGTCGGTCCGGCCGTCCCCGCTGCCGCCGTCGCTGCGGCCACCGGGGAGCACCTGGCCCTTCAGCTCCGGATGGTTGGCGTCCACACCGCTGTCGAGCACGGCCACGACCACGCCCCGCCCGGTGGACAGCTCGTGCGCCTGCTCGATCCGCAGCTCGTCCACATACCACTGCTCGGCCCGCCGGGGCGCGGCGACCGCCGGTTGGGCGGCCCCGACCACCAGGAGCCCCGCCAGCAGGCAGGCCGCGGCCGGCCGGAGCGCTGCGACGTTCACCCTCATCCGTCCGTCCTCATCGCAGGATGCCCGGGGACGACCCGTCACCGGGGCCCCACGGATCGTCGTCCTCAGTCAACCACGACGAGTGCTCGGAGCCCGTACCACCGCCATGCCCGGCGCCGCCCGCACCGCCCATCATGCCGCCGCCCATCATGCCGGCACCGCCGATCCCAGCACCGCCACGCGCGCCGCCCGCCATGCCGGGGCCGCCCGCACCGGTGGCGGCACGCAGCGCGTTCGCCGCGCTCGTCATCGGCGGCACCTTGCCGTTGCCACCACCCACCATGCCGGGGATGCTGCCCACACCGATCCCGCCGGCCGCGCCCAGGCCACCACCGCCGGCCCCGATCCCGCCGGCGCCAACGCCACCGCCGAAACCACCGCCGGCCCCACCGAGGCCGGTGCCGCCGAGGCCACCACCCAAGCCGCCGATGCTGCTGGGCGCCGCACCGGCCAGGCCGGTGCTGTAGCCGTCGTCGACACCCGGATAACCCGATCCGGTGGACCCGGGGGTGAACGAGCCGGTGTCACCGCCGGTGGATCCGGCACCGGACGGGGAGAACGGACCGCCGACCGACGTCGGCCCACCGCTGAAGTCGGCGCCGCCGCCCGGCGGCCGGCTGCCGATGCCCGGGACGCCGCCGATGCCGCCGCCACCACCGCCACCGCCACCGCCGCCGATGTCAGGTCGGCCCTTCGGCGGTACGCGATCGTCCGGACGATAGTCGTCCGAGACGGGCGAGGGCTCGTTGACCACCAGCTTGGGACGCTCGGTGTAGACGGCCTGGGGCAGCGGGGACATCGCGGTGTTGGCCGCCTGCTGGTTGTCCCGGTACCAGTTGTCCAGGTGATCCTTGGTGTCCCACCACCCGCCCCGCTTCTGGTCACCCGCCTGACCGTCGACCTTCATGGTCGCCTCCAGGTCGTCGGCCTTGTCGCGGAACGCGCCGTCGGCGTACGACCCGGGGTTGCTCTGGTAGTCCTTGCGCAGCGCGGCGAGGAAACCCGACGCGCTCTCGCCGTCGCGGGCGTCGTCGAGCTCGGTGCCGTTGGGCAGGCTCCACTCGTTGATGCCGAAGTCGTCCCCCAGTGGGACCGGGATCGAGGCGACCGCCCTGCGGATGTCCGTCTCGATCCGCGCCAACGCGCCGCTGACGTTCGTCGCATCGGTGATCAGATCCTCGATCTGCTTGCCGATCTCGCCCAGATGCTCGCGGTAGGCGTCACCGCCGCTGCCCTTCCAACCGGCGAGCATCCCGGGCAGACCACCGACGTGCGGGCGCTCCTGACCCGTGGCGATGGGGCCGACGAACGATCGGCCGACGAGCGCGTCCCGCAGCTGCGTCAGGCCGGAGGAGAGGTTTCCCCACCCCTGCCCGACCGATCCGACCGTCTCCGGGTCCGCGGAGAGCGTCACCTCGCGGACGCACCGCTCCCAGGTTCCTCCAGCCATGACGTCCCCCTCAGGCCGTGTACGGGTAGGTGGGCGCACCGCCGGCGGCGGGCGGCGGGGCCGCCGACTCGAGCAGCCGCTCGATCTCCTTGCCGTTGGCACCGTTGCGCGCCTCGGTGTCCCGGAATGCGTTGGCGATGTCCTCGGTGCCCTGCTTCAGAGAGGAGAGCCTCTGGGACAGCGTCTTGAGGTGCAGCTCCATGTTGGCCGTGGACCTGGTCAGTGCCTGCCACTGCATGCGGGCGTCCTCGTAGGCGCCGAAGGGGGTGCCGTTCGGGACGGTCTGGGCGTTGTTGCTGTCGCCCTTCATCCGCTCCTTGACGCGTTCCATCTCGTAGATGATGGTGTCGTCGACGTACTGCTTCAGCCGCTCGACGTACGCCGCCGCGGCGTTCAGGTCCTCGACGCTGACGTGTAGATCGCCGGTGTTCGGCGGCGGGATGGTCCCCATGAGCTTCCTCCCCCGTTACCGACCCGCCGGGTCGGTCCATGTCAGACGCAGCGTATCGACAGTGGCCCGGTCGGGGCAGCCCCGGTCGCCACCACGTCGCACCGGCTCTCGTCGATGGCGGGGCGGGACCGGCTGGTGGCGCTGTGCGGGCCGAAAAATGCCGACGGGCCCGCGAGAACGCGGGCCCGTCGGGTGACGTGTCGAGTGTGGAGAGTTGTGGGGTCACCGCAGCCGGGCGTCCCCCCGCGGCGGGCGGTCAGGCCGAGGGCTCGCCGGCCCTGACGTGCGCACCGTTGCCGGCCGGGACGCGCATACCGTCGCCGCCCAGCGGGGTGAGCGGCAGCAGCTTCTTGCCGGTCGGGCCGATCTGGATCTCGGTGTCCATCGATGGGCAGACGCCGCAGTCGAAGCAGGGCGTCCACCGGCAGTCGTCCTGCTCGAACTCGCTGACCGAGTCCTGCCAGTCCTGCCAGAGCCAGTCCTTGTCCAGGCCGGAGTCGAGGTGGTCCCAGGGGAGAACCTCCAACTCCTCGCGCTGCCGGGTCGTGTACCAGTCGAGGTCGACCCCGAACGCGGGCAGCGTCTCGGCCGCCGCGTCCACCCAGCGCTGGTAGGAGAAGTGCTCGCTCCACCCGTCGAACCGCCCGCCGTTCTCCCAGACCCTGCGGATCACCGAGCCGACCCGGCGGTCACCCCGGGAGAGCAGCCCTTCGATCAGCGACGGCTCGCCGTCGTGGTAGCGGTAGCCGATGGCCCGGCCCAGCGAACGGTCCGCGTTGATCGCCTGCTTGAGGATCTTGAGGCGGTGGTCGATGACCTCGGGACGCTCCATCGCGGCCCACTGGAACGGGGTGTGCGGCTTCGGCACGAACCCGCCGATGGAGACCGTGCAGCGGATGTCCTTGGAACCGGTGGCGGCCCGACCGGCCCGGATCACCTCGTGCGCCATCTCCGCGATCTCGAGGACGTCCTCGTCGGTCTCGGTGGGCAGGCCGCACATGAAGTAGAGCTTCACCTGCCGCCAGCCGTTGGTGTACGCGGTGACGACCGTGCGGATCAGGTCTTCCTTCGTCACCATCTTGTTGATGACCTTGCGGATCCGCTCCGACCCGCCCTCCGGGGCGAAGGTCAGGCCGGTCCGCCGACCGTTGCGGGACAGCTCCTGCGCGAGGTCGATGTTGAACGCGTCGACCCGGGTCGACGGCAGCGACAGCGAGACGTTGGTGCCCTCGTACTGCTGGGCGAGGCCCGAGCACATGTCGCCGATCTCGGAGTGGTCGGCCGAGGAGAGCGAGAGCAGACCCACCTCGTTGAAGCCGGAGAACTCCAGGCCCTCGCGGACCATCTGCCCGACCGTGGTGATCGACCGCTCCCGCACCGGCCGGGTGATCATGCCCGCCTGGCAGAACCGGCAACCCCGGGTGCAGCCCCGGAAGATCTCCACCGCGTACCGCTCGTGCACCGTCTCGGCCAACGGCACGAGGGGCTTCTTCGGGTACGGCCAGGCGTCCAGGTCCATCGTCGTGCGCTTGTGCACCCGGAACGGCACGTCCGCCCGGTTCGGCACGACCCGCTGGATCCGCCCGTCCGGGAGGTAGTCGACGTCGTAGAAGCGCGGCACGTAGACGCTCTCGGTGCGCGCCAGCCGCAGCAGCAGCTCGTCGCGGCCCCCCGGGGAGCCCTCGGCCTTCCACTCCCGGACGATCGCGGTGATCTCCAGGACCGCTTCCTCGCCGTCGCCGAGCACCGCGGCGTCGATGAAGTCGGCGATCGGCTCCGGGTTGAACGCGGCGTGTCCGCCGGCCACGATCACCGGGTCGGCGTCGGTGCGGTCGGCGGCCAGCATCGGGATGCCGGCCAGGTCGATCGCGGTGAGCATGTTGGTGTAGCCCAGCTCGGTGGAGAAGGAGATGCCGAACACGTCGAAGTCGCGGACCGCGCGGTGCGCGTCGACGGTGAACTGCGGCACGCCGTGCGTGCGCATCAGCGTCTCCAGGTCCGGCCAGACCGCGTACGTCCGCTCGGCGAGGGTGTCGGGCAGCTCGTTGAGCACCTCGTAGAGGATCTGCACGCCCTGGTTGGGCAGGCCCACCTCGTACGCGTCGGGATACATCAGCGCCCAACGCACTGTCGCCGCGGCCCAGTCCTTGGTCACCGCACCCAGCTCGCCCCCGACGTACTGGATGGGCTTGGAAACCTGGGGCAGCAGCGGTTCGAGTTGGGACCAGACGGACGGCTCCAGGTCACGGCTCGGCGTCAGGGGCGCCGAGCCGGAGTCGTCGCGAGAGTTGGTCGCGGCCGCACGCGGCGTCGTGGACGGGGCACTCATGATGCCCAAGGGTACGCGCCCGCCCGGCGGTGGCGACGCGGTACTAACCTCGGACCGGCGCGAGAGGAGATTGCCGCGATGCCCGAGCCCCAGCCGGGAGCACGGCCGGCCGACGGGAACACCCCCGGCGCGGCACCGGACCGGGATCCGGCGTCCGCCGACGAGCCGGCCTCCCCACCCGTACCGCCGAACCAGCCGGCACCGCCCGACCAGCCGGAAGCGTCGGACCAGCCGGCACCGCCCGACCAGCCGGGAGTGTCGGACCAGCCGGCACCGCCGACGCAGCCCCAGTCTCCGGATCAGCCGGCGGCCTCGGGCCGACCCGAGCCGGCCACCACCGCGGAAACCCCCGCGCCCAGGTGGAGCGGTTCGGCGCCGGTGCCGCCCCCGCTGCCGCGCCGACGGGTGTGGGGCGAGTCTGCCGAGCCGACCCCGCCGCCGCCTACGCCGGTGGGGCCTCCGGAGCACCAGACGCCTGTCGACCCGTGGGCCGGCGTGGACACCGGCGGTTGGGACCTGCCCTCCGCCGAGCTGCCGCCGTTTCCCGCGTTGCCCCCGACGATGCCGCATCCGACGCCGCCGGCGACCCGGCAGTGGCCCAGCCAACCCACTCGCTCGGTCGGGTCGCACCCGGTGTCTCCGGCGGCCGTCCCGAGGCCACCACAGGCCACCGGGCCCAGGATGCCGGCCCGGCCGATGTCGCCGCCCGCACCGCCTCCCGCGCCCCGGGTGCCGAAGCAGCGCCGGGGCAAGCGGTCCGGCACCCCGCCGGTGGCGCCACCGGCGGGGCCTCCGCCGGGCTGGCAGGCCCCCAAGGGGTACGTGCCGGTGCCGGTCCGCCGACGTCGCCGCTGGCCCTGGTTTCTGCTGCTCACCCTGGCCTGCTGCTGCGGCTGCCCCGCCTACTACGGGTTCCCGATCTCGGCCCAGTACCCGGTGCAGGCCGCCCTGCCCGCCCAGGTGGACGATCTGAGTCTGCGTCAGGACAACCGCAGCGCGGAGGCCGCCCGGCGGTTGGAGACCGAGGTACGCAACGAGCACCTGCTGGCCGAGGACACCTTCGCCGGCGTCTACTCCACCTCCGGGGGCAAGGAGGTGACGGTCTTCGGCGGGACGGGCTTTCGGCTGAGCCCGGAGTCGGACGCGGAGGCCGAGATCAGCCGGCTCACCGACCGTTACACCCTGGAGGCCCCGGAGAGCGTGGACACCGGTGTGCGGGGCCGGCACGAGCGGTGCGCGGTCGGCCAGTCCGATGGCGGTGACGTGGTGGTCTGCACCTCGGTCGACCACGGCAGCATCGCCACCGGGGTGTTCACCCGGCTCTCCGTCGCCGACAGCGCCGCCCTGCTGGCCACCCTGCGCGCACAGATCATCCAGCCCAAGGGCTGACGGCGACCCACCCAGCATCGATCAAGAAGGCTCCCGCCCCACGAGGGCGGTGGACTTCTCGATCGACGACGGGGTCAGGGCTGGGTCGGGTCCGGGTGGGCGCGCGGCGGGGCGTAGCGGGGGACGTACTCCTGGCCGGTGAGCTTCTGGATCTCGCTCATCATCTCGTCGGTCATCTGCCGCAACGAGGTACGGTCGGTCGGCCGTCCGGCCAGGTCGATCGGCTTGCCGAACCGAATAATGATCTTGGCAGCGCCGGGCCGGGGCACCCGGGCGCCGATCGGCTGCGCCTTGTCCGTGCCGATCATGCCGACCGGGATGATCGGCACGCCGGTCGTGGTCGCCAGCCGCACCGTGCCGGTCCGTCCCCGGTAGAGCCTGCCGTCCGGCGAGCGGGTGCCCTCCGGGTAGACCACCACCAGGTCACCGTTCTTGAGCACCGGGATCGCCGCGTCGAACGCGGACAGCGCGGCCCGACCGCCGCCCCGCTCCACCGGGATCGCACCCAGGCCGGTGAGGACGAACTTGGAGATCGCGCCCTTCACACCGGAGCCCTTGAAATACTCCGACTTCGCCCAGAACGCCAGGTGCCGGGGCACGACCGTGCCGAGGAACAGCTCGTCGGCCACCGACAGGTGGTTGCCGGCGAAGATCGCGCCGCCGGTGGCCGGCACATTCTCCAGCCCTTCCACGGTCGGGCGGAACGCCAACCGCAGCGTGGGCCCCACGGCGAGCTTGCCGATGGTGTAGAGCAGGGGCACTGGTCCTCCGGCAGGTCAGGTGCGAACAGGCGGTGTCACGGTAGCGGACGCCCGGACACCTCCCGGACGGAGGTGTACGGGCGTCCGTAGCCGCAGCTACACCCGGCGGACGGAGACCGTCACCCGGTCGCCCTCGCCCACCTCGCCGGCGAAACCGTCCACGCCCTCGGCGAAGTCCACCGAGTCGGCAAGCACCTCCCGGGCCACGAAGTCGAGGTACCCGGCCACCGCCGCGCGTACCTCGTCGGACGCCGACACCGACACCACGATCCGGTCCGAGACGTCCAGGTCGGCGTCCCGGCGGGCCTGCTGCACGACCCGCACCACGTCCCGGGCCAGCCCCTCGGCGGCCAACTCGGGGGTGACCTCGGTGTCCAGCACCACCACACCCTCACCGCCGGGCAGCGGCGCCGAGTTCTCCGCGTCGGCGGCGACCAGGCGCAACTCGTACTCGCCCTCGGCGAGGGTGACGCCGGCGGCCACCGGCGCGCCGTCGACAAGCTCCCAGTCCCCCGCCTTGACCGCCTTGATCACCTGCTGGACCTGCTTGCCGACCCGCGGGCCGAGCGCCCGGGGCACCACAGTCAACACCTGCTCGCAGTACGCGGACAGCTCCGCGCTGAACTCCACGGCCTTCACGTTGACCTCGTCGGTGACCAGGTCGGCGAACGGCCGCAACTGCTCCGCCGCCGGTGAGGCCACGGTCAGCCTGGACAGCGGCAGCCGCACCCGCAGACCCTTGGCCTTGCGCAGCGACAGCGCCGCCGAGGCGACCGCCCGGGTGGCGTCCATCGCGGCGACCAGCTCGTGGTCGGCCGGGAACTCCTCCGCCGAGGGCCAGTCGGTCAGGTGCACCGAACGCTCCCCGGTCAGCCCGCGCCAGATCTCCTCCGCGGTCAGCGGCGCGAGCGGCGCCACCACCCGGCAGAGCGTCTCCAGCACCGTCGACAGCGTGTCGAAGGCGTTGACGTCGCCGGACCAGAACCGGTCCCGGGAGCGACGCACGTACCAGTTGGTCAGCGCGTCCAGGTAGGACCGGACGGTGGCGCAGGCGCCGGAGATGTCGTACGCGTCCATCTGCGCGCCGACAGTCGACACCAGCTCGTTCGTCTTCGCCAGGATGTACCTGTCGAGCAGGTGCGTGGAGTCGGTACGTCGCCGCGCCTGGTACCCGTCCGCGTTGGCGTAGAGCGTGAAGAAATACCACACGTTCCACAGCGGCAGCAGCACCTGCCGGACGGCGTCGCGGATGCCCGCCTCGGTGACCGCCATGTCCCCACCGCGCAGCACCGGTGAGGACATCAGCATCCAGCGCATCGCGTCCGAGCCGTACGCGTCGAAGACGTGGTAGACGTCCGGGTAGTTGCGCAGGCTCTTGGACATCTTGCGCCCGTCCGAGCCGAGCAGGATGCCGTGGCTCAGGCAGTTGCGGAACGCCGGCCTGTCGAACAGCGCGGTGGCCAGCACGTGCATGGTGTAGAACCAGCCGCGGGTCTGCCCGATGTACTCGACGATGAAGTCACCCGGGTAGTGGTGCTCGAACCAGTCGGCGTTCTCGAACGGGTAGTGCACCTGGGCGAACGGCATCGAACCGGACTCGAACCAGCAGTCCAGCACCTCCGGCACCCGACGCATCATCGACTGCCCGGTCGGGTCGTCCGGGTTGGGGCGGACCAGGTCGTCCACCGCCGGCCGGTGCAGGTCGGTCAGGCGTACGCCGAAGTCCCGCTCGATGTCGGCCAGCGAGCCGTACACGTCCAGGCGCGGGTAGTTCGGGTCGTCGGACTTCCACGCCGGGATCGGCGAGCCCCAGAACCGGTTCCGGCTGATCGACCAGTCCCGGGCGTTGGCCAGCCACTTGCCGAACGAGCCGTCCTTGATGTGCCCGGGCGTCCAGTTGATCTCCTGGTTCAGCTCGACCATCCGGTCCCGGAACTGCGTCACCGCGACGAACCACGACGACACCGCCTTGTAGACCAGCGGGGTGTCACAGCGCCAGCAGTGCGGGTACGAGTGGGTGTAGGTGTCCTGCCGGAGCACCACCCCCCGCTCCTTCAGCTCCCGGATCACCGGCTTGTTGACGTCGAAGACCTGCTCACCCTGGTAGGGCGGGACCAGGGCGGTGAAGCGGGTGTGGTCGTCCACGGTGACGATGGTGGGGATGCCCGCGGCGTTGCAGACGTTCTGGTCGTCCTCGCCGAACGCCGGGGCGAGATGCACGATCCCGGTGCCGTCCTCGGTGGTGACGAACTCCGCGCCGAGCACCTGGTAGGCGTTGTCCCCGGCCTGCTCGACGAGAAAGTCGAACAGCGGCGTGTAGCGACGTCCGACCAGGTCCCGGCCGTACACCGTGCCGACCTGCGCGAAGCCGTCCAGTTCCTTGGCGTACGCGGCCAGCCGCGCCGCGCCCACGACGTAGCGGTCACCGTCGCGTTCCAGCACCGCGTACTCGATGTCGGGGCCGACGGCGAGTGCCAGGTTCGACGGCAGGGTCCACGGCGTGGTGGTCCAGACGCCCAGCTTGACCGGCCCGCGCAGCAACTCCGGGGCGGACTCGTCGGCGGTCAGCCCGAACCACACCGACAGGGTCGGGTCGTGCCGGTCCCGGTAGACGTCGTCCATCCGGGTCTCGGTGTTCGACAGCGGCGTCTCGCAGCGCCAGCAGTACGCCAGCACCCGGAAGCCCTCGTAGATCAGACCCTTGTCGTGCAGGGTCTTGAAGGCCCACATGACGCTTTCCATGTAGTCCAGGTCGAGGGTCTTGTAGTCGTTGGTGAAGTCGACCCAGCGGGCCTGCCGGTTGATGTAGCGCTCCCAGTCCTGGGTGAACTCCAGCACCGACGTGCGGCATGCCTCGTTGAACCGGGCCACGCCCAGGTCGATGATCTCCGCCTTGCTGGTGATGCCGAGCTGCTTCTCGGCCACCACCTCGGCGGGCAGGCCGTGGCAGTCCCAGCCGAAGCGCCGCTCGACGTGCCGCCCGCGCATGGTCTGGTAGCGCGGCACCACGTCCTTGACGTACCCGGTGAACAGGTGGCCGTAGTGCGGCAGACCGTTGGCGAACGGCGGGCCGTCGTAGAAGACGTACTCGTTCTTGCCGTCCGTGCCGGCGGGACGGGCCTCGACGCTGGCCTCGAAGGTCTTGTCGGCCGTCCAGTGCTCCAGCACCCGGCGCTCGACCGCGGGCAGGTCCGGGCTCGCCGGGACACCGGCAGCGGTCGGGTCGTGCAACGGATAGGCCATCGGGGGTCGCTCTCCTCATGCAGCTCACGCAACGTGGGTCTGCGAGGACGAACCTTCCGGGGTACGCCTCGACGGCGCTCCCCGGGTGGCCCGCGGTACCACCCCGCTTGGCGGTCAGGATCGACCGCCCGCTCATTGTCGGCTGTGACGGGCCGCACCCGTCCGGTTCTACTAGGCCGGTCACCCGGCCGTTCTTCCGGAGGCTCACCGGTGATGGCCGGGTCGTCGCCTTACGGTGCCCAACGATACTCGACCCGCCCACCGCGCCGCCGCCGAGTGAACGCCTACGCCGGCACCCTAGGCTGGCCGGGTGATCCGGATCGAGTTGGACGAGCCCACACTGGCCCGCACCCGGATCGCCATCAGCCCGCTCTGGGAGGTGCTGACCAGCCTGTTCGTGCTTCAGCGCCATCCGGAGGAGGCGCCCTGGCCGTACACCGCCTGGGCGCGGCACGCACGGCGGGTGCTCGCCGAGGTGCCGGCGACCGCGCCGGCCAAGCTGCTGACCGTCGGCCTACCCGCACCGGACTTCCTCAGCCCGATCCCCACGTCGGCCGCGCCCACCCTGGCCGAACAGCTCGCCGAGCTGCGCGCGACGCCGGCCGAGGTGATCGCCGAGCAGATCCCCCGCTACCACCACCCCGACGACCTGCCCGGCTGGTTGAGCCCGTTCGTCACGGACCGGCAGGCCGCCCTGGACCGGCTCGCCGACGGCATCGAGGCGTACTGGGAGGCGGCAATCGCGCCCTGGTGGTCGGCGATGCGGGCGGCGCTGGACGAGGAGGTGCTGCACCGGGCGCGGGCGCTCGCCGCGCACGGCCCGGACGCGATGCTGACCGACCTGCACGAGCGGGTGCGCTGGGAGAAGCCGGTGCTGACGCTTGTGAAGCCGTCGGAGCAGCAGATCACGGCGGTGAACCAGCGGCTGCTGCTCCTTCCGCTGGTCTTCTCGCAGGGAGCACTCATCTGCGCCACCGACCATCCGGAGATCATCGCCGTCTCCTACCAGGCACGCGGGGCGGTGGTGCTCGCCGAGGGTGGGCCCGCCTCGGCGCCCGGGACGACACCACCGGTCACGGATCGTCTGGCGGTGCTGGTCGGCCGAGGTCGCGCCCAGGTGCTGCGGGCACTGACCCGGCCGGCAACCACCGCCGGCCTCGCAGCCACCCTGGGGCTCGCCCCGAGCACCGTCTCGGAACAGCTCTCCGCGCTGCTCACCGCCGGTGTGGTGCATCGCCGCCGGGTGGGCCGGCGGGTGCTGTACGGCCTCGAACCGGCAGGCGTGGCACTGGTGCAGCTCATCGGTGACGAGCCGGCGAGCGCCTCGGCGTGAGCATTCGGCTCGATCCGAATCCGTTTCCCAGCCGTCCCGATCGCTCCTAGCCTGCCGGTCTCGGTCGGGGTAAGCCGCACGTACCGCATCGGCGGACGACCCCGGCGTCGGAAGGTTCGGACAGTCCGCGGCGTCAACCTGACGGTTGGCAACGGGGAGCCGTTCGGCCCGCCCGGGCCCCCGACGCCGCCCCGTCGAGCACGAGGTTGCCGGGCGGGTGGATCACCGATCCGCCCGTCAACCTCAGGACCAGCGCAGGCGGGTCAGGGGCGGGCACGCCGGCTCACCTCGACAGGCATCCGGCGGCCCGCGTCCGGACCGGCGCCGAGTCCGCGCTCACGTCACCGCTCCGCAGACCGTGGGTGAGCACCGGACGTCCCGCCGCGGCGGAGATGACCGCGACCGGCGGCCCGGGTGACCGGCGTGACCGGGGTCACCGCTGCGGTTGTCACGACACGCCCCGGCCCCACCGTCGTGACGGTGTCGGATCGAACAGGGAGTTGGTCATGCAACGAATGAAGCTCTTCGAGGTCGCGCCGCAGGGATACCAGGCCGTGTCGGGCCTGGAGAAGTACGTCCAGGCGAACGTCGACCACACCGTGCTGGAACTGGTCAAGCTGCGGGCGTCGATCCTGAACGGCTGCGCGTTCTGCGTGGACATGCACAGCCGCGACGCCCTCGCCGCGGGCGAGTCGAGCCGGCGGCTGTTCGCGGTGTCCGCCTGGCGGGAGGCGCTGTCGTTCTTCGACGAGCGGGAGCAGGCCGCGCTGGCGCTCACCGACGCGGTGACCCGGCTCGGCGAGCACGGAGTCTCGGACGAGGTGTGGGACACCGCCGCGAAGGTCTGGTCGGAGAAGGAGTTGGCCGATCTGGTCCTCGCGATTGCCACAATCAACGTGTGGAATCGGATCGCCGTGACGACGCACACGGAGCCCCCGGCACAGGTGTGACGACCGAGGCGGCAGAGGCGGCCGGTGCGCTCCAGGCGCACCGGCCGATGCTGCTCGGGCTCGCGTACCGCCTGCTCGGCAGCCGCCACGACGCGGAGGATGTGCTCCAGGAGGCGTACCTGCGCTGGCTTCGCGTGGACCGGTCGGCGGTGGCGGAACCGCGCCGGTACCTGTCCCGGGTGGTCACCCGCCTGGCCCTGGACCGGCTGCGCGTGCGGCAGGCGGCCCGCGAGACGTACGTCGGCACCTGGCTGCCCGAGCCGGTGCCGACCGCGCCCTCGCCGTTCGGACCGTTGGACCGCGCGGAGCTGCGCGACTCGCTCTCCACCGCGTTGTTGCACGTCCTGGAGCGGCTCACCCCGCCGGAGCGGGCGGTGTACGTCCTGCACACCGCCTTCGACCTGCCGTACGCGGAGATCGCCGAGATCCTGGACCGGTCCGTCGACGACTGTCGGCAACTGCACCACCGGGCGCGCACCCGGGTCCGTCAGGAGCAGCGTCGCTTCACCGCCAGCCGGGCAGAACGGGAACGGTTGCTGGACGCGTTCCTCACCGCCGCCCGTGACGGTGACCTGGCGACGCTCACCGGCCTGGTCGCGGCGGACGCCACGGCCTGGAGCGACGGTGGTGGGCGGGTCCGGGCCGCCCGCAACCCGGTCACCGGCGCGGACCGCATCGCCCGTTTCTACGTCGGGATCTACGGTCCCGGCCGCCATCCCATCACCGTGCACCCGGTCGAACTGAACGGGGAACCCGCAGTGGTGGTCACCCGCGCGGACGGCAGTCGGTACACGTTGACCATCGCCGCGGCCGGCGGACGGATCACCGGGATCTACATGGTCGGAAATCCGACGAAACTGCCACCGGTGGGCTGAGCCCCGGTGCCGTTGCGCCGCCCCTGGCCGGGTCGCGTCAGCCGAACCGGCTCGGGTCAGCCCAGTTCGGGGAACCAGAGCGCGATCTCGCGCTTGGCGCTGTCGGTCGAGTCGGAGGCGTGCACCAGGTTCTCCCGGTTGGACAGCGACAGATCGCCCCGGATGGTGCCGGCGGCGGCCTTCCGCCCGTCGGTGGCGCCGACCAGCCCCCGCACCACGTCGATGACCTGGTCTCCGGAGAGCACGAGCGCGACCAGCGGACCGCTGGTCATGAAGTCCTTCAGCGGCGGGTAGAACGCCTTGTCGACGTGCTCGGCGTAGTGCTGGTCGGCGAGCGCGGCATCCATCGTCCGGTGCACCATCGCGTCGATCCGCAGCCCCTTGCGCTCGAAGCGGGAGAGAACCTCGCCGACCAGGCCACGGCGGACCGCGTCGGGCTTGATCAGAACGAGGCTGCGCTCATCCGGGCTGTTGCTGGACACGCTGGGTTCCTCCTGTGCACGCTGAACGCTCGGGATCGGTACGGTCAGCGTAGCGACCCGGTCCCGGCGCCGGCGCGGCGGCCGGTCTTTCCCCCGGTGGCCGATCCGGCCTAGCCTGACCCTGACCCCGGGAGGTCCACTGTGGCGAATGGCGGGAACCGGCCCATCGCGCCGGTACGCAAGCTGATCGGCACGGTGCTGGGCACCGTGGCCACCTTCGTCGTCCTCTTCGGGCTGGGCATGACCAGTTGGGCCATCGTGGCTCTCGGGGTCGCCCTGCTGGTGCTGGCGATCGCGCTGGCGACCGTACGCGGTGGCGGGCGCACCTGGGTGGTCGGTGTCGGGCACGTGCACAGCGCCTCCGAACCACCCACCCAGTACGCGTTCGGCCGCTGCGAACTGCAACTGGTGCTGGACGCGCCTGGCCTGCCACCCCGGTCCAAGAAGATCATCGAGCCGAGGGTGCCGGTCTCGAAGTGGCCGTCGCTGGGCCAGGCCCTGCCGATCCGTGTCGCGTTGGACGACCAGCGCCACGTCAAGGTCCTCTGGGACGAGGTGCCCACCCACGCCGAGACCGCCGCCGCCGTCGCCGACCTTCCGCCGGAGTTCGCCGACGTCGACGGCGTGGACGAGGTGCTGATCCAGCAGGATGCTCCGCCGTGGGCCGACCGTGCGCCGGACGACGACTTCCGGGACGACTTCGGCGACCCGCTCGGTGACCGGTTCCACGACCCGCTCGGCCCCGACCCCGCACACCCCGATCCCCTGCGTCCCGACCCGCTGCGCGACGATTCGGGCGTTCGTCCCGAGGACCGCGAGCGCGTGGTGATGCACCAGAGCCCGGGCGGTCCCGTGGTGTTGGAGGGCGTCCTCGTCGACCAGCAGGCCGGTGGCGGGCTGCCCCGGCGGGCCACCCCGGCGCCGCGCCCACCCGCCGAGGAGCACTTCGACGAGCCCGCCGCCGACCGGAGCGACCCAACGACCGACCGGAGCGACGTGCCGGCCGCCGACCGTGTCGACCCACCGGCCGACGACCGGCGCGACGTGCCGACCGCCGACCGGATCGCCGACCCGCCGCCCGCGCAGCGGTCCGGTCCGGGCGCGACCGACCCGCTGGATCCACTCGATCTTCCGCTGGATGATCCCTCCACGGCCGGGGCGGCACGCGCGACAGTCACCGACGCGGAACTGGACGAGGCGATCTTCGGGTTCGCCGGGGACCCGGCCGCGCCGATCAGCGGGGTGGGCCTCACCCTGCTGGTGACCGACCTGTCCCGGTCGCTCGACTTCTACCGCGACGTGCTCGGCTTCAGCGAGGTCGACCAGGGCGCCGGCAACGCCGTGCTCGCCTCCGGCACGACCCGGCTCGTGCTGCGCGAGGTGACCGGGGCGGCACCCATCAGCCGTCGGCTGGTGCACGTCAACCTCGAGGTCAACGACATCGAAGCGGCGTACGAACGGCTCCGCGGTTCGGGCGTCCGATTCACCTACGCGCCCCGGGTGGTCAACCGGGGCTCGAAGCTGGAGGTGTGGGCGGCGGCCTTCCGCGACCCGGACGGCCACGGCATCGCGCTCACCCAGTGGCGCGAACGCGCCGAGGCCTGACCCGGCCCGGGGCCGCCACCCGGCCCGGGGCCGCCACCCGCTCCGGCGTCAGCCCAGGATGACCCGGCGGACGTGCAGCGCGTACGCCCACACCAGGGCGAAGATGATGCCCAGGGCGAGCAGTGACCAGTGCAGCAGGCCGCCCAGCATCAGCAGGCCCTGGAGCACCGTGCCGGCGTGCCACGCCCAGGGGCGGCGCATCATGCCGGCGACCACGACAGCGGCGACCGCCAGCGCCACCACGGCGCCGATGGCGGCACCACTCAGGTCACCGCCGACCACCCGGATCGGCTGGATCGCCAGCAGCAGCACCAGCGCCTCCAGGCTGAGCGTGCCGGCGCCCAGGCCACGGACCGCCCTCTCCGGGTTGCGCAACCCGGAGCGTCGCGGCTGCCCGGCGGTGGGCTCCTCCCCCGCAGGCCGCTCGACCGGTGGGCCGGTCGGGGTGTGCGGCTCCGGCTCTGGGCCGGTCATCGCTTCAGCAGCCGGCGCGCGTCGGCGACAGTCACCACTGACCCCGTGACCAGCACCCCGACCCCACTCAGCTCACCGGGAACGTCCTCCTCGGCCAGCGCGACGGCCAACTCGATCGCGTCCGGCATCTCCTCGGCCGACTCCACCCGCTCCTCGCCGAAGATCTCGGCGGCCAGCGCGGCGAGCTCCTCCGTCGGCATCGCCCGTGGCGAGCTGTTGCGAGTGACCACCACCTGGTCGACCACCGGCTCCAGCAGCTCCAACAGACCTTCGGCGTCCTTGTCCGCGAGGACGCCGATCACGGCCACCAGCTTGCTGAACGCGAACTCCTCCTGGAGCGCGGTCACGGTGGCCTTCATGCCGTGCGGGTTGTGCGCCCCGTCCAGCAGCACGGTCGGGGCGTTACGGACCCGCTCCAACCGACCCGGGGAACTGGCCGAGGCGAAGCCCTCCCGGACCGCCTCGATGTCCAGCTGACGTCGTGCCCCGGCACCCAGGAACGCCTCCACGGCGGCGAGTGCCACCGCCGCGTTCTGCGCCTGGTGGGCACCGTGCAGGGGAATGAACACGTCGTCGTAGACGCCGCCCAGGCCCTGCAGGCGCAGCACCTGGCCGCCGACCGCGACCGCCCGACCGAGTACGCCGAACTCGGCGCCCTCCCGGGCGATGGTCGCCCCGACCTCGGCGCAGCGGTCGAGGAGCGGACCCGCGGCCTCCTCCTCCTGCGCCGCCGCGATCACCGTGGCGCCCGGATGGATGATGCCGGCCTTGGCCAGCGCGATGTCCTGAAGCGTGTCACCCAGCCACTCGGTGTGGTCCAGCCCGATCGGGGTGATCACACAGACCCCGGCCTGGATGACGTTCGTGGCGTCCTCGGCACCGCCGAGGCCCACCTCGACCACCGCGATGTCGACAGGCGCGTCGGCGAACGTGGCGAACGCCAACGCCGTCGTCATGTCGAAGTACGTCAGCGGCTCGTCCGACCGCGCGTCGACGAGCTCGGCCAGCGGTTTGATCTCCCGGTAAACCGCCGCGAACCGCTCCTCGCTGACCGGCTCCCCGTCCAGGCTGATCCGCTCCCGCACGGTCTCCAGGTGCGGGCTCGTGTACCGGCCGGTGTGCAGCCCGAACGCCCGCAGCAACGAGTCGATCATCCGCGCGGTGGAGGTCTTGCCGTTGGTGCCGGTCAGGTGGATCGCGGGATACGCCCGCTGCGGGCTGCCGAGCAGGTCGAGCAGCGACTCGATCCGGTCCAGCTCGAAGACCATGCGGGTGAAGCCACGGGCGTTCAGCTCGGCCTCGACGGCGGCGAATTCGGTACGGTCGGTCACGAGGACAGTGTCTCCAGAGCAGCGTCGATCCGGACCAGGTCGGCCTCGGCGGTGGCGAGCCGGTCGCGGATCTTCGCGACCACCGGCTCGGGGGCCTTGCCGATGAAGGCAGGGTTGTCGAGCTTCGCCCGGGCCTGCGCGACCTCCTTCTCGGCGGCAGTGCGGTCCTTCGTCAGCCGGGCCCGCTCGGCGGCCACGTCGATCGACCCCCGGGTGTCCAACGCGACACCGACGGCACCGGGCATGGCCAGCGTGGCGCTGGCCTGGAAATCGTCGCCGGCCGGGTCCAACCGGACCAGGGAGCGGATCAGCGGCTCGTGCGCGTCGATGCCCGCCCCGGCGAGCCCGTCCAACCGGGCGGCCACCCGCTGGGTGGGGCGCAGCCCCTGGTCGGAGCGGAACCGCCGGATCTCGGTGACCACGCGCTGCACACTGGCCAGCTCGGCCTCGGCGGCGTCGTCGACACGCGACCGGTCGGCCACCGGCCAGGCGGCGGTCTGCACCGTCTCGCCGCCGGTCAGCGCGAGCCACAGCTCCTCGGTGACGAACGGGATGACCGGGTGCAACAGCCGCAGCAGTTGGTCCAGCACGTGCCCGAGCACCCGACGGCTGGCCTCGGCCCGTACACCGCCCTCGGCGAGCACCGGCTTGCTCAGCTCCACGTACCAGTCGCAGACGTCGTCCCAGGCGAAGTGGTAGAGCAGGTCACACACCTTGGCGAACTCGTACGCCTCGAACTGCTCGCCGACCTCGGCGGTGACGTGCGCCAGCCGGGACAGGATCCACCTGTCGACGGTGGAGAGCTGCTCGGCCGGCGGCAGGGCGCCCGTGGTGTGCGCACCGTTCATCAGGGCGAACCGGGTGGCGTTCCAGAGCTTGTTGCAGAAGTTGCGGGAACCCTGACACCACTCCTCGCTGACCGGCACGTCCTGCCCGGGGTTGGCGCCCCGGGCCAGGGTGAACCGGGTGGCGTCGGCACCGAACCGGTCGATCCAGTCCAGCGGGTCGACTACGTTGCCGAACGACTTCGACATCTTCTTGCCGTGCTCGTCACGGACCATGCCGTGCAGGGCCACCACGTCGAACGGCTGCTTGCCGTCCATCGCGTACAGGCCGAACATCATCATCCGGGCGACCCAGAAGAACAGGATGTCGTAGCCGGTGACCAGGACACTCGTCGGGTAGAACTTGGCCAGGTCCGGGGTCTGCTCCGGCCAGCCGAGCGTGGAGAACGGCCAGAGCGCGCTGGAGAACCAGGTGTCCAGCACGTCCTCGTCCTGCCGCCAGCCGTCACCGGTCGGCGGCTGCTCGTCCGGGCCGACGCAGACGATCTCGCCCTGCGGGCCGTACCAGACCGGGATCCGGTGCCCCCACCACAGCTGGCGGGAGATGCACCAGTCGTGCATGTTGTCGACCCAGGCGAAGTAGCGCTTGGCCAACTCGGCCGGCTCGATGCGGACCCGACCGTCGCGCACCGCGTCACCGGCGGCCTGGGCCAGCGGGGCGGTGTTGACGAACCACTGCAACGACAACCGCGGCTCGACTGTCGTCTTACACCGCGAGCAGTGCCCCACCGCGTGCACGTAGGGCCGCTTCTCCGCGACGATCCGGCCCTGCTCACGCAACGCCGCCACGATCGCGGGCCGCGCCTCGAACCGGTCCAACCCCTCGAACGGGCCGGGCACGGTGATCACCCCACGCTCGTCCATCACGGTGAGCGCGGGCAGGTCGTGCCGCTGGCCGATCTCGAAGTCGTTCGGGTCGTGCGCCGGGGTCACCTTGACCATGCCGGTGCCGAACGACGGGTCGACGTGCGCGTCGGCGACGATCGGGATGCGGCGGCCGGTCAGTGGCAACTCGACCTCGGTGCCGATCAGGTGCTGGTACCGCTCGTCGTCCGGGTGCACCGCCACGGCGGTGTCGCCAAGCATCGTCTCGGCCCGGGTGGTGGCCACCACGACCTCGTCGCTGTAGCGGATCGAGATCAGCTCACCGTCGTCGTCGGTGTGCTCGACCTCGATGTCGGAGAGCGCGGTCAGACAGCGCGGGCACCAGTTGATGATCCGGTTGGCCCGGTAGATGAGGCCCTCGTCGAAGAGCTTCTTGAAGATCGTCTGGACGGCGCGGGTCAGCCCTTCGTCCATGGTGAAGCGCTCACGGTCCCAGTCGACGGAGTCGCCGAGGCGACGCATCTGCCCCAGGATCGCCCCACCGGACTCGGCCTTCCACTGCCAGACCCGCTCGACGAACTTCTCCCGGCCGAGGTCGTGGCGGGACAGCCCTTCGGCGGCGAGCTGACGCTCCACCAGGTTCTGGGTGGCGATGCCGGCGTGGTCCATGCCGGGCAGCCACAGCGCCTCGAACCCCTGCATCCGCTTACGCCTGGTCAACGCATCCATCAGGGTGTGCTCGAACGCGTGGCCCATGTGCAGCGAGCCCGTCACGTTCGGCGGCGGGATGACGATGGTGAAGGGGGGCTTGTCGCTGTCGGCGGAGGCCCGGAAGTGGCCGGCGGCTACCCACTGCTCGTACCGTCGCTGCTCTACCTCGCCGGGCTGGTACTGGCCGGCAAGGGTCGGGGCGTCGGGGCGTTGGGCATCCAGTCTCTCGGTCACCTGACAAGTCTACGGAGGGCTTCCGCGGACCTGACGTGCGCCACCTGTGGTTCGCGTACGGTGTCGGCTATGTCCGACGCACATCTCACCGAGCGGTCGCTCGACGGCGGTCGCGAGCCGGTCGAGCTGACCGAAGAGCCGATCCACCTCAGCACCCGGGACTCCTGGGGCGACCCCGACGAGCACTCCGGCGGCTGGTCGAGACGGCGCAAGATCGGTTGGACGGTCGCGCTGGTGGTCGGCCTCGCGGGTGCCGGTGTGCTGGGTGCCGCCGGCTGGCTGGTGGCGCAGCAGAAGGACACCGAGCTCACCTCACCCCCGCAGGTGGCCGGCCTGGCCCGGGACGACAGCGAACGGGCGAAGAGCACGGCCGACTACCTGCGCAGCGGCCTGGCGGCGGACATCGAGTTGGACCGCAGCTTCGGCACCGTCTACCGCGACCCGGCCGACGACAAGCGTTCGGTGCTCATCTTCGGCGGCACCACGCTCCTCTGGCAGCCGGAACGCGACCTGGAGAGCCTGTTCCGCCTCATGTCCGACGAGACCGGTGCGGTGAACGGGCTGCGCGAGGTGCCCGCGGGCGACCTGGGCGGCGTGATGAGGTGCGGCAGCACCAGCGGCGAGGGCGGCGACTTCGCGGTGTGCGGATGGGCCGACCACGGCAGCGTCGTGATGGCGATGTTCCCCGGACGATCGGTCACCGACGCCGGTGCCCTGCTCCGCGACCTCCGCAAGGACATGCAGACCCGCAACTGACCCCACACACGGCTCGTCGTCCCAAGGTCGAGCCCCGTCCAGCCCTCGCCTGATCGACTCGGGTTCACTGATATCGGGGTGTCCCGCGCTCGTGGATACCCCGTCTACCTGTTGATCGACTCGGGTTTGCTGATATCGGGGTGTCCCGCGCTCGTAGATAGCCCGATATCAAGAAAGTCGAGTCGATCAAGCGGGATCCGGGGGCGCGTTCGGCGGGCGCGCCCGTACAGGAATGGGGACATGCAGATAGGGCCACCCCGTATCGGGGTGGCCCTATCTGAAAGATTGTCCGGCGGCGTCCTACTCTCCCACACCCTCACGAGTGCAGTACCATCGGCGCTGGAGGGCTTAGCTTCCGGGTTCGGAATGTAACCGG
>NZ_JBICTZ010000010.1:0-331433 GCF_043197875.1 Micromonospora sp. NPDC048935 | reverse complement strand
ACAGACGTCCGACATCATCAACCACCGGAAATCCGTGCGCTCCTCGACACCGGTACCCCGCCCCGGCGGCTGCGCACCCGGCATCCCCAGGAACTCCGGCTTCGGCCCGGCCGACATGCGGGCCGCCGCCGCGGGCGAGCCGGTGGACACACCCGGGTTGGTCCCGGTGTCGACGCTCGTCAGCGCACCGAGCGTCGCCGTCGCCGGGCTGACCGCCGGCCCGTCCGGAGTCTGCGCGAACGCCGGGGTCGCCAGGCCCGCGCGGCGGGGCTGCTCGACGAACGCGACGTGCCGCCACGAGTTCGCGGTCAACGCGCCGGTGTTGTCGTACGACATGCCGAGCAGATCCAGGCCGCTCTCCGGCACGAGGTTCCACTCCTTGCAGGCCACCTCGCAGGCCTTGCAGCCGATGCAGACACTGGTGTCGGTGAAGAACCCCATCCGCGGCGGCGCGTCCTCGTAACCGGCGTCCGGCGCCGGGTCCAACGGGCCGTACAGGGCGTTGGCGTGGGGCATGGGTCAGACCTCCTGGTCCGGGCCGCCGTCGGCGGAGTCGGTCGTGACCTGCGGTGGGTAGTGCGGGTTGAGGTCCCCGGACCGCCGCCGGTAGTCGATGACGAGTTCCTGGAGTTGGAGCCCGCGGGGGCGTCGCCCCGGCTGGATGTCGCAGGTGCCGACCTTGCTCTCCTGGATCAGGACATTCGGGTCCAGGCTGATGCCGAACAGGTCGTTCGCCGAGTCGCCGGTGACCAGACCCTCGAAACCGAAGTGGTACGGCAACCACACCTGGTGGATGATCCGACCGTCCACCCGCAACGGGGTGAGCCGGTCGGTCACCAACACCTTCGCCTCGATGGCCGCGCGGGCGGTCACCAGGTGCGCCCAGCCCAGGTGGGTGAGCCCGCGTTCGACCGCCAGCTCCGGCGACACCTCGACGAACATCTCCGGTTGCAGCTCGGCAAGCGTCCGCACCGTCCGGCTCATCCCGCCGGCGGTGTGGTGCTCGGTGAGCCGGCTGACCGTGAACACGTACGGGAACACCTGACTGTGTGGTTCCGGTGGGCTCGGGTTGAGCGTGTTGATCGGGTGCGTGTAGACCTTGCGGGTCGGATTCGCCTGCTGCCGGTAGAGCGGGTTGCGCACCGGTGACTCCACCGGCTCGTAGTGCGTCGGCAGCGGCCCGTCCAGCACGCCTGTCGGCGCGTACAGCCAGCCCTTGCCGTCGCCCTGGAGGATGAACGGGTCGTCGCCAGCGATGCCCGCCACGCCCGAGGCGTCACGCTCCGGCCGGTACGACGGCGGTTTGGTCTTCTCGAAGTCCGGCACGTCGTAGCCGGTCCACTCGGACTTCTCCGCGTCCCACCACACGTAGCGTTTGCGCTCACTCCACGGGTTGCCGTCCGGGTCGGCGGACGCACGGTTGTAAAGGATCCGCCGGTTCGCCGGCCACGCCCACCCCCACTCCGGGGCCACCAGGGACTGTTCCGCACCGGGTTTGCGGCGGGCGGCCTGGTTGACGCCGTCGGCGTACACGCCTGTGTAGATCCAGCAACCGCCCGCGGTCGAGCCGTCCTCCTTCATCTCGGTGAAGGAGGCCAGGGGGCGGCCGGTCGCCACGTCGTACCCGTTGATCTCATAGAGCACCGACTCGGCGCTCGGTTCGGCGTGCGGACCGTGGGTGGGGTAGTTCCAGTTGAGGTCGAGCAGCGCCCGGTCGCGCGGCCGGGTCGACGATGCCAGCCGGTCCCTGACGATCCGCCCGAGGTGGTAGAAGAACCACAGCTCGGAGCGGGCGTCACCCGGTGGCTCGACGGCCTTCTCCCGCCACTGCAACAGCCGCTGCGTCTGGGTGAACGTGCCCTCCTTCTCCACGTGCGAGGCGGCCGGCAGGAAGAACACCTCGGTCCGGCACTCCCCCGTCACGATCTCGCCGGTCTCGATCTCCGGGGCGTTCTTCCAGAAGGTGGCACTCTCGATCTCGAACAGGTCCCGGACGACCAGCCAGTCCAGGTTGGCCATGCCGAGACGCTGCGCGCGGCCGTGCGCGGAGCCGACCGCCGGGTTCTGCCCGAGCAGGAAGTACCCCTTGATCTTCCCGTCGATCATGTCGAGCACCTGCTGGTAGGTGCCGTGGTCACCGGTCATCCGCGGTAGGTAGCCGTAGCAGTAGTCGTTGTCGGCGGTGGCCGCGTCACCCCAGTACGCCTTGAGCAGGTTGACGCCGTAGGTGCGCGCGTTGCCCCAGAAACCCTTCTGCCCGGGGTGCGCGATGCTGTCCACCCACTTCCCCAGCGTCGGGTGGTTGGCGTGGTGCGGCATCGGCAGGTAGCCGGGCAGCAGGTTGAACAGCGTCGGGATGTCGGTGGAGCCCTGGATGCTGGCGTGCCCGCGCAGGGCCATCACACCGCCACCCGGGCGACCCATGTTGCCGAGCAGCAACTGGATGATCGCGCCGGTACGGATGTACTGCACACCCACGCTGTGCTGCGTCCACCCCACCGAGTAGACGAGCATGCCGGTCCGGTCCCGGCCGGAGTTCTCCGTCCACGCCTGGGCCAGTTCGAGGAACTTCTCCTGCGGGATGCCGCAGACCCGTTCCACCATCTCCGGGGTGTAGCGGGCGTAGTGCTGCTTGAGGATCTGGTAGACGCAGCGCGGGTGCCGCAACGTCTCGTCGCGCTCGGTCTCGCCACCCACCGGGGCACCGTGTGACTCGTGTTCCAGCCCGGCGCCGGTCTCCCGCTGGATCTCGGTGTCGCGGGTCGTCTGGGTCTGACTGCTGCCCTCGTAGCGCCAACTGGTCTGGTCGTAGGAGGCGTTCTCCTCCTGGAAGCCGGAGAAGAGCCCGTGCAGGTCCTCGGTGTCGACGAACTCGTCGGTCACGATCGTCGCGGCATTGGTGTAGGCGACGACGTACTCCCGGAAGTCCAACTCGTTGTCGAGGATGTAGCGGATCACCCCGCCGAGCAGGGCGATGTCGGTGCCGGCCCGGATCGGCAGGTACGAGTCGGCGAGCGCGCTGGTCCGGGTGAACCGGGGGTCGACGTGGAACACCTTCGCGCCCTTGCGCTTGGCCTCCATCACCCACTGGAAGCCCACCGGGTGCGCCTCAGCCATGTTCGAGCCCTGGATGACGATCACGTCGGAGTTCGACAGGTCCTGCTGGAACTGGGTGGCACCGCCGCGACCGAAGCTGGTCCCCAGACCGGGGACGGTGGCGGAGTGTCAAATACGGGCCTGGTTCTCGATCTGGAGCGCCCCCATCGCGGTGAACAACTTCTTGATGAGGTAGTTCTCCTCGTTGTCCAGCGTCGCGCCACCCAGGCTGGAGATGCCGAGCGTCCGGTTCAGCGGTCGACCCTCGGCGTCGACATCCTCCCAGGTCTCGTCCCGGGCGGCCAGGACCCGATCGGCGATCATGTTCATCGCCGTGTCGAGGTCGAGGTCCTCCCACTCGGTGCCGTACGGCCGGCGGTAGCGGACCGTGGTCTGCCGCAGCGGGCTGGTCACCAGGCTCCTGCTGGCCGAGCCCTTCGGGCAGAGCCGACCCCGCGAGATCGGGCTGTCCGGATCGCCCTCGATCTGGCTGACCTGGCCGTCCTTGACGTACACCCGCTGCCCGCAGCCGACGGCGCAGTACGGGCAGATCGAACGGGCCATCGAGTCGGCGGTGTCGGTGCGGGCGGTGAGCGCCCGGGACCCGTCGGACTCGGCCGCCGCACCCCGGCCGAGGGGGTCGGTGCCGGTGAGCTGGCGGTAGACCGGCCAGCCCTCGATCCAGGTCCGCACCCCCATCGCCGCACCTTCCCGACCAATCCCGCCAAATATGAACACTCTGACGTTAGATGAGGTGCCGGCCCGGTCGCAGCGGGATCACAAAGTCATGCCTCCCCCGGCCCTTCGTGCGGGCCGGGAGAGGCGGGGATGACGGCGCTGGTCAGCTCGGTTGCAGCCGGCCCACGTGCTGGTCGCCGAAGGTCCGGTAGCGGCGCAGCTCCCAGAGCAGCCAACCGATGCTGATGATCGCCAACACGACGAAGACCAGTGAGCCGGAGAACGTGTCCCACAGGGTGTGCAGGACGACGACACCCAGGAACGTGCCGAGGAACCCGAAGAGCCGACCGACGCTCGGGCTCGCCAACAACGCCCACAGCGCACCGGCGGTCAACCCGGTCCAGGCGGTGTGACCGGCGGGCGCCGTCAGACCCCGGATGAAGAGCGTCTGCTCCACCGCGCCGATGTCGCCCTGCGAACTCAGCAGCGCGCTGAAGGCGTAACCCATCGTCTCCAGGGCGGCGAAACCCATGCCGGCGGCGATGCCGATGATCAGCCCGTCGGAGGGCACCCGCCGACGATGCTGGGCCACCACCGTGAACAGCAGCACCACCGGGACGATCAGCTTCGCCGACTCCTCGATCAGTGCCACGAACAGCATGGGAAGGGTGCCGAGGCCACGCAGGGTGTCGTACTCCAGTGTGCCGGCGACCACCGTGCCGATCACCCCGCCGAAGAAAGCCGACGTCACCAGCACCGACGCCGGCACCTGCCACCGCCCGGTGCGGGCCTGCGCGAACGTCAGGAACGTCAGCGGCACCAGCGTCGCCCCGAGCAGGATCAGCGCCGGGACGAAGTTCGGATTCTTGGTGCTGACCAGGGTCCGCAGCACCGCCATGTAGAGGATGAGCCCGACGACGAGCACCCCGACCCACGCCCACCGGCGCCAACGATCACGCATACCGCGCAGTCTGTCGGATCCAGGTTACGAACACTAGCTCCGCGCCCGGTTCGGGTGAGGTCGCGACGTGCCGAGCGAAACCACGACACCGGGGACGAGTGCCGGTCGTCCTCTGGTCAGTGCTCCGTCCCGGGTCTGGCGTGGGCGGCGAGCCAATTCGGCGGCAGGGGGATGGTGTGGAACCACTCGCGCGAAATCTGGCCGTAGAACGGCGCCTTGAGCACCGGCGTTCCCCCGCCGAACCGGGCGGCGGCAGCGGAGGCCCGCCGGACGTTCAACCACCAGCCGCCCCTCCCCCGGGAGTGGACGATTCTGTTGCCCTGGACGAGGCCGACGTGACGGCTCATGGGTGGCAGATTACTTGTGGTCCACACTCGACCCTGAAAGTAGACGATGGCGTCGATATTGGACCAGGGTTCGCGCGTCGCCGGCCTGCCGAAGTCATCCGGGCCCAGGTAGACGCCCTGCTCGTCAATCGCGAAGAGCACCTCCCGCCGCATCGCGCTCAGCACGCGACGACGTGAAGTGGCGAGGAGGATAACCTCGAACAGCACCCCGAGGATGAAGAACAGAAAGCGAACGGACAGGTCCTGTAGGCCGATCACGATGGCCGTGACCGGTAACAGGCTGTACAGCGCCAACGTCAGTCCGGTCCGGAGGCGGCTGCGCCGGACCACGTACGCCGAAGGCGCATCCACTCTCATGGCTACAAGATAGCGAGTGCGGCCCACGGAGGGTATGCGATCCGGTGCGCCGAAGGCCGCCGCTGGTCCCGGTGGCCGGGGATGCCCGCACATCCTTTGCTCTGCACCCGCCCGCGCACCACGCACGGTCCGTAACTGGCGCACGGGCGGGTGCAGAGCAAAGGACGTGGTACCAGGGGGTCGGGCCCGACCGCACGTCAGCCAGGGCGTCGGATCCGCCGGGTTGGATGCTCAGACGGCGGCGGTGCTCGCCACGGCTCCCGTCTGGTGCCGACCGGTCACGCAGTACACATCGCCGGAGTTCGCCCGGTGCGGCAGGTCGCGCAGGTGTGCCGCCATGTCGGTCGCGGGCAGCCACCTGTCGAAGGTCATCGACTTGTCGTCGCCCAGCGCGACGTCGAAGCCGTCGAAACCGAGCGCCGTCAGCCGATCGAGACTCCGACCGGCAACCGCGCGCGCGATCGTGGTGAACTCGAAGGAGAGCGCCGGCAGCGAACGGCTCAGGCCGGCCAGCACCTCGTCCTCGAAACCCTCCACGTCGATCTTGGCGAAGGTCGGCACGCCGTACTCGCCGATAAGCGCGTCGACGGTGACCACCGGGACCTCGATGTCGGCATCCCACACCTCGCTCTCCCAGCCACCGGCGCCCCTCGCCGCCCGCACGAAGTCGGGCGAGGCGGTCGACACGGTGGGGTTGGTGGAGTTGACGTGCAACCGGGTGCGCCCGGTCTGCGCGCCACACGCGGCTTCGACAAGCGTCACCCGGTCGTCGTCGGCGTAGATCGCCCGCAGGGCGCGCAGGCACAGCGGCTGCGGCTCCACGGCGACGACCCGGGCTCCGAGGCGACGGAAGCTGCCGATGTGGTCGCCCACATGGGAGCCGATGTCGAAGACGAGATCCCCACTCGTGACGAACCGGGAGTAGAAGGCGTCCATCCGCGCGTCCCGCTCGGGGTCGCCGTAGTAGACGTCCAGCGACCGGTGCAGCGGGGACATCCCCGGATCGGTCCGGAGCGCGGCGATCCTGGTGTCGGTGGTAGCCGTCATCTGTGTGGCTCCCGTTCGTGAGAGAGGTGGCCGGGGTTACGGTCCGAACGCGGTCAGGAACCGGTCCCGGAAGGCGTCCATCCGCCAGACCGGTGCCTGCGGCCCGGGCCTCAGCCCGTCCTGCCAGCCCCACCCGGAGATCCGGTCCAACACGGCGCGATCCCGTGTGATGATCGAGATCGGGACGTCACGGCTGGCGTTCTCGCCGGTGACGACCGCGGCGGGCTGGTGGTCACCGAGCACGATGAACACGAGATCGTCGTCGCCGTAGGTCTGCACGTAGGAGATGAGCGAGCCCATCGTGTATTCGATGGAGTGCCGGTAGTCCGCCCGGATCTGGGTGGTGCTCCGTCGCCGCTCGTCCGACGCCCCGCCGGCGGCGGCGCGGAAGACCGATCCGTCGCCCACCGTGGCCCAGTCGACGAACGGCGGGACGGGCGTCCAGGGCGCGTGACTCGACACCAGCGCCAACTCCGTCATCACCGGGTTGCCGTCGTGCCTCGCCTGCTCCAGGCGCTGCCAGCTGGCCAGGGTGTACTGGTCGGGCGGCGTGCCGAAGCTGAACTTCGGGCCACGGTACGCGAGTGCCTTGGCGTTGTAGAACCGGTCGTAGCCGAAGAAGGAGCCCTCTGGCCACGCCCTGGTGACGGCGGGCATGACACCCACGGTCTGCCAGTTCGCCCGCCGGAAGGCGCCGTTGAGGGTCATCCGGTCACTCGCCAGCAGGGTGCGGTGCCGCTGGTCGTTGTCGATCCAGAGGCCGGAGAGCAGTGTGTCGTGCGCGAGCCAACTGCCACCACCGAACGTCGGCGAGGTGAGAAAGCCGCTCTGCGCGGCGAACCCCGCCGCGGCCAGTCGGCTGGTGCCGCCGTCGAGGACCGCACCGACCTGCGGCGCGAACTCCGGGTCCTCGACGGCGTCCCGGCCGTAGCTCTCCACGAAGGCGATGACCACGTTCTTGCCGCGTAGCGCGGTCAACAACTGGTCGCCCGGTGTGTCGCCGAACCGGTCGTCCTCGATCAGGGCGCCGAACGTCTCCCGGTCGTCGAGGCGCACGCGCACCTGGAAGCCGTGGCCGTTGGCCAGGGTGGTCGCGGACGTGTCGGCGACGGGTACGCCCGGCACCACCCGCACGTTGGACGCGGCGCAGGCCACCCAGAGGACCACCAGCGCCGCCGCCAGCCGGGTCGTGCCGGTGCGGTGCCGGATCACCAGCCGCCGCAGTCGTCGCACCGACAGCGTGACCAGGATGGGTAGACCCACGACCACCACCGCCAGGACACTCGCGGCGCCGATGGCGGCGGGCCGACCGTAGGACTCACTGAGGAAGGCGAACCCCTCGTCGAGCAACGCCCAGTCGAGCACCGGGTCGAACGCCCGGCTGAGCGCGGCGGAGAACCCCAGGTCGAGCAGCTTCAGCAGGCCGAGCAGGCCGAGGGCCACGCCGGCGAGGGTGGCCACCAGCCGACTCCACCGCGACGGCAGGGCGAGCAGGAGGGCCACGACCAGCAGCGCCTCCAGGGGGATCCGCACGAACGCCGCGGGGGTGAGGCGGCCGTAGTCGTACGGCATGGTGAGCACGAACAACACGAGCAGTGCGGCCAGCACGGTCGTCAGTCGGGCGACGATGGAACGCCTCGCTCGGCCCGTGCCCGCGGTGCCGCCGTCGGCACTCCCATCGGGTGGTCCGGCCCTCCTCGCCGCTCGCCTCTGGCTCGGCAGCTCACGTACTCGCGTCAAGAGCGACAACCCGGCATCCCTTCCATGGTCACTGCGGAGTGCGGCGTACCGGCGGCTCAGACGCGGGCGACCCCTCCGCGGGCCACGGCGCCCGTCGGACGGTGGTTGGTCAGGTGGACCATCGTGGCCGGTACGGCCGGGGTGCCGTGGAGCGGGGTCCGGCGACGGTGCCGGGTCTGCCACAGCCACGTGACGTCACGGCCGAACGACTCGATCAGCAGCGCCAGTGACGCCACCAGCACAAGGGTCGTCAGCGGCCCGGGTAGCGCGCCTCCCATGGCCACCATCAGCACCACGCCCTGGATCGCCGCGACGACCTTGCGCCAGTAGCGCGGCGGCAGGGACCCGCGCATCCAGCCCAGCACCCAGCTCGCGGCGACGAAGACGTAGCGCATCGCGCCGATCGCGAGCACCCAGCCACCCGCCGCCGGAGCGACGTGGAGGCAGAGCACCAGCACCAGGAAGGAGTCGATCTCCATGTCGAAGCGCGCGCCCAGCTCGCTGGTGGTCCCGGTGCGTCGGGCCGTGTACCCGTCCACCGCGTCGAGGGCCAACGCCACGGCGGTCAGGGCGACCAGCACCGCGATCGGCGCCGGCCGGGTGAGCGCGTCCGCGGCCAGGGCCGTCACGCCGCCGACGAGGATGGCCCGGCTCAGGGTCACCCGGTCGGCCGGGCTCAGGCCCCGCGCACCCGACCGCGACAACCCCCGGCTGAGCAGGACGCACAGGCCAATCCCGTACGCCAGGCCGGCCACCCACCCCGCGGCGCCGAGACCGACGGTCGCGGCGAGCACCGCCAGCGCCGCGATCTGCACGAGCAGTCCGATCGCCGGACCAGTTCGAACCGTTGACATCGTGCCTCCGCGACTCTGGTGGGTGCCCCTGACCGTCATCACGGAAAATATGACCGATCGGTTCATTCTGAACACGACCTGGCAGGGTGCCGCGGAGGGACGTGCCCCGTGGGACGGCCGGTCAACCGTCCAGCCTCGTGACACGAGGAAGCTGGCCCCGGTCGGCGAGCGACCGGGACCAGCGGGTGACGCGTCTCAGGAGGCGGCGATGCCTTCCATGCCGATGCCGTTCTCGAACTTCGGCAGGCCCTCCACGGTGGTGACGAGCTTCAGCGAGCCGTCCTCGTTCACCTCGTAGCCCTGCACGTTGCCGGCGGTGGCGTTCTGCACGTACAGGAAGCCGTCGCTGGTGGTCATGTCGATCGACCCGCCGTTGGTGTCGGCGGCGACGTTCTTGACCACTTCGAGCTTCCCGTCGTCGTTGACCCGGTAGGAGCTGATGGTGGAGCTGCCCGCGTTGGCGACGAAGAAGTAGTCGCCGACGCGTTGGATCCAGCACGGCGCCTGCTGGCCGTTGGGCACCGACGGTCCGACCTGGTCGAGCGTGCCGTCGTCCTCCAGCTCGAACCGGCTGACCGCGTTGGCACCCGACTCGGTGACCAGCAGCGAGTCCTCGGTGTCGAAGGTGAAGCCGAACGGGGTGTTTCCCGCGTCGCTGACGACGGGGTTGCGGGCCAGCTCACCGTGGCGGCCGATCTCGTAGCTGAACATGACGTTGTTGCCCTTTGTCGACACCAGGACGAACTCGCTGTCCGGGTCGATCTTGATCTGGGCCGGGGCGGTGCCGAACGCGGGCGGGTTGCCGTTGTGCAGCCCGAGCGAGCGGTTGGCGTCCTCGATCCGCGACAGGTGTCCCTTGCGCAGCTCGAAGCCCTGCACCGAGCCCTCGCCACCGGCGTTGACGACGTAGACGAGGTCGCCACGGGCCGCGATGCTGACCGGCAGCAGGCCACCGGACCAGATGACCTGGAGCTTGTGCAGTTTGGTGCCCTCGACGCCGAAGACGGTCACGGTGTTGCTGCCGGCGTTGACGGCGAAGAGGAGCCCCTTGTGGTAGACCAGGGAACCCTGCGAGGCCAGCGCGTCGAGCGGCGCGCCGATGGTGAAGCCACCGAGCCCGCCGGTCTCGTACTCGCCCGCCTTGGTGAGCCGACCGTCCTCGTCGCGGTCGTACACCTTGATGGTGTTGCCTTCGGCCTTGTTGGTCTGGACGAAGACCGCGCCCTCGTCGCCGTGGTGGTTGTCACCCCCCTTGCGGTCGTCGTGGTAACCGGGACCGCCACCGTCGGCGAGTGCCGTTCCGGGGATCGATCCGACGCTGGTCAGACCCGCCAGGAGGGCTGCCGCGAGCGCAACACTGCGCTTCATCACTGACTCCTTTACGCACACGAAGGGAGGAATACGAGTTTTCCTCTCCTTCGAAAGCTATCGGAGGATGTAGTCGTGATGCGCACCCTTACCCTAAAGCGGTAATTTCGTGCCGTTCCGTGGAACGAGCAGACGTCCGCCCCCCGGATGGCATATCGCGAAGCGGACGTTCCGCCCCGCCCGGGGCGAAAACCGGCGGTTCGGCTCGCTCACCCCTGCGGCGGCATCCACGGCGTGAGCAGGGTCGGGTCGGCGACGTACTGCTCCACCTGCGTCCGCTGGGCCGGTGTCAGGGACAACGCCCGGAGGCGGGCTCCCCACTCGGGCACCCGGTCGGCCTCGTCCAGCGCGACCGACAACTCGATCAGGCCGGCCAACGCCATCGCCTGCTCGACGGCGGGAGCGCCCTCGGCGCGGCGACGCATTCCCGAGTCGAGCGCCCGGTACGCGGCCCGGTCGTCCATCTTGAACTCGCGCAGGATCCGCGCGTTGTCGAGCACCCGCGCCAGGCCCTGCAACTCCGTCGACCCGCCGTACTCCAGATCCTTCGGCTCGTCCCGCTGGATGAAGACGATGGTGTTGCCCGACGGGTCGACGATGCTGAACCGCGACGCTCCGGCGCGGTAGCGGGTCACCCGGGGTAGACCCTTGACCAGCGCCTTGCCGTAGCTGCGGCGCATCGCCTCGGTGAACGCCGCGTGGTACGCCGCCACCGAGTCGACCATCACCAGGCAGCCACCGGAGGTCTCCTTGGCCGGGTCCAGGTCCTTGGGCGCGGGGCCGTAGTGCAGCTGCAACCCACTCCAGGTGAAGGCCAGGTACAGGTACGGTTTGAGCTGCTCGAAGGCCACCTCGAACCCGAGGGCCCGCCAGAACGCCAGAGTCTCCTCCGGCGCCGCGCAGTGCAGCAGCGGCACCACTGTCTCGTTCGGTTGGATCCGGTCCATATTCGTCGGCACTTGTCACTCCCCGTCCGCTCGGCAGGCCGGCCATTGTGCCAGCGCCAGCGACGAACCTCGACGGCTTTCGTCTCCTACCCAGGGAGGAGGCCCACTCCGACCGCCGGCCGCAACCGGGGCTCGCGGTCGGACGCTTTCGACGGGACCGGCCGCGAGCATCTACAGGCATGACAACCGTGCTGCGTAGGGCGACGCACTGGAACCGCCCACTGATGGTCCTGGTCTCCGTGATGGCGGTGCTCACCGTCATCGCCGCGGTCGGCGTCCTCGCCGACTCGCGCGTCCTCACCGGGGCGCCGATCTGGCTCAAGCCGCTCAAGTTCGGGGTGTCCTTCGTGCTGTACGGCGCGACGCTCGCCTGGATGCTCTCCCTGCTGCCCCGAGGCAGCCGGGCCGTCGAGAGGGCGGCCGTCGTCATCGTCGCGGTGGCGGTCGTCGAGAACGCGTGGATCGTCGGTCAGGTGCTCCGCGGGCAGACCAGTCACTTCAACGCCACCACCCCCCTGAACACCGTGTTGGTCGCGTCGATGGGCCTGGCGATCATGGTGCTGTTCTTCGCCCACCTCGTCATCGGGATCGTGGTCCTGATCCAGCGGATCCCCGACCGGGCCGCCGCCACCGCCGTCGGGTGGGGGCTCGGCCTGTCCCTGCTGGGCATGCTCGCGGCGGTGCCGATGGTGCTCCCGATGCAGGACCCGGGGATCGAGGGGATCGGCGGGGCGCACAGCGTCGGCGTGCCCGACGGCGGGCCGGCGCTGCCCGTGGTCGGCTGGAGCACCACAGGTGGTGACCTGCGGATCGGGCACTTCGTGGGGCTGCACGCCCTCCAGGCGCTGCCGGTCCTGGCGATCCTGCTGAGCCGGTTCGGCAGCCGGCTGGACGCCCGTACCCGCGTCCGTCTGCTGGTCGTCGCGGGCAGCGCGTACGGCGTACTCACCATGTTGTTGACCTGGCAGGCGCTGCGCGGACAGCCGCTGCTGCGTCCGGACGCCGCCACGCTGGCCGCGGTCGCGGCCCTGGTGGTCGCGACGGCGGCGGCCAGCGGGCTGGTGCTGGCCCGCCGACGCCGCTCGGAACTGGCGTTGGCCGCGTGACCGAGACGCTGTTCTCCCTGACGTTCACGGTGGCCGCGCCGTTCTGGGCGCTGATGATCCTGCTGCCGCGCTGGTCGTGGACCGCCCGGATCATCTCCTCGCCGCTGATCGTGCTGCCGGTCGTGGTGATCTACGCCCTGCTGGTGATCCCGGCGCTCGGCGACGTGCTGACCGCCGTGCGGTCGCCGACCGTGGACGGGGTGCGTGACCTGCTCGGCACCTCCACCGGGGCGGCGGCGGGCTGGGCGCACATGATCGCGTTCGACCTGTTCGTCGGGCGCTGGGCCTGGTTGGACAGCAGGGAGCGGCGGGTGCCGGCACCGGTGATGGCTCCGGTGCTGCTGCTGACCATCCTGCTCGGACCGCTGGGCCTGGCCGCGTACCTCGCGGTCCGGCCCCGCTGGCGGCGGCCGGCGGCTGCCGCCAGCGGCCCCCAGCACCTAGGCTGACGACCGTGGGATGGCTGGGGCGACTGTTCGACATGCGGGACACGCTCGTCCGGATGGTGCTGCTCGACCTCAGCGGGCTGGGTTTCCTGCTCCTCGTCCCCCACGGCCACCCCACCACAACGACACAGTGGATCCTCGCGGTGTCCGCGTTCGCGGTGGCGCTGGCGGCATACCGTCGACCGGTGGTCAACCTGATGATTCAGACCGCCCTGCTGGCGGTCGCGATCAGCCTGGTCGAGGACTTCACGATCAACCAGGTTGGTGCCAGTTGGGCGCTGCTCGAGGTCACCATGCGGGCATACCACGCCCGGACGATCTGGCTGTCCGCCGCGTTGCTGGTCGTGGTCGGCCTGGGCGACTCGTTCGGCGCCCCGGCCGACCAGATCGCCCCCGGCGTCGTCGGGCTGGCCCTGGAGGTTGGCGTGCCGGTGCTGCTCGGCCTGGTCATCCGCACCAACCGGGAGTTGGGTCGACAGGCCGTCGAGCGGGCCGTGGCCGAGCAACGCCAGCACGAGTCGGAGAGCCGCGCGGCACGCGCCGACGAACGCGCCGCCATCGCCCGCGAGCTGCACGACGTCGTCGCGCACCACGTGGCGTCGATGGTCCTGCGGGTCGGCGTGGCCCAGCACGTGCTCACCGACCTGGACCCCCGGGTGGGCGAGGTGTTCGACGACGTGCACGGCACCGGCACCGCGGCCCTGGCGGAACTGCGCCGGCTGGTCGCGGTGCTGCGCGACCCCGACGGGGTACGCGGTGACGCGGCGCTGACCGCGATCGAACCCTCCGCGCTGCCGGCGGCGATCGGCGCGTCCATCGACCGGGCCCGCCAGGCCGGTGTCACCGTCGAGGCCGACCTCGATCCGGCGATCGGTTCGCTCGACGCGGTACGCGGCATGGCGGTGCTGCGACTGACCCAGGAGGCGCTGACCAACGTGGCCAAACACGCGGGAACGTCCGCGCTCGCACACCTCGTGGTCACCGTCCACGACGATGCCGTGCACTGGGAGGTCTCCGACAACGGGCACGGTGGGGCGCCGGCGGGCGTGCCGACCGGTGGCGGGCACGGCATCACCGGGATGCGCGAGCGCGTCGAGGTCCTCGGCGGTCGGCTGGAGGCCGGCCCCACCCCGGCGGGGTGGCGCGTGCGGACCGTGCTCCCGGCCCCCGCCGCCGAACCGCCCACCCGCCCGGTGCCCCGCGACCGCACCGCCCCCGCCGGTTCGCCCGCGCCGGAGCCGGTGTGATCCGGGTGCTGCTGGTCGACGACCAGCACCTCATCCGCGCCGGGCTGCGCATGCTCTGCGACGCCCAACCCGACATCCAGGTCGTCGGCGAGGCCGACAGCGGCCGCGAGGCGATCCCGCTGGCCGGGCGGCTCCTGCCCGACGTCGTCGTCATGGACCTGCGCATGCCCGGTGTCGACGGGATCACCGCGACCAGTCGGATCCTCGCCGACCGCCCCACCACCCGCATCCTGGTGCTGACCACGTTCGGCGACGACGACCACCTCTACCCCGCCCTGACCGCCGGGGCCTGCGGGTTCCTCCTCAAGGACGCGCCGCCGACCGAGCTGCTCGACGGCATCCGCCGGGCCGCCGTCGGCGACAGCCCGTTCAGCCCGGAGGTGCTGCGGCGGCTCGTCCAGCGCGCGGTGCACGCCCGACCCGGGACACCACGGCTGGTGCAGGGTCTGACCGCCCGCGAACGCGACGTACTGGACCTGGTCGCCGAGGGCCTGTCCAACACCGAGATCGGCGACCGGCTGCACATCGGTGTCACCACGGTCAAGACCCACATCACCAGCCTGATGACCAAGACCGACAGCCCCAACCGGGTACGCCTCGCCCTGTTCGCCCGTGGTGTCTGACGGCCCGGCCTAACGGCCGCACGCGTAGCCCTGCATCCCCCGGGGGTTCGCACCGGCGGCCAGCACTCCCGTCGCCGGATCGCGGGTCACCGCGCACAGCCGACCCAGGCTCCACCCGTCGGTGACCCGCACCTCGTGCCCGTACGCCCGCAGGGCCGCCCGCACGCCCTCGTCGAGCCGGTCCTCCACCACCAGGACGCCGGGTTCCATCTCGCGTGGATAGAACGACCCCGGCAGGCTGAGCGTGTGCCAGGTTGGCGCGTCGATCGCCTCCTGTAGTGGCTGGCCGGCGACGAGATGCCGCAGCAGGAACGGCAACTGCCACTGGTCCTGCTGGTCGCCGCCGGGTGTGCCGCAGGCCAGCACCGGCTCCCCGTCGCGGTGCACCATCGTCGGGCTCAGCGTCGTACGCGGGCGACGGCCCGGGGCCAACGACGAGGCGAGCCCCTCCTCCAGCCAGCACATCTGCAACCTGCTGCCCAGCGGGAAGCCGAGGTCGGCGATGGTCGGCGAACTCTGCAACCAGCCGCCGCTGGGCGTCGCGGAGATCATGTTGCCCCAGCGGTCGACCACGTCCACGTGGCAGGTGTCGCCACGGGTCACCCCGTCCGCGCGCACGGTCGGCTCCCCCGTCGTCGGGTCCGTCGGGTCCGTCGCGTGCGCTCGCCGTACGGTGTCGGGTCGGACGTGTGCCGGCAGGCGGGGCCGCGCCCCGTCGGGACGCCCCGGTCGCACCTGCGCCGACGCGCGATCACCGATCAGGGCCGCCCGCTCGCGCGCGTACTCCCGGGACAGCAGCGCCGTGCCCGGCACGTCGACGCCGTCGCCGTACCAGGCCTCCCGGTCGGCGAAGGCGAGCTTGAGCGCCTCGACCTGGGCGTGCACCCCCGCCGCAGTGCCCGGGTCGTAGGCACCGGGATCGTCGAGCGCGTCCAGGGTGGCCAACGACTCCAGCAGCACCGGGCCCTGGCCCCAGAAGCCGGTCTTCGCCACCGAGTAGCCGTGCCAGTCGAGGGTGGCGGGCGCCTCCCAGGTCGCCGAGTACGCCGCCAGGTCGTCGCCGGTGACCAGCCCGGCGTGTGGCCGTCCGCTGGAGTCCTGGAACGGCCGCCGGCTGAACGTGTCGATCGCCTCGGCCACGAACCCGGTACTCCAGGCGCGGCGCGCGGCCTCGATCTGCGCCTCCCGGTCGGTGCCGGCCGCCTGGCCCGCCTCGACCAGCCGGCGCAGGGTGTCCGCGTACGCCGGGTTGGTGACCAGCTCCCCCGGCGCCGGTGGCCGGCCGCCGCGCAGCCAGAGCGCGGCGGAGGTCGGCCAGTGGTCCTCGAACAGCGACCGGACGGCCGCCACGGTGGCACCGACCTGACCCACCACCGGGTGGCCGGCGCCGGCGTAGCCGATCGCCGGCTCCAGCACCTCGGCGAGGGTGCGTGTGCCGTGCTCGCGCAACAGCAGGAGCCAGGCGTCCACGGCACCGGGCACGGCCGCCGCGAGCGGTCCGGCACCCGGGATGAGGTCCATCCCGAGGGACCGGAAGTGCGCGATGGTGGCACCGGCCGGTGCGGGGCCCTGCCCGCACAGCACCTTCGGCCTGGGGTCCGCCGCGGTGGCCACGATGGCCGGCACCTCGCCGCCCGGCCCGTTGAGGTGCGGCTCGACGACGTGCAGGACGAACCCGGCCGTGACCGCCGCGTCGAAGGCGTTGCCTCCGCGTTCCAGGATGCCCATTGCCGCCTGGCTGGCGAGCCAGTGCGTGGAGGAGACCATGCCGAAGGTGCCCCGCAACGTGGGTCGGGTGGTGAAGGTCATGACACCACCTCACCCGCATCCGCGGTGCGGACGCAAGATCTGCCGGCCGGTGCTCAGCGCGCGGGCCGGGCCCGGCCGCCTCGGACGAGACTGAGCAGGACGACCAGGGCGAGCACCGCCACCACCGCGCCGAAGATCTCGCCTGCGGGGCGCAGGCCGATGCCCTGGATCAGCAGACCGACCCCGACGGCCGGCACGCCGAGCATGGCGAACAGGATGGCGAAGTAGGTGGAGACCGCCTCGGCCCGGTGCTGCGGTTCGGTCTTCATCGTGATCGTCGCGATGCCGTCGCCGACCGCCACGCCGGACGCCACCCCGATGATCGCCGCGCTGACCAGCAGCGTCGCCAGCAGGGCCATCCACATGCTTGCCGCGAGCAGACCCGCCCCCACGATCAGACCGACGCAGGAACCGGCCAGCGCGGCGCGCGAGGACAGGACACGGGTCAACAGCTGACCGAACGCGGCCCCGGCGAACGCCACGAAGACCACGAGCGCGGCCAGGGTGTGCGAGGTCTCGTGCAGGACCATGCCGAGGAACAGACCGGTCACCGACGTGAGCACGCCAAGCGCGGCGAAGCCGGCACCAGCGGTGATTGCCGAGCGGACGAAGGCGCCACGAATGTTCGCCGGGACGTGCAACCGTTGCACCCGCAGCGTCACCGGCGAGCGCTCCCGCACCGTCTCCGGCACGCCGCGCAGGGCGATGATCGCGGCCACCGCCAAAACCAGCACGATCAGCCAGGGCAGCCGGAGCGGGTCGGGTGCCGCGTCCGACACGATCCCGGACAGCAGGGTGCCGGTGGCGAGGCCACCCAGGTTCGCGAAGATCGACACGGTGGCCGCCCGCTTCGGATGCCGCGGGCTGATCAACTCGGCCAACGCCGCGGTCGCCGCACCGATGATCAGCGCGGCGGAGAAGCCGGCGAGGATCCGACCCACGATGATCATCGCCAGGTCCACGGCGGCCAGGAAGACGGCGTCCGCGGCGACGGAGAGCAGCAGCGCGATGAGGATGACCGGGCGGCGGCCGATCTGGTCGGAGAGCCGACCGAAGACCAGCAACCCGACGACCACGCCCAGCGCGTACAGCGCGTAGACCACTGTCACGGTCAACGAGGAGAAGCCGAACTCCATCTCGTAGAGCGGGTAGAGCGGGGTCGGCACCGTGGTGCCCACGAGCGTGATCCAGAAGGCGAACGCGACACGTACCGCGCCGGACGCGGAACCCGACCGTGTCGTTGCGCCATCGGCACGGCTGGCGTTGGACATGCTCGGTCCCTTCGGGCTCGGACACCCCTGCTGCGGGCAGTCGCGGCTCCTGTCCCCCGTGCAGCATGGGTCCTGGCCCTCCGCGCAGGTGCGGCAACGGCCCCAAAACCCCTCATCAGGTGGCGCGGTGGCGCACGCCGCGCCGGCCGGGCCACGGGGGGAGCGGCGCGCACGGCGCCGCTCCCCCGCGTACTCCTAGGAGTTGTACGCCTGCGCCGTCACCGTGACCTGGCGGGCCAGGCCCGGCCGCGCGGGCCAGGAGACCGCCACCTGGCGAGTCTCCCCCGGCAGGAGCCAGAAGTAGTTGTCGTCGTAGCGGGCCGGCAGGACCCGGTCACCGCGCCGGTCGCGCACAGCGAGCCGGACCAACGCGGCGACCGCCCGGCCCTGGTTGCGGACCGTCGTGGTGACGGTGTTCCGCCCGTCCACGACACGGACCGGGCCCGACGACGTCGACAGTCGGGTGCTCGGCAGGTCGTTGAGCGCCCGCATCTGCTCGGCCCTGTCGTAGCGCCAGTAGGTGTTCTCGGTGAGCAGCCGGTCCCGGCTGTCCCGCAGCTCCAGCCGGACCAGGTGCAGCCCGCCACCGTCCGGCGCGGCCAACGGGAAGACCGCCGTCGTGGCCGAGCGGGCCACGTCCACCCGCTGACGCCGGGGTGCGGCCAACGAGCGGCCACTCAGGTCGTACCGGCGGGCGGTGACGGTGACGCCGGTGAGCGGCGCGGCGGTGTGGTTGACCACCCGCACCTGCCAGGTGCCCGGGTCGGCCTGCACGTGCACCGGCTCGCACCCCTTGCGGGCGCCGTAGTAGGCGCCGTTGACGTCGAGGTCGTAGTCGTAGGTCTGCCAGACCGTGCTGTGCCAGGCCGGGTGCGACATCCACAGCAGCAGCCCGGTGGCGTCCTGCCACAGGTTGGCGTTCCATGCCTCGAACATGGCGCGGTGGCTCTCGTAGTTGACGAACTGCGCCCGCGCGGCGAACTCGTCCAGCGAGCCGGACTCACCCAGCCGCGCGTCGATCGCGGCCTGGTACGTCCCGACGCGCTGGTTCCCGATCGTCGACCAGTCGTGGTAGTTCCACACCTCACCGGGCGGCCACTCCGGCGCGTCACCGACGAGGTTGCGCATGCTCTCGACCACCGACACCACCGGCATGCCGATCTCGGTGTGGAAACCGAACGCGCCGGTGTCGTAGGTGTTCCTGTTGTTGTACGTCGCCGGCTCCACCCAGTGGTACGGGCCGTGGCCGCTGACGATGCCGCCGGCCGAGTTGGGGATGTAGAGGATCTCCGGGTGCTCGGTCGCCGCAGCCTGCTTGAGCCCGGCGTCCACGATCGGCGGCGGGTCGCCCTCGTTCGCGCCGCACCACACCACGATGCTGGGGTGGTGGCGGAACCGGCGGATGGTGTCGGCGGCGATGTCGACGTAGCCGGGCGGGTTGGGCAGGAACGCACCGGCCTGCCAGAAGTCGTTCCAGACCAGGATGCCCTGCTCGTCGCAGGCCCGGTACAGCTCCTCGCGGTTGCTGCTGCCGAGCCAGTTGCGGATCATGGTGAAGTTCATGTCGCGGTGCATCTCGACCGTGTCGACGAGCCGGTCGGGCAGCACCCGACGCAGCAGCTCGTCCCAGCCCCAGTTGCCGCCCCGGGCGAACACCGGCACACCGTTCACGCTGATCTTGAGCTGGGTGACGGCGTTGCTCACCGACTTCACGTCGGTCCACCGCTGCCCGTCGTTCGAGACCTGGATGACGAAGTCGCGGGCGTACGCCTGCTCCCAGACGATGCTGACCTGGTCGAAGTCGACAGGCTTGCCGAGGTCGACCTGGATCCACTGGTTGTCCGCGAACGTCGAGGACCACCGGGTCCGGGGGTTGCCGTCGACGGCCCGGTCGGGCCCGTTCGAGTCGCTGTCGGAGGACGACGCGGTGGCGGTTCCGCCCAGGGCCAGGTCGACGTCCGGTTCGGCCTGCCGCCGCACCGACAGCGCCCACATGGACACACCCCACGAGGTCACCCGCGCACCGGTCTGGATGCGCAGGTACTGGGCGGCCTGACCGGCGAACGTCTCGACCTGGGTGGCGCGGCTGCCCAGCGGGGTGTCGTTGCTGACCGACGTGACGTCACTCCACTCGTCGCCGTCGGCGGAGACCTGGACGCGGTAGTCCAGCGCGTACGCCTGCTCCCACACGATGGTGACCCGGTCGAAGTCGACGGCCGAGGCGAGGTCGACCTGGATCCACTGGTTGTCCTCGGCCTTCGAGGCCCAGCGGGTCGCCGGGTCGCCGTCGACGGCCCGGTCGGGCCCGTTGGTTTCGCTCTCCGACGACGACGCGGTGGCGTCGCGACGCAGGGCCAGATCCGGGCCGGTGCCGTCGGCCACCGACAGCGCGAACATCGAGATGCCCCAGCCGGTGGCGCGCTGGCCGGCCTGGATGCGCACGTGCCGGGCGTGCTGCCGGGCGAACGTGACCGTCTGGGTCGCCGCGCCGTCGACGAACTCCAACGCGGGCTTGCCGGGCGGCGAGATGACGATCGGCTGGTGCCAGTCGTAGGCGAACTCCCGGATGCCGAAGCGGAGCTGTCGCCGGTCGCTGACCGCGCGCTTCACGGTGACGGTGAGCGTGAGGTCGTACAGGTGGGGCTCGCCGTAGCCGTTGGGCCACCAGAGCCGGGGGTTGCGCAGCCGCAGCGCGCGGAAGCGCTCCGGTGTGAAGGTGACTGTGGTGCTCCCGCCGGCGGGGACTGTCACTGTGGACTCGACGCGTACCTTGTCGAACTCCGCGCGGACGGTGACGGTGGTGGCGGTGGCCGCCGCGTTGCGGACCGGCACCCGGATGGTGACCTCGGCGGTGTCGGTGGCCGGCAGGTCGGGCAGCGTGGTCTGCACGTGCGGGTCGCCGATCACCACGGCGCCGGTGCTGCGCAGGCGGACGTGGTCCCACAGGCCGGTGACCCGGTCGCGGACGGCGGGCATCCAGTCCCACCCGGACACCGCCAGGTAGGTCGGCGCGTCGAGGTAGTGGTGGGCCGACTGGAGGAAGGTACGACCGTCGGTGCCCTTGTCGCCGGGGGTGCCGGGGTGCGGCATCGGGGTGACCCGGACGGCGAGGACGTGCTCGCCACGGTGACCGGCCAGCGCGTCGGTGATGTCGAACGCCGCCCGCGCGAACGGGTGCTTGACGCCGCCGACCCGCACACCGTTGACCCAGGCCGTGGCCTCGTGGTTGATGCCGTCGAACTCCAACCAGACCCGTCGACCGGCCGAGGTGTCCAGGTCGCGCGGCAACCGCAGCGCGCGCCGGTACCACCAGGTGTGCCGGGACAGCGCCTCCGGGATGCGCATGTTGTCGAAGCCGGTCACCGGGTCGGGCAGGTGGCCCTGCTCGACCAGGGTGCCCAGCACGGTGCCGGGCACCGTCGCCGGCAGCCAGGACCGCACGTCGACGCCAGCGCGGGCGAGTTCGGCGCCGTCGGCGGTGCCGGCGAAGTCGTCCATCGTGAGCGACCAGCCCGACTCCAGGGGCACCGTGCCGTCGGCGGCGACCCGCAGCTCGGGGGCCGGGTCGGTGTTGCCGCCCTCCCAGCTGGTCCAGCCCTCGGCCTTCGGCCGGCCCGCCAGGGGTACGCCGTACACCTGGAAGCCGTTGAGTCCCACCGGGTTGCTGTTCGACCGTTTGGTGGCGGTCATCCGGATCCACCGGGCGGTGACCGGCTCGGGCAGCGTGATGGCCTGCGTGCCGCCCTGCCCCTCGGCGGTCTCGTACACCGACCGCCAGGCGCTGCCGTCGGTGGAGACCTCGATCCGGTACGCCGTCGCGGCACTGGAGAGGATCTCGTCGCCGTCGGTGTCGGTGTAGTTGCCGTCGAACGGCCCATCGGCGAGCGTGGCCTCGAAGACCAGGGTGACGGCCTCGATGCGACACGGGGCCTGGAGGTCCACCGAGATCCACTGTGGGTCACCGGTGGCGGCGCGCCAACCACTGCCCCGGACGCCGACCTGCGGCAGGCCGTCCACGGCGAAGGTGCCCGGCGTCGGCGCGTAGTCGGTGGAGGAGACCGTCACCGGGCGGTACCGGGCGAGGTCGGTGGTCGGTGGCGGGGCAGCCGGCGTCGCCGGAGCGGCGGCCGCGACGGCGTCCGGTAGGACGGCGGTCACCCCGACGGAGGCCAGCAGGGTGGCTCCGGCGGAGAGGAAGGTACGCCGTGACAGGGACGGTTGCTCGGACATCTTGCCTCCAGAAACGACAACGTTGTCAGATGGGGGTCGATGACAACGTTGTCAGATCGTGGCGGCATGTTCCACCAGAGTCAAGACCCCGAGTCCATCGTGATCCCACGAACACGTTCCGCATCTGTTCGACTTCGGACACCGACACGTGGGACGGCTGCGGTCGCGCTCGCTCGGCATCGCGGTCCTGGCCATCGCGTACACCCGTGCCGGTGCGACGACCGACACCTGACCGCCCGCGGTGCCTGGGCCGCGACGGCTGCGGCGCGGGCTGCCGGGCCCCTGGCCGCAGGGCCCCGCCCCGTTGATCCAGCGACGCCGCGACCGCCGGAGGGTGAGCGAGACATCCACCCGTACCCGTGGTCGTGGCGGCACCGACCGCGACGCCCGTCGGTCAGCTCGCCGGCCCGCCCTCGCGGCGGCCGGGATCCCGAGGGTGGTACTCGGGACGGAGCTTCGCGCTCGCGAACGCCGACTTCACCGCCGCCGAGAGCGCGGTGATGTCGTACGCGCCGTGGTGCCGCCGGCCGTTGATGAAGAAGGTCGGGGTGCCGGTGACGCCGCTGAGGTCGGCGGAGTCGACGTCCTCGGCGATCCGGTCCACGCCCATCCGCTTCACCATGTGTTCCCGGAACCCGTCCAGGTCCAGGCCGAGCTGTTCGGCGTAACCGAGCACGTCGGTGGGGTTGAGCGCGTCCTGGTGGGCGAGCAGCAGGTCGTGCATCTCCCAGAACGCGCCCTGCGCCCCCGCCGCCTCGGCCGCCTCGGCGGCGAGTTGGGCATGCGGGTGAACATCGGTGAGCGGCAGGTGCCGCCAGACGTAGCGGACGTTGGCGAAGTCCGCCAGCAGCTCGCGGACCACCGGCTCGGCCTGCCCGCAGTAGGGGCACTCGAAGTCGCCGTACTCCACCACAGTCACCGGCGCCTCAAGCGACCCCCGCATGTGGTCGCGATCCCCGTCGACCGGCAGCATCAGGTCGACGATCCCCTCGGTGACGCCCAACAGCGCGCGGGTCCGCCGCGCCGGCGAGAGCCGTCCGACGGAGCGGAACACCAGCCAGGTGACGAGTGACGCGCCGAGCGTCGCCACGAGGATGCCCAACTTCGCCTCGTCGAGGGCCGGGCCGCTCAGGGCATGGGTGGCGATCAGGAGCGCGACGGTGAACCCGATGCCGGATATCGTGCCGACGCCCGCGACGGCAACCCAACCGACTGGCGGCCGGAACCGGCTGCCGCTGAGCCGGGTCACCAACCACGCGGTGGCCACGATCCCAGCCGGCTTGCCGACGACGTACGCGACCACGACCCCGAGCGTGACCGGAGAGGTCACGGCCCTGGCCAGCAGGTCGCCGTCGATCACGATGCCGACGTTGGCCAGCGCGAAGAGCGGCACCACCACGTAGCTCGCCCACGGGTGGTAGAGCGTCTGCAACCGTTCGTTCGGCGACAGCGCCGAGGTGAGCCCGGCCCGGGCCATCCGGGCGAGTTGCGGGGTGGGTTGTTCCCGGAAGAGGCGAAACTGGTCGCTGGCCCGCTGCAGGTCGCCTCTGCCGGGAGCGTAGGCGTAGCTCAGCAACCCCATCACCAGACCCACCGCGACCGGGTCGACACCGGACATCGAGACGGCCAGCCAGGCCGCCACCCCGAGCAGCGCATAGACGGGGCCGAACCGCACCCCGAAACCCCGGACGAGCAGCACCACGCCGAAGATCGCCGCCGCGATGATCAGCGCGGCCAGCGAGGGGTGGTGCGGGTACGCGATGGCCAGCACCGCAATCGCCACCACGTCGTCGACGACGGCGACGGTCAGCAGGAAACCCCGCAGCCGTTCCGAGAAGCGTGGCCCGAAGACGGCCAGCGCGCCGAGCGCGAGCGCCGTGTCGGTGGCCATCACCGCGCCCCAGCCCGCCGCCGTGGTGTACCCGGCGTTGATGGCGAGGTAGATCGCGATCGGCACGAGCATGCCGCCGACCCCGGCCAGCATCGGCAACGCCAGGCGACGCCGCTCCCGCAGCTCACCGATGTCGAACTCGCGGCGCAACTCCAGCCCCGCGACCAGGAAGAAGAACGTCATCAGGCCGCTGTTGATCCAGGTACGCCCGTCGTGCTCCACCTGCCAGTCGCCGAGCCGGACCGACAGAGAGGTGCTCCAGACCGACTCGTACGACGATGCGCTGAGGTTCGCCCAGACGAGAGCCGCCACCGCGGCGATCAGCACCACCCGCGCGCCGCCGGTCTCGGTACGCAGGAACGAGCGCAACGGGGCGTTGAACCGCCTGTCCCAGACGGTCCGGCTGGTCCAGCCCCGGGGGGTGTCGTCGCTCGTCACGGGGACAATCTTCGTCGACCGGACCGTCACGCGGTTCGGATTGCCACTCCTCCTGGGCGAAGACGACACTCCTGTGGCCGCGTCGCTGCACCTGGCGCAAATCCCTGGCGTTCACCCCGAGGGCATGCACGCAGGGCGACCGGTTGGTAGCGTGCCGGTGATGTCGCGCCGGTTGCCGCCGGCAGTGGTCCCCTGGGGAGGGTCGACATGTGGGCGGACGACGCTGCGCTCGACGCGGCGGAGCGCCGACTCGACGAGTGGGAGTCATCGCTCGCCGAGCGGGCGGAACGCGCGAAAACGCTGTCGGCGACGATGCGCGAAATGACCGGCACCGCACGCAACGCCGACCGGACTGTCGACGTCACAGTCGACTCGGCCGGCCTGCTGATCGACCTACGGCTCGACGAGCGCATCCGGCAACAACCCGCGGCGCACACCGCCCGGCAGATCCTGGAGACCACCACTGCGGCACGCGCCGACCTGCTCCGACAGGTCAGCGACGCGGCCACACAGTCATTGGGCGACGACGCGAGCGCCCAGGCCATCGTCGACTCGTACCGCAGCCGGCTTCTCCCCGACCAGGGATCGAACGATGCCCGCCGGTGACGGCATCCAGGTCGACCCGGACGACCTGACCGCCCACGCCGCACGCCTCGATCGCTGCGCCAGCAGCCTCGACACCGCCCAGCAGGCAGGCCAACACGTCCGGTTGGGCACCGACGCCTACGGGCAGCTCTGCGCGATGATGCCGGTGCTGCTCGACGGCCTGCAACGAACCCTTCTCGACAGCATCGGCGGCGCCGCCGCATCGGTACGGGACACCGCCGGCAGGCTGCGGGTCGGCGCGGACCGGTACCGGGAGTCCGACGCCCACGCCAAGCACCTGCTCGACGGAGTGCGGCAACGCCCGTGACGGCCAACCCGCTCGTCGCCGCCGCTGCGGACACCCCGCCCAGCGCCTGGGCGGGCCTGTGGATCTGCGAGGACATCGAACTCATCGCCCAGGGCGTCCGCAACGGCAGTTGGATCGACGGCAGCCTCGGCGTCGTGAGCGCCAGCCTGGACGCTCTCGCGTTCGTCTCCGACCCGGTCGGCGCCCTGCTCCAGTACGGGATCGCCTGGCTCATCGAACACGTCAAGCCACTCAGCGAGGCACTGGACTGGCTCGCCGGCGACCCCGCGCAGATCACCGCACACGCCCAGACCTGGCGCAACGTCGCCGCCTCCCTCCGCGACGACGCCGCCGAGCTGGCCCGCGCCGTCCGCACCGACGTCGCCACCTGGGGCGGCAGCGCCGGCCCCGCCTACCGCGCCTGGGCCTCCGAACAACACCAGGCCATCACCGGCCTCGCCCAGGGCGCCGACACCCTGGCCGCGATCACCGAAGGCGCCGCCGGCCTGGTGGCCGCCGTCCGGCTCCTGGTCCGCGACGCCATCGCCACCTGCGTGTCCCGCATCATCGTGTACGCGGGCGAACTCCTCATCACCGGCGGACTGGCGACGCCGCTGGTCGTGGAGCAGGTGACGACCCTGGTGGCGTCGTGGGGGGCGCGGATCGCGCGGCTGCTACGCGGGTTGCTGGCCAGCCTGCGACGGCTGATTCCGGAGATGCGCCGGCTCGGCGACCTCATCGAGAAACTCAAGCAGGCGCTGGGGCGGCTGCGCGACTCGCCGTCTGCGCGGTCGGGAAGCTCGGGAGAGGGGCCACAGGGCCTTCATGGCGGCCACACCACACGGCCTCGTGATCTTGGGGACTATGGACGGCAGGACCGTTGGGCAGAGGATGCCTACGACGCCATCCGTAGGCAGGATGATGTTGACCTCATAGCTCGCCAGGTCGCGGAGGTCCCCCGCCTCGACGGTTCCCGCGGGTTTTCGCGGGAGGACATAGAGCTGATCCGTCGGCACATCTTCTTTGACGAGCACCCGATGGACGACTACCCGGGCGGAGTCATCCATCAACGATATGATCCGAGCGCTCCCATGGCTGAGGCATGGTTACGCTTGCGCCGAGGCAACCCGTTGCCCGAGGATCACGCTCTGCTGGAGCACGAACTGGCGGAGTTGCATTACTACCGGGCACATCCGCAGGCGGCATACCGTGAGGCGCATCTTGCCGCCAACCAGGTGTCCGACTGGGGATCGTCCATACCCGGGCCGACCTACGAGGACTACGCCGACATGGGAGGCTAGGGCATGGGAATGATGGTGACCGCCCGGCGCGTCGAGGCTGCTGCGGGCGAGGTCCGGTACGAGTTCGGTTTGGATGACAAGTTCGACCGGATTCTCACGATCGATCCAGCCACTCTCGACGCCCATGTCGAAGATGGCGAATTCAACTCGGCCGCCGGTGCGATCGCGGCGAAGATCGTGAAGGCTTGGCGATCCAGCGGCGAGTTTCCGGCAAGGATGTTGTTTGCGAGCTGAACCCGTTCCATCGGGCCTATCCGGTCACCGGCGCAGGCGGCGCGAGCACTCACCCTCATGGCCCTCTCGGAGCAGGCACCGCCGGCCGCCTGGCATTCGCAGGTCACAGAAGACCCGGTGCCGGACGAGCTGATGGTCCTCTTCGAAAACGATGGTCTCCCCGGGGGTCGGTCATCGGCAGCACCAGCATCCAGCGACCGATGACCCGGGCCAGGCGTTGCGCGGCGGGCAGGTCGGTGGCGACGACGGGCAGGTGGATGACGTACCGCTGGCTCACCGGACCTGGTCCCACTCGTTGCGGGTGCCGGCCTGGTCGGCCTGCCGGCGACGCAGGCCGGCCTTGAGCCGGGCCGTCTCGAGGCGGCTCTCGGCGAGGGCGGCGTAGACGGCGGCCATGTCGACGGCGACCCGGTCGAGGAAGGCGTACACATCGTCGGGGTTCAGACCGCGACGTCCGAGCCCGGTCGGCACGAAGCGGCGCTCACGCACCTGCCACGGCAACAGACTTGTGTACGCGGCGGAGCGATAGGTCGCGCCGCCACTTGGCGGTTCCGGTCGCTGGTTTCTGGCGTTCATGTTCGCCTGCCTCCTCATGCGGGGGGCGAGAGATGTTCGGGGAAGCACGGCGGCCGTTCGGGGGACCGGACGACCACCGTGCTGTGACCAACCTGCGACAGTCCGCAGTGGAAACGCAACGTTCTAAACCGCAATTTCGCCGTTGTGCATTGACTTTCTCTGCTGGAACCCGTAGGAGTTGCAGAAGCAGGTCACGCAGTGTTGCGCAACGGAACCAGGGAGTGTGCGAATGCCCGACGACATCGGATCGACAGTGCCGCGCCGGCAACTCGGCCGGCTACTGCGACAGTTCCGCAACGAGGCCGGCGTGACGCTCGACGCCGCAGCCGAAGCCCTCGAATACAGCCGGCAGAAGATCTGGCGCCTCGAATGCGGCCAGGGTTCGGTCCGGGTGCTCGACGTCAAGGCGATGTGCGAGCTGTACGGGGTGTCGCCGGAGATGACCGAGGCGATGCGCGGGCTGGCCGTGGAGACGAAGTCGAAGGGCTGGTGGCACGCGTACGGCGACGCGGTGCCGAACTGGTTCGAGCTGTACGTCGGTCTGGAATCCGCCGCCGCCCACCTACGCCGTTACGACGAGTCGCTCATCCCTGGGCTCCTGCAGACCAAGGAGTACGCCCGCGCGCTCTACCGCCTCGGCGGGATGCTGAGCGAGGAGGAACGCGAACGTGCCGTACAGGTCCGACTTCAACGGCAGGCATTGCTCTTTCGGCGGTTACCGGCAGCGCCCAGGCTTGAGTCCGTGCTCTCCGAGGCAGTTCTCCGCCGTGGCGTGGGCGGCTCACCGGTCATGACCGAGCAACTCGCTCACCTCACCAAACTGTCCGAACTGCCGAACGTCAGCGTCAGGGTGCTGCCACTGTCGGCAGGCCCCCAGCCCGGCGCGGTTGCGGGCTCCTTCGTGGTCCTCGACTTTCCGACGACCAAGGGAGGCCGGGCCGCGCCGGAGCCATCCGTGGTCTACAGCGAGTCGTTGACCGGGGCGCTGTACCTCGACAAGCCCGACGAGTTGGCCGCCTACGAGCGCGTCTGGCGAGGGCTGGATGCGCTGGCCCTCGGCGAGGCAGAATCGACTGACATGATCAAGCGGATCGCTGGGGAGATGCGGCATGACTGACCTGACCGGCGCCGTCTGGCGCAAGAGCACCCGCAGCGGCGACAACGGCGGCGACTGCGTCGAGGTCGCCATGAACCTCTCCGGGGTCGTTGGCGTTCGCGACTCGAAGGATTCCAGCGGGCCCCTACTCACCTTCACTGCGCAGTCGTGGACCGACTTCATCTCGGCTGCCAGGCGCGAGGGACGCGTCAGTTGACGACATGCCTGCTGGTCACCAGTCACGAGCCCAGTCCCGCGGTGTTACGACGGCAAGCTGCGGCTCTCCACTGACGGTTGGAGAGCGTGCACGATCCGCAGGTCGCCGTCGGCGGCGGAATTCTTGTCGGTGCGGCCCCGGCCGCTACTGCCGTCGGTGCTGACCAGTAGCCACCGTCTTTTCCGAGGCAGCGCCCGCCGAGTGGAGCGGTCACCGACCAACAGACTGGTTCGTGCCCGAATGCGACGCGGAAGCCCTACGCCTGGTCGTCCACGTGCCCGCCGGCCTTTTCCGCTTGAGGGGTGCCCCTTCTCCCGCCGGCCTCCCAGGAAACCTGGCTGTAGCTGTCCCACCACCGGTCAAGCTCGGCCAGATCGGCCTGTTTGTCCGGCTTGACGGTGAAGTCGCAGCCGACCGCTTGCATCTGCATCCATATGGCGTTCACGATGTCCGCGTATCGCTCGTCCTCAACTCCCCGTAGCTCAACGGTGATTCTCCGACTGTGGTCGCTTGTCATTGTGATCCTCCAATGATCAGGGCAGCCGCAGACCCAGGCAGCCGCCGTCGTGATGGTCGTTGCGGTGGCGCATCCACACCGCGACGTCGAGGACCCGCAGCCGGCTGATCGCTGTGGGCAGGCCGGCCTCTCGACGACGGGCGTCGAGTTGCTGCGCCAGGACGCAGTCGTCCTCGCGCAGGATGTCGTGCAGCCATCTCCAGAATCCGGTGCCAGTCCCCAGAGCGCAGGACACGACCCCGTCGTACACCGGTATGAGCTTGGGACGCTTACGAGCCAGCAACTTCCCGGCCGTGACCCAGCCGAGGCCGGTCGCATGGTCGAGCATCCGCCAGGCGCGGTCGGCAGGACCGGCATCCGCGATCAGAGGCGAGGCCGCGTCAGAGCCCAACTCCACGGTGACCGGGATCTTTGTCAACTGTGCGGCAACGTCCCGGCCGAGCTGTCCCTGCAACAGATCGAGCGACCGAGGGGGCGGAATGTGGACACTGAGCAGTTGCACTGCGATCAGGTCGCCGGCCGTGAATTCGTTCGCCGTCTCGGAACGGTCACCGCCGCCGCCGAGCCGCTCGAACTGCCCCCCGGTAAATTCCTTTCCGTCGGCGGATAGGTAGTAGCGCCGCAGATCGGGGACCGTTCGAGGATCCTCCAGCATGGCCAGGATCTCGGCGAGAGGCAGCGGCTGGTTCATGTTTCTCCTTCGGTCGGTCAGGCCTCGGGCTGTACGGCCTGTCCGTAGAACCAGCGGAGGTGCTCGATGAGCGCCTCGCGGGCCTTGACGTTGACGAGGACGTCCAGAGAAAAGCCGGGGCGGAGCGCCAGCTTGGCTGCCGCGATATTCACGCCCTCCAGCTCGTTCAACCGCTGACGGAACTGCTTCCGCAACGTGATGTCGTCGAACGGCGGCCGGGTGCTGAGGTGCTGGAAGACTATCTCGAACTTCCCACTCGGGTAGATCGCCGCGGGCCAGATGTTGCCGAGCTCGTGGTCTTTTCCACGCGCCATGAGGAAGCACGAGGTCTCGCCGCCGGAGCCATAGAACAGCATGCCCCCCATGCCGGCCCAGGCTTCGAGCACCGCGACCGTGCCGTGCGCGACCTGCGCATCTTGAAGGTCCCTGAGCTGCTCAAGGAACCGGTCGTCCAGCGGACTGTTGTGTCGCGAGCGTGGCCGGAGGAGTTGGCCCGACCCGTCCTGCTGCGGCATCCCGGCAAGTTGGGCCAGTTCCTCGACACCGATCCGCTGCGCCTGGGTGGCCCGACCGTACCTGTCGAACTCGACACCCTCCTCGCGTAGCAGGTCGTGCGGGTCGTCGGTCCGGGACGGCTCAAGCCAGCGGAAGTTCGGTGCCAGCACCCCCTCGGCCTGGAGCACCCGGTGCGCATTCGGTGCGGCATGGTTGGCCAGTCGGGCACCGACAGAGACCGGGTGAGTGCCGATCAGCGCGGCCAGATCACCGTACGCGGTCCAGGAGCCGGCGGGCAGCGCGGCGAGCGCCGTGTTCATGACGTCCCAGGGCACCTCGGACTTGTTGCCCGCCCCCTCGGTGGGCCCGGGCCAGGTGGCGATAATCCGTTCGGCGAGCCCGTCGGCGCGCGCGTGGATCTCGGGGCGTCCCCAGCGCTTCTGGTCGGCGATCTCTCGGCTGAGTGCGATCCCGCTCTTGCCGAGTTGGGCCCGCTTGATCAGGAAGGAGCTGTTGCTCAACTCCGCGTTGTAACCGGTGAGGGTGAGGTTGCCCAACGTGTGGACCAGTGCCTCGTGCGCCTCGGCGAAGCTCTCCTCGCCCTGCAGATCCTCGCTCAGCATCTGCCGCCACTCGGCGGTAGGGCTCTGTGGCATGACGTGTTCGATCGTCAACGATGCTGGCGCGACCGGTTCCTTACTGCCGTACGACTCCTCCAGCCACTGAAGCACCAGCTTGCGCTGAGTTGCCCGCCCATTGAGATAGAACGGGATCGACCGTACTGCCTCGCGCAGGCTGGCGTCGGTGGCGTAGTACTTCCGGCCGACCGACAAGAACGCCCGGACCGCCTCGTCGACGGGCAGGTCCTTACGCATGTCGGTCACGATGCGCAGCAGGACCCGGTTGATGCTCGCAGTGGCTCGGCCGATCAGCAGACGGCGAATAAAGTAGCTCTCGACGTACAGCATCGCCGAGGCAATCTGCTCCGACGTCGCCGTCCCCTGCTTGCGGCGGTCCAGCAGGTGCAGCAGGAGCGGCAGGACCGTGGTGGTGTCCCAGGCGTTGAGCCGGGCCAACCGCCGCCGTACCTCCGGGTCCGGCTCCTCCTCGGGGTGCAGGATGATCCGCAGGAGGGCCCCGAGGCGGCAGAATCGGCGCACCTCGGCTTCGATCTCCGCCTCGGTGTGCAGGCCGTTCAGCCTCGCCTGCTGCCCAACGTAGGTGTCGGTCTGTTTGACCTCGGGGTTGCGGTGCACCATGTCGAGCCAGAACAACTGCTCCATTTCCCCGGCGTCCAACTGCTTCTGCAGGGGGAACCACAGCGAGTCGTAGACCGCCTCGCCACGGTTGGGCAGCCGCATGAACAGGTAGTTGCGCAGCAGGTCAGCCTGGGTGAGTTTCAGGCCGGTGTTGTTGAGCGATTCGAAGATCCGATAGACGTTGTCACCGGACTGCGCAACAACCGAGACCAGCGCCATCCCCGAGATGACTGCGTCCTCGATGCGTTCGATATCCAGCGGGTCGTCCGGGTCGTCGACGGCGACGAGTTGGGCCGCGAAGAACCGGTACGCCGCACCCACCTGGTCGCTGCCGCCGGCCTGGGGCGTCGCTTCGAGACAGGCCTCGTAGGCGGTGCGGTCGGCCTGGGTCGGAACGAGCTTCAACCGATGGGTCGGCTTGTACTTGTTGATCAGGTATTCCTGGTTGATGCGGTCCCGGTGGTCTGGACCCTCATGCGTGGCGCGGTGGTCGCGGATGGCGCAGAGCAGAATGGACAGCGTGGTGAGACGTTGCTGGCCGTCCACCACAAGGAACTCGGAGACCGCCGGACCGAGGGTGGGGCTGGGCGCGAGCACAAGCGAGCCGATGAAGTGCGTGAGGTTCTGGTCTTCGATTCGCTCCTCGGCCAACTTACGGATGTCGTCCCAGAGTCGTCTCAGTTGGGAGTCCGTCCACGAGTAGGTCCGTTGGTACAGCGGCACCCGATACTGCTTCGCGCCTTCGAGCAACTCCCGCAGCGTCGTCTCGTGTGCCGCAACCATGTGCGCTCCCCTCGTCCCCGGCGTAATCCGGCCAGCCAACCAGACACCCGAATCGGATCAACGCCTCAGTCAAAAACGCGACTTCTCTGTTCGGCACGGCAGGTCGGCGCGGCCACGGGGCGGCTGCCGACACGGTGATCGATGGAGAAGTCCGCAATGGACGTTAGGGTCCAGCGCGGTACTTGCGGAGCCTGAGCCATCGGGAGTGGTGTGTCACTCATCGCCGAGTTCGCCGCAGAGATACTGACCAGCCTCAGCATCGCCGCTGGCCAGCGGGCGACCTCCGCTGTCCGTACGCCCACTCTCGACCGCGACCTCGAAGAGGTCTGCCGGGCCGCACTCCACGAGGCGATCGCCGCCGCCGCGCCGGACGTCGACGAGTCGACCCGGGAGCTGCTGGAGCTGGTCTGTCTGGACTTCTTCGCCGAGAACGGCGTGCCGAGGTGGATTGTGCAGCCGGGCCTGGTGCGAGCCGGGACGAGCCGATCGGTGAGCCTGGACCGCTGGGCTGGTCGCTTCCGTAGTCGGCTTCCGCAGGACGAGACGTTCTCGGCCGTGGATGTCGATCCGGTCGCCTTCGCTGTGGCGTTCAGCTCTGCCCTGTGGGAGGCGATGGTCTCCCACTCCCTCGCCCGGGACAGCAGCCTCGGCCCGCTCGTGCAGCAGTTGCGGCTCGCGTTCATCGAGCAGCACGTCGACGTGATCGCCCAGCACCTGAGCGTTCAGCCCGCTGAGAGCGCACCATCCACCGGGGCCCTCGGCCCGGCTTCCCGCCGCAGGACCGATGCGCTGCTCGCGGCTCTGAGCGCGGATCGCGACGAGGGGCCGCCGTACCAGGAGCCGTTGGACGCGGTGGGCAGCGTGACGGGCTTCCTCAACTCCACGGCACGGGTTCACCTGCTCACCGGGGCCAGCGGATGCGGCAAGTCCCGACTTGTCCAGCATGTCGCCGCGGGTATGAGCGGCGCGGCGGACTTCCAGCTGCACGTCGCCGACCACTGGCTGGCCCAGGACGGACCGCCGGCGGCGCGCCTCCTGCGGTACGCGTCGCTGCCCGCCACCGATGAACCATCACTTTCGGTCGAGGCCGCCGTACGGGGCGCGGACCGTTGCTCTCTGATCGTGATCGACGGCATCAGGGACGCCGGACAGTTGACAGAGGTCGCCCAGGAGGTCGACGCGCTGCTGCGCGAAGTGGTGGAGCCGCAACTTCGCTTCATGCTGGTGGTCCGCACACCGCCGGAGGTCGACGTGAGCGCGTTTCCGGTGCTGGCTGCCTCGGTGTACGCGCCGCTTCGTACCACGGCCTCCTATCGCTTGTCCCGGTGGAGCAGGGGCGAGGCGGGTCGCGCCTGGGAGGCGTCTCGACGACCCGGTGATCCTGCATTCACGGCACTGCCCGCGGCCGTGCGAGAACTGGTCCGCGTGCCACTGCATCTGCGGCTGCTGCGGGCGGGAGGCGAGATCGGCTGGGCGCAGATCAACGCGTACGACCTGATTGACAGGTGTGTGCGGGCCATCGCCCCCAGCGAGGACGCGATCGACGAGTTGGCGCAGGCGGCGGAACGGGAACGGCCTGATCTGGTGCCACGGTGGCTGCGCAGCGATGTCCCGCCAGACAGCTCCCCAGCGGCGCTGGCACCCCTGCTGATCCGCTCGCCGATCACCGACCGGGTCGAGTTCGGCCACGACGTGATCCGCGAGTTCGCCCTCGCGACCGTTATCAGCCGTCGTATGCGGGACTCCCGGTCCGTCTCGGTGGTGACTGCGTCCTTCAACGCGATGGCTGCCCAGGCGGTCACTTCGGCGACGGCCCGATCGGTCTGCCAGCTGACCGCGCTGGCGCTCGACCGCCACACCCCGGCCACGGTGACGGCAGTGCTCACGGCTCCGACGGTGGACGCCCGGGTCACCGTGCCTCTGCTCCTCGCACTGCCCGATGCGCGATTCGTCACCGACGGGGTGCTACGCCAGGCGGCGGAGAGGGCGGTCCGCGAGTACGACCTCGACCTCACCGGCAGCGTGCTCGGCCATGAACGAACGGCGACCGCGCTCGGCACCAGCTTCCGGCCGTGGCTGCTGCGCGTCCTCGACCGGTACGGTTCGCAACTCTGGCAGCCTGTCCGGCTGGCGATCGACGCCCACCCCGCCGAGGCGGAACCCGACCGTTGGCTCGTTCCAGGCGAGTCGATCTCCGGCGAATTGGCGGCGTTCGTGGCCCGGCACTGGTATCTCTTCTCGACCGGCGAGGACGATCGGCTGGAGAACCTGTTGGCATCGCGGGACTGGCGGGTGCGGGCCGCGCTGGCCGACGGCGCCCGGGACAAGGACGCGCCGTTCCCGTCGGCGGTGGGGCAGGTTCTGAAGCGTCTCTGCGACGACACCGACTACAAGGTTCGGGCGGCGACCGCGCGGGCGTTGCCGGCGGCGCAGCCACCCTTGGGCGCCGACCTGATGGAGCGGCTGTTGGTCGACCCGAACTGGCACGTCCGGGAAAGCGTGTTGCACGTGCTTCTGGCGGAGCCGGACACCGACCTGCCGGCTCGGGCGGCACGGTTGATGGCTGCGGATTCGACGTGGGCGGTGCCGCCTCGGCATGTCGGGGTGCTGTTGGAGCGGCTACGGCTTCTTGTTCCGGCGTTCGGTCCGGCGTCGGTGGGTCCGGTGACGGAGCAGTCGCTGTTCGGTCTGCTGCGGGAGTCGCGCACCGGGTGGACCACGCTGAACGCGGACGACCGGCGCCGCCTGGCCGACCGGGGACGGCAGGCCGGGTCGTGGCTGGTGCGGCGCGAGGCGGAAGCGCTCGATCCGGAGCGCGATCGGGCGACCGACGTGCCCTGGGACGCGCCGGTGTTGCGCGAGGCGTTCCGGCGGCTGAGAGGTGCCCGGACGATCCAGGTCGCGCTGGACCTGGCTGACCTTGACGAGGCTGTGGCGGTGGCTCGGGCGGCAGCACGCGCCGGTGTTGATTTCGTCGAGGTCGGTGACCCACTGGTGAAGCAGCACGGGGTTCGGGCGATCGAACGGATCAAACGTGACGTCCCGGAGGTCGTCGTCGTTGCGGAGATGATGTCCGCCGACTGGGGGCGGGAGCAGGTCGTACTGGCCGCGGGTGCGGGTGCGGATGTGGTGTTCCTGATCGGCCCGGCGAGCGTGGCCAGCGTGGCGGCCGCCGCCGAGGCGGGACGTCGGCTCGGCGTACCGGTGATGTTGGACGTGCCGGGCACCGCGCTGTCGGAGTCCTGGGTCCGGGACATGGAGCGCGCTGGGGTTGATGCCTTCGCGATCACCACGAACATCGACATTGGCGTCGGTACCCGCCGACCATTGGCACGGGTGCAGGCCATCCGGTCGTGGACCCGGTTGCCGGTGGCCGTGTCGGGCGGCTTCGGTCCGAGTGACCGCGACGTGCTGACCAACGCGGACTGGGACATCCTGATCGTGGGTCGCAGCGTGACCGAAGGGCTGGATCCGGAGTTGGTCGCTCAGCAACTGGTGGCGGCGGTGCGCCGCCCACGTGAGGAGGCATGGTGATCGCAAGCCCGTTGCGGCCGGAGTTGATCGGCGACGTGGAGCGGTTGATGGCGCTGGGTGAGCCTTATGTGCGGCCGCGCACGTCGTCGGACTACTGGCTGTACGCGCGGCTGTTCTCGTCGACATGTCCAGTGGCGGTGGAAGAGGGCGCGCTGGCGGGCGCGGTGGTCGCGTTCCGCAGCCAGGACGACCCGGCCGACGTCTACGTGCAGGATGTGATGACCCATCCCGACTTCCGCCGACGCGGAGTGGCCCGCCTGCTGCTCGGCTCGGTGCGGGCCTGCGCGGCCGAGTGGGGTTGCCGCCGGTTGTACCTGACCTCCGAGCCGGAGAACCGGGCTGCGCACCGGACGTGGCTCACGCTCGGTTTCCGCAACGTCCCCGGTGAGCGGGAGGTCGACGGTGTGCAGGTGACAGCGAACTTCAAGGGCCCAGGCAAGGACCGAGCCGTCTACGAGCTGCTGATCAACCGGCAGTCCTGACGCGGGAACGCAGTTGGCCGGCCAGCTCCGGGGGTGCGGCGAGCACGCCGGTGTCGAGCAGCTCTACCGATGCGCCCGCCTCGGCGGCGATCACCCGGCCGGCCGCCCAGTCCCAGGGAGACGCGCGGTCTTCCACGTACGCGTCGATCCGGCCGGCCGCGATCCAAGCCAGCGCCAGTGCGGTGGAGCCGAGCATCCGTACGCCGCGCACGTCCATCGCGAGATCGGCGATCATGTCGGCCTGGCTCTTGCGATGCGCGATGTCGTAGGCGTAGCCGGTGGCGAGGATGACGTCGTCCAGCCCGGTGTGGCCCTCCAGGCGTAGTTGTCGTTCCCCCAGCCATGCGCCGGCACCCGACACGGCATGGAACGTTTCGTCATGCACCGGATCGTGCACCACCCCGAGCAGCGGAGCCCAGCCGTCCGGAGTCGCCCGTTCGCAGGCGACACTGACGCACCAGAACGGGATGCCGCTGATGTAGTTGACGGTGCCGTCCAAGGGGTCGATCACCCAGCGCAACCCCGAGCCGCTGTCCTGGTCGCTGCCCTCTTCGGCGAGGATGCCGTCGCTGGGCCGCCGTCGGCGGAGGAGGGCCACGATCACCTGCTCCGACGCCCGGTCGGCCGCACTGACCGGGTCGGTACGCGACGACTTGTAGTCGACCCGACCGTGGTCGCCAAAGTGTCGCAGCAGCTCGACTCCACCGAGGTTGGCCACCTCGCGGGCGAGGTCCCGCAGCACACGTACTCTGTCGTCCATTCCGATCTCCCTGCCCTCGGCATCGGTCAGGATCGTCGCACCCTCGGCCAACTCGGGCCAGCTCCCCTGGGGCACTGGAAACACTGTCCCGAGTGCAGACCTGGTCCTGACTGATGCTCAGCGCAGCGCCAACGTCGTGCGGGTAGGGTTCCGATCATGACGATTCCCCATCTGACGGCTGCCGACGGCACCGCCGTGCCGGCGATCGGGCTCGGCACGTACAAGCTGAACGGCTCCGCGGGCGTCGACGCGATCGGGCAGGCGATCCGGGCGGGTTACCGGTTGCTCGACTCGGCGGTGAACTACGAGAACGAGGGCGCCGTCGGTCGGGCCGCCCGTGCTGCCGGTGACGTCCGGGACGAGTTGATCGTCACGTCGAAGCTGCCGGGGCGGCACCACCGCTACGACGAGGCGCTGACCACCATCGAGGAGAGTGTGTTCCGCACCGGCCTCGACCACGTCGACCTGTACCTGATCCACTGGCCCAACCCCAAGGAAGACCTGTACGTGCAGGCGTGGCGGGCGCTGATCGAGGCGCGCGAGCGTGGTCTGGTGCGGCACATCGGGCTCTCCAACTTCCTGCCCGAGCACATCGAGCGGCTGGTGGCCGAGACCGGGGTCGCCCCGGTGGTCAACCAGATCGAGGTGCACCCGTACTTTCCGCAGCAGGAGGCGCTCGACTACCACCGGGAGAACGGCATCCTGGTGCAGGGGTGGAGCCCGCTCGGGCACGGCAACGACCTGCAGCAGCATCCCGTCGTCGTGGAGATCGCGACCGCGCACGGCATCAGCCCGGCGCAGGCGATCCTCGCCTGGCACGTGGCCCGGCGGGTGATTCCGCTGCCCAAGGCCGCCTCCCCGCGGCGGCAGGTCGAGAACCTGGACGTCTTCGGCATCAAGCTCACCGACGCGCAGGTCGAGGCCATCACCGCGTTGGGCCGTCCGGACGGGCGGCTCTCGGACCAGGACCCGGCGGTGTACGAGGAGTTCTGATCGCCCCGGCCAGGACCACGGAACGTGACGTCTGCGGGATCGGCCGCGGTGGTGAGCGTGCTGACTGTGCGGCATCGGGATGCCTGTGAGTCAGCACGCCCATCACCACGTCGCCGGGCTGTTCCGGGGCGCTCGGACGTCGGCGGGACGGACGCTCAGACGAGCCCGCCGAGGGCCGGGTCGCTGATGCTGTCCCTGCCGTTCTCGACATGACCCGCGCAGCGGTACGCGAAGTCGGCGTCGCCCGCGACGTGCACCGTCAGGTCGTACCAGCCGTGGGTGCGGGCGAGCGCCCACGTCGCGCGCTCGGTCTGGCCGGGGCGCAGGGACAGCTTCACCGGGCGGGAGTTGTACCCGTCCCGGACGGTCACCTCGACCCGCTTCGACCCGCGGTTGTGCAGCGTGAGGGCGAGCTTGTCGTCACGCTCGTCGGAGGTGGGGGTGACGTCGAGGTGGGACCGACCGTCGGTGAACCGGCGGAAGAACCCGTTCGGCCCGTGCACCGACAGGTCGTACCCGGAGGTGACCGGCCAGGTGTCGGTCAGGTGCTTGCCCGGCTCGACGGTGTAGCTGCGCGGGGCGTCCGTGCTGCCGGCCTGGCGGACCTGGAAGACGGCGGCGACACCGCCGGAGTTGCGGAAGTCGATCCGGTACGCGCCGTCGCCGCGCCGCCCGTCGGCGTGCAGGGTGTACGGGATCGGCCGCGCCGGGCGTACCCCGCGCTCCTGCTTCGGCAGCCGCTGGTCCGTCGGCGGGACGGGCACCTCGTCGGGGTGCCGCACCAGGTCCTCGGGCTTGAAGTCGTCGGTGTCGGGCAACCGGACCTCCCGCGACCGGTTCGGGTGCCGGAAGTCGAAGGCCGTGGTCAGGTCGCCGACGACGGCGCGTCGCCACGGGGTGATGTTCTGCTCGATCAGGTCGGGACGGCCGTGCCCGAAGCGGGCCTCCAGGAACTTGATCAGTGAGGTGTGGTCGAAGACCTGCGAGTTGACGTAGCCGCCGCGCGTCCACGGCGAGACGATGACCATCGGTACCCGGATACCGAGGCCGTACGGCCCGGCCGGGTGGTCGGCGTCGCCGGGGAAGATCTCGTTGGTGGTCGGGACTGTCGACTGCCCGTGCTCGCGGGTCTGCGGGGGCGTCGGCGGGACCACGTGGTCGAAGAAGCCGCCCTCCTCGTCGTACGTGATGAACAGCGCCATCTTGCTCCACACCTCGGGGTTGGACGCGAGGATGTCGATGACCTGCGAGATGTACCAGGAGCCGTAGGCCGGTTCCCAGTTCGGGTGCTCGGTGTACGCCTCGGGCGCGGTGATCCAGGAGACCTGCGGCAGGCGTCCCGCCTCGACGTCGGCGCGGAAGTCGGCAAGCAACGCCTCCGGGTCGCGGCCCTGGGTCCTGACCTCGGTGCCGGTCTTGGCCCGGTCGGCCAGCGGCGTTCCGGGCTGCGCGTTCTGGTACTGGTGGAAGTAGAGCAGCGAGTTGTCGCCGTAGTTGCCGATGTACGGGTCGTTCGTCCATCCCCAGGAGCCGGCGGCGTCGAGGCCGGTGCCGACGTCCTGGTAGATCTTCCAGGAGATGCCGTTGCGCTCCAGCCGCTCCGGGTAGGTGGACCAGTCGTAGCCGGCCTCCGCGTTGGTGATGACCGGTCCGCCGCCCTTGCCGTCGTTGCCGACCCAGCCGCTGAACATGTGGTAGCGGTTCGGGTCGGTCGGCCCCATCAGCGAGCAGTGGTAGCTGTCGCAGACGGTGAACGCGTCGGCGAGCGCGTAGTGGTAGGGCAGGTCCTGGCGGGTGTGGTAGGTCATCGCGGTGACGCCCTTGTTCGGCACCCACCTGTCGAACCGGCTGTCGTTCCAGGCGGCGTGCCCGTCGTTCCAGCCGTGCGGCGGGTCCGGCAGGAAGGTCTGGCCGAGATCCTTCACCTCGGGGCGGAAGGGCAGCAGTTCGTCGGCCCCGTTGGGCTGGTGCCACACGTCCTTGCCGGACGGCAGTGTCGCCGGATGCGGGTCACCGAAGCCGCGTACGCCGCGCATGGTGCCGAAGTAGTGGTCGAAGGAGCGGTTCTCCTGCATCAGGATGATGACGTGCTCGACGTCCCTGATCGTGCCGGTCCGGTTGTTGGCCGGGATGGCGAGCGCCTTGCTGAGGTCCAGCGGAAGCGCCGCGCCGATCGCGGGAACTCCCATCGCCTTGAGGAATGTACGTCGATCCACCGTGCCCATAACTCCGCCTTTGTGCGATCTGGTCGAGAAACTGGCGATCGGACGCTACCGACGTCGGGTTGACGGCAGATGGCCATAGTCGGGCCGGGCGGGAGCAGCCCGACGTACCGTGAGATCGTGCCGACCAGAGACGTACTCACCAAGGCTGACCTGGCCGAACTGCGCCGCTCGGCGCTCGGGATGGCCGACCCGCTCGGTGTCGCCGCCGATGTCGCCCAGGCGGCGGAGCAGGGCCGGCTGGAGGATCCGGACGACGCCGGGGACGCGCTGACCCTGGCCGCCGAGATCGCCGAGATCCGGGCCAGACCCGAGGCCGCCCTCCGGTACGCGGAGCGGGCGCTGGCGGCGTACCCGTCCGGGGATGATCCCCGGGCCGGGTTCGCGCGGGCGCTGCGGGCTCGGGCGCTGTTCCGGGCCGGCGGTCGCGACGACGAGGCGATGGCGGAGTTGACCGCGCTGCGCCCGTTGCTGCTCGTGCGGCCCGACGCCCCCGCCTACGTGAGTGCCGCGTTGGACGCGGGTGGTCGTTCGGCGACCGCCGAGACGTGGCTGAGCGAGGCGGTCGACACCCTGTTCGACCAACGCGCGAGCGCCGCGTCCGGGCCGGCCAGCACCACGATCGACCCGGTGGTCGATCTCGGTCCGCCGGACGCGCCGGGTGTCACCTTCTTCCTGTTGCAACAGCGGCATCGGGTACGCCGGGATCTCAATCTGCCGCACGACCGGCAGGACGATCTCGCGGACCGGCTGGAGACCCAGCTCGTGCGCCGGGCCGGCGAGCGCAGGGGCGGCGAGTCGGATCTGCTCTTCTGGCCGCGGGCCGAGTTCGATCGGCTGCTCGCCGAGCACGCCGCCCTGGCCGAGGTGTACGGGCCGGACTGGGACACGCACCGGGGCCGGCTGGAAACGGAGTTGGTCCGGCTCCGGGATGCCGGTCAGGCCGGGCTGGGCGTGTTCCGCGCCACCGTGGACGGATTGACCGCGTTCGCCGGTCGACGAGACGGCGATCCCACCGACGCGACGGTCCGGGCGGGCTACGGGGCCGAGGTGTCGGCGCGACCCGGCGCGCGGATCCCCTGGCCTCCGGAGCGCAACGACGCCTGCTGGTGCGGCTCGGGCCTGAAGTACAAGAAGGACTGTCTGCCGCGCTCCCGGTAGCCGACGACAACGTGTCCGGCCCGGTGGGGGCATCGGTGCCATTCCGACCACGACACACCGGCGTCACGGTGGACGCCCTGGCCGCCGGCTACCAGCAGTCGGTCGACCGGGCGCACGCGGCGGGCAGGTGCGTCGTCGGCGTTGGCCGTCCTGCGCTGCGACCGCTGAACCGCTACCGTCCTTCTCTGGACGATCGACGTCCACCCGATGCCTCCGGAGGAGACGCCGATGTTCGAGGAGTTCATGGGCCTCCCCGCCCACCCTCTGGTGCTGCACGCCGCAGTCGTGTTCGTTCCGCTGCTGGCCCTCCTGACGGTCGGCTACGCGCTCGTCTCGCCCGTGCGGCCGCACACCCGTTGGGTGCTGGGGCTGCTCGCCGTGGGTGCGCCGGTCGCCGCCCTGCTGGCGAAGCTCTCCGGGGACGCCTTCTTCGAGCGCATGCGTGCCGCCAACCGGGTCACCCCGGAATTCGCGCCGAAGATCGAGGCGCACCAGGAGTTCGGCGACATCACGTTCTGGGCGACCCTCGGGTTGGCGGTCGTGGCGCTGGCCCTGGTCCGCCTGGTCCCGCCGCGGCCCGCCGAGGCGGGCGCCGCCGACGACCGGCGGCCGGGGCAGGCGATGACCGTGGCGTTGCAGGTGCTGTCGGTGGTGGCTGCCGGCATCGTCGTGTACTACGTGATCCGCACCGGCGACTCCGGCGCGAAGGCGGTCTGGGAGGGGCAGTGACACCTCGGGCCCCCTCGTGGCGTGCCGGCCCGGCCAGCGCGCGGGCCACGTGTGCGGGCCGGCTCGGTGCCGGGCCCGCACACGTGGCGTGTCGATCAGCCGGCGCGGTACGCCCGGATGATGGTCTGGTCGATGCCGCTACCGCCGTTCGCGGCGGCCTTCACCCGCAGCGAGACGGCCTGCCCGGCGGTGGCCTTCGGCAGGGCGACCCGGTAGCCGTCGCCGCTGGCGGTGACCCGGGCCGACGCCCAGGTGGCACCGTCATTCGTGGAGGTCCAGACCTGGAACGACGTGACCCGCTGCGGCTTGACACCGTGCGCCTGTCGAACGGTCAACTCGGCCGTTCCGTCGACCGGGTGGTTGTCGTGGTCCATCGGCAGGGCGTAGTCGACCGCGAGCAGCGGCAACGCCACGCTCCCGGTCCCGTCCGGGCCGGCGGACCGGAACGTCCACGAGGTGTTGACCCTGGTCGAGATCGGCAGGATCAGGCTCGTGTCGATGTCGAGGGTCACTCGATAGTCGGCCATCGACTGCGGGACGCTGAAGTCGCCGAACGGGCCGGACCGCTCGTCGACGAGCTTGCCGTCTCGGTAGAGCGACAGCTTGCGCTTCACGCCGATCGCCTCGCCGTACAGGCAGTCGGCCCGCTGGTGCTTGTCGGTCAGTGACACCAGGTCGATGTGCAGGTTGCCCCGGGTCCGCGACGGCGGGGTGGCGCAGCTCCAGCCGGCGCCGGCCGGGTCGTCGTACCAGCCGGAGTGCAGGGGCTGACGGGCCCAGATCTTGGTCTGCTGGCTGCCCGGCTGGTAGCTGCGGGGTGCCTCGTCCGCCGCCAGCCCGCCGTAGACGCCCTGGTCGGCCCAGAGGATGTCGGGCGAGAGGTAGTCGGTCCGGTACGGGGGCAGGTTCCCCTCGTGGGTCTGGGTCACCGCCACCCCGTCGCGGGTCATGCCGGTACGGACCAACTGGGTGAACATCTCCGGCGAGTCCGTCTGGTGGAACCGTTCGTCGATCCGCGCCAGCTTGGCCTGCTCGGCCCTGGTCACCCGGAAGGCGGGGTCGGTCACCACGCCGCCCGGGTACTCGTGCACCAGGTTGTAGCGGTACGGCTTGGCGGTGCCGGCCGGCGAGTTCAGGTTGACGGCCGCCCAGGCGTGCCGGGATCCGACTGTGGGCTTCGGCAGCGCGGTGCTGCGCACGGAGGTCGCGGTCCCGTACCCGCTGATCTGGTGCCACCAGGACAGGCCGTTCGCCGCGGTCTGCACGTTGGTGAGGTCGGTCCGGGTGGGCGTGGTGGCGACCCCGTCGACGGTCGCCGTCACCGGCTTGGCGCGCGCCGGGTCGAGCGTCACGCTCCGCGGGCCGCGCACGTCCAGGTCGGCCTCGCCGGTGAGCGTCGTCTCCAGCACGTCGCTGTCGACGTAGTAGGCGACCGCGGCGCCGAGCACCGAGTACCGGCCCGCCGGAACCCGCAGCGTGAACGTGTCTCCGGGCGTACCGCCCGCGCCGCCGTGGTAGATCAGCGGGTCGGTGAGGTTGGTGATCATGAGGTTGAGCCAGCTCTCCGCGCCCTCCTTGAGCTCGGGCAGCGGCTTCGTGTGGATCGTCAGGTCGTAGCTGGGCTGCTCGACGTAGAAGCTCACCGGCGTGGTCGCGACGACCTTGCGGCCGGCGGTGCGGGCGGTGACGGTGGCCAGGTAGAAGCCGGGCCGGGCGGCCAGCGCCGCGCGGTTGATCCGCAGGGTCGCTTCGGCGGTGCTGCCGCGCGTGACCGTCACCCGGTTCGTCGACAGTGCCGCCGCGTCGCGCGGCACCTGCTGACCGTCGTGGTTGACGATCGCCACGTCGAGGTCGAGGACCGTCGTCGCCGGGGTGGCCGCGCCGGTCCAGCTCAGCTTGGCCTCGCTGGTGCCGGACTGCGGGTAGGCGAACGTGCCGAGGTTGACCACCGGCTGGTTGCTGGTCGGGCCGCCGAGGGCCCGGACCGCGTTGAGCCGGCCGGCACCGACGCTGTACCCGTCGATGCCGCTCAGCGGGTCGGCGGCACCGACCAGGGCCGCCTTGAGCTGCGTACCGGTCCAGTCCGGGTGCCTCTGGGCGAGCAGCGCGGCGGCGCCTGCCACGTGCGGGCTGGCCATCGAGGTGCCGGAGAGGCCCTCGTAGTACCTGTCGATCGGGTCCTGGAGGTTGGTGCCGGCGGCCCGCGCGGCGACGATGTCGACACCGGGCGCGACCAGTTCCGGCTTGGCCACGTTGCTGGTGACAAGCGGCCCGCGGCTGGAGAAGTCGGCGAGCCTGTCGTCGCGGTCCACGGCGCCGACGGTCAGCGCGCTGGCGGCGGAGGCGGGCGAGGAGATGGCCCCGCCGCTGTTGCCCGCGGCGACGACGAAGAGGACACCGGTGGACTTGCTCAGCGCGTCGACGGCGAGCGAGAGCGGGTCGGTGCCGTCGTCGGCCTCGCTGCCGCCGAGGCTCATGTTGATGACGTCGGCTCGGGCGGCGGCCCACTCCATGCCGGCGATGATCCCGGAGTCCGCGCCGGAGCCGTGGTCGTCGAGGACCTTGCCGATCACCAGCTTGGCGTCGGGGGCGACACCGCGACGCTGGCCGTGCGCGGCCGCACCGGTGCCGGCGATGGTCGAGGCGACGTGCGTACCGTGGCCGTTGTGGTCGACGGCGTCACCGCCCTCGGCGGTGAAGTCGGACCGGTCGGCGACCCGGCCGACCAGGTCCGGGTGGGTGAAGTCGGCACCGGTGTCGAGCACCGCGACCCGGACGCCGGCACCGGTGTAGCCGGACTTCCAGGCCTGCGGTGCGGCGATCTGGCTGAGGTTGCGGTCGAGGTCACCGCGCGGTCCGCCGCCGGTCAGCGCGGTGGCGCGGACCTTGCGGTCGAGCCAGACCCTCTTCGCGCCGGCGGTCAGCGAGTTGGTCGCCAGCTTCGCGGTGGCCGGGCTCTTCTTGGGTACGCGGCCGGCCACCGCGCCGATGCTGGGCAACGGCAGGACGTCACCGAGTGCGGCGACCCGGGCGGACGCGGTGGCGGGCTGCACGATGAGCGGCAGCTCGGCGGACGTGTCGTCGTCGTACCCGTCGGCGATCAACGTGGTGACGTCGAAGAGGTCGGGGTCGAGGACCGAGCCGATCTGGGACGCGACGCGGGCGGGGATGACGTGCAGGTGGCCGTCGGGGCCACAGGTCTGGCGGATCACCGCGTTCTCGTCGGCCGGCCGGACCACGGCCTGCGGGCAGCCCGAGCCGGTGCCGCGTACGGTCACCACGTCGCCGGTCAGCAGGGTGACGGTGTGCGTCTTGCCGTCGGCCGAGGTCGCGGGTGTGCCGGTCCGGCCGATGCCGCTGGGTCCAGCGGCGGCAGTGCCGCCCGGTAGGGCGGTCAGTGTCGTGGCCGTGACGGCGACGGCCAACAGCCACCGTGTTTTCCTGAGCATGATGCTCCTCGTCTAATGTGGACGAAAGCGCCTCTTCGGGCGGCTTCCCGCAAGATCATATGCACGGATACGTGATCTTCGGAGGTCTTCGACGACAGGTTTTTCCGCTGGTGTGGCCCGGATTTCCGCAGCGTGTCACCGCCCGACCCGGTTCGATGACGTTTCGATTGCCGCTCGCCTCGCCCAGAACATCACATTGCCAACAAAGGGCACATCCCTGCCCGAAGGCATCGACGGGGCCCGAGCCCCGCCCTAGCATGGCCACGAATGGATCTTCGAGATTGGCCCCTGCCGAGACCCGGCGACCAGCCCAACCGAAGGGAGACGCGCGTGCGTCGACCCCGCCATCTGGCACTACTGACCGTCGGTGTGTCCGGCGCCCTGGTCCTGAGCGCTGCCCCAGCAGCGACCGCGGCCCCGCCCACGACCACGACGCCCACCGGCATCGTGGTCAGTGACGGTATGACCCAACCGGTGTTCTCGCTCGCCGACGCGATCGAGGAGCGGGTGTTCGTCCAGACCCCGGTCGACACCGATCACGACGGTCGACCCGACCGGGTGGCGATCGACATCTCCCGCCCCCGGGAGACCGCCACGCAGGGCTTCAAGGTGCCCGTCATCTTCGAGCACAGCCCGTACCGCAAGGGCACCTGGGGTGACGTGCCATACCCGAGCGTCCTGGTCGACGACCTGCCGCAGAACGGCCGGACCGACCGGGCCGGGCGCCTGGGGCTCGACGCGGGCGCCCAGCGGGCCCAGGGGAAGGCCAACCTGCCCGGCTCACTTGACGACTACTACGTGCCGCGCGGGTACGCGGTGGTGCTCGGTCAGAGCGTCGGCACCGGCGACTCGGACGGCTGCCCGACCAGCGGTGACCAGGCCGAGACGCTCGGCACCAAGGCGGTCATCGACTGGCTCAACGGCCGGGCGAAGGGGTACGACGCGAACGGCGCCCCGGTCACCGCCGGCTGGACCACCGGCGCGGTGGGCATGACAGGTGTCTCCTACAACGGGACGCTGCCCAACCAGGTGGCCACCACCGGGGTCAAGGGACTCAAGACCATCGTGCCGGTCTCCGCGATCAGCAGCTGGTACGACTACTACCGGGCCAACGGCCTGGTGGTGGCCCCCGGCACGTTCCAGGGCGAGGATCTCGACATCCTGGCCCAGTACACCGCCGGGCAGGCACGCGCCGAGGGGCAGTGCGCCGACGAGCTCGCCGAGATCACCGCGGAGCAGGACCGGGTCACCGGCGACTACTCGACGTTCTGGCAGGACCGCGACTACCTCGACGCCCGCGACGTCAGGGCCAGCGTCTTCGTCGTGCACGGCCTCAACGACTGGAACGTCAAGACCGAGCACTTCGCCGGCTGGTGGGACCAACTCGCCAAACGCGACGTCCCCCGCAAGATCTGGCTGCACCAGGGCGGCCACGGTGGCCCGGGCAGCAGCGCGGCGGTGACCCTGCCGGACGGCCGGACGTGGACCTACAAGCAGACCGAGAACCGCTGGTTCGACTTCTGGCTGTGGAACGTCCGCAACGGCATCATGGACGAGCCGACCGCGGTGCTCCAGCGCGAGGACCGCGCCTACACCACGTACGCCAACTGGCCCGACCCGGCGGCACGGGAGGTCGGCCTGCGCTTCGCGACCACCGACGCCACCGCACCCGGCGCGCTCACCACGGGCAAGCCACCGAAGGCCACTGTCGAGCAGAGCTTCGTCGACGAGGGCCGGACCATCCACCCGGACACCCTGGTCGCCAACCCGGACACCGCGAGCGCCAACCGACTCGCCTACCGCTCCCCCGAGCTGACGCAGAGCGTGCGCATCTCCGGGCGGCCGGAGATGCGGCTGCGGATGGCGATCGACAACAAGCCGGACGCGAACCTCACCGCGTACCTGGTCGACTACGGGCCCACCGGGTCGACCGCCGCGCCGACCGTGGTGACGCGGGGCTGGATGGACCCGCAGAACCGCAGGAGCGCCGCACGTACCGAGCCGGTCAGGCAGGGCAAAATGTACGACTACCGGTGGACCATGGAGCCGAAGGACTACGTGTTCCCCACCGGGCACCGGATCGGCGTGGTCGTCTTCTCCAGCGACCAGGAGTACACCCTGCTGCCGTTGGGCGGCACCACGCTGCGGGTCGCACCGAACGACAGTGAGCTGCGACTTCCGGTGGTCGGCGGGCGGGGCGTCCTCGGCTTCTAGGTCCGCCGCTGGTGCCCGGGTGGGGCGGCCGGATCCGCCGGACCGCCCCACCCGCACCGTTCACGCCCGGTAGGGTGCCCCGTCACGATGCGCCCAACCACGGGCTCGTGATCGACTCGGTTTCCTTGATGTCGGGGCATCCCCGGCACTGGGACACCGCGACTTCATGAAATCGGAGTTGATCAGCCGGCTTGTCTCCGCCTACCACAGCATGGAGATCAGCAAGCCCGACACCGCCTCCTACTGGATCAGCGTCGAGCACCTCGCCGACCGGATCGCCACCCGCAGCTACGCCACCAGCTGACCGCACCCCACACGCACCGAAGGGCCGGACCCCACCACGGGAGCCCGGCCCTTCGGCGTCGTCATTTCTCCACCACCTGCGGCACGTATTGACAAGTTTCGACAAGAGGGCGAGGCTTGGGCAACCGGTGAGAGCGCTCTCTCGCACCGTGCTCCGCCGGTCACCACCAGTCTGGTCAGGGCATTCTCCGCTGTCTTCGGCGGGGGCACCGGAGCTACCCCTGACCCGTCCCCCGACAGGAGTCACGAGATGGACAGGGCCGCACCCCTCTCCGGCATCCACCGCCGACTGCGCCTCGCCACGGCGATCGGCGCCCTGCTGGTGCTACTCGGCACGTACGTCGTCTCCACCACCGCGCGGGCCGACGCCGCCCCGGTCGCCAACGCCATCCGGGTGGCCGAGTTCCCCGCCGACTGCACCTACAGCCACCGGCTGCCGGACGACCCGATCATCTTCCCCGGGCTGCCCGGGGCCTCGCACATGCACAGCTTCTTCGGCAGCACGGTGACGAACGCCCACACCACACTGCCCGACCTGGTCAACTCCCCCACCACCTGCGACCCTCGGGTGGACGCCTCGTCGTACTGGGTGCCGACCCTCTACCGCGACAACGTGCCGGTGGAGCCGGCGATCTCCACGTTCTACTACCTGGGTGAGGGCGTACGCGCGGACGTGGTCGCGAACACCCAGCCGTTCCCGCTCGGTCTGCGCCTCGTCGCCGGCAACGCGAAGGCCGCCGGGCCGAACGACAGCATCGCCCGCTGGTCGTGCCTGCACGCGGGACAGGTGCCGCCGTCGAAGGACTTCGTCACCTGCCCGGCGGGCACGATGCTCGAGTCGTACCTGGACTTCCCCCAGTGCTGGAATGGCCGGGACCTGGACTCGCCGGACCACAAGAGCCACCTGGCGTACCCGGTGAACCAGGCCTGCCCGAGCACCCACCCGGTGCACGTGCCAAAGTTGCGCCAGGTGCTCCGGTACCCGGTCAACGGCGACCCGTCGCGTTTCCGGCTGGCCTCCGGGCCGGGCTACACCATGCACGGCGACTTCTTCAACGCTTGGCCGGTGACGGAGATGGCCCGGCGGGTCCAGGACTGCATCCGGCCGGTCATCAAGTGCGGTCACGACGGCCGACCGATCTGATTCGTACCCGAGGGCGGGCCCGGTCACCCCGGGCCCGCCACCAGGCGAAAGGCGACTCGGATGCGGATCGCCGGACCGACGGCTCTGCTCGCCGCGATGCTGCTCGCCGCCGGTTGCACCACCGGGCCACGGGAAGCCGCCGGCCCCACCCCGCCCGCGACGACGGTGCCGGCTGCGACGACGGTGCCGACACCCGGGGGTACGACGGGAGCGTTCAGCCCCACCGATATCGCCTGGCTCCAACTGACGGTGGCGATGGCTGATCGCCTGCTGCCCGTACTCGAACTGGTGCCGGCGCGGACCACCGACCCGGCCTGGCGGCGGCTGGCCGCCGAGGTCGGGACCGCCCAGCGCGACACCGCCGACCGGGGCCGCCGGCTGCTGGCGCAGTCCGGTGCGCCGACGACCAACCCGCACGAGGGCCACGACATGCCCGGCATGGTCACCGCCGACGAGGTGAACGTGCTGCGGTCGAGCACCGGGCAGCCGTTCCTCCGGCTGTTCGCCGGGCACCTGCGGGCACACCTGGGGCAGTCGGTCCGGATTGCCAGCGCGGAGCAGCGGGGTGGGGTAGACCCGACGACCACCGCCCTGGCCGGGGCAGTGATCCGGGGCGACACCGCCCGGCTCGCGGCGCTCGATCGACTCGACCGGCCGCCGTCGAATGTCCCGGCGACCCAACGGCCGTCCGGCGCGGCCGACTGACTCAGCCCGGCGTGCGGTGTGCCGACCGGATGGTGTGGTGCTGGCGCTTGGTTGGTCACTCGCCGGGCGACTCCTGCGCGAGGCCACCCTCGCAACCGCCCGCCAGCAGCCGGGCGATTGTCGCCGGCTCCGCCAGGTGCGGGAAGTGACTGCCGGGCAGCACGGTCACCATGATCCCCGGCAGGGCGCCCGTCAACCAGGTCAGGTACCTCGGCGGCGGCTCGGACGAGGTCACCCAGCGGTAGGGGATCCCCCGCTCGCCGATGGCCCGCAGGTCGCGCTGCCGTTCGGCGGCGATCCCCTCGTCGGACCCGCGCAGGATCTCACCCCAGTAGCCCAGCAGCAGGTCCGGGCGGGGATCTGTCGCGGTTCGCACGATCTCGCGCGCCTCGGCCGGCAACCCCTCGATGCCCATTCCGGCCAGCATGCCGTCCCACACCCGCCGCCAGTCCGGGCCGCGCAGGGTGGGCTCGGCCTGGCGTACGGCCACACCGAACGGGCCGGGCAGCAGGATCTGGTCCAGATTCACCACGCCGCGCACGGGGTGGCGGGCCGCGTACGTCGTGGCGACCACCGCGCCGACCGAGTGGCCCACCACGATCGGCTGGTCGACGCCCGCCTCGGTGACCTGCTCGTGCACGACGTCGGCCACCTCGGCCATCCCGTAGGACGCCCGCCGGGGTGCGTCGCCGTGCCCGGGCAGGTCGAGGGTGAGGACCTGCCGGGCGGGATCGATCTTCGCCAGCTCGCGCCGGACCGGGTCCCACTGTCGCCGGTCGAACGTGAGGCCGTGCAGCAGCACCAGGGGTGCGTGGTCGTCGTCCGTCATTGCCTCACCCTCCTACGTCCGGGCGCTCTCCCGCAGGGAGTCGATGGTGAGGTCGAGGACCGCCTCCAGGTGGTCGATCTTTCCGGTGGAGAGCAGCAACAGCACACCGCCCTGGATGCCGGCCAGCAGTGCCGCGGCGGCGCGGTCGGCGTCCACCCGCGCGGCGATGTCCCCGGTCGACTGCATGTGCCGGATGCCCTCGGTGATGGCCGCCTGCCAGCGCCACATGAGCGCGGTGACGATCGCCTGGGCGGCCGGTGCGCGTCGGCCGGTCTGACCGAGCAGACCGTTGAGCGGGCACTTCACGCCCTGGGCGAGGTAGCGCTCGACGAGCCGGTCGCGCCACGCCAACCAGGCCGGCCAGGACGTCAGGTTGCTCAGCATCGGCTCCTGGTCGACGAGCACCTGGTCGGCCTCGTGCTGGGCCACCGCGAGCAGCAGCTCCTCCTTGCCGTCGGGGAAGTAGTGGAAGAGCTGACCCTTGCTGGTGCCGGTGTGGGCCATCACGTCCTCGAGGCGTACCTCGTCGACGCCGCGTTCGCGGATCTCGGCGGCGGCACCGGCGACGATCCGCGCCCGGGTGGCCTCGCCCTTGCGGGTCAACGCCCGTGTCATGCGACCTCCGTCACCGCTGCCTGGCCCGTACCTGCTGCTCCGACCGTAGCGCGGATTTTGGACTTGCAGGTCCAGATTTGGCGAGCAAAGGTCTGCGACGCGGCCCGATCCGGGCCGACACCACGATCGGGAGGGCGCCACCATGAACCACTACTACCTGCTCGGGCGGTCCGGTCTGCGGGTGAGCCGACTGGCGTTGGGCACCATGAACTTCGGCGTCGACGGGTTCCACGCCGCGTACGGAAAGACCGAGGAGGAGGCGGAGCCGATCTTCCGCCAGTACCTGGAGGCGGGCGGGAACTTCGTCGACACGGCGGACTTCTACACCGCCGGGGAGAGCGAGAGGATCCTCGGCCGCCTGATCAGCAGTGCCGGTGTCCGCGAACGGCTCGTGCTCACCAGCAAGTTCACCAACACCGTCGACCCGAGCGACCCGAACGCCAGCGGCAACGGCCGCAAGCACATCGTGCGGGCCGTGGAGGCGTCGCTGAGTCGGCTCGGCACTGACTACATCGACCTGTACCTGCTGCACACCTGGGACCGGATCACCCCGGTCGAGGAGGTCGTGCACACCCTCGACGACCTGGTACGCGCCGGCAAGATCCGCTACGCCGGGCTGTCCGACGTGCCGGCCTGGTACGCGGCCCGCGCGCAGAGCTACGCCGAGGCGCACGGCCTGACCCCGATGATCAACCTACAGCTCCCGTACTCCCTGGTCGGTCGGGGCATCGAGGCGGAGTACGTGTCGATGGCCCAGACCGTGGGCATGGGGCTCACCGCGTGGAGCCCGATCGCCGGTGGCCTGCTCAGCGGAAAGTACCGGCGTACCGGCGACGGCCTGAGCGGGACCGGGCGGTTGACCAACCCCGACGCCGCGGGCCGGGAGATCAGCCCCAGCGACTGGCAGGTCATCGAGGCTCTGGAGGAGGTGGCCGCCGACCTGGGCCGCACCATGGCCCAGGTCGCGATCAACTGGGTGGCCACCCAGCCCGCCGTCGCCTCGGTCATCATCGGGGCGAGCAGCGCCGAGCAGGTCCGCAGCAACTTCGAGGCGCTGCGGTTCGAGATCCCGGCCGACGCGCGTCGCCGGCTTGAGGAGGCCAGCGCACCGAAGCTCGAAGCGCCCTACGTGATGTTCACCCCGCAGTACCAGTCCTGGGTGGTGAGCCCGGGGCTCGGCATCGGCGACAAGCCGGCCGGCTACGCGCCGCCGGTGTTCAACGGTGCCGCCCAACCCACGACGTGAGGCGCCGCCCGCCGGCCAGCGCGGCCAACGACAGCGGCACGGGCTCCGCTCGCGGAGCCCGTGCCGGTGGTCACGGCCGGCTCTGTTCGGGCAGTTGGTTGCCGTAGTAGGCGCCCGCGCCGTGCTTGCGGGTGAAGTGGCGGTCCAGCAACCACTGTGGCGCGGCCGCCGCGGGGTTCAGCGAGAGCGTCTTCATGGCCATCTCCGCGACCGCCTCGCAGACGATCGCGTTCTCCACCGACTTGAGTGGGTTCGCCGCCCAGGTGAACGGGCCGTGGTTGGCGGCGAGAGCGACGGGGTTGGCCAGTGCCTCGGCCTCTCCCCCGATCAGCTCGATGATCGCCAGGGCGGTGTTGAACTCGTAGTCGTGGGCGCACTCCTCGGCCGTCAGGTCCCGGGTGACCCGGATCGGGCCGGCGAAGGTGTCGGCATGCGTGGTGCCGAGCACCGGCACGTCCCGTCCGGCCTGGGCGAAGGCGACGGCGTTCGTCGAGTGGGTGTGGGTCACTCCGCCGATGGAGGGCCACCGCAGGTAGAACGCACGGTGCGTCTCGCTGTCGACGGAGGGCCGCAGGTCACCGGCGACGACCTGCCCGGTCTCCAGGTCCACCGGGACGAGGAGGTCGGCCGTGAGGTCCTGGTATGCCACGCCGGAGGGCTTGATCACATAGATGCCGGCCTCTCGGTCGACCCCGCTCACGTTGCCCCACGTCAGCGCGGCCAGGCCGGCGTCGGCGATGAGGCGGTTCGCGGCGAGGACTGCGGCACGCAAGTCGGTTGATCCGGCCGTACTCATTGCTGGTGTCGCCTTTCGGGGGTGGGATGGGAGCCGTCGCAGCGCGACCCTTCGATGCGGTAGCGCGGCAGGTTAGCGCTAACATTTCGTGCGGTCAATAGCGGGTGCGCCGGGTCGGATGGAGGTGACGCGCCCACACGGGGCACGGCACGGGCGCAGTTTAGACGCCGGCGCGGCAGCGCGCGGCCCACGTCCCGGATGGTCACCGGCGGGGCTGACCGCAGCGACGAGGCTGCTCACTCCTCGACGCGGGCCACCTGGGCCAGCCCGGGCGTCGGTGTCGGTTCTCCCTCGTAGAGCGCCACGTACCGCCGGCGCAGCTCGGCCCCCGCAGCGCCGAGCGCGGCGAGGCTGAGGATGTTGTGGCCGACGCCCCACGTCTCGGGCAGGGTGCAGACCCGCAGGGGGATCGCGTGCGCGTCGGCGATCCGGCGGGGCACGGTCACCGCCGCGGCGCGGTCCACCACGCCGTCGAGCGGGCTGATGGCGACCGCGACGGTCCACAGGCCGGTGCGTCGGGGCGGATTCGGCAGACCACGCGCGATCGTCAGGTACTGGGTGACGGCGGAGAGCGAGTAGCCGCGCGACGTGACACGGTCCGGCAGGATTCGTCGCCCGTACAGCGTGATGAGCGGTCGGACCGCGAAGGCCGGCGCCTGGCGCGGGTCCGGGCCGAAGAACGGCGACAGCAACAGCAGATGGCGGACGACGTCACCGGGCACCTGGGCCAGCCAGGCGGCCAGCACGCCGCCGCCGGAGATCCCCACGACGCCCACCTCGTCGCCGAGGCCCGCCACGACGGCCAACGCCCGTGCGGCGTACGTCGTCAGCTCCTCGGCCTCGACCCGGTGGTGGGCCCGCCCGTCGACGGTCCCGTGCCGGGGAGCCCGTGGGATCCACACGTTGTACCCGCTGTCGAAGAACTCCTCGGCCAGCCCGTCGTACTGCTCGGGCGCGAGGGTGTATCCGTGCAGCAGCAGAACGGCCCGGCCGGTACGGGAGCCGTGGCTCAGCAGGCGGCTGCGCGACTCCGGTCGCAGCGCCGGATCCGCCGCCTCGGCCGCGATGATGGCCTCGGCGGCGCGGGTGGCGGTGTCGAAGTCCAGCGGTTGCCCCGGTGCGACCCGTCGCCCAGGGCGGCGCACCGGCCAGAGATACAGCCCGGCGACAAGCGCCACGACCAGCGCCAACCCACCCACGAGAAGCGTGATGATCTCCGGCATGCTGCGATGCTGACAGGGGCGGGGGCCGGTGCCGGCCGAGGGGGTGCGCCCGGGTGACCGGGCGCACCCGATCAGCTATTCCGCGTGGTGCGGTGGCGCGAAGACGACCCGGGAGCGCAGTTGCCGGAAGCCGGTCCGTTCCAGTTCCGCGAGCACCGCCACCCGGCGGGCGTCCACGTCGGCGACGACCTCGCGGGCACCGCCGGCGGCCAGCACCCGGACCGCCTCGCCCAGCAGCTCGGGCCGGGCCGCCTCGTCGAGGAGGCCGAGATAGGCGAGCAGTGGGTAGCAGGCGTCCCCGAACGTTCCGGCCAGACCGACCGGCTGCCCGCCCTCCAGCGCGACGCGCCATTTCTCGGTGGCGTCTCCCAGCCAGGCCAGCGGGTCGCTGGCCAGGTCCACTCCGCTGACCGCACGCGCGATCTCGGCACCGGTCAGCACGTCCGGCTCGGCGATCCTGGCGACCAGGGCGTTGATCTCCGCCACGTCGGTGGGCGCCCGGAAGTCGTAGCGGCCGGAGGACGCCGGCAGCGGTGTGCCCGTCCAGGAGCACCGGAGCCGCTCCCCCCGCTCGACCAGGCCGGCGAGCCGGGCGGCCTCCATCGGTGCCCGCACCACGGCCAGCACCTCCGGTCGACGCCGCCAGTGCGCCGGCAGGGCCGCGTAGTAGCGGCCGGGGCCGCCCAGCGCCTCGTGGGCGGCGTGCAGCAACTCGGCGCCCGCCTCCGGCTCGGCGTCCAGATCGAACCGGTCGAGCCAGGGAGCGCCGAGAGCGCCCGGTGGGCGGAGCCAGGCCGCCCGGCCGACCACCCGGCCGGCGCGCAGGGCGACCCAGGTGGTCTCGGGCCGGTAGCCGCCGCCGGCGACCCCGTCGGCGTACGCGACCTGGCGCAGTTGGGGCAGCGGATCGGGCATGGAGTCGAACAGGTCTTCCTCGCCCGCGACGAGCGGACGAATGAGCAGATCAGTCATGGTTGTGGTCCTCCGGGTGGCGAACGCCCCGGGTCAGGCCCGCGCGGACGCCGGAGCGCGGAGGGGGCGCAGAACATCGGACATTGTTCTGACCTCCTTCCAGCTCGACGGCGTGCCAACGAACCATACGCGCGGCGGTCGACGACAGGCAACAGGTGCCCGCCGTCGAGTTCGTCCCGGACAACGGCGGGTGCCGGGCGACCATCAGGCAGTCCGGCACCCGCCCGCCTCATCCGGCGACGGGAGAGTCGTCGCGGTCGCGGCGGACACCGCCGCGCCCGGTGCGGACCGCCGCCGCCTCGTCCGTCCCGACCGCGTCGGCGGTACGCCGGATCATGCGTGCCGTCACTCCCCGGTAGGAGCGCGGGTCGACGGGGAGCAGCCACTGCCGGGCCCGGGTCAGCGGGCCGAGGTTGAGGCCCAGTTCGTCGAGCACCTCGTCGATGTTGTGCATCGAGAACGGGATGATGTTCGTGCCCCGGGCGTGCCGCCCGTTGGTGCGCGCCGCCATCCAGGTCAGGCGGGCGCGCACCTCGTCGCGCATCCGCGCCTCGGCGGGCAGGGTGAGCCCACCCCGCAGGTACGCGGCCGTCCACACCGCCGCCATCTCGGCGCTGAGCGGGCTGAAGAACGACGAGTTGTAGCCGGCGAAGGTCAGCCGGGGCACACCGATCGGCAGGATCTGGCGGTAGAGCTGGAAGTTGCCCGCGTCGTCCTGGAGCCGGGCGCGCAGCGCGTCGTCGAAGAACGGCACGTGCTGGCGGAAGCCGGTGCCGCAGATCACCAGGTCGGCGGGGAGCACCGTGCCGTCGGCCAGGCGGGCGGCGGGCCGACCGTCGTCGTCGACGAGCAGTTCGGTGATCACCTGGTCGCGGTGCACGACGATGCGGCCGTCGGCGACGCGCGCGAAGAAGCCCTCGGTGGCGAGGCTGACCGTGCTGCGGGCGATGTCCTCGAAGCTGCCGTTGGGCACCAGACCCAACTCGCGCAGTTTGAGCTGTCTGGTCGCGACCGAGCCGACGCTGTCGACCATCCGTTGGCGCAGGCCGTTGCCCGGACCGTGCAGGAACCGCTCGACGCCCTTCAGGTGGAGGTAGCGGAACAGCGCCTCACCCATCCGACTGAGCAACAGGTACTTGTAGTTGAGCACGCCGCCGAGCTTGCGGGGCATCTTCCAGAGCAGATCCCGGGCCACCACGTGGGTCCGGGCGGCGACCTCGCTCAGCGGGACCGCCACATCGCACGACGACTTGCCGTACCCGACGACGAGGACGTTGCGGCCTCGGGCCGCCTCGATGTCGTGGAACTCCCCCACGGCCAGGACGCGCCCGCCGGCGGCGGCGAAGCCCGCGTGACCGTCGAACGACGGGACGACCGGGTCGCAGAAGATGCCGTTGGCGACGATCAGGTGGTCGTACCGCTGCACCGTCACCGGGTCCTGGGCCCCCGTCGGCCGCGACGCGATCAGCCACCCGGTCTCGTCGTTGACGAGTTCGGCGGAGACGACCTCCGTGCCGAGGCGCAGCACGCCGGCGAGCCCGAACTTCTCCACGTAGGTCTCGAGGTACCGCTGGACCTGCTCACCCGAGGGCCACTGCGGATAGTCGGCGGGCATCGGCAGGTCGGACAGGTGATAGGTGCCCTTGTTGTTCTGGGTGTGCAGGCCGGGATAACGCCGGGTGCGGCTCCACACCCCACCGACGTCGGGCGCCTTCTCGAAGACGGTGACGTCGAACCCGCTCTGCCGCAGCACCTTCGCTGCGCTCAGTCCGGCGAATCCGGCACCGACGATGGCAATCCTCATGGCATCCTCCGAAGTGCGTGGACCACTGCGGCGGCGGTGGTGAGCGCACGCTGGCGAGCGGGGTGCGGCCGTCGCTATCCGTTGCGCGCGAGGTGTGTCCACCCCACGCGGCCGACCGGTCCGTGTCGGGTGCACGGCTTTGTGGCACCGCCCTTCCGGGTCGCGCCTTAGGGTCAGCGCACCAGGGCGACCGGGAGGGGTCGGATGGATGCGGTGACGGTCCGGACGGACGACGTCGACCAGGCCCGCGCCGAGGTCGGCCGGGTCTTCTGTCCGCATCGGCTCATCCCGCAGGCGGGGGTGCGCACCGTCCACCTGCGGATGGCGGCGCGCCGGGTGGGTGGGGTGGGTGTGATCGACCTCGACTACGGGCAGGCGGTGCGCATCCAGCCCCCCGCCCTGGAGAGCTTCTATCTCGTCCAGATCCCCCGGGCCGGCAGCACCGTGGTGCGGCACTCCGGAAACACGGTGACCTCGACACCGGACGTCGCCTCGGTCCTTTCCCCGTACGACTCCTCGGACATGCGGTGGTCCGCGGGGTCACCCCATCGGATCTTCTACGCCGACCGGCACGCCGTCGACCGCGAGCTCGCCCGCCTCCTGGGCCGCCCGGTGGACGACCCGGTCCGGTTGGACGTCGGCATGGCCATGACCACGCCGAGGGCACAGGCGTGGGCACGTGGGGTGGCGTTCCTCGCCGACGAGTTGGCCCAGCCGACGGACGCGTCCCTGTTCGACCATCCGCAGGTGGCCTCCCGATTCGAGCAGGGGCTCATCGGCCAACTGTTGCTGGCCCACCGGCACAGCCACTCCGACCTGCTCGCCGAGCGGGAGCATCAACCCAACCCCGGGCGGCTCGTCCGCCGCGCCTGCACGCTGATCGCCGACCACCACGGCGAGGCACTGACCGTCGGTGACGTCGCCGAGGCGCTGCGGGTGAGCGTACGCACGTTGCAGGACTGCTTCCGCCGGGAGCTGCGGACCACCCCGACCGCGTACCTGCGTGCCTGTCGCCTCGACGCGGCCCACCGATCGCTGCGGGCGGCCGAGCCGGGGGTCTCCGTGACGGCCGTCGCGCTGCGGCACGGGTTCGTGCACCTCGGCCGGTTCGCGACCGACTATCGGAGCCGGTTCGGAGAGTCGCCGTCGGCGACCCTCCGCCGCTGACCGGGACACCCCCGAGGTGGTGCTCTGACGGTACGGTGACACCGTGCCGGAGGTCAGCACCGCTCCTCGACGACCGATGATTCGCCTCAACCGCCACCCGCCCAACGCGCGGATGGCCCGCAACGGCGTCATCCTCGGCCTCTGCTACTACCTCGGCATCGGCGTCCTCAGCGCGATCCCGCTCTACCTGGTCCTCGACGAGCCGGGCAGCGATCTGAGCCATGAATCAACGTTCGCGGCCAGCCTGGTGGGCGTCCTCAGCTGCCTGCTGGTGGTCGTCGCCACCGCGACCGCGCTGCTCGACCACCGCTGGGCCACACCGGGCCTGATCGTGCTCGGCCTCTGCGGGTGGGTGGTCGGCGTGCTCGCCGTCGTCCTCGTTGCCGGTGGCGACGTCGAGCCCGAGACGTTCGGGATGGCCCTCCTTCTCCTCGCCGCACGCCCCCGGCTGCTGCTCAGGAACTACCTCGGCGGGCTCACCATGGCGGGCACCCACCCGGCGAGCCCGACCGCCCGCTGACGCGCCTGCCGGTCACCTCGGACCGTGCGGGTCGCCCAGATCCTGACGCCCGACCGTGGGCTTGCCCGGCCCCCGGCGCGGTCGCGATCCCCGCTCGCCCACGCCGGCCTAAAGGAGTGCGCCGCCGAGAAAATCGTTATTCCGCGGCGGCCGGTGAGTCTCCTCCAGGGGAGGCGATGGTAGCGGTCACGCGCCGCCCTTCGTCGAGCAGCGATGTCACCACACGGAGGAGTCGAGACGATGCGCGCAACCGGCCCGGGCGAGGCGGACACCCCGACGGGTCCCCGGGGTGTCCACGCGGAGCCCCGACGCCTGATGTTCCGTCGCCTCCCGATCGGTGTGTGGCGTCTGCGGTGGCCCCTCGCCGTGGCCGTCGTGGTGGCCGTCCTGGTGACCGGGGTGCTGGTCGTGGTGCGACCGACCGGGCCGACGCCAGTCCCCGCCGCGACGCGGGCGGCCGACGCGCCGCCGTCGACGAGCCCGGAGGTCGGCCCACCCACCGCGAGCACGCCCGCCGCCACGACGGGCCCGACGGCGACGACCCCGACACCGCAGGGCACGCCGACGGCGAAGCCCACGGCCCGGCGTCCGGTCGCCCCGGCGGCGACCGCCGTGACGTCGACGCGCAAGGGCGTCGGGGTGTGGACCTTCGACGGGGTCAGCCAGGCGCTGGCCACCTCCGGGGCGAGTTGGTACTACACCTGGGACGTGGCCCACCCGGGTGTCACCGGCCCGAAGACCGCCGAGTTCGTCCCGATGATCTGGGGGGCGAAGAGCGTCACCGCCGGCAACCTGCAGAAGGCCGCGCAGAACGGCCGCTACCTGCTCGGGTTCAACGAGCCGGACCTGAAGGGTCAGGCGGAGATGACAGTGGAGCAGGCGTTGGGGCTGTGGCCGCAGTTGCAGGCCACCGGCCTTCCGCTGGGCAGCCCGGCGGTGGCCTGGGGCGGTGACCGGCCGGGCGAGTGGCTGGACCGGTTCATGGCCGGGGCGAAACAGCGCGGCTACCGCGTCGACTTCATCGCCCTGCACTGGTACGGCGGCGACTTCACCACCGCGAACGCGGTCAACCAGCTCCGGTCGTACCTCCAGGCGGTGCACGACCGCTACCGGCTGTCGATCTGGCTCACCGAGTTCGCCCTGATCGACTTCGCCAGCGGCGTGCGCTTTCCGACCCAGGCGCAGCAGGCCGCGTTCCTCACGGCGGCGACCCGGATGCTGGGCGGCCTGTCCTGGCTGCACCGGTACGCGTGGTTCGGCCTGCCCGCCACCGACAAGGACCAGTCCGGGCTCTTCCGCACGGGCAGCGAGGCCACCGCCGTGGGCCGCGCCTACCAGGCCGCGCGCTGAACCGGGTTCACGTGGTCGCGCCAGGAGTGCCGTGGCTCGTACCCCAGTACCCGGCGTGCCTTGTCGATGCTGAGCAGCGTCTCGTGCTCGCCCAACTCCCTGCGGACCTCGACACCCGGGTAGACCTCGGCCAGCAGGCTGGCGCTGGACCTGCTCATGACGGTGTCGGCGTTGGCGATGATGAAGACATCGGCACCGGGCCGATCGTGCGCGAGCGCACGCTCGACCGCCTGTGCCCCGTCGCGGGCGTCGACGTAACCCCACAGGTTCCACCGGCGCAGCCGCGGGTCGGCGTCGAACGAGGGGAACGGCGCGTAGTCCTCGACATCCATCACGTTGGAGAAACGCAGGCCCACCATCACCAGCTCCGGGTCCCACCGGCAGAAGTGCCGGGCCATCTCCTCCTCCAGGACCTTGTTCAACGAGTACGTCGACTCCGGCCGCGGCGCGTACTCCTCGTCGACCGGCGCGTACGGCGGCGGGGTGTCGAAGGGCAGCCCGAGCACCGTCTCACTCGACGCCCACACCACCCGTTTGATCCCGGCCGCCCGGGCCGCGGCGAAGACGTTGTACGTGGCGGTGGAGTTGTTCGCGAACGTGGTCGCGTTCGACATCAGCCCCGGGGCCGGGACCGCCGCCAGGTGCACGACCGCGTCGACCCCACCGCCGTGCTCGTCGGCGCCCCCGCTGAACGCCTCCACCACCTGCCCGTAGTCGGTCAGGTCGACCAGAAGGAACTCGCCGTCCACGTCGCGCGGATCACGGCCGCCGGCACGGTCCACGGCCAGCACGTCGACGCCCACGGCGCGCAGGTGGGCGACCACGGCCCGGCCGAGCTTGCCGGTGGCACCGGTGACGACGACACGCCCGGGCAGTGCGGAGTTGCTCATGACCACATCCTCGCCCAAAGCGACCGCAGGCCCGCACGCGGCCCAAGGGCGTGTTCATAAGGGCGGTCGAGCCGAGGCGGAGTCCGGGCGGCGATCCGGCAAGGCGCGGTTTCGTCCGGATACCGGTGTGGTATCCGGACGAAACCGTAACGCCGCCGGTCGTCGTCCGGGCCCGCCGCAGGCCGGCCAGTTCTTATGAAACAGGCCCAAGGCGTGTTTCAGAAGTCGGGTGCCTGCCGCGTCGGTGAAGGGTCGGCCGCCGAAGTGGGACAGACGGCAGGATCAGGGAGTGCTGGGGACGGGGGGGTTCGGGAGAGGTGCGCGTCCGCGCGGGTGCTGCCGCCGCTCGTCGGCGACGGTTGGTGCGGGTCGCGGGTGACGTGCCGCCGTAGGTGGACGGATCGACGCTGATCAGGGCTGGGTGGATGGGACTTCGCTGCCGGCGGGCTGACCGTGCGGGCCACCGTGGGCATGGGGGATCGCTCGGCGGCCACGTCCCGGGATCGGCCGGGGCGGTGGTGGCGCCGTCGAGGCACGGACGACGAGCTCGACCGGTTGGTCGGCCGCCGGTGGAAGCTCGACGTCCGGCTTCTCGATGACCTGTACCAGCAGCGCGAGGCCCTGCCGCGTGACCTCGTCGAACGGCTGCCGCACGGTGGTGAGCGGCGGAGTGACGTAGGCGGCGACCGGGATGTCGTCGAACCCGACGACGCTGATGTCCTCGGGCACGCGGCGTCCGGCCTCGACCTGCGCGCGGATGAGACCGATCGCCATGTCGTCGTTCGCGGCGAACACCGCGGTCACGGTGCTGTCGCCGGCCAGTTCCCGGCCCGCGGCGTAGCCGGATGCGGCCGACCAGTCGCCCTCGACGACCGGCGGCTCGTCCGCGCCGTGGGCTCGCAGCGCCTCGCGCCAGCCGGCGAGACGGTCCCGTGCCGAATACCACCGCTGCGGGCCGGCCAGGTGATGGACGGTCGCGTGCCCCAACTCCAGCAGGTGCTCGGTCGCGGCCCGCGCGAGCCGGCCCGCGCCGACCCTGGCGGTCACCACCTGCGGCGCAATGAAGGTGGGCGGCGCGCCGAGGACCAAAACCGGCACGTCGACGCTGATGAGACCGACGCCCTCGTCGATCGGCTCGGAGATGATGACGCCGTCCACGCCCTGGTCCAGCAGCGACGCCAGGGCGCTCGCGGTGCCGCCCGGGTCGCCCTCGATCGTGGTGGCCACCCGCAGCGTGTAGCCCACCTTCCGGACCGCCCGCTCGATGCCCATGAGCCACGACGCCGGCCCGTACAAGGCGCTGCCGAGCGTCACCACGCCGATCGACCGGGTCCGCCCGGAGGCCAGCGCCCGGGCCGCCTGGTTGCGCCGGTAGCCGAGCTCCTCGGCGGCGTCCAGAACCCGCCGGCGCACGTCGGTCGAGACATACGGCTCGTCGTTGAGGACCCTGGACACCGTCTTCTGGGAGACGCCGGCCAGCCGCGCGACGTCCACGCTGCGCGGCGTCGGAGGGCTTCCATCCGGCCTCGCCAGTCGCGTCACGGCACCTCCCATCGTCGGCCATCGTCCTGTATGATTGCGTAGTCATGTCTACGCAGTCAGACACTCACCGTTAAGAGCCCGCAACCCGCCCGTGACGCTGGCGAAGCACGTTCCTTACCAGCACCCTAACTCCAGTTTCGAACCGAACAAATCAGGCCGGGCCGCCCGCCGACTTCACCGAAGACCACAGTGCTGCTGTCCGCGTCTTCAGCGTGTCACACGGCCGGGCGCCGCAGAGGCGAATCGGTTCGCTATTTGATCGACGCCGCATTGGTGGGGCGGCGACACGGAATGCCTGAGCGCGATGTCCTAGCACTCCGGAGTGGTCGTACTTATCGGCGGCCACTCGAAGCTTGTGAGGCGTCAGGAGCAGGAAGTAACCGTCTCGAAACCTTGACTTCACGCGCGATGCGCCCATTAATACATAGCTATGTATTTGGGTCGCAACCACCCTCCCCGGGTGGTCGGCGACGCCGCCAGATCTGTCGAATCGATTCGATTCTCGGCCTTGAGGCTGTGCCCTGAACCGGTGTCGCGGAGCTGGCGGATGAGTCACAGGAGGTTTCCGTGCATCGTACGAACGTCCGCTGGGGCGGCCGATTGTCGGCGTCGGCCAGAGGGCTGGCCGCGACAGTGGCGCTCGCCCTGCCCCTGACGCTGGGTGGTCTGACCCTGGCGACCCCCGGATCGGCCCTGGGCGCGCCGGTCGCGACGCAGGGTGTCGCGGCCGCCGGACTTGACGGTGTGGCGGCCGGCAACGCCGCGATCACCTCGGTCGACCTGAGCGGGACGTGGAACTTCACGCCCGCGGGTCGGGGGGCGACCACGATCACGGTGCCCGGTGGCGGCTGGTACAAGCAGGGCTTCACCACCGTGAACGAGGCGGTGTACTCGCGCAGCATCACGGTGCCGGACTCGGGGCAGCCGCAGTCGGCCTGGATCGAGTTCGGCGCCGTCAACCACCAGGCGACACTGTCGGTCGACGGCCGGGTGGTCGCCACCCAGACGACGGGGTTCACCCCGTCGAACTTCGACATCAGCGCATACGCGGCACCCGGCACCACCCACACGATCACGGTGAACGTGAAGGGCCGCGGCGCGTTGAAGGCATCCAACGGCCGGTACCTGGTGCCCGACGCCGCCACCTGGTCCGAGGCGGTACCGCAGGGGATCTTCGGGTCCGCGTTCCTGCGGGTGTACCCGGCGGTGTACATCAGCGACACATTCGTGCGTACGTCGGTGGCGAACAAGTCGCTGACCTACGACGTGACGGTGCGGAACACGTCGGGCAGTGCCCGGTCGGTGACGTTGACCGGGTCGCTGTCATCCAAGAACGGAACGGCTTTCAGCTACCCGGATCTGCCCAGCCGTACGGTCACCGTGGCGGCCCGCTCGACCGCGACCGTGACCGTCGGGCCGGTCGCGTGGAACCTCGACAGCACCTCGTACTGGTGGCCCAACGTGCCGTACCGGTCGGGGTACCGGGCGCAGCTGCACGGGCTGGCGGTGCATGCCGTCACCGACGACGGCCGGACGAGCGACGCCGAGTACCGGTTCGGGTTCCGGGAGGCCACCCAGAACGGGGACTACTACTACCTCAACGGCGTGCGCGTGAACTTCCGCGGCGACAACCTCCAGGGTGCCGACTACGACCGGATCAACAACGGCGGCAAGGGCGACGCGTACCACACGCTGCCCGGCTTCCTGCCCCCGTCGTCCGGCAACGGCGGCTGGCCGCAGGCGGTGGACAACTACCAGCGGCTGAACTACAACGTGGTGCGCATCCACCAGGAGCCCGGAAGCCCGTACATGTTGGATGTCGCCGACGAGATGGGCCTGATGATCATCGACGAGGTCGCGATTCGCGGCTCCCAGTCCTCGCAGGAGTGGCAGAACTCCGTCGGGCGCGAAAACATGATCAATCACGCCCGTGCGCTGGTCCTGCGCGACCGCAACCACCCCGCGATCATCCGCTGGAGTCAGAACAACGAGCCGAACCAGAGCGGCCAGGATTCCGAACAGTTCGAGAAGGACCTCTACGCGGCGATGAACGGCGCCGACGGCACCCGGCCGATCATTGTCGAGGTGGGCGTCGGCAACAATGTCAGCCTGTATCCCGGGATGACGTACGCCAACTTCGCGGTGATCCCGCACTACGTCGACGGCTTCGGCAGGTACGGGGAGGGCCTCGTCACCGTGAATGGGCGGCCCGACGGCGAGGGCGAGTTCATCTGGCCGGCATGCAACAACAAGCAGGGCTTCGAGTGGTTCGCCACGGCAACCCTGGCCAAGCGCGGCAAGGGCGCCACCGACCTGCGTCCGTACACGCTGCTGTCCGCCTGGGCCAGCGTCGTGCCCGGCGTGCGGAGCACCGACTTCACCCCGGAGGAGGGTGGTCACCCGATCTACGGAGTGGACAACCTGCCCGACCCGTGGAGCAACGCACAGATCCAGCGCGTGCAGGCGGCGTTCAACCCGGTGGCCGCGGTCGACCTGCCCTACTGGTCCGCCTCCGGCAACTCGGACTCGAACGGCACCTTCCCGCTGCCACAGGCGGTACCCACCTACGCCCGCAACGCCACGATCACCCGCAACATCACCGTGTTCAACGACGACCTCACCAACACCTCGGTGAACTTCACCTGGACCGCCCGACTCGACAGCCCAACCGGCGCGGTCGTCGCGTCCGGCAACAACACCCTGACCATCCCACTCGGCTCACGGGTCACCCAACCGGTGTCCTTCACCGCCCCCGCCACCGGCAGCCGCGTGTACCTCCAACTCTCGACCGCCAAGTCCGGCAGCACCGTCTTCACCGACTCGATCGAATACCTCAACCTCGGCGGAGGCGGCGGAACCGGGCCCGCAGCAGGCACCTACCGCATCGTCAACCGCAACAGCGGCAAGCCCCTCGCCATCGCCGGTAACTCCACCGCCGACGGTGCCAAGGCGGTCCAACAGAGCGGCACCCCCACCTGGACGATCAGCACCACCCAGGACACCTACACCCTGCGCTACACCGCCTCCGGAAAGATGCTCGACGTCAACGCCGGCAGCACCACACAGGGCCTGCAACTACAGCAGTGGTCAGCCAACGGCGGCGCCAACCAGTCGTGGTACCTGCGGCCCACCGGCGACGGCTACTACACAATCGTCAGCCGCAGCAGCGGACTGACAGCCGACGTCTCCGGCGCCTCGACCAGCGACGGAGCACAGGTCGTGCAGTGGACCGCCAACGGCGGGACCAACCAGCAGTGGCAGTTCGTACCCGCCTGACCAGTAACAGAGGTGAGTGTCAAGTTCGGCCGCCGGTAACGGGCTGCCGATTGTCGCGGCCGACTCGGGGGCACGGTTTGTGCGCCCGAGTCGGCCGCGACCGCGTCACGGCGAGGCCGTCCAGGTGCGGCATGCGGATGTCGAGGCGGGCGACGTCGGGTCGGGTCTGCCGGGCGAGCCGCAGCGCCTCCGCGCCGTCCGGCGCCTCCGCGACGACGGTGATGTCACCGTCGCGTTCGAGCAGACCCCGCAGACCGCTGCGGACCAGCGGCTGGTCGTCGGCGAGAAGCACACGCAACACGCTCACCGGTGGGTCACCGCCGCCGACTCCTCGGCCGGGGTGACCGGCAGTCTGGCGCGCACGCCGAAGCCACCGTCGGGTTGCGGTCCGGCGGTCAGGCCAGCCCGGCCCAGAGGCGGCGGCTGACGAGCAGCGGAGCAGGTCTGCCGTGCATGACACGGACCGTACGAACCACCGGGTGCGGCGCACATCCGCTGCACGAGGTACTCCCTGCGGTGTACCTGCCGGTCGGCACGTCCTCGGGGCCCGCGGGTGCGTAACGTGCAGGGGTAAACGCTGACGCGACGAGGAGACTGCATGTCCAAGCCACCGCTTCCCGAGGCCGCGATCGCCATGCTCCGCAAGCCCAACCCGGCCGTCATGACCACGCTTCGCAACGGTGGCCAGCCGGTGTCCGCCGCGACCTGGTACCTGTGGGAGGACGGCCGGATCCTGGTGAACCTGGACGAGAGCCGCCGCCGGTTGGACCACATCCGCAACGACCCACGGGTCTCCCTGACCGTGCTCGACGAGGCCGGCTGGTACACCCACGTCAGCATCGTCGGGCACGTCGCCGAGCTGCGCGCCGACGAGGACCTGGCGGACATCGACCGGTTGTCCCAGCACTACACGGGCAACGCGTACCCGCGGCGGGAGCGCGCCCGGGTCAGTGCCCTGATCGAGATCGACAGGTGGCACGGCTGGGGGTCGATGAAGGACAACGACCAGGTCGGCTGACGCCCACCGGCGGGGCGTGCGGGTGGCGGTGGTTCGGGTGCCGACGGCGACGTGCGGCACCCGGCCCGGCTCTTGACCGAGGACGGCGGTCGGCTTAACTTCATCAATCAGATAAGTGTCTTTACTGATTGTGCGCCACCCGACGTGGGAGTGTGCCGATGCGACAGTTCCGCCACCGCCGTCTCACCGCCGTCGTCGCCCTGGCGACCCTGCTGATCACGGCCACACCGCCCACCGCCGCCAGCGCCGGCGACCACCAGCAGCGCCGCGCCGGCTACCACCGGGTCGGGTACTTCACCCAGTGGGGCATCTACGGCCGCGCCTTCCCGGTCAAGAAGCTCGACACCTCCGGGGCGGCGAGCCGCCTCACCCACGTCAACTACGCCTTCGGCAACGTCAGTGAGGACGGCCGCTGCTACCTCGACGGCGGGCCGGGCGAGGGCGACGCCTGGGCCGACTACCAGCGGCCGGTCCCGGCGGAGGAGAGCGTCGACGGCGTCGCGGACGCCCCGGGTCAGGCGCTCAACGGCAACTTCGGTCAGCTCGCCAAGCTGAAGGCCAAGCACCCCAGGCTCCAGGTGCTGATCTCGCTGGGCGGCTGGAGCTGGTCGACGTACTTCTCCAACGCCGCCCGCACCGACGCCTCCCGCAGGGCGTTCGTCGCGTCCTGCGTCGACCTCTACCTCAGGGGCAACCTGCCGGGGGCCCCGGGTGCCGCCGCCGGCGTCTTCGACGGCATCGACCTCGACTGGGAGTGGCCCAACTGGGAGGGCGAGCCGGGCAACGTCATCCGCCCGGAGGACCGGGAGAACTTCACCAAGCTGCTCGCCGAGTTCCGCCGGCAGCTCGACGCGTACGGGCGCACGACCCGGACGCACCACCCGCTGACCGCGTTCCTACCGGCCAACCCGGCCACCATGGACGCCGGCTACGAGGGCCGCAAGATCTTCACGTACCTGGACTTCGCCACCGTGCAGGGGTACGACTTCCACGGCGGCTGGGACGCGGTGACCAACCAGCAGTCGGCACTGCGCGTACCGGCGGGCTCGCCGGACGACCCGGACTTCTCCGCCGAGGTCGCCATCGACGGGTGGATCGCCCGTGGCGCGCCACGGGACAAGCTCGTCCTCGGCATCCCGTACTACGGTCGCGGCTGGACCGGCGTCACCGGCGGCGGCGACGGCCTGTTCCAGCCGGCCGCCGGGCCCGCGCCGGCGACGTTCGAGGCCGGGTACGAGGACTACAAGTTGCTCAGGACCCTGGCCGGCAACGGCTACACCGTGCACCGCGACCTGCGCGCCGGGCACGCCTGGTTGTTCGACGGTACGACGTTCTGGACGTACGACGATCCGGCGGTCGTGTTGCAGAAGACGCTCTACATCCGCCGTGCCGGCCTGGCCGGCGCGATGATCTGGTCGCTCGATGGCGACGACGACAACGCCACGCTGACCAGGACCATCAACCTGGGCCTCACCACCGGGTAGGCGTATCCCCCGCGGTTCGGTTGATCAGGTGACCGCGCGCACCGCCGCCTCGATGAGCGCGGTCACCTGGTCCATGTCGCGCGCCTGGCGGACGTCCACATCGGCCGTCCACCCGTCGGGCCGGGCGAGCCGCACCGTCACGTCCTCACGGCGGTGGATGAGCCAGCCGGCAATCGCCTGCACCAGCACCATCGCGGCGCCCGCGTCGTCGACCGCCACCCGCAGCGGGTGCGTGCCGTCGGCAGACGTCGCACCGACCGGCGTCGAGGTCACCCCGTCGCGCAGCCGGTCCTCGGCGCGCAGCCAGGACGCCAGCGAGCGCCGCGCATCGGCGGACGGCAGATCCGGATGGACCGAGAGCGTGATCATCTCTGGCACGTGTCCTCCTCCTCGCACGACGACAGGCACGTGCCACCATCCTGCCAGTCCGCGTCCGAACCGGCACGCCATGTAGTCAGCGCTGTCGATCGGAGCTTGACCTCGTGTCGGTCGGTTCATAGGCTCCCGACACATGACCCCATCGATGCGCTCGTCGGTAGCCGGTTGACGAATCAGGTGGCGGCCACCCCTGCCCGACCGGAGCACTCGATCAACCTGCTGGTCAGCGACTGGTTGCTCATCGACGCGACGATGGACAACCACGTCAACTCGGCCATCGACGGCGCGGTGCCAAGCGGCTCGGAGTGGGAGTCGCCCGGGGATGCCCGAGCGGAGACGGGGGCGACGAGACCGCCGGCGGTGGCCCGGTTGGGCATCAGCATTCGCCAGGCGGGTTGGGACCAGATTCCCGGGTGGCCGCACGATGTCGAGGGCTTCCGAACGTGGCCGGCTCCGGGGCAGACGGCGACGGTGACCCTGACCGGCGTCCAGTGGAGGCTGGTCGTCGTCGCGCTGCGGCACTGGGCGGCCGTCGCCGAGAGCCTGTCCGACGCCGAGGTGGCGGCCCGTTCCCGGGCCATCGCCACCGCCCTCGTGCGGCGACTCACCGAACGGGGCCGGTCGCCGGAATCACCATGACACCCAGGCATCATCCACTCGACTTTCTGAAAGTCGGGGTGACTCAGGGCCGCCGACACCGCGACTTCCGGAAAGGCGAGTCGACCTTGCCGAGTCTGCGCGGCAGTGGAGCTGGCCGTTACCCTGGCCCGCGCGTTCCGGGTCCGGGCGGTGGTCGACGACGGCAGTCTCCACCCCGACAGGTGGCGGCTGGTCCGCACCGATGGCAGCAGTGGTCTGGTGCTCACGGACGAGGACGCCGCGGCCGACGGCAGTCTACGGATCGTGCACGCCCTCGAACCGATCGGCGGCGAGCCCGACCTGACCGTGGTGCGACCGTCGGACGGGGCCGACGACTGACGACCGGCAAGCGCCACCGGACGACATCGGCCCCGCGGGCGGCCTGTCATCGACGCACAAGGGTGTCACGGCCGGATCGGGGATCTCCAGACGCGCTACGCGTCCTCGTCGTCGCCCCGGTTACCGCGGCGTCGACGCACCGTGCCGGCGGCCAACAGGGTGACGACCGCGGCGGTCAGTTGGAGTGCGGCACCCAGCAGATCGACCAGGCTGGAGATGGCGTCAGCGTGCGGCACAAGATCCATGAACGGCCTCCGGGTTCGTGCCCACCGTCCGCTTCCTGCGGAAGGCCCTCCCCCGGGCCCGAGCGGTCAGCCGCCTGAGCACCACTGCCATTGTGGCACTCCCGCCCCACCGAAAAACAGCCTGCGACCAATCGACTGACGTCATACGTTACAACTTGACGAACGGCATGTTATCGCTCACAGTCGATGTCGAGGCGAACGGCGTTCGCGGCTCGCGGGAGAGCCCTCGCTGGTCGGCCTCGGCGTCACAGGCGTCCGGCCGGGCATCCGGGCGTCGCATCAGGACTCGACAGTGGCCGCCGACGCGCGGCGGACGACGCGCGTCCGCACCTCGTGCCGCCGCCGAGTTCCCCGACCCCGTACAAGCCGAGTTCCCCGACCCCGTACAAGAGGAAGCGCCGATGAGATCAAGGATCGCACTGCTGGCCGCCGCGCTCGCGACGGCCCTGGCGACGATGACGGCCGTGGTCACGGCCGCCACCCCGGCGTCGGCCGCGACGCTCACCCAGGTGACGAACTTCGGCACCAACCCGACGAACCTCCAGATGCACCTGTACGTGCCGGACCGGGTCGCGGCCCAGCCGGCCCTCCTGCTCGCGTTGCACTACTGCACCGGCAGTGGCCCGGCCGTGCACTCCGGGTTCGGGCTCAGCACCCTCGCCGACCGCTACGGCTTCATCGTGATCTACCCATCGGTGAGCCGCAGCAGCAAGTGTTGGGATGTCTCCTCCCCACAGGCGCTGCGGCGCGACGGCGGCAGTGACCCGATCGGCCTCAAGTCCATGGTCGACTACGTTCGGGGCCGCTACCCGGTCGATTCGAACCGGATCGCCGTGGGTGGTTTCTCCTCCGGGGCCATGATGACGAACGTCATGGTCGGCCTCTACCCGGACCTGTTCAGTGCCGGGTTCAGCTCGTCCGGGGTTCCGTTCGGCTGCTTCGCCACCACCAACGGCGCCGAGTGGAACAGCGAGTGCTCCGGCGGGCGCATCGTCCGGACCCCCCAGCAGTGGGGTGATCTGGTGCGCAACGCCTACCCCGGCTACACCGGCAAACGTCCCCGGGTCCAGATCTGGCACGGCACCACGGACACCACGCTGAGCTACGTCAACTTCGGCGAGCAGATCAAGCAGTGGACCAACGTCCAGGGCGTGTCCCAGACCCCCAGCTACACCGACTCCCCGCAGGCCAGCGCCACCCGTACCCGCTACGGGGGCAGCGGTGGCACGGCGCCCGTCGAGGCCATCAGTTTCCAGGGGTACGGCCACTCCATCCCGTTCGACGCCGCGCAGGCCATCCGGTTCCTCGGCTTCGACACCACGAGCCCCACCACGCCGCCGCCGAACCCGACCACCCCGCCACCGAGCGGCACGGCCGGGCCGCTGCGCAACGCCAACGCCGGTCGTTGCCTGGACGTCCCGTCGCGGTCGCAGACCAACGGCACCCAGGTCGCCTTGTGGGACTGCAACGGCGGCACCAACCAGCAGTGGACGCCGACCGCCGCCAAACAACTCCAGGTGTACGGCACGAAGTGCCTGGACGCCGAGCGCCAGGGCACCACGGCGGGCACCCGGGCCATCATCTGGGACTGCACCGGCGGCACCAACCAGCAGTGGAACGTCAACAGCGACGGCACAATCACCGGCGTGCAGTCCGGCCTGTGCCTCGCGCCGAACGCCGCCGGCACCGCCAACAGCACCCCGGTCGTTCTCGCGACCTGCAACGGTGCGAGCAGCCAGCGGTGGACCCGGAGCTGAGTCCGCACCGGTAGCGGTCGGCTTGCGTCACGCGTGTCCCGGCTCGGGGCGCGCCTGATCGGCACAGACCGGCGTGATCGACTCGGCTTTCATGGTCTCGGGGTGTCCCCTGCACCTGGACACCGCGATTTCCGTGCACCCGAGTCGATCACGCCGGCATGCGGTCGCCGGGTCAGGTCGGCGTTCGACGAAAGCCAGTCCAATGCGCTTGCGCTGCCGAAACCGCACGGTCGAGCGCTGACCGTGAGAACGGTGCCTTCCTGAAGACCGCGCTGGATCTCGGGACCCGGCGCACCTCGGCCGCCGCCCGCCGGCAGACGGCAGACGGCAGACGGCGGACGACGGACGACGGACGACGGACGACGGACGACGATGCCCTGCGGGTCGGCTGAGCGAGGCGTCACGAGCCCGAGGTCGCCGGCCGCCTCGGTGGTGCGGCACTGTCGCGGACGATGAGTTCGGTGGCGAGCTCGACGCGAGGGCTCTCGGTCCTCTCCCCACCGGCGAGGCGCAACACGGTCCGTGCGGCCAGCATGCCCATCTCGGCGAGTGGTTGACGCACGGTGGTCAGCGGCGGAGAGCACCAGCGGACCTCCGGCAGGTCGTCGAAGCCGACCACGCTGATGTCGTCGGGCACCCGCAGGCCACGTTTGCGGACCGCCTCGTAGACGCCGAGTGCCATCTGGTCGCTGGAGGCGAAGATAGCGGTGGGCGGGTCGGGTAGGGCCAGGAGCTGGGTGCCCGCGCTGAAGCCGGCCTCGTGGTAGAAGTTGCCGGGGCGGATGAGGCTGTCGTCGAGGGGGATGTCGGCGGCGCCGAGCGCGGCCCGGTAGCCGTCCATCCGGGCCCGGCTGCACATCAGGTGCGGTGGGCCGGCGATGAAGCCGATGCGGCGGTGCCCGAGGCTGATGAGGTACTGGTTGGCGCTCAGGCTGCCCGCCCAGTTGGTGGCGCCGATGGTGGGTGACTCCTGCGGGTCGACGCCGGCGGGGTCGATGATGACCACCGGCAGGTGCAGTCGGCGCAGTTCGGCCTGCAACGGCGGGTTCACCATCGAGGTCACGAAGATGACGCCCTCGGTCGAGCGGGTGCGCATGTTGTCGAGCCACTGCTTGGCCGAGGAGATGCGCCAGTGGATGGCCGAGACGACGGTGCCGACGCCGCTGGTCTGGCCGACGTCCTCCACCCCACGGATGATCTCCACGGCCCACGGGCTGTCCAGGTCGTTGAAGACCAGGTCGATAAGCGCGGCGTCGGTGCGCCGGGCCGGTGTCCGGCGGCGGTAGCCGTGTCGGTTGAGTAGCGCCTCGACCCGTTCCCGGGTGTCCGGGGCGACGTCGGAGCGTCCGTTGATGACCCGGGAGACCGTGGGCACGGAGACACCGGCCAGTCGCGCGATCATCGCGATGGTGACGTTTCGGCCGGTCTCCGCGCCCACGGTCGCTCCTTCGTCTGCCTGAGGCTTCAGGTCTGCTCGCGGTGGTGCGGTGTCATCCCTTGACGCTGCCGGTGAGGCCGCCGATGAGCTGTCGTTCGGCCACGGCGTAGAAGCCGAGGGCCGGGATCATGGACAGCACGACGTAGGCGAGCACCCGTGCGGTGTCGTCGGCGTACTGGCCCTGGAATGCCTGGACCCCGACGGGGAGCGTCCACCAGCTCTGGTCGCTGAAGACGACGAGCGGCAGCATGAAGTTGTTCCAGCTGGTGACGATCGCCAGCACCGAGACGGTGGCCAGGGCGGGACGGGCCATCGGCAGCAGGACCCGCCAGAAGAACCCGAAGGAGCTGCAACCGTCCAGGACGGCGGCCTCCTCCACCTCGGCCGGGATGGTGCGGAAGAACTGGCGCAGGATGATGATGGTGATCGGCAGCCCGAAGGCGGCCTGGGGCAGGATGACGCCGAGTGGGTTGTCCAGCAGACCCATGGCGCGCAGCAGGACGAACAGCGGCAGGATGGCCACCGCGAACGGGAACATCAGACCGATCGCGAAGAGGGTCACCAGGAACTCGCGGCCCCGGAACGCGTAGCGTGCGAAGACGAACGCGGCCATCGCCGCCGCGCCGACGACGATGACGGTGCTGCTGACGGCGATCAGCACACTGTTGCCGAGCTGCCGCCAGAACACGCTCTCACTGAGGATCTCGACGTAGTTCCACACCCAGGGATCGGGCCAGCCCAGCGGGTTGCTGGAGAGCTGGCCGTTGTCCTTGAAACCGCCGAGCACGCCGAAGTACACCGGCACGACGATAAGCGCGCCGACGGCGATGCAGACGAGGTGCAGCACGACGCTGCGGGTCCGCTGGGCGCGACTCGTCGTGGCGGTCATCGCTGGCCTCCCTGGGTGGTGACCGCGCCGGCGGTGTCGCGACGCAGCACGATGCGTTGGTAGAACAGGGCGAAGACGAGGCTCAGCAGGAACATCACGATGCTGATGGCGCTCGCGTAGCCGACCTCGAAACGTTTGAAGCCGAACTGGTACATCGTCACGGCCAGGGTTTCCGAGGAGTGGATCGGCCCACCACCGGTGAGCACCCAGACCATGTCGAACAACTGGACGGTGCCGATGACGGACAGGAAGATGCTGATCCGGATCGTCGGGCCGAGCAGGGGCAGGGTGACATGCCGGAAGGCCTGCCAGGCGCTGGCGCCGTCGGTGACCGCGGCCTCGGAGAGTTCCTTCGGGATGCCCTGCCGGGCGGCCAGGAAGAGCATCATGTAGAGGCCGAAGTACTTCCAGGACACCACGAGGAAGACGGCGTACAGCACGGTGTCCGGGTCGGCGAAGACGGTGCCCGCGTCGGCGCCCAGCCACTTGGCGACGCCCTCGCCCAACCCTCGGTTCGGTGAGAAGACCAGGGTGAACAGGACGGCCGTGGTGACCTCGGAGAGCACGTACGGGGCGAAGAAGATCAGCCGGTAGACGGCCCGCCCGCGCAGTGGCTGGTTGAGCAGCATGGCCAGGGCCAGCGCGGCCGGCAGCTGCACGACCAGGGACAGCACCACCAGCACGAGGCCGCGCCACAGGTCGCCGCGGAAGGTCGGGTCGCTGAAGGCGCGGGTGTAGTTGTCCAGCCCGATGAAGTTCTCGGGCAGCCCGAAGCCGTTCCACTTGTAGAGGCTGGCGTAGCCGGCCACCACGATGGGGGCGAGGACGAGGAGCACGAACAGCGCCAGGGCAGGCGCCAGGAACACGGCGAGGACGCCGCCCCGGCCCGGCCGGGGCTGGCGGCCACGCTTGCGCGCGGTGCCCGGCCCCGGTGCCGGCGGATCGGTCGCCGAGTCGCCGCGCCTCGTGTCCGACACGGTCGATGGCCTGGTCATGCCTGCTCCACTCGGGTTCTACGGCCGGCTACGGATGGATGACGGGTCACGATCAGACGGTCTTTGCCACCTGCGTGATGTCCTTGACGATCGCCGCCGGGGACTTCTTGCCGGCGATGATCTCCGCGACGCTGTCGTTGATCTGCTGCCCGAGTGCGGGCGCGTACGCCTGGTCGAGGTAGAGCTGGAAGCCGGTGTTCTTGGCCAGGGTCTCCGCGACGACCTTGTTGTTGGGGTCGCTGATCGCCGAGGTGGCGTCCTTCACCGTGGGCAGTACCGCGCCGGTCTGCGCGGACTTTTTCTGGTTGTCGACGCTGAGCAGGAACTTCAGGAAGTCGACGGTGGACGCGGGGGCGTCCTTGCCGATGGCGAAACCGTTGCCGCCGCCGAAGACCTCGGTCGCGGCGCCCTTTCCGCCCTCCACGGCGGGGAACGGGAAGAAGCCGAGCTTGTCGCCGAGGCCCTTCTTGCTGGTGGAGCTGGACGCCTGCACCGCCGGCGCCCACTGCCCCATCAGCTCCATGCCGGCGTTGCCGTTGCCCATGGTGGCGGCCTGCCCGTCGGGCGAGCCGAACTCCGCGCCGAGGAAGCCCTTCTGGAAGGGTTGCAGGTCGACGAGTTCCTTCAGCCGCTCACCCGCGGCGACCAGGTCGGGGGTGTCGAAGTTCTTGCTGTCCACGGCCTTCTGCAGCGCGTCGACACCACCGATGCGCATGGCGAGGTAGGACCAGTAGAAGTGGGCCGGCCACTTGTCCTTGCCAGCGAGGGCGACCGGGGTGATGCCGGCGGCCTTGAGCTTGCGGACCGCGTCGAGCAGGGCGGTCCAGGTGGCCGGCGACTCGGTGATGCCGGCGCGGGTGAAGAGATCCTTGTTGTACCAGAACCCGACCATGCCGATGTCGAACGGGATGCCGTAAATCTTGCCGTCGATCGTGTACGGCCCCATGGCGGCCGGCAGGATGCCGGCGACCAGGTCCTTCACGTCGTCGGTGAGGTCCTTGACCAGGCCCGCGTCGACCTGCTGCTTGAGCACGCCACCGCCCCAGGACTGGAAGAGGTCCGGCGGGTCGCCCGCCTGGGTGGCGGTGGTGAGCTTGGCCTTGAACGCCTCGTTCTCCAGGGGCTGGATGTCGATGGTGACGTTCGAGTGCGCGGTCTTGTACTCGTTGGCCAGCGCCGCCCAGACCGGGAGCATCGGCTCGGTGTTCTGGATGTGCCACCAGTTGATGGTCTGGGGCGCGTTCGGGTCGCTGGACTTGTCGTCACCGCTACAGGCGCTCAACAGGTATGCGCCGGCGCCGGCACCGGCAAGGCCGAGCAGCGTTCGGCGGGAAAGGTGCGCTGTCATGATCCATCCCTTCGGGGACTCACGGGGGTGCTCGGACGCCGGTCGAGCCGGCAGGAGGAACATGGATCTCCGGAACTTTCAATGCTTCGCCGGTATTACCGGTCGATGGCCGGCACGCTACGAGCTGTTGCCGCGACGGTCAAGACCTCTGTCCTATTGCGAAAAGACCGGCTAGCGTAGTCAGGACTTCCAGTGATCCTGGACCGCAAGTTTCCGGAAGTTCCAGACAGTCCCCCAGAGGAGTTCTCGTGTCGACCGACATCGCTGACGTGGTGACCGCTGCCCGGTCGATCCGCAATCCCGTCCTCGCCGGCTTCCATCCGGATCCGTCGATCCTGCGCGTCGATGACGACTACTACCTGGCCACCTCGACCTTCGAGTGGTATCCGGGTGTGCGTGTGCACCATTCGCGTGATCTCGTGAACTGGCGCACGCTGGGCGGGATCATCACCGACCGCCGCCTGCTCGACCTGCGCGGCTGCGGCGACTCCAACGGCGTGTGGGCGCCCGACCTGACGTACCACGACGGTCAGTTCCACCTCGTCTACAGCGACGTGGCCAGCTTCGCCAGCGGCTACTGGGATCCACAGAACTTCCTGGTCACCGCCGAGGACATCGCCGGCCCCTGGTCAGATCCGGTGAAGCTGCACGGGCGCGGTTTCGACGCCGCCCTGTTCCACGACGACGACGGCACCACCTGGCTGCTGAGCATGAGCGCCGACTGGCGACCCGGCCGGGACCGCTTCGGCGGCATCGAGATCCAACAGTACGACCGGGCCGCGCGTCGGCTGGTCGGCAGCCCCCGCATCCTGTTCACCGGCTCGCCGGCCGGGCTCACCGAGGGGCCGCACCTGTACCGCCACGACGGTTGGTACTGGCTCATCACCGCCGAGGGCGGCACCAGCTGGGAGCACCAGGTCACCGTTGCGCGGTCCCGGGAGCTGTTCGGGCCGTACGAGGTCGACCCGGACGGCCCGCTGCTCAGCTCCCTCGGCCGACCCGACCTGCGGTTGCAGAAGGCCGGGCACGGCAGCCTGGTGCGCACCCAGGGCGGCGAGTGGTATTTGGCCCACCTGGTGGCTCGCCCCTACTCCCCGCTGGGCAGTTGCGTGCTGGGCCGGGAGACCGCGATCCAGCGGGTCGAGTGGCCGTCGGACGGCTGGCCCCGCATCTCCGGAGGGGTGCCGGCGGACGAGGTCGTCGCACCGGACCTGCCCCCGCACCCGTGGCCGGCGGAGCCGGACACCGACCACTTCGACGCCCCCGAGCTGGGTCTGTGCTGGTCGACGCTGCGCCGGCCGGCCACCGACGACTGGATCGACCTGCGGTCCCGGCCGTCGCACCTGCGCGTGCACGGCGGGCAGTCACCTGTCGGTCGGCAGGCCCCCAGCCTGGTCGCGCGACGCGTCGAGGCGACGCACTGCTCCCTGGAGACGGTGGTGGAGTTCGACCCGGTCGACCACCGTCAGCTCGCCGGGATCACCGCGTACTACAACACCCTCAACTGGCATCACCTCTACCTGACCCGCGCCGACGACGGGCGGACGGTACTGGAGCTGCTCAGCTCCGACAACGGGCGGCGTACCCCGTACCCCGAGCTGACCGTCGATGCCAGCGGGGTCGCGCCGGTGGGTCTGCGGGTGGTGTTCGACGGGCCGGTGGTGCGCTTCGAGTACGACCTCGGCGCGGGTTGGCAGCGGCTGCCGGTGGACCTGGACGCGACGATCCTGTCCGACGAGCACGCGGCGCTGATCATCGACGGGGAGCCGGCGGCGTGGGGCTTCACCGGGGCGTTCGTCGGCCTGTGGGTGCAGGATCTGGGCGGCGACGGCGTGTACGCGGACTTCGACCGGGCCACCTACCGGGAGCACTGACATGCGGACGCCGCCCGGCGGGTGCCGTCCGGTCACCTCGGCGCGCTCGTCAGCTCGTCCAGGTGCCGGAGTGCCCGCCGCGCGGCGTCCGGCCCGGCGGGCAGCAGCGGCAGCCGTACGGCGGCCGTCGGGATGCGGCCCTGCGCGTGGAGGACCGACTTGATCACTGTCGGGTTGGGTTCGGCGAACAGCGCCGCGGACAGGCCCGCGAGCTGATGGCCGAGCGCCCGCGCACGGACGACGTCACCCGCGTGCCAGTGCGTGACCAACCGGACGAAGTCCGCGGCGGCGACCTGGGCCGAGGCCGCGATGGCACCGTGCGCGCCGAGGGCGAGCAGCGGCGAGATGAGCGGGTCCTCGCCACCGAGCACGGCGAAGCCGGGCCGGATGTCGGCGAGGAAGTCGACGGTGTCGCCGTCGATCCCCCCGGTGGCGTACTTGATGCCGATGACGCCGGGCAGGTCGGCGAGCTGCCGAAGGTCGTCCGGGCTGAGTTGCTGCCCCGTGCGGTACGGGACGTGGTAGACGACAAGCGGCACCGGGCTGGCCTGGGCGAGGTGGGCGAAGTGGGCGAGCACTCCCGCGCCGCCCGGCCGCAGGAACGGGGGCACCAGGCTGAGCGCCGCTGTCACCTCGGGCCGTTCGGACAGGGCGCGCAACGCCTCGACGCTGTTGGCGCCGACGAGCAGGTGCGCGCGGCGCGCACGGCATATCGCGGACAGGGCGTCGAGCACCGAGCCGCGCTCGTCGTCGCTGAGGGCGGCCGGCTCCCCCGTGGTGCCGAGAGCGACCACGCCGGCCGCGCCGGCGTCCAGGGCATCGGTCGCGAGGGTCGTCAGCGCGTCGATGGCGACGCGTCCCGCCGGGTCGAACGGCGTGATCAGCGGGACGTACAGGCCGGTCAGAGTCATGCCTCCCACTCTCGGCCGAGCGAACAGGAAGGTCCAGTTCCGATTGCTCAACCAATACGTAAGCTGAGCTGATGCTTGATGTTCGTCGCCTGATCCTGCTGCGGGATCTGGCCCGCCTCGGCACCATCGCCGCGGTCGCCCAGGCACACTCCTACACGCCGTCTGCCGTCTCGCAGCAACTGGCCGTCCTCCAGCGGGAGGCGGGCACCCGGTTGCTGGAGCGCACCGGCCGGCGGGTTGGTCTCACGTCGACCGCCGACGCGCTCGTGCGGCACACCGAGGTCATCCTCGCCGCGCTGGAGGCCGCCGACGCGACCCTGGCGGCCGCCCGAACCGGGGTGCGCGCAAGCGTACGTATCGGCGCCTTTCCCAGCGCCGTCCGCACCCTGCTCCCCGCGGCCCTGGTCAGCCTGGCCCGCGACCATCCCGCGCTCGACCTGATGATCACCGAGCTGGACCCGGTCGGCATGCCGACCGCCCTGCGGAACCGACGCCTCGACGTCGCGCTGCTGCATGACTACGACATCGCGCCGGTCCCACCCGATCCGGCACTGGACTCGATCGCGCTGCTGGAGGAGACCGTCTTCCTCGCCGTGCCCGGCAACGCCGAGTACGCCCGCCCCGACCCGATCAGTGCGGCACGCGACGCGCAGTGGATCGTCGGCAGCCCCGGCACGCTCTGCCACTCGGTGGCCCTGCACGCCTGCCGGATGGCGGGCTTCGCTCCGGCGGTGCGGCACCACGCCGACGACTTCGCCGCCATGCTCGCGCTTGTCGCCGCCGGTCAGGGCGTCGCCCTCATTCCACAGCTCGCCGTCACGCAGCCCTCGCCGCAGGTCCGGCTCCTGCCGCTGGCCATGCGCCGGCGCACCCGCGTCGCCTACCGCCGGGGTGCGGGCGGCCACCCGGCGGTGGTCGCGTGCGTCGCCGCGCTCCGCAGCGCCACCTCCGCCTTCCTCGGTCGATCCCCCGTCTTTCGCGATTGACGGTTGATCGACGTACCGCTATTTGTTAATAATGTTTCCTGATGCTCGCGGTGCCCGCCGGGGCCGATCGCCGCGCCGGGCACCGACCGGCCGGCGGCACGCCGCCCCTTCCCCGAGGAACACCATGGTGCGCAAGAGAACAGCCGCCTACGTCATGGGCACACTGCTGACCGGCGTCGCGGCGATCGGCTACGGCCTGCCGTCGGCCAGCGCCGCGACCGCCGGCCCGATCACCGGCCTCGGCGGCAAGTGCGTCGACGTCGCCGGGGCCGATACGGCGAACGGCACGCCGATCCAGCTCTACGACTGCAACGGCAGCGCGGCCCAGACGTGGACGGTCGGCAACACCGACACCTCGATCCGCGCGCTCGGCAAGTGCCTGGACGTCACCGCCGCGTCGACCGCCAACGGCGCCAAGGTGCAGCTCTACGACTGCAACAACACCGGCGCGCAGAAGTGGACGGCCAGCAACGGCGCCCTGGTCAACACCGCATCGGGCAAGTGCCTCGACGTGACCGACCGGAGCACCGCCAACGGCGCCCGGTTGCAGATCTGGACCTGCGGGGGCACCACCAACCAGCGGTGGACGCTGCCCGGCGGGGGCACACCCAGCCCGACGCCGACCGCCACCGTCCCGGCCGGCACCAACCTCGACGACCCGGCGAAGAAGGACGTCGCCATGCAACTCGTCTCGGCCGCGGAGAACTCCTCGCTCGACTGGCGCGCGCAGTTCTCCTACATCGAGGACATCGGCGACGGTCGCGGCTACACCGCCGGCATCATCGGCTTCTGCTCCGGCACCGGTGACATGCTCGAACTGGTCGAGGCGTACACGCGCACCAAGCCGGGCAACGTGCTGGCCGGCTACCTGCCGGCGCTGCGCGCCGTCAACGGCACCTCCTCGCACGCGGGCCTGGACCCCAACTTCCCCCGCGACTGGCGGGCCGCGGCCACCGACACCGTGTTCCGCGCCGCGCAGGAGGCCGAGCGGGACCGGGTCTACTTCAACCCGTCGGTACGCGACGGCAAGAACGACCAGGTGCGGGCACTCGGTCAGTTCGCCTACTACGACGCGGCGGTCATGCACGGGTACGAGGGCATGCGCCAGATCCGCAACCGCGCCCTCGCCCGCGCGAAGCCCCCGGCGCAGGGCGGCGACGAGCGGACCTGGCTCAACGCGTTCCTCGACGAGCGGGTCATCGAGATGAAGAAGGAGGAGGCCCACTCGGACACGTCCCGCGTCGACACCGCCCAGCGGGTGTTCCTCAACAACGGCAACTTCACCCTGAACACGCCGCTGGTGTTCGCCGTCTACGGCGAACAGTTCCGCATCGGCTAGCCAGCCGGCACCGGGGCGGTGGCGGGTGCCGGGCACACATCGTTGTCCGGGCCCGCCGCCGTCGCCGTGCGCTGACACACTGACCGCCATGACTGACTGGTTCACGCGGACCGAAGTGGAGACCGACGTCAGCCGGATCTCGGAGCCGCACGTCAACGAACTCCTGTCGGCGAACCTCTGGTGGCTGCGCGGCGACGACCGGGACATCGTGGTCGACGCCGGGCTCGGTGTCGTCGCCCTGCGGGAGGCGATCCCGGCCATGTTCGAGCGTGCTCCGATGGTCCTGCTCACCCACGCGCACCTGGATCATGTCGGTGGCGCAGCCGAGTTCACGGACCGGGCCGCCCATCCCGCCGAGGCGGGGCTCCTGGCGGCGGGCGTACCGGCGAGCCTGTACGGCGCGGAACTCTACGACAAACTCGGCATCGACGCGGCGGGACAAGCCGTCCCGGAGCTGATGATCGACAAGTTGCCCGGTCCCGACTACGACCCGGCCACCTACCGCGTCGAACCCATCACCCTGCACCGCCTGCTCGACGATGGCGACCGCGTCGACCTGGGCGGGCGGACACTGACCGTGCTGCACCTTCCCGGCCACACACCGGGCAGCATCGCACTGCTGGACGAGGTCAGCGGGGCCCTGTATTCCGGCGACGTCGTCTACGAGGGCTATCTGATCGACGACCTGCCGAACTCCGACGTGGCCGCCTACCGACGAAGCATGGAGTTCCTCGCCGACCTCGACGTGTCCGTCGTGCATCCCGGCCACGGGTCCAGCTTCGACCGGACACGCCTTCGCCAGTTGGCCGAGGCGTACCTGCGCAGGAGCGCCTAGGGCGAGTCGCGGACCGGCCCGGGGGCGTTCACCGGCGCGGTGACCCGCGCCGGTGAACCCTACTCCGCGGCGCGCTCCGGCGCGGCGACCAGCGAATTCAGCTCTCGACCCAGCCGTGCGACCGGGCGTGGTCGACCAGAGCCTGCCGGATCGAGGAGACCTGGGCCGCGGTCAGCGTCGGCACCCGCTCGATCAGCATCTCGGTCACCTCGTAGGTGAACTCGCGCGGTGACAGGACGTCGCACATCCCGTCGTCGTCACCGGTCTGGCCGGTACGCGTCGGCGTGGCGTCCGGAACCCGTTCCGGACGGGGGACCGCGACCGGATCGACGACCCGCAGGGACGCCACCTTCAGACCACGGTCCCCGGCCTCCACCTCGTACTCGACACGCATGCCGGGATGCACGAGATGCCGCAGCTCACCGAAATCGTTGGCGTGGACGAAGATGTCCTCCCCGCCCTTCGACGGCGCGATGAAGCCGTAGCCACGCGTCTCGTCGAACCTGATGACCTTACCTGCCGCCCACACAGACACCACCCACTCCACCAACTCAACAACACTGTCCACACATTGCCCGCCAACGGTAGCGGATTCCACCGCCCGATGGGGGGACGGCGGCCGGTCCACCGGCAATCGGCGCAACCGGCACCGGCAGAACTGCTCACACCCGCCCCGGGCAGGCAATCGTGACCCGATCGGAGGTGCCGGATGTATGGACGGCCACTGGTGTGCCCGACACCGTGGCTGGCATCCTGTTCGCACCATCGCCGGGCAGGTGTGGGAGGTCGTCGTGTCGATCGAGGGTCGAGCGGAGAAGCCGAAACTTCCGCCGCGCTGGTTCATCCGGACGGCCTGGTCCCTGCACCGGGGTCTCTATCGGGTCTTCCGCGGCCGAGTCGGGCTCTGGCGGCCCCGCCCGGACCGTTGGGGAACGTTACGGCTGACCACCACGGGTCGCCGCACCGGCCAGGAGCGCGGTGTCATCGTCGCGTATCTGGAGGATGGGCCGAACCTGTTCACGTTGGCGATGAACGGCTGGGGCGAGGGTGAGCCCGCCTGGTGGCTCAACCTACAGGCACATCCGGACGCGACAGTCGACCTGGTGGACGGGCAGCGGCAGATCCGTGGGCGCGCCGCCACCGGCGACGAACGGGCACGCCTGTGGGCCCGCTGGCGCGAGATCGACACGAAGCTGGACGCCTTCGCGGCGCTGCGTCCGTCCGAAACCGCCGTGGTGGTTCTCGAGCCCCGCTCCGGTGCCGAGGGCGTTGCCGGCCACCGGCAGCCCGACGCCTGACGGGGTCCCGCTCCCCCACCGCCGCTCGGCCAATGCGTCAAGCGATCGACCGTGACGGGAAAACTGTCGTACGCCTGTTCCAGTTTGTGGTCATGGTCGAGGAGTTGGCGCAGGCGGACGACGCGGTCGCCGGCTGCGTCGACGACGCCGCCCGGGCCCTCGCCGAGCATGAGCTGATCGCTGCTCTCGACGCCGCGCACCGCGTGGAGCAACGTCTCGCCGCCGGAAGTCACTTGACCTCAAGCTCGGGTGAGGTCCTAACCTCCGGTATCGGAGGTAGGGCATGAGTATGGAATTTACCGCGTGGAGGTCGATGCACCACGCGATGAACGCGCAGAAGGAACGACCGCTGTCCCGCGTCACCCTGAAGCGCATCGCGGGGTTCGCACGGCCGCACCGGGCCCTGATCATCAGGTTCCTGCTGTTGGCTGTGGTGACGGCAATCCTCACGGTGGCGGCACCCGTCCTCGCCGGGCGGGTGGTCGAGGCGATCGTCGACGGCGCCGACAGCGGCGTCGTGATCCGGTTGGCGGTGCTGATCGCCGTGATCGCCCTGGCCGAAGCCGGCCTGGGTCTGGTGACGCGGTTCCTGTCCGCCAGCATCGGTGAGGGGCTCATCGTCCAACTGCGGACGGCCGTCTTCGACCACGTCCAACGCATGCCGGTGGCGTTCTTCACCCGGACGCGCACCGGTGCGCTGGTCAGCCGCCTGAACAACGACGTGATCGGCGCGCAGCGGGCCTTCAGCGACACCCTGTCCGGGGTTGTCGGCAACGCTGTCACCCTGGCGCTGACGCTGGCGGTGATGCTCAGTTTCTCGTGGCAGATCACCGTGCTGGTGCTCGTGCTGCTACCCATCTTCGTCCTCCCGGCGCGTCGGATGGGTGCGAAGCTCGCCCAGTTGCAGCGTGAGGCGGCCGAGCACAACGCGGCCATGAGCACACGGATGACCGAACGTTTCTCCGCGCCCGGCGCGACCCTGGTCAAGCTGTACGGGCGGCCGGCCGAGGAGTCGGCCGAGTTCGCGGCGCGGGCGCGCCGAGTGCGCGACATCGGCATCCGGGCCGCCATGCTCCAGTGGGTCTTCATCACCGCGCTCACCGTCGTCGGCTCGCTGGCGCTGGCCCTGGTCTACGGGCTGGGTGGTCTCTACGCCCTGCGGGGCAGCCTCGACGCCGGGACCGTGGTCGCCCTCGCGCTGCTGCTGTCGCGCCTCTACGCGCCGTTGACCTCGCTGGCCAGTGCTCGGGTGGAGGTGATGAGCGCCCTGGTGAGCTTCGAGCGGGTGTTCGAGATCCTCGACCTCAAGCCGCTGATCGTCGACCGGCCCGACGCGCGCCCGCTTCCCGACGGGCCGGTCGCGGTGGAGTTCGACAGGGTGCGGTTCGGCTACCCCTCGGCGGACAAGGTGTCGCTCGCGTCCCTGGAGGACGTGGTGAAACTCGATGCCCGCGGCGGCGAGGAGGTGCTGCACGGGGTGTCGTTCCGCGCCGAGGCGGGGCAGATGGTCGCCCTCGTCGGCTCCTCCGGGGCGGGCAAGTCGACGATCGCGCAACTCGTCCCCCGCCTGTACGACGTCGAGGACGGCGCGGTGACGCTCGCCGACGTCGACGTACGCGAACTGTCGGCCGAGTCGATCCGGACGGCGCTGGGCGTGGTCACCCAGGACGGGCATCTCTTCCACGAGAGCATCCGCGCCAACCTGGCGTTCGCCCAGCCGGACGCCACGGAGGACGAGATGTGGGAGGTGCTCCGGCGGGCCCGCCTGGACGACCTGATCCGCTCCCTTCCCGACGGGCTCGACACCGTCGTCGGTGAACGCGGGTACCGGCTGTCGGGCGGGGAACGGCAACGGCTCACCATCGCGCGGCTGCTGCTGGCCCGTCCGCGTGTGGTCATCCTTGACGAGGCCACCGCGCACCTCGACTCCACCTCCGAGGCCGCGGTCCAGGAGGCTCTCGCCGAAGCCCTGACCGGCCGGACGAGTGTGGTCATCGCGCACCGGCTCTCCACCATCCGTGCGGCAGACCAGATCCTCGTCGTCGAAGACGGCCGGATCGTCGAGCGTGGGCGACACGGTGACCTGCTCGCCGCCGGTGGAAGGTATCAGGAGTTGTACCGCACCCAGTTCGACCAGGAGCAGTCGACGGTCCAGGAACAGCCGACAGTCCAGGAGCAGCGCGTCGCCATCTGAGGCCGCCACACCGGGCGCCTGCCGCACGACGCGGGCCGCCGCCCGCCCGGGGGGATCCCCGAGACGGGCGGCGGCAGCGGACGATCAGTCGTTGTCGTTGTCGTCGTCATCGTCGGCGTCGTTGTCGTTGTCGTCGGCGTCGTTGTCGGCGTCGACCGGTTCCTGCTCGGCCTTGACCACCGAGCCGTTGTCCCGGTCGACGTCCACCTCGTGCTCGGTGTCGCCCGCGACGATCTCGACGCTCCACACCGGCCGGCCGTCCTCCTGCTCGGCCTCGACCTCGACGATCTGACCGCCACCGGCCTTGGCGAGGGCGATCTCGCCGGCGCGCTTCTCGTCGACCGCGCTGCCCGCCGGAGCGGTGCCGGTGGACGGCGTACCGCTCGACGGCGTACCCGATCCGGTGCCGGTGGACGGCGTACCGCTGCTTGTCGCGGGAGCGGCGCTGCCCCCCGGCGCGTCCGTGGCCGTCGGTGCGACGGTGGCCGCGGCGAGTGCCGTGCCGCTGGTGCGCCTGTCGTTCGCTGCGTCGACGCCGAGTGCGACCCCGGCCACCGCCAGCACCGCCGACCCGCCGACCGTCGCCAGAAGCAGGTTGGTGCGCTTCATCGTGGTGTCCACCTTTCCTCGGATGTCAACTCCTGGGTTGTCGACTTCGAGGATCCGCTGAACGGGGATAGCGGCGCGCTGTCCGAACGCTAAGGCCGGGTTAAGCCGGTGGTGGCGTCGACGCCGCGGCCGGGCAGTCGGCCCGATCCGGTCAGAGCGCCATCTGCATGAAGACGTCGGCGCGGGCGTACGGCGGCAGTGGGATCTGATTCGGACTCACGTGCTGGAAACCGGTGGTCTCGTAGAGGTGCACCGCGTTCGCGAGCCTGGTGTTGCTGCCCAGGAACAGGGTGGTCGCGCCGAGCTCGCGGGCGCGCGTGATCGCCGCCTCGATGAGCTGGCGGCCGATGCCCCGACCGCGCACCGTCGGGAGCACAGTCATCTTCGACAGCTCGAAGACGTCGTCCGAGCTGCGGACCAGGGCGACACAGCCGATGATCTCCCCGCCGTCACGGACGATCAGCACGTCGCCACCCGGGTCGACGATGGCGGCGAACGGGTCGTTGAGCGTCTTGCGGTCCGACTCCTCGATGGTGAAGAAGTGGGCGATCCATTCTTCGTTCAGCGTCCGGAAGGCCTCGGCCTCGGCGGCGGTCGTCATGGACGTGATGGTCAGCGTGCTCGGCTTCATGGTGGGATTCTCCGGCCACCGCCATTCGAACGTCCAATATCCTGTTCGGGGTCATCCGTATTCTTGAGGTATGGAACCCGAGTTGCGCCACCTGCGCTACTTCGTCGCGGTCGCCGAGGAGCTCCACTTCGGCCGGGCCGCGGTGCGGCTGCGGATGGCCCAGCCCCCGCTGTCGCAGCAGATCCGCCAGCTTGAGGCGATGATCGGCACGCCGCTGTTCGTGCGCACCTCCCGGTCGGTGGCGCTGACGCCCGCGGGTGAGGCGTATCTGGACCGGTGCCGGCGGGTGCTGGCCACCGTGGCCGACGACGTGCACGAGGCGGGTCGGATCGGGCGCGGGGAGCAGGGGCGCTTCGACATCGGTTTCGTCAGTTCGGCGATCCAGCTCGGGCTGGCCGGACCGATCCGTCGATTCCGGGAGCGCTATCCGGCCGTGCACCTACGCCTGCACGAGGCGTACACGGCGGACATCGTCGACCGGTTGCGGAACGGCGAGGTCGATCTCGGCGTGGTGCGGGACCCGGACGACCACGACGACCTGGTCGGCACCCCGCTCGCCACCGAGTCCTTCGTCGCCGTCCTGCCGGCCGATCACCCGCACGCGGGAGACCTCGCGATCGACGCCGCGGTGCTGCGCGACGACCCGTTCGTCTTCTTCCCCCGGGTGGCCGGCGAGCGGGCCTACCAGCGCAATCTCCGGCCGTGCCTGGAAGCCGGCTACACACCCAACATCGTCCAGGACGCCACCAGTTGGGCCACTGTGGCGCACCTGGTCGCGGCCGGCCTCGGGGTGACGATCGCCCCGGCGAGCGTCTCCGCCGTGGTGCCCGCCTCGGTGGGAGTGCTGCCGTTGACCGGCACCGGGGCCACCACCGAGGTGCAGATCCTGCGCCGCCGGGACGACGACCGGATCACCGCGACGGGGTTCGAGGCCGCAGGTCTGGCTAGCCGCGCCGGTTGAGTTCGGCTTCCAGCCGTTGGACGAGCGTCTTGCGGTCCTTGCCGGCGTGCTCGTTGCGCAACGCGGTGCGGAGTTGCCGCGTGTCGAGCCCACGGACCAGCTTGGCGGCCTCGGCGACCGGCATCTCCGACATCCGCCCGGCGGTGGTGGCGTCTCGCCGTGCCCGTTTCGCCGGCCCGGTGTTGGCGACGTACTGCCTGCCGGATCGGGACGCCTCGCGCTTCTTGGTGTCGGTCGCGCGCTTCTGGCTGTCCGACATCTCGTCCCACGCCTTCTTGGGCAGGTAACGACTCGTCGTGTCGCCCTTGCGGGCGCGGGTGTCGCCCTCCTTCGTCTGCCACTTCTCGTTGCCCCAGCGCTGGAGCGACTTCTGCCGCTCGTCCTTTTCGCCCAGGAATCCCCCGCCGCGCTTCTTGTACTCCTGAGTGACAAGCTGGGACTTGCGCGCCGACCACTGCCCCGGCCGGCCGCCCTTGTCGGAAGCCTTGATCTCTTCCTTGATCTGCTCTCTGAGCTCGGGTTTCGTATACCGCGCCATAGCTGGCAGCTACCCGACGCCGCAGCGCCTATGCCTCCCGCCTCGACGTCGGTGGGCCGAGCCGCAGCAGCACCCGCGCCCCGCCCGTCGGGCCGGTGCCCAACTCCAGGCGACCGCCGCCGGCCTGCGCGGCGCGCCGGGCGATGTCCAGGCCGAGGCCCGTCGACCCGGCCGCGCTGGCGCCCCGCCGGACCGCCCCGACCGGCATCCCCGGCCCCTCGTCGGCGACGGTGAGGACCACCTCCCCCGCGTCGCGGCCTAGGTGGACGGCGAACGGCGTCCCGTCCGGGGTGTGCGCGAAGACGTTGCCGAGCAGGGCGTCCACGGCCGCCGCCAGGTCGTCGGCGGGCACACCCACCGGCAGTGGGCCGGGAACCAGGTCGAGAGTGACGGCCCGGCCGGTGTCCTCGGCCAGCACCGACCAGAACGCGACCCGGTCGGCGACGATCGCCGCCGCGTCCGAGGCGGCCGGCCGTGCCGTCGGCGAGTGCCGCCACCGGGCCTGCCGGATCAGCCCGGTGACCGCACGTTCGAGACCGTCGGCCGCGGCGGTGATCCGGGCGGCGTCCTCCGGGTCGCGCAACGACTCCGCCTCCAGCCGCAACGCCGTCAACGGGGTACGCAACCGGTGCGACAGGTCGGCGACCTGTTCGCGTTCCTGCACCAGGAGCACCTGGATGCGGGTGGCGAGGTGGTTGAGCGCACCGGCCACCTCGCGCAGCTCGGCCGGGCCGGCCGGGGTGACCCGGGCGTCCAGCTCGGCGTTGGCGAGCCGGTGCGACACGGCGGAGAGGTCGCTGATCGGCCGGACCAGGGTGCGGGCCAACCGGTCGGCGACCAACAGACCGATCAGCACCAGCAGCACACCGAGCAGGGCCAGCACCAACCAGGCCCGGGTGACCCCGGCGGTCAGCTCGTCGCGCGGCACCACGATCCGGATCACCCCGGTCCCGTCCGCCCGACCCTGCACGGCGATGACCACCTCCCGGCCGGCCGCCGACTCCCCGGTGAGGCTCTGCCCGCGCGCGGCCAGGGCCACCGCCGGAGTACGGGGGGTCTGCGCGCCGAGCACCGACCCGTCCGGCAGGAAGACACTCACCGGTCGTCCGGATTCCGCGGCGAGTTGCTCGACGGTGAGCCGGATCGTCGCCCCGTCGGCGGTGCCGACCACCGGCACCAGGCTCTGCGCGTCAGCGGTGGCCGCGACGGTCGCCCGGTCCTCCGCGACGGTGCGGACCAGCAACGCCAGCGGCACCAGGAAGGCGATGAGGGTGAGCACGCTGACCGCGGCGACGAGCAGCGCGAGCCGGACCCTCACGGTTGCGCCGCCGGTGCCTCGAGACGCACACCGACCCCGCGCACGGTGTGCAGGTAGCGCGGCTGTTGGGCGTTCTCCCCCAGCTTGCGGCGCAGCCAGGACAGGTGCACGTCGACGGTCTTGTCGGCGCCGCCGTACGGGATCTGCCAGACCTCGGTGAGCAGCTCCCGTTTGGTCACCACCTGGCCGGGGCGGCCGGCCAGGTGGTGCAGCAGGTCGAACTCGCGCGGCGTCAACTCGACGAGCGCCCCGTCGAGGGTGACCTGCCGGGACCGGGGATCGACGCGCAGCCCGCCCACGACGAGCGACGGGTCCTGCCCGTCCGCGCCGGCCGGGCCCCGCCGCAGCACCGCCCGGGCGCGGGCGTCGAGCTGCGCGGCGGTGAACGGCTTGACCAGGTAGTCGTCGGCGCCCGCGTCGAGCACCCGGACGATCTCCGCCTCGTCGTCGCGGGCGGTGGCCACGATGACGGGCACCGAGCTGACCGCGCGCAGCATCCGCAGCAGCTCGCGGCCGTCCAGGTCGGGCAGGCCCAGGTCCAGCACGACCAGGTCGGGCCGGTCCTCCAGGGCGTCCCGCAGACCGGCCATCGCGGTCGAGGCGGCGGCCACCGCGTGCCCGCGTTCGCGCAACGCCCGGATCAGCGGCGTACGGATCGTCAGGTCGTCCTCGATGAGCAGCAGGCGGGCCACAGCTGGCAGGTTAGCCGCTGGCGTCGGCGGCGAGGCGCACGTTAACCATGCCTTAGCGTCCGGATGTGCCAACGACAAGGACGGATCGGGGATAGTCAGCGGATGGGCCGTCGTTCGATTCTCGTCGCCGCCGGGTGGGTGGCCACGGTCGCCGTGGCCACCCTGATCGGGTTGGGCGCGATCCGACTCGTCGGGGAGAGCATCACCGGCACCCCGGGCGGGGTGCGCAGCGAGGCGGAGATCGAACGGGCGCTCGCCTCGCCCGAGCCGCTGCCGACCGCCGCGACGGGCACCGGCTCGGCCGCTCCGGGCACGACCGGCACCGCACCGAGCGCCAGCCCCGGCGCCCGTCGGGGGTTCGCCACCGACGGCGGCACGGCCGTGGCCGAGTGCGGCCCCGACGGGGTACGCCTCGTGTCCTGGGCGCCCGCGCAGGGCTACCGGGTCCGGGACGTGGACCGGGGCCCGGACGACGACGTCGAGGTCACGTTCGCGGGGCCGACCCGCGAGTACGAGTTGAAGGTGCGCTGCATCGGCTCGGAGCCAGTGGCCGTCGCCGACGACTAAGCCAGGTGTACGACGTGAGGGGTTTCTACGCCTACCACCGAGGCGCAGTAGGCCGTGACTGCGTCCGACTGCCCGCCGTGGAGGGACCTGTCCCGGGACCGCTTCGGGCTGCCGAAGGCGTGCCCGGACCTAGGTCCGGGCACGGTGCCGCCTCTTAACCCAGGTGCGGACAGCCCGATGCACGACGGATCTCATCGCCATCGGGACCGGCGTGTGCGACGACGCACCTTGCGTTGACCGCTGGCGGGCCGTCGAACGGAATCAGTCTCCGTACCAGTGGAGCATCAGGCCCGGCTCGTCGCGCCACCGCGCCAGCAGTGCCCGTAGCGCCGCCACCAGCTCACGTTCCATGCCGTCGTCTGCCGTCGCCTCGAGACGGTCGACTTCGACGTCGAGCTGCGGCAGATCCTCACGACTGAGTACGCCATCTGACCATGGGTCCAGCTGGCCCAAGATCGACAGTCGATTCCCCCCGGCCGCGTTCATCAACGGCAGTAGCTCCTCCACGGACACGTCGAGCAGCAAGCCGTATTCCTCCGCATTGGCCCACTCTCCGGCGTCAGCACGGTGGCGTTCACGCCGCTGCGTCCGGGTAGCACGACGCAGGCTCTTCGGACGCGGCTGCGGGGGGCGCAGCACCAACAGCAGACCCACCTCGGCGACGGTACGGCATCACTTTCACTGAGCCTGTCCTACATCTGCGACTGGCCCACGGACATGGTGGAGAAGGGGTCAGCGGCACAACAGAAGGCCGGACCCCTGCCAGGGTTCGGGCCGTTTCAGCTTTCGTCGCGCGCTTGGTGCGGCCGGTGCATCTTGATCCATTGTTCTACGTCAGCACGGTCCCAGACCCGCACCTTGCCGCTGGCCACCGTGTCGATGGGTGCAGGGAAGGTGGCACGGTTCGTGATCTCGGTGGCACGGGTACGCGACACGCCGCCGAGCATGTCCGCGATGTCGGAGAGCGCCACGAGTCTCACTCCATGACCGTATCGTGCCACCTGCACACGTTGCCACTTGCAAGCTTGACGGTGCCCACGTTGAAGCGACAACCGGATGCGGTTCGGTCACCTGATCGGGGATCGGTGGCCGGACCTGCCTGTTCCTCGAGGTGGAGCCGTGGCCATGGACGACGGACCCGTAACGCCAGCGCTGGTCATCTGGACTGCGCAACGGGTGATCAACCAGCATCACGAGTCACCGAGCCGCTGCGCGCAGTGCCGGGACGACGGGTGCGAGATGTTGACTTGGGCGCGGGACACACTCAGGGCGCACCGCGGGTGATCGAACGGGAGCTGCCCCGGTCAGTGTGGGTGCCGATGCTGGCCCGGCAGACCGTCGCGCAGCACCAGGCGCACGGATCGTGCCGGCGCTGCCGGCCGGACGGGTGCACGGAGCTGCGGTGGGCCAGCGACCGGTTGACGACCAGCCGCCTACCGGGGCCGACCACGCGCGGGGCCGCACCATGATCAGGTGATGAGAAGTAGTTCAACGCCGTTGCGATAGGTGGAACGGCTGTTCGTCAACCAGCACCTGCCTCGCCGATCATGGAGTTGTGGTGGGTAGCAGAATGCCCGTAAACCCTCAAAGTCGGCACCACAACTCCATGATCGCCAAGCCGGGCCCAACCCGCTCCCCGATCGGGCACTTCCTGTCCCGGGTTGACCCGCCGGCTACAGCCCTCACGCAACGGTGTTGAGAAGTAGTTGTCAGGAGGCCATCTGAACTACTGGGCAGCACGTGATCGAGGGGAGTCCGCCCCCACCGCGCGATCGGGGGTGGGGGCGGACTCAGGTGGTGGTTCAGCTGGTGTACGCCTCCACCTCCCAGAGCGAATGGCCGTATCCGGTGCCCCGGGCGGTGCCGTAGATCCGCAGGTAGCGACCGTTGACGCCGAGCCCGGTGTGCTCGTCCACGCCGCCGTCGCCCCCGGTCACCGTCTTCGCGGTGGTCCAGGTGGTGCCGTCGTTCGAGGTCTGGATCTGGTACGCGCTGCTGTAGGCCGCCTCCCAGCTCAGCTTGACCCGACCGATCGCGGTGGGGCTGCCGAGGTCCACCCGGATCCACTGCGGGTCGGAGAACGTGCTCGACCAGCGGGTGGTGAGGCTGCCGTCGACCGCCTGGGCACCGGACACGTCCGCGCCCTCGGTGCTGGACGTCGACGTGGGCTTGTTCAACAGCAGGTTGCCGCCGGTCGGGCTCCCGGTGCCGCCGTACACCTCGAACTCGAACAGCGAGTAGCCCCAGGCGGTGCCCCGGGTGGTGCCGAGCAGCCGGACGTACCGGCCGGAGCCGGTCAGCCCGGTCAGGTCGTCCACGCCGCCGTCGCCGCCGGTCACCGTCCGGATCGTGGTGAAGGTGACGCCGTCGGGTGACGTCTGGATCTGGTAGCCGCTGCCGTACGCCGCCTCCCAGGTCAGCTTGACCCGGTTGATGGCGTACGAGGCACCCAGGTCCACGTCGATCCACTGCGGATCGCCGAAAGCGCTGCCCCAGCGGGTGCCGCTCGCGCCGTCGAACGCGTTCGCCGGGGTGTAGGCCCCTTCGAAACTGGACGCCCGGGCCGGCTTGCCGCGCGCCAGGTTGGCACCCGGGTCCGGATCCGGGCCGGGTCCGCCGGGGCTGCCGGAGAGGGTGAACTCGTCGATGTCGAACCACGGCCCGGCGCCCTTGAAGACCAGGAACAGGGTCCGGGTGCCGGTCGGGGCGGTGACCCCGCCGGTGACCGTGGCGAAATTGGCGTACCCGCCGGTGGGCACGACGGTGGCCGAGCCGACGAGCGGCCCGGTGGGTGAGTCGACCCGCAGTTCGAGGGTGCCGCCCCCGCCGGCCGGTGCGCCGACCCGGGCGCTGAACGACTGGACGCCGGCCAGGTTGTACGGGCGGAACGAGATCCAGTCGTTGTTGTCGATGTAGCCGACCGCCGCACCGCCGTGCCCGGCCGCCCCGGCGACGATCTGGACGCCTGACGAGTCACCGAAGTGCTCGGCCTGGCGCACGCGCGGTTGCAGGACGGCCTGGGTGTGCGTGGTCAGCGCCGGTTGGCCGCCGCCGCCCAGGTCGGTGTACTCGGCGTCGATGATGCCGAAGATGTTCGCCGCCGTGTCGTGCTCACCGTCGGCCGAGGTCTGGATGACCCCGGTGCAGCCCTGCGCGCTGCCGAGCTGGTGGCCGTGCGAGTCGTGGCCGAGGACGTAGTTCACCTTCACCCGGGCGCAGTTGATCGCACCGTCCTGGGCGTCGGTGACGGTGACCGAGAATGGCACGGCGTCCCCGAAGCTGAAGGTCTGCCCGTTCAACGGGGTGTTCACGGTGACCACCGGGGCGCTGTTGCCGACGGTGACCACCACGCTCGCGGTGGCCGTCTTGCCGGTGGTGTCCCGCACCGTCAGCGTGGGGCTGCGGGTCCCGTTGGTGGTGTACGTGAAGCTCGGGTTCGCGGCGGTCGAGTCGGTGGTGCCGTTGTTGTCGAAGTCCCAGGCGTAGGTGAACGGGTCACCGTCCGGGTCGAGGGTGCCGGCCGAGGAGAAGGCCACGGTCAGTGGCGCGGTGCCACTTGTCGGGGTGGCGAACACCTTGGCGACGGGCGCTCGGCCCTCGCGGGCGTACTCGATGCGGTAGAGCGCCGAGTTGGCGTCGCCGTTGAACCAGCCGGTGCCGTAGTCGAGGACGTAGAGCGCGCCGTCCGGCCCGAACTCCATGTCCATGACCTGGGTGCCGGTCCACGGGAACGGATTGATCTTCAGTGGTTGGCCGGACGCGTCGAGTTTGATGTTCTTGATCCAGCGGCGACCGAACTCACCGGCGAAGTAGGTCCCGTCGTAGTACTCGGGGAACGCCACCGGCGAGGTGCTGTTCCGGTCGTACCGGTAGACCGGGCCGCCCATCGGCGACAGGCCGCCGCCGGTGAACTCCGGCGGCGAGCCGGAGCCGCCGTACGGCAACCAGGCCGGGATGGCCGGCGGCAGCTGGGTGATGCCTGTGTTGTTCGGCGAGCTGTTCACCGGTCCACCGGCGCAGTCGAACTTCGCCCCGGACGGCCCGGACGGGAAGGTGTAGTCGTTGTAGGCGTCGTTGCGGGCGGTGCAGTACGGCCAGCCGTAGAAGCCGGGTCGGTCGATGCGGGCGAACTCCACGTTGCCCGCCGGTCCCCGGTTCGGGTCGGCGGTGCCCGCGTCGGGGCCGTAGTCACCGAGGTAGACGACGCCGGTGGCCTTGTCCACGCTCATCCGGAAAGGGTTGCGGAAACCCATCGCGTAGACCTCCGGGCGGGTCCGCGCGGTGCCCGGCGCGAACATGTTGCCGGCTGGAATGGTGTACCCGCCGGCCGCGCTCGGCTTGATCCGGAGCACCTTGCCGCGCAGGTCGTTGCTGTTGGCCGAGGTGCGCTGCGCGTCGAACGCCGGGTTACGCCCGGCCCGCTCGTCGATCGGGGTGAAGCCGGCCGAGTCGAACGGGTTGGTGTCGTCACCGGTGGACAGGTAGAGGTTGCCCGCCGCGTCGAAGTCCATGTCACCGCCGACGTGGCAGCACATGCCCCGGCTGGTCGGCACGTTGAGGATCAGCGTCTCGCTGGCCAGGTTGATGGTGTTGTCCGCATTGACGGTGAACCGGGCCAGCCGGTTGACGCCGTCCCAGACGGCGAACTGGGCCGGTGTGCCCTCGGCTGGCGCACCGCCGCCGGGGGTGCTCAGTGGTGGGGCGTAGTAGGCGTACACCCAGCGGTTGGTGGCGAAGTTCGGATCGGCCTTGATGCCCTGTAGGCCCTCCTCGTCTCCGGTGTAGACCGGCAGGGTGGCGGCGACCTTGGTGTTGCCGGCGACGTCGGTGTGCCGGATCACGCCGTCGCGGGAGGTGTGCAGCACGCCCCGGTCCGGCAGGACGGTGAGGCTCATCGGCTCGCCGGTCTCGGCCGCGCCCCTGGCCAGCTCCACCTGTTGGAAGCTGCTGCTGACGGTGGGGCCGCAGTCGGCATCGACCGCCCCGGCGGCGGTCTGGATGCCGCCGAGCAGGTGTTGCCGGAAGGACGCCTCGCTGTACGACGCGTCGGTGTGCCCGAGGCCCGTGTACCAGGCTCGACCGCCGGAGTAGTTCTGGCACCAGGAGATCGGGTGGTCGGCGCCCATGCTTCCGCCGGTGTAGGTGCTCTCGTCCAGCGTGGCCAGCACGTGCGCGGTGCCCCGGGGGTTGGTGCGGTAGTTGTACAGCTCGTCGAACCGGCTCCACCGTTGCGGCAACGTCGCGGTGGACGGGTGCACCTGGTCGGCGACCTTGACGGTGGCGGTCTGCTCGGCCGGGTGCGAGGCGAAGTACGCCCCGACCAGCCCGCCGTACCAGGGCCAGTCGTACTCGGTGTCCGAGGCGGCGTGCACGCCCACGTACCCGCCCCCGCCGGTGATGTAGCGCTCGAACGCGGCCTGCTGGGCGGCGTTGAGCACGTCGCCGGTGGTGGACAGCCAGATCACCGCGGCGAACCGGTCCAGATTGGCGTCGGTGAACTGGGCGGCGTCCTCGGTGGCCTCGACGGTGAAGCCGTTGGCGGCACCGAGCTGCTGGATGGCGGCGATGCCCGGGGTGATGGACCCGTGCCGGAAGCCGGCGGTCTTGCTGAACACCAGCACGGTGAACGGGGCCGCGCTGGCCGTGGGTGGCACGGCGACGATGCCGCCGGCCACGAGGATCGCGCTCAGTGCGACGCCGAACCACGATCTCAGGGATCTGCGCACGATTGTCCTTTCGCGGTGCGAGGACGGCGTGCGCCGATCACGCCTGATGGTGGGGTGAGGTATGTGCATGCATCGTTGCGGGCCAGATCCCGGCGCGTCAAGCACTCTCCCACCATCCGTGAGAGCGTTATCTCCGCAGGTCAGGCGCGACTGCCCAAAGCAAGATCAGATAACCGTTTTCCGCCCCGCGGGTGGGGCCCCGCCGCGCCCGGGGCCCCACCGACGACCATCGCCCGACGTCAGCGTGAGTAGTACTCGACGACGAGTTGCTCGTCGCAGACGACCGGGACCTCCGACCGCTGCGGGAGCCGGGTCAGCCGCGCCGTCAGGCCCGACAGGCTGACCTCGAGATAGGGAGCCGGACGTTCCGAGACGTGCGCCCCCGCCGCCGCGACGACGAACGGCGCCTTGCCCCGGCTGCGTTCCGCCACGGCGATGACGTCGCCCGGCCGCAACCGCGCGGACGGTCGGTCCACGCGACTGCCGTTCACCGTGACGTGCTGGTGGGTGACGATCTGACGGGCCTGATAGATGGTGCGGGCGAACCCGGCGCGCAGCACCAGCGCGTCCAACCGGCTCTCCAGCTCGACGATCAACTCCTCGCCGGTCTTGCCCGACCGGCGCACGGCCCGGTCGAACGCGCGCCGGAGCTGCCCCTCGTGCAGGTCGTACTGCGCCTTGAGTCGCTGCTTCTCCAGCAGCCGGACCTTGTAGTCGCTTGTGGTCCGCCGATCCCGGCCGTGTTGGCCGGGCGGAAACGGTCGACGTTCGAAGTAGCGCACGCACTTCGGGGTCAGCGCGATGCCCAGAGCGCGGGAACGCTTGACCTTGGGACGGGTCTGATTCATCAGCCACCTCTCGACAGGTAAGGTAAGGCTAACCTTATTAGGAGATGATCGCCGTGAGCAACCCCTCGACCAGCACGGACACCGACGACGCCGGTGTCCGACTCCGCTCGATACTCGCCGCCGCCGACTCCCTCACCCTGCGCATCCCGGGGATCGAGGCGTATGTCGCCGGACGGCACGTGGTAACCGACGACGGGCGGCTGCGGATCGACCTGCCGGCCGGATGCCACCTGACCCACCACCTCGCGCACCAGCGGGAGACAGTGGCGATGGTCGAGGTGACCGACCTGGCACCCACCCCGGTCCGCAACCGGGTACGCGGGCGCGGCACACTCACCGGCTGGCTGGCGGTCGAGACCGTCCCGACCGATAGTGATCAGGAGCTGGTGACGATCCTCGACCTCGTCACCGCCGAGGTGACAGTTGACGGCCGCACCACCTCCGTCGAACCGGACGCCTTCGTGGCCGCCCGGCCCGACCCACTCGCCGCCGCCGAGGCCGATCTGCTGTGCCACCTCGACCACCATCACCCGCAGACCGTCGAACGGCTGTGCCGGCTCGTACCGACCCGCCACCTGCGGGGTGTCCGCCAGGTCCGGCCGGTCCGCCTGGACCGCCACGGCGTCGTGCTCCGGTTGGAGCTGGCCCGGGGTGACCGGGACGTCCGGCTGCGGTTCGGGGCGCCGGTGCGGCATCCCGACGAACTCGGCGACCAGATCGAGGCGCTGCTCCGCCAGACGCACGGCTGCCGAAGCCGACATGCTCGCTGACCGACCGACACCGATCAGCGCGGTAAGGGCAGGCTCGCCTCTGCAGAATCTCCCCGAAAGAGGCGGCTGACGGGGAGTCGTCCCGTCGAAGCCGGGTACTGAGCTTGCCAGGCACACCGACGGAAGCGAGTTCGCTGATGACCGACATGCTGGAGATGCCGCGGGTACACGAGTGCACCGTCACCGACTGCGGCTACAACCACGACGGCTGCCACGCGTTCGCCATCACCATCGGGCAGCAGAACGCCACCTGCGCGACGTTCATCGACACCTCGACCAAGGGCGGGCTGGACCGCGTCATCGCCCAGGTCGGCGCGTGCAAGCGCAGCGACTGCCACCACAACGCCGAGTTGGAGTGTCACGCACCGTCCATCCGGGTGGGCCCGGGGCAGGACATCGCCGACTGCCAGACGTACCAACCGCGCTGAGCCGGCGGGGGGCGGCCGTCCGGGTCTCCCCCACCCGGCGTCAACGTCCGCCCGCGACCAGCTCGGCGATCATTCCCTCGCAGCTGCGGACGACGACCTGGGCCCCGCGCCGCTGCGCCAGCGGAAGCAGGGGATCCTCGGCCCGGTCCCGCCACCGCCACTGCGCGTCGGCGGCGACCTCCCAGAGTCGCTGCACCGTCGCCTCGTGCTCGACGCCCAGTCGAGCCGCGAGACCCACCCCGTCACCCCCGACGAGCCGCTGCGCCTCGGCGGCCAACTCCGCGTCGAAGCCGAGCCGGGTGCCGCGCAGCGCGACCAGCAGGCGTAGCTCCCGGAACTCGTGAGCGCCGGCGAGGATCCGCTCGATGGCGCCGGCCAACTCCGCGGAACCACGGGCGGGCTCGGCCCGCAGCAACGCCTCGACCGCGCCCAGCGCGGACCGGGCCTTGAGGGCGTCGGCGCGATCGATGAAACAGCGGGTCACCGACTCGCGCAGCTCGGTGAGACCGCTACGCCGAATGAGTTCGGCGGAGAGTTTCACCCGGCTGTCGAACCCGCTGCGCACCAGTGTGGTCGCCAGCCGGACGCCGAAGACCCCGAACCGGTCCAGCAGCGCGGCGCGCACCTCGGTTTCCAGCCGTACCGGCAGCTCGCCGTGCAGGAAACGGTCGGCGGAGAGCAGGTGTGCGTCCAACTCCGCCCTGGGCACCTGGGCGATGGCCGCGAGCGCGGCGAAGTCCGACTCGCCGAGCATCCGGCCGGCCAGGCCGATCATCCCGCTGCACGCCACCACGTTCACGCTGAGCGCGCCGACCCGTGGATCGCGGTAGTGCCGACGCGCGAGCTGGCGGGCGGTGAGCAGGCCGTCGATCCGGCCTCCACCGATCTCGTCCGCCCGGGACAGCACCATGATCACATTGACCGGGGCGGTCTGCCCGACCACGCCGTCCCGGCCGGACTCCAGCACCCGCAGGTCACTGTCGCGCGCGTCGCGGGTGAGATACAACACCGCGTCCGCGTCGCGTAACACCCGCTCCAACACCGGCGCCCGACCCTGCTCGACGCCGCCGGTGACCGCCGGGGTGTCGATCAGCGTGACCTGCCGCAGCGCCCGCGTCGGCCACCGCACCACGATGTCGCGTACGTCCCCCGCGCCCCAGCCGAGATCCACCCGCAGGCCGGTCGCCGACTTGACCACCGTCAACTCCTGCGGCGGCTGACCGACCGGATAGGCGGTCGCGCGGGGCTCGGCGCCGTCCTCGTACCAGGTGAACGCCCCGTCCGCCCTCTCGACCGGCGCGACCTCCTCCCCCATCAGCGCGTTGAGCACCGTCGACTTGCCCGATCGCCAGGGACCCGCGACCGCGATCCGCAGCGGTTGCTCCAGGCGGGCGACCTGGTGTCGCAACTGCCCGACGGCCCGGGGGTTGTCCTGGTAGAGGTCGATGGCCTGGTGCAGCAACCCCCAGGCCGCCTCGTCGAGGCGCTGCCCCACGGTCATGCCTGCGGCTCCAACGGCAGCGGGGCGGAACGCGTTCCCGTCAACTGCTGGGCCTGCTCGTGGAGTGCCGCCAACCGGGTCATCTTCAGCCGGATCTCGCGCTGCCGCTGCTCGCGCAGCGACGCATCGGTGTCGGCCTCCTGCTTGGCGCTGCGGAACGACTGGACGATCGCCTCCTGAAGCTCCTCGGTCAGCCCCGTGAAGTGGTCCCGCAGCATCCGCTGCACCTGCCGGACGGCGTCGCGGCAGTCGCGGATCATCCGGACGAAGAAGTCGTCGACATGTCGCTGGATGGCCGTCTTGACCGTCGCCTGTCGGCGACGGAGCAACTGCTTGCTCTCGTCGCGGATGCTCTTGCCGCCGAACAGCGCCCCGATCCCCACCGAGACCGGATTGATCATCGGCATGCCGGCCAGGGTGGTCGCCAGACCGAACATCAGCATGCCGCCGTAGGACCCCTTCATGCCGGTGAACAGCTTCTGGCTCGCGGTGAACCGGTCGATCGTCGGCATCTGCAACTCGGGCAGACGCTCCCCGATGTCCTCCGGCATCGTCATCGACCACGGCGGCAACACGTCGTAGCCGTACCTGTTGAAGTTGGCGGCCACCCGGCGGGCGATCCAGTCGCAGCGCTGGACCAACCACTCGTGGTTGGCCTCCGCGGCCTCCACCAGGCTCCGCTCCAGCCAGTCCTGGAAGGTGTCCCAGGCGATGAGCGGATCGGCCGTGTCGAACGCCTCGTCGACAGTGCGCAGGATCTGTCGGGTCCGGTCGCGCAGGTCGTACTCGATGTCGGACAGCAGGTCACCGATCTCGTCGCTCAACGTGTTCTGCCACCGGGTGGAGCACCGGCGCAGCTCGTCGACCTCGCGCTGGGCGGCGTGCAGCCGGGAGATCGGCCCGGACTGCTCCTCGGCCTCCTGGGTCGCCAGCTCGGCGCGCAGCGGCGCGGCCAACTGCTCCACCACCGTCCGGGCCACCGTCTGCACCGAGGCCCTGGCCAGGTGGTCGGCCTTGCCGGCCAGGTCCCGCTGTAGTCGGGCGATCAGCGCGGGGAAGCCGGACTCGGCGTTGAGGCCCCGGTCGTCGGCACCGGCGGCGCGCAGGCGCAACGTCGCCGAGACCGGGATCAGCGTCGCCGGGATGCCGGCCTCGGCCAGGTGCTGCCGGTTGCGCTCGGCGACCGCGCGCCAGTCCGCCACCAGATCGGTCTTGCTCTGCACCACGATCACGTTGGGGTGCGAGCGTACGACGTGCAGCAGCATGTTGAGTTCGGCGACCGACAGGTCCCGGGTGGAGTCGGAGACCAGCAGCACGGTGTCGGCGCGGGCCGGAGCGGTGACCGAGGCAGTGCCGCCGATGCCGGCGACCTCGTCGGTGCCGGGAGTGTCCACAAGCACCAGCCCGGCACCGAGCAGGGCGCGGGGCACCCCGATCTCGACGTACGCGGGACCGCCGCCCGGCTGCCGCCCGACCATGCCGGCCACGCTCTGAGCGACCTGGTTGAGTGCCACCGGGGTCCGCTCGACGGTCACCGCGAGCGCGGTGCCGGCGGGACCACCCCGGGCGGGTGACGCCTGCGCGACCGCGGCGGACGGGGCCTCGGCATGCTGCACCACCGTCGGTAGGACCGTCGTGCGGCCGTCACCGACCGGGCAGGCCGAGGCGTTGATGATCGCGTTGATCAACTGACTCTTGCCCTGGTTCGGTTCACCGATGACCAGGACGCGCAACGTCGGGTCCAGCAGTTGGGCACGCTTCTGCCGGACCGTCTGGAGCAGGTCGCCACGACCATGTGCACTGCACGTGCGGGCGATGTCGTCCAGCACGTCCAACCAGATCCCGGCCATCACCGCACCAAGTGTGCGGATTTCGGCTCAATTATCAAGAGGTTCCGGAACTGGAACCGGAGAGGGCCGGATCGCCCGAGACGATCCGACCCTCCGCTCCGACCGGAGAACCGGGTCAGAGCAGGCCGCCGGTGAGACCCAGCAGCCCGTGATCGGACGAGGCGTGCGAGTCGCCGCCGAGCACACCATCGGTGGCCCCGCCGGTCACGCCACCGACCGTGTCGGTGACACCGGGGAGGAGGCTGTCCACCTGGTGCGTCACGCCGCCCACCGTCGACTGCACGTCGAGCGGCGGGACCACACCGCCGACGACACCGTCGCCGTGCCCGAGGCCCAGCCCACCAAGGGTGTCGTCGACACCGAGGGAGCTGACGACCCCGCCGATCTGGCCGTGGGCGCCGGGGAGGACGCCACCGATCAGGTCGCCGCCGATCAGGTTCGGGTCGGTGCCGCCGAGCAGACCGCTCGCGTCACCGACGGTGCCGGTGACGTCGCCGATCGCCGGGTCCGCGATCGCGTCCACCGGCTGCACCACGTCGGCGTCGAGGGTGTACGCCACATCGCCGACGCCGGCGAAGTCGGTGTCAAGGCCGGCCGGACCGACGCCCAGGCCGATCCCCGGCAGCACGGTGACCCCGGCGGCTGCCGACGACGAGTCGACCGCGATGGCGCCGAGCACACCGGCCTTGATGTCCACGCCGGTGGGGGAGGTCGTCACGCTGATCTGCTGCGCCACGCTCTGCAACTGACCCACCACGTCGGTGGCGTCGGTGAGCAGCGGGTCCAGCCCGAGCTGCCCGACCGGCGAGGCCAACGGCGCGAGGCCCGCCCCCGGCGCGTAGTCGACGACAAGCGGCACGACGTCCTGCACGTCCGCCGCGGTGATGTCGGTGAGCCCCGCGCCCCGCAGCGCGCCCTCGGGGTCGAGGTCGAAGGCCGACCGCGCGTCGGGGTTCGTCAGCAGGTCGAGCACGAAGTCGTGGAGGGTCTGGTGCGAGTCCATGTGCCGGGTTCTCCTCGGAAGTGGCGTCGGCGGGTGTCGTACGTCGACAGTGACGCTAGGGCTGGGGGCGCACCCCGGGCATCGGGGCTCAGCCCGCATCCGGCCCGGTTGAACTAGGGACTCCGCCACCTCGTACGTTAGGGGGACAGGGGGAAACCGTCCCGGCGAGATTAGGGTCCCGACCAGGGGCTGATCTCTGGTACGAACGTAGGAGCCCGCGGGGTTCGCCGGGGGTGGGTCGTCGAGAGCACCGACACCATCGCCACCGACCGGCCAACTCACGGGGGGAGAAGAGACGATGGCGTACGTCCTGGGGATAGACATCGGGAGCACCAACACCGCCGCCGCGGTCGCACGGCGAAACGGCGTGGGCTGGGCCCGCCCCGAGGCGGTCCCGCTGCACGTCGACTCCCCTGTCGTACCGTCGGTGCTGTGCCTGTCCGAGGACGGTTCCCTGCACGTCGGCGAGCCCGCGACCGACGACGGCAGCCGCACCACCCGGGACTTCGTCCACCGGATCGGTGACGACGTTCCCCTGCTGCTGGGCGGCGAGGCATGCACACCACAGACGCTGACCGCGGAACTCGCGGCGTGGGTGGTGGACCGGGTGCACGCCCTGGAGGGTGGCCCGGCCGAGGCCGTCGTGCTGAGTCACCCGGCGGGGTGGCGCCCCTACCGGCGAGAGGTGCTGCACCGGGCCCTGTCGGCCTTCGGCCTGCGGCACGTGACGTTGCTGCCGCGCACGGTCACGGTGGCCGAGAGCCACGCCGCCCGCGGGTTCGCGGGCACCACGGCCGTCGTCTACGCCCTGGGGGGCAACAGCTTCGAGGCTGCCCTGGTGCGTCGCACCGCCCACGGGACGTACGAGACGTTCGGCACGCCTCAGGGCCTCGACTCGGTTGGCGGCGCCGACTTCGACGAGGCCCTGGCCGGGCACACCCGTGCGGTGCTGGCCCGGGAGTTGGCCAGCACCGCCCGTCGCGGCACCCAGGCCGCCCTGCGCGGGCTGCGTGCGGAGTGTGACCGGGTCAAGCGGGTGCTGACGGTCGACCTGGCGGCCGACGTGGTGTTGGCCCTGCCGGGCGGCCCGGCCCGGATCCCGGTGACCCGGGCGCAGTTCGAGCACATGATCCGGCCGCTGGTGCAGGCCACCGTCGACCTGCTGCTGCGGGCCGTGCGGAGCGCCGACCTGACACCGGCCCAGCTCGACGGGGTTCTGCTGGCCGGAGGCTCGGCCCGCGTTCCCCTCGTCACCGAGTTGGTCAGCGCGGCCCTCCCGGTGCCGGTCGAGGTCGAACCGGACTCGCAACTGACCGCCGCCGCCGGGGCGGCACTGGCCGCCGTCCAGGTGGTGTCGCCGCGCCCACGCCCGCCGGCACCGGTCCACGACCCGGTACGCGGCGCCGGACGGGCCACCATCCCGGCACCGCACCGCCCCCACCACGACACCGTCCCGGGCGATCCGCCACCGCGGCCCCCGGTCCGGGTCCTCCCACTGGATCTGCCGAAGCCGTCCCGCCTGACGCTGGCCCGCGGCCGGGGACGCGAAGGATGACCCCAATGATCATGAACGACATCGCCGCACCCGGGCTGACCCTGGACAGGGGGCCACGGGCCCTGCTGGACAGGGTCGCGCAGGACCCGGCCGGCCCACTGGCCGTCGGCATCGCCGGCCCCGGCGGTCACGGAAAGACCGCGCTGCTCGCCGAGCTGGCGCGGATCCACCAGCGGGCCGGGATCCCGGTCCACACGGCCGCCCCGCAGCCCGGCGCACCTGTCGACCCCGACGCGCTGGTGCTCGTCGACGACGCGCACCTGCTCGACGACGCGCGCATCGAGGTGCTCCTGCGTCTGCTCGCCACCCGCCGGCACCGCCTGGTGGTCGCCCATCGCCCGTGGCCCCGGTCGGCGGCGCTCAGCGAGCTTGTCGACTCCCTCCGACGGGACGGGCAGGCCGTGCTCCTCACGCCGTTCACCCGGGAGCAGACCGCCAGCTACCTCGCCGCCACGCCGGAGTTGGGTCGCCGCGACGACCTTGTCGACTTCGTCCACACGCAGACCGCCGGCGTCCCCCGGGACGTCGAACGGCTGGTCCGCGGCCTGGCCGGCGGGGAGCCCCAGACCGGCACGATGGTCAGTCCGCCCCGGTCCGTCCTCGGGGAGTTCGGTCCCGACCTGGACGTGCAGCCCGCCGCCGTCCGGCGGCTGCTGCTCGCCGTCGCGGCCGGCGGGGCGCTGCCGGCGGGGATGCTCGCCACGCTCCTGGGCGGGGACCCGGCGGCGGTGGACGAGTTGATCGCGACGACCCGGGCGGCCGGGCTGCTCGGCGCCGACGGCCGGCTCGCGCCGATCGTCCGACGGGCCGTCACGACGCTCAGCCCCACCACCGACCGGAGCGCGGTCTGGCGGCAACTCACCGAGTTGCAGCTCGCCCGGGGCGGCGCGGTGCTGCCGCTGGTCCGTTCCCTGCTCGCGGTCGGCGCGCTCGGCGACTGCCCGGCCTCGACGCTGGCCGCCGCGGCGGGTGAGGCCCTGGCCGACGAGCCGGCGTTCGCCGCCGAGCTGTTCGCCGCCGCCACCGCGGCCGGGCAGCCGGCCAGCGCCCGACAGGCGCTCGCCGCCGCGCTCGCCGGCAACCTCGACAACGCCCTGCGGCTGTCGGACCGCCTGTTGGCCACCGCCGCCCCGCCCGACCGCTCCGAGGCGGCAGTGGTGGCCGCGACCGCCCTGGCGCACCGTGGCCACATCGGTCGCAGCGTGGAGCTGTACCGCTGGTCGGGCACCGCCTCCGCGCTGGCCTTCGCCATCGTCGGCGGGCTCGCCACCGGGCACCTGGACGCCGCCGCCGGCTCGCCGGCCGGCGACCCCGCGGGCGAACCGCCGACCCTGCACGCCAGCGCCGCCCGCCTGATGGCCGAGGGGGTACGCGAGAGCGTGAGCGGCCCGCCGACCGCCGCGCTCTCCACGCTCGTGCAGGCCGCCGCACTACTCGAACCGGACGGCCGGGCCGCCCTGCTACCGGACAGCCCGGCGGCGCTCGCCGCGCTGACGGCGGTGCACTGCGGTGAGCTGGAGATCGCCGAGCAGGTGCTGCACCGGGCCCTGGGCGCCGGTGTCGGTGGCCCGCTGATGGCTCGCCGGCACCGGCTGTTGCAGGCCTGGATCCTGATGGTCCGGGGCGAGACGCGCGCCGCGACCGAGCACCTCGCCGCGGTGACGCTCGACGGGCGGCAGTTGGAGTCACGCGACCTGCTCTTCGCCGCCGCGATCCGGATGGGCGTGGGCCGCCGCAACAGCGACATCGGGGCGCTCAAGCGTGGCTGGGGGCAGGCGCTGGAGGCGGTGGTCCGGCACCCCGTCGACCTGTTCACGCTCCTGCCGCTGGGTGAGCTGGCCATCGCCGGCGCGCGCCTCGGTGACCTCGCTCGCCTCGAACCGTACCTGCGGGAGGCACGGGCTCTGCTCGGCCGGCTCGACGACCCGCCACTGTGGAGTGTGCCGCTGCACTGGAGTGGACTGCACGCCGCGATCCTCACCGGCGCACCGGCCGTCGCCGACGACCACGTGACGGCTCTGCTGGCCGCGGCCGACCACAGCCGGTACGCCGCAGTGGTCGCCGCCGCCGCGGAGTGTTGGGTGGAGGTGCTCCGGGGCGTCGTCGACCCGGCCCGGGTGGAGACCGCCGCCCGCGCGCTGCACGACACCGGGCTGTGCTGGGACGGTGCGCGACTCGCCGGTCAGGCCGCCATCCGCACCGCGGACCGGCGGGCGATGACAGCCCTGCTGGAGTGCGCCCGGGCGTTGCAGGGGCGACCATCCGGCGGCCACGGCGAGCCGGCGGCGACGAGCACCGAGAGCGCCGCGCGGGTCGCCGGCCCTACCCAGCAGGGGCTCAGCGACCGGGAGTACGAGGTCGCCGAGCTGGTGCTGGCCGGGCTGACCTACCGCGAGATCGGCGACCGGCTCTTCATCTCGGCCAAGACCGTGGAGCACCACGTGGCGCGGATGCGCAACCGGCTGAACTGCGCCAACCGCGCCGAGTTGCTGGCCCTGCTGCGCACCGTCGTCGCCGACCGGGCCAGCGACACGGCCGGGCAGCCGTGGCCGCAGCGGGCGACGCGATGAGGGGCCCACGCCGCGGCCGTTCCCGCACCGAGCGGAGCGGGGCGTGACGCGAGACGAGGTCCGGCTGCTGCGGACCAGGCTTGTCGTGCTGGCCGCCGTGCTTGTCACGCTCTGGTCGTACGCGGCCTACCTGACCAGCCAGGACGCCATCGACCTGCTGCGCGTGCGGGCTCTGGCGGACACGCTGGGCCAGCCCATCGACCGCCTGATCCTGAGCCTGCAGACCGAGCGCCGGGTCAGTGCCGAGACGGTCGCCGGGGGCGGGTCGACGGCGACCCCGCTGGGCGGGGCGCGCGAGGGCACCGACCGGGCCGCCGCCGAGCTTCGCGAGTTCACCGAGGGCCACGACATCCGGCTGCTCAGCGCGGGCGAGGTGCGCGACCGGGCCGACGAGCTGGTCCGCCGGCTCGACGGCCTGAGCACGATCCGGTCCCAGTTGGACGCCGGGCACCTCGACCAGGCCGCGACGGTCGACGGGTACAACCAGGTGATCGACGTCGCCTTCCGCGTGTACGGCCCGGAGTGGGGCGCGTACGAGAGCGCGCTGGCCGCCGACACCCGGGCGGTGATCGCGCTGGCCCGCGCCCGGGAGCTGCTGGCACGGGAGGACACCCTGGTCAGCGCTGCGCTGACGGCCGGGCGGCTCGGTGTCGACGATCGACGCCGACTGGGCGCGCTCGTCGACAACCAGCGATTCGCGCGCGCCGAGGCGGCGGCCGGGTTGCCCGCCGACGGCCCCGGTACGCACCAGCGGTTCGCCACCGGCCCCGAGTTCGCGGGGCTGATCGCCCTGGAGGACCGGCTGCTACGGGCGGACACCGCCAACTCCCTGGCCGGGACCACCATCCAGGGCTGGCGGGCCGCCGTGGACACCGCCCTCGGCGCACTACAGACACTTGTGACGAGCACCGCCCGCAGCAGCGTCGAGCGGGCCACGCCGGGTGCCGCGGTGATCGTCGCGCGTACCGGCGCGGTGGTGGGGTTGGGCCTCATCGTCGTGCTCGTGCTCCTGGTGAGCTGGGTGCGCACCGTCGGACGGCTGGCCGACGAGCTGACCCGGCCGGTCGTGCACCCGCCGGCCCCGGCCCCGGTTGTCGTGGCACCGCCCGCCGGCCCTGACCGGGAGCTGTTCCTGCGGGTCACCCGACGCAACCAGGTCCTGTTGCGTGACCAGCTCAACCTGCTGGACGGGATGCAGCGCCGGGAGCGGTCCGCCGAGGAGAGCACTGAACTGTTCCAACTCGACCACCTGACCACCCGGGTCCGCCGCAACGTGGAGAAGCTGATCGCCCTGGCCGGCGCGACGCCCGCCCGCCGCTGGCGGCGCGCGGTGCCGCTGCTCGACGTCGCCCGCGGTGCCGTCGCCGAGGTGCCGGACTACCACCGGGTCCTGATCGCGCCGCACTGGCCGTGGTCGCTCGCGGGCCCGGCCGTCACGGACGTCGTCCACCTGCTGGCGGAGCTGATCGAGAACGCCCTCGTCTTCTCGCCGGCGGACACCACCGTCCGGGTCAGCGGCGAGCACCAACCGCAGGGGTGCGCCGTCCTCGTCGTCGACGACGGACCCGGCCTGGACGCCACCGCCCTGGCCGACGCCAACCACCTGCTCGGCAGCCCGCCTGCCGCCCCACCCACGAGCCCCACCGGGCTGTACACCGTCGCCGTGCTGGCCGAACGTTGTGGGGCGCACGTCTCGCTGCGGCCCAGCCGACGCGGTGGGACGGCGGCGATCGTGCTCCTGCCGGCCCGGCTGGTCGCCGGCGGCGACACCGTCCGGCGCCCGTCCACCGCGCCACCCGCCACCCCGTACCCGCCGGCGCACAACGGCACCGGCCCGGCCGACCCGAACGGCGACGGCGCGCTGCCGACGCGGGTCCGCCAGAGCGGGCCCACCGACCCCGAACACGGCAGGGCCAGCCTCGACACTGTCGAGATGCCGATCGCCAGAGCAGCGAGGAGACACCCATGACCCCTGCAGTGGTCACCGACGACGGCCTGACCGGTGCACTGGACCGCCTGGTCGACCGAGTGCCCGGCGCGGAGTTCGCCGTCGTGCTCTCCCCGGACGGGCTGGCGCTCGGCGGCTCCCGGCGGGTGGAGGGCAAGCTGGCCGAGCAGATCTCCGGCGTGGTCGCCGGACTGATCGCGTTGGGGCTGGCCGCCACCCGCACCTGCGACGCGGGCAGTCTGCGTCAGGTCGTGGTGCAGATGGCACGGACGTTCCTGTTCGTCGCCACCATCCCGAACGGCACCATCCTCACCGTGCGGATCGCCGGTGACGACGTCAAGGTCGGCGACATGGCGTACGAGGTGGCGCTGTTCGTGGGGCAGGCCGAGCGGCACCTGCCGATCACACTGGGGCCGGCCTCCCCGGCGACGATCGGGGACACTGGTGCGCAGCACCGGCACCGCTGACGAGGCGTGGTACGACGACGACGCGGGTCCGGTCGCCCGGCCGTACACGATGACCGGCGGGCGCACCTCGCCCGCGCACGGTCAGTTCGACCTGATCTCACTTGTCGTCGCCCGGCGGACCGGCACGCCACCCACACCGCTCTTCCCCGAACAGGCGCGGATCGTCGAGCTGTGTCACCATCCGGTGTCGGTCGCGGAGGTCGGGGCGGAGTTGGACCTCCCACTGGGGACGGTCCGGGTGCTGCTCGGTGACCTGCTCGCGGCCGGGCTGATCGAGACGCATGACCCGCCGATGTTGTCGGACCTGCCGACCGAGGATCTACTCGAAGCGATTCTCGTCGGGCTCCGCGACCTGTGACCGGTCGGCTGCCCCGCGCGACCGGGACGGATCGCGGGCGGGCATCCGGCGACGAACTGAAGGGAAGACAGGCAGTGCCGGCAACACCACCCCAGCCACGCCGTACCGTGGCGATCATCCTGCTGGACCGGCTGGTGGCCTTCGCCAGGGCTGCCCGGCGGGTGCTCACCGGTCGGGACGACGCCTCGCGGGCCACCTGGCTGGCCGTGCTCGCGGTGCTCGGGGTGCTCGTCGTGACGGTCGTCCTCGTCGCCGGGGTGCTGCGTACGCCGGAGAAGCTGACACCTGTGACGCTCGATCCGCCGCTGTCGGTCGACCAGGAGAGCACACCTCCGGCCGGCACGCCCCGGGCGCAGGCGCGACCGGCGGCCACCAGCCCGGCGGCGCCCGCTCCCCCGCCAGGCGCCTCGGCCACCGCGGTCCCACCGACCGTCGGCGCGTCGACCAGGCCCGCGCCGACCGGTTCGACCGCGACGGCCACGCCCGCCGCCCTGGTCGCCGGCTTCGCCATCGAGGACAACGCGCTGCTCAGTTATGGCGCGGCGGTGACAATCAGCAACCCCGGGTCGACGCCGACGCCGCAGTGGACGTTGGTGGTCACCCTGCCCCGGGAGTCGCTGCGGGTCAGCGCGGTCGAGGGCGCGCGGGCCACCCGCGACGGCGCGGTGTGGACGTTCGTGCCGGACGGCACGGCGGGCCAGGTGCCGGCCAGCGCGTCGGTCCGGGTGACGTTCCGGGTCAACGGCGCGCCCGCCGGTGCCGCCCCCGAGGGGTGCACCATCGACGGGGTCGCCTGCACCGGCCTGTCGAACTGACCGAGCCTTCAGCGCACGGCTAGGGGCGGCCCACCCGGGGGTGGGCCGCCCCTACCGGACGTCGGCGCTATTGCTGGTCGAGGCGCAGCGCGAGATCGATGACCAGGTATTTCACGGCGAAGTCACCGGTCGGCTGGGCCGCGCCGGTGAGCAGGTCGACCTGGTACACCCGGCTGGGGAAGCCGCCGTTGAGGACGGCGTAGGCGTTGTTGCTCACCGCCCGCCCGCCGCGCAGGGTGCTGTGGATGTCGAGGCCGGCCCGGGGATTGGCGGCCACGCCCAGGCTGCCGGTGACGACGAGTTGGCCAGCGTTGGCCGGGGACTGCAACGCGACCTGGTCGAGGTTGGTGTCCACATCGAACAACGTGGTCGCGGTGCCCGGATCGAGGTCGACGTTCGTGTAGGCCGCCGCGGTCAGCCCGGGGGCGGCGGTGACCGCAGGCGGGTAGGTGAGGGTGCCGTCGGCGAGGGTGACGCCGCCGACGTTGACGTTGTGCCGCAGATTCTGGCCCGTGTCGCTGATGACGCGCAGCCGGTCGGCGGCCGGGTTGAAGTCGACGCCGAAGAACGACCCGCTGAGGGGGATGGTCAGCTGGCTGACCTTCGTGGCGGCGGCGTCGCTGGTGGACAGGGTGAAGATGCCGCCGCTGTTGCCGACGCCGTAGAGCCGGCCGTCCTGGACCCGGTAGTCGATGCCCACGAGGTTCTCGGTGCCGGGCAGGTCCACCGTGCCGATCACGCAGGCCAACCCCGGTCGGTTGGCGGCGAACTTGAGGAGTTGCTGGTCCTCGGTCAGACCGACCGCCACCCGACCGTTACGGCCACCGGCGTTGAGCAGGTCCCACAGGATGTTGCAGGAGCCGGCGTTCAACGACGCCAGAGCCGGGGACGAGGTACGCACCGGCGGGGCGTTGTCCGGCCGGGCCGCGGCGCCCGTCGAGGTCGTCAGCGCTGCGATGACGACGGCCGTGCCGGTCAGGAGCAGTAGTCGATGGATCATGCGGTGCATGGGAGGGCCTTCCTTGCGCGAGGTACGGGGAATGCCCGGCAGTGGCATCGGAGTAGGGGCGTCCCGCTCGATCTATTCGGAACGTTTGCCCAGGTCAGACGCTATACAGCCGCCCCAGAAGTTGCTGTCGGATCACGTACTATCCGAATCGTCCTCAACGGCGCGACGGGGTGCGGTCCGCCGCCGCCGTGACGACCTGCCGTTCCCGTAGGGCCGGCAGTGCCGGCGCGAGTGCCGCCAGCATGGCCAGGCCGGCGACGGGCAGCAGGTCGAGGGTGACCACCGGCAGGACGATGCCGGCGACCAGCAGCGGCACGCTCCACCACGGCAGCCGCCGTCTCGCGGCGAGCATGCCCGCGAGGACGACCAGGCCGAGGAAGAAGAACTGGGGTACGACGTCGTAGAAGGCGACCTCGACGCCGGGGATGTCCTTGAAGTCCGCGCCGAGCGCCGACATCTCCGCCCGGTCGGCGGCCAGGAGACCCTCCACGATGTCGGCACCGAACTGCACCATCGTCGCGGCGAGCCCCACCATCGTGAGGGCCACCACGCCGGTACGCCAAGGGCTGCGGGGCAGGAGACGGGACAGCACGAGCACACCCGGGACGAAGCACACCATGCCGGCGAGGGCGACCAGGTGGGCGGCCTGCCAGTCGAGCCCCGGGCCGTACACGTCGTCGGCTCGTGCCCACAGGCGTACCAGGCCGTAGGCGGCGATTCCGACAGGTCCGGCGAGGACGTACAGCGCAGCGCGTCTCATGCCGATCATCATCTGGTCTGCGGCGTCGCGGCCGGCTCCGGGAAGATCCCTCGCCCGCCCCCTGATCTCCGTCTCAGGTTTTCCACCGAGTCGACCCCCGGTCGGGGCCGCGGGGCCCTCAGGCGCGCCAGATCACCTGGGCGGCGGCCAGCACGGCCTCCTGGTACGGCGTCCGCGGCGAGTCGCCGGCGACGACCTCCACCGGCCACTTCTGTTGCAGCGAGACCCAGAGCGTCGACATGACGCCCGAGTACGTCGAGAGCTCGTCCGCGCCGTCGGTCACCCGCAGCACGTACGTCCACGCCGCCGCGTCCGGTGCGCCGTCCAGTGGTGACCGCCAGGCGCGGTGCAGGCTGCGACCGTGGCGGCGTGGGGCGTCGGCAGCCAGGAGGGTGTCGGCCGGTGCCGGGTTGGCCGCGTCCGGGGGGCCGTCGGGGCTGAACCGGTACGCCAGTGGCGGCACCTCCGCGATGACCGGCACGTCGGCCAGGTCGGGGCCGTCGGGATCACCGACGACGGTGCGCAGGAGGCCCCGTTCCGCGCTGGTGATTCCGACGCCGTAGTACGCCAGGCTGAGCAGGAGGGTGGCGTCGGCCAGGTCGAACTCACCCGCGGCGTACTGCTCCCGCACGGTGCCGAGGACATCGTCGGGTAGCCGGCCCACGAGCCGCCGGCACACCTCGGCGACCGTCGCGTACGTCTGCGCATCCATGATGGTCATTTCTTCTTGTAGTCGCCCAGCTCGGTCCGCGTGACGTTGCCCTGGTCGTCCTGGACGACTCTGATGATCTTGTTGCCCTTCGGGCCTTCCCAGGTCCAACTGCCGTCGCCGCCGACGTCGGGATTACTGTAACGGGGCGGGTTGCCCTGCGGGATTCCCTGCGGGGCGGGGTTCGGCGCCGGCGGGTTGCTGATGACGCCCGGGTTGGTCCGGTCCGGCGGGAAGGCGGTACGAATCTCGCCGTCGGCGAGCACCGTCGTCTTGACCTGCACACCATCGACGACGCCGACGTAGTCGTAGGCCCACGCCGGGTTGCCGTCCGCGTCCTTGGTCGGGTATGGCCCCTTGTTCGGTGGTCCCTGCTGCGTCACCTGGTGCGCGGCGTCGAGGATCTTGGCCTCGTCCCAGCTCTTCGGGAACTCCGTCTTGTTGGAGAAGCCGGTGCCCGCGAGGTGGCCGCCCTGTCGGCCACCGTCGCCCTCGATGATGTGCTTCCTCGACGCGTCGCTGTGGTGGATGCCGCCTGCTGTCGGCGGCTTGGTCGGCGCGGGAGGTGGGGTCGGCTTCGCCGGCTTGGTGTTGCCGGGCCCCTGACCGGCCCCGGGTGGATGGCCCTGCTTCGCCGCCTGGCCGGTGGCCTGCTGGGCACTGGAGATGCCCTTGCCGGCGTTGATGCCGCCGTAGCTCTTCGGGGGTTTGCCGGCGCCGCCACCTCCACCCGTGCCGCCGCTGCCGCCGCCGGGTTTTCCGGGCTTCGCCATGGACGCCTTATCCGTTCAGGATGCGGGTGAGGTTGGTCAGGCTGGTGATCAACGCGCCGACGTACATGAGGATGCGCCCGGCCCACTTGACGACGGCGGCCGTGATCTGCGCGGCGATGACCGGGATCGTGACGACGAAGATGGCCTCGACCGCCCAGACGATCACGCGTGCCACCAGGTCGGCGATGAGGTCGCGCACGATGTCGCGGGTGAAGGCCACCAGGTTGCCGGCACCCTCGGTGGCCGCGGCCATCGCGGCGGAGACCGCACCCAGCCCGCCGAGGGCCTCGACGTTGTGGTCCATCAGGCCGTGGTACGCCAGCGCGGCCTGCCCATACCACTCGGGCAGGTCGGCGTCGAGGTGCGCCCGCAGGTCGTTGGCCATGCTGTGCAGCTCGGCGGCCATGTTGTTCCAGGTGGCGGCGTGCGCGGCGACCACGTCGGGCATGCCGGTGAGCTGGTCGAGCATCTCCCGCAGCGGCTCGAAGTATTCCATCGCCCAGCCCAGGCCGTTGGCGAGCAGCGCGCTGAACGGATCCAGCACCGTCACCGCCACGTCGAGCCCGAGCGCGGCACCCGCGAGCAGGTCGTCGACCCAGCCCTCACTCCTGATGGCGTCGACCAGACCCTCGACGCTGTCGGCCAGGGAGGCGCCCGTCCACGCCTCCCGCGTCGAGGTGACGTCGGCGACAAGTGACAGGTCGGTCATCGGGTCAGCTGGCTTTCCACGCCGCTCATCAGCGCGGCGTTGTCGCCGTCGACCGTGTCATAGCCGTCGGCGGTCTGGCGCAGCCCCGAGGCGGCCAGCGTCAGATTCTCCTCGACGGCGGCGAACAACTCGTCCTGCCGAGCGTGCTTGTCGGCCAGGACTCCGGCGATCCAGCCGCACAGCAACCCGTACGCCGAGTCGTCCTGGGTGATGTGGGCGCTGGCCGCCCGCACCGCCGCGAAGCGGCCCGCCAGCGCCTCGATGTTGCGCGCGTGGGCACGGATCTCGTCCGCGTCGACCGCGAACCCGTCGTTCACCAGAATCACCGCCAGCCTCGGTGGTCGTGGGCTCGCCGCGCCACGCCGCCCATGATCATCAATGGCGGAGTGTAACAAGCACTCACCTTCGGCGTGGTGCCCGCGTCGGCGACCGCACCCGCGCGCCCGGGTGGCGAACATCGCTCATGCTGAGGTGATGATTCGTTTCGCCCTGAACGTGCTGTGGCTCATCTTCGGCGGTGGGATCGTGCTGGCGGTCGGGTACGGCGTCGCCGCCCTGGTCTGCTTCGCCCTGGTCGTCACCATCCCGTTCGGCGTCGCGTCGCTCCGCCTCGCCGTCTACGCGCTGTGGCCCTTCGGCCGCACCCTCGTGCCGAAGCCGGGCGCGGGCGTCGCCTCCGGGTTGGCGAACATCCTCTGGCTGGTGCTGGCGGGCTGGTGGCTGGCGCTGTCGCACATCATCGCCGGTGTCGCCCTCTGCGTGACGATCATCGGGATCCCCTTTGGCATCGCCAACTTCAAGCTCGTGCCGGCGGCCCTCTGGCCCCTCGGCCGGGAGGTCGTCGATGCGCCCTGAGCTCGGAAAACGGGGGCACCCGGCCCCCTGCCACTTCTAACATATAGCGCACTGGGGGGCTTGCGGCAAGACCCGGGTCGTGCCGCAAAATCGTCGGCCGAGACCAGAATCTGCCGAAATGGAAGTCATCATTTGAATTCCCTGCCTCCCTCCGTCTTCGATCTCCCCGGTCATCTCGCCCCCAAGGCCGACCGGACGCTTATCGCCCGCGACGAGCAGCACTTCGCGACGATGGCGGAGAGCCTCGACCACCTGAACGCCGAGCTGTCCGAGCGCCTGGCCGCCGAGCGCCTGGCGCCCGGCGGCAAGGGCCGGCAGGCGATGGACCGGGACGAGGAGATCCGCCGGCTGACCGGCCGCCTGCGGGCGCTGAGTCGCTACGGCCTGGACCTGTGTCTCGGCCACGTGGTCGGCACGGACGACCCCGAGCCCGTGTACGTGGGACGTCGCGGCCTCGTCGACAGCGCGGGTCGGCGGCTGCTGCTCGACTGGCGTTCTCCCGCCGCCGAGCCCTTCTTCGGCGCGACCCACGCCAACCCGATGGGTCTGGCGAGTCGTCGCCGGTACCGGTGGACGCGCGGCCGGATCAGCGACTACTGGGACGAGGTCTTCACCCCGGACGGGTTCGTGGGGCACGCCGTCGCGCTCGACGACCAGTCCGCGTTCATCGCCAGCCTGGGCAGCGCGCGGTCGAGCCGGATGCGGGACGTGCTCGGCACGATCCAGGCCGACCAGGACGCCATCATCCGCGCGGGGTCGGCCGGCGCGCTCGTCGTCGACGGTGGCCCGGGCACCGGAAAGACAGTCGTCGCGCTGCACCGCACCGCCTACCTGCTCTACTCCGACCCTCGGTTGGGTCAGCGCCGGGGTGGGGTGCTCTTCGTCGGGCCGCACCAGCCCTACCTGGCCTACGTCGCCGACGTCCTGCCCAGCCTCGGCGAGGAGGACGTGCAGACCTGCACCCTGCGGGACCTGGTCGCGGAGGGCGCCGCGGCGACCGTCGAAGAGGACCCGGACGTGGCCCGGCTGAAGTCCTCCGCGGACCTGGTCCGGGCGATCGACGCGGCGGTCCGGTTCTACGAGGACCCACCGGTCAAGCCGATGACCGTCACGACCGACGAGGGTGACATCTGGCTGGGCGCCGACGACTGGGCCGACGCGTTCCAGGCACCGGGGCCGGGCACCCCACACAACGAGGCGCGCGAGGAGATCTGGGCGGAGTTGCTCACCATCCTCGTCGACAGGCACGGCGGCGACGAGCCGGACGACGCGCTGCGCCGATCGCTGCTGCGCAACCGGGAACTGCGCACCGCCTTCAACCGCGCCTGGCCGTTACTCGACCCGGCCGACCTGGTGGGAGACCTGTGGTCGGTGCCCGCGTACCTGCGCACCTGCGCGCCCTGGCTCACCCCGGAGGAGGTCCGGACGCTGCAACGCGACGACGCCCGGGCCTGGACCGTGTCCGACCTGCCGCTGTTGGACGCGGCCCGGCGGCGCCTGGGTGACGCCTCGGAGCGGCCGCGACAGCACGACCCCGCCGCCGCCGTGGAACGCGAGCACCGGGCCAGGGTCGTCGACGAACTGCTCGCGGCCGACGCCTACGACGACGGTGAGGGCCTGTTGACGATGCTGCGCCAGCCGGACCTGCGGGACGTCCTGGCCGACGACTCCGCGGTGCCCGCCGCCGACCCGGACCTGCTCGCCGGCCCGTTCGCGCACATCGTCGTGGACGAGGCCCAGGAGCTGACCGACGCCGAGTGGCAGATGTTGCTGGCCCGGTGCCCGTCGCGCAGCTTCACCATCGTCGGAGACCGCGCCCAGGCCCGACACGGGTTCACCGAGTCGTGGCAGGAACGCCTGCGACGGATCGGGCTCGACCGGATCGCCCTGGCCTCGCTGAGCATCAACTACCGGACCCCGCAGGAGGTCATGGCGGAGGCCGAGCCGGTCATCCGGGCCGTGCTCCCGGACGCCAACGTGCCGACCTCCATCCGCCGGACCGGGCTCCCCGTCGTGCACGGGTCGGCCGCCGAGCTGGGCACGATCCTCGACGCCTGGCTGGCCGAGCACGCCGACGGGACCGCCTGCGTGATCGGCGACCCGGCGTTCCCGCCGACGTCCCGCGTGCGCTCGCTGAGCCCGGAGCAGGCCAAGGGACTCGAGTTCGACCTGGTCGTCCTCGTCGACCCGGAGGCGTTCGGCACGGGCATCGAGGGGGCGGTGGACCGCTACGTCGCGATGACCCGGGCGACCCAGCAACTCGTCATCCTGACGAGGCGCTGAGCCGCCCGGGCCGCGGCGGTCAGTTGCCCAGCGTGACGTGCAGGATCTTCTCGTTGCTGTTGTTCGGGGTGCTGTCCTTGTCACCGACGGTGGTGGTGGTCAGCCACAGGCCGCCGTCGGGGGCCGGCTCCACCGTCCGCAGCCGGCCGTAGGTGCCGTTGAAGTACGTCTGCACGTTCGTCAGACCGCTGCCGCTGATCACCGCGCGGTACATGCGGGCACCCCGCGCGCAGGCCACGTAGAGCGCGTCCCGCACGATCGCGATGCCGGAGCAGGACCCGTCCGCGGTCGGATAGGTGCGCGCCGGCGCGATGAACCCGGCGGTGCCGCAGGTGCCGCTGGTGCCCTCGCACGCCGGCCAGCCGTAGTTGCCGCCCTTCGTGATCAGGTTGGTCTCATCCATGATCGAGTTGCCGAACTCCTGCTCCCACAGCCGGCCCTGCGAGTCGAACGCCAGCCCCTGCGGGTTGCGGTGGCCGTAGCTCCACACGTAGTTGCCGAACGGGTTGTCCGAGGGGACGGTGCCGTCCGGGTTGAGACGCAGGATCTTGCCTTCGAGGGCCGACCGGTCCTGCGCGTAGTTGCCGTTCTGCGCGTCGCCCGTGCTGGCGTACAGCTTGCCGTCCGGGCCGAAGCGCAGCCGGCCGCCGTCGTGGTACTTGTTGCGCCGGATGCCGCTGATGAGCACCTGCTCGCTGGAGGTGTTCAGGCGGCCGTTCTCGAACCTGATCCGCACGATCCGGTTGTCGCTGGGCGAGGTGTGCATGATGTACAACCAGCGGTCGCTCGTGAAGGTGGCCGAGACGGCGAGCCCGAGCAGGCCGCCCTCACCCTCGGTGCTCTGCACGTTCGGGACCGTACCCAGGTTGGTCTTCGCCCCGGTGCCGGGGTTGAGCTGGATGATGTCGTGCGCGTCGCGACGGTTGTAGAGGACGCTGCCGTCGGGCAACGTCGCCAGCCCCCACGGGATGTCGGTGTCGGTGGTGACCTGGCGCACCGCGCACACCGGGTTGCCGCAGCCCGCGCCGGTGGTCACCGTCGCGGTGGCGCTGCGCGACGAGACGTTGTCCTGCGCGTCCCGGGCCACCACGTAGTACTGGTACGCGGTGCTCGCCGCCAGCCCACTGTCGGTGAAGGTGGTCGCGGGTGGAGCGCCGGTGACCGTGCCGACCTTCACGCCACCGCGGAAGACGTCGTACGCCCGGACGCCGATGTTGTCGGTCGACGCGGTCCAGCCCAGGGTCACCGTGGTGCCCGATGCGGTGCCGGTGAGCTGCTGCGGCGCGGTCGGCGCCTGGGTGTCGGCCTGACAGGGCGGGGGCGTGATCGACACGGTGCTGCTCGCCTGGGACACGTTGCCGGCGGCGTCCCGGGCGTTGACGTACAGGCCCCAGGTCGCCCCGGCGACCACGGTGAGACCTGTGGACAGCGTCGAGCCACTCACCGACTTCATCAACTGGCCGTCGTGGTAGACGTCGTAGAAGGCGACGGCGACGTTGTCCGTCGAGGCGTTCCACGCGAAGGTCACGGAGTTGCACGTCAGGCCGCTGACCCGCGGGCTGCCCGGAGCCGTGGGCGCCTGGCTGTCACTGCTGCCCAGCGACGTAGTCCAGCGCTGGTTGGCCTGGCCGTTGCAGGTCCAGAGACCAACCGGGGTGCTGTTGGCGGTGGCGCCGCCGTTGACGTCCAGGCACAGGCCGGACTGGACACCGACGATGGTCCCGTTGGTGTTGATCCGCCAGCGTTGGTTGGCACCACCGCCGCAGGTGTTGATCTGCACCGTGGCCGGTGCGGTGGTGTCCTGGCCGACCACGTCCAGGCACATCGTCTCGTCGTAGACCCGCAGCTCGCCGGCTGACGTGAGGGTCCATGCCTGGTTGGCCTGACCGTTGCAGTCGTAGATGTTGATGCCGGCACCAGCGGTGCGGACGTTGCCGACGACGTCCAGGCAGCGGCCCGACGCGGCGCTGACCACCGTCGAGGTGGCCGCGGCGGATGCCGGCACGCCGACCGCGACGGTCAGCAGTGTCGCCGCTGCCATCGCCGCCGGCAGGAGTCGCCATCGTGAGTGACGTGGGTGGGACCGCGCGATGGCTGACATCCGTCCTCCAGGATCGGGGCGTCGACCGGACCGACCCGGCGTCGGAGGGCCCGGCGCCCGACCCGGTCGGACTGTGCACATCGACCATCCAAGATGGGCTGCCGGCGCATGTCAAACGATGTCACTCGATCAGCGACAAAGTCCCAGATCGAGGCCATTTCCGAAAAAAGGCCGCCGTCCTACTCCCTGCCCCGCAACGACTCCCGGACGTGTCGGCGGGCGTGGTGGATCCGGGACTTCAGCGTGCCGACCGGAATGTCCAGTTGCCCGGCGATCTCCTGGTAGTCGAGCTGACAGAGGTCACGCAGCACGAGTGCCGTCACCAACTCCGGCCGGTGGGCCTCCAACCTGTCCAACGCGTCGAGCAGGTCGAGACGCGATCCGGCGATGACGCTCGTCGTGCGGGGGTCGGCCACCTCGACGGGCAGCAGGGGGCTCGGCCGCTCGGCCGCCCGCCGCCGCAGCGTCCGGTACGTCTGCCGGGCGCAGTTGGCGACCACCGTGTGCAACCAGGTCGTGAAGAGCGACCGGCCCTCGAATCGCTCGATGTGCGTGGCCACCTGCAACAACGCGTCCTGCGCCGCCTCCTCCGCGTCCTGCCGGCAGGGCAGGAACCGCCCGCACTGCTCCAGCACCCGCGGACCGATCGCCGCCAGCAACTCGTCACGTGCCACGCGGTCACCGGTCGCTGCCCGGCGCGCCAGTTCCTCGATCGACGACCCGTCCAACGTCGGCGCTCCCCGTTCCCTGTGCGACACCGCGGTTGCGGCTGCCGGATAATACGGCCGTGTCCATCCCGCCACAGGTCGGCCGGTACCGCGTCGCACGGCCCGTCGGCGCCGGCGCGTTCGCCACCGTGTGGCTGGCGTACGACGACGAGTTGCAGGCCCCGGTGGCGGTGAAGGTGCTCGCCGAGAACTGGTCGCAGCGGGCCGACATCCGGGCCCGTTTCCGCCAGGAGGCCCGGTTCATGCGCCAGGTCGACTCCGACCACCTGGTCCGCGTGCTGGACATCGGCGAGCTGCCCGACGGCCGGCCGTACCTGGTGATGACGTACGCCGGTGGCGGCACGCTCGCCGAGCGGCTGGCCGACGGTCCACTGCCGGTGCCCGAGGCGCTGCGGATCGCCGCCGACATCGCCAGGGCGGTGGCCGTCCTGCACGACAAGGGTGTGCTGCACCGTGACCTCAAGCCCTCCAACGTCCTCTTCGACACACCGGCGGCCGGAGGCCGGGTGCTGGTCGCCGACCTGGGGCTGGCCAAGGCACTCGCGCACGCCTCCGGGTTCACCCTGGTCGCCGGCACGCCCGGCTACATGGCACCCGAGCAGCTCGTCCCGGGTGGCGCGCTGGACGCGCGTGCCGACGTCTACGCGATCGGCGCGCTCACCCACCACATGGTGACCGGGCTGCCGCCGGGGCAGACCATGCAGACCGCGGCCCGGGTGCCCGCGCCCGTCGAGCGAGTCGTCCGTCGGGCCCTGCACCGCGATCCGGCCCGCCGCTGGCCGAGCGCGGCCGCGTACGCCTCCGCGTTGGAGGGTCTGCTCGCCGCACGAACGGCTCCGGCCCGGCGGTCGGCGCAGCGCGCCCGCCGGGCCCTCACCACCGTCGGCGCGGCGGCCACGACGCTGGTCCTGGCCGGTTCGTCCGCCACCTCCGCCACACCGCCGGGCTGGACACGGGTACGCGACGTGACCGGCACCGTCTCCGTCGCCGTGCCCGACGACTGGGCCCGGCAACTGCGCGACGGCGGCTGGAAACCGGGCGTGATCGGCCTGCCCGGCGCACACGACCCGGGCCTGGTCGTCGGGCCCGACCTCACCGTGTGGTCCAACGCGAACAGTCCCACGCCCGGCGTGTTCGTCGGGGTGAGCCGGGCCCGCACCGGCGCGACTGTCCAGCCCACCCTGACCGGCCACAACCGGTGCACCCGCGCTGCCGACCGCACGATCACGGTCGGCAGCCTCAGCGGGAGCGCCAGGCGCTGGACGCGGTGCGCCAACACCACGACGTCCTTCAGCGAGGTCATCCTGACCACGGCCAACGGCACCCTCGACGTCTACGTCCAGGTCAAACAGACCGGGGGCGCGGATCGCACCGACGAGATCCTCGGCACGCTGCGCGTGCGCGACTCCACGGCCTAGTACCGTTCCCAGTTGCCGCTGCCGTCGGCCTTGCGCCACCGGCGGGTCTCGGTGCCGCCGTCGAGCGTGCGGACGGTGGCCTCCACGTTCTGGCCCACCAACCGGTACGAGGCGAACGTCATGACCTGGGCGCCTCCGGAACCGGGCTGGTCTCCCCGGATGACCGGCCAGGCGTAGCGTCCCCGACCGTTGTCGGAGAGCTGCACGGGCACGAGGGCCTGCCGTCGCGCGGCGTTCGGGTTGCCCAGTTCGACGAGGACGAGCGCGTCCTCGGTCGACGGCGCGTTCGCCGGCTCCTCGACGATGAACTCGCCGTACACCGGCTGCGCGCCGCCCGGCAGGATGCGGCACGGCACGTCGAACCCGTTCGACCCGTTGCGGAACGCCACGCTGTCGTCGGACTCGCCACAGAAGCCCAGCTTGCGGATCACCGCGTTGGGCCAGTCGGTCTGCCTGATCGCGCTCACCTGCGTGTCCGGCCCGGAGGTGCCGGCGACCGGAGCAGCCGGGCTGGTGCTACCGGCGGCAGGCGTACCCGAGCCGGAGCTGGCGGTCGTCGGGGCGCCCGGTACCGACGGGCTCGCACTGCCCGCGGCAGGGCCGGCGGGCCCGGCATCACCGGCGAGCCGTTCGACCGACGGGGTGCAGCCGGCGCCAACCGTGACGGTGAGTGCCACGCCGACGAGCAGTTTGCCGCGCATGGGTGGTCCTTCCTCTGCGGGATCTGTCACCCCATGGGATGCCCCGACACGGGCGGTGGTTCACGCAACTCGGGCGGATCTTTCCGCCGTGGGTGCGCACGCCTCTCCTCCTCAGGTCGCAAGGGCACTGCCACCCTGCGCCAGATGGTTCGGCACGCGCGGCCGTACAGGCTTGTGCCATGGCATCGGGTGACGCCGTACGGACTCGCTCCGGACACCCGGTCGCCGGGGAAGGCACCGGCAGACATGCGCTCTCGTACGAATCTCCGAACCCGTCCACCCCGCCCGGCGGGGATGCTCGTCCGACTCGGCGCGACCCTCGCGGCCACCGCCGTCGTCGCCGCGACCACCGCGGGCTGTGGCGCGTCGCCCGCCCGCCCGGCCCCGCACGTCGACACCCCGGCGGCTGCCGCCGCCCCGGGCGGCACAGGTCCCGCCCTGACCGACACCGACGTCAACGCCTGGCTCGACGGCGTGCTGCCGGCCGCGCTCGACCGCACCGGCATCGCCGGGGCCACGGTCGCCGTCGTGGACGACGGCAGGATCCTCACGACGCGGGGGTACGGCCACGCCGACACCGGTGACGGTGACACCGGGGCCGTCCCCGTCGATCCGGACCGCCATCTCTTCCGGATGGGATCGGTGTCGAAGCTCGTCACCGCCACCGCCGTCCTGCAACTCGTGCAGAGCGGGAAACTCGACCTCGACGCCGACGTCGAGACGTACCTCGACTTCGACCTGCCGCGCCGCTTCGAACGGGCCGTCACCCTGCGGCACCTGCTGACGCACACCGCCGGTTTCGAGGAGCGGATCGCCGGCCTGATCGGCACCGACGCCACCGGCCTCGACCTACGCAAGGCCCTGACGACCGACCCGCCCGAGCAGATCTACGAGCCGGGCACGACCCCGGCCTACTCCAACTACGGCAACGCGCTCGCCGGCTACATCGTGCAACGTGTCAGCGGGACACGCTTCGAGGAGTACGTCCAGCGCGACATCCTGGACCGCGCCGGCATGCCGTCGTCGACCTTCGAGCAGCCGCTGCCGACGCCGCTGCGCGACCGGATGTCCCGGGGGTACGACACCTCCGCCGGGCCCGCCGCGCCCTTCGAGATCGTCGGCACGCCCCCGGCCGGCGCGCTGAGTGCCCCGGCGACGGACCTGGCGCGCTTCATGCTCGCCCAACTCGGTGAGCCGGTGGGCTTCGCGCCCCTGCTGGACAGGCCGACCCGCGAGCTGATGCAGCGTCCCGCACTCGACTCGACCTCGCTGGGCACCCTTGCCGGCGGCCCCCGGATGACCCTCGGCTTCTTCGACGAGAGCCGCAACGGCCACCGGATCCTCGGCCACGGCGGCGACACCGGGTACTTCCACACCCACCTGCAAATCTACCCCGACGACCGGGCTGGCATCTTCCTCTCCCTCAACAGCAACGGCTCCGGCGCCCTCGCCAGCCACGAGCTTCGTGAGTCGGTCGTGAACGGCTTCGCCGACCGCTACTTTCCCGCCCGCGGCGGGCAACCGACCGCCGGTGTCGACTCGGCGACCGCCGCCGAGCACGCCGCGCTGGCGGCCGGCACGTACGAGTCCTCGCGGGCGATCCGGAGCAACTTCCTGACGACGATCGGCCTGGTCGGGCGGACGACGGTCAGCGTCGCCGACGGCAACCGGTTGCTGTTCGAGCCGGGCCCGCTGTCGGACTCCCCCGCCCGCTACGAGGAGGTGGCCCCGTGGGTCTGGCGCGAGGTCGGTGGGCAGCGCACGATCGCCATGCGGGTGGCCGGCGACCGGGTCGAGGCGATCGGCTTCGACTCCGCGTTCGCGCTGCTCCCGGTCGAGCCCGCGCGGGCGTCCACGGTGGCCGTCCCGGTGCTCGCCGTGTCGACGGCCGTGCTGCTGCTCACCGTGCTGTCCTGGCCGGTCGGCGCGCTCGTCCGTCGTAGGCTCGGCGGTGCCCGGCGCGATCGGGCGGGGCGCACCGCGCGGATCCTGAGCCGTGTCGCCGTCGCCGGTACGCTGCTCGCCTTCGCCGGTTGGGTGCTGGCCATCAGCAGCATCATGGGCCTGCGCGACGTCCCCGGTGCGGTGCTGCGCACCGCTCAGGTGCTGCAACTGGTCGGGCTGCTCGGTGTGCTGCCCGCCGCCGTCCGGCTCGCCGACGACGTCCGACGCCACGTCGGCTGGTGGAAGATCGCCGGCAGCGCCCTGCTCCTGCTCGCTCTCGCGGGCGCGGGCTGGTTCGCCGTGGAGTTCCGGCTGCTCGCGCCTAGCATCTCCTACTGACCCGCCCGACCCGGGACGATCCGGAGCGAGGATGCCCACCGCATGACGGACCACACCGGCAACGAACCCGACCCGCCGCGACTGACGAAGTGGCTCGACGGACGGCTCACCCGCCTCGGCGTGACGGGGGTGTTCCCCCGCGACTGCCTGCTCGCGACGGTCCTGACCGTATCGACATTCGTCCTGCTGACGGTGCTGTTCTGGGTCGTGGCACCGGCGGACGGGGTGTCTTTCGACCCGACGCGGGGCTGGCTGCTCGTCGCCATCTGCTGCGCCCAGGCGATGTTGTTGTGCCTGCGTCGGGTCCGCCCACTGCTCTGCCTCGCGTTCGTCCTCGGCCTGCAACTGCTCGTCGTCGGAGTCTCACTGCCCGAGGCGGGCATCCGGGGCTTCGCACCGTTCGTCGTGGCGTACACCATCGGGTCGTCGCTGCCGTTGCGACGCGCGCTGCTGGCCGTCGGCGCGGCCGTGCTGGTGGAGTCGACCGGGGCGGCCGTCCTGGTGACCCCCGACCTCCCGGCGGCCGTCGCGTACGTCTCCGCGAGCGCCCTGACCTACCTCGGTGCGACATTCGTGGGCAGCTACGTGGCCACGTCGCGGCGCTACGTCGAGTTGGTCCGGGTGCGGGCGGACGAGGCGATCCGGCAACAGCAGACGAAGATCCAGGGGGCGATCGGCGCGGAGCGGACCCGGATGGCCCGGGAGCTGCACGACGTGGCGGCCCACCACCTCTCCGGCATGGTCGTGCAGGCGGCGGCGGTCGAGCGGCTCATCGACCGCGATCCGGCAGCCGCGAAGGCCGGAGTGGCCTGGATCCGGGGCCAGGGCAAGGAGACCCTGGACAACCTGCGGCTGGTCGTCGGTGTGCTGCGCGGGCGCCCGGCACACGAGGGCGGCGACGGCGGCGCTCCGGTGCCGGGCCTGGGCATGCTCGACGACCTCGTCCGCGACGTGGGCACCCTCGCCGGCCCGGTCGAGCTGGTCCGCGAGGGGCAGCAGCGCGAGGTGTCGCCGATCGCCGACGTCGCGCTCTACCGGATCGCGCAGGAGTCGCTCAGCAACGCCCGTCAGCATGCCCCGGGCGCGCCGGCACGGGTGGTGCTCCGGTTCCGGCCGCGCTCGGTGTCGCTGGAGGTGGTGAACGAGCCGGCCGCCCGGCGTACCGTGCCCACGGCCCGCACCGGCGGTGTCGGCCTGGTGGGCATGCGCGAGCGCGCACAGCTGATCGGGGCGACGTTCACGGCCGGGCCGACCGCGGCCGGCGGTTGGTCGGTCACCGCGACGCTACCGACGAACGAACCCGTCGCGTCGCACCCGAAGGGAGACACCCCGGCATGATCAGAGTGATGCTCGTCGACGACCAGGCGGTCGTCCGCGCCGGCTTCCGCGTCATCCTCGAGGAGCCGGGGGACATCGAGGTCGTGGGCGAGGCGTCGAGTGGGTCCGCCGCCGCCGAACTGGCCCGTCGGCTGCAACCGGACGTGATCTGCATGGACGTCCGGATGCCGCACGGCGACGGGCTCACCGCGACCCGACAGATCGTCGCGGAGGCCACCGGCACGCCGCCCGCGGTGCTGGTGGTGACGACGTTCGACCTCGACGAGTACGTCTTCGGCGCACTGGAGGCCGGTGCCAGCGGGTTCATCCTCAAGGACTGCGAGCCCGAGGATCTCGTCGAGGCGATCCGTGGCCTGGCCGGCGGCTACGGTCTCGTCGACCAGGCCGTCACCCGTCGGGTGATCTCGGAGTTCGCCAGACGCACCCCCGCTCCCCGCTCGGACGCCGCGGCGGCACACCAGCTGACCGCGCGGGAGACCGAGATCGTGCAGTTGCTCGCGCAGGGGCTGTCCAACGTCGAGATCGCCGACCGGCTCTTCATCGAGACCAGCACGGTGAAGTCGCATCTCGGGCGAGCCATGGGCAAGATCGGCGCACGGGACCGGCTACAGACCGTCGTGTGGGCGTACCAGAACGGGGTGGCCCGCCCCTGACCGCGGCGCCTCGGTCTGCGGGGGCGCACCGACCCGGGAGGACCCGGTCGAGCGCGACCACGGCCCGGGTCAGTCGGTCCACTCCTTGGCGAGCAGTTCGTAGGAGCTGACCCGGTCGGTGTGGGCGTGGGTGATCGTGGTGACCAGCAGCTCGTCGGCGGCGGTGACGTCGCGCAGGGTGCGCAGCCGCTCGGCGACCGGGCCGGGTGCCCCGACGAACTGGGTGTCCACCCGGTCGGCGACGAGCTGGCGGTCGTCCTCGCTCCAGGGCAGCGCGGCGGCCTGCTCCGGGCTGGGGAACGGCATCGCGCCCTCGCCGCTGCGGATGCTGCGCACCCACGGGCCGTACGGTGCGGCCAGCCGGCGGGCCGCGTCGTCGGTCTCGGCGACGACCACGTCGGCGGAGACCACCACGTACGGTTCGGCGAGCGTCGCCGAGGGCTGGAACGCGGCCCGGTACGCGCCGACCGCGTCGAGCACCGAGGACGGGCTGACGTGGTAGTTGGCGGCGAACGGCAGGCCCAGCGCACCCGCCAGTTGGGCGCTCTCCCCGCCGCTGCTGCCCAACAGCCACACCTGCAGGTCGGTGCCCTCCCCCGGCACGGCGTGCGCGTCCAGGCCGTCGGCGTCGGTGTAGTCGCCGCGCAGCAGGGCCAGCACGTCGGCCACCTGCTCGGCGAAGGGCGGCGGCTGCGCACCCGGCTGGTGCAGCAGGGCCGTGCTCAGGGCGAAGCGCGGTGAGGAGAGCACGCTGGCGTAGGAGAACGGCGGCGGAATGAGCAGCCCGTCGACCACCCGGGCCGGCACCGGTGGCGGAGCCGGCGCGGCGACCGCCTGGGCCGCCTCGATGCGCCGCTGACCGGAGCGGCCCAGCCCGAGGTCGATGCGGCCCGGGTACAGGGCGGCGAGGGTGCCGAACTCCTCGACCACCGACAGGGCGGTGCGGTGCCCGACCTGGACGGCCCCGGAGCCGACGCGCAGCACACTGGTGGCCGCGGCGACCTGCCCGATCAGCACGGCCGGCGCGGAGCTGGCGACGCCGGCGGCGAGGTGGTGCTCGGCCAGCCAGTAGCGGTGGTAGCCGGACTGCTCGGCCCGCCGAGCCAGGTCGACGGTGTTGTGCAGGGCGTCGGTGACGGTGGCGCCGGCGGGCACCGGGGACAGGTCGAGGATGGACAGTGGAGTGGACGGCATGCTGGTCCCCGTTTCTGGTCAGGCCGCCGCGGCGGCGGCCGCCGGCGGTGCGAAGGGGCGGCTCGGGATCTCCCGCCGCAGCACCGGGGCCACCTCGACCTGGAACAGCTCCAGGCTCTCCCGGTGCTGCTTGTCGGTCAGCCCGTCGTGGTCGGCCTGGAGGTGGATGACCTCGTGGCCGAACTGCTCGTGGTAGCGCAGCACCTTGTCGGCGAGCTGCTGCGGGCTGCCGACCAGGATCGAGCTGCGCTCGATGGCGTCCTCCAGGGTCGCGAAGACCGGCTGGATGCCCAGCCGCCGGAACGCGGCCACCCGGGCGTCGAAGATCGGCCGGTACCGCTCGACCGCCTCCTGCGACGTGCGGGCCACGTAGAAACCGGCGGTGCCCGCCCCGACGAGCGCGTCGGCCGGATCGTGCCCGTAGTGGACCCACCGTTCCCGGTAGTGGCGGATGAGTTCGGCGTACGGCTCGATCGGGTTGGTGACGTTGGCGGAGAAGATCGGGTCGCCGTACCGGGCGGCGAGGTCGACCGAGTCTCTGCTGGTGGCGCTGCCGTGCCAGACGCGGATGGGCTGTTGCAGCGGGCGGGGCCAGGTCTCGGCGTCGGTCAGCGACGGCCGGTACGTCCCGGACCAGGTGACCCGGTCCTCCCGCCAGAGCCGGCGGAACAGCTCGTAGCCCTCCCGGTTGCGGTCCCACTGGTCCTCGGCGGTGACGTGGAACAGTTGTGCCTGCGCGGCACCGTTGCCCTTGCCGATGATCAGTTCGAGTCGGCCGCCGCTGAGGTGGTCGAGGGTGGCGTAGTCCTCGTAGGCGCGCACCGGGTCGAGCAGGCTGAGTGTGGTGACCGCCGTGAACAGCCGGATGGTGGAGGTACGGGCCGCGATGTGGCTCAGCACCACAGGTGGTGAGGACGAGATGAAGGGGCGCTCGTGGCGTTCACCGACGCCGTACCCGTCGAAGCCGAGATCCTCCGCGAGGACCGCCGTGTCGACCACGTCCCGGAACCGGTCGGTGGTGCTCCTGCGCTGACCGGTGACCGGGTCGGGCAGGTGGGTGATGAGCGTAATCAGCAGGAACTTCACACCGGAACCGTCACTTTCGGCTGGAGGGTCGGGCGACCGGGCGGGCGGGGCCGAGTCCGAGGTGGTCACGCAGGGTGGTGCCGGTGTACTCGCTGCGGAAGACGCCGCGCTCCTGCAACAGCGGCACGACCTGGTCGACGAACTCGTCGAGCCCACCGGGGGTCAGGTGCGGCACCAGGATGAATCCGTCGGCGGCGTCCGACTGCACGAAGTGGTTCATCCGTTCGGCGACCTGCCGGGCGGTGCCGACGAAGGACTGCCGGCCGGTGACCTCGATGATCAGATCGCGGATGCCGAGTCCCTTCTCCTCGGCCAGGGCCCGCCACCGCCGCGCGGTGTCCACCGGGTCGGGATACATGCCGGCTCGGCCCCGGCTGATCGCGTCGCCGGAGACGTCCGGGTCCTCGGCGGGCAGTGGGCCCTCCGGGTCGTACCCGGACAGGTCCCGGTTCCAGAGTTGTTCCAGCAGCAGGATCGCGGTCTGTGGGCTGACCTGCTGGCGGCGGATGTGGTGCGCGCGTTCCTGCGCCTCGGCGTCGGTGTCGCCGAGCACGAACGTGACACCGGGGATGACAAGCAGGTCGTCGGGTTGGCGGCCGTAGAAGGCCAGCCGGGACTTCACGTCCCGGTAGAAGTCCTGGCCGTCCTCCAGAGTGCCGTGCCGGGAGAAGATCGCGTCAGCGCTGGACGCGGCGAACTCGCGCCCGTCCGGCGAGTCACCGGCCTGCAGGATCACCGGGTGCACCTGCGGGCTGCGGGGCACCGTGAAGTGGCCCGCGATGTCGAACTGGTCGCCGTGGTGGGCGAACGCGCCGGGACCGGCGTCGGTGACGAAGCGGCCACCGTCGCGGTCGCCCACGATCGCGTCCGCCGGCCACGACTCCCACAACTTCCGCGCGGTACGCACGAACTCGGCGGCCCGGTCGTACCGCAGCGAGCGGTCCAGGTAGCCGCCCCGACGGAAGTTCTCCCCAGTGAACGCGTCCGAGGTGGTGACCACGTTCCAGGCCGCCCGCCCGCCGGAGAGGTGGTCGAGGCTGGCCAACTGCCGGGCCAACTCGTACGGCTCGCGGAAGGTGGCGTTGAGCGTGCCGGCCAGACCCAGGTGCGTGGTGACCGCCGCGAGGGCGGCGAGCACCGTCAACGTGTCCGGGCGGCCGACCACGTCCAGGTCGTGGATGCGGCCCCGCTGCTCGCGCAGACGCAGCCCCTCGGCGAGGAAGAAGAAGTCGAACTTGCCGCGCTCGGCGGTGCGGGCCAGGTGGACGAAGGAGGAGAAGTCGATCTGGCTGCCGGAGGCGGGGTCGCTCCACACGGTGGTGTTGTTCACGCCGGGGAAGTGCGCGGCCAGGATGATCTGCTTGGGCATGGTGGTCTCCAGTGCTCAGGCGGTCGCCGCGACGGCGTACCGGCTGGCCGGTCGGGGCAGGCCGAGCAGGTCGCGCAGCGTCCCGCCGGGATAGCCGGCGCGGAACAGGCCCCGGTCGCGCAGCGCGGGCACCAACGCCCGGGTGATCGCGATCAGGTCGTCGGGGAGCACGGCCGGCCGCAGCCGGAAACCGTCCACTCCGGCGCGGTGCCAGGCGGCGACCAGGTCGGCCAACTGCCCCGGGGTGCCGGCGAAGATGGCCGCGTCGGACGTGAACGGGGCACCGTGCAACTCGTCGAGACGGGCCCTGCGCTGTCCGGCAGATGTCGACGAGTCGTCGAGCAGGACGACCACGTCGGCGAGGATGCGCAGCGGGGCGCCGGTCCGGCCGACGGTCTCCTCGGCCGCCCGCACCTCCGCCACGATCGCGGCGGCGTGATCGGTTTCGGTCGGGGTGACGAAGACGACGTCGGCGTGCCGGGCGGCGAACGCGTACGGCACCGACGAGTGGGCCAGCGCGGCGACGACCGGCTGCCCCTGCGGCGACCGGGGCACGATGGAGGGACCCTTGACGGAGAACCACCGGCCGGTGAAGTCGACGTAGTGCAGCCGCTCGCGGTCGACGAAGCGGCCGGTCGGCACGTCCCGGATCACGGCGTCGTCCTGCCAGCTGTCCCAGAGCCGGCGGACCACCTCCACCGCGTCGCCGGCCTCGGCGATGAGGTCGCCGATGAGCCGTACGACCTGCGGCTCGTCGAGCCGGGCCGGGTCCAGCGGTGGGATGTCGCGGCGACCGAAGTGCCCGGCCTCGGCCCTGCGGGCGGAGATCCGGGGCCGCCAACCGGCCCGCCCGCCGCTGACATGGTCGAGGGTGGCGATCGCCGTGGAGACGTGGAACGGCTCGGTGTGGGTGGTGCTGGTGGTCGGGATCAGCCCGATGTGCCGGGTCAGCGGGGCGATTCGGGCGGCGATCTGCACCGCGTCGAGTCGGCCCCGGAGCTGGTCGGTGCGGTCGTCCGGGCCGTCCGGCCCAGACGACTGGAGGTCCAGGCTGTCCTCGATGGTGAGCAGGTCCAGTGCGCCGCGTTCGGCCTCGCCCGCGAGGGCGTTCCAGTAGCGGGCGGTCAGTGGCGCGGTCGCCTCGGCGCGCGAGAGCCGCCAGGCGGCGGGGTGCCAGCCGAGACCGTCGAGCGCCACGGCCAGGTGCAGGCTCTTGTCCGTCATGGGTGTTCCTCCTACGGTCGGCCGGCGGTGGCCAGCGTGGGCAGCGCGTCCAGCAGGGACCGGGTGTAGTCGTGTCGGGGGTAGTTGAAGACGTCGCCGACCGGGCCTTGCTCGACCACCGCGCCGTCGTGCAGGACGAGCACCCGGTCACTGAGGTGGTGCACCACACCCAGGTCGTGGGAGATGAAGAGCAGGGCGGTGCCGTCGCTGGCCCGCAGGTCGGCCAGCAGGTCGAGCACCTGGGCCTGCACGGAGACGTCGAGGGCGGAGACCGGCTCGTCGCAGACGAGCAGCGTCGGCCGGGGGGCGATGGCGCGGGCGATGGCGACCCGCTGCCGTTGGCCGCCGGAGAGCTGCCGGGGGTGCCGGTCGACCAGGTCCGCGCCGAGACCGACCCGCCGCAGCAGGTCGACGACGTGGTCGCGCCGATCCGAGCGACCGACGTCGGGGTCGAGGTTCTCCGCGACGACCCGGCTGACCGTGTAGCGGGGGTCGAAGGAACTCAGCGGGTCCTGGGAGATCAGTTGCAACCGGCGCCGCAGCGGGCGGCGGGCCCGCTCCCGCACGCCGGCCCACGCGGTGCCCTCGAAGGTGACGGCGCCCGTGTCGGCGTCGAGCAGACCGGCGACGATCCGGGCGACCGTGCTCTTGCCGGAGCCGGACTCCCCCACCAGGCCGAGCGTCTCGCCCCGCGCGATGGAGAAGGAGACGTCCCGCACGACCGTGTGCCCGCCGTAGGTCTTGGTCAGCCCGTCCGCGTCGAGCACGGTGTCGTCGGCGCGGACCTCGGGCCGGGCGGGCAGGGCCGTCCGTGCGTCCCCGGCCCGCGACACCCCGAGCCGGCGTCCCCGCGACGTCGCCGAGGGCACCGCCGCCAGCAACTGCCGGGTGTACGGATGCGCGGGGGCCCGCAGCAGCGTGCCGGTGGGACCCTGCTCGACGATCCGGCCGTCGCGCAGCACCAGGACCCGGTCGGCGATCTGGGCGACGACCGCCAGGTCATGGCTGATCAGCAGCAGACTCACCCCGGCGGCCCGCCGCTCGGCGAGCAGCCGCAGGATCTGCGCCTGCACGGTGACGTCCAGTGCGGTGGTGGGCTCGTCGGCGATGAGCAGGGCTGGTTCCCCGGCGATCGCCGAGGCGATCAGGGCCCGCTGGCGCAGCCCTCCGGAGAGCTGGTGCGGATACTGCCGGGCGCGGCGCTCCGGCTCCGGGAGGTGCACCTGGTCGAGCAGGTGGGCGACCCGACCGGCCCGTTCCCGGCGGCCGACGATGCCGTGGGTGGCGAGCACCTCGCCGATCTCGGCACCCACCGTCCGCAGTGGGTCGAGGGAGACCAGCGCGTCCTGCAGGACCAGCCCGGCGAGCCGTCCCCGGACCCGCCGCCAGTCCCGTGGCCGGTGCCCCCGCACGTCCTGGTCGGCCAGCTCCAGTCGGGCGGCGCGGACCCGCGCGCCCGGTCCGGCGAGCCCGACCAGGGTACGAGCGGTGACGCTCTTGCCGGAGCCGGACTCCCCGACGACTGCCACGCACTCGCCGCGCTCGACGGTGAAGCTGATCCCCCGCACCGCGGCCACCCGGCCGGTCGGGGTGTCGAAGTCGACGTGCAGGTCCTCGACCGTGACCAGGGGGGCCATCAGCGCCGCCGCCCGTCGAAGCGGGCCTGCCAGTGGCGGCCGACGACGGTCAGCGACACCACTGTGGCGGTGACCGCCAGGCCGGGCAGGATGCTGATCCACCAGGCCACCTGGAGGTAGTCGCGTCCCTCGGAGAGCATCGCTCCCCACTCCGGCGACGGTGGCTGCGGGCCCATGCCGAGGAAGCTGAGCCCGGCGGCGGCCAGGACCGCCTCGCCGAGCCCGATCACCGCGAGCACCGGAACCGGACCGACCACGTTGGGCAGCACGTGCCGCAGCACCAGCCGGGGCCGGGACTGGCCGAAGGTGACGGCCTGCTCGACGTAGCCGGAACGGCGGACGACAAGCGTCTGGCCGCGGACCACCCGGGCGTGGTGCGGCAGGGTGGCGATGCCGATGGCGACGATCAGGCCGACGGTGCCGGGGCCGGCGATGGCGATGAACAGCAGCGCCAGCAGCAGCATCGGAAACGCCGACAGCGCGTCGAGCGTCCGGCTGAGCGCCTCGTCGGCGGCCCGGTGCGCGAGGCCGGCGAGCAGGCCGAGCAGCACACCACCGGTCACGGCGATCGCGGTGGCGGCCACTCCGATGGTGAGGGAGTGCCCGGCGCCGTGCACCACCCGGGTCCAGACGTCGCGGCCGAGGTGGTCGGTGCCGAGCCAGTGCGCCGCGCTCGGTGGGGAGAGCACGGTGAGCGGGTCGGCGGCGAGTGGGTCGGCGGGGGCCAGCACCGCCGGCCAGGCCGCGGCGACGACGAGCAGCAGCAGGTACGCCCCGGCGACGAGCTGGCCGGGTCGCGGTCGGGGTCGTCGGCGTACGGTCGGACGGGCCGGGTCGGCGAGGGTCAGCGCCGCGGCGTCGGTGAGCGGCGGGCCCAGGGTGACGGTCATCGGGTCAGCTCCTTCGCAGACGCGGGTCGACGAGCAGGTACGCCAGGTCGGCCGCGGTGTTGACCACCACGTAGACGGCGGCCGAGAGGGTGACGACGGCCAGCACCACAGGCATGTCCCCGCTGGTGACCGCGCTGAGGGTGACCTGGCCGAGACCGGGCCGGCCGAAGACCTGCTCGACGATCACCGCGCCGCCGAGCAGGGTGCCGAAGAGCCAACCGGCGAGGGTGACAGCCGGCAGGAGAGCGTGCCGCAGTGCGTGGCGCAGCAACACCGTGCGCTCGCGTACGCCCCGGGACCGGGCGGTGAGCACGAAGGGCTCGTCGAGGGCCCGGTCGATCCCGTCGCGAAGCACCTGCGCGAGCACGCCGGCGATGGGCAGCGCGAGGGTGACGGCGGGCAGCACCAACGCGGTGACCCCCCGGTCGCCGGCGACCGGAAACAGCCCGAACCGGAACGACAGCACACTGAGCGACACCAGCCCGATCAGGAACGACGGGGTGGAGACCAGCAGCAGTTCGGTGCCGGAGCTGACCCGGCGCAGCCAGGGCCGCCGGTCTCCGGCCGTGGCGACCGCGGTCAGCAGGGCGAGCAGCACCCCGAGCCCGGCAGCGGCGACCGCGAGGGTGAGGGTGGGGGCGAGTTGTTCGCCGATCACCTCGGCGACCGGGCGTTGCAGCAGGTAGGAGCGGCCCAGGTCGCCCTCGCCGAGCCGACGCAGGTAGTCGGCGTACTGGACGAGGGCCGGTCGATCCAGGCCCCACTCGGCGATGATCTCGGCACGGATCTGCGGGGTGTCCGCACCGTCGCCGACGATGTTGTCCACGGTGTCACCGGGCGCGGCCAGCAGCGCCAGGTAGGCGGCGGTGGCCGCGACCCAGAGGACGATCAGGCCGGTACCGAGTCGGCGGGCCACGGCGCGTACGGGTGGGCGGCTCACGTCACTTGCCGATCCACAGGTCGTAGGCGCTCGCGGGAACCCCGGCGGTGGGCTCGAAGCGCACCCCGCCGACGGCCGTGCTGGCGGCGATCTGGTCGGCCGGCGCGTACAGCGGCAGCACCACGGCCCGCTCGACGACGACCTGTTGCTGCACGTCGGCGTAGATGCTGGCCCGCTTCGTCGGGTCGGCGGCCGCCTGACCGGCCTCCAGGAGCCGGTCGATGCGCGGGTCGTCGAGCTGGGTGCGGTTGATGCCGCCCGCGGAGTGCAGCAGCAGGTTGAGCGCGGCGCCGGCGTCGGTGTCGGCGCGGGAGTTGTCGAAGACCTCGTACTCGTCGCGCTCGAACGCCTCCGTGGCCGTGCCCTGGTCGACGAGCGAGACCTTCAGGTCGATGCCGGCGCTCTGCTTGACGGCGGCCTGCACGGCCTGGGCCAGCACGTCACGGCGGTCCCGGACGAAGGGTGCGGCCTGCACGAGGCGTACGGTGAGCCGCCGGCCGTCCTTCACCCGGTAGCCGTCCGCGTCCCTGGTGGTCCAGCCGGCCTGGTCGAGCAGGGCAGCGGCCTTGCCCGCGTCGCCGCCGTAGCCGCCTTCGAGGCGCTTGTCGTAGAGCGGGCTGGACGGGCTGATCACGCTCCAGGCGCGGGTGGCGGTGTCGCGGTAGACCGACTTCAACACGGTGTCGACGTCGACGGCCTCCCGGAACGCCTGCCGGACCCGCAGGTCGTCGAACGGCGGATGGGAGGTGTTGAAGTAGTAGGAGTACGCCGAGCCGGAGTTGAGCTCGCGGCTCAGGCGCAGCGCCCGGTTGGCGGTGACCAGCGGCTGATCGGTCGCGGGCACCCCCTCGATGAGCTGCACCTGGCTCGACGTGAGTGCACCGACGCGCACCGCCGACTCCTTGAGGAACCGATAGGTGACGCCATCGAGGTAGGCCGGGCCGGTGTGCGTGGCGGTGGGCGGCGCCCAGTCGTAGCCGGGGTTGCGCCGATAGCGCAGCTCCTGACCGGGGAGGTAGCGGTCCAGCACGAACGGCCCGGTGCCGACCACGTCGGTGCCACCGGCCTTGAGGTTCTTCGCCTGCCGCAGCGACGTCGGGGACACCTGCGCGCCCTGCGGGGAGGCCAGGAAGTCGAGGATGAGCACGTCCGGCGCGCTGAGGACGAGGCGTACGGTGCGCGGGTCGACGGTCTCGACGGCCTTGAGGTTGCGCAGTTGGACGGCCGCGACGTTCGGGGCGTACCCGGGTTCGCGGAGTTTGTCGATGTTGGCCTTGACGGCGGCCGAGTCGAAGGGGGTGCCGTCGGTGAAGGTGACCCGGTCACGCAGCGTCAGGGTGTAGGACAGCCCGTCCGGTGCGACCTGCCAGCCGGTCGCCAGCCACGGCACCAGCTTGCCCTGCTTGTCGTAGGTGAGCAGGGACTCGAAGGTGTTCCAGACCAGCAGGCGGGCCTTGGCCTGGGCGTACTGGTGCGGGTTGAGGGTGATCGGCTCGGTCTCCACGGCCCAGGTGAGGGTGCCGCCGGAGCGGGGCTGGCCGGCCGCCGAGGCGGCCGGGGTGGTGCCGGTGGAGCAGGCGGCGACGACGGCCAGCAGTGGGGCGAGCGCGGCGGCGGCCAGGGTACGCAGACGGTACGCGGGCATGCGGGGATCTCCTGTCCAGGCAGGCGGAAGCGGGTGTGCCGAGACCTGACCCGGCGCGTGGGCGCGGGCGGTGTCGGTGCGGTGGCGGCGCGGCGGTGCGCCTCACCCCGGCGGGCCGGCGCGGCGGGCCGGGTTACGGGCGAGGGTGCCGGGTCAGGCCAGACAGGAACTCGACCACACCCGACCGAAGTCGATGTGGCCGCGGATCGTCAGCCGCAGCTCGCTGGACATGAGCCGAGTCCACCTTCCGGGCGGTGGTGGTGTCAACGAATCCGTCGATGGATGTCGGCTATCGCACGCGCGGACGTCGATCCGTTGACGAATATCCTACTAAGGCTATAGGATTTGCGGAATTAGTGCGCGGGTCGGCGGACACCGCTGCGGCTCAGTCCAGGTCGAGAAGGATCTTCCCGGCCACCCGGCGCTCCCGCAGCGCGGCGGCCGCCTCCTCCAGACGCCGCCACGAGCCGCGCCAACCGATCGGCGACCGCAGGGCTCCACGCGCCACCAGGTCCGCGAGCAGACCGAGATCCGCCCCCGCGGCGGCGACATCGCCGAAGGATCGCAGTGTCCGTGCCGCGCCCGGTGCGAATGTGGAGTTCACCGGAAGGACGGCCGGCTCGCCGGAGGCCCAGCCGATGCTGTGCAGCACCCCACCCGGGGCCAGCAGGCCCCAGGCGGTCACCAGGTGGGCGCCACCGACCGTCTCCAGCACCACGTCGACCGGGTCGGTGATCGCGTCCAGGCCAACCACGACCTCGTCGGCACCGAGATCCGCCAGCCCCACGCCACGAGCCGGCGAGCCGACCGCCGCGACCACGTACGCGCCGCCGTGCCTGGCGAGTTGGACGGCGACCCGACCCACACCCCCGGACGCGCCCGTGACCAGCACCCGACGGCCGAGAAGCGGCCCGGACGTCCGCAGTGTGCGCAGGGCGGTGAGGCCGACGGTGGGCAGCACGGCCATCTCGGCCAGGTCGACGGCGGCGGGCACCACCGCCACACTGTCCACGTCGAACGCCGCCAGGCGGGCCCAGGCGCCCGGCCCGAACGCGACCACCTGGTCACCCTCGCGCAGGCCGGACCCGCCGCCGCGCACCACGTGACCGGCGGCGTCGTGCCCGAGCACGGCCCCGGCCGGCCAGACGTCGAGGTGACGGATCTCGCCGGCGTTGACGCCGACGTGTCGCACCTCGACGAGAACCTGCCCCGGGCCCGGAGTGGGATCGGGCAGGTCCGTCACCCGGAACCCCGCGCGGGCGTCCGGTGCGGCGACTATCGCTTGCACGGCATCCTCCTGTGTGCGAACTGGGCGTGCCTGCGCCCGGTCAGGCGGCGGAACGACGGGCTACCGCGTTGCGGTCGCCCGCCAGCCCGGCGTAGCGGCCCCGGTGGTACAGCAGGGGCGAGCCGACCTCGGCGTGCCGGAGCACCTCCGGCTCGGCCAACACGACGGCGTGATCACCGACGGTCACCCGGTCGACGACCCGGCAGAGCAGCCAGGCCAGGGTGTCGTCCAGGATCGGCACCGCCTCCGGACCGGCCTGCCAGCGGGTGGGAGCGGCGAACCGGTCGATGCCGCTCGTCGCGAAGGTCCGGGCAAGCTCCTGCTGGTGGTGGGCGAGCAGGTGCACCGCCACGTGCCGGGCACGGGCGACCGCGGGCCAGCTCGACGAACCGAGGTTCAGGCAGAACGAGACGATCGGCGGCGCCAGCGACACCGAGGTGAACGAGGTGGCGGTGAAGCCGACCGCCGGTGAGCCGGGAGCGGTGACCACCGTGACGGTGCTGGCCTGGTGGCGCAGCAGTGTCCGCAGCGCGTCGCTGTCGGCGTCGATCGGGGCATCGGTGGACTGGGGCATGACGATCCTCCCGGAGGGGTTGGTACGCAGAGGGCTACGAACGGTCGACGGAATCGCCCGCCAGCCGCTCGTACGGGGTCTTCTCACCGGCTTCGACGGCGACCGGCAGGCGGTTCTCCGCCGGGGGCAGCGGGCAGGTCGCGAAGTCGGTGTACGCGCACGGCAGATTGGTGGCCCGGTTGAAGTCGAGGGTCACCCGGCCCCGCTCGTCCGGTGCACCGACGGCCAGGGACCGGTTGGCCGGATATGTCGTCACGCCGGAGGTGGTGTCGGTGAAGAGCACCGACAGGCTCCCGGGTGTCGTGCCGTTGAAGACGGTCAGGCGCAGGGGCACCCCGTCGACGGCGAGCTCGATCTGACCGGGGGCGTCGTAGACGTGCGTGAGCCCCTCCACCGCCGCGCCGACGGTGGTCGGCCGAGGGCTGTCGAAGGGTACGAAGCGCCCGCTCAGGACCCATCGCTGGTCGGGCGGATAGGCAGGGGTGCCCCGGTAGCCGACGCGCAGCGGGTGGTCCGGACGCCGGGGACGGAGGATGTCGTGTCCACCCCGGCGGGCCACCTCCAGCACTCCACCACCGATGCCCACGGTGACGCCGGCACGCTCGGCGATCGGCCCGAACCCATGCCGGCCCTGGGTCTGCCGGCCGTCGATGACGAGCGACTCGCCATCACCGAGAGTCACCACCGGTCCGTCGTCGCCGGTGTGCCACTCCCCCGGCACGTCGGGGAACCGCTGTGGCACCGAGGTCAGCCAGTGCAGGCCGGTGACGGCGAGGAAGCCGTGCGGGTCGGCCCGAACCTCCTCGTGGCGTCGGTGCCACTCCCGCCAGGCCACCTCGAAGTCGGGCCGGGGGTCCACGGCTGTCGCCGAGACGGTGTCGTTGATCATGGCAGGGTCCTCCTCGACGAGGTGCACCGCCGCGGGCGCGGGGTGCGGAGATGCCGGTCGCGACCGTGCGTCGGCGACGGGGAAGGGGGCCGGCGAGGGCCGGGCGGCCCGGTCAGGCCGCGCTGGGGGCGCCGGGACAGAGCTGCGCGGCGACGCGCATCAGGTCGACGACCCGGCGGGAGGTGAACAACCGAACCGGCTGCATGTCCTCGATTTTCCTACCAATGAAGTAGGAATTCAAGCCCCCGGGTGGACATCGGCACCGGCCTGCCCTGCATGCAGAACACGCACGCGGTCGCCCAGGGGATCGCGCCCGACTCGCGGATCGTCTGCGTGGACGACGACCCGATGGTGCTGGCGCACGCGCGGGCGCTGCTGGCCAGCACGACCTCGCAGGGCGTCACCACCTACGTCCCGGCCGACTACCACGACCCGGAGCGGATCCTCGCCGCGGCGGCGAAGAGACCCGACTTCGACACGCCCGTCGCCGTGATGTTCATGGGCGTGCTGGGCTACGAGCCCGACCTGGACGTGGCGCGCTCCATCGTCGGACGGACGATGGACGCGATGCCCCGCCGGCTCGCACCTGGTGCTCTGGGACGGCACCAACGCCAGCCCGGCGGTGGTGTCCGGCGCGGAGCGGCTGGCACAGAGCGGCGGGGTCCCATACATCCGGCGCAGCCCGGAGGAGTTCGCGAGTTGCTTCGACGGGCTGACGATGGCACCGCCGGGCCTGGTCCCTCAGTGGCGACCAGAAGATCCCGACGCGGTCGGGATGATCGACGCCCACGGCGCCGTGGCGCGTGAGCCCTGACCGACCGGACGCCGCCCCGCTGCCGCCTTGAGCGCGACAGCGGGGCGGGCGTCACTCACGCGTCACAGGTCGGCGTCAACCCGTCGGGCACCGCACTGGCCGACACGACAAGCCCAAGCCTCGCCACGCCGTCCGGCGCCAGGGTCCCGTTGTACGTGGCGTTGCGGACCGAGACGTCGGCACCGGTTGTCTCGATCACCCCACCCCAGACCGTCTCGACCCGCTCGTCTCCGGGCCACCGCCAGGAGACGCGCCACCGGTCCACCGGTTGGCTACCGATGTTGCGCACGATGACCGTGACGACGTAACCGCTGCCCCAGTGAGCGTCGATCGTGGCCGTCGCCCGGCACGACGTCGGCGATGCGGTCCGGGTCGACGCGATCACGAACGGGTCCCGCCGGCCCCCGGCGTCGGTGAACCGGTACCAGTACTCGGTGCCGGGCTTCAGCTCGTCGACCGTCACCGAGCCGGTGCGCTCCGGCCCGGAGACGGCCTCGGCCACCGGGGCCTGCCAATGCAGGGCGTCGTCGCGGTTGGCGAAGAGGCTGACGGTCATCGGCGGGTCGTAGCCGCAGGGCGGGCGGGAGAAGATCGAGTACGAGATGGTCACGCTCGTGGTGGTGACAGCGGTGACGCTGGCGCCGATCGGCAGGGCCGGCGGGCAGGCGACCGTGGGCGTGGCGATCGGCGTGGGCGTGGGTGCCGCAGTGGGCGACGGTGTCGGTGCTGGCGTCGCCTCGGCGACGGCGGTCCCGGCCCAGGCGGCCAGCGCCATGGTCGTGACGGCGAGGAACGTACGAAGCATCGGTGCCTCCGTGGTTTAGCAGGCACCGAGGACCGAGGTGGTGGCCGGTGCCGCGCTCGGGTGTCCGGTAACCGACGAGGACTGCCCGGCACGGGTGACGTGACCACCGCGTGCGCCCTGTGGACCGGAGAAGGTGTGGTGCGCGCTGGCTCCCGAGCACGACCGACCACAGCATGGCAGTCGACGAACATCGATGCAAGCACTCACCAGCGCGTCGGTCTACAGCATCAGGTGATCGAGGTGTAGACCGGCGCCCAGCCCAGGCTCTGCCCGGTGGAGGAGAACACCTCGATCTTGCGAACCACCGCACCCGGCGTGGTGGCGGGGGCGGGGCGAATCCGTGCTCGGCCGACCGGGCAGGGGCGGCCCACGGGGACACCGAAGCCGTTGGCGACCGGACGCTTCGTACCGTCGAACGGGCTGGTGCGGCGGCGGCCGCGGGCGCCGCGGCTCGGTTGCGGCGACCTGAGCTGCTCAGACTCCGAGCCGGCGGTCCACCCCGGGTGTGCCCGGCGCCCGGACCGCACGGAACGTGGTGTGCCGCCGCAGCCGGAAGCCGAGCGACTCGTACAGCCGGATCGCTGTGGTGTTGCTGGCCGCCGCGTGCAGGAAGGGGCGCTCACCCCGAGCGCGGATGCCGGCCGCGACGGCCCGCACCAGTCGGGTCGCCAGGCCCTGACCGCGGACCTCCGGTGCGGTGCACACCGCGCTGATCTCGGTCCAGCCCGGCGGGTGCAGGCGCTCGCCTGCCATCGCCACCAGCGTGCCGCCCCGCCGGATGCCGAGGTAGGTGCCGAGTTCGACGGTCCGGGGCAGGAACGGGCCCGGTTCGGTGCGGGCGATCAGAGCGAACATCTCCGGTAGGTCGGCGGCGGTGAGCCGCACCGCCTCCGGGTCGTCGGCCGCGTCGACCCCGACGTCGACCATCTGCACCCCGGCGACGGTGGCGTCGACAGCCCAGCCGTCGGGCAGGGGTGCGGCGGTCCCGGTCACCGCGACCAGCGCGCCCGGCCCGACAAGCGTGGCGAGGTCGGCCCAGACACCGGGATCGTCTTCCACACTGACACAGGTGAACGGCGTGACGTCCGGCTGGTAACGGGCGGCCCGGCCGTGTATCTCGGCGAACCGCCGGTGCGGGCCGGTCAGCGCGGCCCACACCGGGTTGTCCAGGGCCTCGTCGGTGTGTGTGTCTGTCACTTGCCCTCGATCGGCAGGCCCGGCGGGTTGATCTCCGACCTGGTGGTCGTCTCGTCGCCGAGGTTCCACCGGGCCAGGATCTTACCGTAGTCGCCCGAGCGGATCAGCTCGTCGACCGCGGCGGCGAGCGCGCCGACCAGCCCGCTGCCCTTCTTCGTGGTCAACGCGATCTTCCCTTGCAGCGCGGCGCCGGCACCCGAGTAGGTCCCGATGATCTCGGTCTCACCGGCGACCGCCACGTGGTAGGCGACGCTGGGGTTCGGGCCGAGGTGCGCGTCGATCTGCCCGGAGGCCAACGCCAGGTGGGTGGCCTGGTTTGTCTGGTAGTACCTGATGTCCACAGGTGCCAGACCCTGCCGCTTCGCCTCGGCGCTCCACTCGACGAGGATCTTCTCCTGGTTGGTGCCGGAGCCCACCGCGATTCGCTTGCCGGCGACGTCCCGGGGCCCGGTCGCCTTCCAACCCGCGCCCTTCTTCGCCTCGAACGCGAGGTTGTCCAACCGGTACGTGGCGAAGTCGTACTTCTGCTTCCGCTCCTCGGTGACCGTGATGTTGGAGACGCCAACGGCGTACTTGCCGCTGTCCAGACCGACGAAGAGGTTCTCCCAGGAGGTGTTCTCCAGACGCGGTTCCAGGCCGAGGATCCCGGCCACGGCCACCGCGATGTCGGGTTCGCTGCCGATCAGGGTCTTGTTGTCGGTAGCGGTGAAGGCCAACGGTGGCGAGCCGGCACCCGCGGCGCCGACCCCGATGGCGAGCGTGCCGCCGGCGCGGAGGTCCGCCGGCAGGAGCGCGGCGACGGCGTCGACCTTCGCGGGGACGATCCGCTTCTGGTCGGGACTGTCGTTCACGGTGCCGGCGGTGGCGGCCGAGGCACGGGGAGTCTCTTGCGGAGCGGCGCAGGCGGTGAGGCCCAGGGCGAGCACGACGGCGAGCAGGAGGGGGCGGGTGCGCATGATGCGTCTCCTCAGAACAGGACCTTGGACAGGAAGCCTCTGGTGCGTTCGTGGGTGGGTTTGTCGAGAACCTGTGTGGGCGGCCCCTCCTCGACGACACGTCCGGCGTCCACGAACACGACGGTGTCGGCGACCTCCCGGGCGAAGCCGATCTCGTGGGTGACGACGATCATCGTGGTGCCGGACCGGGCCAGCGCGCGGAGCACGTCGAGGACCTCACCGACCAACTCGGGATCGAGCGCGGAGGTGGGCTCGTCGAAGAGGATGAGTTTCGGGTCCAACGCCAGCGCGCGGGCGATCGCCACCCGCTGTTGCTGACCCCCGGAGAGTTGCCGCGGGTAGGCGTCCACCTTGTCGGCCAGCCCGACCCGGTCGAGCAACTCCCGGGCGTGGGTGAGGGCGGCCGCCCGCCGTCGGCGTCGCGTGGCCAATGGCGCCTCCGCGACGTTGTCGAGGGCGGTCAGGTGCGGAAACAGGTTGAAGTTCTGGAACACGAAACCGATGTCGGCGCGTTGCCGCAGGATCTGCCGCTCGCTGAGCTCGTACAGCCGGTGGCCGACCTCGCGGTAGCCGATGAGCCGACCGTCCACCCGGATCGTGCCTCGGTCCACCTTCTCCAGGTGGTTGATCGCCCGCAGGAGGGTGGACTTGCCGGAACCCGACGGCCCGAGGACCACTGTCACGCTGCCGGCCTGCACCGTGAGGTCGATGCCCCGCAACACCTCGTGCGTGCCGAACGTCTTGTGGACGTCGCGCACGTCCACCATCACGGTCACCGCGTCACCGCCTGGCGCAGGACGACGCGCAGGCGTTGCAGGGGCGTCGGGGGCAGGGTCCGCAGCGCACCCCGGGCGAAGTGCCGCTCGACGTAGAACTGGAGGATCGACAGCAACGCGGTGAGCACGACGTACCAGACGGTGGCCACCATGAGCAGGGGCACCACTCTGCCGTTGCGGCCGTAGACCACCTGGACCTGGTAGAAGATCTCACCGATCGCCAGCACGTAGACCACCGACGTGCTCTTCAGGAGGTTGATCAGTTCGTTGGCGGCGTTCGGCAGGATCGCCCGCATCGCCTGCGGCAGCACGATGCGGCGGAACTGGCGGGGCCGAGGTATGCCCAGCGCGGCGGCGGCCTCCAGTTGCCCCTGGTCGACCGAGAGGATGCCGGCGCGGACGATCTCCGCCGCGTAGGCCGACTGGTGCAGGGTGAGGCCGAGCAGCGCGGCACCGAACGGTCCGATCAGGTTCACCGTCTGCACCTGGTAGATGCCCGGCCCGAACGGCACACCGAGTTGCAGTGTGTCGTAGAGGTAGCCCAGGTTCGCCCAGAACAGCAGCTGCACGATCAGCGGCACCGAACGGAACACCCAGATGTAGGTCCAACTGAGCGCCTGGAGGACGGGGCTGCGCGACAGCCGCATGGCGGCCAGCGCGATCCCGGCGAGGAAACCCAGCGCCGCGCCGGCCACCGTGAGTTCGATGGTGGTCAGCAGCGCGCGGAGCACCGACCGTTCGAGGAAGTAGTCGGCGAACGTCGGCCAGTCCCAACCCGGGTTCGTGACAAGACCGTGGGTGAACTGCGCCGCGAGCACCAGCGCGACGACGGAGGCGATCCACCGCCACGGATGGCGGGCCGGCACCACGGTCAACAGGGGCGGTTCCGTCGTGCGGGGGGCCGCGGCAGGCGCGGACAGGAGACTCACGGGCACCTCCGGATCACGGTTGCCCATGACCATAGGGACGACCGGTTAACCAATCATCCCTATCTGAGAAATAGGTTATTACGCTGGACCCGACCGCCGGGCTCGTCGATCGCCGACGTGCGACAGCCAAAAACTTTTGTGCACTTCCTACAACGGAGGGACTGTTGGTTCGGTGGTTGCGCCATAGCGCTGGCCGCCGCCAGACGGAAGGGTGATCACTGCTGGGAGCCGTCGTCTCGCGGCACGCAGTTCGAGGTCTAGTTAAGGGGTCAGTCGGGTGTTCAACCGTGTCGCCATCGTCAACCGAGGTGAAGCCGCCATGCGGCTCATCCACGCGGTCCGCGAGCTGGCTGCGGAAACCGGCAGACAGCTCGAAACCGTCGCTCTCTACACCGACGTCGACCGCACCGCCACCTTCGTCCGCGAGGCGGACATCGCCTACGACCTCGGTCCGGCATCCGCCCGCCCGTACCTCAACCTCGCGGTGCTGGAGCGTGCCCTGACCGAGACCGGCGCCGACGCCGCGTGGGTCGGCTGGGGTTTCGTCGCCGAGGATCCGGCGTTCGCCGAGCTGTGCGAGAAGATCGGTGTCACGTTCGTCGGGCCGAGCCCGGACGCCATGCGCCAACTCGGCGACAAGATCGGCTCGAAGCTGATCGCGGAGCAGGTCGGCGTGCCGGTCGCGCCGTGGAGCCGCGGCGCCGTCGAGACCCTGGACGCCGCCCGGGCGGCGGCGGCCGAGATCGGCTACCCGCTGATGTTGAAGGCGACCGCGGGCGGCGGCGGGCGCGGCATCCGCGTGGTCCGCAGCGAGGCCGAGCTGGTCGACGCGTACGAGCGGACCAGCCAGGAGGCGGCGCGGGCGTTCGGTAGCGGCATCGTGTTCCTGGAGCGCCTGGTCACCGGCGCTCGGCACGTCGAGGTCCAGGTGATCGCCGACGGGCAGGGCACAGCGTGGGCGCTCGGTGTCCGCGACTGCTCGGTGCAGCGACGCAACCAGAAGGTCATCGAGGAGTCCGCGTCGCCGGTGCTCGACCCGGCGCAGGCCGCCGAGCTCAAGACGTCGGCCGAGCGACTGGCCATCGCTGTCGGTTACCGGGGCGCGGCGACCGTCGAGTTCCTGTACCACCCCGGCGACCGGCTGTTCGCGTTCCTCGAGGTAAACACCCGTCTCCAGGTCGAGCACCCGATCACCGAGTTGACCACCGGGTTCGACCTGGTCAAGGCGCAACTGCACGTCGCGTCGGGCGGGCGGCTGGAGGGTTCGCCCCCCGCCGAACGCGGGCACGCCATCGAGGCGCGACTCAACGCCGAGGACCCCGACCGTGACTTCGCGCCGTCGCCGGGGCGCATCGCGCGGCTGGACCTGCCCAGCGGCCCCGGCATCCGGGTGGACACCGGCGTCAGCGAGGGCGACACCATCCCGGCCGACTTCGACTCGATGATCGCGAAGATCATCGCGTACGGCCGCGATCGTGACGAGGCGCTCGGCAAGCTACGTCGGGCGATGGCGAACACCACGGTGATCATCGAGGGTGGCGCGACGAACAAGAGCTTCGTGCTCGACCTGCTCGACCAGCCCGAGGTGATCGACGCCAGCGCGGACACCGGCTGGATCGACCGCGTCCGCGGCGAGGGCCGGCTCGTCACGCACCGGCACTCCGCGGTCGCGCTGGCCGCCGCCGCCATCGAGGCGTACGAGGAGGACGAGCGCATCGAGCGGCAGCGGCTGCTGTCCACGGCGTCCGGTGGACGCCCGCAGGTGCAGCACGCCAGCGGCCGCCCGTTGGACCTCAAGTTGCGCGGCGTCAGCTACCGCACGCGCGTGGCCCGGGTCGGCGCGCACCGGTTCCGCGTCGGCATCGAGGCGGGCCCCGTCGTGCGCACCGCCGACGTCGAGCTGGACCGCTTCGACCGGCACACCGGCCAGATCGTCGTCAACGGCATCCGGTACCGCCTGCTCACCGGCACGTACGGGCCGACCCACCTGGTCGAGGTGGACGGCGTCACGCACCGGGTCAGCCGCGACGAGGGCGGCGTCCTGCGCTCCCCGATGCCCGCGCTCGTCGTCGCCACGCCGCTGGAGATCGGCGCCGAGGTCGAGGCGGGCGCACCCGTGCTGGTGCTGGAAGCGATGAAGATGGAGACGGTGCTGCGGGCGCCGTTCAAGGCGCGGCTGAAGGAGTGCGCCGTCTCGGTGGGCAGCCAGGTGGAGGCGGGCGCGCCGTTGCTGCGCCTGGAGCCGCTCGCGGACGAGGCCGGCGAGACCGCGGCCGACCCGACCGCCGAGGCTGTCGAACTGGACCTGCCCACCGCCGCCGAGGACGTGCCGGCGTACGAGCGCAGCAGGCGCGGTCAGGAGGACCTGCGCGGTCTGCTGCTCGGCTTCGACGTCGACCCGCACGACGACCGGCGGGTGCTCGACGACTACCTCACCGCCCGACGGGCCGCCACCGAGGCCGCTCCGCGGTCCTCGGGCGCGGCGACGAGCCAGCGGCCCCTGGCCGCCGAGCTCGACCTCGTCGAGGTGTTCGCCGACCTCGCCGAGCTGAGTCGTAACCGGCCGACCGGCGAGGACGGCGGCGCCGCGCACGTGCACAGCGCCCGCGAGTACTTCCACACCTACCTACAGAGCCTCGACGTCGAGCGGGCCGGGGTGCCGGACGCCTTCCAGGCCAAGCTCGCCAAGGCGCTCGGCCACTACGGTGTCACCGACCTGGAACGCTCCCCCGCCCTCGAGGCGGCCGTCTTCCGGATCTTCCTCGCCCAGCAACGCGCGTCCGCCGACGCCACGGTGATCGCGACGCTGCTGCGCGCCTGGCTGCGGGAATCCCCGCCGGACAAGGCACTGCGCGAGCCCGCCGGTCTCGCGCTGGAGCGGCTGATCGCCGCGACGCAGGTCCGCTTCCCCGCGATCGCGGACCTCGCCCGTGGCGTGGTGTTCGCCTGGTTCGCCCAGCCGCTGCTGCGCCGCAACCGCGCCCGCGTCTACGCCGGGGTCCGTGGGCACCTACGGCACCTGGACGCCCACCCGGACGCCACGGACCGCGCCGAGCGCGTCGCCGAGATGGTCCGCAGCACCGAACCACTTGTCCGGCTGCTCGGCCAGCGGCTCGTCCGTGACCACCTCGACAACGCGGTCATGCTGGAGGTGCTGACCCGGCGGTACTACGGCAACAAGGCCCTCACCAGCGTGCGCACGCACGAGGTCGCGGGCTGCACGTTCGTCGTCGCCGAGCGGGCCGACTCCAGTGTCGTCTCCGCCGCGGTGCGCTTCGACGCGTTGGGCAGCGCGCTGCGCGGGTTGGCCGAGTTGGCCACCGACGAGGACTCCGTCGACGCCGACATCTACCTCGGCTGGGAGAACCAGCCGGAGGACTTCGACGCGATGGCGGCGGCGCTGGCCGAGGTCATCGCCGCGCACCCACTGCCGCCCCAGGTGCGGCGGGTCACCACCACCGTCGCGGGTCGCGGCGGGGCGGTCATGCACCACCACTTCACCTTCCGCCCGTCGGGCACGGAGCTGACCGAGGACCGGCTGATCCGCGGCCTGCACCCGTACATCGCGCAGCGGATGCAGTTGGAGCGGCTGCACAAGTTCGACCTGACCCGGCTGCCGGCGACGGACGAGGAGGTCTACCTCTTCCAGTGCGTGGCGCGGGACAACCGGGCGGATGACCGTCTCGTCGCGTTCGCGCAGGTGCGTGACCTGACCGAGCTTCGCGAGCAGGACGGCCGCCTGGTGGCGCTGCCGACGACCGAGGACGCCATCGCCGCCTGCCTCGACTCGATCCGCCGCGCCCAGTCGCGGCGACCGTCGAAGACCCGCTTCAACACCAACCGGATCGTGGTCTACGTCTGGCCGCCGAGCGAGCTGACCCGCGAGGAGATGGAGATGATCGCCGGGCGCGTCCGCCCGACGACGGTGGGTGCCGGACTGGAGGAGATCCTGTTCATCGCGCGGCAGCGCGACCGCCGGACCGGCGAGCTGACCAAGATCGCCGTACGGATCACGTTCGACGCCGCGGGCGGCGCGGAGTTGGCCGTCGGTGAGCCGCCGGTCGAGCCGATCGAGCCGCTGGACGAGTACCGGCTCAAGGTGCTGCGCGCCAGCAGCCGCAACACCGTGTACCCGTACGAGCTGACCGGCCGGCTCGGTGCCTTCGTCGAGCACGACCTCGACGCCGACCACGCGTTGGTGCCGGTGGACCGGCCGAAGGGACGCAACAGCGCCGCCATCGTCGCCGGAGTGGTCACGACCCCCACCGAGCGGCACCCGCAGGGCGTCACCCGGGTGGTGCTGCTCGGCGACCCGACGAAGTCCCTGGGTGCCCTGTCCGAGCCCGAGTGCCGTCGCGTGATCGCCGCTCTGGACCTGGCGGAGCGGATGAACGTGCCGCTGGAGTGGTGGGCGCTGTCCGCGGGTGCCCGGATCTCCATGACCTCCGGTACGGAGAACATGGACTGGGTGGCCGCGGCGCTCAAGCGGATCGTCGAGTTCACCCAGGCCGGCGGTGAGATCAACATCGTGGTCGCGGGCATCAACGTCGGCGCGCAGCCGTACTGGAACGCCGAGGCCACGATGCTCATGCACACCAAGGGCATCCTGGTGATGACACCCGACTCGGCGATGGTGCTCACCGGCAAGCAGTCGCTCGACTTCTCCGGCGGCGTGTCCGCCGAGGACAACTTCGGCATCGGCGGCTACGACCGGGTGATGGGCCCGAACGGGCAGGCGCAGTACTGGGCGCCGAACCTGACCGCCGCGCGGGACGTGGTGATGGCGCACTACGACCACACGTACGTCGCGCCCGGCGAGGCGGCGCCCCGGCGGGCGGTCACCACCGACCCCGCCGACCGCGACATCTCCGGCTTCCCGCACGACGTGGCGGGCAGCGCCTTCGGCACCGTCGGGGAGATCTTCTCCGTCGAGCACAACCCGGACCGCAAGAAGCCGTTCGACATCCGTACGGTGATGCGCGCCCTGGCCGACCAGGACCACCCGGTGCTGGAGCGTTGGGCGGGCATGGCGGACGCGGACACCGCGGTCGTGCAGGACATCCACCTCGGCGGCATCCCGGTCTGCCTGCTCGGCATCGAGTCCCGGTCGGTGCCACGGCACGGTTTCCCGCCCACCGACGGCCCGGACACCTACACGGCGGGCACGCTGTTCCCCCGCTCGTCGAAGAAGGCCGCGCGGGCGATCAACGCGGCCAGCGGCAACCGGCCCCTCGTGGTCCTGGCGAACCTGTCCGGCTTCGACGGCTCACCGGAGTCGATGCGCAAGCTGCAACTGGAGTACGGCGCCGAGATCGGCCGGGCGATCGTCAACTTCCGGGGGCCCATCGTCTTCTGCGTGATCTCGCGCTACCACGGCGGTGCGTTCGTGGTGTTCTCCAAGGCGCTGAACCCGAACATGACGGTGCTCGCGTTGGAGGGCTCGTTCGCCTCGGTGCTCGGTGGCGCTCCCGCCGCCGCGGTGGTGTTCTCCGCCGACGTCAACGCCCGCACGGCGGCCGACCCCCGGGTGCGGGATCTGGAGGCCCGCGCCGCGGCCGCCGCCGGCACCGAACGCGCCGCGCTGACCGCCGAACTCGACGAGCTGCGCTCGTCGGTGCGCGCCGAGAAGGTCGGCGAGGTGGCAACGGAGTTCGACCGGGTGCACAACATCCAACGCGCCGTCGAGGTCGGCTCGGTGGACGCCGTCATCCGCGCCGCCGAGCTGCGTCCGCGCATCATCGAGGCCATCGAGGCCCGCCTGGGCTAACGCCGGGAGTGGCGACGACCGGGGGCCAGCCTGATCAGGCTGGCCCCCGGTCGATTACCGCCATGTCTGCGCGATCCGCCGTCAGCCGGTTCGCTGCTCGCGGGTCGGGCCGCCCTCGGCCTGCCAGGCGGCGACAAGATCCTCGCGGGCCCGGGCCACCCGGGAACGGATGGTGCCGACCGGGCAACCGCAGACGTCCGCCGCCTCGGCGTAGGACAGGCCGAGCACCTGCGTGGCGACGAACGCCTCGCGACGCTCCGGGCTCAGGCCGGCGATCACCTGCTGGAGGGTCACGCCCTCGTCGGCGCCGGTGGTGATCGCTCCGGCGGCCTCGGCCGCCGCCTGCCAGTCCGGCACCGCGGCCAACCGTGGCCGGGCGACCGCCGTACGGACGTGATCCACGGCAACGCGTCGCGCGATGGTGAACACCCAGGTACGCGCCGACGACCGGCCGGCGAAGCCGGGCAGGTTGCGAAACGCCCGCAGAAACGTCTCCTGGGTCAGGTCGTCGGCCTCAGCCGGCCCGGCCAGGTGCGACAGGAACCGCCGGACCTGATCCTGTAGGGCCCGGACGAACGCGGTGGCGGCCTGCCGGTCGCCCCGGCCCGCCTCCTGCGCCCACCGGGTCACCTGGTCGTCGTCAGCGGCGCCGTTGCGCACAGACCACCGTCCTGGGTGCCACGGGCGCTCCTCCATGCCGAGTTGCCGTCGTCGGATCGCGCCGCTCAGCCGCGCACTCTGGTGGTCGGTGGCCGGCCCGGGAAAGTTCCCGGGACCTGACCGCACCTGTGCGAAAACGGCGTGCAGAGCTAACAAATAGCTGACATGCGGCGATCAGGCTGGCTCGCATGCACAAAGCGAATGTGAAGATCACCGGTTTGGCGGTCCTGCTGTTGTCGCTCGCGGCCTGTGGCGACGACCCGAAGGCGTCGGAGCCGCAGGTGGCCGCGGTCCCGGGTGCGACCTCGTCGGCGAGTGCCGGCCCGGCCGCTTCGAGCAACGCCGCCGACCGCCAACTCCCCCTCGGCGCGAGCAAGCAGGAGATCGACCGCCTCTACCAGGTCTACTACGCCTGCTGGACGCAGCACGGTGTGCCGTCGGCGCCGGGGAAGGGCGAGAACGGCGGCCCGCTTCTCAGCTACAAGATGGACGAGAAGAAGTACCAGCCGGCCGTGGACGCGTGCGCCGACAAGGAGCCGCTGGGCCCGCCGGAGCTCGACCCGCACCAGAACCCGAATTTCGCCGACGACCTGCGCGAGCAACTGCAGTGCCTCCGGGACCAGGGTCTGTCGATGGAGATCCGGCAGGGGGGCACCGACAACGCCACCATCTGGGTCGCGCCGGAGACCAAGGCCAACCTCGAGAAGGCCAACAGCGACGCGGGGATGGAGATCCAGCGTCAGTGCGAGATCTCGGCCTTCACGCAGAGGTAGCCGACCGTGCGGACGAAACCCCTCATCATCACCATCACGTGCGGTGCGCTCGCGCTGGGCGGCGTAGCCTACGCCGTCCACGTCGGCCCCGGCGACGACTCTCCGGCCGCGCAGCCGGCTGCGGCCAGGGTGGCCACGGCCGAGGTGATTCGGACCGACCTCTCCGACTACTGGGCCGAGAGCGGCACGGTCGGCTATCGCAAGCAGCGCACCCTGCGGGGTGTCGCGCCCGGGGTGCTCACCTGGTTGCCCCCGTCCGGCAGCACCATCGCCCGCGGCGACATCATGTACCGCTCCGGTGACCGCCCGGTGATCCTCTTCTACGGGTCGTCGCCGATGTTCCGCGACATCGACGTGGTCGGCATGGTCGGCCGCGACGTCAAGGTGCTGGCCGACAACCTCCGGGCGCTCGGCTACCGGATCGGGTCCCAACCCGCACCCGGGACCCGGGTGACCGTCCAGGGCGGACCGCCACCGGCCGCGAACAAGCCGGGTGCGAACGACCCGGGTGCGAACGACCAGGGTACGAACGGAGGGGCCAACAAGCCGGGTTCGACGCCGACGGCCTCCGGCACCGGGACCTACCAGACCGTCGTGACCAGCCAGGACGCCGTCTTCACCCGATCGCTCAAGGACGCCGTGAAACGCTGGCAGACGACCAAGGGGGTACGTCCGGCCACCGGCACCGTGACACTCGGCGACATCCTGGTGCTGCCCGGGGCGGTGCGGGTGGGCACGGCCTCGGCCCAGCTCGGCGACGACGCCACCGGCAACCTGATGGCGATCAGCGATCAGGCCAAGGCGGTCACCGTCGAGATCGACGCCAGCCGGGCCGACGACCTCCGTGCGGGGCAGAAGGTGCAGATCACTCTTCCGGACAGCTCACCCACCAGCGGCACCATCACCTCGGTGAGCAGCAACGTCCAGGCCGCCCAGTCCGACGACGGCAACCCCGGCTCGGAGGGCCCGAAGGTGCAGGTCGTCGTCGCGGTGGACGACGCCTCGGCGATCCAGAACATCAGCTCGGCCACCGTCGAGGTCCGGTTCACCGGCACCACCGAACACGACGTACTGGCCGTCCCGGTCGGCGCACTGCTCGCGCTCAGCGGTGGCGGTTACGGCGTACAGATCTCCGACGGTGCCCTGACCGCGGTGAAGGTGGGCCTGTTCGCCGACGGCATGGTGCAGATCAGCGGTACGGGCATCACCGCCGGCACCAAGGTGGTGACGACGTCGTGACCGCCGTGTTGGAGATCGACAGTGCCACCCGGCGCTACGGCGAGGACGTGACGGCACTGCGCGACGTCTCGTTGCGGATCGCCACCGGCGAGTTCGTGGCCATCCTGGGGCCGTCCGGGTCGGGAAAGTCCACCCTGCTCAACATCATGGGCACGCTGGACCGGCCCACCGAGGGCCGGGTGCTGATCGGCGGGCGGGACGTCACGACCATGTCCGACCGGCAACTGTCCAGCCTGCGCGGCCGGTGGCTGGGCTTCGTGTTCCAGCAGTTCCATCTCACCGACGGGTTGACCGCGACCGAGAACGTCGCGACCGGGCTGCTCTACGCCGGCGTACACCGCCGGCACCGCCGGGCGCTGGCCCTGGCGGCACTGGAACGGGTCGGTCTGGCCCACCGCGCCGACCACCACCCGCAGGCGCTCTCGGGCGGTGAACGCCAACGGGTGGCAATCGCCCGGGCGCTCGTCAACCGGCCCGCGCTGGTGTTGGCCGACGAACCGACCGGGGCGCTCGACGTGGCCACCGGATCGGCCGTGCTGGACCTGCTGACCGAGCTGAACCGGGACGGGACCACGATCGCGCTGATCACCCACGATCACGAGGTGGCCGCCCGGGTGCCGCGGCAGCTCCGCATCCTGGACGGCCGCCTGGTGTCCGACTCCGCGGCGGGCGGTGGGCCGGCATGAGGCGTACCCGTCACGAGGCGAGGGTGGACCGGGACGCCGCGCCGGTCCGGCTGGCCCCGGCCGACCTGATCGGTCTGGGTCTGCTCGGCATCCGGACGCGCACGGCGCGCGCGGCCCTGTCGGCGCTCGGCATCGCCATCGGCATCGCCACCCTGATCCTGGTCACCGGGATCCCCGCGTCGAGCCAGCGGGCACTGGAGGAGAAACTGGCCGCCCTGGGCACCAACCGGCTGCAGGTCACACCGGCGCCCAACCGCGAGCCACCGGTCAAGCTGCCCGTCGAGTCGGTGGACATGGTGTCCCGGATCGCGCCGGTGACGGTGGCGAGCGCGACAGCCGACTTCGGGCTGAACGTCGCCCGCTCCGACCGGACCGGCGCCGGGGACTACAACGCCATCGCGGTCGTCGCCACCAGGACGAACCTGCTCGCGGCGATCGACGGCCGGGTACGCTCCGGCCGTTTCCTGGATCCCGCGATGGAACGCCTGCCGACGGTGGTCCTCGGCTCGGTCGCCGCCCAGCGGCTCGGCTTCGCCACCGTCGACCTCTCCCAGCCGCTCCAGGTCCACCTCGGCGGGCAGCGGTTCAGCGTGATCGGCATCCTCGACCCGGTGCCACTCGCACCCGAGATCGACCGCTCCGCGATGATCGGCTGGGAGGCGGCCAACCGCTGGCTGCGCTTCGACGGGCACCCGACCCGGATCTATGTGCAGACCACCGACGCCCAGGTGGTGGCGGTACGCCAGGTGCTGGCCGCCACGGCGAACCCGGAGCATCCCGGCGACGTGCAGGTCAGTCGTCCCTCGGACGGGCTCGCCGCCAAGCAGGCCGTGCGGCAGACCTTCAGCTCGCTGCTGCTCGGGCTGGCCGGGATCGCGTTGCTCGTCGGTGGCATCGGGGTGGCCAACACGATGTACATCTCGGTGCTGGAGCGACGCCGTGAGATCGGCCTACGTCGGGCCCTGGGCGCGAACCGGGGCCAGGTACGCATCCAGTTCGTGACCGAGTCGATCGTGCTGTCGGCGCTCGGCGGAGCGGCCGGAGTGCTGACCGGCGCGGTGGCCGTCGCCGGCTACGCCACCCTCCAACACTGGCCGGTGACCATCCCACCGACGATGGCCGCCGTCGGGCTGGGGGGCGCGCTGACCATCGGGGTGTTGGCCGGGGTCTACCCGGCGATGCGGGCGGCCTCGCTCGACCCCACCGAGTCACTGTCCAGCGTCTGAGCAGTCGTTAGGAATCTGTCAGGTCGGGTCTGGAATCGGTTCGGTGCCGGATCGCCGGCCTATCATCGCCGGCATGTGTGCGATGGTCTTGGTCGCTGACGACGATCCGCGGCACGCGGAGGGGATCCGCCGCTATCTCGTGGCTGCCGGCCACGAGACGATCGTGGTGCACGACGGGCGGGCGGCGCTGGACGCCGCCCGCCGGGACCGGCCCGACCTGGTGATCCTGGACGTGATGATGCCGGGGCTGGACGGCTTGCAGGTCTGCCGCACGTTGCGGCAGGAGTCCGACGTCCTGGTGCTCATGCTCACCGCGCGCAGCACCGAGAGTGACCTGCTGCTCGGCCTGGAACTCGGCGCCGACGACTACCTGACCAAGCCGTTCAGCCCGCGGGAGTTGGTGGCCCGCACCCGTACCCTGCTGCGCCGCGCGGCCCGGGGCGCTCCCGAGCCCACCGGGCGGAGCATCCGGCAGATCGGTCGGATCAGCGTCGATCCGGTCGGGCACCACGTGACCGTCGACGGCGAGCGGATCGAGTGCACCCGTGGCGAGTTCGCCATCCTGGCCGCCATGTCCGAGCAGCCGGACCGGGTCTTCACCCGAGCGCAGCTCCTGCACCACACCCGCGGCCTGGACCGCAGCTCGACCGAGCGCACCATCGACGTACACGTGGTGAACCTGCGCCGCAAGATCGAGACCGACCCGAGACGACCCCGGCAGTTGCTCACCGTGCACGGGGTGGGCTACAAGTTGGCGCTGGGCCCGACACCGTGAACAGGGACCAGGTGCCGCTGCGGCACAGCCTGGTGACCCGGCTGCTTGTCGCCGCCGTGGTGATCGCGCTGGCCGCGATCTCGGCCACCGCCTGGCTGGCGGCGACGACCACCACCCGCGCGATCAACTACGAGCAGGGTGGCGCGGTCGCCGACCAGAAGGACGTCTACCAGGCGCTACTCGGTTACGCGGCCACCCACCACGACTGGTCCGGGGCCGCCGCCCTGGTGCGGTCGCGCGCCGCCGAGCTGGGTCGCCGCATCACGCTCACCACCGACGACCACCGGGTCATCCTCGACTCGCAGGACGGGCCGGCGCTGCGCAACACCAGCCCCGCGGCCGTGGTGGATCCGCTCCAGGTCGACCTGGGCCTGACCGGCGGCGACGAGCACATCGACGAGCGGGCCGTCGGGCCCTACGTCGTGCCGACCGACGACCGGTACGTGCTGGGCGAGGTGGCCAAGAACAGCCTGGCCTGCTTCAACAAGGTGGGCTACGACGGTGTCATCGAGGTCGCGAAGACCGGCCGCCCGAGCGTCGTGCTCACCAACGTCCGCGCCGAGGCCGAGCGGCCCCTGACCCGGTCCGTGACCGAGAGCTGCGGGTTCGCGCTCGACAGCCTGGTCAGTGCCGCCGAGAAGAAGGCACTGGAGACGCTGACCACCCTGACCGCCCGCTGTCTCAGCCTCGGCGACCGCGCCTCCGAGCTGCGCATCACGCCGACCTTCGATGCCTATCTGGGCGAATCGGCGGTGGTCCGGACCGCGCACGAGAAGATCGCCGTGAAGCCGCCGTCGCTGCTCGAACCGGCCGGGCCGGTCGGCGTCGTGCGGGGCTGCGTCGAGTCGGGGCGCAGGACCCAACTGCGGCCGTACGTGGCGCCCCGCGCGCTGCTGTTCGTCACCGCCCCGGGCACCGGCCACACCACGCTGCGCCTGTCCGGCGGCAGCATCGGACGAATCGTGGCGGTCACCGGCGCGGTCCTGCTCGCCACCGTCGCGGCGACCGTGCTTGTCGGCCGGCGCCTGGTGCGGCCACTGCGCACCCTCGCCGACGCGGCCGAACAGCGCACGCCCGCCCCGGTGTCCGGTCGCGACGAGATCGGCCGGTTGGCGCGTGCCCTCAACGACTCCGCGCAACGCCGGGAACGGGCCGAGGCGCAACGCCGCACCATGGTCAACGACGTGGCACACGAACTGCGTACGCCACTGAGCAACATCCGTACCTGGTTGGAGGCGGCGCAGGACGACCTGGCCCCGACCGACGCCCAACTGCTGGCGCTGCTGCACGAGGAGGCGCTGCTGCTCCAACACATCATCGACGACCTCGGCGACCTGGCGGCCGCCGACGCGGGCACGCTGCGGATCGACCCGGAACCGACCTACCTGCGGGACGTGCTCACGCACGTGGTCGACAGCCACCGGGGCAACGCGCTCGCGGCCGGGGTACGCCTGGAACTCAGCGTCGTGTCGGACCCGGTGGTACAGGCCGATCAGGTGCGCCTGCGACAGGTGGTCGGCAACCTGATCTCGAACGCCATCCGTCACACCCCGCCCGGCGGCTCGGTCACGGTCGGCGCGGACGGCACGACCATCTCCGTACGCGACACCGGCAGCGGCATCTCCCCGGCCGACCTGCCGAAGATCTTCGACCGTTTCTGGCGGGCCGACGAGTCGCGCAGCCGGGTGACCGGCGGCAGTGGCCTCGGCCTGGCCATCGCGCGCCACCTGACCGAGGCACACGGTGGCACGATCGAGGTGCGGAGCGAAGTGGGCCGGGGCACGCTCTTCACCATCCGGCTGCCGGGCCTCGGCGGATGAAACGGCGGCGCCGCCGGCAACCGCCGAGACCACGGCACTGACCGGGGTACGCGTCAGCGGACCACCCCGATACCGGTGAACGACCTGTCGTACTCGGTGAACGACCGGTTGTCGTGCGGCGCGTAGATCCAGGTCCGCAGCGAGTTGGCCGCGGTGTCGACCTCGACCAGGCGGACCGGGTTGGTGCTGTTGGAGTGGAACGTCTGGAGGAACGAGTAGATCTTGTTGCCGTTGACCCCGGTGTCGACCCGGTTGCCGGCGATGCCGGTGTGACCGGAGAAGACGAACCGGATGTTGGCGTACCGCTTGACCAGGTTGTCGAACAGATACTGCGGGCTGGTCTCGCCGTAGCCGGCGCTCTGCTCGATGGCGCCGTTGCCGTCGATGTAGTCGTGGGTGACGACTATGACGTTGTGCCGGGGGTTGGCGGCGACGACGTTCCTGGCCCAGTTCACGGCCGCGACCCGGGGCCACAGCTCCAGGGTCAGCACCAGCCACCGCACGCCGCCGGCCTCGAAGGTCGAGTACGAGTTGTCGACCTTGCCAGCCTCGAACTGCCCCGTGACCGCCCGGTACTGGCTCACGGTGAAGTACCTGTTGAACACGGTGGTGTCGCGCAGGAGTTCCCGGGTGCGGGCGGGGTCGCGGGCCGAGCCGCCGGGGCCGGTGGCCTGGGTGTCGTGGTTGCCGAGGGCCAGCGCGTACGGGATGGCGGCGTTCTCGATCGGCCGCATCGCGTTGCGGGCGATGCCGTACTGCGCGTGGTCCGGGGTGTCCCAGTTGACCACGTCACCGGAGGAGGTCACGAAGCGCAGGTCCAGCGCGGACCGGTTCTGCACCAGCCAGTTGGTGCGGTTGAGGAAGCGGGTGTCGCTGGCGTTGAGCACCTCCTGCTGGGTGTCCGGCAGGACGGCGAAGCTGAACTTCGTGTCGGTGACGCCGGCGGTCTCCATCCGCGCGTACGCGATGTGGACGTTGCGGTCGCAGGCGTCGTCCCGGAAATCGTTGACGAACTGGATCTGCACGGTGTGTTGGCCGGCGTCGACCGCCGCGCCGACCGGGTACGTGCCGTAACTGGTCGCGCTGACGATGGTGGTCTGGCCGACACTGACGCCGTCGACGCTCACCCGTACGGTCGGCCAGCCCTGGCAGTTGTCACCGATGGCCCCGATCAGCACCCGCCCGGAGCCGTTGACGCTCGTGGTGGCGTAGTGGGAATTGCTCCACAGCGACGCGTGCGTTCCGGAGGCGGGCACCGGAGTGCCGGTCGCCGGTCGGATCGCACCGCCCACGACGCTGAACTGGGAGGGTTCGGCGGCGTGCGCCGTACCGCCGACGAATGGTGCCCCCGCCACGGCGAGCGTCACCGCCGCGGCCATCGCCACGAGCCCTGACCTGGATCTCCTGATAAGCACCGCTGGTCCTCTCCTGCCGACATACGCCCAAGAACTGGACATTCGCAGCCTAGAGAGGATCGGGGCGACACATGTGAATGTTTGGAAACCATCCTGAGTACATGGGCTGCACTCCCCGGGGAGGCGAGCGACGCCGCCGCCCTACCGCGAGGTGCCGCCGCGTCGACCCGCGCGGGCGGTGGACGGCCGGTGAGCGATGCGGGGAGCCCGCACCGCCGAGGAGTTGCCGGACCCCGGGCGGAAGTCCCGGGCCGCGCTGGCCACCATCTCGTCGGGATCACGGGTGAGGGCCTGCCGGATGTGCGCCGGCACGATCTCGCTCGTCGCCAGGGCCAGGCGGACCTGGACCGAGCGGTCGTCGAGCAGCAGCGCCAGGTCCGCCTCACCCAGCTCGACCGCGCGCACCAGCGCGGCACGGACGTCGACCACCGGGTCCGCGGCGAGCGCGCTGCGCTGCGCGGCGGTGGTCCGCGGGTTGCGGGCCACCCCCTTGCGCACGCGTGCGGTGCGATCGGCCAGCAGGGCGGTGATCGCCTCCGGGTCGTGGGTGTGGGTGGCGAGTCGCTCCCGCACCTCGGGGGAGACGTCGTCGACGAGCCTGGCGGCCAACTCCGGGTCCAGGACCCGGCGCTCGGCGAGGAGACCGCGAAGCTCCTTGTCCGATGCCTCGGACATGGCCCGGCGGACCGACTCGTCACAGGCCGGGTTGCTGGCGACCGCCCACCGGACCCACCGGTCGGCGTCCTTGACCAGACGCATCAGGTTGGCGATCGAGGTCGAGGGGTTCCTCGCCACGGCCTCCCGGACCTGACGGTCATGGTCGCGGGTCAGCGGGCGCAGTGCCTGCGCGGGCGCGTCGGCCCGAGCGGCGACCGCCTTGCGGACCACGGCCGACGGGTCGGAGGCCAGGTCGATGAGTGTCATCTGCGGCGTGCCGGGGTCCTGGGCGAGAGCGAGCCGTGCGTCAGCGTCGCCACCGATCGGACGGTGGTCGGTGACGTCGGACCCGCTGTGACGGTCGGGCTCGCCGACGTCCTGCTGTTTCCCCATGGGCGCAATCATGTCACGGGCCGCCGGCCACCCTCAGGAGACGACCGCTCCTGGCCCGGCGGGGGCGGGTGCGGGGGTGACCCGGGCCGGTACCCGCAGGCCGGACATGCCCCCATCCACCGGCAGTGACGACCCGGTCACCGAAGCGGTGGAGGGTGACGCCAGATAGACGACGGCGGCGGCCACCTCGTCGGCGGTCACCAGGCGGCCCGTCGGCTGGCGGGACGCGAGGTGTCGTTTCTCCGCCGCCGGATCGTCCGCACCGGCGAGCAGGCGGGCCACCCAGGGTGTGTCCACGGTGCCGGGGGCGACACAGTTGACCCGGACCCCCTCCGCCACCAGGTCGGCGGCCATGGCCAGGGTGAGGGCGTGCACGGCGCCCTTCGACGCCGAGTACAGGGCACGTTTCGGCAGGCCGACGGTCGCCGCGATCGAGGAGATGTTGACGATCGCCGCGGCCGACGACCGGCGCAGGTACGGCAGCGCGACGGCACTCGTGCGCGCCACCCCGGAGACGTTGACGTCGAGCACCCGGCTCCACACCTCGTCGTCGTCGTCCTCCACCGTGCCCACGGCGGAGATGGCGGCGTTGTTGACCAGGATGTCGATGCCGCCGAAGGTGTCGGCGACCGAGGCGAGGGCCGCACCGAGGGAGGACCGGTCGGCCACGTCCGCCCGGACGCCGTGGACGTGCGGATCATCGGGGAGGCCCGACAGGTCCAGGTCCAGTACGCCCACCCGGGCGCCGGCCGCCACGAACGCCCGCACACAGGCGTGGCCGATCCCCGAGCCACCTCCGGTCACCACCGCCACGAGACCGTCACACCGCATACTTCTCTCCTCTCCCGAGCAGTCCTCCGATTCGACGCACCGCCGTCAGGCGTTGCGCAGCGTGTTGCGCTGCCGGCCGAGGCGGTCGATCTCGACCTCCATCACGTCACCGGCGGCCAGGTACGGGAAGCGGCCGGAGAGCGCCACACCCTGCGGGGTGCCGGTGTTGATGACGTCACCCGGCTCCAGGACCGTGTACTGGGACAGGTGCCAGACCAGGTACGCCACGTCGAAGATCATGTCTTTCGTGGTGGAGTCCTGGCGGGGCTCGCCGTTGACCCAGGAACGCAGCCGCAGCGCCTGCGGGTCGTCGATCTCGTCGGCGGTGACCAGCCACGGGCCGAGCGGCTGGAACGTCTCGCAGGACTTGCCCTTGGACCACTGGCCACCGGAGACGGCGAGCTGGAAGTCGCGCTCGGAGACGTCGTTGGACAGCACGTACCCGGCGATGTGCGCGACGGCGTCGGCCGGCGAGGCGAGGTAGCGGGCCCGATGGCCGATCACCACCGCCAGCTCCACCTCCCAGTCGGTCTTCGCGGAGCCACGCGGGATCAGGACGTCGTCGTACGGGCCGACGACGGTGTTGGGCGCCTTGTAGAAGATGATCGGGGCGGTGGGTGGCTCGGCGCCCGACTCGGCGGCGTGCGCGGCGTAGTTCTGCCCGACGCAGAGGACCACACCGGGACGGGCGACCGGTGCGCCGACCCGCTGACCGGTGACGTCGATCTCGGGCAGGTCGGTGGCCTCGCGGACGCGCCGGACGCCGTCTCCGCCGAGGAACTCCGCGTCGATGTCGGCGGTCAGCGACGACAGGTCGAAGTGTCGCCCGTCGACGAACAGGACGGGGCGTTCCCGCCCGACGGGGCCGACGCGCATGAATCTCACGAACCATCCTCCGGTGCCTGGTGCCGGCAGAGCCGGTTCCGATAGGATCTTGCTCGCCAGTGTGTACTCGCTCACACCAATACAGTCAAGGCGGGTCGACGCCGCCATGCGGATTGCCCTGTTCATCACCTGCGTCAACGACCTCGCCTATCCGGCCACCGGCATCGCGGTCACCCGCGTCCTGCGGCGGCTCGGCCACACCGTCGACTTCCCGACCGGCCAGACCTGTTGCGGGCAGATGCACGCCAACACCGGCTACCGGGCCGAGGCGATGCCGATGGTGCGCCACTACGTCGACGTCTTCGACACCTACGACGCCGTCGTCGTGCCGTCCGGGTCGTGCACCGCGATGATCCGCGACCAGTACCCGCGGTTGCACCCGCCCGCCACGTCGGTGGCCGCCCGCACCTACGAGCTGTCCGAGTTGCTCGTCGACGTCCTCGGCGTCACCGACGTCGGCGCCGAGTTCCCGGAAACGGTCACCTACCACCCCACCTGTCACGGCCTGCGACTGCTGCGGCTGGGTGACCGGCCGCTGCGACTGCTGCGCGAGGTGCGTGGCATCCGGTTGGTCGAGCTTGGCGACGCCGAGGAGTGTTGCGGCTTCGGCGGCACGTTCGCCCTGAAGAATCCGGACGTCTCCACGGCGATGCTCACCGACAAGTGCGCCCGCGTCGGCGAGAGCGGGGCGCGGGTGCTCGCCGCCGCCGACAACTCCTGCCTGGCCCACATCGGGGGTGGCCTCGCCCGGCACCGGTCGGGCGTGCGGGCCCTGCACTACGCCGAGATCCTCGCCGCGACCGGGGCCACCTCGTGAACAGCCCGGTCGCACCGGCCACCGGAGATGGCCGGATCCGCACGCCACTGCCCTTCCCCACAATGGCGAAACCGGCAGTCGCCGACACGCAACTGCGGGCCAACCTGCACCGGGCCACCCGCACCATCCGCGGCAAGCGCGCCCGCGTGGTCGACGAGGTGCCCGACTGGGAGGCCCTGCGCGACGCCGGCTCGGCGATCAAGGCGGACGTCCAACGGCGGTTACCGGAGCTGCTGGAGCAGTTCGAGGCGTCCGCCACCGCTGCCGGCGCCACCGTGCACTGGGCCCGGGACGCGGCCGAGGCCTGCCGGATCGTGGTCGAGCTGACCCGGGCCACCGGGGCCGACGAGGTGGTGAAGGTCAAGTCGATGGCCACCCAGGAGATCGAGCTCAACGAGGCCCTGGCGGCGGCCGGGATCGCCGCGTACGAGACCGATCTGGCGGAGCTGATCGTGCAGTTCGGCGACGACACCCCCTCGCACATCCTGGTGCCGGCGATCCACTACAACCGGACCCAGATCCAGGAGATCTTCAAGCAGCACATGCCGGACGCGCCGGCCGACCTCAGCGACGAGCCGGCCGCCCTGGCCGAGGCGGCCCGCACACACCTGCGCCGGCGTTTCCTCTCGGCCCGGGTCGCCGTGTCCGGCGCCAACTTCGCCATCGCCGACACCGGCACGCTCGTTGTCGTGGAGTCCGAGGGCAACGGGCGGATGTGCCTCACGCTGCCGGAGACGCTGATCAGCGTGGTGGGCGTCGAGAAGCTGCTGCCGACCTTCACCGACCTGGAGGTCTTCCTGCAACTGCTGCCGCGTTCCTCGACCGGCGAGCGGATGAACCCGTACACCTCGATGTGGACCGGCGTCACCCCCGGGGACGGCCCGCAGGACGTGCACGTCGTGCTCGTCGACAATGGCCGCTCCGCGGTGCTCGCCGACCCGGTCGGGCGGCCGGCGCTGTCCTGCATCCGCTGCTCCGCGTGCCTGAACGTCTGCCCGGTGTACGAGCGGGCCGGCGGGCACGCGTACGGCTCGGTGTATCCCGGCCCGATCGGGGCGATCCTGTCGCCGCAACTGACCGGCGTGGCCGACAACGCCTCCCTGCCGTACGCGTCGACGCTCTGCGGAGCCTGCTACGACGCCTGCCCGGTGAAGATCAACATTCCGGAGATCCTGGTCCACCTCCGCCAGCAGGCCCCGCACCCAGTGGCGGAACGGGCCGCCATGCGCGTCCTGTCCTGGTTGATGCGCAGCCCTCGGCGCTGGGCCGCCGCCCTGCGACTGGCCCGCACCGGCGCGGGACCGCTCGGCGCGTACCGCGAAAGGCGCACCGGCTCCCGGACGCTGCGCCGGCTGCCCTGGCCCGCGTCGGCGTGGACCCGCTCGCGGGACCTGCCGCTGCCCGCGCCGCAGACCTTCCGCGAGTGGTGGGAGCAGCAGTGAGCGCCCGTGACGAGATCCTGGCGCGGCTGCGCAGCGCCCTGGCCGACGACCCGCCGGCCGTGCCGGTGCCCCGCCGGTACCGCCGGGCCGACGACCGCCCCGACCTGGTCGAGGTCCTCGTCGACCGGCTGGTGGACTACCGGGCAACCGTCCACAGCGGGTTCGCCGCCCTGGCCGCCCTGCTGGCGGAGGTCGACCGGCTCGCCGTGCCCACCGACGTCCCCGCCGACTGGCTGGTCGGCCACTCCGGGCAGGTGCACCGCGACGCTCCCCCGCTGACACCGGCCGTGCTCGACACCATGGACGCGGTCCTCACCGGTTGCGCCGTGGCGGTCGCCGACACCGGCACCATCATCCTCGACGCCGGCCCGACGCAGGGACGACGCGCGCTCACCCTGGTGCCCGACCGGCACATCTGCGTCGTCCGCGCCGACCAGGTCGTGGGCCTACTCCCGGAGGCGCTGACCCGACTCGACCTGCGCGCACCGCAGACCTGGATCTCGGGCCCGTCGGCGACGAGCGACATCGAACTGAACCGGGTCGAGGGTGTGCACGGCCCACGCCGGCTGGAGGTCGTCCTGGTCGGCGGCACCTCAGGGGCGTGACGCCACGGCCCGCAGTCGTCGCCGTCGCCGCGACACCAGCAGCACCGCGGCCGCGATCACCAGTGCCCCGCCGACGAGGGTCGCGGCCCCGATCCCCGGCAGGCCCGGCGGGACGGCGGCACCGCTGCCACGGCGGGTGCTGACCACGGCCGGAGTGCCATCGAGAATCCAGTCGTGCGAGTCCTCCCCTGCGCCGTACACCGCGCGTTGTCCGTCCGGGCCGGTGGCCGCCGCACGGTACGCGGGGTTGAGGTCGGTGAGCGTCCGCACCGCGACGGTGACCGTGTCGACCGGCCCGGGGCAGGTGTAGTCGACCGTGGCACCGATTCTCGCCAGGGCTGCCGACTCGGCGACCGCGCCGAGACAGGCACGCGTGCCGTCGACCACGGTGACCTGCCTGAGCAGGCACGCCGTGCACAGCTCGGACGACGCGATCACCCCCGGATCCGTCGCGCGGTAGTCCACGGCACCGTCGAGCAGGACGCGGTCGGAACGCGCGGAAACGGGCTGCTCCGGATGGACGTTCGGCACCGGGCCACGACGTGAACAACAGTCGGTCGCCGCCATGACGCGCATTCTTGGTAATTGCCAAAGACTGGCAACTGTGCCAACGTGATGATCAACGGTTGCGGCGCCGCGCCCACCCGACAAACGACTCCTCCCCACACCACAGGAGCCCTCCGTGACCCGGATGCGTCCGACCCTCCGACGCCTCGCGGCGTCGACCGCGGCGTCGGGGATGCTCGTCCTCGCCGCCTGCGCGGCCCCGGCCACCCCCGACGGCTCCACCGGCGGCACGACGCTCGTCGTCGCCACCTCCGACGAGCCGGACGCGTTGAACCCGGTGCTCAACTACGGCGTCGACGGCGCCTCGCTGATCTTCGACGGTCTCGTCACCCGGGACATCGACAACCGCCTCGTCGCCGGTCTGGCCACGGCGTTGCCGGAGCTGTCCCCCGACGGGCGCACCGTGACCGCGAAGCTCCGCGACGGCGTACGGTTCCACGACGGCACCACGCTGACCGCCCAGGACGTCGTCTTCACGTACCAGGCCGTCCTGGATCCGACCGTCGACTCGACGCTCCGCTCCGACCTGGACATGCTGGAGTCGGTGACCGCGCCCGACGCCGCCACCGTCGTGTTCCGACTGCGCTACCCGTACGCGCCGTTCCTGCAACGGCTCACCCTCGGCATCGTGCCCGCCAAGCTGCTCGGCGGGCAGGACATCAACACCGCCGGGTTCAACCGCAGGCCGATCGGGACCGGGCCGTACCGGGTCGCGTCCTGGACGCCGGGCGACCGCCTGATGCTGACGGCCAACGAGCGCTACTTCGGTGGCCGGCCAAAGAACGACCGGGTGGTGGTCGCGTTCGTCGCCGACGACAACGTCCGCGCCCAGCGGATGCGGGCCGGCGAGTTCGACGCCGCCGAGCTGCCGCCGAAGCTCGCCTCCGGTTTCGACGCCGACGCCACGTACCGGGTGCAGCGGGTGCCGACCGCCGACTACCGCGGCGTGATGCTGCCGACGGGAAACCCGGTCCTCGCCGACCCGGCGGTCCGCCGGGCGCTCAACCTGGCCGTCGACCGGGCCGCGATGGTGTCCGGGCTCCTCGGTGGCGCCGGAGAACCGGCGTTCGGCCCGATCCCCCCGACCTCCGAGTTCGCCGACCCCTCGATCATCGGCAGGCCCACCCCCGACCCGACGGCGGCCGGAGCGCTGCTCGACGCGGCCGGCTGGACCCCGGGTTCCGGCGGGGTACGCGTCAAGGACGGCCGACCGGCGCGGTTCACGCTGATGTACCCGGCTAGCGACACGCTGCGCAAGGATCTGGCCCTCGCCGTCACCGCCGACGCGAAGAAGATCGGCATCGAGGTGACCCCGGCGGGGCTGACCTGGGACGCCATCGACCCGCGAATGAAGTCCGACGCCCTGCTGATGGGCTACGGCACGCCGTACGACCCGGACTTCGTCTCCTACAAACTGTTCGGCTCGCGGTTCGCCGGGCAGGGCTACTTCAACCCCGGCTCGTACCGCTCCGAGGTGACCGACCGGGCCCTCCAGGAGGGCCGCGACCGGATCGACCCGGCCCTGCGCAAGGCCGCGTACGCGCGGTTCCAGAAGCAACTCGCCACCGACGTACCGTGGCTGTTCCTCACCTACCTGCGGCACACCTACGTGCTGAAGTCCTCGGTGCGGGGCGTGGCTCCCCGGGTCGAGGCGCACGAGCACGGGGTGGCGAACAGCCTCTGGTGGAACATCGACACCTGGACCCGGTCGTGACCCGCTCCGGTCGCCTGGCCGGGGCGGGCGCGGTGGTCCGGCGTCGACTGCTGGTCGCCGTGCCGGTGCTCGCCGCGACAAGCATCGGAATGTTCGCCCTCGGTGCGGCGTCGCCTGTCGACCCCGCGAAGCAGTACGCGGGCGCGGCGGCCTTCACCGCCAGCGAGGAGAACCTGGCCCAGCTGCGCGCCAACTGGGGCGTCGACGATCCCCTGCCGGTGCAGTACCTGCGCTGGATCGGCAACCTGGTCCAGGGCGACCTCGGCTGGTCGACAAGTCGCCACGAGCCGGTCGCCTCGGTGCTCGCCGCCCGGGCCGGCTGGACGCTGCTGCTGATCGGCGTGACCCTCGCCCTGGTCCTGGCCGCGAGCCTGCTGCTGGGCGCGCTGGCCGCGTACCGCCGGGGTGGGTTCTTCGACCGCGCGTTGCGGATGGCGGCCTACGCGGTCGAGTCGATGCCGGTGTTCTGGCTGGGCCTGGCCGCGATCGCCGTGTTCGCGCTGGCCCTGGGGTGGTTGCCGGCCGGCGGGCTCACCGACGTCACCGCGACCAGCACGTCCTGGTCCGATGTGGCGCACCACCTGATCCTGCCGGTCGGGGTGCTGGCCGTGTCCCAGGCGCCGTGGTTCGTGCTGTTCGTCCGGGACGCGGTCGCGGAGAGCCTGCGCGACGACCACGTACTCGCCGCGCGGGCGCGCGGGTTGCCCGGTCGGACGGTGCTGTTCGGGCACGCGCTGCGGACCGCGCTGCTGCCGTTCCTCACCCTGGTCGGCACCCACCTGCCCGAGCTGGTCGGCGGGGCGGTGCTGGTCGAGACGGTCTTCTCACTGCCGGGCCTCGGTGCCGTCACGGTCGCCGCAGCGCTGGGCAGCGACTTCCCGCTGCTGGCGGCGATCACGCTGGTCACCACCGCCGTGGTGCTGGCCGCGAACCTGGCGACCGACCTCGCCTACGCCGCCGCCGACCCGAGGGTACGACTCGATGGCTGACCTCGCCGCCCGACCGGCGCTGCTCCGGATCGCCCGTTCCCGGCTGCGGCTACGGCCCGGCCGGGCCGGTGTCGTCACGGCCGGCCTCGTGCTCCTCGTCGCCGTCGTCGGCTCGCTGCTCGCCCCGCTCGTCTGGCCGCTGGACCAGAGCGCGGTCGCGCTGGACCAGACCCGTCTGTCGCCGTCCTGGGCACACTCCGCCGGCACCGACGACCTGGGCCGGGACGTGGCGCACCGCGCGGTCTACGGGCTGCGGGTGTCGCTGCTCGTCGGCGCGGTCGCCGCGCTCGTCGCCACAGTCCTCGGCGGTGTGGTGGGCGGGATCGCCGGCACGCTCGGCGGCCGGGTGGACCGCGTCCTGATGCGGATCGTGGACACCATCGCCGCGATGCCGCACCTGCTGCTGGGCATCTTCATCGTCGCCATGCTGCGGCCCAGCCTCGGCGCGGTGATCGCCTCCGTCGGGCTCACCCACTGGCTGTCCACCGCCCGCATCGTCCGATCCGAGTTGCTCAGCCTGCGGACCCGACCGTTCATCGACGCCGCCATCGGCGGCGGAGCCGGCCGGCTCCGGGTCCTCAGGCGACACCTGCTGCCGCACGTCCTGCCCCGGCTGGCGCTGGCCACCACCCTGATGATCCCGCACGCGGTGTGGCACGAGACCGCCCTGTCGTTCCTCGGCCTCGGCCTGCCGCCGCACCTCGCCTCGTTGGGCAACATGATCAACGATGGGCAGGGGTCGCTACTGACCGGCGCGTGGTGGGCCAGCCTGGCACCGGGCGCGGTCATCGTCGTCGTCACCCTCGCCATCGCGGTCCTCGCCGCCCGCTGGCGCGACCGCCTCGATCCCCGGGTCCGAGCGGAGCTGCACCTGTGACCACCACCGAATCCGTTCCCGCCGCGGCGTCACCCCGCGCCGCCACGCGCCAGCCGCTGCTCGCCGTGGACGGCCTCGGCGTCGAGTTCCGGCTCCGGGACACCCGCGTGCGTGCCGTCAGCGACCTCAGCCTCACCGTCCGGGCCGGCGAGTTGCTGGCCATCGTGGGCGAGTCCGGCTGCGGCAAGTCCGTCCTGGCCCACGCCCTGCTCGGCCTCCTGCCGGCCAACGCCACGACCACCGGTCACGCCCTGCTGCACCACCCGGGCACCGACCCGGTGGACCTGGTCGGCTGCGGCGAGCGCCACCTGGCCCGGAGGGTACGCGGACGCCGGGTCGGGCTGGTTCCGCAGAGCCCGGCCACCGCCCTGAACCCGGTCCGCACCGGACGCCGGCTGCTCGCCGAGACGCTGCGGGCGCACGGCCGCGACCGTGCCGACGCCGACCACCTCGCGGCCGATGTCGGGCTCGACCCGGCCGACCTGGACCGCTACCCGCACGAGCTGTCCGGCGGCATGGCACAACGCCTGGTCACCGCGCTCGCACTGGCACCCGATCCGTCGTTGCTCATCGCCGACGAGCCCACCACCGGGCTGGACCGGCCCCTGGTCGACCACACCCTCGACCTGCTGCGTCGCCGCTGCGACAACGGCTCCGCCGTCGTGCTCATCACGCACGACCTGGCCGCCGCACGCCGGGTCGCCGACACCGTCGCCGTGATGTACGCCAGCCGCATCGTGGAACACCGGGACACCGACGAACTCTTCACCGCACCGACCCACCCGTACGCCTCGGCGCTGCTCGACGCCCTGCCGGACCGGGCCTTCCGGCCGGTGCCGGGCGACCCGCCGATGCTCACCGCGCTGCCCCCGGGGTGCGCGTTCGCGCCCCGCTGCCCACGGCGAACCGGCACCTGCGCGGACCGGCCACTGCCGACACCTGTCACCGGTGGCGGCACGGTGGCCTGCCACCACCCGATCGTTTCCGGAGTCGTCACGTGACAAGCACGCACCTCCTCGCCGACCGGGTGACCGTCGGGTACGGCCGTCAGGTCGTCCTCGACGACGTCACCCTGCGGATCGACCGGGGGGAGACGGTCGGACTGCGCGGGCCGTCCGGCTGCGGAAAGTCCACACTGGTCCGGGTCCTGGCCCTGCTGCACCGCCCCGATCAGGGCCGGGTCAGCATCGACGGCACCCCGGTCGACGCGGTCCGGTACGCAGTGCCGGTCGCCGTACGGACCCGCGTCGCCGCCCTCTTCCAGAGCCCGCGCGCCGCCGCCGACCCTCGCCTGAGCCTCACCGACCTGATCGCCGAACCGCTGCGCGCCACCCGGACGCCCGAGTCGGTCATCCGGGAACGGGTGACCGAACTCGCCGGCCTCGTCGGTCTCACCGCGGATCTGCGCGGTCGGCGTCCCCACGCGGTGTCCGACGGGCAGTTGCAACGCGCCTGCCTCGCCCGTGCCCTCGTGCACCGCCCCGACTACCTGCTCTGCGACGAGGCCACCGCGATGCTCGACGCCTCCACCCAGGCGCACGTCGCCGCCGTGATCCGCGACTACCAGCGCACGCAGCACGCCGGTGTCCTGGTCATCACCCACGACCAGACCCTGCTGCACCGCTGGAGCGACCGGGTCGTCGACCTCGCCGGCGCGGCGAGAGCATGCGCCTGACGCTGCGAGATCGGCCATGATGGCGCCGTGGAAAACAGCCTCTACGACGTGACCAAGGACGAACGGCGGGCCGCGATGAAGGCGTTCCGTCAGCTCCCGAGCGGGAAGCGACAGGAGGCGATCCGCAGGGCCGGCCACGGGAAACGGCACCCGGACCCCGCGGTGGCCGGGATCGTCGAGCAATGGTCACGAGCCGTGCTGCGCCGGACGTGGTGGAACCAGGTTCCGGGCTGGACGCAGCCCACGGCGTGCTTGGCGCTCATGGCGCTCGGGTCGTGGCTCGGCGCTGGAGTTGTCGTCATCCCTGGCGGCGCCGTCGCGCTCATGATCGGTCTCCTGGAATGGAACAACAGGCGGGCGGCGCGAGCAGTGGCGAACGCGGCGAAGCCTGACGTCAGCACCGACCGGGCGCTGTCCGCTTGAGCGAGGGTGGGCCACCACGACGGCACCGCGGATCGGATCAGACACCGTATGGTGGGCGGCTGTGCTGGTTCGCCCCACCGTCGTGGTGGGGCGTCGTAAGAGGGAACCCGGTGCGCGGCACACTCACCTGAGCGCGCGGTGTGGGGTGGCGGTGTCCGCCGCCCCAGCGTCGCTTGTGGCTGCCCGCCACCGCCGATGACCGCCCCGGCCGCGCAGGCGCGGCAGTATCACCGGGCGTCTGGAGGAACCCGTCGGGCACGGGAGTCGGGGCGGCCAGCGAGGATGCCGGCGAGGATCTCCGCGCCGTCGACGACCCGCGGGCCGGGGCGGTTGAAGTAGGCAGGCCCGAGCGACCGCCCACCCGCGTAGGCTCGACCGGGGTCCCCTTGACGGTCCAGTTCTTCCCGACGGGCGGGGGCGGCGGGGTCCAGCTCGCGGGGATCCGCGCCTTCGCGTCGATCAGCTTCACGCGAAGGTCGCTCGGCAGCGGCGAACGTCGGATGGCCGAGCGCGTTCATCAGACGGAGCATGTCCCCGGCCACCGCACGCTTGGACTGCTGGGAGTGGTCGGGGCGGATCCGCGCCTTTCCCGACTGTCCGTAGCCGCGCATGTCCGGGCAGACCACCGTGCCGACGTCCCGGTGATCTAGTGGTTTGAGCACTCGCAGTCGGCGTTGAAGCACCCATGACAACTGCTCCTTGTCTCCCGAGCCGCGCTCCGCGGCGCACGAGGACAGTCGCATCGAGCCGTCATTGTGGCGTCAGGGTCGCCTCAGCTGCTGTTGCTCGCGCTGACCGCCGTGACGTCCGCGGCGGCGTCGCGCGACTGCCGCGAGGTGCCGCGCTCGGTAGCCGTTCAGGCCGGCGGTGCAGCCGAGCCACCGGAGGTGGGCGTGCTCTGCGGGCCGAGCACGAGCCGGGCATTGGCCTGCTCGATCTGCACCGCCAGGTCGTCCGCCCAGGACGCGGTCTCCTGAAACACCACAGTGGTCGTCTTCTCGATGAGCTCGTTGGCGATCGCGACCACCTCGGCGGCGGCGTCCGGCGGGATCGTGGCGCCGTCCGGCAGGGCACCACGCCAACTCAGGAAGCGGGCCTGGGCCCTGGCCAGATCGGTCTGAAGAGTGGCCTGGGTACGCATGAACCTGGTCCAGGACGAGCTGAAGCCGAAGATGCGGTCGGCCAGCACAAACCCACCGGCGACCGCGAGCAGCACGAAACCCCACTCGGGGCCGGGTCCGCCCGGCCAGGCGGCGTGCAGCAGCGGGACGACCCCGCCTCCGACGCCGAGCAGGATGGCCGCGCCACGGCACGCCTTGGACCAGCGGGCCCGGCTCGTCTTGCGCCACAGGTACCAGTCGATGGTCAACTGGGTGCGCTCCTCCGCCCAACCGAACAGCGCGATCAGGCTGTCCCGCTCGTCGCCCGCGGTACCGGTGGTCGACGTCGGATAGCTCAGGTTGCGCGGCAGGGGACGCCCGTCGGGGCGGATACGGGCCACGGGGCTCAGCCCTTGATGATCCAGCGGGCGCTGGACACCCACTCGGCACCCGCCTGCAACGCCATCTCACGCCACTCGACCTGAAGGAAGTCGGCACCGGGCTCACGTCGGTTGCGCAGCACCTTGAGGATGGCGAAATGGTTGGACTGATTGTGCTCCAGTCCGCTCTCGGCTACACCGGTGCTGCCGCAGCCGGAGACGATCAGCGACCGACCGACGTGCACCGTACTCTCCTCGCGGTTGAGCACCGACGTCTCGCGCAGTTGCGGCTTGTGCTTGTGGCCGTGCAACAGCAGCGAAAAACCCATCCGGGACAGACGCTGCTCGACGATGCCGGCGTCGCGGACGGTGGACATGTCCGTCACGATGTTGCTCGCCGTCCTGGCCGGCCCCAGCGCCTCGGGGTACGGGTGCAGGTGGTGGTGCATGACCGCCACCCGGATGCCGTCGTCGTCGGCGTCGCCGCCCGCGGCATTGTCCCGCAGCCATTTCTGGACCGCGTTGAGTTGGCGCAGCCCCACGTACCCGTAGTGGTTCTGGTCGTCCTCGAAGATGCAGGAGTTCAGGCCGACGAACGTGCAGGGACCCTGACGGCTGAAGTAGATCAGCTGGTTCGGCTCGGGCCGCTCGTCGCCGATCTCGAAGTTCCACGTGACCAGCGGGAACAGCTCTTGGAAGCGCTGCTTGCCATAGAACTTACGGACGAACGACAGGTAGTTGTCGAACCGCCGACCGAGATCGTGCTTGGGTGCGGTCCAGTCGATGTCGTGGTTTCCCGGCACCAGGACCACCTGGCCGTGGTCCAACCCGACCGCAGCGCACAGCGCCGCCAGGAAGTCGTGCACCATGGCCAGTTCGGCGGGCTGGCCGGTGTACGCCATGTCTCCCGATACGACGATCGTGACGTCCCGGGCCGCGCACTTCTCCCGTTTCATCGCGGCCAGGAACTCGTCGGCCAGTTCCTCGTACAGGGGCAACGTGTTCTGGTCGGGGTTGAACCGGTGCATGCTCGCGACGGCGGGGGTGCTGTCCTTGAGCCCGGACGGCCCGAAGTGCACGTCGGAGATGTGGAAGATCAGGTGTGGACGACGGGACGGTGCGAACGGCTCGACTGTCGCGACTCCGCGGGCGCGGGCCCGTGCGGCCTGGGTGAGCCAGCGGGCGAATTCGGCCGCCTCCGCGGGGTGGACGCCCGCCGCGCCGAGCATCCGGATCTGCTCCGCGGTGGAGCCCGCGGCGGCCGGCGAGGCCCCGTTGCGGATGGCGTCCTCGGCCCTGCGGATGCCGCTGTCGAAGTCGCCGAGCACGAAGTGCGCCTCGGCCGAGACCAGATCGGCCCAGTAGTCGCCGACCAGCGTCTCGGTATCGTCGACGAAGGTCCGCAGCTCGTCGTAGAGTCGCTGCGCCTCCGCGAGCCGAGCCGGCTCGCTGAGAATCAGCATGCCGGCGTACGCGACGCGGAGATAAAGACTTCCCGGTGCGATCCGGGAGGCCCGGGAATAATAGTCCAGAGCGTCGGCGTACCTGTTCTGCCGTTTCGCCGTTCCACCCAGGATTCCCAACGTTTCCGGATCGTTGGGATTCAGCCGCAGAGCCTGTTCGAGCTCGTCCGCACCGCCCTGGAAGTCACCGCTCATGCGCAGGTAGAAACCACGCTGCCGGTGCACCTCGTAATCGCCCTGGGCGGCCGGGAAGGCAGCCTGCAGCACCTCGGCGGCACGGGCCCAGTCCTCCACCTTGGCCAGCCGTTCGGCCAGCGCGAGCAGGGCGGAGGTGGGCACGTTGGGGAACTGTCTGGTCCAACTCCAGAGCGCGACAAGCTGCTCGTCGCGGTCGGCCCGGGACAGCTTCGCGTCGAACTCCCGCTCGAACGCGGCCCGCGACGACTGCGGGTCGGGAGCGACGCCGAGCGCGCTGAGTGCGTTGTGGACCGGGTTGTTGGCGGGGCGGAAGCTCACCCCAAGCGCGTCACGGTAGCGCTCGGCGAACACGGTGTCGGCGGCGAAGTCCCGTTCGTAGAAGTGGATACGCTGGTTGCTGATGTCGAACGGCAGGATCGTCCCGGCGGCGGCGACCAGGATCGTGCCACCGGAGGAAAGCGCCTGGCGCACGCCGAGTTCGTAGTAGACGTTGCTGTTCGGCACGCTGACGTCTGCGACCACCAGGTCGGCCTGGTAGAGCGACTGCATCGCCTGGTGAGTGACATTGCCCGCCTGAACGACCTCGTCGACCCGAAGCACATCAAATCCGGCGTCCTGCGCGATCGGTTTCAAAATCCGCAGATAGAAGGCGTCGAAGTCGTGTTCCGTCCCGTCCTCCAGGGGACGGATGCCAAATGGCATGATCACGAACAACGTCTTCAGCTTCACGTCGCAATCGTACTCAGCCGGGCACACCACGATCGATAGGCGAGTCGGGATCCGTCGGGTGCGGAAAACGGGGGGCGCACATGCGCCAGGCGTCGGTGACGAGTTCCGTCAGGCGGTCCACGTCCACCTGCGGCAGCGGCAGCGGCAGCGGCAGCGGCAGCGGCAGCCCGTCGTACGTGGTTGTGGCGAGGAAGATCTCGGGCTCGCCGAGGAGTAGCGCCTGTTTCTCCGCCTCGTCGCCGACGTACAGCACGGCGACGTCGGTGCGGATGAGGTGTGGCCTACCAGGTCTGCGCTCGGGGTAGGACCAGACGAAGCCCTGGTTGGCGACCCGGAAGTCGAAGCCGGAGCTGTCGTGATGCTGCGCTCCGACGACGACTGGCTGCACTTCCGCTACTTCCCCGCACCCGGGCCGGGCGGCGACACCGACAGTTCGGTCATCTGGGACCTGCCCGGAGCTGACGCGAGGGTGCTGATCGCCGGCGGCGAATCGCAGTACGTCGAGTTCAAGGAGCAGCTGCCCGTCAGTGAGCACCGGAGGAAGATGCTCAAGACGGTGGCCGCGTTCACCTCCGGCAAGGGCGGAACCGTGCTGATCGGGGTGACCGACGACAGTCAGATCGCCGGAGTTGACACGACGAAGCTGGACGAGCTCATGCTCGCGCTGCACAACATGATCCGCAGCAACATCGACCCAGACCCGGAGGCGACTGTACGGCCGGTGCCAGTGGACGGCAAAACGGTGCTGCTGGTCGAAGTCCCCGGCGGCACCGGCTGGCATGCATACAACCGGGAGAAGCCCGAGTTCTATCTGCGGACAGCCGGCACCATGCTCGGGCCGGCAGAGCGGCAACCAGATCGTCCGCGCGTGACCGACCCATCATGGTGGCGATCATGCTGTCGAGGCGGCGGCTGCGCGGCGGCGCCATCGCTGACGCCTTCGGATCGGCCGAAGAGGTCACCGTTCAGGAAGCCCTGCTCAGAGATTCGCCAGTGGGATCTGGGTCTCAGCTCGCGGGATCCGTACCGACGCCACCGCGACGACAGCCAGTGGCATGCATCGATGCGGCTGGCCTCGTGATTGACGCCGGCAGGCCTCAGTTCAACAGCCAGCACCAGCCAGTCGGGAGGTTGGAGGCTTGACCTCTTCGCTCTTCACCGGGAGGTCACGCCGCACCACTTGATTTCCAACACCGCAGGTCAAAGCCCCTGGTCTCTGTCCGGCGTCGGCGAGCACTTCGGTCGCGGAGACCTCTTCGCCACCCTGCACCCAATCTGCTCCCAGTTGCAAGGCCAGGCCAACCAGCGGCTCCTTACCGCCTCGACCTGCGCACGCTCCTCTGCCAGGTGACATAGAGTCTTGTCGACTGCCCGGCAGAACCGCGGAGCACTCCGGTGTGAACGAAGGGCTCAGGTCAACCGGCGACGTCCACGATGACCTTGCCCTCGGCGGTGCCGCCGGCGACCAGCCGGTGGGCGTCCATGACCGTGTCGAGCGTGAACGTGTGTGGATCCAGTCGCGGGCGCAGCGCTCCGGCATCGGCCAGCGCCGCGATCTCGCGCAGGATCTCGCCGTGGTGTTCGCGGCCCCGCCCGGTCAACATCGGCAGCAGGGTGAACACGCCGGAATAGGTCGCGCCCCGGAACGACAGCGGGGCGAGCGAGTGCGACCCCCAGCCCAGCGCGCTGACCACGTGCCCGTGGTAGGTGCGCACCGCCGCGAAGGACGCGTCGAGCGTCGGGCCACCGACGTTGTCGACGATGATGTCGAACCCCTCGCCGCCGGTGTACCGCTGCACGTACTCCTCGACACTTGTCGAGGTGTAGTCGATCGGCACGGCGCCCAGGCTCTCGATGACCCGCAGGCTCGCCGGCCCGCCGGTGGCGTACGCCTCGGCGCCGCGCGCCTGGGCGAGCTGCACGCCCACGTATCCGACACCGCCGGCACCGCCGTGCACCAGCACCTTCTGCCCGGCGCGGACCCCGGCCCGGTCGACCAGGCCCTCCCAGGAGGTGATCGCCGCCAGCGGCAACGCGGCGGCCTCCCGCATCGAGAGGGTGTTCGGCTTGCGGGCCAGCAGCCGGGCGTCCACGGCGGCGTACTCGGCGAGTGAACCCTGGAGGTTGCCCACGCCTCCGCACAACCCGTACACCTCGTCTCCGGGCGCGAAGCCGGTCACCTCCGCGTCGACCGCCGCGACGACGCCGGCGAGGTCCAGGCCGAGCACCGTGGGAGGCTGGATGCGCGCGTGCGCGGCCTTTCCCGCCTGGATCTTCGTGTCGAGCGGGTTGACGCCGCTGGCGACGATCCGCACCAGCACCTGCCCACGCCCGGGGGTGGGTTGATCGATCTCCTCGACCGTCAGCGGAACGTCGAACTCCCGCAGCACCGCAGCGCGCATAACCATCCACACTCTCCGTGATCGAGTCTCCACGTGGACGCTATCCGACCGGATCGGCGTCGGGGCGGGTTCCTCGGACCAGGCCGTTGCCCAGTGCTGACGACGGCGGTCGTTCCCACTCACCACTGCGGGGCGGTCCCGGATTTCCACCGGGTCCCCTCCTACGACGCCCAGTCGGTCACGACGGGGCGAACCAGCGCCGCCGGCGGCATGGCTGGCCAGGGGATCTGTCCACCCGGGGCGTCCGGCCGCAGCGGCGTACGGCCTCATCGTCAACTTTTGTCGTCCGAGGAAGAAGATCGTCACCTCTTGAAAAAAGTCTCGCGAGGGTGAGGATATCCAGATGCGTCGTCTCCCCCAGACTTGCGGGCGGGTGGTCTCGGGCCTCCTCGCGTTCCTCCTCGCCTCGGCGGTCGCCCTCCTCGCGTCCGCCCAACCCGCCGCGGCGCACGGGACCCTCGCCGAGTCCACACCGGCGAGCGGCACCACCGTGCGCGAGCCGTTCACGGAGGTGCGACTCCTCTTCACCGAGAAGGCCGCCGCCAACGCGTTCTTCACGATCACCGCCCCCGGTGGCACCCGTGTCGACAACGGCTGGTCGCAGGGGGAGCCGAAGCCGCTGGAGAAGCCGGTACGGGAGTACTTCCTGGTCAACGGGCAGTTCGAGCCACGGGAGTACACGACGGGGTTCCCCGCGGTGGTGACCGTCGCCCACCTGCCCGCCAAGGGCCAGTACTCGGTGAGCTACCTGTCGGTCGCCTCGGACGGCGACACCGTGCGGGGCACCCTGACCTTCCGCTACGACGGGCGGGTGACGGCAGCGCCGAAGGGGTGGAGCCCGCCGTCGACCCAGCCGGACCCGGCGCTGGTGGCCGCCACCGAGCAGCACAACACCTCCGGGCAGGCGTCGGCGGTGCCGACCACCGCTGACGATCCGTCGACCCCGCCGGCTGCGGCGGCCCCGTCGACCGGAGCGACCGACGAGAGCGGTCCCGGCGCACTGGCCTGGACCGGCTTGGCGGTGGTCGCGGCGGTCGGGGCGGTGGCCGGGTACGTCGTCTGGCGTCGCCGATCGGCTTCCGCCGGCAGGGGCCGTACCTCGCGGGCGGCCTCCGGTCGGCGCGGCGGTGGCACCCGTTCCGCGAACAGGGCCGGCGCTGGCAAGACCGCCGGGGGCAAGACCGCCGGGGACAAGAACACCGGCGGCAAGAACACCGGGGACAAGACCGCCGGGGACAAGACCGCCGGAGGCGAGGGCGCCGGAGGCAAGGCCGGCGCTGGCAGGACCGTCGGGGCCAAGGCCAGCGGAGGCAGGACCAGCGGGGGCAGGACCAGCGGGGGCAAGGCCGGCGGCGGCGAGGTCGGCGCGGCGACCGGCGTCGTCGCGCGTACCGCCAGCGACAGGCGGCGGCCCGCCACCGTGCCGGCGGCGCGCAAGGGCGACACGGTCGTCACGGCCCGCACGGGCGTCACCGTCGAGCCGACGCCGACCGATCAGGTGGAGCAGCCCCTCGCCAGCACGGACGACGAGCCGACTGTCGACCCCGGAGCACGGCCTGACGCGGACCTCGCCGGCGTGACGCCCGGGGCCCGGCTGAGCAACACCCACCTGGCGCTGCTCGTCGGCGGGCTGGTGATCGCCCTGCTGGCCGGGTTCGGACTGGCCCGCATCGGGACCGGCGACGAGAACCGGGCGGACCGCGACACCCGACAGCCCGCGGCGGGTCCGCCCGCCTCGGGGCAGGAGGGCTCTGCGACCGACGGGCACCAACACCCGGCCGGTACCGGTCCACACACGCATCGGGGTGACGACGCGGCGGGCGCGGCGCTGGCGACCGGGACGACGGTCAGCGCCGGCGGCTACACCCTGCAACCGCTGGAGCGGACCCAACCCCCGGGTGTACGCGCCGACTACCGGTTTCGCATCGTCGGGACCGACCGGCAGCCGGCGACCCGCTTCGCGGTCGTCCACGACAAGCCGTTGCACATGATCGTGGTCGGCCGCGACCTGTCCGGCTACCAGCACCTGCACCCGACGATGGCGGCCGACGGCACCTGGAGCGTCCCCCTGACGCTGGCCCGGCCCGGCGGCTACCGCGTCTACGCCGACTTCTCCGTCACCGCGACGAACGGCACGCAGATCCCCCTCGTGCTGGGCGTCGACCACACCGTGCCCGGTGCGCACACCCCGACCGCGCTGCCGCCGGTGCGGGCCGAGGCGACGGCCGGGCCGTACGCGGTGTCGATGAACGGCACCCCGACGGTGGGGGTGACGGCGCCGATGCACTTCCGGGTCAGCGCCGACCCGACCGTTCCCGCGCAGTTGGAGCGGTATCTGGGCGCGTACGGGCATCTGGTCGTCGTCCGTGAGGGCGATCTCGGGTACGTGCACGTCCACCCCGAGCCGGAGTTGGTCGACGGGTCGGTCAAGTTCTGGCTGACCGCGCCCAGCTCGGGCCGGTACCGGGCGTTCTTCGACTTCCAGATCGCCGGGAAGGTGCACACCGCCGAGTTCACGATCAACGTGCCCTGAGGCCGGAACTTTCTCCCCGCTGCGGCCGACCTAACAGCCAGCAGCGATCATCGGAGGAAGAACACATGCGCACCACCAGCCCACTCGGTTTACGCCGCTCGGCCACCGTCCTCGCCGCCGCGGTCCTGGCGGCGGGCGTCGCGGGTTGCGGCTCGTCCGACTCCCCGGCGACGGCACAGCCGGGCCCGTCCGCATCGGCCTCGGCCAACCCGGACGCCGGTGTGGTCGGCATTCGTGACCCGTGGGTGAAGGCCGCCGACAAGGGCATGACGGCGGCGTTCGGGACCCTGGTCAACAACGGCGACAGCGATGTCACAGTGACCAGCGCCACGACCTCGGTGTCGCCGATGGAGCTGCACGAGATGGCCATGCAGGACGGCAAGATGGTCATGCGGCCGAAGCAGGGCGGCATCGTCGTCAAGGCCAGGGGCACGCACGCCCTGGAGCCCGGCGGCGACCACCTGATGCTGATGAACCTCACCAGGCCCGTCCAGGCCGGCGACGAGTTGACAGTCACCCTGACCTTCGGTGACGGCCGGACCCAGCAGTTCACGGCGGTGGCCAAGCCGTTCACCGGCGCGCAGGAGAGCTACGCCCCCGGGCACGGCGAGCCCATGACCGGCATGAGTGCCACGCCGGGAATGAGCATGAGCCCGACGTCGTGACCGAGACGCCACCCGTGCGGCCGGTGAGCAGGCGTGGTCTGCTCACCGGCACAGCCCTGGCCGCTGGTGGAGCCCTGACCGGCGCAGCCGCGATCGCCGCGACCCGCGTCGGAAAGACCGCGTCACCGCCGGCGACCGCCGACACGACGTTGGCGGCGACCGTCGGCGGCCTGGTCGAGCCGTTCCACGGCCCCCGGCAGGCCGGCGTGGCCACCGAACCACAGGCGCACGCCTCGTTCGTGGCGTTCACCCTGCGGGCCGGCACCGACCGGGCGGCGCTGGGTCGGATGCTGCGGCTGCTCACCGACGACGCGGCCCGTCTCACCCGGGGCCAACCGGCGCTTGCCGACACCGAGGCCGAACTCGGGCTGCTGCCGGCCCGGCTGACCGTGACCTTCGGTTTCGGGCCCGGCCTGTACCGGGCCGCCGGCGTCGACGACCGCCGGCCGACCTCGGTCGCCGACCTGCCGTCGTTCCGCATCGACCGCCTCCAGCCGGCCTGGTCCGGCGGTGACCTGCTGGTGCAGATCTGCGCGGACGACGCGATCACCGTCGCTCACGCCCAACGAGTCCTGATCAAGGACAGCCGGCCCTTCGCCACCGTGCGGTGGGTCCAGCAGGGCTTCCGCCGCAGCCCCGGCGTCGAGCCGGACGGCCACACCCAACGCAACCTGTTCGGCCAACTCGACGGCACCGCCAACCCCCGGCCCGGCACCCCGCTGGACACCGCCCTGTGGGTGCCGGACGGCCCGGCGTGGCTACGCGACAGCACCACACTCGTGGTGCGGCGGATCAGCATGAACATGGAGACCTGGGACCTGCTCGGCCGCGCCGATCGGGAACTGGCCGTCGGGCGGCGGCTCGACACCGGCGCCCCCCTCACCGGCAGCGCCGAGCACGACGAGCCCGACTTCGCCGCCACCGGCGCCGACGGGCTCACCGTCATCCCCGACTTCTCGCACCTCACCCGGGCGCGCGTCACCGACGACCGGCTGAAGATCCTGCGCCGGCCCTACAACTACGACGGGGTGCCGACGGCCGAGGGCCACGCCGACAGCGGGTTGATCTTCACGTCGTACCAGGCCGACATCGCCCGGCAGTACCTGCCCATCCAGCGCCGGTTGGCCGACCGGGACCTGCTCAACGAGTGGACCACGCCGATCGGGTCCGCCGTCTTCGCCATCCCGCCCGGATGTCAGCCGGGAGGATGGGTCGGCGAGCAGGTGCTCGGATGAGTCAGCCAAACCGGAGGATCGCGATGACCGTGCCGCCGTCCCGCCCCAGCGCCGTCCGGTTCGGCGCGGCGATGCTCGCCGTCCTCGTGGTGCTGCTCGTCCCGGCCGCCCCGGCCTGGGCGCACAACTCGCTCAAGTCGGCGACGCCGGCCCGGGACGCGACCCTGCCGAGCGCACCGACCCAGGTCGCCCTGGAATTCATGCAGCGGCTCGACCCCGCGTTCACCACAGTCGTGCTCACCGACGCCACCAGGCGGAAGCTCGCCACCGGCGACCCGGTGGTCACCGGTGCGAAGAGCACGGTCCAGGTGACCGACCCACTCCCGAACGGGACGTACACGGTCGCCTACCGGGTCGTCTCCGTCGACGGGCACCCGGTGCAGGGGTCGTACCCGTTCACGGTGGCCGACCCCGCGTCCCGCGCCGCGCCGACCGCCGACGCCGGTACGTCGGCGGCCACTCCCCCCGCCGCCGCGGTGCGGACCGATGGCGGCACGGGTGCCGGCGTACTCGTCGCGGGGGCCGTGCTTCCCGTCCTCGTCGTGGTGGCGGCCGGGCTGCTGTGGCGGCGGCGGGCCACCCGTCGCTGACCCGACCGCACGCCCGTGGTCCTCGCCGACCCGATCTTCCCCATCGTCCGGGAACCACCGGGGTCGATGACCCGACTACCAGACAGGGCCGGCGCGACACACCACCGGGCGACCAGACCAGGACGGGAAACACCTTCGGGTGCTTCCCGACTCTTCCGATCGGATCACCATGTCTCTCACCGAGTTGTCCGGCACGCCGACGCCGGAGACCTCCACACCCGACAGACCGGCCCGGCCGCCCCGGCGCACGTCACCGTTCGGTGCGCTGCTGCTGCGGCTGCACTTCTACGCCGGCATCCTCGTCGCCCCGTTCCTGGTGGTGGCGGCGCTGACCGGCCTGGCCTACACCACGACCCCGCAACTCGACTCGTTGCTCTACGGCGACAAACTGACAGTCGCCCAGGTGGGTGAGCGGCAGCTCCCGTTGGCCGAGCAGGTCGGGGCCGCGCGGAACGCGCACCCCACCGGCAGCATCACCGCCGTACAGCCCGGCGACGGCGACCGGACCACCAAGGTCGTGTTCTCCCTGCCGGAGCTCGGCGAGAACCAGCACACCGTCTACGTCAACCCGTACACCGGCGAGTCCCAGGGGCAGCTCACCACCTGGTTCGGCTCCACGCCGGCCGCGACGTGGCTGGACGACCTGCACCGCCACCTGCACCTGGGCACGGTGGGCGAAAACTACTCCGAGCTGGCCGCGAGCTGGCTGTGGGTGCTGGCGCTCGGCGGAGTCGTCCTCTGGTGGCGGCGGCGCAGCGCCGCCCGAGCCACCGCCCGGCACCTGCTCGTGCCGGACCTGTCCACCGGTAAGGGTGTCCGCCGCACCCGGGGTTGGCACGCCACCACCGGCATCTGGCTCACCGTCGGCCTGCTCTTCCTCTCGGCCACCGGCCTGACCTGGTCCCGCTACGCCGGCGCGAACTTCACCTCCGGTCTCGACGCGCTCAACGCCCGCACCCCGGAGATCTCCACAAGCCTCGCCGCCGTTCCGACCGAGACCGGCGGCGGTCACCACCACGGCGACGCCGGGGCGGGCGGGACTGTCGAGTCGGCGGCCTTCGACCGGGTCCAGACGGTCGCCCGCGACGCGGGACTCTCCGGGCCGGTCGAGATCATCCCCGCACCGGAGCCGGGTTTCGCCTGGACCGTCACGCAGATCGACAACACCTGGCCGGTCGCCAAGGACCGCATCGCCGTCGACCCGGCCACCAGCACGATCACCGCCCGCAGCGACTTCGCCGACTGGCCGCTGCTGGCCAAACTGAGCGGCCTCGGCATCCAGGCCCACATGGGTCTGCTCTTCGGCCTGGTCAACCAGATCCTGCTCGCCGCACTCGCCCTCGGGCTGCTCTGCGTCATCGTCTGGGGCTACCGCATGTGGTGGCAACGCCGACCCACCCGCACCGACCGACGCACCCTCGCCGGCACCCCGCCGGCCCGGGGCGGCGTACGCGGCCTGCCCCGGTGGGCACTGCTGATCGGCGTACCGGTGACCGTGGCGGTCGGCTGGGCGCTGCCGCTGTTCGGGCTCACCCTGCTCGCCTTCCTCGTCATCGACGTGATCGCCGGCGCGGTGTCCCGACGTCGACGACCCGCCGAGGCTCCCACCTCCCCGGCACCCGCCGGGAGCTGACCGCGCGGTCCGGGGACGGACGGCCGGACGCCCTACCTGACCAGGCCGTCCGGCCCGGCCGGCGGTCGCCGGGACGGCCGGTCACCGGGGTCAGAGCACCGTCTGTTTGGTGGTCGGCAGCTCGTCGACGATCGACTTCGGCACGTTGATGGTGTCCGCGATGATCTCGTGGGGCGTGTTGGCCATCCACTGCATCACCGAGATGTCCTCGAAGCGGGGATGCCGGAACATCTCCAGGAACACCAACGGTTCGTCGCCGGTGTTCTCGATGTAGTGGCCGTACGCGAACGGCACGTAGCCCACGTCGCCGGCCTGGAAGTCGAACGTCCGGGCGGCGGCCTGCGACGCGAAGACGCCCATCCGACCGGTGCCGGAGATGTAGTACTGCCACTCGTCGGTGGTCGGATGCCAGTGCAGCTCCCGCATCCCCCCGGGCTCGACCTCGACGAGCGCGGCGGCGGTGGTCACGGACGCGGCGAAGTTCGTCGAGTCGGTGACCCGGACCGTCCCACCCCGGAAGCGCTGCGGGGTCTGTGCGGTCATCCGGTGTTTGAAGCTGCGCGGGATGTCGCCGGTCGGGCTGGTCACCCGATCCTGTTGCAGGGGCGGTGGGACGTCGCCCTGGAAGATGTACTTCTCCCGCTCGGGCAGGTTCTCCATCTGCTCCATCGTCCAGCCGAAGTTCTTCGCCAGGACGTGCCGGGGCGTGTGCGCGAAGAAGTCGCTGAGCAGGAACGTGTTGTTCTCCGAGAAGGCCCCGTCGTTGAAGACGAGCAGGAACTGGGCTCCCTCGTCCAGGGCCTGGATGTTGTGCGGGATGCCCTGCGGAAAGAACCACAGGTCGCCGGCCCTGACGTCCTCGGTGAAGTTGCGTCCCTCGTGGTCGACCGCGCTGATCCGGCAACTGCCGCTGAGCATGTACGCCCACTCCGACTGCTGGTGCCAGTGGATCTCGCGGTACGCGCCCGGCTCCAGACCGAACTGCACACCGGCCAACTGGGTGGCGATCGGCAGGTCGCGGTTGGTGACCTCCCGGGTCCAACCGCCCTTCTCCACCCGGGTGTGTGCCTGGGAGAACGAGAACTTGAGGTTGGGCACCAGCCGACTGTCGGTCGTCGGCGGCACCAGCAGATCGGGGTTCTGTCGTTCCAGCTCGACGTTACGGCCCGCGATGGGCGGGGCCCCCTGGTCGCCGCGGCGCGGCTGGGGATCGCTGTTCGCCATGATCGCTGTCTCCTTACTCCGGTCGGCCCGGATGGGGCGCGGAAAGGGGTCCACCACGCAGGCGGGGCCGCGACGGCAGCCCCAGGAAGGTGCGCACCGCGGGCCACCCGTACCGCACCGCGATCGCGGCGGGAACGGCTGCCGCGGTCGCCGTCAGCACCAGGCGGGTCCACGGCGGGGCGTGTCCACCCGCCCCCGTGCTGGCGAAGAGCACGAGTGCCAGCAGGACGACCCGGAGTCGGAACCGGCCGGGAAGCTCAGTCGATGGGGTCATACCCTCGATGATCGGGGCCGAGCCGGTGCCGTCGCATCACGTGATCGCGCCATTACCCGAGGTCGGATCGGGGACGACGGAGGCCATCGGGCGCAATCCGGCCGGTTCGTCGATGTGGCCGCCCGCCCGGGACACCGTGGCTAGGCTCGGTCGCAGGACGGCATTTCGACGCGCCGGGTAACCACCGGGGAGAACGCCATTGTCCGAATCATCCTTCGACGCCGGCACGTTCCCGGCCGACGATCTCGCCAACGCCGAGCAACGACGGCGTTCGCTGTTCGCCGCGGCGGACCAACTCCGGCTCGCCGGGCGCACGACGGAGGCGCTGCGCGGCCTGGCGGCGGAGCTCGCCGAGCAGCGGCACGGCGAACGCCACCGGGCCCACGTGCTCGACCAGCTGGCACAGCTCGCGACGCGGGAGCGGCCGTCGGTCACCCTCGCCGGTCTGCGGGAGGCGCTCGCCCAGCGGCTCGACGCCCGCAGCCGCAGCAGCGTGCTCGCCCTGCTCGCCACCGTCGCGGCGCGTACCGGCCACCCGGACGCCGATGCCCTGCTGCGCGACGCGGGCACCGCGCACGCCGTGGCGGGTGACAGGTCGTCCGCTCGTCACCTCACCCTCGGTCGGGCCGCCCGCTCGCTGTCGCACGGCGATCTGCCGGGTGCCCACGCCGTGCTGGCGGCCCTGGACCCGGATGCCTGGGTGGCGCGACGCGACGCCACGTCCGTCCGGGCCGAACGGATCCTGGTGCACCTCGGCCTGGGTCGGCACCAGGACGCGTCGAGTGCGACGGCGTCGGACCAGACGGCGGCGCCCGACCCCCCGCTGACCGCCCTGGGCTGCCTGCGGATGGTCGCGGTGGGAGAGCTGCCCGAGGCGGGCGCGCTGGCCGTCACGACGCTCGGCTCGGGGTCGACGAACCTCAGCCAGGAGGGGCGTGCCCTGCTGGTCGCGGTGCTCGCCGAGGTCCGCTACCGCCGCGGCGACCACGACGCCGCCCGCGCCGTCCTGCGCGCCGGCCTCGCGGAAAGACGATGGCCCGACAGTACGACGTGGACGACGGCGTTGTGTGTCGCGGTACGTGACCCCGCCCTTTGCGAGCCGGCGCGCCTGCTCGACAGGGTGGTGTCCGACCTGCACCGGTCGGTGCGGTCGCTGCTGCCCGTGCCGCACTTCGGCCCCCGACTGGTGCGCGCGGCGGTCGCCGTCGGCGACACCCCGGCGGCCCGCCGGGTCACCGAGTTGGTCGAGCTGGTGGCCACCCGCACCCCGGTGCCGCTGTGGCACGCGCTGGCCGCGCAGACCAGGGGCCTGCTCGACCGCGACCCCGACGCGCTGCGCGCGGCGGTCGACGGGCTGCGGACCACCGCCGCACGGCCGGCGCTGGCCGACGCGTTGCTCGACCTCGCGAACAGCCCGCGACTGCGCACCACGCAGGCGTGGGACGCCGCGCACGAGGCGGCCGCGCTGTACGCCCGGATCGGCGCGCCGGGCGACCAGGCGATCGCCGATCGGCGGTGTGCCGAACTCGCCGCCACCCCGCGGCACCGGCCGTCGGCCGACGATGCGCCGCCCACCGGTGTCGGCGCGCTCACCCCGGCCGAGGAGCGGGTGGCCGAGGTGCTCGCCGCCGGCGCCACGAAGAAGGAGGCGGCCGGGAGCCTCTTCGTCTCCTTCCACACCGTGGACACGCAACTCCGCTCCATATATCACAAGCTGGGAGTTCACAATCGCCTGCAGTTGGTGCGGGCCTGGGATCGGTACCGGGCGAGAATCGGCTGATGACCGACACGACCGACCTGACCCCGCTCGCCGAGGGCGTGGAGTGCGAGTTCATGTACTCCTACGAGTCGCGGGCGCCCGAGCCCGCGTACACCGATCTGGGGGTCGCGACCACGCGCATCGGCGGCGGTGTCGCCCTCGCCATGCGCAACGATCCCTCCGGCGGGTACTGGAGCAAGGCGCTCGGCTTCGGCGTCACCGAGCCGTTCACCGTGCGGGTGCTGGATCGCGTCCTCGACTTCTACCGGGAACAGGGCGTCGACCAGGCGGTCCTCCAGCTCGTCCCGGCGGTCCTGCCGGACGGCTTCGACGCGGTCGCCGCCGCACGTGGGCTGGAGCCGGGCAGCACCTGGGTCAAGCTCGGCGCCCGAGCGGACGACGTCGCCGCCGCACCGACCCGCCTGCGGATCGCCCCGGTGCCGGCGGCCGAGGCGCGGCGCTGGGCCGACGTGCTGCTCGCCGGCTTCGGCATGCCGGCCGGTGGGCTCACCGACATGCTGGCCGCGACCGTCGGCGAGCCGGCCTGGCGGCCGCACGCGGCGTGGGACGGCGACGAGGTCGTGGCCGGCGGCAACCTGTTCCTGCACGGCGAGTCGGCCTCGCTCAACGCCGCCGCGACGGCGCCCGGGCACCGCGGCCTCGGTGCGCAGTCGGCGCTGATCGCCGCCCGTGCCCGCGCGGCGGCGGAGGCCGGGTGCCGGTGGCTGTTCGCCGAGACCGGAAAACCCACACCCGGTACGCGGAACCCGTCGCTGGACAATCTGCGCCGGGCCGGGCTGGTGCCCCTCTACGAGCGGCGCAACTGGGTCTGGCGGTCCGCGTCCTGACCGCACCCGGCCAGGTCCCCTCCCGCCGCCGCGGAGGGCCACCGCCGTTCAGCGCGGCGGGCCACGCCAGGGATCGGCCGGATCCTGCGGGCGGTCGCCGTGCAGGGTGCGGGGCTCACTCGGGCGGCTTGGCCCCCGACTGCTCGCTCACCAGGTACGCCGCGTACCAGTCCGGCCAGTTGTCGTCATGCTCGCCCGTCCGCTTCTCGTGCTCACCGTGCGCGGCGGCCGCGCGGCGAAGCGCGCCCGCCAGGTCGCTCGCGGAGCCGAACGACGTCAGTCCTCCCTCGATGCGCCCGGGAAGTCTGGTCGTGATCTCCTGGAGCAGCCAGGTGTTGCCGTCCGGGTCACGCAGCGTGGCGCGCGAGACGTAGCTGCGCCGCTGCGGGTCCGGCCCGTCGATGGGGCCGTCCGGGCTGACGTGGAAGACGTCGCCGACCTCGACACCGGCGGCGGCGAGGGTGTCGTGGGCCGCCTCGATGTCGGACACGATCAGGTACGCCATGGCCGAGCCGGGCGCCGCCGACGTGAGCCCGGGGCCGAACTGCACCGAGCACGCGGAGCCGTGCGGCGTGAGCTGGACAATGCCGGGCGGAGTCTGGTCGAGCCGCCACCCGAGCCGTTGGTAGAACGCCTTCGCCCGGTCGACGTCGGACACCGGGATGACGATCACCTCCAGCTTCACGTCGACATTCTCGACGCTAGCGTCACCCTGGGCACTCTTCGGGCTCATCGCCGCCCCTCCCGATCCGCCGATCACCGCAACCGCGTACCGGATGCCGCCTTCCCGGCATCGGCCGGACGACACCCTCGTGGCCCGACGCACCCGAACAGCGCGCGGTCCGCGGTCGGTTGCGCCTTCCCCAGGAACGCGGGGTACGGCGTTCGCCGCCGGCTCAGCCCTCGCTGTCGTGACCGGCCGCCGGCAGGCTCGCCACGGCACGGCCCAGCGCGTCCCTGAAGTCCCGGTACCGGTCGGGACCGAGCGTGTCGGCGAGTTTCTGCTCGATCAGGTGCACGAAACCGTCGGAGATCTCCATCAACCGGCGACCCCGGTCCGTCGGCATGATCAGCTTCGCCCGGCGGTCGGCCGGGTCGGGCGTACGCCGGACGTAGCCCAGCCGCTCCAACTCGTCGAGGATCGCGCCCATCGTCTGCTTGTTGCGGCCGGCCAGCCGGGCCAGTTCGCCGGGGCGGGTGCCCTCGACGTCCAGGTACGCGAGCACCGCGCCGTGGCGGGGCCGGACGTCGTCGAACCCGTGCTCCGCCGAGCGTCGGAAGATCTCCCGCTGCACGCCTGCGGAGAGCTGCACGGCCAGGATCCCGAGGTCGGGGTCCTGCTCCTTCAGTGTGCTGCGCCTCATAAGTTGGTCCAATCATTGGACGGTACAAGTTTTGGACTATAACGTTGCTGGCGGCGACCGGCGGCCAGACCGCGGTCCGCCTGACCGAAAGGACGACCATGACCATTCTGATCACCGGGGCAAACGGCACCGTGTCGAGGGAGGTGCTGCGCGAACTCGCCGGCCAGCAGCCGGTACGCGCCCTCGTCCGGGACGTCTCGCGCGCGCCCCGCCTCGACGGTGTCGAGTACGTCGTAGGCGACCTGGACCGCCCCACCACGCTGACCCCGGCATTCCAGGGCGTCACGACGCTGTGGCTGTTGATGCCGATGGGCCCCATGGCGCCGAGCCAGAGCATGAACGCGGTGTGGGCCGCCCGGCAGGCCGGTGTGCGGCACATCGTCCGGCTCTCCGCGATCGGTGCCGCGCACGACGCACCCACCCGCAACGGTCGGCTCCACGCGCTCTCCGACGCGGAGTTGCAAGAGTCGGGCATCCCCTGGACGATCTTGCGGCCGAGCTTCTTCATGCAGAACCTGCTCGGCACAAAGGTCGGGGAGCACCTCTACGGGCTCTTCGGCGACGCGCGGGTCGGGCTGATCGACGCCCGGGACATCGCCGCCGCGGGGGCAGCGATCCTCGCCGCGCCGCAGCGGCACGAGGGCATGATCTACACGCCCACCGGGCCGGAGAGCATCACGCTGGACCAGGCCGCCGAGGACATCAGCCGGGTGCTCGGGCAGCCGGTTCGGTACGTACCGCAGAGCCCGGAACAGACCCACGACGGTCTGCTCCAGGCGGGCCTGGACCAGTGGCCGGCCGAAGTTCTCACCGAGTACCGGGTTGCCTACGGTTCCGGGTGGGGCGACTTCACCAACGACCATGTCGCCCGCATCGTCGGCCGGCAGCCGCGGACCTTCGCCGAGTTCGTCCACGACCACCGCGAGCAGTTCGCCGGCGCCTGACCGGCGGGCGGTTCGGGCCGGTGCCCTCCGGTGCGATCTCCCCGGAGGGCACCGCCCGGGTGAAGGTGCGGTAACCCGCTCCCACCTGCGAGCCGTCGATCCGCAGGGCGAGCCAACCACCCCGCTGCCCGGCCCCTCAGGAGTTGGCGACCGCCTTATCCTCGGTGTCGCCTGCCGGTGGGATCGGGAAGTTTCGGTTGAAGATGTTGTCCGGGTCGTACGTGGCCTTGATGGCGCGCAGCCGGGTGAGGGTGGGCTCGGGCCAGGCGTCCAGCAGGCGATCCGGGTCGGTGTCGCTCTCGAAGCTGAGATACAGGCCGTCGAGGTGCGGATAGAGCTCGGTCCACAGCTTGTCGAGGTGGGGTCTGCGGTCCGGCACGGTGGCGGCGATCACGGAGAAGTTCTGCGTCCGGTGCGGATAGGCGGTCGCGTCGCCGGCAACGTCGTTGACCGCCGCGCCGACAGACCGGACCTGCATGATCATCACGTCGCCGGAGTCCATCATGGTCGCCATGCGATCCGCGGCCTCAGGTGTGATGTGGTGCAGCAGCCCGCTGCGGGTGTCGTTCAGCCCCTGACCCCGGTGCCGGTCGCCGGGCGGCGCGACGATCGCGGGATAGGGCACGAGCTGCGCCTGCTGGTCGAGAATCGGTCCGATCTCCAGGAACGGGCTCAGAGCCGACCGCGCCGCCTCGATGTCGTCCCCGGCGAAGACGAGGGTGACCTGGGCCGTCGGCGGCTCGCCCCGACGACGGGGGAAGAGGGACAGGAAACTTGTCAGGTCCCGTGGTGCCTCCTCGACGAGCTGGCCCCAGCGGCGCAGCAACCCGGCGGTGTCGGTCGCGTCCGCGACGAGCTGGGCGTAGACGACGTTGTCGACCTCGTACGCCTCCATCTCGATGGCGGTGACGACGCCGACGTTGCCGCCGGCACCGCGCACGGCCCAGAACAGGTCGGGATGATGCTCGGCGTCGACGCGGAGCAGGCGGCCGTCCGCGGTCACGATCTCGGCGGCGACGATGTGGTCGATGGTCAGACCGTGCTTGCGCGCCAGGTATCCGATGCCGGCGGTGGTGGCGAGGCCGCCGACGCCGACGTCACCGTAGTCGCCGGAGCTCATCGCCAGGCCGTACGCGGCGAGCGCCCGGGCCACGTGACCCCAGCGGGCGCCCGGTTCGAGCCGGATCCGGCGGGTCGCCCGGTCGAGCACCTCGATCTTGTTCATCATCGACATGTCGATGACGACTCCCCCGTCGTTCGTCGAGCGACCGCTGATGCCGTGCCCGCCGCTGCGCACGGACAGCGGCACGTTCTGCGTCCGCGCGTACGACACGGCGTCGATCACCTCGGCGACGGCCTGCGGCCGGATGACCAGGGCCGGTGACCCGGGCCAGCTGTAGCTGTGGCGGACACCGTCGTACTCCGGGTCGCCCGGCTCGACGGACCGGGCGGCCAACGACTCCGGTAGCGCGTCGTAGTCGAGGCCCGGGTGACGCTCGGCCAGGGCGGCGACGCCACGGACCGGTCCGGTGCCGGGCCCGCCCGCCGCGCGCTCCCTGGCGACCGCCTCGCGCAGCGCGGGGGCGATCTCCTGACCGAGGGTCTGGATCAGGCGCGGGTCGTCACGACCGATCAGGAAGGTGCTGAACCCCTCCTCGACGACCATCGGGAGGAGCTGCTCCACCCACTGCTCGACAGGCCCCTGGAGGAAGCCACGGCTGCGCGACGAGACGTCGACGGTGAACAGGTTGAGCAACCGCCGGATCTCCCGAGGGTCGCGGCCCGCCGCGACTGCCGCCTCGTCGATGAGCCGATTGGCGGTCACCCGGTCCGGGGACCGCAGGTACTCCAGTGTCGGCAGCCAGCCGTTCGCCTTCTGGCCGGTCAACGCCAGCATCTTCGGCTGGTACGCGCCGAGCCAGATGTCGATCGGGTGGGCCGGCTCGGGGCCGCGCTGCGTGCCGGGGGTCGGGTAGTACGTCCCGTCCTGCCGCAGTGGTCCGGACGCGGTGACGTCCCAGACGCCGCGCAGGACGTCGATCGCCTCGCGCAGCGCCTCGACGCCCTGTCCCGGCGTCAGCCGGCGTGCGCCCATGCCCTCGATCCCGTCCCAGAACGCGCCGGCGCCGAGGCCCAGCTCGAAACGGCCGTGGGACAGCCGGTCCAGGCTCGCCGCCGCCCTGGCCAGCACGGCCGGCGGACGCAGCGGAAGGCTGAGGACGTTTCCCGAGATCCGCAGCCGTTCCGTGCGAGCCGCGACCCAGCTCAGCAGGGTCCAGGTGTCGAGGAACTCGGCGTTGTAGGGGTGGTCCTGGAAGGAGGTGAGATCCAGTCCCGCCGCCTCGGTCAGCTCGGCGAGCGCCACCACCTGGTCGGGGTTGTGCGCGTCGGGCGTCAGGAAAGTGCCAAACAGGAGTTCGTGGCCGTAATCAGGCATCTCTTCGACATCTCCGTGGTCGTGTTTCTAGAATACGATCTGTTTTGCAGACCGTATTTCAGACAACACACTCTCCCCGCGGGCTCATTCCGCGTGGGCCAACACCGGCGGGTCGCCGTCCACGCACCGGCCGTCCACGCATCGGCCCACCGGGCCCGCCGCGGTCGAGGCCGGCGGGACTCTCGTCGGGAGGCAGCGGACCGCCGTCAGGCCGTACGGTGGCGTGATGGTCCAGCGTGACGGGGAAAGGCCGGCGATGCGGTACCACCTGCTCGGGCCGGTCGAGGTGCGGTCTCCCACGGGGGAACGGCTGACCCTCGGCACGCCGATGCAGGTGCGTCTGCTGGCCGTCCTGCTGTCGCAGCCGGGCCGCGCGTGGTCCATCGACCAACTCGTCGACGAGCTGTGGCAGGGCCGTCCACCGAAGACGGCAGCCGGCAACGTGAAGACCTACGTCTGGGCGCTCCGCCGGGCGCTGCGGTCCCCGGGGGTGCCCGACCCCGCCATCCTCGCGGGGGCCACCGGCTATCGGCTCGTCCTCGACGGGCAGACGGTTGACACCGCCACCTTCGACGACCTGACCCAGCAGGGATATCAGGCGTTGCGGCAGGACCACGCCGCGGATGCCCTGCGGGCGTTCGAGGCGGCGCTGGCGCTGTGGCGCGGCGAGCCGCTCGCCGGCCTGCCCGGCGTGGGGGTGTTGCTCTCCGTCCGGGCCCGGCTCCAGGAGCAGCGGTCGGGTCTGCTGGAGGAGGTCGCCGACCTGCACCTGCGCGCCGGCCGGCACCACGAGCTGATCGAGCCGCTCCGCACGCGGATCGACGGGGATCCGCTGCGCGAGCGCCCCTGGGGGCAGCTCATGGTGGCCCTCGCCCGGGCCGGTCGGCGGGCGGACGCACTGGCGACGTACCGGCGGTTGCGCCGGGTCCTGTCCGAGGAGGTGGGCGTCGAGCCCGGCGCCGATCTGCAACGGCTGCACACCAGCATCCTGCGGGCCGACCGGGAGCCGTCGACACCGGGGGCGCGCCCGCCGCGGCGACACGCGCCCCGGATCGTTCCCCGGCAACTGCCCGCCCCGCCGACGTTGTTCACCGGCCGGACCCGCGAGCTGGCCCGGCTCACGACGCTGCTGCTCGACGACTCCGACCCGGCCGGCACCGTCGTCGTCACCGGCACCGGCGGCGTCGGAAAGACGTGGTTGGCGTTGCGCTGGGCACACGACAGCCTGCACCACTATCCGGACGGGCAACTCCACGTCGACCTGGGCGGCTTCGGCACGGCCACACAGGAGGCCGCGCCGTCCGCCGTCGTCGTACGCTCGCTGCTGCCCGCCCTGGGCGTCAAGCCTCTGGAGATACCCGCCGAGCCAGCGGCCCAGTTCGCCCTGTACCGAAGCCTGACCGCCGACCGACGGCTGCTCGTGCTGCTCGACAACGCGCGCGACGCCGCACAGGTGCGACCGCTGCTTCCCGGGTCCGGTCGATGTGGCGTGATCGTGACGAGCCGCCACACGCTGCCCGGCCTGGTCGCCGCCGAAGGCGCCCACACCGTCGCACTGGACCTGCCCAGCACCCCCGAGGCACGCCAGTTGCTCGTCCGACGACTGGGTGCACGGCGGGCCGCCACCCAGCCGGCCGCGGTGGACGAGCTGGTCACCCGTACCGCGCGGTTGCCCCTCGCACTGTCCATCGTGGCCGCGCGGGCCGCCGCCCGGCCCACGTTTCCGCTCCAGGCCATCGCCGACGATCTGGCCGCGCGCAGGGGTGGGCTCGCCGCCCTGGCCACCGACGACGCCGCCACCGACCTGCGGACGGTGCTGTCCTGGTCGTACCGTCTGCTCAACCCGGACACGGCCCGGCTGTTCCGGCAGATCAGCCTGCACCCCACGGCGGACCTCAGCGCGGCGGCCGCGGCCAGCCTCGCCGGGGCACCGCCGCACCTGATCCGGCCGGCACTCGACGAGTTGACCCGGGCGAACCTGCTGGCGGAGCAGTCCCCCGACCGCTTCCGCTGTCACGACCTGCTCCGAACCTACGGGGAGGAGCTGACGGACGCGCACGACTCCGCGGCCGACCGTGGCGCGGCGCGCCAGCGCGTGTTCGACCACTACCTGCGGACCACACTCGCTGCGGCGCGGCTTGTCGACGCCAGCCACCAGCCGATCGATCCGTTGCCCCTGCCCGCCGACGGGTCACCACCGGCGTTCGCCGATCACCGGTCCGCACTGGCCTGGTTCACCACCGAACAGGGGGCGCTGCTGGCCGCCGTCGACGACGCGGCCACCCACCGCTTCGACGCGCACGCCGGGCAGCTCGCCCAGGCCCTCACCCCCCTGCTCAGCCGGATGTCGAGGTGGCACGACCTGAGCACCGTACAGACGGTCGCGGTCGCGGTCGCCCGACGCCGGGGTGAGCCGCGGGCCGAGGCGGTGGCGCACCGGGACCTCGCGCTGGCCCACCTCCACCTCCGCCGATACGACGCGGCCCGCCGTCACCTGGGCAGCGCGATGGCACGGTACGACCGGCTCGGTGACCGGCCCGGGCAGGCGAGCACCCACCTGCACCTCGCCTGGGTGTACGACACCGAGGGCGACCCGCGGGCAGCGCTGCCGCACGCCGAGGCGGCGCTGGCGCTGTCCACCGGCAGTGACGACAGACGCGGCGTGGCCGCCGCGCTGAACGCGATCGGGTGGGGCCACGCCCGGCTGGACGAGCACGTCCGTGCCATCGCCTACTGCGAGCAGGCACTGGCACTCCACGAGGAGGTCGAGGACCGGGTGGGCTCGGCCCACACCTGGGACAGCCTCGGCTTCGCCCATCAGGGTCTCGGTGCGCACCCGACGGCGGCTGCCTGCTACCGGCGCGCCCTCGCACTGTATTCCGACGCCCAGGACCAGTGCGGGCGGGCGGAGACGCTCGTCCGGCTCGGCGACACCCATCGGGCGGTGGGCGACCACGACACGTCGACGGACCTGTGGCGACAGGCGTTGGAGATCTTCGACCGGGTCGGTCATCCGCAGGCCGGGGAGTTGTCCGAGCGGTTGGCGGCCTCGCGCTGAGCCTCCCCGCGGACCGGCATGGATCCGGCGTGGACCGGGCGTCGGCAGGCTGGGCGCATGCTGACCACGAAGAGACCCACTCTCTGGCGTCGCGGCGGGGCCGACCGCCGTCGCCCACCTCTTGTCCGTCGACTTCCGGCCGTCGTCGCGGTCCTCGTCGCCCTGTCGCTCAACGCCCCGCCGGCGTTCGCGGGCCCCACACCGGCGTCATCCGGCGCAACCGGATCGGCCGCCGGGAGCGGCACCGGCGGGTGGAACGGCCGCATCGACTGGCGGGCGTGCCCGGAACGGCCCGACGATCCGGGTACGCGGTGCGGCACCCTGCGGCTCCCGGTGGACTGGGCCCGACCGGGTGGGGAGACCTTCGAGCTGGCCCTGGCCCGACGCACCGCCACCGACCCGGCAGCCCGCATCGGTGTCCTGGTCTTCAACCCCGGCGGTCCCGGTCTGTCCGGGGTCGACGTGGCGCTGACGGCCGAAACCCAGCTCGGGCCGGACGTGCTGCGCCGCTTCGACCTCGTCGGCTTCGATCCCCGGGGCACGGTCCGTAGCGCGCCGGTGCGCTGCTCGTTGGCGTTGCTGGGCCGGCAGCCGTCCCTGACCCCCACCAACGCGGCGGAGTTCGAGCGACTCCGCGCCTACAACCGCGAGTTGCGCGACGACTGCCGCGCGCGGAGTGGCCCGCTGTTCGACCACCTCGACAGTGTGAGCGTCGCCCGGGACACGGACGCCATCCGGGCGGCACTCGGTGAGCGGCAGCTCAGCTTCTACCAGTGGTCCTACGGCACCCTGATCGGGCAGGCCTACGCCGAGATGTTCCCCGACCGCGTCCGGGCACTGGCCATGGACAGCGTGATGGACCACAGCCAGGGCATCAGGGGGTACGCCCGCAGCGGCGCGGCGAGTAACGAGGCCCTGTTTCACGAGTTCGTGAGCTGGTGCGAGCGGACCCCCAGCTGCGCACTGCACGGACGTGACGTGCCGGCGCTGTACGACCGGCTGATGCGCCGCGCCGACGCCGGCACGCTTGTCGACGCGGGCACCGGCAGGACGCTTACCTGGTTCGAGCTCGGGTTCGCGACATTCGTCAACTTCTTCGACGCGACCTGGGCCGACCTCGCGAACATGCTTCTCGCGTTGGAGCGGGGCGAGGATTACCCGCTCGCGTCCCCGATGGTGCCGGTCGACAGCGACGAGGGCCTGACCGAGTACGCCCTGCCCGCGTTCTGCCAGGACTGGTCGCTGCCGGTCGACGGGTTCGCCGAGTGGAACCAGTACCTCGAACTGGCCCGCGCCGCGGCACCGCACCTGCGGGCCTCGCCGTTGGTCGTCCGCTTCACCGCGATCTGCCTGGGTTGGACGGCGAACAACCCGCAGCATCGGTTGCGGGTACGGACGGACACCCCGCTGCTGCTGCTCAACGGTCGCTACGACCCGGCCACCCCGTACGACGGGGCGCAGCGGGTGGCGGACCAACTCGGCACGCACGGTCGCCTGCTCACCTACGAGGGGTCGGGCCACGCCAGCTACCCCCGCACCGAGTGCACCCGCAGCCGCGTCGAGCGGTACCTGATCAGCAGGGTCATCCCGCCGGTCGGTGCGAGTTGCCCGGCCGCCCCGGCCTGACGTGGCGGTGCCGTCCGGGCACGTGCCGGACACCCGGGTCGGCGCCGAGACCGAGGTCTCGGCGCCGACCCGGCGCTCGGCGCACCGCGACACGTTCGGGGCGAGGAGAGCGGATCCCTCCCGCGAGGGAGCCCCCTTCCCCTGTCAGCGGGGTTCGTCCGGGCCGGAGCAGCGCAAAGATCGGACGCGTGGCGACATCGATCGCCCGCCGGGCGGACCACGCCCAGACGTACGTTGTGCCCGGCTGGGCCGTGGCATACGGGGGCGTGCGTCTGGCGTGGACCGTCGGTGCGGCTCCGACGCTTCGGGTCGGACCTGCTGGGCTTCACCGGCTGGTGGTCGGCCCACGGACGATGACGGCCGTGGGGCTGTGACGTTGCGGCATTGACATCCATCATTCGACGAATTAACTTCCTGGCAACCAGGCGATTGGGAGCGCTCCCACTAGCCGAGCCATCCGAGCACTCGACGAACAGTCGGGCGCGCGGACGCGTCGACCGCCACCACCATGTCAGGAGAGGTCGCATGAGAAGACGAAGAGGGACAAACACGGCGCTGGTGTCGGCCAGCGCCGTCCTGCTGGCATCGGCCGGGGTCGCCCTGGCGATGCCGGCCGGGGCGGCAGCCGCTGGCTGCTCGGTGGACTACAGCGTGTCGTCGCAGTGGCAGGGTGGCTTCGGCGCCACCGTCGCCATCACCAATCTCGGTGATCCGGTCAGCAGCTGGACGCTTGGCTGGTCCTACGGCGCCGGGCAGACCGTCACCCAGGCGTGGAACACGACGCTGACGCAGAGCGGCGCCGCGGTCACCGCCAAGAACGTCAGTTACAACGGGGCCATCGCCACCAACGGCACCGTCTCGTTCGGCTTCAACGGTTCATGGACCAGCAGCAACCCCGCTCCGACAAGCTTCACGCTCAACGGGGTGGTCTGCACCGGTGACCCCGCGCCGACCACGCCACCGCCGACCAGCCCACCGCCCACCACGCCACCGCCGACCACGCCACCGCCGACGACCCCGCCGCCGAACGGGCCGGCGGACATCACGGTGAACAGCGCCACCAAATACCAGACCGTCGACGGGTTCGGGGCCGCGCAGTCGATCTGGGGCAGCGCCTGGTCGACGACGGACACGCAGACGCTCGTCGGGATGGGTGCCAACCAGTTGGGGCTGTCCATCGTGCGGACCGGCCTGTCGCCGGAGTCCAGCGAGTGGGCGACGCACGTCAACTCGTTGAAGACGGCCGAGTCGTACGGGTCGAACGTGAAGATCCTCGCCTCGCCGTGGACCGCCCCGGCGGCGTGGAAGACGAACAACAGCCGGGTCAACGGCGGCAAGCTGAAGACCGACTACTACGACGACTACGCCAACCATCTCAACAGCTACGTGCAGTACATGCGTGGCCAGGGTGTGAACATCGACGTCACGTCGGTGCAGAACGAGCCGGACTGGCACCCGAACTACGACTCGATGGACTGGAGCGGCACCGAGCTGCGCAACTTCGTCCGTGACCAGGGCACGAAGGTGCAGAACACCAAACTGATGGTCGCCGAGGCGGTCAACCTCAACTACAACTTCACCGACCCGACCCTCAACGACACCACCGCCCGCAACAACATCGGCTACATCGGCGGGCACCTGTACGGCACCGAGGCATCCGGCCGACTCAAGTCGTACCCGCTGGCCGAGCAGCACAACAAGCCGGTGTGGATGACCGAGTGGAACCTGCACGAGGCCGACGGTGGCGGCTCCAACATCTGGGGCAACCCCGCCAACGTGACGGTCTGGAACGAGACCCTCGACGACATCATGCGCACCGTGCACCGGTCGATGGAGGCCAACTGGAGCGCCTACATCTGGTGGTACGGCAAGCGCTACTACTCCTTCATCGGTGACGGTGAGGCCGCGTTCGGCACCGTCGCGGGCGCTCCGCTCAAGCGCGGGTACGCCTTCTCGCAGTACGCGAAGTACGTCCGCCCCGGCTACCAGCGGGTCGGCCTGACGAAGAGCTCCAAGGCGTCACCGCTGGAGGTGACCGCCTACCAGGGCGACGGCAAGATCACGCTGGTGATCCTCAACCGGTCGAACAGCGCGGTCAACAACGCCGTGATCCAGGCACCGCAGAACGTCACCAAGGCCGAGCACTTCCTGACCTCGCAGAACGCCAACGCGGCAAGCCAGCCGACGAGCGTCAACGGCGGTCAGGCCACCATCAACGTGGGCGCGCGCAGCATCTCCACGCTCGTCTTCACCCTCTGAACACCACCGCTCGACCCTGAGAACGGCCCGACCGCACAGGAGCCCCGGCAACCCGCCGGGGCTCCTGTCTCGCGACGGGCCGGGGCTCCTGTCTCGCGACGGGCCGGGGCTCCTGTCTCGCGACGGTCAGTGCGAGTGGCGAGGAACGGCGCTGCCGCTGCCACCGACGAGGAAGTCCAGGTCGGCGCCCTGGTCGGCCTGTAGGACGTGCTCGCTGTACAGCCGTGCCCAGCCCCGGTCGGCGGTCAGCGGTGGCGGTTGCCAGGCGGCGCGGCGCTGGGCGAGTTCCGTGTCGTCGACCAGGAGGTCCAGGCGCCGCGTCGCGACGTCGACCCGGACCAGGTCGCCGGTGCGCACCAGCGCCAGCGGGCCACCCACGGCCGCCTCCGGGGCCACGTGCAGGACGCAGGTGCCGTACCCCGTGCCGCTCATGCGGGCGTCGGAGATCCGCACCATGTCCGTGATGCCGGCTTCGAGCAGCCGGCGCGGCATGGGCACGTTGCCGACCTCCGGGAAGCCGGGATAGCCGCGTGGGCCGGCGTTTCGGACCACGATCACCGTGTCGGGGGTGACCTCGAGGTCGGGATCGTCGGCGGCGACGACGTAGTCCTCGATCCGGTCGAAGACGAGCGCCGGCCCGGTGTGCGCGAGAAGGTGCGCGGAGGCGGCGGACACCTTCAGCACGGCCCCGTCCGGCGCGAGTGACCCGCGCAGCACCACGGTGCCCGAGCCGGCGGGCTGGAACGGCTCGGCCATCGTGCCGATGACCTGCCGGTTCCAGCACTGGACGCCACTGATGTTGTCGGCCACGCTCTTTCCGCTGACGGTGACGTGCTCCAGGTGCAGCAGCGAGCCGATCTCGTTCATCACCGCCGGCACGCCGCCCGCGTAGGCGAAGTCCTCCATCAGGTACGCACCGGACGGCATCAGGTTGACGAGCATGGGCACGTCGGCGGTGAGGGTGTCGAAGTCCTCAAGCGACAGCGGGACGCCGAGGCGACCGGCAATCGCCAGCAGGTGGACGACGGCGTTCGTGGAACCCCCGATCGCGGCGTTGACCCGGATGGCGTTCTCGAACGCCTCCCGGGTCAGCACCGTGGACAGTCGTTGGTCCTGCTCGACCATGGCGACGATCCGACGGCCGGCGGCCTGGGCGAGCGCGTACCTGCGCGAGTCGACGGCGGGCACGGCCGCGGCACCCGGCAGTTGCACGCCCAACGCCTCGGTCACGCAGGCCATCGTGGAGGCGGTGCCCATCGTCATGCAGTGGCCCCGGCTGCGGGACATGCCGACCTCCGCCTCCGCGCAGTCGGCCGCCGTCATCCGCCCCGCGCGCTGCTCCTCGGTGAAGCGCCAGACGACGGTGCCCGAGCCGATGTCCTGGCCCCGGAACTTGCCGTTGAGCATCGGACCGCCGGTGATCATCAGGGTGGGCAGGTCGACGCTCGCCGCGCCCATCAGCAGGCCGGGGGTGGTCTTGTCGCAGCCGGAGAGCAGGACCACCCCGTCGAGGGGGTTGGCGCGGACCGACTCCTCCAACTCCATGGCCAGCAGATTGCGGTAGAGCATGGTCGTGGGCCGCATCAGGGGCTCACCCAGGCTCATGGCGGGAAACTCCAACGGCAGGCCGCCGCTCTCCCACACACCCCGCTTCACCGACTCGGCCAGGTCGCGCAGATGCGCGTTGCAGGGTGTCAGCTCCGACCAGGTGGTGGCGATGCCGATCACCGGGCGACCGTCGAAGACGTCGTCCGCGAAACCCTGGTTGCGCATCCAGGACCGATGGATGAACCCGTTGCGGCCCTCCGCACCGAACCACTGCCCGCTGCGCAGCGGACGATCCGTCGTCGACATCAGCACACCTCTCTGTCATGCGTCCGGCCGCGGGAATGCGCGGCGGTCACGGGTGGCACCTACCGGAGGCCGCCGACGGACAGCCCGCCGCGCCAGTGCCGTTGCAGGCTGAAGAACGCGATCATCAGTGGGAGCACCGAGACGAGCGAACCCAGGATGATGAGGCTCCACAGCGAGGTGCCTCCCGTGTTGTTCGCCGACGCGATGCCCTGCCACAGGCCGAGGCCGACGGTCACCGGGAACAGCCGGTTGTCGGACAGCATGGCCAGCGGCAGGAAGTAGTTGTTCCAGGAGGCCACGGCGGACAACAGGAGCACGGTGACCACCGCGGGGCGCATCAGCGGGAGGGCGATCTGGACGAACGTGCGCAGCTCGCCCGCGCCGTCGACCCGCGCCGCGTCCAGCAGCTCGTCGGGCACGGCGTCGCGCGCGTACACGTGCATCAGGTAGACGCCGAACGGGTTGAGCAGCGACGGGAGGATCACCGCCCAGACCGTGTTGGTCAGGCCCAGCCGGGAGAACATGATGAAGGTCGGGATGACCAGGGCGGTGGCGGGCACCATCACCGCGCCGAGCACGACGGCGAAGCTGAAGCGTCGGGCGGCGAAACGGTACTTCGCGAAGCCGTAGCCGGCCATCACCGACAGGACCGTGGCGCCGATTCCGCCGGCTATCGCGTACAACGTGGAGTTGAGGATCCACCGCAGGTAGATGCCACCGTCGTAGGTGAAGAGCTGCCTGAGGTTGCCGACGTAGTCGATCTGGTCGGAGAACCACATGGTGTTGCCGCCGCCGAACAGGCCCGGTGCGTCCTTGGAGCTGTTGACCACGACCCACCAGAAGGGTACGAGGAAGTAGACCACCATGAAGCCGAGGAGGATCTGCAGAGGCAGGTAGCGCTGCGGTCGGCGGGGGCCGGCGCTGACGCTCGTGCGGTTGGCCATCAGAGGAAGCTCCTCCGCTTGCGGGTGAAGAACAGGAAGACGTACACGCAGACGAACACGATGCCGCCGAGGGCGAACGAGATCGCCGATCCGTAGTTGAAGTTGGCGAGTGCGAACGCCTGCTGGTACGCGTACATGTTGGGGGTGAAGTCCGTCCCGATCGTGCCGGCGGCGAGATACCGCAGAATCTGCGGTTCGTTGAAGAACTGCAGCGTGCCGATGAGTGCGAAGACCAGGATGAGGCTCAGCGCGGGCGCGATCAGCGGGATCTTGATCCGCGCCGCGATCTGCCACCGCCCGGCGCCGTCCATCCGGGCGGCCTCGAAGAGCGCCGGGTCGACGCCCTGCAACGCCGCGTACAGGATGATCATGTAGTAGCCCACCCACTGCCAGGTGACGACGTTGAGCAGGCCGTAGAAGATCAGGTTGCTGCCCAGGAAGTCGGGTGCGGTCGCCCCGAACAGGCCGAAGATGTCGGTGAGCGGGCCGAAGCCCTTGCTGTAGAGGAAACCCCACATCACCGCACCGATGACCGTCGGAATCGCGTAGGGCAGAAAGATCATGAGGCGGGAGAAGCGGGCGAACAGCGACGTCACCGCGTCCAGGATGAGGGCCATCGCGAGCGCGATGGCGATCTGCACCGGGATGGCGACCATGGCGAAGCGGATGACGAACCACGCCCCGGACAGGAAGCTCGGGTCGGTGAACGCCTTCACGTAGTTGTCGAAGAGGACGAAGCTGGTGCCGCCGATCAGTTTCTTCTGAAAGAGACTGAGGTACAGCGCGTAGCACAGCGGCGCGATGAGGAACGCCAGGAAGACGACCGCGAACGGCCCGACGAAGAACCACCCCATCAGGTGTTCGCGGAGGTGCACCTTGCCACGGGTCCTGCGTGTCTCGGCGGGGCTACGCGCGGCGCGCTGCTCGGTCAGGAGTGTCATCTGTGGTCTCCGGGACGTGGACGCTACGGATGGTGGGTGGGTGGGCCGGCCGTCCAGCGGCGGCACGGCCCACCCCTGGCGTCACCGCACGGTGAAGCCCTGCTCCTTGGCGTACTTCGCCACGTCGTCCTGGAGCTTGTCGGCGGCCTGCGAGCCGCTTGTGGAGCCCTTGATGATCTCGCTGATCTGCTTCGTCAACGCGTCGAGGTAGTACTGACCGAACGGGGCGTAGGCGACGCCCCGGTAGCCGTTGGCGGCGGGGACGTAGACCTCCTTGTTCGCCTGCTGGCCGTCGAAGAACGCCACCTTCAGGTCGATGAACGCCGGATCGTTGAGCGCCGTGAGGTTCAGCGGGAAGATGATCTGGTTGGTCCAGCCGTCGGTGAGCGACTCCTTGTCGGCGTAGAGCCCGTAGGCGACCTTCGCCGCCAACTCCGGCTTCTTCGCCTGCTTGGTCACCGAGAAGGCCGACCCGCCCCAGTTGACCTGCACCGGGTTGTTCGCATCCCACTGCGGCAGCGGCGCCACCGCGAACTTGCCGGTGTCCTGGCCCTTGCCGACACCCGCGCCGGTGAGATAGCCGGGTGCCCAGGCCGCCGAGATGTACGTCGCGTAGTTGCCGTTGATCACGCCGGAGATGTACTCCGGGGTGAACTGGTCCTGCGTCCCGACCAGGCCCTTCTTGGCGAGGCCACCCCAGTAGTCGAGCACGTCCTTGGACGCCTGGTCGTTGAGCTGCACGCCGATCGACTTCGGCTGCGCCGGTTCGAAGGTGAAGGGTGTGGCGCCCTTCTGGATCTGCAGCGCCATCAGGACCGCTGGGACGTTCGCCCCGAAGTCCCCGAAGAGCGGGCCACCGGCGTCCTTCACCTTCTGCGCGGCCTGCTCGTACTCGACCCAGGTCTTCGGTGGGGTGATCTTGTACTTGTCGAAGATGTCCTTGCGGTAGATCATGCCCATCGGGCCGCCGTCGACCGGGACGCCGTAGACCGCGTCGCCGACCGACACGTCCTTCCAGGCGCCGTCGCTGTAGTTGGCCTTGACCGCGTCGTAACCGTACTTCTTGATGTCGACGAGCGCGCCCTGGATCTGGAAGGTCGGGATCCGGTCCGCCTCGACCATGATCACGTCGGGTGCGCCGGTGCCCGCCGAGATGGCCGTCTGGAACTTGTCGTACTCGTCGTTGCCCTGCCCGACGTTGGTCCAGCAGACCTGAACGTCGTCGTGCTGCTTGTTGAAGTTGTCGACGACGAGCTGGGTGTTGGGATACCAGCCCCACATCGTCACCACCGGCACGTCCTTCTTGGTGATGCTGTTCGTGCAGTTGCTCGCGTCGCTGCCTCCCTCGCCGGAGGAGCAGGCGACGAGGCCGGCCCCGGCCGCGAGCATGGTCACCGTGGCGAGCATTCGTATCGTCTTCATCGACGTGCTTCCCTTCGGGGTGGCGGTGCGACATTCTCCTGCTCGGCGGGCGCCACCGGGCGCGGGAAGCCCCGCTCCCGGTGGCGCCGCCGGACACGCTGCTCCTAGCGCTTGAACAGACGCGGCGCCAGGTCGATGAGGTTCTTCTGCCACACGTCCCAGCCGTGCGGCCCGGGGGTCACCCCGTCGAACTCGTAGCGGATACCGAGGGTGTTCAACGTGGTCAGGGACGCCATGAAGCTCGGGTACACGAAGTCGGTCTGGTCGCCGACGTACAGGCGCAGCATCTTGGTCCCGTTGTTGATCGCCTCGACGTCGACGCCCGTGCCGCTGCCGAACCCGGCCGACAGTGCCGCGACATAGGCGAACTCACCCGGGTAGGCCCGCAGCACCCCCAGCGCCTGCCCGCCGCCCATCGACAGGCCGGCGATCGCCTGCTGCGACGACTCGCTGGAGACGTGGTAGCGAGCGCGGGCCGTCGGCACGATGTTCTCCAGCAACTCCCTGTTGAAGTTGGACGAGTTGCCGTTGCCCATCACGACGACCATGGGCGTGAGGTCGCCGTCGAGGAACTGGTGGTCGAGAATCTGCTTGGCGCGGCCCATCTCGACCCAGTCGGTGTAGTTCTGGCCGCCGCCGTGCTGGAGGTAGAGCACCGGATACGGCTGCGGCCGGGCCGGGTCGTATCCGGGTGGTGTCCACACCAGCGCGGTGCGCTCCTGACCCGCCACGGTGCTCAGATAGGTCATGCTCTGGACCGTGCCGCCCCGGCCGGCGGGCACATCCGACAGCAGCCGGGCGCCCGGCCCGGGGAGGAGGAAGGTGCTCCACGTCGATTCGGTGGTCACCTTCGTCGGGTTGGCCACGTCCTTGACCGCGACCCGGTCCACGATGAGCCGGTAGTAGTAGAACCAGGGCTTCAGCGGACCCACTGTCGCTCGCCACCGGTCACCCTCACGGGTCAGCGGCACGCGCAGCCAACTGCCGCCCGGCGCGATGTTCGCCCATACCGTGACGTGCTGGGCGTCCGTGAAGTCGGTGGTGGTCTCGAAGGTGACGAACCCGTCCCTGGTGACGAAGGGCGTCGGGGTGGTGCCGGCCGGCGGCGGGGCGAACTCCCCCGTCAACGGCCGGTGACCGGGGCTCGGGCCGTGGTCCGCCACGTGCCGGAACAGGCGCGGCACGAAGTCGACCAGATTTTCCTGCCAGGTCTGCCAGTTCGCGCCGCCGTCCGGGTTGACCCCGTCGAACTCGAACCTGACGTCGGCCCGGTCCAACGCCCGCATCAGGCGGTAGGTGGTGTTGTACGCGGGATCTGTCACGTTGCCCGTGTAGAGGCGCAGCAGCTTCACCGCGCGGTTGACCGCCCTGGCGTCCTCCCGGTCGACGGTCGGTGCCGCGTGGCCTGAGAACCAGCCCACGTGGGCGAACTGGCCAGGAGTGGCGACGGCGGCTCTCAGCGCCTGCGTCGCACCGTCGGACACGCCCGCGATCGCCTGGTGCGCCGGGTCGCGCAGGATTCGGTACCTGTCGGCGACCGCCTTGCGAAGCTCCCTGCCATCCGCGCCGTCGGCGTCGTTGATCACGACCACCATCGGCCTGCTGGCGCCCTCGGCCGAGAGGTTGTCGAGGATCTGCCTGGTCCGGCCGAGATCGAGCCAGTCGGTGGCGGGCACGTCCTCACCCGACTGCAGATAGAGCACCGGGTAGCCCCCGGGGCCCTTGGCCGCGTACCCCGGTGGTGTCCAGACCAGGGCCGACCGCTGCCCGCTCCCGGTCCGGTAGGTCAGGGTCTCGACCCTGCCGCCGGTGCCCGGCGGCGCGTCCGCCAGCCACCGCGCCGAGTCGCCCGCGACGAGGAAGGTGCTCAGGAGGGGGTTGGACGCCACACCTGTGCTGTTCGTCGGATCCTTGAGGCTCTTGGTGTCGTCGGCGGTGAGCTGGTATTGGTAGAGCCCCGGCTTGAGCGGGCCGAGAATGCCCGCCCACACGTCGCCACGCCGGGTCAGACCAAACTCCGCCCACGCCGCGGAGGGGCCGATGTTGCCTTCGACGACGACCTGCGACACCGTGCCCAACTGCTCCTGGATGTACGCCGCGGGAACGGTGAACGAGGCGTAGCGATCCGCAGAGACGTCCAGCCACGGCGTCTCCGCCGCGGCCGGCTGCGGCGCGAGCAGAACAGTCGCGGCCGCCATGACTCCGGCGGCGAACACCGCCGAGAGCCGGCGCACGCCCGATCGGCGTGAACGCCGGTGGTACGTTTCGGTTGTCACGCTCCACTCCTCTCCTGCGCCGGCAGCGGCTGCGACCCGACTGGCCGGCTCAACTCATCGGTGGATCTCGCCGTGGGTCTGCGGTGCACACCTCCTTCGCCGTCCTGCCACTGGCGCACCTGACGGGGTCACGCGGTGCGGCGGGCCTCGGTCACCCTCGTGTCGTGCCTCGTGGTGGCGCGCTCGACCCACGGATGACCAGGCTGGTCGGGAGCACGACCTGACGCGGCCCCTCCCACTCGCCGGTGACCAGCGACTTCAACATGCGCGCGGCCTCGTACCCGAGCTGGTACATCGACTGGTCCACGGTGGTCAGCCCCGGCTCGGTCAACGCCGACTCCGGGATGTTGTCGAATCCGACGATGGACAGGTCCCCGGGGACCGAGATCCCCAACTCCGCGGCGACCTCCAGCACCTTGAGGGCCATGCCGTCACTCGCCGCGAAGATCGCCGTTGGCGGGTCCGACCGTTGCAACAGGGCGCGCGCCAGCGGGACCGCCGACTCGGGGTTGAAATCCCCCTCGCCGATCAGCGTCGGATCGATCGGGACGTCGGCCGCGATCAGCGCCGCCCGGTATCCCTCCTCCCGCGACCAGGCCGCCGCAAGGCTGGATCGCCCCGCGATGAACCCGATGCGTCGGTGGCCCAGGCCCAGGAGGTGCGCGACGGCGGTGGTCGCGCCCGCGAGGTTGTCGGCAGTCACCGAGGGCGCCGTCGAGCCGCGCACCGGGTCGATGGCCACGATCGGCGTCCGGCTCTGCACCTCGCCCCAGGGTGTGACGACGATGCACCCGTCGGTGAGGGTGCCCGACAGGCGGGTCACGTGCCGCTTCTCCCAGCCCTCCGAATACGATCCGTAGAGGTCGCTGTTGGCGTAGATGATCAGGTCGAAGCCGGAGCGACTCAGCGCCTTCATCGCCCCCTTGAGCACCTCCGCCGTGTACGACTGGAAGCTGTGCGTCACGAGGCCCAGGACGTTGGTGCGGCTGCGCCGAAGGCTCGTGGCCACCAGACTCGACTCGTAGCCGAGTTGCTCGATGGCCGAACGGACCTGAGCGATCGTGCGGGCACTGACACCGTAATGGCCGTTGACCACGCGGGAGACGGTGGCCGTGGAAACGCCGGCAACCCGTGCCACATCACTCATTGTCGCGGGCGCATTGACCTCGATCATGCCGCTCCCTCTGGACTGCAATCGTTATCGGTTACGTTTCCAGGGTGTTGCCAACGTAACCGACAGAGGTATCGAGCACAAGACCTGCGAACCCGGTGACAACTGTCCTACCAGGACACTTGCGCACCACGATGGACCGACGAGGGCCGTCACGACAATGTGGCCGACTGTCACTCTCCAGGCCGAAGGGAGAGCCGGCGTTCGCGGTCGTCCGCCTCGGGAGAATGGAGGACGCACGCCGTCGGAATCGATTCCACCCGACGACGAGGCAAACGGCGACGCGGAATGCGTCTATCGATAACCGGTCCGGTGCGCCGTGGCGGTGGATCCGTTCCGGTGCCACCGGTCGCCACCTCGACAGTGGTCACCCGGCCGGGCCAACATTGATGGTTGGCGTCGTGTTCCCTACCGTAAACGTAATCGGTAACGTTTACATAGATCGAGAAGGTAATCGACCGCCACCACGATGTCCAGACCTCGCACCGCCCCCACCCCCTCGGTTCCGCTGCCGTGGCAGAGATCCCGGCGTCGGGGCCTCCACGAAGGGAGCCCGTCCTGAACCCCCACCTCGACAACCCGCCGGAACACGTGGCCGGCAGTGGCTGTCCACTCCCCCACCGCCACGGGCTGCCCGCCCGGCCGGCCGGGATCGCGCCGATGGTCACCGGGGAGGCGCCGTGCACACCGCGCGCCTGAGCCTGGACCCACGTCGGCGCGTCGCGCCGGTGCCGCGTCGACTCTTCGGCTCGTTCGTGGAGCACCTGGGTCGCTGCGTCTACACCGGCATCTACGAGCCGGGCCACCCGACGGCCGACGCCGACGGCTTCCGGGGCGACGTTCTGGCACTCGTTCGGGAGCTGGGCGTGACCACCATCCGCTATCCGGGTGGCAACTTCGTCTCCTCCTACCGGTGGGAGGACGGCGTCGGCCCGGTCGACCAACGGCCGGCCCGGCTCGACCTCGCCTGGCACAGCCTGGAGACCAACGCATTCGGGCTCGACGAGTTCATCCGCTGGCTCGGCAAGGCCGACCTCGAACCGATCATGGCGGTCAACCTCGGCACCCGGGGCACCGCCGAGGCGGTCGACCTCCTCGAGTACGCCAACCACCGCGCTGGCAGCCACCTCGCCGACAGGCGACGCGACAACGGCGCGGTCGACCCGTACGGGATCCGGCTGTGGTGCCTGGGCAACGAGATGGACGGCCCGTGGCAGGTGGGCCAGCGCAGCGCGACCGAGTACGGGCGTCTCGCCGCGCAGACCGCGAAGGCGATGCGCCGGTTCGATCCCGACCTCGAGCTCGTCGCCTGCGGCTCGTCCCACCTCGGCATGCCCACGTTCGGCAGCTGGGAACGCGACGTGCTCACCGAGGCGTACGACGACGTCGACCTGATCTCGCTGCACGCCTACTACCAGCCGGTCGACGACGACCTGCCCAGCTTCCTCGCCTCCGCCGAGGACATGGACAGGTACATCGACGCCGTCACGGCCATCGCCGACTCGGTCGGTGCGATCCGCCGGTCGACCAAGAAGATCATGATCGCGTTCGACGAGTGGAACGTCTGGTACCAGTCCGCCGCCCCCTCGACGCCGCCGAGCGGCGAGGACTGGCCGGTCGCGCCGCCGCTGTTGGAGGATCACTACAGCGTGGCCGATGCCGTCGTCGTCGGTGGCCTGCTCATCAGCCTGCTGCGCCACAGCGACCGCGTGACGGCGGCGTGTCAGGCGCAACTGGTGAACGTCATCGCACCGATCATGACCGAGCCCGGTGGCTCGGCCTGGCGGCAGACCATCTTCCACCCGTTCGCCCGCACCGCCCGGCACGCCCGGGGAGCGGTGCTCGACGTGCTCCGCGACGGCAGCACGACGACCACCGACCGCCACGGTGACGTGGTGGCCGTCGACGCGGTCTCCACCTGGGACGACAGCACCGGTGAGCTGACCGTGTTCCTCGTCAACCGCGACACCGACACCCCGGCCGAGGTGACCGTCGACGTCAGCGGCGCCCAACTGAGCGGGATCATCGAGTGCGTCACCGTCGGCGGCACCGACCTGGCCGCCAAGAACACGGCCGACGGCCCGGACCACGCCGAGCCGCGGCCCAACGACACGGCGCGACAGGCCGACGCGGACGTCCGGCTGACGCTGCCGCCCGCGTCCTGGACGATGCTGCGACTGCGCGCCACGGCAGCGACCCCGTGACCGGCTGAGACGGCGCCCCGGCCGCCACTCCTGTCACCAGGGGTGGCGGCCGGGGTTCTTCCCACCGCACCGGGGAGGGGGTCGGGCCCGGTGCTACCCGAGCGTCGACCGGCGCGCGGTGAGAAGCATCGAAGACCGGAAGTGGGTGACCACCGGGGCGTTCACACCACCACGGACGGTCGGCGTCGCTATCGCACCGTCTGCTCCAACCTCCCGTCGACCCGCCGGGGAATGGCGGTGTAGCCGTCCTGTAGTTCCTCGGGAAGGATCCAGACCGGGGCGTCCTGCCAGGCCAGCGGGCGCAGGAAGCGCCGGATCGAGGTGGCGCCGACGGAGGTGTGCACGGCGTTCGTCGAGGGCCAGGGTCCGCCGTGGTGCTGGGCCCACGACACCCGGACGCCTGTGGGATAGCCGTCGAAGACGATACGGCCCGAGCGGTCGGCGAAGCTGTCGACGAGCCGGCGTACGACACCGGAGTCGTCGTCGGGTCCACGGTGCAGGGAACCGGTCAGCGACGGGGGGAGGGTCGCCAGCACGGCGTCGAGCGCGGCGACGTCGTCATAGCGCACCACGACCATGAGCGGGCCGAAGCACTCGTCGGCGATCTCGGCCGTGAGGCCCGGCAGGTCGACCTCCAGGAGCGCCGGTGCGACGCGGAAACCCTCGTCGGCGTCGATCTGCGCTCGCGCCGAGACCCGAGCGCCGGCCTGCTCGAACGCTGCCGCCTGCTTCTCGTACGCGGCCTGGATGCGGTCGTTGAGCAGGACCGCACCGCCGGTGGCGGCGACCTTCGCCCGCAGCGTGTCGACCAGGCGCGCACCGTTCGGATCGGACGGGACGAAGGCCAGCCCGGGCTTCGTGCACAGCTGGCCGCCCGAGTTGGTGAAGGAGGCGAACAGCCCCTCGGCGATCTGCTCTGCCCGGTCGGCGGCCGCGCCGGGCAGGACGACGATCGGGTTCACGCTGCTCAGCTCGGCGTAGAGGGGAATGGGATCGGGGCGTTCGTCGATGGCCGCCTGGATGGCACGGGCGGCGCTGACGGAGCCGGTCAGGGCGGCCGCGCGGATCGCGGGGTGGCGCACCAGCGCGCGGCCGGCCTGCTCGCCGTACACCGTCGCGAGCACGCCGTCGGGCCCGCCCAGGTCGCGGACGGCCGCCGCGATGGCCGCGGCCGAGGCGTGTGAGGTCAACGGGTGCGACGGGTGGGCCTTCAGGACCGCGGGACAGCCCGCGGCGAGCGCGGCGGCGGTGTCACCACCCGCCACGGAGAAGGCGAACGGGAAGTTGCTGGCTCCGAAGACGGCCACCGGCCCGAGGGGTACGAGCATCCGCCGCAGGTCCGGGCCGCGTCCGAGCGGTGTGTCGGCGGCGTGGTCGATGGCGGCCTCGAGGTAGCCCCCGTCGCGCAGCACGTCACCGAACATCCGGAACTGGATCGCCGCCCGGGTGAGTTCCTGGTCGAGTCGCGCGTGGCTCAGACCGGTCTCCGCCTCCGCCGCCGCGACCAGGTCCCCGCGGCGGGCCTCCAGGGACGTGGCGATCGCGTCCAGCAGGTCCGCCCGGCCGTGCCTGCCCAGGCCGGACAGCCACTTCGCGGCCTGCGACGCCTGGCTGGCGATCGCCTCCAGCCGAGGTTCGTCGGTCTCGCTGAGTTCCGTCGTACGACGTCGACCGTCGCGTGGGTCGACAGTGCTGACCATGTTCACAGCAGTCCTCTCCTTGCCAGATTGCCCATCAGATCCCGGACGCCGAACTGCCACGGCTCGCATTCCTGGGCGTGCCGCACCCGGTTGACAAGGGTGCCGAGAGCCGGGCAGCCGATCCGTACCACGTCGTCGATCTTGTGGGTGAAGCCCTCGCCGGGGCGGTCCCGGTCCTGGGTGGGCGCGAACATCGTGCCGAGCATCAGGGCGGCGCCGTCGGGATAGCGGTGGTGCGGGCCGAGCAACTGCCGCACCAGCTCCGCCGGGTCGCGCGACATCCGGGTCATCTCCGAGACCGCCTCCAGGTGGAAGCCGTCCACGCCGTGGATGTCCAGGCTCACCTCAAGCTCGCGCACCCGTTCCAGGTCGAACCGCTCGTCGAACAGCCGGATCAGGGGGCCGAGGGCGCACGAGGCGTTGTTGTCCTTCGCCAGGGGAAGCAGGAGCGCCGAGCGGCCCTCGACATCGCGCAGGTTCACGTCGTTGCCGAGGGTGGCGCCGACGATCCGGCCGCTGGACTGGACGATCAGCGTGACCTCGGGCTCCGGGTTGTTCCAGGTCGACGCGGCGAGCACCCCCACCGGGACGGCGGTGCCGACGGCGGAGAGGACCTGCCCCTTGGTGAAGATCTCGGCGTCCGGCCCGATCCCCACCTCCAGGTACTGACTCCAGATGCCCTCGGCGATCAGCAGGCTCTTGAGCCGGTCGGCCTCGACCGAGCCCGGAGTCAGGCTGTGCAGGTCGGCGCCGATGTCGGCGAGCATCCGGTGCCGGATGTCCGCCGCGAGCGCCAGGTCTCCGCGGGCCCGTTCCTCGATGACGCGTTCGATCATCGAGACGGCGAAGGTCACGCCAGCGGCCTTGAGAGCCTGAAGGTCGACCGGAGCGAGCAACCAGGGCCGGGTGTGGTCGCGGGTCGCGGCGGCGGTGTTGGCCAGGATCTCGCCGAAGTCGCCCAGCCGCGGCCCGTCGAGCCCGGAGACCGTCGCGGCGGGGTCGGGCAGCTCGCAGATGTCCCGGACGGTGGGGAACCGCTGACTGAGGTCGATGACCTGACCGTCCCGGACGGTCACGGGTGAGGGGCCGTCACCGGCCGGGTCCCAGATCCGGCCGATGAGGACGCTGTCGTCGGCGTCGTCCGGGAGCGCCTCGGCGGCGGTCCCGAACCAGTCCGCCCCGGCGGGCTGCCGCCGGGGCTGGGGCACCGTCATGAGCCGCTCTCCAGGTTGAAGAAGGATCGCTCGTCGCGCGGACGGATGTCGAAGACGGCGTCCTGGAACATCCGGAGCGGATGCGGTGTGAACGGGTGCCGCTCGATCGCGTCGAGGTCCAACTCGATGCCCAGTCCGACCCCGGTCGGGATGAGCACGTCGCCGTCGGCGGTCAGCACCAGCCGTTCGTTGGTGATCTCGGGTCGCCACGGCACGTCCGTCGCCATGATCTCCAGGTACCGGAAGTTGGGCAGTGTCGCCCCGAGTTGCAGCGTCGCGGCGGTGCTGAGGGGGCCGCTCGGGTTGTGCGGCGCGAACCCCACGTAGCTGGTCGCCGCGAGCGTCGCGATGAAGGCCAGCTCGGCGATCCCGCCGGCGTGGGTCACGTCGGGCTGGACGAAGTCGACGGCCTGACGGGCGAGCGCGGGCGCGAAGCCCTGCCGACCGAACCACCGCTCCCCCGCCGCGATCGGCACTGGCGACGCGCGGCGGATGTCCACGAGTGCGTCGAGGTTGTCCGGCGGGCACGGCTCCTCGAACCACACCGGGTCGAACTGGGCGATCTCCCTCGCGACCTTGATCGCGTGGCGGACGTCGAAGCGACCGTGCCCCTCGACGAACAGCTCGACCTCACGGCCCACCGCGCCACGGACGGCGTCGATCTGGGCGAGCACCCGATCCAACTGCGCCGTGGTGATGGTCAGGTCGTAGTTCTCGAACGGGTCCCACTTGAGGCCGCGGAAGCCGGACTCCACAGTCCGGCGCGCGGCGGCAGCGAAGTCCTCCGGCGTGACGGCGCCGGAGAACCAGCCGTTCGCGTACGCCCGCACCCGGTCCCGGGTCGCGCCGCCGAGGAGCCGGGAGACCGGGACACCGAGGTCGCGCGCCGAGATGTCCCACAGGGCCATCTCCAGCGAGCTCAACGCGGTCATGATGACCGGGCCGCCGCGCCAGTACCAGTCCCGCGCGGTCTCGTAGAGGATCTTCGAGATGCGTGTCGGGTCCAGGCCCACGACGGCCTCGGCCAGCTCGGCGATGGCGCCCTGGACGGCCCTTTCCTTGCCCTCCAGGGTGGCCTCACCGAGCCCGACGATCCCCGCGTCGGTGTGCACGCGCACGATGACGAGGTTGGTGCGGTAGAAGTCGACGACAAGTGTGTCGATGGAGACGATCTTCATTTTTCGGCTCAACCCTTCACCGCGCCGGCGGTCATGCCGGACACCACGTACTTCTGCACCAGCAGGTAGAAGGCGACGGCGGGCAGCGTGAACAGGAAGGCGACGGCCATCACCGTCTGGATCGGCGTGCCCAGCTCACCGATGAAGTTCGCGATGCCGACGGAGGCCGGCTGCAGGTCCGGGTTGAAGATGAACGTCACGGCGAACACGTACTCGTTCCAGGCGTGGAAGAAGGCGATGACCGCGGTCGCCGCGATCGACGGCGCGATCAGCGGCACGTTGATGCGGGTCAGGGTGGTGAAGGGCCGGGCGCCGTCGGCGCGGGCCGCCTCCTCCAACTCCTTCGGGATGCCGTCGATCGCGCCCTTGAGGATCAGCGCGACGATCGGCAGGACGAAGGCGGAGTTCACCAGGACGAGGCCGGTCAGCGAGTCGAGCAGTTCGAATCGGCGGAACAGCGCGAACAGTGGCACGACCATGAGCGCCTCGGGCAGCATCTGCGTGAACAGCAGCACGACTGTCAACACGGCCTTGCCGGCGAACGAGAACCGGGACAGCGCGTAGCCGAGCGGGATGCCCAGGCCGACCGAGACGACCATCGTGCCGACAGCGATGATGAGGCTGTTGAGCAGCCAGCCGGCCGCCTTGCCCTCGGCCAGCGCGTCGACGAACACCCCGAACTGGCCGAGGTCCGGCGTGAGCCGGGGCTGGTCGGCGAAGAGGTCGCTGTTGCTCGACAGCGCCGTGACGAACATCCAGTACAGCGGGAACACCGCGACACCGAGTACGACGAGCACGGCGACGATCCGTGCGGTGACACCGAAACGGAAGCGCCTCATCGGGCGTGCTCCTTCTCCACGGCACGGGCGACCAGTCGGCTGCCGATGACGACGATGAGTGAGATGACGACGCCGACCATTCCGATGGCCGCCGCCGATCCGAGTTCCTTCGAGTCGAACGCCTGCGAGTAGAGGTCGATGACGAGCGTCTCGGTGGCGCCGACCGGCCCGCCCTTGGTCATCAGCCAGATCAGCTCGAACCGCCGCAGCGACCAGATCGTCATCAGCAGCGCCAGAAGCCCCACGGTCGGCTTGATGACCTGCCAGGTGACGGCGCGGAAGGTGGCCCAGCGTCCCGCGCCGTCCACGGTCGCGGCCTCGTTGAGGTCCTGCGGAACGGACTGCAACGCGGAGAGCAACACCACCGAGGTGAACGGGAACAGCTGCCAGATGGTCGTCGCGAGCACCGCCGGAAGCGCGTACCGCGGGCTGTCCAGGATCGCGCCGCCCGGCACCCCGAGTCCCACCGCGTCGAGGAACCGGTTCACGATCCCGTACTGCGCGTTGAGCATCCAGGTGGCGATGAGCGCGACCGCGATGCCGGGCGCGGCCCAGGGGACGGTCACCAGCGCCCGCGCCACACCACGGCCCCGGAACTTCCCGTTCAGCAGGAGCGCGACGACGAGCCCGGCACCGATCGCGACCACCACGCAGGTGAGCACGTAGACGACCGTGATCAGCAGGGTGCGGTGGAACTCGGGGTCGCCGAAGATCCGGTTGAAGTTGTCGAGCCCGACCCACTCGCTCTTGGTCGGGTTGAGCAGCCTCGTCCGGGTGAAGCTGAGGTACACCTCCTGGACGAGGGGCACCGCCTGGAAGACGAGGATGAACAGTGCGGCGGGTGCCAGGAACAGGTACGGCGTCCACCTGCTGCCCAACGGGCTGGGCCGACGCCCGGCCCCGGGCCGGGGTGTTGTCTTCGGTGCTCCGGTCTGCTCGACCACAGTCATCGGGTTCGATCCTTCTGGGAAGGACGCTGCCGGCGCACCTCGCGTCGCGCCGGCAGCGTCGCCGTGTCGAGCGGTCAGCGGACCAGGTCGGTCGCCTGCTGCTGGGCGCGGTCCAGTGCGGACTTCAGGTCGGTCTTACCCTGCAGGGCCGCGACGACGTTCTGCACGACCACCTTGCGGATGTCCGGCGTCTTGGCCTCGAACCCGAGGACGATCTGCGGCAGGCTGGTCTCGGTGAGTCCGTCGAAGACGGGCAGGAACGGGGTCGCCTTGAGCGTCTCCGCGCTGCGCTGCGTGGTGGTGGCGACGCTGCTCGCGCCGAGGATCTCCTGCAGCTTGACCTGGTTCTGCGGCTCCAGCGCCCACTTGATGAAGGTGGCGGCCTCGTCCTTGCCCTCGCTCGCCTCGTTGATCACGATCGGCGCCAGGATCGCGCCCTGCTTGCGAACGGGGAACGGGATGGGCGCGACACTGAAGTTGAGCTTCGCGTTCTGGCCACGGGTGGCGGTCACGTAGCCGCCGTTGTTGAGCTCCATGCCGACCTTGCCCTCGGCGAACATCCGCCGGAACGTCGCCGCGTCCGCTCCGCGCGGGATCACGTTCGCGTCGTACAGGTCCTTGAACGCCTGTAGACCCTTGAGGTTCGCCGGCGAGTTGATTGTCAGGTTCTTGCCGTCGGACCACGCGCCGCCGAAGCCGTAGACGTAGTTGAAGATGTCCTGCCACACGCCGGCCTCCTCGGCCTCCGTCTGGCGGAACGCCAGGCCGAAGACGTCGCCCTTGGTCAGCGACTTGGCGGTGGAGGCGAACTGCTCGTACGTGGTCGGGGGCGTCGGGATCAGGTCCGCGTTGTAGAACATCGCGTAGTTCGACGCCTCGAAGATGATGCCGTGCCGGACACCGTCGTGGACCATGAACTGGTCGGGCTGCTTGAGCAGGTCGTACTTGCCGGCGTCGATCACCTTGTCCAGCGGTGCGACAAGGCCGGCGTCCGAGGCGGCCTCGAACTCGGGCATGTCGAAGCGGACCAGGTCGGGGCCCTTACCGCTGCCCATCTGCGTGAGCACCGTCTGACCGAAGGTCGGGTACGGGACCGCGGCGGCGGAGACCTGGACCTTGGTCTGGCTCGCGTTGAACTCGTCGAGCCACTTGGTCAGCAGAGGTCCGCGACCCGGATCGCCGAAGGTCGAGGCGGCGAAGGTCAGTTTGGTGACACCGTCCCCCGAATCGCCGCCGGAGCCACAACCGGTCAGGAGAGCGGCGACCAAGCCGAGGGCACATGTCGCCCTGGCGATGCCGAAGCGAGCGCGCTGGTTACCCATTGTTACTCCAGTGTTACGAGACAGCCTCATCTGGGTGAAATTGCAACGATCGTAGCGCCATGCGCAACGGTGTCAAGAGGCGATTGCACATGGCGTCATCCATATTGCATAATGTGCAATGACAGCGACGGCCCGACCGTCGCGCGAGGGAGGCACGGCCTTGGCGCAATCGATCCGCCGCGCGATCGACCTCATCCGTCGATCCGCAGAGCACCCGCTGTCCCTCACGGAGGCTGCGGAGGTGCTCGGCGTCCACAAGTCCACAGCCCTGCGCATCCTGCAGACACTGGAGTCCGCGCGTTTCGTCCGGCGGACCGGCGCGGGCACCTACGTGCTCGGCAGCGGCCTGATCGAGTTGTCCGAGCTCGCGCTCGGCTCGATGGACCTCCGCCAGCCCGCCGCCGCACACCTGCGGGCGCTGCAACGCGAGACCGGCCACACCGTACACCTGGCACAGTTGACCGGCGACGAGATCATCTATATCGACAAGGTGGACAGCCCGGCGTTCGACGCCGTCAAGCTGCCGTCCCGGGTCGGGCGGGCGGTGTCCATCTACGCGAGCGCCGTCGGCAAGACGATCCTTGCCTACCTCCCCCGCGAGGAACGCGACCGCCTACTCTCCCACGTCGTCTACAAGAGATTCACCGACACCACCTTCACCGACCGCGATGCCCTCGACGCCGAACTCGCCCGCATCCGCGACAACGGCTGGGCCACCGACAACGGTGAGCACGACGCCTACGTGATGTGCGTCGCCGCGCCGATCAGGGACTCCCGGGGCCAGGTCATCGCCGCGGCCTCGATCACCGCGATCGAGGTCATCGCCAGCCTCGACCAGCTGAAGGGCAACCTGCCGCGCCTGCTGGAGACCGCGACCCAGATCTCCAACGAACTCGGCTACACACCCCCGTCCGCCCCGAGCCCGGCCGCGCCGAAGGATGGCCGATCGACCGACGGGTGACCCCTCAGCGTCCGGTCGACCCGGGCGCGGTCCACCACCAGGTTTCGAGCCTGGTTTCGGCGGTGGGTCGACGTCGAGCGGGAGGCGGTCGCGCTGCGCGCATTCCAACTCGCGTGGGTGCCGGGCCTACTGCAGACCGAGGCGTACGCGCGGGCCACGCTCGCGTGGGAGGCGCTGACACCTGCTGAGACAGACGAGTTGGTGTCCGCGAGCATAGGGGCGATCAGTGGAACTCCGGAGAGAAGCGGCACTGACCCGGAAGCGCAGGAAGGCCCGGCCTCCACACTCGGGGCCCGGGCCTTCCTGTTTCGTGTCTCAGTCGTATGGCGTGGCCGTGGAGGGTCACGCGTGTCCGCGTTCCCTCCGACCCGCTCGGCCGAGGTCTGGTGACCGCTTGAGCAGGACGACACCGCCCACGATGAAGATGATGCTGAGGACCAGCCCGGTGACGTTGCCCTGGGCCAGGGTCGCGAAGATGCCCAGCAGGCCGATGATGACCGCCACCCCGCCGACAAGTCGCATGAGGTAGCCGCCGACTGACTTGACTCGTTCATTCGCCATGGTCATTCTGTGCCCGACGGGCCGTCGCCACAAACACGTGCTGGCGGCGGAGCGTTCAGGCGTCGCCGAGCCGCTGGTGTTCGTCGGTCTCCATGTCGATAAAGGCATGGATCATGGCGCGGTAGATGCGCTCGATCAGGTCCGGGTCCGCGCCGGCCTCGTCCGCCAGCGTGCGGACCCGGGCAACCACCTGGGCGACCCGGTCCGGCGCACGGACCGCCTGCTTGTCGCTCTTGAGCGGGGCCGCTCGCCGGACCAGGGCCTCCCGCCGGGCGAGCAGCCCGACGAGCGCCGCGTCCAACTCGTCGATCTGGGCGCGGATGTCGGCGAGCGCCGACGCGGTGTCTGTCATGCCGGGAATCGTGGCACAGCGGGGTCGGACGCGCGGACCGCCGTCAACCCGCCGGGAACGCCGAGCACGGCGGTGTCCCCGACCGCGCGTAGATCTGCGCGTGCTCCGGGTACCACTCGGAACCGTTACTTCCCTTGTAGATGCCGATGAAATCGGGGCGGCCGATGTCGAACCACGAGAATGGCCCGAAATAGTCGTTGCTGTTGCGCTCGAAGTTGTCGGCCGAGTTGTCGAGGTTGACGTAGCCGGGCGACTCGGCGAGACCTGTTCGTGATTGCTGCGATGGCAGTGGAATGAGGCCGACACGCTCTCCCACGCCGGGGAGAGTCACCAGGCGGCGGGCGACCCGGGGGGCCGCTCGGCTCGCCTGGCTGCGGGCGTTGGACATCCTCGCCGCACTCGGCCATCCCGACGCCGACGGGCTCCGCGCCACGCTCCGCCACCACCCGTCGGTGCGCCCCGCCGCCCCGTCGACCGGCGCCTGACCCAGCTCAGCCGCCGGAGTCGTCACCGTCGGCGAACGCCGCCCGCGGTTCGAGGCGCTGGCCCCGCGCGTACTCCTGGGCGTAGCCGTCCGGACCGAGCGCGTCGACCGCGACCGCCCGCACGGCCGCCAGGTCGGCCGCGTCATCGGGATCCGGCACCTGGCCCAGTGCCGCGAACGCGGCGTCGGTGACGGCGACCAACCGAGCGGCCCGCGCGTGGTCGCCGTGGGCCGACGCGAGCGCGGCGCCCGCCAGGCAGACGTACGGGACGAAACCCGCCCAGTCGTTGCGGAAGACCCTCTCGCGACTCGCGGCGAACAACGCCCCCGCCGCGTCGAGATTGCCGAGGCCCAGCTCGCAGAACGCGAGGTTGTGGGTCTCCGAGTTGACGGTCTCGGGCCGGCCCAGCGCCTCGTTGAGCGCGATGCTCTCCCGGTAGAGCTCCCGGGCGCGGGCCAGGTCACCGGACATCCGTGCCACGGCGGCCAGCACGTGGCGGGGTCGCTCCTCCAGGCTCCGATCGCCGGCTCCCACCGCGACCGCGAGTGCCTCCCGGGCGCGTGCCTCCCCACCGGCGAGGTCACCGCCGCGGATGGCGACCCGGGCGAGGCTGTAGCGGGCCTCCACCTCCCCCGCCGGGTCGCCGGCGGCCCGAGCCCTGTCGATCTCGGCCTCGCTCATCCGCACCACCGCGGCGGTCTCGCCCCGTCGAAAGGCCGAGCGGACGTCGTCGCTGAAACCCATGTCTGTGCTTCCCTCTCCGCTGCGGTCATCCTGCGCGAACGTGTGCTTGTCAGCCCGCCGTGAAGACGGTCCAGGTCTCCACGAGACCGAACCCCATCGACTCGTAGAGCGCCCGGCCCATCGCGCTCGACTGCAGGTAGGCGGCGTCCGCGCCGGCCGCGATGCCATCGCGCAGTACGGCCTCCGTGATCTCGCGGCCCAGCCCCCGGCCTCGTGCGGACGGCACGACGGCGATGTTGAACACGCCGACCACGCCGGAGGTCGACATTCCGAGCCCGGTGCCGACGGGCCGACCGGACTCCTCGGCCAGGTGACCGGTGATGGAGTCGGCGTCGAGCACACCGCCGCCCATCAGTGGACCGAAGATGCCCTCGGGCGCCTCGAAGCCCCGGGTGAGGGTGTCGGTGTAGAGGTCAGCCTCCGCCGCGCGGACCCGGCGGACCGACTCTCGCCGCCTCGCGTCGGCCCGGAACACGACATCCTCCGCGCCGCAGGCCAGCATCGGCAGGTGACTGCGGTGGAGCATCCCGTGTCGAGCCGCGAGAGCGCGGACCTCGTCGTCCGCCTCACCGCGAACCATGATCGACCAGTGCGCGGTCTGTCTGCCGACCTCGACCGCCATCTCGTCGAGCGCCACGAGGTCCGGTTCGAGCGTCGTGTCGTAGGCCACGTTCAGCGTCGCCACCCCGGCGTGGGTCAGCGCCGCGCGGGCGGTGCCCCGCTCGGCGTACCAACCCTTCGGGGTGACCGCACAGAGGCCCCTGGTGGCGTCGAAGTACGACGCCGCCATCCGCTCGGCGATGGTGTTGATCGGAACCCCCTCATGTTGCCCGCGGGCCACTGACCCCAGCTCCGCGGCCCCCGGACCAGCCCGGGAAGCGTTCGAGTATGCCTGGGCCGGTTTCCATCGATGGAAACCGGCCCCAGCGAGGGCGGTCAGGCGGTGAGCTTGTTGGCGATCTTGACGACCCGCTGAACCATGTGGTCGAGGGCGTTGAGCTGAGCGTCACCCAGCGGGGCGTCGTTGCCGCCGCCGGTCACGTGCGAGACGCCGTACGGGTTGCCGTCCGCGAACTTCAGCGGGTCGGTGTAGCCGGGCGCGACGACCAGGCCGCCGAAGTGGTGGATCGTGTTGTAGAGCGCCAGCAGCGTCGACTCCTGGCCACCGTGGGCGGTCATGGTCGCGGTGAAGCCGGCGTACACCTTGTCGGCAAGCAGGCCCTGCGCCCACTGCGGGCCCAGGGTGTCGAGGAACTGCTTGAGCTGGCTGGCGACGTTGCCGAACCGGGTGGGCGTGCCGAACAGCACCGCGTCGGCCCAGACGAGGTCGTCGGCGGTCGCCTTCGCCTCGTTCTTGGTGGCGTCGAAGTGCTGGCTCCAGGCGGCGTTGGAGGCGATGGCCTCCGCCGGGGCAAGCTCCGGAACCTGACGCAGGCGCACCTCGGCGCCGGCCTTCTCGCCAGCCTCGGCGAGCCGCTGGGCCATGGCGTGGATGGTGCCGGTGGAGGAGTAGTAGATGACGGAGAGCTTGGCCATCGAAGGGTCCCTTCTCGAAGTAGTTGCTGGCGATAAATTTGCGCTAGCAACAATCTGACTCTAGCAACGGGAGCGGAGGTTTGCCACCGGGGCCCGGCCGGGCGGAAAATGCCGACAGACGCGCACGATCGACTCGGCTTGCAGAAAACCGGGCCATCCGACCGGCCCGGACACCCCGACATTCAGCAAACCGAGTCGATCACCCCCGAACCCGTCGCGGGCGGCCGTCGACCACGGACCGCAGAACCGGCGGCCGACCGGGCGAGCCCGCGGCCGGTACGCTCGACCGCGTGGATCTGGACGTCACCGCCGACAGACTCGGGGTGCCCGTCGAGGATGTCGACCGCGTACACCGCCTCGCCGGCAGCCGGCCGTCGGCTCCGCTGCCCGCCAGGGCGGACGTGCCCGCGCTCCTCGACCGACTCGCCGTACGGCCGGACGACGCCGCCGAGATCATGGCCGGCTGGCCCGACCCCGGCTCGCCACTGTGGACTCCGGAGCTGCGGTGGCTGCTCGACCGCTCGACCGCTCTGGTCCTCGCCGATCTCGGAGGCCACGGCTGGCTGCCACCCGGCCCCGCGCTGCCGCGCGACCGAGGCCCCGCCTGGCGGCACCTCTACGTGTACGCGTACCTGGCCCTGGTCGACGTCGTCCGGGGATACCACCGCGACCACGGCATCGCCGACGACGTGTCCTGGGCGACCCTGGCCGACCTGGGCCGCAACCTCGCGATCGACAGGCGGATGCGCCGCGAGGGTTGGCCGGTCATGCAGAGCTGGCTGACGCTGCACGCCCGCGGCGGCCTCTACGAGCTGGGCCGACTACAGCACCAGCGCGGCGGCACCGCCATCGATCTGCACATCCCCGAGGCGGGGCCGCTGACCCCGGCGGCCGTCGACGCGTCCCTCGACGAGGCCCGCGCGTTCTTCCCACGGCACTTCCCCGACGAGCACCACACCGAGTTCGCCTGCGGCTCCTGGCTGCTGGACCCGCAGTTGCGCGAGTACCTGCCCGAGGGGTCCAACATCATCCGGTTCCAGCAGCGCTTCGAGCTGGACCCCTACGAGGAGCCGGAAGGCATCGACGCCGACGTCGAGGTGCTGCGGTTCGCGTTCCGCACCCTGACCACACCACTCGACCAACTGCCGCGCGGCACCGTGCTCCAGCGTGCGGTCGTCGACCACCTGCGGGCCGGCCGCCACTGGCGCTGGCACCGGGGCCGGTTCTCCATCTAGCCCGACCCGACCGCCGGCCCGCTGCTGCTCAGTCGAGGCAGAACTCGTTGCCCTCGACGTCCTGCATCACGAGGCACGACTCGTTGTCCTCATCGGCGGTGAGCAGCCGCACGCGCGTCGCACCGAGCGCGACAAGTCGCGCGCACTCGGCCTCCAGTGCGCCAAGCCGCTCGTCGCCGACGAGGCCGGTGCCGACCCGTACGTCAAGGTGCAGCCGATTCTTGACGACCTTGCCCTCGGGAACGCGCTGGAAATACAGGCGCGGCCCCACCCCGGTGGGATCAGCACAGGCGAACGCCGCACCCCGCTTCTCCGGTGGCCGCGCCCGATCGAAGTCGTCCCAGGTGGCGAACCCCTTCGGCGGCGGCGGGACGACGTAACCCAACACCGCAGACCAGAAGCGGGCGACGCGCTCCGGCTCCGCGCAGTCGAAGGTGATCTGGACCTGCCTGACCGACGCCATCCCTCCACCCTAGAGGGATGGCGCGGTCGGCCGGACGGTCGCCCCCGACGCCTGGTCGGTCAGGACAGGATCTCGACGTACCCGTCGCTGCCGTGTACGCGGATCCGCTGCCCGTCGGCAATCAGCCGGGTGGCGTCCACCACGCTGACGACGGCCGGCAGTCCATACTCCCGGGCGATCACCGCGCCGTGCGTCATCTGCCCTCCGACCTCCGTCACCAGGCCCGCGACGGCGACGAAGAGAGGCGTCCAGCTCGGATCCGTGTGGGCCGTGACGAGGATGTCGCCCGGTTCGACATGAGCCTGGGCCAGGTCCAGGATGACGCGGGCACGCCCCTCGACGGTCCCGGCGGAGACCGGTTGGCCGATCAGCGCGCCGGCCGGCGCGTCGTCGCGCCGGTACGCCCCGGTGAGGGCCTCGCCGTCCGAGGTCAGCACCCGGGGCGGCGTGAGCGCATGGTACGACCGGAACTCGTCCCTGCGACGCTGGATCAGCGCGTCGTCCACCACCTGGTTCGCCCGCACGACGTCGTGCAACTCCTGGAACGTGAGGTAGAAGACGTCCTCCCGGTCACGGAGCACGCCGGCCCGCACGAGGCGCTCGGCCTCTCGCATCAGGGCCTGCTTGTAGACGAAGTAGCGGCTGATGATGCCGTACTTCGGGTACTCCCGATAGCCGACGAAGGTCCGGACCCGGTCGATCATCCGTTTGGTCTCGTCGGCCTTCTGCTCACCGTCCGGCAGTGCCCGCAGGCGCGTCAACACCTCGTGCTCCTTCTTCTGCGCCTCCTGCCGCCCCTGCTCGAAACGCCGCTGGGCGGCACCCGGCGCGAAGTTCGCGACGTTGTCGAGGAGCACCGGCACGAGCGTGGCGGGGCGTTCACGCCACCGCGGCCTGGTGATGTCGATCTCGCCGACGCAGCGCATGCCGTACCGGTCGAGGTAGGCCTCGATGGCATCGCGCGCCTCGGGCCCGCCCGCGAGCTTCGGCAGCTCGTCCAGGAAGCCGTCGTCCTGGACGCCTCGCAGGAACGCCACCACCTCCGGATGCGGACGGATCACGTCCGCGACGTCGAGCAGCGCGAGCCCCATCTCCGACGTGACGTTACCGGGGGCGGACAGCGTGAGGATGTCGGCGGCGTTCCTCTCGCCCAACCACTCCCCCAGCCGGTCGTTGAGCCACCAGGTGGCCTCCATCCCCGCCATGATCACCTGCATGTTCAACGGATCGCCGAGGGCGCGCTTGTGCTCCGTGAACGCCTCCACGAGGAAGTCGAACAGCGCCGGGCCACTCAACGCCGCGATGTCGTGCCGCAGGGCGGCGACGGCCGCCTCGCTGCGCTCGACCAGTTGGGTCACGATGGCCGGATCGGTCTCGATCGGGGCGGACGCACCGCGAGACGGCGGACCGGCGGGACCGCTGTCGGCGAGCGCCGCGACGAAGTCGGGGCGCCCCAGGACCGTCTCCAGCGCGTCCCCGGTCAGTGGGTCGATCCGGTCCGTCATCTTCAGGAAGCCGGCCCGGCTCGCGGGCGAGGACAGGATCCGGGTGGCGTCGACGAACAGTCGACCGCCGGCCTCGAGCATCGGCGCCATGGCCGTCAACTGCCACATGGAGAGCCCCAGCGGCCTCATGGGGTCGGTCATCATCTGCTGGTGACCGACGGAGAGGTAGACGTGGTTCTCCTGGTCGTCGGCGGCGGGGACGGGAAAGAGCGTGGTGATCGGCCGGCTCTGCACGATCTGGAAGTCGTCGTCGACCAGGCACCACTCGATGTCCTGGGGGCGACCGAAATGCGCCTCGATCCGTCGCCCGAGTCGCACGAGTCGCACGACCTGCGCATCCGTGAGCGCCGGCTGCTCCTGCCGCTGCGGATCGACCGGCACCTCCCGCGTCCCACCGGCCGGCAGGGCGTGCACGGCGACCCGCTTGGCGGCGACCGTCCTGGCGGTTACGGCACCGTCGCGCACCGTGAAGACGTCCGGGTTCACCCGGCCGGAGACCAGGGCCTCGCCGAGGCCGAAGCTCGCGTCCACGGTGGCGACCTTCCGGTTGCCGGTGACGGGGTCGGCCGTGAACAGGACGCCGGCCGACTGTGGGAAGACCATCTGCTGCACGACCACGGCCATGCCGACCCTGCGGTGGTCGAAGCCGTTGCGCAGGCGGTAGGTCACGGCCCGCTCGGTGAACAGCGACGCCCAGCACCGGCTGAGGTGCTCGAGGATCGCCGCCGGGCCCAGGACGTTCAGGTAGGTGTCCTGCTGACCGGCGAAGGAGGCGGTCGGCATGTCCTCTGCCGTCGCACTGGAACGCACGGCGTAGGGGGATCGCTCGCCGAGCACGGCGAGCGGACGGGTGATCGCCGCGGCGAGATCGCCAGGGATGGAGGTCCCCTCGATGCTGCGGCGGACCTCCGCGCTGAGCGCACCGATCGCCTCCCGATCATCCGGGCTCAGGCGCGACAGCCGGTCGAGCGGGTCGTCGATCGCCGGCGCGTCCGCCAGGATCCGCCGGAAGGCGGCGGTCGTCACGCAGAAGCCGGCCGGCACACGGATGCCGTCGATCCGGGACAGCCCGCCCAGGTTCGCGGCCTTGCCGCCGACGAGCGCGACCGACGTCTGGTCAACCTCGCGAAGATCCAACACGTACTGCTCGATCATCGCCACACCTCCCGGGTAACCGTGCTCCGTCGCACCGCGGCGGCCGCGGTCGCGGGCAACCGCACCGCCACTCCCGTCCGCGGATCGCGATGGCCACGCCCCCCGTACAACGACAACACACCCACGTCAGGCCCTCGTTCTCTTCGTCGACGCCGCGTTCGGCCGCCGATTCTGCGGCACGACCAGGGTCTTGCCGCAAGCCCACCGGTGCGGTATAAGTTAGAAGTGGCAGGGAGTCTGATCTCCTTGCCTTTTGCTTTTGTCGGCCGTCGCGGGCCGCGATCCTTCCACCGCCTCCGAGCCCACCGGGCACCTGCGGCGGACGCCGGGTTAGGGGTGGTCCGCTCCGGTGGGTCGGACTAGGTTCACAACGTCCGGCAGTTGCCTGCCGGGGCACCGGCCACCCCCGGCGACCCGCACCGGGCCCGGCCGTCGTGCGCCGGTGACGCGCCGCGGGGTACGACGAGAAGGGGCACCTGCCTGTGCTGCTGAGTTGGCTGCTCGCGTCGACCGACGAGCACCCGGACGCGATCCGGATCGACGACCGGGCGACGTCCTGGGTGGAGTTACGGCGCCTCGCCGGCGCGGTCGCCGACGACCTGCGCGGGGTGGACCGTGTCGCCATCGACGCGACTGCCAGCCTGCACACCGTGGTCGGCGTCGTCGGCGCGCTGCTGGCCGGATCGGCGGTGATACCGGTGCCACCGGACGCCGGCCCGATGGAACGGGAGCACATCCTGCGCGACTCGGCGCCCGGTGCGTTGCTCGTGCCGGCCGACGCGGAGCGCCAGGAGGCACCCGACGGGCTGCCGACAATCCCGGTCGACCTGGCACGCCGTTCGGACACCAGCCATCCGGAGCCGGATCCGGCCGGCATCGCGCTGATTCTCTACACCAGCGGCACCACCGGGGCGCCGAAGGGCGTGACGATCTCCCGGCGCGCCATCGCCGCCTGCCTCGACGGGCTCGCCGCGGCCTGGCAGTGGACGCCGGACGACCTGCTCGTGCACGGGCTGCCGCTGTTCCACGTACACGGGCTGGTGCTCGGGGTGCTCGGCCCCCTGCGCGTGGGCAGCCGGCTGCACCACGTGGGCCAACCCCGCCCCCAGCGGTACGCGGCGGCGGCCGGCTCCCTCTATTTCGGCGTCCCCACCATCTGGTCCCGGATCGCCGCCGACGAGACCTCGGCCCGGGCCCTGAGGGCCGCGCGGCTGCTGGTGTCGGGCAGCGCGGCTCTGCCCGCGACCGTCTTCGCCGACCTGACCCGGCTCACCGGGCACCAGATCGTCGAACGCTACGGGATGACCGAAACGTTGATCACGGTGAGCGCCACCGCCGACGGCCCCCGCCACCCGGGCGCTGTCGGTCTGCCGTTGCCGGGGATACGCACCCGGGTCGTCGACGAGCAGGGCCGCTCGATGCCCACCGACGGGGTGGCGATGGGCGAGCTGGAGGTGTGCGGCCCGACCCTCTTCGACGGATACCTGAACCGGCCCGACGCGGACGCCGCCGCCCGCACCACGGACGGGTGGTTCCGCACCGGTGACGTGGCCACGATCGGTCCGGACGGCTGGCATCGCATCGTCGGCCGGGCAGCCACCGACCTGATCAAGAGCGGCGGCTACCGGATCGGCGCGGGGGAGGTGGAGGACGCGCTGCTGGCGCATCCCGGCGTCCGGGAGGCCGCGGTGGTGGGGACTCCCCACCCCGACCTCGGCCAACAGGTGACGGCGTACGTCGTGGGTGACGCGCTCGACGAGGCGGATCTGATCGAGTTCGTGGCCCGACAGTTGTCGACACACAAGCGTCCCCGACAGGTGCGGCTTGTCGAGGCCCTGCCGCGCAACGCTCTGGGCAAGGTGCAGAAGAGCCGGCTCCGGGCGGACTGACCCCCACCGGCCGCCGCGAGATCGAGGCGTTCCCGGCCGAAAAATGGGAACGCCTGTCGTCCGCACCCGTGCGGACGACCGCGAGCGCCGCCGGAACCAGGGAGAGCACCATGAACGAGCTGACCGTACGCGTCATCGGCGGACCGACGGCCGTCCTCGACTACGCGGGCTCGCGCGTCGTGTTGGACCCGACCTTCGACGATCCGCAGACGTACCACTACGGCACGGTCACCGCGACCAAGCTGGTCGGCCCGAGCGCCTCGCCCGAGGACCTCGGTCAGGTCGACCTGGTGCTCGTGTCGCACGAGCACCATCTCGACAATCTCGACAGCTCCGGGCGGGAGTTCGCGCGGCGGGCCCCCCGGGTGCTCACCACGGCGGCGGGAGCACCGAAGCTCGGCCCCGGCGCGGTCGGCCTTCGGCCGTTCGCGCACGCCGATGTCGGCGACCTGCGGGTCACGGCGGTGCCGGCGCTGCACGGTACGCCGGAGATCGGCGTGGTCAACGGCCCGGTGATCGGGTTCGTGGTGGAGGCGAGTGGCTGGCCGACGGTCTACGTCAGCGGTGACAACGCCTCGGTGGACGTCGTGGCCGTGATCGCGGAGCGGTTCCCGGCGATCGAGATCGCGATCCTCAACCTCGGCGCGGCCCACATCGCGGCACGCGGCGAGGGGTTCCTCACCCTGACGGCGGAGCTGGCGGCACGAGCGGCGGCCCTGCTCGGCGTCCGGGCGGTGGTCCCGGTCCACCAGCACGGCTGGGCGCACTACACCCAGAACGCCGACGACGTCGTGCGCGCGTTCGAGGCGGCGGGCCTGAGCCACCTGCTCGTGGACCTGCGACCCGGCGACTCGACGACCATCTGAGCGCCTGGGGCGGCAGGTGACCGCCGCCCACGAGCACCTCCCGTGAGCGGCGGTTCCTTCCCGTCACTCGGTTCGCAGTGCCACCGCGACCCGGGTCCTCGCCGCCCAGCCGGCCGGCAGCAGGGCGCCGACCACGGCGATGACCAGCCCGCCCAGGCCGAAGAGCAGCAGGTCGACCGAGCCGTACACGTCCAGGACCGCGTCCGGCAGGCGGAAGCCCACGCTGCTCGCCATCTCGGTGATGACCGTGCGTTGCAGCAGCACACCGACCCCCGCACCGGCCGCGCCGCCGACCAGGCCGGTGACCACGACCGAGGCGATGACCATCGCCGTGGTCTGCCGGGGTGTCATCCCGAGCGCCTTGTGCACGCCCAGGTCGTGGACGCGTTCCCGGGTCTCCAGGACCACCGTGTTCAGCACGCCGAGGCCGGCGACGACCATCAGCAGGAGGCTGAGCAGCCCGGTCAGCGCATTGATGATGATGACCATCTCGTCGGGCTCGTGGCTGAGGCCGTCGGCCACCGCGCCGAGCGGCTCCAGGGCCGCCGTCAACGCCGTGGCGTACGCCCTGGCGTCGGTGCCGGGCTCCACCGTGACGTAGTACATCGAGGGTGCCAGTTCCGGCTCGGCCACCCGCAGGGTGGCGATGTCGGTGACGACCTGCATGCCGTCGTCGTCGACGTTGAACGTCTCACCGACGATCGTGACGGGGATGTCGACGCCCCTGTCGGTCAGCACGACACGGTCACCGACCCGTTTGCCGGCCGCGGTCAGGAACGGCGTCGAGACGACGATCTGCGCCGGGCCGGTCAGCCAGGTCCCCGACACCATCCGGTAGTAGCGCGCCGCGTCCGGCCCGGTGACGGCGACCGCGTCCAGCTCACCGGTGATTCCCCCGGCGGTGATCTCGCCGCGGGCCATGCCCAGGTACCCGTCGGTGCCCGCCTGGTCGGCGATCACCCGCTCGATCGCCGCCGGGTCGGCGAACGGTTCCGGCTGCACCGGCCCCCGCGGCTGCCCCGGCCCCGGCGGTTGCCCCGCGCCGGGCGGCGGGCCGCCCGGCGGCATCCGGTGCGGTTGCCCGATCTGGACGTCGGCGATGTCCTCGACCTCCTGGATCCGGTTCAGCGACGTACCGAGACCGACCGCGAAGGTGACCGCGGCCGCGCCGAACGCGATCGCGGCGACGACGCTCACCGCTCGGACCGGGCGGGCGAAGGGGTGGGCCAGGCCGAGCGTCACCGGCCGGGAGATCGGCAGCCGGCTGGTCAGGCGGGCCGCCCACCGACCGCGGCCGGGCCGGGGAGTACGCCCGACGGCGAGCGCGTCGACGCTGCGCAACCGGCCGGCCCGGGCCGCGGCGGCCAGGGCGGTCACCGCCACGAGGGTGAGCGCGCCGCCGGCCACGACCGCGTCGACCCAGAGCGCGACCCCGTTGTCGTCCGTACCGTAGATCCGATCGGTCTGGGCGAGGATCGGCACGGTCAGGAGGTTGCCGGCGACCACACCGAGCGCCGCGCCGACCGTGGCCGGGATGAGCGCCTGCCCCACGTACGCCCGGACCACCTGGGCTGGCGTGAAGCCGAGCGCCTTGAGGATGCCGATCCGGCGGGTGGCGGTGGAGACCGCGCCGGCGATGACGTTGCCGATGATCAGCACCGCCATGACCACACCCAGCATGCCGAAGGCGATCAGGAACGGCACCAGCAGGACGGTCTCGCCGGTCGCCTCCCGGCGGACGTCGAGCCACGACACGGCGCTGTCGAGCGCGGCGGCGGGGACGGACGCCTGCACCGCGGCCCGACCGGCCTGGACCTGTGCGGCGGTGCCGGCCTCGGTGAGGCGGTAGAGCATCTGGTAGGCGCTGGGGCCGTCGGGGCCGGTCCAGGCCGCGAGCTGCGCCGGGGTGGTCCAGGCGTCGGCGGTCTGACTGGCCGACCGGGCCAGCCCGACGACTGTCACCGACGGGCTGCCCGGCGCGTCGGACACCGTCCACCGCTGGCCGAGCACCTGCGGCGGCAACCGCAGGTGCTCCCCCGTGGCCAGCACGATCTCCCCCGGGCCGGTCGCCCACCGGCCGTCGACGACGTCGACCCGGTCGACCGCGCCGCCCGGATCGGCACGCCCGACGACGGTCAGCGGCGGCACCGGGCGACCCATCGGGCTGGTCAGGTTCAGCTCCGCGTTCGGGAACGGGCCCGCCGATCCGGCGACCCCGGCGGCGCTCGCGGAGGCGGCCACCTGCGCCTCGGTGACCGCGTCCGCGTCGAACTGGGCGGTGAGGTGGGCGCCCTGCTGCTGGTTGAAGGCCCGGTCGAAGGGTCCCCGGGAGGCCACCATCAGCGAAGCGCCGAGGACGGCCGAGGTCACCGCGATCATCACGACCAGACCGATCACGACAGTCTGTACGCGTCGCCGCCCGACCCCGGCGCGGACGACCCGAGCCAGCGCGCTCATCGGGCCCGCTCCAACGCGGAGTCGGCGGCGATCTGCCCGTCGAGGAGCTGGACGGTCCGGGTCGCGCACCTCTCGGCGAGGACCAGGTCGTGGGTGACCACGACGATGGTCTGGCCGTCGGCGTGCAGTTCGGTCAGCAGCCGCATGACCTCCTCGCCGGAGGCGGTGTCCAACGCCCCGGTCGGCTCGTCGGCCAGCAGCAGTGGCGGCCTGTTCATCAGCGCGCGGGCGACGGCGACCCGCTGCCGTTCACCGCCGGAGAGTCTTCCGGGGTACGCGCCGGCGTGTCGCTCGACGCCGAGCCGGCCGAGCAACTCGGCCGCCCGCCGCTGGGCGGTGCCGCGGCCCATCCCGGCCAGCTGTGCCGGCAGCAGGACGTTGTCGGCGACGGTCAGGTCGTCGAGGAGGTTGAAGAACTGGAACACCAGGCCGATCCGGGCCCTCCGGTACCGGGCGGAGGCCGCCTCGCCGAGCTGGTCGACCCGCACCCCGTCGACGGTGACCGTGCCGGTGCTCGGCCGGTCCAACCCGGCCACCAGGTTCAGCATCGTCGACTTGCCGCTGCCGGACGGGCCGAGGATCGCCACCGCCTCGCCGGGCGCGACGCTCAACGACACCTCCCGCAGCGCCGGTGGCCCCTCGTCGTACCGGCGTGTCACCTCGTGCAACTCGATAAGCGGTGTGGTCATGTCCCCGTCTCCTCAGGTGGTGGCGAGCTGGCGGGGCTGACGCTAGGGGCGGGGACGAGTCGGACACATCGGCAGCGGGAGGCATCTTCGGTACCGCGTCGGGATGAGCGGTGGCGGCGTCATCCCTGCGAGGTAGGCGTGCGGTGTAGCGACACCGCTCGACAGGCGGATGGGCATCGGCACGCGCGGCACCGAGAATGAACCGATGACGGGGCGTGCGGTGTTGATCCGGCTGTGGTGGCACATCCGGTCCCTGGCGCGTCCGGTCGGCCAGTTGCCGCCGTTGTCGCGCCGGGGGCAACTGTTCGACGCGTTCCTGGCCCTCGGGCTCGGTCTCCTCGCGATCCAGGCGGGTACGGGTGACGCTGACGCGCCGAGGCCGTACCGGGTCGAGTTCGATCGGGGTGAGCTCTGGCGGGGTCCGCCGGTGCCACCCGACCCGGTGTGGCCACCCTTCCTGCCGGTCGAGGACGACGGCACCGGCTGGACGGCGGCGCTGCTCCTGCTCGTCGTGCTTCCGTTGGTGTTTCGCCGCCGGTACCCGTTGGGGACGCTCTGGGTGGTGCTGGCGAGCGCCGGGCTGGTCGACAACAATCCGGCCGCGCTGCGGCTGTCGTTCTTCGCCTGCGTGGTGGCCGGCTACAGCGCCGCTGTCTTCAGCCCGTACAAGATCCTGGCATTGGCCAGCCTGCCGGCGGCCGCGTTTCTGCACGCCGGGTTGCAGTCGGACGCCAGCTCGGTGTCCGACAGCGCCGTGCCGTTCCTGATCCTGCTGCCGATCGCGGTGGCGGCCGACGGGTTACGCCGGTGGAAGGAGCACGCCGACGAGGGCCGGGCGCGGATGGTGGCCATGGAGCACGAGCAGGTCGAGGCGCTGCGCCGGGCGACTGAGGTCGAACGGGCCCGGATCGCCCGGGAGCTGCACGACGTGGTGACCCACAACGTCAGCGTGATGGTGATCCAGGCCGGCGCGGCCCGCAAGGTGATGGAGTCCAGGCCCGAGGACGCCCGGGCGGCGCTGCTCGCGGTCGAAGCCGGCGGCCGGGCGGCGATGACCGAGCTGCGGCACGTGATGGGTCTGCTCACCATGGACGACGACGTCCTCGGGCAGGAGGACGGCACCGAGCTGACGCCGCAGCCCGGCCTCGACGGGCTGGGCGCGCTGGTGCAGCGGGTACGCCACTCGGGGGTCGCGGTCGAGCTCGTCGAACGCGGGCAGCGGGGGCCGCTGCCGTCGGGCGTCGAGCTGACCGTCTACCGGCTGGTGCAGGAGGCGTTGACGAACGCGGTCAAACACGCTGCCGGCGCGTCCGTCCGCGTGCTCGTCGAGTACGGCGGGGAGCACCTGCGCGTCGAGGTCACCGACACCGGCGGCCGACCCGGCGTGACCACCGGCACCGGGCGAGGGCTGATCGGTCTGCGCGAACGGCTCGCGGTCTACGGTGGCACGCTTGCGGCGGGTCCACGACTCACCGGCGGGTATCGTGTCCAGGCCCTGATCCCGATGGAGAATGTCGTGTTCGACGGCGTCGGGGGCGACGATCGGACGGGCGCACCGTTGGGGGGCGAGGCATGACCGCAGCGTTGCGGGTGGTGGTCGCCGACGATCAGGCGTTGGTCCGGGCCGGGTTCCGGATGATCCTGACCGCCGACGGGATCGACGTGGTCGCCGAGGCGACGACCGGGGTCGAGGCGGTCGACGCGGTCCACCGGCACCGGCCCGACGTGGTCCTGATGGACATCCGGATGCCTGACCTGGACGGTCTCGCGGCCGCCCGCCAGATCCTCGCCGGTGTTGGCGAGGCGCCACGCATCATCATGCTCACGACCTTCGACCTGGACCAGTACGTGTACGCGGCACTGACCGCGGGAGCCAGCGGCTTCCTCCTCAAGGACGTCACCCCGGAGCATCTGGTGGGTGCGGTCCGGCTGGTCCGCTCCGGCGACGCGCTGCTGGCGCCGACGATCACCCGGCGGCTGGTGCAACGGTTCGCCCAGCGCGACACCGACCCGCCGACCATCCACCGGGACCTGTCCGCCCTGACCCCGCGCGAGCTGGAGGTGCTGGGCCTGCTGGCCCACGGCCTGAGCAACGCCGAGCTCGCCGGCCGCCTGCACCTGTCGGAGGCGACAGTGAAGACGCACGTCGCCCGGATCCTGGCCAAGCTGGGCCTGCGCGACCGGGTGCAGGCCGTCGTCGTCGCGTACCGGACCGGTCTGGTCGCCCCCTGACCGCGGCCCGGCACAGATGCCGGCGGTGGCCGCCGTAGGTCACCGGTGCGGTCGACGTGCGGAGAGCCGGATGCGCGGCGGGCTGACCGGACAGTGCAGGTCACGCCCAGATCTCCTTGACACACGTCGATGTTAACGCCAACACTATGACCGCAACCTGGGCGCAACGCCACCGTCATGTTTCCGGCCCGTTCGCTCTCCGTCCCCGGCGGACGCCGCAGGTAGGCCGCCCGCGGTGTATCGCCACCAGGCGCGACCCCGCCCGGTTCGCGTCGCTGCTCAGGCGTTCGACCCGTCGACACCGACGCGTCGGCTGGTGCCGCCGTCCGGACACCGGTCGCTCACGAACCTCACGGAGGACAGATGCCGCCGCCACTCCCCCACGCCGACCGCGCCACCCGCCGCACCCCCGGACGCCTACGGTCGGTCCTGGCCGCGGTGTTGGTGGTGCTCGCCGTGTCGGCCGGCCTGCCAGCGGCGGGGCCGGCGCAGGCCGCACCGGCCGTCAACTACACCAACCCGCTGGTGAACCAGCGGGCCGACCCGCACATCTTCCGGCACACCGACGGCTACTACTACCTGACCGCCACCGTGCCGCAGTACGACCGGATCGTGCTGCGACGGGCGACCACCCTGCAGGGGCTGGCGACGGCGGCGGAGTCGACGATCTGGAGCCGGCACACCAGCGGAGAGATGGGCGCCCACATCTGGGCACCGGAGATCCATTTCATCAACAACAGGTGGTACGTCTACTTCGCCGCGGGCCGGGCCGACGACGTGTGGCGGATCCGGATGTACGCGCTGGAGAACGCCAGCGCCAATCCGCTCACCGGTTCCTGGACCGAACGCGGACGGATCACGACACCCTGGGACACCTTCAGCCTGGACGCCTCGACCTTCGTCGCGAACGGGGTGCGCTATCTGACCTGGGCACAGCAGGAGCCGGGCATCTCCAACAACTCCAACGTCTACCTCGCCCGGATGGGTGCCAACCCGTGGCAGATCACGGGCACCGTGACCCGGCTCGTCGTGCCGACGTACGACTGGGAGACCCGCGGCTTCCGGGTCGCCGAGGGGCCGGCGGTGGTCCAACGCAACGGCCGCATCTTCCTGACCTACTCGGCCAGCGCCACGGACGCCAACTACTGCCTCGGGATGCTGAGCGCCTCGGCCACCGCGAACCTGCTCGACGCCGCCTCCTGGAGCAAGAGCCCCAACCCGGTGTTCGTCAGCAACGCCGCCACCAGCCAGTACGGCCCCGGCCACAACTCGTTCACCGTCTCCGAGGATGGGCAGAGCGACATCCTGGTCTACCACGACCGCAGCTACCGCGACATCAGCGGCGATCCGCTCAACGATCCGAACCGGCGGACCCGGCTCCAGAAGGTGTACTGGAACGCCGACGGCACCCCGAACTTCGGCATTCCGGTGCCCGACGGGGCCACCCCGGTCCGGCTGCGTTCCCACGACCTGGCCACCAGCTACATCCGGCACTACGACTACCGGGCCCGGATCGAGCCGAACGTGACGAACCTGGCGGACTCGCAGTTCCGGATCGTCAACGGGCTCGCCGGCGGCGGATCGGTGTCGCTGGAGTCGACGAACTTCCCCGGGTACTACCTGCGCCACCGGGGCTACGCCCTGTACGTCGAGAAGAACGACGGCTCGGCCCTCTTCGGCGGCGACGCGAGCTTCCGCCGCCAGGCTGGCCTCGCCGACAGCGCCGGGATCTCCCTGGAGTCCCACAACTTCCCGGGCCGTCACGTGCGCCACCGCGACGGGCTGCTCTACATCGAGGCGGTCAGTTCGAGCGCCGAGCGTGCCTCGGCCACCTTCCACCTGGAATAGCCGCCCACCGGCTGCGGCGCCTGCGGCCGTCGACACCCGTCCCGGCTCCCTCGGAGCCGATCCAGCCCAGGAGGAGCGATGTCCTTCACGATCAGGACAAGACTGGCCGGCGGCGGATCCATCCGTCGGCGTACGAGCCTCGTCCTCGCCATGATCACCACGCTGGTCGGCGCGGCCGCCGCCGTCGTGGCCGGCGCGCCGCCGGCCGCGGCGGCGAGCATCGACACCAACGCCTACTACGTTCTGGTCAACAGATACAGCGGCAAGGTGCTCGACGTCCGGGACACCTCGACGGCGGACGGCGCCGTGCTCCAGCAGTGGTCCCGCAACGACGGCGCGTGGCAGCAGTTCCAGTTCGTCTCCTCCGGCGGGGGCTACTACCGCCTCAAGGCGCGGCACAGCGGCAAGGTCGTCGACCTCTGGGAGTGGAACACCGCCGACGGAGCCGAATTCCGTCAGTGGTCCGACCTCAACGGCGCCAACCAACAGTTCCAGGTCCTCGACTCCGACAGCGGCCACGTCCGGCTGATCAACCGCCACTCCGCCAAGGCACTCGAGGTCTGGGAGCGGTCCACCGCGGACGGCGGCCGGATCAGCCAGTACGCCGACGGCAACGGCCCGAACCAGCAGTGGCAGTTGGTGCCGATAGGCGGTGGGGGTACCGGCTGTGGCAGCGGGTCGAGCAACGCCGAGGCCGTGCTGAGCGGAAGCACCTGGACGGCCCGCAACGGCTCGTCGACCGTCTACTCGGGATCGGACATGTTGTCGGCGATGCAGGCGGCGGTCAACTCGCTCTCGGCGGGTCGCACGTCGAAGCAGCGGGTGGTGGTGCGCGGCTCCGGCTCGATGAGCGCGGGCTCGCGGTTGTCACTGCCGTCGTACACGACCCTGGCTGTGTGCGGCACGATCAACGTGACCGGGTCGGGCTCGGGTGACCAGGCACCCGTGTACTCGCGGGGGACCACCGACGTCGAGGTGCAGAACCTCACGCTGACCGGGTCCCCGTTGTACGGGATCTTCATGCGCAACGTGAACAACCTGACCCTCGGGCAGATCGACATGCGGCTCTCCGCCGGCCTGGGCGTCCGCATCGACAACCACGGCGGTGACCGGGCGGTCAAGGTCCGCAACGTCCGCATCGACACCGTGTACGTGTCCGGGACCGGCACGCACGGGGTGGAGACCTACGGTGTGGACGGTCTGACGATCGGCACGGTCACGGCACGCAACACCCGCGACTCCGGCCTGCTGCTCAACGACACGATCAACGCCACGATCGGCACTGTCGACGCGCAGGGCGCCGGGACCGGCACCGGGTACGCGGCGTTCCGGATGGCCAACCGCAACGGCCGGGTGGGCAACTCGTACCCGACGAACATCCGGGTCGGCACCGTGCTCGCGTCCGGCGGCGGCCGGGGGATCTTCTGCGTGTCCGAGTCCGGTGGCGCGGTCATCGACCGGGTGACGATCTCGAACACCGGCAACAACGCGATCCTGGTGGAGAACTGCTACAACGTGGTCATCGCCGGGGTGTCCGGGACGGTCACCGGCGGCGGCGAGGTGCGGATCGCGGCACGGACCGAGTTTCCGATCTCCTCCGGCATCCGGTTGCAGAACCTGACAGTCAGCGGCACCAACATCACCCAGAGTCCCTGCGGTGGCGCGAACAACACCATCAGCAACGTCACGCGGATCAACTCGGCGCTGACGTGGTGTTAGGCCGAGCGGGTGCGGCCGCCCGCGTTCGGGCGGCCGCACCCGCTGCGCTCACCGACGGCGGTGGGCCATCCACTGCCAGACGTGGGTGCCGTTGAGGCTCGGGTCGTTGCGGGCCACGTAGATCCAGGACCAGTGGCCGGGGAACTGGTAGCCGTTCCAGACGACGTGGTCGTACAGGCTGATCAGCGATCCCGGGATGAGGTCGTGGGCGTGGATCGAGTTGGTCTCCGGTGGCACGGTGTCGTCGTCGCGCGAGGTGACCAGCCAGGTCGGGGTGTGAATGCTCGCCAGCTCCGCGTCGGTGACCAGTGGCGGGCCCTGCCCGTCGAGCGGCTCGACGACACCGCAGATCGGCACCGACGCGGCGAACAGGTCGGGATAGGTGACCGTCATCTCCAGGGACATGTAGCCGCCGTTGCTGCAACCGACCACGTAGATCCGGTCGGTGTCGACGCGCTTGCGGCGGACCAGGTCCTGGATGATCTCGCGGATCAACGGGGCGAACCGGGGGCCGTCCTCCATCCAGTAGGAGGTGCTCTGCGGAGCCACCACGTACGCGCCGGAGAAGATCCGCTGCGCCTGCGGAGTGGCGAAGCCGAGCGCCCCCCGGTTGGCGCGCAGGGTGGTCTCGTTGTCGTAGTAGTCGTCGGGCAACGAGGCACCCTCGCCGGCGCCGTGCAGCCAGACGATCAGCGGCCGCCGACCGTGCCGGGGCGAGGGGTCGGGGGAATACAGCCGGTATTTCATGCCCGAGCCCGAGACGTGGTAGCTGAAGGCGTCCACCTCGGGGTTCGACAGCCGTCCCTGCACGAAGCGCGTGATGGTGACCGGCGAGCCGTGCCGCCGGGCGATCGGAGCGTTCTGCGTGATGGTGTAGACGAGGTCCAGCCGGACGTTGCGGCCCTTGCTCAGGATGTAGCCGAGGGTGCCACCGCCGGGTTGACCTTCGGCGTGGCTCAACTCCAGCACGATGTCGCCGTGCCGGTCGAGGCGGGCCGCGGTCACCGTACGGTCCAGGTCGTACTCGCTGAAGATCTGGTCGCCGGGAGCGATCGGGAGCGGGCTGGTGGCCTTGGCGTGCACGCTGAACGTGCCGGGGGTCAGCCCGGCCGGGTCGATCGGCCCGAGCCGGCGGGTGTCGAGAGTGACCGAGGTGATCTGCTCACCGCCGTCGAGCGTTGTCGCGTCGAGGGTGAAGCTCACGACCGTGGGATGGCGGCCATCGGCGTGGGCGGCGAGGCCGGGCAGGGCCAGACCGATGGCGGCACCGGCCCCACCGGCCAGAACGGTGCGACGAGTGACAGGCGTGGACATGCGGGCCCCCGTACCGTGCGAGGTAGACGTACATCGATGACGCCTCAACGTAACGTCGCGGAGATCTGCTGGCAACCGGCGTCCCCGCGGCCGCCGCTCGCGCGTTCAGCCCAGCCGCAACCGGTGCGGGTGCGAGGCGCACGGGGCGTGGTGACCTCGGCCCGGGTATCGCGGGGTCGATCGCCCGTCCCGCCGTCGCTACAGTGAGTTCCATTATGGAACTTAATGCGTTCTGGCGCTGGTGGGTGGCCGGCTAATCATCCCGCTGGGCTCCGGCACGGCCGCCTATTTCGCCCTCGCCGTCGGGAACCTCGTCCTCGCCGGCTCCTCGGTGGTGCTCAGCGTGACCACCCGCACGTACCGGATGCTCGCCAGCCCACCGGAGCTTCTGTCGCGGGTCATCGCCACCGTCAAGTTCGTCTCCTGGGGCGCCATTCCGCTCGGCGGCCTGCTCGCCGGTGTCCTGGCCGGGCCGCTCGGCGCGCGCACGACCCCGCTGATCTTCGGCGCGCTCACCGTGCTCTCCCCGATCATCTATCTGTCGACCCCGATCCGCCGGATGCGCGACCTGCCGCTCGACCCCGCCCCGGCACCCACCGAAGCCCGGGTGTGACGCGCCGACGCGTCCAGGTCGGACGCGCGGGTCCGCCGCCCAGACATCGACAGGAGGTGTAGCCCGCGGATTCCCGGGGCAAGAACCCGCGCATGGAGGGAACGGCAGAACGCGACGGACAACCGCTCGGCAGGCGGCAGCACACCGGTGAGTCGGGACGGGCCCGGCATACGGCGCAGCCGTCGGTGGCCCCCGTCTGATGCGGCTGAGGCACAGCCTTCCGGCGGCGGCGCTCGGGGCCGCGGCGCTCGGCGCGGCCCTGGGCAGCGACCCCGCCCACGCCGACACGCCGCTACCGTTGCCGACGAGTGTCCAGCCGGTGGAGGCCAGCACCTCGCCACCCACCATCACGGTGCGGGTTCCCGACCTCGTCGAGGTGCGGCTGTCCGTCCCCCTGCCGTTGCCGACCGCACTCCCCCTGCCCCTGCCGCCGGCCGTTCCTCTGCCGACGCGGTCGGTCGATCCCTCCACCGTCGTACCGAGGCGGCCGGCCCGTCCGTCGCCGTCGTCCTCGCCGCGCGCCACGCCCACACCGCCGAATCCCGCCTCCGCGGCGGCAGTCGCTGCCGCACGGCCGACACCGTCGACGCTGGCGCCGGAGACGGTGTCCCGTGTCGTGCGCGGCACCTCCGCCCGCCGGACACCGGATCGGGCGCGGGTGGCGAGGGCCGCGGTCACCGACGAGCCGACCCGGCCACCCGCCCGTCCCGCGCCGGGGCCACCGGCGCTCGTGCTGGCACTCGCGTCGGCGCCCACCGGTGCCAGCACCGGCGGGGCCGATGCACCCTCGTCGACCGCCGAGGCTTCGCCGCCCGTCGCTCCGCTGGGCCCCGGCCCCACCGTCACCGCCGTCGACAGGCGCGCTGCCGGCCGACCGGTGCAGCGGGGTCCCCCACCGCCACGGCAACTCCTGATCACCCACTCGCGTCCACGACGTTGATCAGGAGAGGACCATGGAGATAGCAGTCATCTGGATCCCCGCCGACATCGAGCCGGCGGAGCCCGCCGTCGCGACGTGCCTTGCGCATCTTCGCCGACACTCGTACCGGTTCGCGGGAATACTGCGGGCATCGTGGGAGACCGTCGAGCAGGCCATGATCGACGGAGAGGTGGACGTCGTCGTCATCGCCGACCATGCGCACCTCCCGCCGGACCGGTCCCCCCGGATCGAGCTGGCCACCGCGCTCGACGCCGACGGGGACCGGACGATTTCCTACCCGAAGCTCGACTGACACGACGAAGCGCCCCGTCCGACCCGGACGGGGCGCTTCGTCGACTCTCGATCGAGCCGGAGGGACGTCGCGGGCGGCACGGCTCGCGACGAGGACATCGGCGGGCCAGGGCCTTGACGGGGCCGGATCGCCCCTCCGGTCAGGCCGCGACCGCCGCCCGGACGTCGTCGTCGGCGTCGCGCAGCCGGGCTGCGGCCTCCTCGGCGGTGCAGTTCGCGAGCAGCAGCACGATTGCCGTCTTGGCGTGCCCGTTCGCCGCCGCGAGCGCCCGCGCGGCGCTGTCGAGATCCGTGTCGGCGGCCTCGGCGACGATCCGCCGTGCCCGGTCGACGAGCTTCTCGTTCGTGGCGTTCATGTCCACCATCAGATTGCCGTAGACCTTGCCGAGCCGGGCCATCGTGGCGGTCGAGAGCATGTTGCAGACGAGCTTCTCGGCGGTGCCGGCCTTGAGCCGGGTGGAGCCGGTGAGCACCTCGGGGCCGGTGGGCACCTCGATGGCGACGTCGGCGTACCGGCTGATCACGGCGTCGGAGTTGCAGGCCACCGAGACCGTCGACGCGCCGAGTGCGCGGGCGTGCTCCAGCCCGCCCACCACGTAGGGCGTACGGCCGCTGGCGGCGAGCCCGACCACCGTGTCGCGGGCGGTCAGGCCGACCCCGTCGAGGTCGGCGACGGCACGGTTCGGGTCGTCCTCCGCGCCCTCGACGGCGACACCGAAGGCGCGCGCTCCTCCGGCGAGCAGGCCGAGAACCCGGTCGGGCGACGTACCGAAGGTGGGTGGGATCTCGACGGCGTCGAGCATGCCGATCCGGCCGCTGGTGCCGGCACCGACATAGATCAACCGCCCGCCCTGGCGCAGCGATGCCACGACGACGTCGACGGCGGCCGCGATGTCCGGCACGGCCCGGCGGACCGCCTGGGCCACCGTCTGGTCCTCGTCGTTCATCGCGAGGAGCAACTCGGTGGGGGACATCAGGTCGAGGTCGCTGGTCTTGTCGTTGCGGGTCTCGGTGCCGAGGGTGCTGAGGTCCACGGGGTTACTCGTTCCTCTCGCTGGTGTTCAGTCGCCGGTCGGACGACGGGCAGCGGCTCGTCGGGCCCGCGTCCGCAATGCGCCGTTCCGACCGTGCCAGCCTGGACGGGCACGGTGGGATGTGGGCCATTCCGCCGGGCCCCGCATCCCCCGTATCCGCAGGCCGGGACCACAGCGTAGCCAGCCCGGGCGGGGACTGGCAAAAAGTTTCGCGATACGCTAGACATGCGTCACTTATTGACAACTCCTGGTTGGGAGCGAGCCGTGCGTCAACTCGACCTTGTCGTGATCGTGCTGTACCTCGTGGTGATCGCCTATGTCGGACTACGCCTGTCCGGCAAACAGAAGTCCGCGAAGGACTACTTCGTGGGCGAGGGTCGACTGCCGTGGTGGACCGTCTCGTTCTCCGTGGTCGCCACCGAGACCAGCGTCCTCACCGTCATCAGCGTGCCCGGCGGCGCCTACAGCGGGCAGGGGTTCGGCAACGTCGAACTGGCCCTGGGTTACGTGATCGGACGGGTCGTCGTGGCCGCGGTGCTCATCCCGCTCTACAAGCGGGGCGGCTTCGTGAGCGCCTACCAGTACCTCGGTGAGCGGTTCGGCCTGAAACTCCAGGGCCTGGCGTCCGTCACGTTCGTCTTCACCCGCCTGCTCGCCGAGGGTGTACGGCTGTTCGCCTCGGCCATCCCGATCAAGCTGCTCCTCGACGAGTTCGGACTGAATGTCGGCTATCAGGCGATCATCATCGTCCTGACCCTGATCACGGTGATCTACACCTACCTCGGTGGCATCAAGGCCGTCATCTGGACCGACGCCATCCAGATGGGGCTGTACCTGGGCGGGGCGATCCTGGCCATCGCGGTACTCAGCCACGCCGTCGGCTTCGACGGCTACTCGCAGGCGCTGGACGCCGGCAAGTTCCAGCTCTTCGACACCAACCTCAACCTCGCGCACGTGCTCACCAGCCCGTTCGCCCTGCCCACCGCGATCATCGGTGGTGCGATCTTCGCGATGGCCAGCCACGGCTCGGACCAGCTCATCGTCCAGCGCATCCTGTCCACCCGCACGCTGCGCGAGGGACAGCAGGCGATGATCTCCTCGGGCATCTTCGTGGTCATCCAGTTCGCGGCGTTCTCCCTGGTCGGCGCGCTGCTGTGGTCGTACAACAAGGGTCAGACCTTCAAGGAACTCGGCCTGAACAGCAGCGACAACCTCTACCCGAGCTTCATCCTGCACGCCCTGCCGGTGGGCATCTCGGGTCTGCTGGTCGCCGGCATCCTCGGCGCCGCGATGGGGTCGTTGTCGTCGGCGTTGAACTCGATGTCGAACTCCACAGTCGCCGACTTCATCCACAGCTTCTTCCGCAAGGCCCCGTCGGACGACGCGATGCTCCGGCTGGCCCGGGTGATGACCCTGGTCTGGGCGGTGCTGATGGCGGTCTTCGCCTGCGCGTTCAGCTCCAGCACCGGCAACGTCTACCTGACCGGCCTGACCATCGCCGGCTACACCTACGGGGCGCTGCTCGGGGCGTTCCTGCTCGGCCGCCTGGTCAGCCGGGCCAACCAGGTCGACGCGTTCGTCGCCTTCCTGGTCACCGTGGCGGTGATGACCTACATCGTCCGCTACGTCAAGATCGACGTCACGACGGCCGGGCACACCGTCCCCACCGCCATCGCCGCGCAGTGGCTGGTGCCGATCGGAGTCCTGATCACCCTGCTGGTCGGCGCGGTGTCGAGCCGGTTCCACGCGGCACCGGCAGCGCCCTACGACCACCGGCGCGGCGACGACGCCGACGACCCGGCGGCAGAGCCCGCCGGCCGGGCGTGAGGGAGAACGCGATGCGTGTCATCGGCCTGATGTCCGGCACCTCCTACGACGGCATCGAAGCCGCCGCCGCCGAGTTCGACCTCAGCGGCGACACCCTGCGGATGCGGCCACTGGGCCGGCTCAGCCACCCGTACCCCGACGAGCTGCGCAACCGGATCGCCGCCGCCCTGCCGCCCGCGCCCACCACCACCGAGGCCATCACGGTGTTGGACACCGGCATCGGCCAGGCCTTCGCCCAGGCCGGCGCACGGGCACTCGCGGAGCTGTGCGACGGCGACGCCGACCTGGTCGTCTCGCACGGGCAGACCATGCACCACTGGGTCGACGGCGGTGTGGTCCGGGGCACCCTGCAACTGGGTCAGCCGGCCTGGATCGCGGAGGCCACCGGCCTCCCGGTCGTGGCCGACCTGCGCACCCGCGACGTCGCCGCGGGCGGCCAGGGCGCTCCCCTGGTCGCCCTCTTCGACACGCTGCTGCTGCGGGGCCTCCCCGGCGTCCCCGCCGCGCTGAACCTGGGCGGCATCGCCAACATCACAGTCGTCGCGCCGGACGCGGACCCGCTCGCGTACGACACCGGCCCGGCCAACGCGCTCCTCGACGCCGCCGCGCGGCACTTCAGCGGCGGCACCGAGGAGTACGACCGGGACGGGCGCGGGGCGGCGGCCGGCCAGGTGGACCAGGTCCTGCTGCGGCGGCTGCTCGACGAGCCGTACTACCGGCAGCCCGGCCCGAAGAGCACCGGCAAGGAGCTGTTCCACCTGCCGTACCTGCTCGCCGCCCTCGCCGACGCGCCCACGCCGGAGCCGAACGACGTGCTGGCCACGCTTACCCGGCTGACGGCGGTCACGGTGGCCGCCGCCTGCCGCGACCACGGCGTCACCCGACTCGTCGTCTCCGGCGGCGGCGCGCACAACCCGACGCTGCTGCGCATGATCGCCGAGGAGCTGCCGGGCGTCGACCTGTCGTCCAGCGACGACCTGGGTGTCGCGTCGGACGCCAAGGAGGCGCTGGCCTTCGCCCTGCTGGGCTACCTGAGCGTGCACGGGCTGCCGGGCACCCTGCCCTCGGGCACCGGCGCCCGGCACGCCTCGGTGCTCGGCAGCATCACCCCCGGTCGCCGGCCGCTGCGGCTGCCGACACCTGTCGACACCGCTCCGGACCGGTTGCTGATCGCCGCCGACTGACCACCCTCCCGGGAGGACCCGCCATGAGCACCGTCGTACCCGCGCCGACCACGGCCGGCGTCCGCGCCCGCGAGGTCGCCGACCTGCTGCGCTCGCGCCTCGACGATCCGAGCCGGGCCAGCGGCGAGCTGCCCCGCAGGCTGGCGGCGGCGCACGACGCCTCGCCGTATCTGTTCGAGCCACAGGCCGTGGTGCGCGCCGCCTCGGCGGCCGAGGTGGGGGCGCTGATGGCGGGCGCCCGGGAGGCCGGCGTCCCGCTGACCCTGCGCGGCGGCGGCACCAGCCTCGCCGGGCAGGCCGGCGGCGCGGGCGTGCTCGTCGACGTGCGCACCGACTGGCGGCACGCCGAGGTGCTCGACGACGGCCGTCGCATCCGGCTTCAGCCCGGCCTGACGATCCGGCAGGCCAACGCGCGGCTGGCCCGCTACCGACGCCGGCTCGGCCCGGACCCGGCCAGCGAGGCCGCCTGCACGGTCGGCGGCATGGTGGCCAACAACTCCAGCGGGATGACCTGCGGCACCACCGACAACGCGTACCGCACCATGGAGTCGCTGCGCTTCGTGCTGCCGTCCGGCACCGTCGTCGACTCCGGCGCGCGCGACGCCGACGACCGGCTGCGGGCCGACGAGCCGGAGCTGCACGCCGGGCTGCTGCGGCTGCGCGACCGGGTGCGCTCCACACCGGGGTCGCGCGCCACGATCGAGCGGCTGTTCGCCATGAAGAACACCATGGGGTACGGGCTGAACTCCCTGCTCGACCACGACAGCCCGGCCGACATGCTCGCCCACCTGATGATCGGCAGCGAGGGCACTCTCGGCTTCGTGGCCGAGGCCGTCTTCCGGACCGTCGAGATCCATCAGCACGCCGCCACCGGTCTGCTGATCCTGCCCGGCCTCGGCGCCGCCACCGACGCGCTGCCCGCCCTGCTCGCCGCCGGTGCGCGTACCGCCGAACTGCTCGACGCCGCCGCGCTGCGGGTCAGCCAGCGCGACCCGGATGCCAGCGCGGCCCTGCGCGGCCTGACAGTCGCCGGGCACGCCGCGCTGCTCGTGGAGTTCACCGAGGACAGCGGGGAACGGCTGGCCGCGACGCTCGCCGACGCCCGCGGTGTGCTCGACCGGCTGCCCGCCGTCACCGGCACCGAGCTGACCCGCGACCCGCGCGAACGGGCCAAGCTCTGGCACCTGCGCAAGGGCCTCTACACGGCTGTCGCCGGGGCCCGCACGCCCGGCACCACGGCCCTGCTGGAGGACATCGCGGTGCCGATGCCGCGCCTGACCGGCACCTGTGACGGGCTGATCCGCCTGTTCGACAGGCACGGCTACTCCGACGCGGTGATCTTCGGACACGCCCGCGACGGCAACCTGCACTTCATGCTGACCCAGCCCTTCGACACACCTGCCGAGATCGACCGCTACGCCCGCTTCACCGACGACATGGTCGACCTCGTGCTCGGCGAGGGGGGCACCCTCAAGGCGGAGCACGGCACCGGCCGGGCCATGGCACCCTTCGTCCGCCGCCAGTACGGCGACGAACTGTACGACGTGATGCGTGACCTCAAACGGCTGTGCGACCCGAGTGGCCTGCTCAACCCGGGCGTGCTGCTCAACGACGACCCCACCGTGCACCTTCGGCAGCTCAAGGCCGTCCCGACCGTCGACCCCGAGCTGGACGCCTGCGTCGAGTGCGGTTACTGCGAGCCGGTCTGCCCCACCGCCGACGTGACCACCACGCCCCGGCAGCGCATCGTCCTGCAACGACAGATCGCCCTCGCCACCGCCGCCGGCGACGAGGAGCGCCGCCGGGAGCTGACCGACGACTACGCGTACGCCGCGGTGGACAGTTGCGCCGCGGACAGCCTCTGCGTCACCGCCTGCCCGGTCGGCATCGACACCGGCGCGGCGATGAAGCGGCTGCGCGCCGAACGGCACAGCCCGCGCGCCCAGCGCACCGCCCGCGGTGTCGCCCGGCACTGGAAGGGCGCCGTCACCGGCGTCCGGGTCGGGCTGACCGCCGCACACGCCGTGCCGGCACCGCTGACCCGGGCCGCCACCGGGGTGCTCCGCGGGCTCGGCGGCACCGAACTCGTACCCCGGTGGAGCGACGACATGCCGCGCGCCGGTGCCCCCCGACCCCGACCCCGCAACGCGCCGGACGCCCAGGCGGTGTTCTTCGCGGCCTGCGTCGGCAGCCTCTTCGCGCCGGACGACGGCCCGTCCGGCGGCGCGGCGGCGGCGTTCCTGCGCCTGTGCGAGCTGGCCGGCGTGCCGGTCGCCGTGCCGGCCGGCACGGCGGGCCTGTGCTGCGGCACACCGTGGCAGTCCAAGGGCTACCCCGCCGGTCACCGCGAGATGGCCGAGCGGACCCTGGCCGCGCTGTGGGAGGCCAGCGACGAGGGCCGTCTGCCCGTCGTGTGCGACGCGTCGTCCTGCACGCACGGGCTGACCCAGCTGACCGCCGCGCTGGCCGAGGAGGACCGGGCACGGTACGACACCCTGCGCTTCGTCGACAGCGTGACCTTCACCGCCGCGCACCTCCTGCCGGCGCTGCCGGAGCCCCGGCGGTTGGGCTCGTTGGCCCTGCACCCCACCTGCTCCACGGTGCGCCTGGGCGGCAGCGACGACCTGCGCACGGTGGCCCAGGCGGTCGCCGACACGGTGACCGTGCCGGACAGTTGGGGGTGCTGCGCCTTCGCCGGTGACCGGGGGATGCTGCATCCCGAGGTCACCGCCGGCGCCACCGCCGCCCAGGCCGCCGAGGTCAACGCGCGCGACCACGACGCGTACGCCTCCTGCAACCGCACCTGCGAGATGGGCATGAGCCGGGCGACCGGGCGGCCGTACCGGCACGTGCTCCAGGTCCTCGTCGAGGCGGTCGAACCGCCGGTGTAGCCGCCCGGGCGGTCCGTCAGCGGAGCAGGCCCTGACCGCGGTACCACGCCACCGCGCTGGCCAGGCCCTCCGGCAGGCGGTACGCGGGGGTGAAGCCGAGGTCCGCCCGGGCCCGATCGGTGGCGCACGTCCACGCCAACTGCCGGATCTCGTGCGCGCGGTCCCGGTTCATCGTCAGTGCCGGGCCGCGCCGGACCGGGCTCAGGTCGCACAGCCAGCCGGTCGCGTGCACGAGCGGGCCCGGCACCGGGATGAGACGCGGGCGGGGGCGACCGATCGCGGTGGCGAGTTCGCGGCAGAAGTCGCTCCAGCCGTACACCTGGCCGTCGCTGATGAGGTACACGCCTGCGGCACCGCCGCCCGGGGGCAGCGTCTCGCCCCGGACGACGGCCGCGATCAGGGCGGCGCACAGGTCGTCCACGTGGACGAAGGAGTACTCGCGTTCCGGGCGGGTGGGGCGCAGTTGGGTGCCCAGGCGGGCCATCGGCAGGAAGGACGGCAGGAAGTCGTGGTCGCCCGGGCCGTACACGATGGTGGGGCGCAGGACCACTGTGGGCACACCGGCGGCGCGGGCGATCTGCTCGGCGGCGAGCTTGCTGCGGCCGTACTCGGAGACCGGCGCGGCAGGCGTGACCTCGTCGCGGGGCTGGCCGGGGCGCGACGGCCCGGCGGCGGCCAGGGACGAGCACAGCACCAGCCGAGGGGTCGGGTCGGCGGTGGCCACGGCGGCGACCAGCCGGCCGGTGGACTCGGTGTTTCCGCGCCAGAAGGCACCCGGACGGCGGGCCTTCACCTGGCCGGCCAGGTGCACGACGGTGTCGACGCCGGCGACGGCCGCCGGCACGCCCGCACCGGTGTCGAGGTCGGCTACCGCGTAGCGCAGCCCGGGGACGTCGGCCAGAACCGTGCGGTCCGAGGTGGGGCGGACCATCGCGACGACGGTGCACCCCAGGCTCGCCAGCCGTCGCACGAGCCGGGCGCCGATGAAACCGGTCGCCCCGGTGACCAGGATCCGGCGCGATTCGAGGCCGGGCCAGGGGTGCCGCTCGGTGCTCGTCATCGCCGCTCGGCGCGTTGCAGGGCGCGTGCCAGCGGTGCCGGGAGCGCGCCCGGTGCGGGGGTGGCCGCCGCGTCGCGGAACACCTCCAGCAGCAGGTGGGTGGTGAGGACGGCCATGCTTGCCCACTCGGCGACCGTGCCCTCCCAGGTGCGTCCGGCCCCGCGCAGTGCCGCCTGGTGCAGCGCGGTCACCTGCGCCGGGTCGAAGAGCCCGTTGGCGCGTACGGCCGCCGGCCCGAGGTACGTCGCCGCGAGTTCCTCGCCCGGACCGGTCAGATACCACGGCGTGATGGGCGTGAAGAACGGTTTCTTCCGGCGGCGTCGGATCGGTGCCGGGACCACGTCACGCAGGGCCTGCTTGAGGATGTGCTTTTCGCTGGTGCCGCGCATGAGCACCCGAGGATCCAGCCGTGCCGACAGGTCCAGCAGCGCCCGGTCCAGGAACGGCACGCGTACCTCGACGCCGTTGGCCATGGAGAGCCGGTCGCTGAGCACGAGGACCCAACTGGGCAGGCGGGTCTGGTACTCGTAGTGCAACGAGCGGTGCAGCGCCGTGTGCGTCGGCGGGGCCGGCAGCGGCGACGGGGCGAGAGCGCCGCTGGAGGGGCGCAGCAGCGCGGGCGCGACCGCGTCCATCGCCGACCACAGGTAGAACCAGGCGGGTGCGCCACCGCCGAAACGCTCCGCGGTGGCCGCGAGGCGCGCCGGCACGGCGAGCAGGTGGGCCGCCGCGCCGGCCGGGGCACCGTTGTGGGCCAGCACCCGGCCAAGGATCAGCCGGCGCAGTGGATCCAGGCCGGTCCGGGTCAGCCGGCCGAGCCGCTGCTCCAGTCGTTGGAGGACGTACCAGGAGTAGCCGCCGAGCAGTTCGTCGGCGCCGTCGCCGGTGAGCGCGACCTTGGCGCCCCGTTCGGCGGCGATCCGGGTCACCTCCAGAAACGGGGTGGCGACGCCGAACCACTGCGGTGACTCCAGGTGCCACAGTGTCTTCGCCAGGTGCTCGCACGCCTCGGCACCGCCGAACTCGATCTCGACGTTGTCGACAGCCAGTGCCCTCGCGGCGAGCCGGGAGTATCGGCCCTCGTCGAGGTCCGAGCCGGGCAGTCGGATGCTGGCGGTCCGTACCGGTGTGCCGAGGACGGCCGAGATCGTCGCGACGACGGCCGTGCTGTCCAGGCCACCGCTGAGGGTCGCGCCGAAGCCGACCTCGTCCGGCAGCCGTTTGCGGACCGCCTCGACGAACGCCGCCCGGAACTCGTCGACGGCCGCCCGCCCGCCCAGTAGGTCGCGCGGGTCACCGACCAGCGGGGTGAAGTACCGGCGCAGGACCACCCCCCGCTCGTCGGCCACCAGCAGGTGCCCGGGCGGCAGGTCGTGGACGTCGGCCCAGAAGGTGCCCGGCGCGGTCGGCTGGCCGTAGCCGAAGACGTCACGCAGCCCCTGCGGGTCGACGCGCGCCGCGCACAGCCCGGACGCGAACAGGGCCTTCACCTCGCTGGCGAACTGAAGCCGACCGCCTTCCACGTGGTAGTACAAGGGTTTGACCCCCACCGGGTCCCGGGCGAGCGTGAGACGACGAAGGCGGGCGTCCCACAACGCGATGGCGAAGTCCCCGTCGAGGTGGTCGACGAAGGCGAGGCCGTGCTCCTCGTAGAGGTGCGCGATCACCGCGCCGTCGCTGCCGCTGGTGAACGTGTGGCCACGCTCGACGAGCCAAGCCCGCAGTGCTCGGTGGTTGTAGATCTCGCCGTTGAAGATGACCTGGATGTCCCCGCGCTCGTCGCTCAGTGGTTGCTGCCCACCTGTCACGTCGACGATCGCGAGTCGCCGGTACGCCAGCCCGATCCCCGGGCCCACGAAGTAGCCCTCGCCGTCGGGGCCGCGATGCGCCAGCGAATGCGCCATCCGGGCCAGCCGGTGCGGCTCGACAGCCGCGTCGAAATCGAGGATGCCCGCGACACCACACATACGCGCCCCCTTCAGATGCGGTACAGCGCGGCGCCGACCTCCATGCCGGTGCTCGCGCCGACGACCACCACCAGTTCGCCTGGCGACACGCCGCCGCCGGCGGCCACGGCGCGCAGGCCGATCGGCAGGGCCGAGGTGAACAGGTCGGCACCGTCCGACGCGGGCGGCAGCGTCGCCAGCCGTGGACCGAGCACCGGCCAGGTGTCGCGCAGCCGGCGTTCGACAGGCGGTGGCAGCCAGGGCGGTACGACCGCGCGGATCGCGTCGGGTCGCACCCGCAGGCGGTCCAGCAGCTCCGCGACGACCACGGGCAGGTGTGCGGCGTACGCCGCGGCGGGCTCGGTGCGGTCGGTGGCGCGGATGAAGCTGTGCCCGCCGTCCTGCATCACCCAGGCGCCCCGGTCCGGGGCGGGCGTCGCGACGGAGCGGCTGTGGAAACCCAGGAAGCCGCTGGCCCGGTCGGGATCGAGGCGCAGCAGCACCGCGGAGCCGCACCTGGCCACCGCCGGCCCGGCGGCACCGGGTTCGCGCTGCTCGACCTCGGAGGCGACCACGACGGCGGTGTCGGCCCTGCCGGCCCGGATGAGTTCGGAGGCGATCCGGCAGCCGTCGAGCATGCCGAGCGCGCCGTTGGTGGCGTCGAAGGCGAGGATCTCGCCGGTGGCGGCGGTGCTGCCGTCGAATCCCAGCTCGCCCGCGGCGATCGCCGCGATCGCCGGTTCGGCGATCATGCCGGTGCGGTACACGCCCACGTGGATGAGCAGGTCGACGCCGGAGGCGCGGACGCCCGCCCGGCGCAGGCAGTCGTCGGTGGCGGCGCCGATGAGCTGAAGCGTCGTCGCACCGGCTCCGGGGTCGGCTCCGGCTCCGGGGTCGGCTCCGGCTCCGGGGTCGGCTCCGGCTCCGGGGTCGGCTGTGGTGTCGGCGAGGCCGATCGCGACGGCGCGCACCGGGTGCCGCCACGGTGCCGGGTGCCGGCGCGGGGGCGCGGTACGCGGTGACCGGGCCCCCCGGGCGAGCCGGTCGGGCAGCCCGTCCAGCCGGTACGCGGCGGTGCCGACGTTGACTCCGGACGCGGCGACCTCGAACAGCACCCGGTCGCCGGTCCGAATCCGCCCGTCGAGGCTCGCGTCGCGCAGCGCGACGGTGTGCGTCGTCGTCGCGGTGTTGCCGCGCCTCGGCAGGTTGTTGATGACGTCCCGCTCGTCCAGGACCACGCCGCCGAAGACCTTGTTCGTGCGGCGGACGGCGGCCTGGATCGCCAGCGTCGACGTCTGGTGCGGGATGAACCTGTCGAAGTCCGTCGGCGACAGGCCCATCGCGGCGAGGGTCTGCTGGGTGTGCGCCACCATCTCCCGGATGCCGGCGGCCGCCAGACCCATCATGTCGGTCTTCATGATCACGCCGCCGTGCGGCCGGTCGGTCGGCCCGGCCACGCAGAGGGTGTGGTAGCGGCCGACGGTACGGATGCCGATGTGGTCGAAGCCCTCCGACCCGTTGTCGGCCCGGGTCAGCAGGACCGCCGCCCCGGCATCACCGAGCGTCAGGCAGGCGATGCGGGCGTCGAGCTCGTCGGTGATCTCCAGCTGGGCGGTACGCATGAGATGGGAGATGTACTCCCCGCTGACGATCAGCGCCGAACCGATCTCGCCAGCGCGGATGAGCGCGTCGGCGATGTAGATGCCGGTGAACTGGCCGGCGCACGCGTTCGTCACGTCGAACGCCCACGCCCGTTCGCAGCCGAGCCGGTGGCGCAGGTGGGTGGCCGCCGACGGCTCGTAGGTCGACCGCTGCGGGCCGTCGACCCGCGAGATGCTCGCATTGATCAGCAGGTCGACGTCGCCGAGCCCGATGGACGAGCGGGAGACGCAGTCCTCGGCGGCCCGGGTGGCCAGGTCGAGGGCGTACTCGACGTCGCCGGCCACGCGCCGCGACACGATGCCGGTGGTCTGCTCCAGCGGCAGTGCCAGCCGGCTCCGGCAGCCGTCGAGCACCTCGCGGGTGGTCATGACCCGGTCGGGCAGCGCGACGCCGATGCTGTCGATGACGCTGCCGGCTCCCGCCGGGGCGGCCTGGATGTTCACCCTCGACCACCTTGTCTCGGTCGGACGCTGCGATTGCTTCAGTTGGAGTTGACGGTGGCGCCTTCGTCGTCGACGGAGGCGAGCACCAGCGCGGCGTTGTGCCCGCCGAAACCGAACGAGTTCGTCAGGATGGGGCCGGGACGGCCGGCGCGTGGGGCGTCGGCGACGACGTCGATGGGGATGTCGGACCCGCGGGTGCGCAGGTTGGCCGTCGGCGGGATCTCGCCGTGCCGCAGAGCGAGCAGTGACGCGACGACCTCGACCGCGCCGGCGGCGCCGATCAGGTGACCCAGCGAGCCCTTCGCCGAGGTGGTCGGTGGTGCGGCGCCCCCGAACACGGTGTGGATGGCCTGTGCCTCGGCGGCGTCGTTGAGCATCGTCGACGTGCCGTGCGCGTTGATGTGGCCGACGTCGGCCGGGTCGACGCCCGCGTCGCGCAGCGCCAGGCGCATGCAGTGCACGGCGCCGCGCCCCTCCGGGTGCGGCATGGTGGAGTGGTACGCGTCGCTGTTGAACCCGTAGCCGGCGACCTCACCGTGGATGCGGGCGCCTCGGGCCAGCGCCCGGTCGAGGCGCTCCAACAGCACGAAGGCCGCGCCCTCGGCGAGCACGAAGCCGTCCCGGGCGCCGTCGAACGGACGGGAGGCGGTCTCGGGCTCGGCGTTTCGCGTGCTGAGCGCGTGCATCCGGGCGAAACCGGCGACGACGATGGGGTTGACCGCCGCCTCCGCGCCGCCGGCCAGGACGACGTCGGCGCTGCCGTCCCGGATGAGCCGGACGCCCTCGCCGATCGCGTTCGCACCGGCCGTGCAGGCGGTCGAGATGCAGAAGTTCGGGCCGCGCCAGCGGAGTTGCCGGGCGATGAGCGACGCCGCCGCGTTCGGCATGATCATCGGGATCGCCCAGGGGCTGATCCGGTCCGGACCGTTCTCCACGAACGCGCGGACCTGCCGGTAGAAGCTGTCCGATCCACCCATGCCGGTGCCGACCACGACCGCGCACCGGTCCGGGTCGAACTGCCTGGTGTCGGCGTCGGTGTACGCGTCCATCGCCGCCGCGTAGGCGAGTTGGCTGACGCGATCGGTCTGCCGGACCATCTTCGGACTGAGATGGGCGGCCGGATCGAAACCCTGGATCTCACCGGCGAAGCGGGTCGTCAACCTGGAGGCGTCGAAGCTGCGGATCGGACCGATGACGGAACGTCCGGACCGCAACACCGACCACAGTGCGTCGGAGGTGTCACCAGCCGGCGTCCTGGCGCTCAGCCCGGTGACGGCAACCCGGTGCCGGGCTGGGCCGTCGCCCGCCATCAGGCCGGCGTCTTCCGCTCGGCCTCCCCCACCACCCCGGCGCCCTCGGCGACGTCACCAGCACCACCGTCGAGCACCATGTCGAGCGCCTGCCCGACAGTGTTGATCTCGCGCAGCCCGTCCTGCGGAAGCCGGATCCCGAGCCGGTCCTCCAGCGCCATCAACAGCTCCACCAGATCGAGACTCTCCGCGTCGAGATCCTTGCGAAAGTCGGCGTCCTCGGTCACCGCCTCCGGCTCGACCATCAGCACCTCGACCGCGACCTCACGTAAAACCGCAAAAGCCTGCAGTCTGTCCATGTGCCCTCCAACAATCACCCGAGGTATTCGGTGCCGAATTGGGCTTCACCTGCAAGAGTTGAGGCAGGCTAGCACGCAGGACTGTTGGCCAGTAAGGTCGATTTGGGCGTCCGTCATGGATCCGACTCGGATCTGTCACCGCCAATAGGACGCGCCCATTCCTATCGCGTCGACAACCGATCATGAACGGTGCCGCAAACGCCTGTCGCGGGCACCGCACACGCCGGACAGCCCCGCGTCGTGTCGCGGGGCTGCGGACCAGCAGACGTGCGGCACCCGGTCAACCGCGACAGCGGTCGACGACGTGCCCATCGGGATCGGACGTCAGCCGCCCACACCCCGGACCGCCTCGATGATCGTCTCGGTGACCTCGCTCGGCCGGGCCACCACCATGGCGTGCGAACCGCCGGCGACCTCACGTTGGCCCCGCGGTTGGGCCCGCTCGGCCATGAACCGGTGCGCGGCGACCGGGATGTTGTGGTCGGCGTCCCCGAACACGAACCAACTGGGCAGCGATCGCCAGGCCGGGTCACCGGTGAGCCCGTCACCCAGAGCCTTCTCGGTGATCGGCCGCTGAGTCCGGGCCATCTGCGCGGCGACGTCGGCCGACACGTCCGCGACGAACTGCTTGTGGAAGACGTCCTGGCCGATCGCGACCTCGTTACCGCCTGTCGACAGCGGGTACTTCACGAGCGTGTCGGCGAGCGTGCTGCCGGGGAACTTCCCGGACAGCGACACCCCCGACTCGCCGGTGTCCGGGGCGAAGGCGTTGACGTACACGAGGGCCCGCACCAGTGGTTCGTCGGCGGCGGCCTGCGTGATCACCATGCCGCCGTAGGAGTGTCCGACGAGGATGACCGGGCCGCCGATCCCGTGGACCACGTCCCGCACGTACGCGGCGTCGCCGGCGACCTCCCGCAGCGGGTTGGCGGCGGCCACCACGTCGTACGCGGCGCCCAGCCGCTCGATCACGCCGTTCCAGCTCCCCGACTCGGCGAACGCCCCGTGCACGAGAACGATTGTGGGCTGCGGATCAGACATAACACGCACTCCCTTACTCCGTGACACTCTGTTCCAGCCATTCGGCCGCGCCGGTGCGCCTGAATACCCGTGACGCGAGGCCGAAACATCGGGAGCCGCCGCCCTCACTCGTCCGCGGGTTGCTCCTTCGTCAGGTGCAACAGCCAGCCCTCGCCGGTGCGGATGAGCGCGTACCGGCGTCGGCCCGTGCGGCCGTGCAGCGTGAACAACATGCGGCGCTCGGTGCGGTCGTGCTCCTCCCACGTGCCGATGTCGGCGATCGACTTGTCCGCGTCCTGGTACGTGAGGTGATCGAGGTGGTGGTCCGGCACGGCGATCGCGAGCCGATTGTCACGGGGACTGTCCGGCAGGCCACGGGGCACCGCCCAGGAACGCAGCACACCAGCCTCCTCCAGCCGCAGGTCGAAGTGCGGTCGCGGCTTGCGGTGGTGGTGCAGCACGAAGGCGGGTGGCACGCCGACTATTGTCGCCGCCCGCCAGCGCTCCCGGTGCCGGACCTGACCTGCCCGGTGACGGCGGTGGCCATCCGGCGTACCGCCTCGGTGATCAGCTTCGGTGCGGTGGCCAGGTTCAACCGGACATGCCCGTCGCCGCCGGTGCCGAAGGCCGGACCCGGGTTGAGCGCCACCCGGCCGCGGTCGAGGAACACCGCGGCGGGGTCGTCGCCGAGGCCGAGGGCGCGGCAGTCGAGCCAGGCGAGGTACGTGGCCTGACCGGGCTGGTAACGGATGGCCGGCAGGTGCTCGCCGAGCAGCGCGGCGAGGAGCCGGCGGTTGTCGTCCAGGCCGGCCAGCAGGGCGTCGAGCCACTCGCCGCCGTCGCGGAAGGCGGCGGAGCCGAACCAATCACAGTGGCGGCCAGGCGTTGGTCAGCAACTGCCGGAAGTGCGCCGGGAACCACTCGCCGATCGGCGGGGAGGCCGGCATCGCCCCGGTGGCGTACGGGGAGCTGCGCGGCGCGAGGTAGTTCGGGTCGCACAGCGGCTCGTACGGCAGGCCCGGGGTCGGGCTGCCGGCGGTGCCGTCGGACTCGCCGGGCGGCTTGACCCACGCGTAGGCGTCGATGCCCGGCTCCGGTTCGGCGGCGGGGCGCTTACCGAGGCCGGAGCCCACCTGGTTGCACCAGTTGCCGACGAAGGCCCGCCGGTCGATCCGGCTACCGTCGACGTACCGGTTCACGTCGCCCGCGGTCGCCGGCCGGGTGGGACGGCCAGGGCCGCCCCAGCCGTTGCGGGAGGTGTCGACAACGACACCCACCTGCGGGGAGAAGCCCACCTCGGTCAGCAGGGCACGCATGTGCCGCGCGTAGGGCACCTCGTCGACGAACGGGTTCCAGTCGACCCACCTCGACTGGTACACCGGCTGACCGTTGATGACGTCGTCGGCGCGGAAGTACTCCTCGCGCAGGACGGAGTAGTTGGCGGTGTTGGCGACGAAGCCGTGCACGTTGGCCACCGTGCTGCCGGCGGCGGTCGCGGCTTGCAGCAGCAGCGCCGTCAGCGGAACGGAGTCCTCCGACCAGCCGACTTCGCCGTGGTGACTGATGTCCAGGTACGGGTAGACGTTGGGGACGGTGCCGAGCCGGGCCAGGGCGTACCCGATGCCCTGCTGGTAGGTGCCGCGTGCCAGCACCTCGTCGCAGGCCGGGGTGGCGGTGTACCGGCTGCCGGTGTTGACGACGAGGTTGGGCAGCGAGTTCGGCTCGACGAAAACGACGATGCGCAGGTCGGCATAGCGGGGAGCGGCGAGGATCTCGACGATCGGATCGACGAACTCGGCCTCGTACCGGGCGGTGTCGTCGATCGACAGCTCCCCCTGTGGGGCCCGCCGGCCGCAGTCGCGGGCCGGCAGGTTGTAGAGGGTCACCTGGACGAGGTCGGCCCGCTGCACCAGGGCGGCGTCCAGATGCTCGCGCAGACCCAGCTCCCCGCCGGTGCCCGCGATCCGGGCGATCCGGTCCAGCCAGACGGCCGTCGGCTGGCCGGCGACCGCGGCACCGCCGGGCTCGGCGGCGGCGCGGGCGGCCCACTCGGGATTGACGTAGACCCGGGCGCCGACGTAGGGGTTGTCCACCCTTGGCGGCGGATCGGTGGCGTGGGCCGGACCGGTGTTGGCGAGCACCCCCACCACCAGGACGGACACGGCGGCGAGGACTGAGCGGACCGGTGGCATGGTCACGGTGGTGCCTCCCTCGGATCTGACCCGGGCGTCGGGCGTGCACCCCCGCCCACAGATTCATCCATTTCGATCGATTATCGCACCCGTCGCGTCCCAGCGCATGAAATCCTAGTTGACACATAGGAATTGTGGGTTAGCGTCGTATCCATGACCAGCCAGCACACCCTGCTTCGGGGCACCGCCATCGCGGTGTCGCGGGGATGTTGCCGTGGCTGGACCGCCGCCTGCGGCTGCTGCCGCTGAGCGAGCGTTACCCGCTTCTCCCATCCGCGGCGCCGCCGGCTCGACGACGACCGGCAGCCGTTCCCTCCACCCGATCAACGGATGCGCGCCGAGCCGGTCACCTGGCTCCTGTCGCGTCACCCAGCGGTGCCCGCTGGTGGCCACGCAATCGTGCTCGCCGAGCCGCCGATCGGCAGTCCCGGCGACGGCGCCGCCCCGACCCCGTGGGGTGCTGCCCCCGTCCGGTAACCAGCCTCGAAGGAGTCGTACGTGACATCACCATCCCTCCTGGGTCGACGGGCCTTCCTGTCCGCCACCCTCGGCGCGGTCACGCTGGGCCTGACCGCCTGCGCCGGCGACGAGACACCTCCCGTGGCCCTGGCCGCCGGCGAGCCACTGCCGGAGGCCGTGCCGAAGGGCACCACGCTCGTCGTCGGGGACAAGGAGCACCAGAAGGCGATCGAGTTCTCCGGGGAAGCGGACAAGCTGTCCTTCACCGTGGAGTGGGCGAACATCAGCGGCGGCCCACAGACCCTGGAGGCTTTCCGCGCGAAGGCGGTGGATCTCGGCTCGGTGGCGGACATCCCCCCGATCCACTCGCACTGGACCGGCATCCCCACGAGGATCGTCGCCTCGAAGTACCGCCAGGACCCGCTCAACCACGCCATCTACCGCCTCGGCATCGCACCCGGCGTCACCGTCGCCACCCTCGCCGACCTCCGTGGGAAGAAGATCGCGTACAGCCCCGGGCAGGCGCAGGGAGCGCTGATCCTGCGGGTACTCCACAAGGCCGGCCTCAGCAAGAAGGACGTCAAGCTGGTCGAGCTGCCGAGCACGGGGGACGTCTACGGGACAGCGCTCGCCAGCCGCCAGGTCGAGGTGGCGCCGATCGGCGGCGTGCAGATCAAACGCTACGAGAGCAAGTACGGCCGCGACGGCGCGACACTGATCTCGCACGGACTGCGGGACGACCCCGGTCACCTGTACGCGCCAGTCACCGTGCTCGGCGATCCGGCCAAGGCGGCGGCGATCCGCGAGTACGTGCAGGCGTGGGCGCGGGCCTGGCGGTGGCGCGAGGCCAACCCGGACGAGTGGATCGAGCGGTACTACGTCAAGGACCAGGGCCTGACCACCGACGACGGCAGGTGGCTGGTCGAGAACGGCGGCGTGGCCGACATCCCGTCCAGTTGGACGGAGGCCATCGGCCGGCACCAGGAGACCATCGATCTGCTGGCCAAGGAGACGGGCAACAAGCCCCTCAGGGCCGAGGACCTGTACGACCGGCGGTACGAAGCCGTGGGCGCGCGGGCGCTGACCGCGGGAGGCGCCAAGTGAGCGTCTCGGCACTGACCCGGCCCCGACCGGCCGCCACAGTTCCCGCCAGGCGTCCACGCCGCCGGCTGAAGCCGGGTCGCCCCATCCCCTTCGGGTCGGCGATCGGTCCGTTCCTGCTCCTGGCGGTGTGGGCGGCCGGTTCGGCGGGCGGCTGGATCGACCCGCGTACCCTGTCGGCGCCCTGGACCGTGGTGACGACGGCGGGTGACCTCATCGCGGACGGCCGACTTCAGGACAACCTGGCCGTCTCGGCCCAACGGGCCGGCCTGGGCCTCGCCATCGGCACCGTCGTCGGCATCGTGCTGGCCCTGCTCGCGGGCCTGAGCCGGTGGGGTGAGGCCATCCTCGACGGACCGATCCAGATCAAGCGGGCCATCCCCGCCCTCGCGTTGATCCCGCTGCTCGTCCTCTGGTTCGGCATCGGCGAGCAGATGAAGGTCATCACCATCACGCTCGGCGTGTTCGTCCCCGTCTACATCCACACCCACAACGGGCTGCGCACCATCGACAGCCGCTACGTCGAGCTGGGCGAGTCGCTGCGCCTGCGGCGGACGGCCTTCATCCGCCGGATCGTGCTGCCCGGAGCGCTGCCCGGCTTCCTGCTCGGCATGCGGTTCGCGGTGGTCGGGGCATGGCTGTCCCTGGTGGTCGTCGAGCAGATCAACTCGACGAGCGGCATCGGCTACATGATGGAGCTGGCCCGGGAGTACGGCCAGACCGACGTGATCATCGTCGGGCTCGTGCTGTACGGACTACTCGGGCTGCTGTCCGACGGTGCCGTCCGGCTTGCGCAGAGGAGGGCACTGTCGTGGCGACGCACCATGGTGGACTGACCGCCACCCGTACCGTCCGGGTCCAGGGACTGGTCCGTGGCTTCCGGGATCGGGCCGTTCTGGACGGGCTCGACCTGGAGTTCGGCGCGGGCGAGTTCGTCGCGCTCCTGGGCCGCAGCGGCTCGGGCAAGAGCACCCTGCTGCGTGCGCTCGCCGGTCTGGACGGCGACGCCACCGGCTCCGGCCTGGTCGACGTGCCGGAGAACTCCTCGGTCGTCTTCCAGGACGCCCGGCTGCTGCCCTGGCAGCGGGTGCTGGACAACGTCGTCCTCGGGCTGCGCGGGCCGGACGCCTACCCGCGCGGCCGCGCGGCACTCGCCGAGGTCGGCCTGGCCGGGCGGGAGCGGGCCTGGCCGAACGAGCTGTCCGGTGGCGAGCAGCAACGGGTGGCGCTGGCCCGGGCACTGGTGTCCGAGCCGGAGCTGCTGCTCGCCGACGAGCCGTTCGGCGCGCTGGACGCGCTGACCCGCCTGCGCATGCACGGCCTGCTGCGTGAGCTGTGCGCCCGGCACCGGCCCACGGTCCTGCTCGTCACCCACGACGTCGACGAGGCCATCACCCTGGCCGACCGGGTCCTGCTGCTCGACGCGGGCCGGATCGCGGTCGACCTCGCCATCGACCTGCCGGCGCCACGCTCGTACCGGCAGCCGCAATTCCTCGCGTACCGCGAAACCCTGCTGCGCGCACTCGGCGTCGAGCAGACGGAAGGATGACCATGCTGCACCTCAACGCGTTCCTGATGGGCGTCGGCCACCACGAGGCCGCCTGGCGACTGCCGGAGAGCGACCCGTTCGCGCAGACCGACGTCGAGCACTTCACGCGCCTGGCGCGCATCGCCGAACGGGGCAAGCTCGACTCGCTCTTCCTCGCCGACAGCCCGGTGCTCTGGAACAGCATCGGCCGGCGGCCGGCGGGCACGCTCGAACCGACGGTACTGCTCACCGCACTGGCCGGCGCGACCCGGCACATCGGGCTCATCGCGACCGCCTCGACGACGTACAACGAGCCGTTCAACCTGGCCCGCCGGTTCGCGTCGCTGGACCACGTCAGCGGCGGCCGGGCCGGGTGGAACATCGTCACCACGGCCGGTGTGGACGCGGCCCGCAACTTCAACCTGGAGGAGCTGCCCGCCCACCGGGACCGGTACGAGCGGGCCGCCGAGTTCGTCGAGGTCTCACTGAAGCTCTGGGACAGCTGGGACGACGAGGCGCCACTCGGCGACAAGGACGCCGGCCGGTGGGGCGACGACAGCCTGCTCTACCCGCCCCGCCACGTCGGGCGGCACTTCCGGGTCGCCGGCGCGCTCAACGTCCCGCGCTCACCGCAGGGATACCCGCTGCTGGTGCAGGCCGGGTCGTCCGAGGACGGCAAGGAGTTGGCCGCCCGGTACACCGAGGCCGTCTTCACCGCGCAGCAGACGCTCGCCGAGGCGCAGGAGTTCTACCGCGACCTCAAGCGGCGTGCCGCGCAGGTCGGCCGCGACCCGGACGCCGTCAAGATCCTGCCCGGCATCGTGCCGGCGGTCGCCCCGACCGAGGCGGAGGCCCGCGCGCTGGAGGAGGAGCTGGATCGGTTGATCAAACCGGAGTACGCGCGCGCCCAGCTCGCCACCACGCTGCGGGTCGCCCCGGAAGACCTCGACCTGGACAAGGAACTGCCCGCCGACCTGCCCGGCGAGGACGAGATCCAGGGCGCCAAGAGCAGGTACACGCTCATCGTCACCCTGGCCCGGCGGGAACGCCTGACCGTACGCCAGCTCATCGGCCGGCTCGGCGGCGGACGCGGGCACCGCACCTTCGCCGGCACGCCGGAGCAGGTCGCCGATGCCATCGAGGAGTGGTACCGCAGCGGCGCCGCCGACGGCTTCAACATCATGCCGCCGGTGCTGCCGTCCGGGCTGGAGACGTTCGTCGACCACGTCGTGCCGATCCTCCAGCGCCGAGGGCTGTTCCGCACCGAGTACACCGGGACCACCCTGCGCGACCACTACGGGCTGCCCCGCCCGGTCAACCAGTCCGCACGGCGGCTCGCCGCCGTTTCCCACTGACCACCAGGAGAGGACCAACCATGGTCGACCAACGGCCCTTCGGGCGCACCGGCGTACGAATCAGCTCGCTGACGCTTGGCGCGATGAACTTCGGCGAACGGGGCAACCCCGACCACGAGGACGGCATCCGGATCATCCACCGGGCGCTCGACGCGGGCATCAACGCCATCGACACCGCCGACGTCTACTCGCACGGCGAGTCGGAGGAGATCGTCGGCAAGGCTCTCGCCGGTGGGCGCCGCGACGAGGTCTTCCTCGCCACCAAATTCCACGGCCAGGTGGGCGACAACCCGCAGCACCGGGGCAACTCCCGCCGCTGGATCTTCCGGGCCGTGGAAAACAGCCTGCGCCGGCTCGGCACCGACTGGATCGACCTGTACCAGGTGCACCGGCCGGAGCCGGACACCGACATCGACGAGACCCTGGGCGCGCTCACCGACCTGGTCCGCCAGGGCAAGATCCGCTACATCGGCACCTCCACGTTCGAGCCGTCGGCCATCGTGGAGGGTCAGTGGGTCGCGCAGCGGCGCGGCCGGGAACGGGTGGTCAGCGAGCAGCCTCCGTACTCGATCCTGGCCCGCGGGATCGAACGCGAGGTGCTGCCGGTGGCGCAGCGCTACGGGCTGGCGGTGCTCCCGTGGAGCCCACTGGCCGGCGGTTGGCTCTCCGGGCGCTACCACGGCGGGCTCGACACGCCGATCTCCCGCCGGGCCGACCGGTTGCCCGCTCGGTTCGACCCGTCGTGGCCGGCCAACGCCGCCAAGCTCGCCGTCGTCGACGAGCTGGCCGCCCTCGCCGACGAGGCCGGGTTGTCCCTGATCCACCTGGCCATCGCGTTCGTCCTGGAACACCCGGCCGTCACGTCGGCGATCATCGGCCCACGCACGATGACCCACCTGGAGTCACAGCTCGGCGCCGCCAAGGTGACCCTGTCCCGCGACGTACTGGACCGCATCGATGCCATCGTCGCGCCGGGCACCACGCTGAACCCCGCCGACGCCGGATACCAACCGCCGTCGCTGAGCGACCCGGCACACCGGCGTCGCGGCGGGAGGAACGGCTGATGAGTGCGGAGTTCCTCTGGTACATCCCCAACCAGGTCGAGCCGGGCCACCGCGGCGACGACGTCGTCGGGCAGCACAACAGTCTCGACACCCTCACCGGCCACGCCCAGGCCCTCGAACGGCACGGGTGGTCCGGTGCCCTCATCGGCACCGGCTGGGGACGCCCCGACACCTTCACGGTCGCCGCCGCGCTCGCCGCCCGTACGACGACATTCCAGCCGCTGATCGCGATCCGGCCCGGCTACTGGCGTCCGGCCAACTTCGCCTCGGCCGCCGCGACGCTGGACCACCTCACCCGGGGGCGGGTGCTCGTCAACATCGTGTCGGGCAAGGACAATCTGGCCGCGTACGGCGACACCGACGGCGACCAGGCCGCCCGCTACGCCCGGACCAGGGAGTTCATCCAGCTCGTGCGCCGGTTGTGGACCGAGGACGCCGTCACCTACCGTGGTGAACACTTCGGCGTCACCGACTCCACCCTGGCGCTCCGACCGGTCGTCAGTGGTGGTCGTACGCACCCGCGCCTGTACTTCGGTGGCGCCTCGGCCGCCGCCGAGGAGGTGGCCGCCACCGAGGCCGACGTCCAGCTCTTCTGGGGCGAGCCACTCGACGGCGTGGCCGAGCGGGTCGAGCGACTGCGGCGGCTCAGCGAGAAGCTGGGGCGCGAGCACGCCCCACTGGAGTTCGGGTTGCGGGTCACCACCCTGGTCCGGGACACCACCGAGCAGGCGTGGGCCGACGCCGAGGCGAAGGTCGCCCGGCTGGCGAATCGCACCGGCGGTATCGAGCGCAACCCGCACTGGCAGGCCGCCGTCGGCCAGCGGCGGTTGCTCGACCTCGCCGCGCGCGGCGACGTGCTCGACGACAACCTCTACACCGCACCCGGCAGGTACGGCGGAGGCGGGGCCGGCGCCACCTGGTTGGTGGGCTCGGCCGAGGACGTGGCGCGGTCACTGCGCAGGTACGAGAGTCTCGGCATCACACACTTCGTGCTCTCCGACACGCCCTACCTACCGGAGATCAAACGCCAGGGTACGCAGCTCCTGCCGCTGCTCCGCGAAGGAGCCGCGCGCCGCACCAGCACGCGCGACCGGAGCGCGGTGCCGACGGCCAGCTAGCGCCTGAGGTAGGCGGCCAGGCCGCCGAGCTCTTCGCTGGCGATGAACACCGACCGTACGTTGAGGATGGCCTCCTCGACGTGGGCGGAGCAGCCCCACGCCGCGTCGCCCCACGAATCGGCGATCTTGATCTCGGCCGGAGCGGTGCACTCCGGTGTGCCGCCCAGCTCGCAGTGTTCCGGGTGCGGCATGGCGGCCTGCGCGGCGGCGGCGGCGCGCATCCGGGCGGCGAGTTCCGCGGCGGCACTCGCGCGCTGCTCGGCCTCGGCGCGCAGCTCCCGTTCCACGCGTACCACCCTGGCCAGTTCGTCATGGGCTGACCTGGCCCGCTCCTCGGCGGCCCGGCGTGCCTGCTCGCTGTGGTGACACTCGATGGCCAGGGCGGCGGTGCCGGCGAAGACCCGGGCGAGGGCGAGGTCGGAGTCCTGCGGGGCACGCGGAATGCGGTGGTACATGGCGAAGGTGCCCAGGAGGCCGCCGTCGCGGGCCAGGATCGGGGTGGACCAACAGGCCGACACGCCGGCCTGATCGGCCAGGTGCCGGAAGTCGTCCCAGAACGGGTCGGTGCCGATGTCGGTGACGATCACCGGTTGCCGCCGGTGGGCGGCGGTGCCACAGGACCCGACGCCTTCGCCGGTGGCGATCCCGTCGATGGCCTCGTTGTAGAAGTCGGGGAGGCTGGGTGCGGCGCCGTGGCGCAGGTGCCGACCGTCGGGATCGGCAAGGAGAACGGAGACGAGCACCTCCTGCGGTGCCAGATTCTCGATGCAGCGGGCCATCCCGTCGAGCACCTCGGCCAGGGGCGCCTGGCGGGCGATCTGCTCCAACAGGGCGCGGTGTTCGGCCATCAGCCGTTGAGCCTGCTTGACCTGGGTGGTCTCCACGCCGAGCACCCGGATCCCGCAGACCTGACCGGCGGCGTCCCGGCGCGGCTCGTAGGTGAAGTCGAAGTATGCCTCCCGCGCCTGCGGGCCGGTCCCCAAGACGACCCGGGCGTCGCCGCCGGTGTACGGCTCACCCGTGCGGTAGACCTGGTCCAGCAGGGCGATGAAGCCCTGACCGGCCAACTCGGGCATCAGGTCCACGAGGGCGACCCCGGTGCGGGCCCGTTCTTCGCCGATGGTGGCGAAGAACGCCGGATTCGCCGCCTCCACCAGATGCTCCGGGCCGGTCAGCGAGGCGAAGACCGCGGTGGACTGCCCGAACAACTCCCGCAGATCCTCCTCCGCCGCTGCCTGCCCGACGCCCGCCGAAGCCGCGGCCGAGGACAGCTGGCCTGGTACCGCCGTCACGTCGTGGTCCGCCTCTCGTCTGCGGTTACGGGGATGACTCCATGGTGCATCGGTGCTCATCGTGCGCGACGAGGCGGCTGAGGCCGCCGGTGCAGCGTACCGGCGGGACGGACCGACGGCGAACGCACGCGGCTTCAGGATCACCGGCGGCCTGGCGCGGGCAGCCGGAGGCGTCACCCGGACGGATCCGGTGCGTTCCTCGGACCGGTCCGCGCCGACCGGCGACCATAGGAGACGGTCGCCCCCACCAGCAACACGGCCCCCAGGAAGAAGTAGGTGTTGATTGCGAGGCCGGCCCAGAACTCGCCCGTGGAGATGTCGTCGGTTCCGGCGAAGCCGCCGCGACGGACACCGGTGACCATCAGCAGGTTCTCGGCCATCCCGGGAACACCCCGAATCACGAGCAGGACGCTGCCACACAGCAGCGGCGGCAGCAGTAACCACCGGGGAAGATGTCGAGCCCCGGGACGGACGGTGGCGAGGACGACGGCCGCCCCGACGGCGGACACCGAGATGAGCACCACGTTGAAGATCACGTAGGCCCGCGTACTCCAGGGGCCGTCGCCTGTCGGATCGTCGCCCGGAAAGAACACCAGGAGCACGTGGGACACCACGAAGAAGGTCAACCACGCGAGGGCGCCGTACGCCCAACGCGGACCGTGGAAGGTGGGCATACCAGCACCATCGTCACGCCGGCATGATGACGCCTCCCTCCTTCGGGGGGTCGCCCTCCCACCACGGAGCGAGACGCGGGCTGTCAACGCGCTCAGCTCGGCCCCGGGGCCGGGAGACGCGGCGAGGAGGCCCCGGCCGACCGCCGTGTACATGAGCAGATGCGAATACGTGATTGCATCGCTACTATGGGTCAGCTATCCCGACGGAAGGGAGTCGTGCCGCGTGCGAAGTCCCGTCAACGGAACCGCACCGACGTCTACGCCGGGCCGATCCGCGCCGCCGGCCACCGGCCGACTGCGCAGGCTCGCCCGGTGGTTGGTGCTGTTCGTTGCTGCGGTCGGGGCCGGTTTCCTCCTGGCCGCCCTGTTCGACGGGCCGGCCTCCGCCGACGGGATGCGCAGCGGTGCCGGTGACGACCCCCATGCGCGGATCGCCGGCCTGGTCGAGCCGGTTACGCGACTCACGGTCGCACGGTTCCCCGCCACTGACCGCCAGCGCGCCACCGGTGCCGACGCCCGCCGCGACGGGCACCCCGACGCCCCGCTGGCAGGGACCATCGCTGCCGTCGTCGCCCCTCGCGACACGACCTCGTCAACGCGGCCTCGACAGTCGAGTGGCGCGGCACCGGCGTCGGTGCCGCCGCCCCGGGTCGACCCGTCCGGCGCGGGGAGGTGCGAACGACTCCGGGCCGTTTCCCCAGCTCGCGTGAATCATCGGCCAACTCGCCCGGCCCACCCGTCGCGACCGGCCGCTGATCCACCACGACGGGCGGCCGGGGCCGCGCCCGCCTCACCCGCGGTGCACGGGCCGGCCGACCCACCCGCGACGGACCTGATCACCGCCCCGCCGACCACCGCCCCACCGCGGCCCGTCGTCGACATCGCGCACGCCACACTGCCGCACGTCACGGGCATCGTGAACGCCACACTGCCGCATGTCGTCGACATCGCGACCGCCACGCTGACGCCCGTTGTCGAGATCGTGCCGATCCGGCCGGTCGTCCTGGCGCTCCTCGGTTTCACCGACGCCGTTCTGGCACCCGTTGTCGACGCGGTGGTCGTTCCGGCGGCACCTCCACCGCCCGCTCGCCGGGCACCCGGGCCGCCCGCCGCGACGGTGGCCGACCCGACACCCGCGCCGACCGTACCGACGCCACCAGCGCCACCAGCGGACCCGGTGGGATCAGCGGATTTGGCGGAACCGGCGGAACCGGCGGAACCGGCGTTGGTGCCGGTACCCGTCACGGCGGCGCTGACCCCCGTCGTGCCGCCGCGGGTGTCCGTCGTCGGGTGCACGCGCGCGACGGCCTCGACCAGGCACCTCGCCGCGCGGCCGGGTCCGGTGCTGGCGGAGGCCGACCTACCGGGCCGACCGGTCGCGCCCGTCGATCAGGATGCCGACGGTGTCGACGATGGATCGACGCCCGGGCCGGGGCTGCTCTGGACTGTCGATCGGCAGTCGCACCCCGGTGTCGCGCAGCCCTGCGAACTCCTGCCGCTTTTCGTCGAGGGCCGCACCCCGTCCGCGATCGCCCGGCCGGGCTGAGGCGGGTCGACCGACCCGGGTGGCTGGCACACGCGGCCAGCTCCATCCGGCCCGGTCAACAGGTCCCCGCGCCCGTCCGCCGTGACGGTGCCACGGGTCGATACCTATCCCGTCCATCGCGCACGAGCGCCCGACCAACCCGTGGATGTTCCGGGACCGGTGGCCGTCGTGACGCGTACCTAAGATCGGAGAGACGTGGTGATCCACGTTGTCGTCGCCGAAGACATGGGTTTGCTGCGTGGTGCGCTCTGCGCCGCGCTGTCACGTGAGGAGGACATGGAGGTGGTCGCCGACGTCGACGGTGTCGGCGAGTTGTTGACTGTGGTCCGGCGATGTCGACCCCAGGTGGTGGTGTTGGCGCTGACACCCGAGTTGCCCGACCCGGTGGAGGTGGTCGCCCGGATCAACGCGGAGACGCCGCACGCGGCCGTGCTGGCGATGAGCCCTCGGTGGAGCCCGGCCCTGGTGGAGGCGGCACTGGCGGCCGGTGCACGCGGCCTGGTCGGCAAGGACAGCTCCCTGGCGGAGTTGGTACGGGCGATCCGCGCGCTCGCGGCCGGGGAACGGGCCATCGACCCGGCCGCGGCGGTAGCGGTGCTGAGCCCTCCGAAGATCCCGTTGACACCTCGGGAGATGGACGTGTTGCGGATGGCCGCCGAGGGTCTGCCCCTGAAGGAGATCGCCGTCCGCCTCTACCTGGCGCACGGTACGGTGCGCAACCATCTGTCGGTGATCCTACGGAAGACCGGAGCCCGCAACCGCCTGGAGGCGGTGTGGCGCGCACGGCGTAACGGCTGGTTGTAGCCGTGGAGGGCGGGTCCGGCAGAAACGTCCGGGCCCGCCCCCGTCGCCGTGCGGACCCACCCGGGTCGTGTTTGAATGTTGACGTTGTGTGACGTCATCGGAGTGCGGGAAGGTTCATGGTGATCCGTACCCTGCTCGCCCTAGACGGCGCCCTGGTGTTGGGCGCGCTGTCGTTCGTCCTCGCCGCCGAGGAGGACATCCGTGTCGTGGCGGAGGTCGATCGCGGCGACGCGGTCTCCGCGGCTGTCCGCGCCCAACGACCCGACGTGGTGGTGGCGGACCTCGACTTCGTCGAGGACGTCGATCCGAGTCGCCTCGACCCGTGCCCCGTCCTGGTGCTGGCCCACCCACATCGGGCCCAGCGGCTGCGCGGCATGCTCCGTCCGACCAGGACTGTCGGCATCCTGCGCAGCGACGCCGCCCCCCAACGCGTCATCGACGGGATCCGCCGGCTCGCCCGGCGGGAGCCCGTGCTCGACGCGGATCTCGTCGTCGCGGCACTGCGCTCGGACGGCCCACTGACCACCCGGGAGACGGAGGTGTTGAGGCTGACCGCGGCGGGGGCGCCGGTCGCGGAGGTGGCGGCGTCGCTCGGGCTCAGCCGGGGCACCGTCCGCAACCATCTCGGTCGGATCGCCCGCAAGGTGGGCGCGCGTACCCGGGTGGAGGCCGTGCGGTTGGCCGGCGAGGCCGGCTGGATCTGACCGGGGCCGTCGACTGGTGTGCGGGGTTCAGCCCCGCCGCGTCGAGGCCGCCCGGGACGGCACGCCCGGGTCGTCCCAGCAGCCGACGAGCATGCGGTAGGTGGCCGAGCGGGCCATCAACTCCCGGTGCGTCCCGAGCACGGGCTCGTCGCCGTCGAGGACCAGCATCCGATCGGCCCGCAGCGCGGAGCTGATCCGGTGCGCGATCACCACGAGGCTGCCGGGCCGCCGGGAGAAGGCGTCCTCGACGGTCGCCTCCAGCGCCGGGTCGAGGTGGCAGGTCGCCTCGTCCAGGATCACCAGCGGGGCCGGTGCCAACCAGGCCCGGACCGCCGCGATGAGCTGCCGCTCACCGGCGGAGAGCAGAGCCGGCGCGACCGGCGCGGCCAGGCCCCCCAGGCGGGTGGCCAGGGCACGCGCACCGAGCGCGTCGAGGGTGGCCTCCAGCGTGTGGTCGTCGGCGTCCGGCCGCAGGTAGCGGAGGTTGTCGGCGAGGCTGCCGGTGAAGACGTACGCCTCCTGGGGCACCAGCACCCGCATTCCGCCCAGGGTGGACGGGTCGGCGTCGGCGACCGTCGCACCGGCCAGGTGGACCGTGCCGGTCTGCGGCGGCACCAGCCCGGCCAGCAGGGCGGCAAGTGTGGACTTGCCGGCACCACTCGGGCCCACCACGGCGAGGTGCTCCCCCTCGGCCAGCGTCAGCGAGAAGTTCTGGAGCACGGGCCGGGCGCTCGGGCCGTACCTGAAGGTCAGCCCCCGGACCTCGACGGCCGGTGAACGACCGACCGGCCTGGTCGGCGGGTGGGGTGCCCGGGTGGCGGGGGCCGGCAGGCGGGGGCCGTCGGACACCGGATAGGCGCGCAGGATGTTCTCCAGGGTGACCGCGTACCGCAGCCCGCCGCCGCCGAGGCCCTGCACGAGGGTGTGCAGGGCGGGTTGCAGCCCGGTGGAGACGTAGATCAGCGCGCCCAACACCGCACCCGCGGTCATCCCGCGTCCGACCAGCCACGGCGCGGCCACGAGCAGCACCACCAGCGGCAGCCAGCCGCCGATGCCGAGGCTGAGGCTGCGGATCGCCGCCATCCGGGCGAGGGTGCGTTCGGCGGCGGCCTGCGCCGACACGCGGCGTTCCACGTCCGCCGTCACGCGTGCCTGGGCGCCGCAGGCCAGCACGTCGCGGTGACCGGCGAGTGCGGCCGCCGCCGACTGGCCGAGCTGCTCACCGGCCCGGACGTACGCGCGCTGGTGCGTGACCATCGCCGGCAGCGCGGCGAGGAACACGGCCAGGCCGGCGACCAGCGGCGCGGCGGCCAGCGCCGCCACCACCGGTGCCAGGGCGAGGAGGCCGAGCAGGGCCGCACCGGCGGAGAAGAGGAAACCGCGGGCCACCATGAGCAGACCGGCGAAGGTGTCGCGGATGATCTCCATCTGGTGGGTCAGCCGGGTCACCGCGGCGCTGTCCGGACGACCACCCGCCCGGGTGGCGTCGCGCAACGCGCCCCGGACCACCTGGGCGGCCACGTCGTCGCGGAACGGCTCGACCACGGCACCGAGGCTCCGGTACGTCCGACCGGTCGCCGCCGCACCGACAAGCACGGCCACCGCGAGCGCCCCCAACCACGCCAGGCCGTTGAGGAGACGTCCGGCCAGGAAACCCTCGTCGACGGCGCGGGCGACCAGGAGGCCGGCGAGCAGGGCGGGCAGCGACTCGACAAGCGACCAGCCGCACAGCCGGGCGAGAGCACGCCGGCGGGCTCGCAGCGCCCGCCAGGTCACCCGCCGTACGCTGGGCCGGCTCACGGCCCACCGCCGGCCGGCTGGAAGACAGCCCGGTAGTCCGGGTCGGCCCAGAGCCGCCGGTGCGGTGCCAGGCCGCGCAGCCGACCGCCGTCCAACCAGGCGACGAGGTCGGCCGCCGCGGCCGCCGCCGGCCGGTGGGTGACCACCAGTCGGGTACGCTCGCCGGCCCGCCCGAGCACCGCCTCGGTGATCCGGTGTTCGGTCGCGGTGTCCAGGCTGGACGTCGCGTCGTCCAGAATGAGCAGCCGCTCGGCCGCGAACGCCCGGGCCAGGCCGAGGCGTTGGGCCTCGCCTCCGGAGAGCGGTGTGTCCACCAGCGGGGTGCGGTAGCCGTCGGGCAGCCGGTCGATCACGTCGGCGACCGCCGCCAGGCGGGCCGCCCGCAGGACCGCCGGTGTGGCTGGGCTCCGGTCGGCCGGTGGTGCCGCCGAGTCGACCGGCAGCGCCAACCCGATCGCGTCGTGGACTGTCGCGCCGATCAGCACCGGCCGGTCGAAGGCATAGCCGACGGCTCGGCGCAGTGCCGACCCGTCGAGGTCGCGCAGCGGTACGCCGTCGAGTCGCACCTCACCGCCGTCGGGGTCGTACAGCCGTCCGGCGACGGCAGCCAGCGTCGACTTGCCGGCACCGGAGACTCCGACGACAGCCACCGTCGCGCCGGCCGGCACGTCCAGGTCGATGCCGTCCAGGATGGGCCGGCCGTCGTCGGCGTGCACGCGTACCCCGCGCAGTCGCAGTGCGCCTCCGCCGGGTGGAAGGGGCCGGTCGCCGGCCGGCGTGGCCGGCTGGTGCAGCAGCTCGGCGACCCGGTGTGCCCCGGCGCGGCTGCGGACCAGGTGGTTCAGGGTGGCGAGCACTCCACCGAGCCCGGCGCCCATGGCCGCGTAGCGGACCGCGGCGACCAGTTGGCCCGGCGTGAGCCAGCCCGCGGTCAGCGCGTACCCGCCGACCGCGATGACGCTCAGGTTCAGCAGCGGTGCCACGGCGGAGGTGCGCGCGCTCGCCCGGGCCAACAGGTCCCAGCCGCGCCGGCCGTGCCGGCCCAGCTCCGGCAGGGCCGCCAGCACGCGGTCCTCCTCGCGGTGGGTGGTGGCGGCGGCGGCGATGGTCCGGGCACCGGTCAGCGACTCCAGCAGTCGGCCGGCGATGGTGCCGAGCACCCGCTGGTACCCGGCGGTCGCGGCCGAGGCGTCGGCCACGAAGGCGCGCATGAGGACGGCGAGCAGGCCGAGACCGGCGAGCAGGGTGAGCCCGAGGACCGGCTCGATGAGGGCGAGGGCGACGACGCTGCCGAGCGGTGGGAGCACCGCCACGACGGCCAGCACCACGGCGTTGCCTGCCTGTCCCGCGTCGGCGGCCTGGCCGACCAACCGGCCGACGAGGTCACCGACCGGGTGGCGGCGGGTGGCGCGGACATCCAACGCGAACACGTGCCGCAGCAGGTGCCGGCGCAGCCCGGCGGTGGCGCGTGCCGCGCCGAATCCGCTTGTCAGATCCGTGAGGGTGTCGACGCAGACGAGGACGACGACCAGGCCGCCGGCGGACACCGCCCACCAGCCGGAGCCGCCGGCGAGGGCGGCGTCGACGGCGTGGCCGAGGGCCGCGGGTAGCAACAGTTCGGCGGTCGCGCCGAGTAGCGCGACCGCCGCGAGCCCGGCGGTCCAGCCGCCGCCCGCTCGGGCCGTCCGCCACAGCAACCGGTCCCCCGCGGCGAACGTCGGCATCGGTCCTCCCGTTGGTACGCGATTGCCCTGGGTGGGCACGTCTGCCCACCCAGGGCCTCGCTTGTGCGGCGGATCAGTTGCAGGTCGTGACGGAGAGCGAGCTGTCGCCGCAGAGCAGCAGGCTCGCCCGGCTACCGCCACCCGTACGGTCGGCCGGAGCCATCTCCAGGCCCTGGAGGTCCAGAAGCGCCATGTCGTTCACCTCCCTTCCTTCCGTTCGCCGAACAGGTCGCCCCCGCTGTTGCGAGGGAGTCTCTGCGCGCCCGGCAGGGGCGCGAGAAAGGGCAGCACCGGCGGCTGGTCGTGCTGTGCGCAGGCCAGCGCGTAGAGCACGCCGGTGGTGCCGGTGCCGAAGTCCATGGAGAGCCGCAGCAACTGCTCGCCGGGGAACGCGGTTCCGTCCCGGTACGGCAGCGCGTGCCAGCTCAGCCGGTCCACCTGCGCGTCGAGTTCCCGGCGGTCGGCGTCGTCGGTCGAGGCGGCGAGGTAGGCGATGATGCCGGCCCGGCCGGCGAAGAGCCCGGACTGTGCGTAGAACGGTGACCGCGCGGCGCGGCGGATCCCCGCGCTCGCCTCGGCGAACCGGTCGTCGGAGCGGTGGCGCAGGTACTGGTCGAGGACCAGCCCGATGCCGACGCTGCCGTGCGCCAGGTACGGCATGGTCCGCCAGCCCTCGTTGACCTCCAGGGCGCCGTCCGGGCGCAGCACACACCGGCGCAGATCCTGGCGCAGTGCCGTGGCGGCGTGCCCCAGCAGCTCCTCGTCGCCGCTGAGCTCGTAGAGCCGCAGCAGCATCAGCGCCGGTCCGGTCCGGCCGCGCAGCAGCCCGGCGTACGGATTGCGTCCGCCGCTGATGTCCGGCCCCGGGTCGGCGGCCAGTTGCCCGACCACCCGCTCGGCGACCTGCCACGCGGCGTCGCGCAACGACGCCTCCCCGGTACGCGCGGCCAGCTCGGCAAGGTTGAGCGCGATTCCGGACAGTCCGCTCGCGAGGCTGTGGTCGAGTCCGTCCACGGGTTCGCGCAGGCAGATGTCGAGCACGTCCAGCGCGTCCTGCCGTCGTCCGAGGTGGTCGAGGGCGTGGGCGACGCCGTGCAGCCCGTCGTAGAAGCCGCAGCGGGTGCCGGACGGCGGCGCTGTCGCCCGCCGCACCAGCCAGTCCTCGTGCTCGGGCCACCGCCCGGCGCCGCTCTTGTCGAGCGCGTACAGCACTCCCGCCGCCCCGTGGGCGAGGTTGAGGCCGCCGCTGCGGAACTGTTCGATGTCGCCGGGGAAGAGCCGGTCGTCCCGGGTCGGAGTGGCGCTGGCCAGGATGGCCGTCGCCAGCTTCTCCCGCACGAGGGGCGCGGGGTGTGTGTCCGCGGCCCGGGGGCTACCGGTGATCTCCTCGACCGCCGGGTCGAGGAAGGACCTCGGCACCGGGAAGTTCGCGGCGATGATGTCGGCCAGGTGCGCCACCTTCGCCGGTGCGAGCCGGACCAACTGGGTCAGCGGCAGGAACAGCGCCAGCCGCAGGCAGGCCAGGGCGTACCTGTCGACCGCCGGCCCGGTCCGGTTCCGCGGTGCCGCGAACCCCTGGTTGCGCAGCCCGGGTCGGCGGTGTCCGGCGATCGGCGCGGCCACCTCGAAGTCGACGAGGGCGACCCGGTCGTCCGGCCGGATCATGATGTTGAACAGGTGCAGGTCCCCGTAGACCAGGCCGCGCTCGTGGATCGCCGCGACGACCGACTCGACCTGCTCGTAGGTCTGCCGGGCCCACCGGGCGTACGCCGCCCGGTCGTCGTCTGTCGCGTCGGCGTCGATGAGCGGGTACCTGTCGACGAGCACCTTGTTCAGCGGTCGGCCCTCGATGAACTCGAGTGCGAGGAACCGGTGCTCGCCCAGGGCGAACTCGTCGTGCACCCGGGGCACCTGCGGCAGGTCGGCGAGTTGCCGCAGAGCGTCCGCCTCGCGGGCCAGCCGGGCGACGGCGTCGGTGCCGTCGGCGTCCAGGCCGGCGTGCGGGCGGGCCTCCTTCAGCACCACCTCGGTGTCGGTGCGCAGGTCCCGGCCCACGTACAGCCCGCCGCCGTTGGAGAAGTGGATCACCTTCTCGATGCGGTACGGCACCTGGTTGGTGCTGGTGTCGTTGCGGGCGGCCAGGTGCGGGCCGAGGAAGTCGGGCAGGGTGATCCAGGACGGCACGTGGAAGACCGGCTCCCGGCGGTCCGGCACCAGCGTGCCGGAGTCGTCCTCGATCGCCGGCACCACCTGACCGTCCGGGGAGAGGCAGTAGCGGGCGGCGAAGCCGCCGTAGCGCACGTGCACCGGCCCGCTGCCGTAGCGCAGGTCACTGAGGATGTACGGCCCGGTCTCGCCGGTGAGCAGTTCGTCGAGTTCCTTGCAGGTCAGCTCCAGTTCCGCGTCGTCGCGGGGGTAGACCGTGACGAACTTGCCACTGGCGGCCCGGGCGGCGTACTTGGAGTTGCGCAGCAGCAGGGTGCGGGGCCCACGCAGGAACTTGAAGGACAGGCCGCGGGGGACGCAGTAGTCCCACACCGCGTCCAGCACCCGCTCGGCGTTCGCCAGACCCGCCGAGATGTGGATCTTCCAGCCCTGCTGCGGCAGCGAGCCGCCCTCGGGGGCGTAGATCAGCCAGTCGTCGAGCGGCTCGCTGCGCCAGCCGGTCGGCAGCGGCCGTTCGGCGGCCGGGAAGACGGGCTGCGCGACGGCGCTGCCGAGCGAGTCGTAGAACAGCGGGTCCGCGGCGCAGTAGCTGTCGTAGCGTTCGTCCACTGTCCCGCCGCCCTTCGACTCGGCCGGCTGATGTGCCGGCGTTGCATCGAGTCTCGTCCACGGGACGTGCCGGCCCCCAGTGCACATAGTCACGACGTTCAATGCAGGGCGCACGGTACCCAGTGACATTAGTCAGGGCCACCGCGCCAACACCGGTGGCGCGGCACCACTGTTCGATGCGACACACAGGGTGGCCACCCGCTCACTGAGCTGCGTGTTCTTGACCCCTGGCGAGTGCAGAACTTAGACTCCCGTGATTGTTAACGTTAACAGTCACGTCATTCGATCGTAATCGACAGGTCATCGGCACCGGGGTCCCCCGTCAGCCCCGGTGGCGACGCGACAGACCGGTGCCGACCGGGCCGAGGGGACCGCGAAGGCGCGTACCACCACCAGCCAGGAGGACGAGACATGACGCACGAGCAGCACGAACCGGTGAGCGGCGAGCGGAAACTGCTGAGCCGGAGAACCGTCCTGACGACGATGGGGGCCGTACCGGTCGCGGCGGTCGCCGCGGTCGCGGGGGCCACGCCGGCCTCGGCCGCACCGGCGAGCATCAATCCGTCCGCGACGCGACAGACGATCCGAGGCTTCGGCGCCATGGCCCACGCGGCCTGGATCGGCGACCTGACCGCCGCCCAGCGGGACACGGCGTTCGGCACCGGCGAGGGTCGGCTGGGGTTCTCCCTGCTGCGGATCCCCGTCAACGAGAACCAGGCGGACTGGAGTGCCGATCTGGCGACGGCGCAACGCGCGGTCGCGCTCGGAGCCACCGTGTTCGCGTCGCCGTGGAACCCCCCGGCCAGCATGATCGAGACCTTCACCCGCGGCAACCAGACCAACGCGAGGCGCCTGCGGTACAGCTCGTACGCCGCCTACGCCACGCACCTGAACAACTTCACCACGCACATGCGCAACAACGGGGTGGACCTGTACGCCATCTCGGTGCAGAACGAGCCCGACTACGCGGCCGAGTGGACGTGGTGGACCACCACCGAAATGGTGCGGTTCCTACGGGAGAACGCCGGCTCGATCAGCACCAGGGTCATCGCTCCGGAGTCCTTCCAGTACGTGAAGTCCGTGTCGGACCCGATCCTCAACGACGCCACCGCGCTGGCCAACGTGGACATCATCGGGGCGCACCTCTACGGCACCTCGTACTCCAACTTCGCCTACCCCCTGTTCAAGCAGAAGGGCGCGGGCAAAGAGCTCTGGATGACCGAGGTCTACTACCCCAACAGCAACACGAACTCGGGCGACGCCTGGCCCGAGGCGCTCGACGTGGGCGAGCACATCCACCGCGCCATGGTCGACGCCGAGTTCCAGGCGTACGTCTGGTGGTATCTCCGGCGCAGCTACGGGCCGATGCGCGAGGACGGCCAGGTCAGCAAGCGCGGGGCCATGATGGCGCACTTCTCCAGGTTCGTCCGCCCCGGCTACCAGCGGATCGACGCGACGGCGAACCCGGCGTCGAACGTCTACGTCTCGGCGTACCGCGGTGGCAACACCGTCGTGATCGTCGCCGTCAACAAGAACACCTCGTCGGTGAGCCAGCAGTTCACCCTGTCCAACACCACCGCGTCCGGCAGCGTCTCGAACTGGCTGACCGACGCGAGCCGGACCGTCGCGCCCCAGGGCGCGCTCACCATGTCGAACGGCTCGCTGACCGTCACGCTCCCCGCCCGCAGCGTGATGACCTTCGTGACGAACGTGACCGGCACCACCCCCGTGGGAGACACCTACAAGCTGGTAAACGTCGACACCGGTGTGGTCCTCGGCGTCCAGAACATGTCCACGGCCGACGGTGGTCTGGCCGTGGTGTGGGGCGACACCGGCACCGCCGACCACAACTGGGTCCGCGTCACCGACGGCAGCGCGTTCCGGTTCCGCAACGTCAACAGCGGCAAGGTCCTCGGCGTCGAGAACATGTCGACCGCCGACAACGCCCGCGTCCTACAGTGGAGCGACAACGGCACCGCCGACCACCGGTGGACCCTGGTGGCCAACAGCGACGGTTCCTACCGGATCCGCAACGTCAACAGCGGCAAGGTGCTCGCCATCCTCAACGGCTCCAGCACCTGGGGCACCCAGGCCGTCCAGTACACCGACAACGGCAGCACCAGGAACAACTGGCGGCTGGTCCAGGTCGGCTGACCGTACACCCCGCACGACTCCGGTGGGGATCAGGCCGATCACCTGACCCCCACCGGCCGGCCCCCTCGGTCAGCCCAGGTACTTCTCCCACGGGCCGGTGATCGCCAGGGTGAGACCGGGGTCCTGCATGTTGACGAAGAGCACCCTGCCGTCGGCGCTGAAGGTCGGCCCGCAGAACTCCGAGTCGTTGAGCTGGTTGCGGGCGATCGCGTACGTCGGCCCGCCCGGAATCGTACTGAGCACGTGGGAGGCCCCGGTGCCGTCCTCGGCGAGCACCAGGCTGCCCCACGGGGTGACGGACACGTTGTCCGGGCCGTCGAAGGTGAGGTCGTTGTACTTGACCGGCGCACCCTCCTCGGAGGCCACCTGGTGCGGGAAGTACGTCACCAGCTGGATGGTCTGGGCCCTGAAGTCGTAGAACCAGACCATGCCGTCGTGCGGCGCGGCGTCGGCCGGCAGGTCACCGTCGTCCCAGGCGTAGGAGTTGACCACGTACACGCCCTCGTCGGTGCTCCACACCCCCTCGAACTTGCGTCCCCGGGTGACCTGGCCGTCGGCGAACTGCTCGCGCACGGACGTGTGCCGCGCGTCGCGGTCCGGCACCTCGATCCACCGCACGGGGAAGGGGCGGCCCAACTGGGCGGAGGTCAGGTAGGCGACGTCCGGCAGCACCGAGCCGTCGTCCAGGATGATCTGCATGGCGGCGAGGACACCGGCGTTGGGTGCGAGGCGGGTGAGCACACCGGGGCCGAGCTTGACCCCGGCCGGGGCGGTCCAGCGGTAGAAGAGGCCGTTGGGCTCGTCGGCGTCCTCGGACAGGTAGATCCGGGTGCGGTCCCGGTCGACCGCCAGGGCCTCGTGGGAGTAGCGGCCCAGGCACTTGATCGGCCGCGGGTCCGCGCTGCCGTCGGCCCAGACCTCGAAGACGTAGCCGTGATCCTTTTGGTAGACGCCCGACCGGGCGCCCTCCTCCCACTCGTCGCCGGCCCGGTCCTCGGTCTCCTCGCAGGTCAGCCACGTCCCCCACGGGGTCGGCCCGCCGGCGCAGTTGGAGATGGTGCCGGAGAGGGCGACGAACTCACCCAGGTTGCGGCCCGCGCGGTCGGTCCTGATCACGGTGCAACCGCCGGCGTCGGTGGCGCCCGCGTCGTACACCGTGCCCTTGACGTGCGGCACACCGAACTCGGCGCCCGGGTCGATCTCGTGGTTCTGGATCAGGGTGTAGCGGCCGTGACCGGCGTCGTAGACGGCCATGCCGTCGTGGTCGGACGGGGTCACGCCCTGAGCACGGTCGAGCCGGGTGACGCCGGTCCGGGTGACCACGGTGTAGCTGAAGCCCTCGGGCAGGGCCAGGACTCCCTTGGGGTCGTCCACGAGCGGCGGGAAGGGGACGTGGCCGCCCTTGACCGGCGGGTGCGGCCGGCCGGGGCTGGCCTGCGCCAGGGACGGCAGGCCACCGGCGACGGCGAGGCCCACGCCGGCGGCGGCACCGCTCGCGAGGAAGGTACGACGGGAGGAAGGCACGCGGATCAGCTCCTGGTCCAGGGATGTACGACGGCTGACAGCCAACTCCCGTGGACGGACACCGACACGTCACCCGAGGGTTCCCGTGGTGACATCGAGGTGAAGAATCAGTGCCGCGCACCCGTCGCGGGGCTGGTCACCGGTCGTCCCGGACCTCGATCCGGCCGCGGGATACCCTGACCGCGGTGCCCAGCGGAGCCGGACAAAAGGAGTCGATGCGGGAATGACGGCAGAGCGACACATGCCCTCCCAGGACGACGTGCTCGGGTATTTCGACACGCTGTCGAACTGGGGACGGTGGGGCGACGACGACGAGCGCGGCACACTGAACCACATCACCGACGACGTCCGACTGGCGGCGGCGCGGGCCGTGCGCCACGGCAGGAGCGTGTCCTGCGCGTGGGAGGTCGCCGCACCGGCGGACATGGAGCGGTCGACGACGACGTGCCCGCGCGCCGCCGACATGCCGGGCGCCGAGCACATGCCGCCCCACTTCCACGGCGACCGGAGCTGGGGCTTCTCGTCCGAGCGACTCGGCATCACCTTCCACGGCAACACCCTCACCCACGTCGACTCGCCGTGCCACCTGTTCTGGGACGGCAAGATGTACAACGGGCGGTCACACTCGTTGGTCGACGCCGAGACGGGATCGGCGTGGGCCGCCGTGACGGCGGCAGCCAACGGGATCATCACCCGTGGTGTCCTGCTGGACGTCGCGGGAGCCCGCGACGTGCCGTGGCTGGAGCCGGGGCAGGGCGTCTTCCCCGACGATCTCGAGGAGGCCGAACGTCGCCAGGGCGTACGGGTGCTCCCCGGCGACGCGGTGCTCCTGCGCACCGGCCATGGCCGCTTCCGGCACGAGGCCGGCGCGGCCAGCGGTTTCGCACAGACCGGCTGGCACGCGTCCTGCCTGCCGTGGCTCCAGGAACGGCAGGTCGCGCTGATCGGCGCGGACAGCCCTCAGGACGTGCAACCGTCGGGGTACGAAGCGGTGTTGATGCCGGTCCACGCCGTGGGTCTCGTCGCGATGGGTCTGTGGCTGCTCGACAACTGCGACCTGGAGGCGTGCGCGACGACGGCCGCCGAGCTGTGCCAGTGGGATTTCCAGCTCGCGGTCGCACCGGTCCGCTTCGCCGGCACGTCCGGCAGCCTGGTCAACCCGATCGCCACCTTCTGACCGCGCGTAGATCGGCAGCTCGCCGCAGCGGCCAGGAGGACTTCCGTTGACAGCGCCGGACGACTTCCGTGCGTGTGCGCCGGGCTGGCCCCGGCACGGGGCGTTGTGACATCCCCGGGAAGGCCGGGCCCTCAGGCCAGAGCCGCAGCGTTGTTGGCAGCGAGCCAGCCGGCAGGGTTGCCGCAGTCGTGGTACTCGCCGGTGACAGGGTGGATCAGTACGTCGTTGTCGCGGGCGAAGGCGATGACGGCGTCGGTGGCCTGGTACTCGCCGTTCGGCGCCGGAGTCAGCTTCTGGAAGTAGGCCAATGCTTCGGCGGGTAGCAGGGTGCGGCTGATGTTGATGTACGCGGTTGGCTCGCCGTAGTCGTCCGGCTTTTCGAGCAGCTGATCGAGTAGCTGGTGACCCTCGGCTGCTCGCGGGTGCAGGATGCCGTAGCGATGGGCCTCGGCGCCGGGCACCGTGGCGGCGGCGAGCGCGGCCGGCACTCCAGCGCTGGCCCGGGCAGCGACGAGGTCGGCCAGGTCCGACCCGCCGTCGTTGCGGAGCAGAAGGTCGTCGCCGGTCACTAGGAGGAAGTCGTCGCCAGCGATGAAGTCAGCGGCGACGATCGCGGGCAGCGCGGTGCCGTACCGGTCGTCGCGTGGCTGTTCGATGAACGTGAAGTCGGCCTGGCTGTGCAGGTCCGCGAGGGGCGCGTACTTGTCCCGCCAGCCGCGTGCGGTGAAGTAGTCCTTCAGGTCATGGTCTTCGGTGAAGTAATGACGCACCTGGCGGCCGATCTCGCCGGGGGCGGTGACGATCGCGATCTCGTGGGCGCCTGCGGCGACGCAGTCAGCGACTGCGTAGGCGACAACTGGTTGGTTGAGGATCGGCAGCATGCATTTGTTAATGGTCTTGCCGATGGGAAAGAAGCGGCTGCCCATGCCGGCGACAGCGATGACGGCCCTCACGTGCTTACCTTTCGGTTGGGTTGCACCGGCCGTCAGGGTGTGGCGACAGTGAGCCGGGCGAATCTGTGCAGTTTACGCATCGCACTGGTCCGACTCGGGGCACATGGTGAAGGCGCGCACGGTGCGGGCCGCCAGCGCGTCGATGCCGGCGGCCCGCGATGATTCGTCAGCGTGCGGTGGGTGCTTTGAGCATGGTGATCGTGGGTTCGGCGGCGGCTGCGGCTGCGGCCAGGGAGCCGGCTTGACGGATGCGGTCCCACGTCGGGGTCCGGCGTGTGTCGGGGTCGAGGCGGTGGCCGGGAAGGCTTTGAAGCCGGCCTGCGGGTCGGTGGCGTCGAGGTGCAGGAGGTCCCGGACGGCTCCTTGGTAGAGCCAGGTGGTGGGGGTCGGACCGGTGGACGGGTAGTAGCCGTGGGAGTCGGGGCGGCGGCGGGAGCCGATGACGGCGCCGACGCCGGGCTGGTCGAGGGCGGCGACGTGGGGTCCGATCTCGCGCTACACATCCACGCGTCGCAGGCGCAGCGTCATCGACTCCGCGTCGGCACCGACCTCGACCAGGCGGAAGCCGACCGGCATGAGGTCGGGTTGGACCACGTCCAACGCTCGCGACGGGTCGGTTCGCGGCACAGCGATGACGATCTCATCGACCGCGTGCAGGTGCGGTCGCAGCGCGGCGGCCTGCTCGTGACCGACAACGAGCATGCTGCGTACGCCGACTCCGTAGGCCGCTGACTGCCATTGGGAAAGGCCGCCGTCGATCTCTGCAGCCCCCGGCAGTGCGAAGTGCGCGCTGGCGTGGCCTCCGGGAATGCCCTCGTGGAGGGTGTTGTCCGCAATGACGAGGTCAGCGGTCGCGCGAAGGTCGACCAGGAGTCGCTTTTCGGCCGCCGTTCGATACCCGCTGTCCGCTGTGAACGCCCACGTCAGGTAGGGCCTGCGCCGTTGTGTTGCGGTCAGCCACGGCTCAAGGACGGTCAGGGCTTCGTCGCGCAACACGCCGATCTCGACCTCCACGCCCGCCGCGGCGAGCATCGAGGCGCCACCCTCACCACGGGACGTTGGGTCCATGACAGCGATGACCACCCGGGAGACGCCGGCGTTGATCAGCTCCTGGCGACACGCCGGCGTGACTCCGACGTGGTTGCAGGGTTCCAGCGTGACGAAAGCCGTACCACCGCGAGCGGCACCTCCCGCCGCGTTGAGAGCGTGCGCTTCGGCGTGCGGCTCCCCCTTGCGGCGGTGAAATCCCGCACCCACAACGACTCCGTGCTGATCCAGGATCACGCACCCGACGGGCGGGTTCGGGCTCGTGGTGCCCAGTCCAAGAGCGGAGAGAGCGATGGCATGCCGCATCGCGGACAGCTCTACGTCTGAGGCCATCAGTCGGTCTCCACAAGGTCAGCGAGGAACGCACGGACATGGGTCAGGTGGCGGTGCTCGTCAACAGCGGAGCCGATCTGGCCGAGTTGGTGCAGAATCCGGCGCGAACCAGCTCGCCGGGCGATCGGTAACGCCACACGCGCGGTGGCGGCAGCCTGCTCAGGCTGGTCAGCCGCTACGTGGGCTGCGGCCTTGGTGAGCAGGGCTGCGGTGAAGTCCTGACGGTGGAGCGGCGGGATCATCGGTAGCGCTGCGTCGAGCACCGCGATGGCCTCGTCGGGTCGCTGTCCTATCCTCAGGCACGTACCTCGGTGTACCTCGATATAGCCACTCGTGCAATAGGAGGCATGCTCACCTTCGGGCTTGCCTGGGCGACGGTCCGCAGCCCACTCGTGGGCGTCGTCCAGGAGTTGCATGGCCTTGCGATGCTCACCGACCATGGCGAGCGCATGGGCATGCTGCACGCGAAGTGCCGCCCGAACCGGATTGGGTACCCTCCTGTCCTGCAGCATTGCAGCTTCGGCTTCCTCGACAGCACGACGCGGCTTTCCCGCGATGAGCCAGTGCTGACTACTGCGGTACGTCGCCCAGGCTGTCATGATCGGATCAGCAATTTGATCCGCCCAGGTAAGCGCCTCCCGGGTCCAACGCTGGGCGGCTGGGGCGTCGTCGAGCGAGTGGTTCAACCATGCTGCCGACTCGGCATACTGGGCGGCCAGGCGTACGAGGTTCGGGCGAATCGACGATGGCACGTCGTTGAGCAGCCGGTCGAGCAGCATGAGCTGAGCCGTGACCCCGATTAACGCGTACTCCGGTCCAAACAGCATGTCGTTCTGGACCAGCAGGTGCCACTGGGCTCGTAGCTGGTAGATCGTCTCGTCCCAGCTTCCCGGCGTCGGCAGTTCGATGACGTGGTTGGCGGCGCTGGTGGCGTCGGTGCGCCGCGGGCTGTACAGGTCGAGTTGAGCGTCGCTGGCAGCGCTGAGAACATCGCGGAGGGCGGCGCGACGCTCTTCGCCAGGCCATCGGTGCTCGCCGCGTTCGAGTTTGCCGACCCACCGAGAGTCGACGTAGTGGGCGGTAAGCACCCTGCTGGAGTAGAGCCGGTCAAGAGCGGTATTGATGGCGTCGGCCAGCTCGCTGCGCGACATGCATTGGCCCGGTCGCCGGGGTGAAAGTAAACGTTGGCGGGCGTCGGTGAGCACCGTGTTAGGGGTGACCACGGTTTCCGGGTGACGAGCCACTATCAGGCCCGGCACATTCGTGGATGAGGGCCGAGACCTTGCTCGGTGGCGATGCCGAGGAACCGGCAGGAATCCGCTCTCCGACCGGTAGAGCGAAGCTGCCTGCCAGGTACGACAGTGGTGTGAGGAGAGCGTGACACTTACTTCTCCTCTCACGGCCGGCTCTACGGCCATCTTGCCACCGGATGGTCGCCGTCATGCGTCACGGCGGCAATCGAGTCGCTGGATGCCCAGCTCAGACGGTGGTCGGACCAGAGGTCGGTACACAAGGTCGGACCGTAGGTCGGTATTCCCAGGCGTACAGCATTCGGTGATCGTTGACTCGCAACGAGTTAACCACCAGCCGAGCAGGGTGCAGAGCCCGTCGCGTCCCGCGGGCGTCAGTCCCTGCGGCCCCGGCCTGGCCGCACGCGCGTGAGGGAAGGATGACGGTGGCGAAACGAATCAAGTGGTTCGTCCCGGCCCAGGACAGTCGGCAGTACCGGCCGTTCGGCATCGACTGCGAAGGCGCGGCGACGCTGTTCGGTCACCGCAGCGGATGGAATCGGACCGGCGAGGCCGGCCCGGACCAGCCCTCCCCGCAGGGGCTCGCTGCGGAGAACCGCGCCTTCTGGGCGGGTCTCGATCGGGTGCCCGCTGATTACCAGATGGGTCTCGACCTGCACCGCGACGAGAGGCCCGCATGACGTACGAACCCAGCGAACTGCCCATCGTCGAGCCTGGGACGCTGCTGAGGCTCAATCCCGACGACTGGTCTTTCGGCCGGGACCTGGCCCCTGGCTCCCCCGTCGACGTCGTCGTCGCCTGGCTCCGCACCGACCTGGCGCACCTCAGCGACGAGTGGTTGTGGACACACGGCCACCGGCCCCAGTGCGGCTACCCCGACATTGATCCGCACCCGCCCTGCATGGAGTTGCGCGTCAACGTCGCCGCACTGAGGCGAATCGCGCAGACGCCGTGACCGGCACGGACGAAAGCGCCCGACCCGTCGACCGCTTCGAGTCGGCCCGCCTAACGGCCCTCCAGCACGCGAACGACCGCACCTGCTTCCACTGTGCCGACAACGGATGCAGGCAGCACGCCTGGGCGGTGGAGGAACTCACCCGCCACACCGGAGGCCGCCAACTCCTCCGCCGACTCGGGCTCTCCGCCGTCGACAACTCACCTCCGAATGGCCAGCCACGGTGAACGGACCGCTGGCTCAGCGGATGCGCACGCGATGCCCGCGAAGAAAAGGTACCCCTGCACGCGTGGACATCTGTTTACGAAGCTGCGAGGTGCCCCTTCCACTCCTCGGCCGGGGTGAGCGGGACCGGCGAGGGTCGCTGCACCCCCGTCGTCAGCTCGATCCGCCGGCCTTCGGCTGCCGACCGGAGCAGGGTGGTCATCGTTTCGAGTACGTGCAGTGCGAGGTCGCCGCTCGCCCGTGGCGGACGCTGAGCGTCGGCCCGGACGAAGTCGATCAGGCCGATGCCGCGGGACGACTCGGCGTATCCGGCCCGCGGTTCGAGAACGCGCCATTCGGTGTCCCCGGGCGCGAAGAGGCGGACCTCCCCGTCGAAGTGGTTCGGATCGGGTACGGCGAGGGTGCCGGCCTCCCCCCGTACCTCGATCGGCGCGGCCGTCGTCGTGACGCCGTCGAAGCTCGTGGTGATGGTGGAGAGGGCACCGTTGGCGTGTTCGAGCACGCCAGTCACGTGGGTGTCCACCTGCACCGGGATCCGCTGGCCGGTGCGTGGGCCCGAGCTGATGACGCGTTCGGCGCGCAGGCGGCTGGCGGCTCCGACCACCGCGCGCACCGGCCCGAGCAGGTGGATGAGCGCCGAGATGTAGTACGGCCCCATGTCCAGCAACGGGCCGCCGCCCGGTGCGTAGTAGAAGTCGGGGTTGGGGTGCCAGCGCTCGTGCCCCGCGGTGATCATGACTGCCGAGGCGGACATCGGGCGTCCGATGAGCCCGCCGTCGATCGCCGCCCGCGCCGTCTGCGTACCCGTGCCCAGGACCGTGTCCGGCGCGCACCCGACGCGCACGCCGGCCGACGCGGCCCGTTCGATGATCGTGCGACCCTCGGGGAACGTCACGGCGAGCGGCTTCTCGACATAGACGTTCTTGCCCGCGTCGATCGTGGCGAGCGAGATGTCGGCGTGCGCCGCGGGGATGGTGAGGTTGAGCACCGTCCGCACGTCCGGATGGGCGAGCAGGCGCTCGACGCTCATGGCCTCGGCCCCGGGAATCAGGGCGGCGGCCTCGGCGGCCCGGGAGGCGTCGAGGTCGGCCAGTGCGGCGACGCGCACCGCGGGGTGGTTGGCGAGGGTGTCCAGGTACGCGCGGGAGATGACCCCGAGACCTACGACGCCGACGAGGTGCGCGTCGCCCACCGCATCCCCCTCTCGATGACGGTACGGACGCTCGGGTGCTCCAGCACGTCCAGGCTGTGCCCCGGAGTCGTCACGACGATGCGCCCGGCACCCCAGCGCCGGGTCCAGATGGCCGGCGAGGTGACCGGCCGGTGCCACGTGTGCCACGCCTGGGTGGGGTGGGTCGTCACGGCCAGGACGTCGATGAGGTCGTCGTGCAGCACCCAGTACTGTTCGGTGACCAGGTCGAAGTCGTCGATTCCGGCGGTGATCGGGTGCTCCCGGCCGAGGTCGGTGACGCGCACCGTGTGCGGCAGGAAGTTGTCCTCCGGGCCACCGTGCCGCTCGCACGGCTCCTTGCCCGGATGGGTCGCGAACTGGCCGCCCACCAGATGCAGGTATTCGGAGGACGCGCGGAACGAGTCGACGATGCCGCCGTGCCAGCCGGTGAACCCCGTGCCGGCGACGACCGCCGCGCTCAGGCCCGCCACCTGCTCCGCGGTGATCTGCGACATCGTCATGCACTGCACGACGAGGTCGGTGTCGGCCATCTCGGCGGCGTCGGCGTAGACCTCGGTCGACTCCTCGATCCGTACGGCATAGCCGTTGTCTTTGAGAAAGGGGAGGAACAACTCCGTCGCGCCGACCGGCTGGTGCCCCTCCCATCCGCCCCGAACCACAAGTGCTCTCCGCTGCGTCACCCTCGCTCCCTCCCCCGGTCCGTCGCCACCGGGTTGACCGCTCGCGTCCCGACGATGCCCGTGAATGTCGCGCACCCGAAACCGTACTAGGGGTTGTTGCGGTGTGCCCGTCAGCCGGCGGCCGGTGTGCTCTCGCGGACCGTACGCCGGGTGGACCGTCTCAGCATCGCGAGTTCCTCCGCGGTGAACGGAGGAGCCTTCAGCGGCGGGTGGGTGGGCCCGGCGCGTAGCGCCCCGAGGACGCGCGGTTGCATCAGGCTGCTCACCGGGGCCGCGAGCGTGACGACGTCGAAGAGCGCCGACGCGATCTCCGGTTGCCGGGCGGCGGCCGTCCCGATCGCGTCGGTCAGCTCCCGTCGAGCGTTGGCCTGCTGTGGCAGCAGACGGTCGTCGCCGCTGCGTATCCGGCAGTTGGGGTAGCAGATGTCCTGCGTGGTGGCGAACGTCCAGGCCTCGTCGACGACGTCGGCGAGGCCCCGCATGACGCGTCGCATCGTCGCCGGACCGGCGTCGCCGCTGGACAGTTCACGGTCCAGGACGGCGGCGCTGCGGGCGGCGGTGACCATGCCGTGGCCGTACGACGGGTTGAACGAGGCCATCGAGTCGCCCAGCAGGAGCAGGCCGGTGGGCCAGTCGGCGGCGCGCTCCGGGTACAGGCGGCGGTTGGCGGTGCTCCGCGACCGCTGGACCGGGGTCAGTGGCTCCGCGTCACCGATCAGCTCCGCGATGATCGGGTGACGCAGGTTGCCGGCGAACTCGGTGAAGGACGCGTCGTCGGCCGACGGCTCGCCGCCGCGGGTGCCGGACAGCGCGACGATCCACCTGTCACCCTCGATCGGCAGGAGGTATCCGCTCTGGCCAGGGCGCCCGTCGCGGTGGTCCGGCTGCACGCTCACCCCGGGGAAGCTGCCGTCCACCCACTCGGGCACCCGGAACAGCCGCGTGGCGTACGTGATGCCGGTGTCGACGAGATCCTCCTCGATGGGCCGCAGCCCCAACTCGGCGAGCCACCGCCGGGTCGCGGACGCGCGTCCGGTGGCGTCCACGACGAGGTCGGCGGGCAGCTCGGTGGTCTCGCCGTCGGCCACCGAACGCACCACCACACCGGTCACCGCCTCGGCCGAGCCGAGCAGACCGTCGGCCTGCGTGCGGTCCCGCACGACGACCCTCGGATCGGCGCGCACCCGCTGGCGGACCGTCCAGTCCAACAGGTCCCGGCTGGCGGAGAGCATGAACTGCGCCTCGGGGAAACGGTGCTGCCACCCGTACGCGCTGAACAGGGCGTTGCCGGTGGGGATGCCGACGCGTTTCGCGCCGGCCCGCAGGAGCTGCTGGGTCAGGCCGGGCAGCAGGGTGTCGAGCACCCGCGCGCCGCTGGACCACAGCTGGTGCAGGTGCCGGGCCTGCGGAAGCCCGGTACGCGGCTGTGGGCCGGGCGCGCCCAGGTCGTCCCGGTCCACCACGGTGACCGTGCCGAAGTGCCGGGCGAGGACCTGCGCGGCGAGCATGCCGGCGAGTCCGCCACCGAGGACGACGGCCTGGCGCTCCCCCGGGTTCACCGCGTGGCCCGGGTCGTCGGGGCCGCCGTACGCGCCACGCGGTGGGCCGTCGAGGCGTGCCGGGCAGGGTCGGTCATGGAGTGTCCTCTCGCGTTCGATGAAGGTTGGTGCGCCGCACGGTGAACCCGCCGACCGCTGCCGTCACTGTTGCGCCGGACCCCACCGGAGCAGGCTCGCGCCGAGGCTCATGCCACCGCCGAAGCCGGCGAGCAGGACCAGGTCACCGGGGCGTAGCCGGCCCTCGCGGTTGGCATCGTCGAGCGTCACCGGGACCGAGGCGCTGCCCACGTTGCCGTACCGCTCCAGGGTCCGACAGGTGTGTGCCCCGGCCAGGCCGCACCGCTGCACCAACTCGCTCAGCAGCACCCCGTTCGGCTGGTGCGGCACGAAGTGGTCGACGTCGTCCAGGCCGACGCCGGCCCGTTCCGCCAGACCCCGCATCGCGGGCGGGACGTGCTCGAAGACGAAGTCGCGCACCCCGCGGCCGTCCATCCGGAAGAAGTGGCCGCCGGCGGCCACCGTCTCCGCCGACGCCGGTAGGCGACTGCCGCCGGCCGCCACGTGGATCAGCCCGTGTGCGGACCCGAAGCTGGACAGGTCGAAGGCCAGGAAGCCGGTCCCCTCGGGCGCGGGGCCCACCACCGCCGCGCCCGCCCCGTCCCCGAGCAGCACGGCGGTGCGGCGGTCGTCGAAGTCCAGCGACCGGGAGTACACGTCCGCCCCGATCACCAACGCGTAGTGGTCCTCCCCGCCCACCGCCAGCAGGCTGTGCGCGAGCGCCAACGCGTAGACGAAGCCGCTGCACACCACGTTGACGTCGAAGCACGCGGCCTGGGTGGCGCCGAGCGCGTCCTGCACGAGGTACGAGGTGGGCGGCTGCGGTGAGTCGCCGGTGGAGGTGGAGACGATCACGTAGGCCAGCTGGTCCGCCGACAACCCGCTCTGCGCCAGCGCCCGCTCCGCGGCCTTGACCGCCAGGTCGGAGGTGGCCTCGTCGGGGGCGGCGTAGCGCCGGGAGGCGATCTGGGTCTTGCGCTCGATCCAGGACGGGTCGATGCCCATCCGCTCGGCCAGCTCCACGCTCGCCACCTCGTGCTTGGGCAGGTACGACCCGGTGCCGAGGATGCCCGTGCCGCGGGCCCTCACAACGCCTCCGCCGCGATCGGCAGGCGCAGCGGGTTGATCCGCTGCTCGCCGATCCGCTCGCGGGCCGCCCGGTCGGTGACGCCGAGCCCCGGCTCCGGCGCCAGGCAGAGCACACCGACCTTGCCGATGTGCGAGTTGGTCTGCACCAGCCGGGCCGCCTCACCCACCTCGGCGAGCTGGTAGCAGCGCGACAGCGCCGGCGACAGGTGCCCCAGGTCGAACAGGCGGATGCACTCCGTGTTCTCCTGGAGATTGGCCACATGGCTGCCGATGACCCGCTTCAGGTTCATCCACAGGTACCGGTTGTCGTACTGGTGCTGGTAGCCGGTGCTGGAGCCGCAGGTCACCACCGTCCCGCCGCGCCGGACCAGGAACACCGACAGGCCGAAGGTCGCCTTGCCGACGTAGTCGAACACGATGTGCGGGTCGCCGCCCGCCTGCTCCCGGATGATCCGACCGAGACGCTTGCCGGCGGCGACGGTCTCCTCCGGCCCGTTCTCCGCCCCGCCCAGGCCCAGTTCCTCGCGGTCGACGACGATGTCGCAGCCCAGCCGGCGCAGCAGCTCCGCCTTCTGCGGCGAACTGACCACCCCGACCGGGATGCCGCCACCGTTCTTCACCATCTGCACGGCATAGGCTCCGAGGCCGCCGGTGGCGCCCCAGATCAGCACGATGTCGCCCTGCTTCATGTCCGCGCCCTGCCGGCTCACCAGCATCCGGTACGCGGTGCCGGCGCAGAGCGTCACCGAGGCCGCCTCCTCCCACGTCAGGTGGGCGGGCTTGGGCAACAGTTGGGTGGCCCGGACGACCGTGTAGTGGGCGAGCCCGCCGAAGTTCGTCTCGAAGCCCCAGGCCCGCTGTTCGTTGCCCATCATCCCGTCGCCGTGGGTGGCGGGCTCCTGGTCGTCGACGTAGGCGGGGCTGACCACCACGTGGTCGCCGACCCGCCAGTGCCGCACCCCGACGCCGACGCGCACCACGACTCCCGCGCCGTCCGAACCGACCACCTGGTACGGCTGGTCGTGCCGGCCGGCGAAGCCCCCGGTGGCGGCGAACCGCTTCAGGAAGCCGAACGACGGCATCGGCTCGAACATCGCCGACCAGACCGTGTTGTAGTTGATCGAGCTGGCCAGGACGGCGACCAACACCTCGTCCGGGGCCAGCTCCGGCATCGGCACCTCGCCGACCCGCAGGGACTTACGGACGTCCTTGTCCTCGACGCCGGTGAACATCCGGACGTCCTCGACGCGCAGGTGCGCGGCGAGATAGCGGTCCGGCACCGGCGCCGCGGACAGCGTCTCCGGGGAGGCGCCGGCGAGTACGGCCTCACTCAGTGGGTCCATCGGTCTACTCCTGCGGCTCGGCGAGGTCGGGGAGGATGTCGCCCAGGGGACGTTCCGGATCTGCGGCGATGGACGCCAGGAGCCCCTCGAAGGCTCGGCTCCAGCGGGCGACCGCGCCGGCCGGGAAGAGGCCCGACCGGTGGTTGATCGAGATGAAGATGTTGTCGTACGCCACCGCCGCCTCGACCCGCAGCGGATGCTCGGTCTGGGCGAGGACCTGCACCGGCGCGGCACCCAGGAGGGACATGAACTGACCCAGGTTGGTGCCGAAACCCGGCAGGGTCTCGCTGACGAAATAGCTCTCGAAGATCGGCTGCTCGACGGGGACGCCGGTGATCTCGTACAGGGCGGCCGGCGTCACGTACTCGTGTTGGTTGAGCGTCGAGATCCGCTGGTGCAGTTCGTTCAGCCAGGCCAGCAGCGGCGTCGACCGCTCCACCCGAGCCCGCACCGGCAGCACGTTGAACAGCAGACCGACCGCCTGGTCGACGTCGACCGAGGTGGTGCTGCGGCCGGAGTAGACCGCCCCGCAGATCACGTCCGGGGACTCGCTGATCGCGCTGAGCATGAGTGTCCAGGCACCGTGCAGCACCGTGTTGAGGCTGATCCCGGACTCGGCGGCCAGCCCGCTGAGCCGGGTCGACACCTCCGGGCTGACCTGCACCGTCTCCTGTAGCAGCGTCGGCACCAGCTCGGTGCTCCGCTGCGCCGGGGGCAGTGTGATGGGGGCCAGCGGGAACGCCACGTCCGCGAGTTCCCGGCGCCAGAACTCCACGACCGACGTCGTGTCCCGCTGCGCCTGCTCGGTGCAGAAGTCGCCGTACACCCGGGAGACGGGCCACGTCGCCGGCTCGCGACCCGCCCGGATCGCGCCGTACGACTCCAGCAGGTTGACCACCATGATCTGGTAGCTCCAGCCGTCCTGCCCCGGGAGGCTGAACATGTGGATGTGCTCCCAGGTGTCGTCCTCCAGGCGGAAGAGCGCCAGCCGCATCTGCGGCGGCGTCCCGTCGAACCCGCGCCGTCGCTGCGCCTCGACGTACACCTCGATCCGCCGGTGCTGCTCGGTCTCGGAGACCCCGCGCAGGTCGAACCGCTCGATCGGCAGTCGGACGTCGCGGTGGACGACCTGGATCCAGCGGCCCGTGTCGTCCCGCTCGTAGCTGGCCCGCATCGACTGGAAGCGGTCGATGGTGTGCTGCCAGGCCCGCTCCAGCGCGTCCGGGTCGAGACCCCCGTTGGTGAACCGGAACCGCTGGTGGGTGACGTTTATCCCCAGCCCCGGGTTGCGTAGCACGGCCTCCAGCATGCGCTGCTGGGTGCCCGTGGTCGGGTAGGCGTCCTCCGCGTCGGGGAAGTGGGCGCGGGCCCACTCCCACACGGCCGGGTCGCGCTCCGCGACCTTCTCCGTCTGCACCGCCCCCCGGGAGCCGACGAGTTCGGCCAGCTCCGCGATGGTGGGGCTCTGGAACACGTCCTGCGGGTTCAGCGCCATGCCACGGGCGTTGGCCCGGCTGACCATCTGGATGCCGAGCAGGGAGTCTCCGCCGAGGGCGAAGAAACCACTGTCGACGCTCACCTCCTCCAGGCCGAGCACGTCGCGCCAGATCGCCGCGAGTTGCTGCTCCACCTCGGTACGCGGGTTGACCACCTCGCCGGTGGCGTGCAGGGCCCGCACCGGCATCGGCAGGGCCCGCCGGTCGAGTTTGCCGTTGGCGTCGGTCGGAAACTCCGCGACGGCGACGACGGCCGAGGGCAGCATGTAGTCGGGCAGGCTGTCCCGGACGAAGCGCGGGATGTCGGTGCTCAACCACCGGCTCAACTCGAGCAGTCGGGGGTTGTTGGTGTAGTGCCGCGACGTGCGGCCCGGCGACACCGGGTCGGCCCAGTCGGCGGCGTACGCCGACCCGGGCCGCCGGAACGTCACCCGGTAGCGGCCGTCGTCGGCACCACCGGCCCACGCCACGTCGACAACGTAGCCCAGTTCCTCGGCGAGCGCCCACCACGTCTCGGGCTCCACCCCGTCGGCCGGTTCGTACCGCAGGTCGGACACCAGCCGGTCGTCGGCGGCGTCCCGCGCGGCCTTGCGGAAGCCGTTGATGCCGGCCAGCCGGGCGTTCGGGACGTCGTCGACCCGCAGCGCCTCGGGCCGGTCCTCCGTGAGCAGCCGGCGGACCTGCGCCACAGACGTCCACGGTGTACGGATCGGCTCGGTCGGCGGCGTGACCGGCTCGCCGATGTGCAGGACCACGTCGTAGCGGTAACGGGTGAGTTCGTTGTGGTGCTCGCCGCGCTTGAGCATCAGCTCGACCCGTGCGATGCCGGGCACCTCCTCGCGCAGGGCGGTGAAGAACTCCGGTGCCACGACAAGCTCCCGCTCGTGCTGGGTGCGCTGCTGCACCCGGCCACGGAGTCGCCCGAGGGTCAGACCGGGCTCGGCGCGGGCCATCTCGACCTCGACGTGGAAGGCGTCCAGGGTCGGCAGGTGCCTCAGGTCACCCAGGAAGACCGCCCCACCCGGGCGGACCCGGGCCACCACCTGCCCGATCACCGCACGGAGGTAGGCGGGGTCGGGGAAGTACTGTGCCACCGAGTTCACCACGACCGCGTCGAACCGCTCGTCGGCCAGGCCGGTGAAGTCGTTGGCGTCGCGTTGGAAGAGCTCGACGTCGACCCCGTCAGGCAGGCCGGGCAGCAGGTTCTCCCGGACGTAGTCGAGCACGGTGCCCGAGATGTCGGTCCCCCGGTACGCCTCGGCGTGCGGTGCGATCCGGGCGAGCAGCATGCCCGTGCCGCAGCCGACCTCCAGCACCCGGCGCGGCATCAGCGCGAGGATCCGCTCCACCGTGGAGTCCAGCCAGATCCGCATCTCCGCGTCGGGGATCGGCTCGTCGGTGTAGCTGCTGTTCCAGCCGATGATGTTGAAGTCGGTCTCGCTGACGTCGGTGTCGCGGCCGTAGCTCTGGTCGAACAGGTTCTGCCACTGCGCCACCCGGTCCTCGGCGGACGCCTCCGGAGCGGTGGCGTCCTCGGCGGGGATGACGTACGCCACGAGCTGCTTGTCCTCGGCGTCGTGGGGCAGCTCCCGGGCCAGGACCACCACCTCGTCGACGGCCGGGTGCCCGGCCATCGCCGTCTCGATCTCCTCCAGCTCGATCCGCATCCCGCGCACCTTGACCTGGAAGTCCGTGCGGCCGAGGAACACCATCGTGCCGTCGGGCAGGAACCGGGCCAGGTCGCCGGTCTTGTAGAGGGTGGTGCCCAGGTCCGGGCGGAACGGGTCCGGCAGGAACCGCTGCTCGGTCAGCTCCGGGCGGCGGTAGTAGCCGCGGGCCACGCCGATGCCACCGATGTACGCCTCGCCGGGCGTACCGATCGGCACCGGGTTGAGGTGTCGGTCGAGGACGTAGGTCTGGGTGTTGGCGATCGGCGGGCCGAGCGACACGACACCCGGGTCGCGTGGGCACTCCCAGCAGGTGCTGTCCACCGAGCATTCGGTGGCGCCCCACAGGTTGTGGATGGTCGCGCCCGGCCAGCGCTCGTAGAGCGCGCGGATGGACGTCGGGGGCAGCGCCTCGCCACTGGCCATCACCCGCACCACCGAGGTACACCGCTCGATGCCGGGGTGTTGCAGGAACACCCGGAGCATCGACGGCACGAAGTGCAGGGTCGTGATCCCGTGTTCCTGGATCAGGTTGCTCAGGTACTCGGGGTCCTTGTGCCCCTCGGGTCGGGCCACCACCATGCGGGCACCGGTCAGCAGCGGCCAGAAGAACTCCCACACCGAGACGTCGAAGCTGAACGGGGTCTTCTGCAGGACCCGGTCGTCGAGGGTGAGACCGAACGCGTCCTGCATCCACAGCAGCCGGTTCACCACGCCCCGGTGCGTGATCATGGCGGCCTTCGGCTGCCCGGTCGACCCGGAGGTGTAGATCATGTAGGCGAGGTCGTCCATTCCGGCGACGTTCTCCGGACGGGTGTCCGGCTCGTCGTCGAACTCCCCCGGCCGGTCCAGCGGCAGGGTCACCGCGCCGTGCTCGGGCAGGCGCTCCACCAACCGCTCCTGCACCAGCAGCAGGCTCGGTTCCGCGTCGGCGAGCATGAACGCCACCCGCTGCGGCGGGTACGTCGGATCGATCGGAACGTACGCCCCGCCGGCCTTCAGGATGCCCAGCAGACCGACGACCATCTCCACCGAGCGTTCGACGCAGATGCCGACCGGCTGGTCCGGCCCCACGCCCATCCGGCGCAGCCGGTGCGCCACCCGGTTCGCCCGGCGGTCCAGCTCACCGTAGGTGACCTCCACCCCCTCGAAGGTCACCGCGACCACGTCCGGCCACCGGTCGGTGGCATCCTCGATGAGCGTGTGCAGGCAACGGGTCAGCGGGTACGGCACGTCCGTGTCGTTCCACTCCACCAGGAGCTGGTGCTCCATCGCCGGCGGCAGCACCGGCAGCTGGGAGACCCGCCGGTCGAGCGGGCCGGCGAACGCCCCGAGCAGCGTCCGGTAGACGGCGAGCAGACGCTCCACGGTGGCGTGGTCGAAGATCTCGCTGTTGTACTCGACGTCCACCAGCAGGGTCTCGGCCTGCTCGGTCACCGAGATCTCGATGTCGAACTTGCTGGTGTCGGTGTGCACCTCGACCACGTCCACGGTCGCGGCGCCGGACCGGGAGTCGCCGCTGTAGCGCTTCATGTCGAAGACGACCTGGAACAGCGGATTGGTCGTGGCGCCCCGGTCGGGGGCCAGCTCGGCGAGCAGCGCCTCGAACGGCAGGTCCTGCTCGTCGTAGGCCCGTTTGACCGCCTGGCCGACCCGGTCGAGCAGTTGCGCGACAGTCGGATCGTCACCCAGCGCGGTCTTGAGTACCACCGTGTTGACGAAGAAACCGACGAGGTGTTGCACGGCGTCGTGCTGCCGGTTGGCCATCGCGGTACCGATGATCACGTCGCCGGTGCCCTGCATGTCGCCCGCGTACCGGTAGAGCGCCACCTTCAGCGCGGTCAGCAGCGTGGTGAACAGCGTGACACCGTGCTCGGCGCTGAATCCGCGCAACGCCGCAGAGGTGGCGGTGTCCAGGTCGAAGCTGAGGCTGCCCCCGCTGAACTGCTGCACCGCCGGTCGGGGCCGGTCCGTCATCAGCTCCACGCCGGTCGACCCGCCGAGCAGCTCGCGCCACTGCGCCAGCCTGCCGGCGAGCCGGTCCTCCCCGAGCCGCTGCCGCTCCCAGATCGCGTAGTCGGCGTACTGCACGGGCAGCTCCGGCAGCTCCGGGCGACGGCCCTCGACGAACGCCTCGTACGCGATCGCCAGCTCCCGGGCGAAGATGCCGCCGGACCACACGTCCACCACGATGTGGTGCACGGTGACGAGCATCCGGTGCTCGGTCGGGCCGAGGCGGTACAGGACGACCCGCAGCAGCGGCCCCTCGGCCAGGTCGAACGTCCGGCGCGACTCCACCGTGACCAACCGCTCGCACTCGGCCTCCCGCTCACCGTCGGGCAGGTCGGCGAGGTCGACCACCGGCACCGGCACGGTGAGGTGGGGCGCGATGCGCTGCCAGGCCTGGCCGTCGCGGCTCGGGAACGTGGTCCGCAGCACCTCGTGCCGCCGGACGAGCTCGTTGACCGCGTGCTCGACGGCGTCCGGGCGCACCGGGCCGTCGAGCGCCAGCGAGAACGCGGCGTTGTACGCGTAGCTGTCCGGCACGAGCTGGTCGAGGGTCCAGAGCCGCTGCTGGGCGAAGGAGAGCGGGATCTGCTCGTCCGGCGTCGCCACCGCCCGCCGTCGGCGCGCGATGCGCAGCAACTCGACGCCCTCGTCGTCACCGCCGTCGGACGCGGCAAGCTGCGCGAGGACGAAGTCGGCGAGCGCGGTCGGCGTCGCGTGGTCGAAGACCATGCTCACCGGCAGGGTGAGCCCGGTGGCCCGGTTGAGCCGGTTGCGGACCTCCAGGGCGGTCAGCGAGTCGAACCCGAGGTCGAGGAAGTCGGCGTCCGGCGCGATCTCCTCCGGCTGGCGGTAGCCGAGCACGCTGGCCACCACCCCGGCGACCAGGCCACCGGCGGCCGTACGCCGGGTCTGCTCGTTGCCGGTGCGCAACAGCTCGCGGGTGTCGTCGACGGTCTCGTCCTCCGCCGGCAGACCGGCGAACGGATCCTCCCCGTCGGCGGCGACGCCCGGCGCGACGGTGTCGATCCAGAACCGCTGCCGCTGGAAGGCGTACGTCGGCAGCTCGACGGCCGTGCCGTCGCCGGCGGGCAGGGCGGCGGCCCAGTCCAGCCGGACGCCCGCGGCGAACGCCTCCCCCAGTGACGTCAGCAACCGGTCGCGGTCGCCCTGACCGCGGCGCAGCGTGCCGAGCACGGCGAACGGGTCGCCGACGGCCTCCAGCGTCTCCTGCACCCCGGACGCGAGCACCGGGTGCGGGCTGACCTCGATGAACGTGTCGAAGCCCTGCTGGCGCAGGGCGGTGGCGGCCGACGCGAGCCGAACCGGGCCGCGCAGCACCCGGAACCAGTACCCGGCGTCCATCTCGGTGGTGTCCAGCCACTCGCCGGTGACCGGCGAGAAGAACGGCACCGTCGCCCGAGTGGGGCGCACCTCGGCCAGGTCGGCCAGCAGGGTGTCCCGGATGCCGTCCACGTGCGGCGAGTGCGGCGCGTACCCGGCGGCGACGCGGCGGACCCGCGGCCCGCCGGCCTCGCCCGCGGCGACCAGCTCGTCGATCGCGTCGGCGTCGCCGGAGACCAGGATGGACGACGGCCCGTTCACGGAGGCCACCACGAGTCGCCCGGACCAGCGGTCGAGAAGCTCCGTGACGGTCTCCTCGGTGGCGGAGACCACGGCCATCCCGCCCCGGCCCTCCATCACCCGGGCGATGGCCCGGCTGCGCAGCGCCGCCACCCGGGCGGCGTCGGCGAGGCTGAGCGCGCCGGCCACGTGGGCCGCGGCGATCTCGCCCTGGCTGTGCCCCAACACGGCGTCGGGCTCCACGCCGTAGGAGCGCCACAGGGCGGCGAGCGACACCATCACGGCGAAGAGCGCCGGCTGGACGACCGCGACGCCGTCCAGCTCCGGGGCGCCGGGCGTCGCCCGCAGCACGTCGACCACCGACCAGTCCAGGTGCTCCCGCAGGGCCGCGTCACAGGCGGCCATCTCCCGCGCGAAGACCGGCTCGGTGTCCAGCAGGTCCGTGGCCATCCGTGCCCACTGCGACCCATGGCCGGGGAAGACCAGGACCACCCGGCGACCGGCCCGGCCGGTGCCCCGGGCCACGCCCACCGCGTCGACCCCTCGGGCCACCGCCTGCAACCCGGCGACCAGGTCGTCCCGGTGGCGGCCGACGAGCACCGCGCGGTGTTCGAAGGGGGTACGGGCGGCCAACGCGCGGGCCAGATCCGCGGGGCGTAGCTCCGGCTCCGCCTGCACGTACGACAGCAACCGGGCGGCCTGGGCGCGCAGCGCGACGGCCGACCGGGCGGAGACCACCCACGGCATCGCCACCTCCGGCGCGGCCGGCGGCTGCTCGACGGCCGGCGGCTCGGGCGCCGCTTCGAGGATGACGTGCGCGTTGGTGCCGCTCAGCCCGAACGAGGAGACCGCCGCCCGGCGCGGGCGGTCGGTGTCCGGCCACGGCCGGGTCTTGGTCACCAACTCGACGGCGCCCGCCGTCCAGTCGACCTGCGGGCTGGGGGCGTCCAGGTGCAGGGTGCTCGGCACGGCGCCGTGGCGCAGGGCCAGCACCATCTTGATCAGACCGGCGACGCCCGCCGCGGCCTGGGCGTGCCCGATGTTGGACTTGAGCGCACCCAAAAGCAGCGGCCGGCCGAGCGGCCGGTCCGCGCCGTACGTGGCGAGCAGCGCCTGTGCCTCGATGGGGTCGCCGAGGGTCGTGCCGGTGCCATGCCCCTCCACCACGTCCACGTCGGCCGTCGTGAGGCCCGCGTTGGCCAGCGCCTGCCGGATGAGCCGCTGCTGCGACGGGCCGTTCGGGGCGGTCAGCCCGCTGCTCGCCCCGTCCTGGTTGATCGCCGACCCACGGACCACCCCGAGCACCCGGTGGCCCAGCCGCCGCGCCTCGGAGAGTCGTTCCAGCACCACCACCCCGGCGCCCTCGGCCCAGCCGACCCCGTCGGCCCCCGCGGCGTACGACTTGCAGCGACCGTCGGGTGCCAGCATCCGCTGCTGCGAGGTCTCGACGAAGACCTGCGGGGTGGCCATCACCGTCGCGCCACCGACCAGGGCCAGCGAGCACTCGCCCTGTCGCAGCGCCGTCCCCGCCGCGTGCAGCGCGACGAGCGAGGACGAGCACGCGGTGTCGACCGTCATAGCCGGGCCCTCCAGGCCCAGGGTGTACGAGATCCGGCCCGAGGCGACGCTGCCGGAGCTGGTGTTGCCCAGGTAGTCGTGGTACATCAGCCCGACGAACACGCCGGTGCGGCTGCCCGCCAGGGACTTCGGGTCGATCCCGGCGCGCTCCAGCGCCTCCCAGGAGCACTCCAGCAGCAGCCGCTGCTGCGGGTCCATGGTCAGCGCCTCGCGCGGGGAGATGCCGAAGAAGGCCGCGTCGAATTCCGCGGCGTCGTGCAGGAAACCGCCCTCCCGCACGTAGGAGCGGCGTGGCCGTCCCGGCTCCGGGTCGTAGATCGCGTCGACGTCCCATCCCCGGTCTACGGGGAACGGCCCGACCGCGTCCTCGCCGTCGGTGACGAGCCGCCACAGCTCCTCGGGAGTGCTGACACCACCGGGCAGCCGACAGGCCATCCCCACGATGGCCAGGGGCTCACGGGCAGCGTCCGCCAGCTCCTGGGTCTGTCGGCGCAGCCGCTCGTTCTCGAGCAGAGACGCCCGCAGCGCCTCGACCAACGAATCGGAAGTGTTGCCCACTACTGGTACCCCCAGATGGATGTGTCGGTGACGGCTGGCGGTCGGCTCGCTCAGAAGGTCTCGAGCTGCTCGTCCAGGAGGTCGAAGAGTTCGTCGGCCGTGGCGGACTCCACCTCCACCGCAGGCTCCTGCGGTCGGACGTCGAGCTCGCGCACCAGCTCCCGCAGGCGGGCGGTGAGGCCGGCCCGAGCCGGGTCGTCCGGCGGCTGCGCGGCGACCACGGCACGCAGGTGCTCCACGGCGGCGGTCACCGGGTCGGCCCCCGCGGCCTCGTCGCCGACGAGTTCGGTGCGGAGGAACTCCGCAAGCGCGGACGGGGTGGGGTGGTCGAAGACCAGCGTCGCGGGCAGCCGCAGCCCGGTGGCCGCGCCGAGCCGGTTGCGCAGTTCCACGGCGGTCAGCGAGTCGAACCCGAGCTCCTTGAAGGGGCGATCCGCGTCGATCGACGCGCCGGCCGCGGGCGGGTGCCCGAGGACCGTGGCGACCCGGGAGCGGACCAGGTCGGTCAGCCGGCCGAGTTGGTCCTCCGCCGGCAGCCCCGCCAGGTCCCGCCGCCACGTCGCGGCGTCCCCGGCCGAGGCGTCCGCCGCGCCGTCCGGCCTGGACGAGGCGGCCGGTGCGCGCACCAGCGAGGTCAGCACCGGCGGCAGCGGGCCGGCGCCGGCCGCCGTACGCAGCGCGGACAGGTCCAGCCGCGCGGTGACCACCGCGGACTCGTCGGACGCCCGACCGGCGTCGAGCAGGGCCAGCGCCTCCTCCGACGGCATCGGCACGATCCCGGCCGCGGCGAGCCGGCGCAGGTCCTTCTCCTCCAGCTCGCCGGTGAGCCCGCTGGTCTGGGCCCAGTGCCCCCAGGCCAACGACAGGCCGGGGAGCCCGAGGTGACGGCGGTGCTGCGCGAGGGCGTCCAGGAAGGCGTTCGCCGCGGCGTAGTTGGCCTGGCCCGCGCCACCGAGCACCCCGGCGAGGGAGGAGAAGAGGATGAACTCGTTGAGGTTGTCGCCCCGGGTCAGCTCGTGCAGGTTGACGGCACCGTCCACCTTGGGCCGCAGCACCCGGTCCAACCGGTCCGGGGTGAGCGTGTCGACCAGACCGTCGTCGACCAGGCCGGCGGTGTGCACGACGGTGGTCAGCGGGTGCTCCGCCGGGATCGCGGCCAGCACCTCGGCGACGGCGGCACGGTCCGCCACGTCGCAGCGGGCCACCGTGACGGCCGCGCCGAGCGCGGTCAGCTCCTCGACGAGCCGATCCGCCCCGGGGGTGTCCGCGCCCCGGCGTCCCACCAGCAGCAGGTGCCGGGCGCCCCGCTGGGTCACCAGGTGCCGGGCCACCGTCGCACCCACCGTGCCGAGGCCGCCGGTGACGAGGACCGTGCCGGCGGCGACCGGCCCCGGCTCGGTGGTGGGGGTGACGGCCCGGACCAGGCGGGCGACCCGCACCGACCCGGCCCGCAGCACGCACTGCGGTTCCTCCCCGGCGAGCACCTCGGGCACGACCGCGCCGGAGGCCGGGGTGCCATCGATGTCGACGAGCAGGAAGCGCCCCGGGTGCTCGGACTGCGCCGAGCGCACCAGCCCCCACACCGCCGCGGCGTCCAGTCGTGGCGTCTCGTCGCCGTCCATGGCCACCGCGCCCCGGGTGACGAGCGCCAGTCTGGTCGCCGGCAACCGGTCGTCGGCGAGCCAGGCCCGCAGCAGCGCCAGCGTGCCGTCGAGCGCCGCGCGCACCGCCTCGGACGTCGAGGACCCCTGATCGGCCGGTGCGATGCCGGCGACGACCACGTCCGGCGCGGGTTCGCCCTCGTCCAGCGCCGCGCTCAGCGCCGTCAGGTCGGCGTACCGTTTCGCGGTCGCGATGCCCGGGACGTCACCGAGCAGCGCGAACTGCGGCGGCACGGCCGCGTCCGCGGTGGGCGCGGCCGGCGTCCAGTCCAGGCGGAACCAGGCGTCGCGCAGGGCCCCCCGGGCCGCCCGTAGCTGTTCCAGCGTCACCGGGCGGGTGGTCAGCGACCCGACGGAGACCACCGGCGCGCCGCTGGCGTCGACCGCCGCCATGGTGACGTCGTCCGCACCCCGGTAGGCGAGCCGGACCCGCAGGGTGTCCGCGCCGCCCCGGTGGACCACCACGTCGTGCCAGGCGAAGGGCAGGCTCAGCGAACCTCCGCCGGTCGCGCCGTCCGCGCGGTCGACCAGAACGGCGTGCATCGCCGCGTCGAACAGCGCCGGGTGCAGGCCGAACCCCGCAGGCGGTACGCCGTCGGGCAGCGCCACCTCGGCGAAGAGCTCGGCCCCGCGCCGCCACACCCCGCGCAGCCCCTGGAAGGCGGGGCCGTACTGGTAGCCGAGGGTCGCGAGCCGGTCGTAGACCCCGGTCACCTCGACCGGGTCGGCACCGACCGGCGGCCATGCGCCGCGGAGGGCGGACCAGGCCGCCGGGTCGGGCTCGGGCAGGTCGGCGCGCACGATGCCACCGGCATGCCGGACCCACGACGCGTCGGCCGCCGCGCCGGCCGGTCGCGAGTACACGGCGAACGGTCGTCGGCCCGTCTCGTCCGGGTCGCCGGCGGTCACCTGGAGGGCCAGCTCGTCCTCGTCGGGGATGACCATCGGCACCTCGATGGTCAGCTCCTCGACGCTGCCCAGGCCGGCCCGCGCCGCCACCTGGCCGGCCAGCTCCACGCAGACCGTGCCGGGCACGAGCAGGGTGCCACCGGCGGCGTGGTCGGTGACCCAGCTCTGGTCGGACGGGGACAGCCGGCCGGTGAGCACGGCCCCGGCACCACCGGCCAGGTCGACAGTCGCGCCGAGGAGCGGATGGTCCACCGGCAGCAGGCCGGCGGCACGGACGTCACCCTTCGCGCGGTCCGGCTTGTCCAGCCAGAAGCGGCGGTGCTGGAAGGCGTACGTGGGCAGCGGCACCCGCCGGGCGCCGGTGCCGGTGAAGATCGCCTGCCACTCGACCCGGCCGCCGCGGACGTGCAGCTCGGCCAGGGAGGTCAGGAACCGCGCGGGGCCGCCGTCGTCGCGGCGCAGTGACCCGGTCACCGTCACCTCGAAGCCCCGGTGCTCGGCCAGTTCCTCGATCCCGTGCGTCAGCACCGGGTGCGGGCTGCACTCGACGAAGGTGCGGTGTCCGTCGCTCAGCAGCGCGTCGACCGCGCCGACGAAGTCCACCCGGCGACGCAGGTTGTCGAACCAGTAGTCACCTGTCAACTCGTCACCGTCGAGCGGGCCGGCGGTGACCGCGGAGTAGAAGGGCACCCGGGTGCCGGCGGGCCGGACGTCGGCCAACACCGCCCGCAGTTCGGTTTCGACGGCGTCGACCTGGGGAGAGTGCGAGGCGTAGTCGACCGGGACCCGCTGGGCCCGGACGCCGTCGGACGCGCAGGCGTCGAGGAGCGCGGTGAGAGCCTCCGGGTCGCCCGAGACCACCGTGGAGCCGGGACCGTTGACAGCGGCGACGAAGAGCCGCCCGTCGTCGAGGAGTTGCTCCACCTCGGCCACCGGTCGGGCGACGGACGCCATGCCACCGTGGCCGGCCAGTGTGCTCCGGATGGCGCGGCAGCGCAGGGCCACGGCGCGGGCGGCGTCCGGCAACGTCAGCGCGCCCGCCACCACGGCGGCGGCGAGCTCGCCCTGGCTGTGCCCGACCACGGCGACCGGTCGGACCCCGCGGGCCTCCCAGAGCGCGGCCAGCGAGACCATCACCGTGAACAGGCTGGTCTGGACGACCTCGACATCGTCCAGGCTCCGGGTCCCGGGGGTGACGCCGCGCAACACGTCGGCGAGGGACCAGTCGAGGTGCGGGGTGAAGGCCGCGACGCACTCCTGTGCCCGGTCGGCGAACACCGGCTCCGCGTCGATCAGCTCGCGGGCCATCCCGACCCACTGCGAGCCCTGCCCGGGAAAGACGAACACGGCGCCCGGGGCGGGAGCGCCGGTCGCCACGCCCTGGACCAGGTTCTCCGCCGGCTCGCCCGTGGTCAGCGCGGCGAGCCCGGACCGCCGGGCGTCCCGGTCGTGGCCGATGATCACCGCCCGGTGCCGCAGGGCCGCCCGGCCCGCGGCCAGCGACAGGGCGACGTCGGCGTCCGACGCCGCGGGTTCCGCGTTCAGGTGGGCGAGCAGCCGTGCGGCCTGCGCCCGCAGCGCCGGCGCGGTCTTCGCCGACAGCACCCAGGGCAGGGCGGGCAACGCCCGCACCGGCTCCTCGGCGAGGGCCTCCTCGGCGACCGGGGCCTGCTCGACGATCACGTGGGCGTTGGTGCCGCTGAAGCTGAACGAGGAGATCCCGGCCCGCCGCGGCTCGCCGGTCCGTGGCCAGGGGGTGGGCTCGGTCAGCAGCCGGACCTGGCCGGCCGACCAGTCGATGTGCGGGGTGGGCTCGTCGACGTGCAGGCTCGCCGGGAGCACACCGTGCCGCATGGACAGCACCATCTTGATCACGCCGGCCAGGCCGGCGGCGGCCTGGGTGTGGCCCAGATTCGACTTGACCGAGCCGAGCAGCAGGGGTGGGCGTCCGGCGCGTCTGGTGCCGTAGGTGGCGAGCAGCGCCTGGCCCTCGATGGGGTCGCCGAGGGTGGTGCCGGTCCCGTGCGCCTCCACGGCGTCGACCTGGTCGGGAGTGAGCCCGGCGTTGGCGAGCGCCTGCCGGATCACCTGCTGCTGGGCGTTGCCGTTCGGGGCGGTCAGCCCGTTGGACGCGCCGTCCTGGTTGAGCGCGGAGCCGCGGATCACGGCCAGCACCTCGTGCCCGGCGCGCTGGGCGTCCGAGAGCCGTTCCAGGACGAGCATGGCGACGCCCTCGGAGAACGACGTGCCGTCGGCCGCGGCGGCGAATGCCTTGCACCGCCCGTCCGGGGCGAGGCCACCCTGGCGGCTGAACTCCACGAGCAGCCTCGGTGTGGTCATCACCGCCGCCGCGCCGACCAGGGCCGTGGAACAGTCACCCTGGCGCAGCGCGTGACAGGCGTCGTGGATCGCGACAAGCGCCGAGGAGCACGCGGTGTCGATGGTGACGGCCGGCCCGTGCAGGCCGAGCGCGTACGCGATCCGACCGGAGGCCACCGCGCTGCTGTTGCCGTTGAGGAAGAAGCCACCGAACGCCGACGTGCCCTGCGCCGATCCGGTGAGCCAGGTGCCGTAGTCGTTGTGGATCATGCCGACGTAGACGCCGGTGGGCGTGCCGCGCAACGCGTCCGCCGGGATGCCCGCCCGTTCCAGGCTCTCCCAGGCGACCTCCAGCAGCAGGCGGTGCTGCGGGTCCATCGCCAGCGCCTCGCGGGGCGAGATCTCGAACAGCTCGGCGTCGAAGTCGGCGGCGTCGTGCAGGAAACCACCGGTGCGAGGGGTCTGGGGCGCGTCGTCGTTGGTGCCGGCGTCGAAATCCGCCAGATCCCACTCCCGGTTGTCCGGCAGGCTGCCGATGCCGCTGCCGCCGCGCTCCATCAGCCGCCACAGATCCTCGGGTGACCGAACGCCACCGGGAAAGCGGCAGGCCATGCCGACGATCGCGATCGGCTCGCCACCACTCGCGAGTCGCTGCCGGGCCTCCAGCAGCTCGGCGGTGACCCGCTTCAGGTAGCCGCGCAGCTTTTCCTCACCGCTCACCGGACATCTCCCCCCTGTCGCCGACCGTGTCGGGCGGCGTCCGGACGCGGCGGCCGGTGGATCGGACGCCAGCGGCTCGACGGTTGTCGGCCGGGACCCGCAACCACGTGTCCACCTGCGAATGATTGGTAGAGACGGCCCACCCGGTCCAGGCAGAACCGGCGGCAGATCACTGGCCGGGAATCGAACCGCGCCCATGCCCGACGGTCACGGACCGGTCGGGATGACTGGTCAGAGCCGATGCCCGCCGCGTCGGCCTCCCCCCGGCACGTCACCCGGGGTGCCGATGGGAGGAGCCAAGTCCACCTGAACGGCCGCTTACGCAAGTCGCCGTCGGTTCTGCCTGGACCCGGCGTCGCCGCCTCATCGATTATTCGGTCGCCAGGCGGTAGCTCGGCGCCGCCCGTCCGAGCCCGCTTCCCGCCCGTCAGGCCCGCGTCCGCGGCAGGACGGGACGAGCCGAAAACGGAGGTCGACAGTGGTCTTCAATCCCACCCGTGGTGAACTGCCCGTGCGTTTCGGGCAGAGCGTGCCGGCGGTGCCGCCGATCGGGCCCTCGACAGTCGACGCGAGCGTCTACCGCGACCCGCAGCGGTACGAGCTGGAGCGGACGCGCATCCTCAACCGGAGCTGGCAGATCATCTGCCGCTCGGAACAGATCCCCAACCCCGGCGACCACCACGTCTGGGAGGGGCACGGTGAGAGCATCGTCATCACCCGCCGCCCGGACGGCGGTCTGGCCGGCTTCCACAACGTCTGCCAGCACCGGGGCGCGCGGATCGTCCCCGAGAGCGGCACCGGCGCCCGCCGCTTCACCTGCCGGTGGCACCGGTGGGCGTACGACATCGAGGGCAAGGTGACGGGCGTCCCCGACCGCCACGACTTCGACCAGGAGGTGCTCGCCGGCCTCTGCTCCCCCGCCCTGGACCTGGACGAGTGGGGTGGCTGGGTGTGGGCGGTGCTGGCCGGGCCGGGCGTGGCCGGGCCACTGCTCGACTGGATCGGCCCGGAGATCTCCGCGGATCTCGGCGCCTACCACATGCAGGACATGAAGCTCGTCGAGAAGCTGGAGTGGGAGGTGAACGTCAACTGGAAGGTGTGCGTCGACGCCTTCAGCGAGTATTACCACGCCCAGGCGCTGCACAACGTCCCACCGAAGGAGTCCCGGGACGCCCGCCACTCCACGATGGACGTGTTCGGGCGCAACGGGATGATGGTGGTGCCGTTCATGGGGGTGCTGGAGGAGTTGCAGCGCACCCTCGACCACATCAACCTGGCGATCTGCAACTACCAGCTCTTCCCGACCACTGTGGTCAACGCCAACCGCCTGCACACGCAGATCTTCCGCGCCGTCCCGCTCGACGTCGACCGGACCCGGTTCGAGGCCTGGGAGCTCCAGTACGACTCCGACGACGCCGAGTACCAGGAGCACGTGTCGTTGTTCTGGACCATCTTCAAGGGCGTCGTCCAGGAGGACGTCGACCAGTGGACCGACGTCACGGCCACGCGGCAGTCGTCCGCGTACCGGCGCAACGTGCTCAACGATCGGGAGTGCCTGATCACCCACTTCCACCGGGTCTGTGACGACATGCTCGCCGGCGGCACCGGGCTCGGCCTGGAACCGGGGCGGGGCGAGGAAACACCCGCGGCGGAGGTGATTCCCGGCCCACCGGCGCTGCCGTGATCGCGGCACCCGTGCGACGCCGGGGTGCCTGGGCCACCCTGCTGCTCGCCGTCCTGATCGTCGTCGGCGTCTACCTGGTGCCGCGTCCCGAGACCGAGCCGTTCCAGGTCGGCGTGGCCAGCCTGCCCGACTCGTACTCCTCGGTGCGTGCCGGAGAACTGCTGGCGCGGCTGCCGTCGACGAAGGCGCAACCGGCGGTCGTCGTGGTCAGCCGCACCGACGGCGCCGCGCTCACCACTGGTGACCGGGCGGCGTTGGAGACGCGGTTGCCGGCGCTGCGCGCGATGGCGGTCGGCGGCACGGTCACCCCGCCCCACCTGTCCGGTGACGGCACCGTCGCGCTTGTCGCGGTCCCCCTGCCCGCCGACGACGAGGACACCGCAGCGCAGGTGCGCGCGCTGCGCGCCGCGCTCGCCAGCGGGCTTCCCGAGGGGGTACGGGCCCAGGTGACCGGGGCGCCCGCGTTCACCGCCGACCTGTCCGCGGTCTTCGACGGCACCGACACCACCCTGCTGCTGACCACGGTGACCGTGGTGGCGGTGCTGCTGCTGGTCACCTACCGCAGCGTGGTGCTGTGGGTCGTCCCCCTGGTGGTGGTGGCGGTCACCGAGCAGTTGGCGCTGCGCGTCATCGACCACGTGTTGCCCCGGCTGAGCCTCACGCCCGACGGGGCCACGTACGGCATCGCCAGCGTGCTGGTCTTCGGCGCGGCGACCGACTACGCCCTGCTGCTGATCGCCCGGTACCGGGACGAACTGCGGCGCACCGAGGACCGGTTCGCCGCGATGCGTACCGCCGTCGGCCGCACCGGCGAAGCCATCCTGGCCAGCGGCGGAACGGTGGTGGTGGCGCTGCTCGCGCTCGTGCTGGCCCAGGTCGAGGGCAGCCGCTCGCTCGGTGTCGCCTGCGCCATCGGCATCGTACTGGCCGTGCTCGCCGCCCTGTTCGTGCTGCCCGCCGCGCTCGTGCTGTGCGGGCGAGGGGTGTTCTGGCCGGCCGTGCCACGGCTGGGCAGCGCCGCCCGCGTGGGGCGGGTGTGGGGCCGGCTCAGCGCGGTGGTGGGCCGGCGTCCCGTCGCGGTCGTGCTGGTGGGGGTGACGCTGTTGGCTGGCCTGGCGGCCGGCGTCGCGGGGCTGCGGGTCGGGCTCAGCCAGAGCGAGCAGTTCCGCGTCGAGCCGGAGGCCGTACGCGGGGCGCAGACGCTGGCCCGCGCGTTCCCGGCGGGGGCGACCCAGCCGGTCGATGTCCTGACCACGCCGGCGACCGCCGACCGGGTGGCGCAGGCCGCGACCACGGTGCCCGGTGTGGCCGGCGCGACGGTCACCGAACGGACCGATTCGGTCGCCCGGGTGTCGGTCGTGCTGACCGCCGAGCCGGGCACCGCCGGTTCCGACCGGTCGATCCGGGAGCTGCGGCGGGCCGTGGCCACCGTGCCCGGTGCGCGGGCGGCGGTGGGTGGCCAGGTGGTGGCCACCATGGACACCCTCGACGCCTACAAGCGGGACACCGCGTTGCTCCTGCCGATCATCCTGGTCCTCGTCGGTCTGGTGCTGGTGGCCCTGCTGCGGGGGTTGCTCGCCCCGGTGCTGCTGGTCGTGACCGTCGCGCTGTCGTTTCTGGCCAGCCTGGGGGCGAGTTGGTTGCTGTTCCAGCACGTGCTGCACTACCCCGCGCTGGACAGCGGCGTGGTGCTGATCTCGTTCGTGCTCCTCGTCGCACTCGGCGTGGACTACAACATCTTCCTGGTCACCCGGGCCCGGGAGGAGGCGCGGCGGCTCGGCACCCGCGAGGGGATGCTGCGCGCGCTGCGGGTCACCGGCGGCGTCATCACCAGCGCCGGCATCCTGCTCGCCGCCGTGTTCGCGGTGCTGGGGGTCATCCCGGTGGTCACCGCTGCCCAGGTCGGCATCGTGGTCGGGATCGGGGTGCTGCTCGACACCCTGCTGGTGCGGACCATCCTGGTGCCCGCCCTCGCGATCATTCTCGGTGACCGGTTCTGGTGGCCCCGCCGAGGCACGGACGAGCGGCAGGGAGACAACCGTCCCGACGCCGGGCAGCAGCCGGCACCGGACGGCGGGGCACGAGGTCAGGCCGACGCGGTCGCCGGGACCTGAGCGGGTCTCAGCTGGGTACGGCGATGGCGGTGCCGGCCAAACCGGCCCGGATCCGCCATCGCCCACCCAGCCGGGCGAGCGGAACGACGCAGTCGGCGGGCACCTGCCTGAGCAGGGTGGCCGTGAAGACGCCCGACGGGTCGAGGTCGATCCGTGCCTCGTGGAAGTCCAGCCACAGGCCGGTCACCGGGAACCACGTCTTGTACACCGACTCCTTGGCACTGAACAGCAGCCGGTCCCAGGGGACCTCCGGGTACGTGACGGCCAGCCGGCGGACGGCCGACTCCTCCTCGGGCAGCGCGATGGCCTCCAGCACCCCCTCGGGCAGCGCGGCGGCGGGCTCGGCGTCGACGCCGAGCGCGGCCACGTCCCGGCGCAGGGCCACCGCGCTCGCGCAGTAGCCCTCGCAGTGGGTGATGCTGCCGACCACGCCGTCCGGCCACCCCGGCGCGCCCCGAGGGCCGGGAAGGATCGGCACCGGGTCGAAGCCGAGCCGACCGAGCGCCGACCGGGCGCAGTGCCGGGCGGTGGTGAACTCGCGGCGCCGCTTGTCCACGGCGCGCGCCACCACCGCCTCCTCCTCGGGCAGGAGCACGACGTCGTCGCGGTGCCCGAACGCCTCGACGACGACCACACCGGCGGGAACCAATCCGCCCACCGGACCGACGGACGCGCTCACGCCGGGGCGAGCAACTGCCGGGCGACCAGGTCCGCGACGGCCTGTCGCTGCTCGGCCAGGTAGAAGTGGCCGCCGGGGAGGACGTGCAGGCGGAACTCGCCGGTGGTGTGGTCGCCCCAGGCACGGGCCTCGTCCTGGTTGACCTTGCCGTCATCCTCGCCGATCACGGCCGTGATCGGGCAGGTCAACGGTGGCCCGGGACGGTAGCGGTAGCTCTCCACCGCACGGTAGTCGCTGCGCATCGACGGCAGGATCATCCGCAGCACGTCCTCGTCGTCGAGGATCCGGCTGTCGGTCCCGCTGAGGGTCTTCAGCTCGGCTATCAGGCCGGCGTCGTCGCGCAGGTGGACGCTCTCGTCCCGGAACCGGGAGGGCGCCCGGCGGCCGGAGGCGAAGAGGATGGTCGGTGCCGCGTCCAGCCGCTCCCGCATCAGGGTCGCCACCTCGAAGGCGATCATCGCCCCCATGCTGTGGCCGAAGAACGCCACCGGCCGGTCCAGCAGCGGACGCAGCGCCCGGTACGACTCCTCGGCCAACTCGTCGATGCTGCCGAGGCAGCGGTCGCGGAGCCGGTCCTGCCGGCCCGGATACTGGATGGCGAGCACCTGGAGAGTCGAGCGCAACTCGGCCGAGAACGAGGTGAAGTAGCTCGCCGACCCGCCGGCGTGCGGGAAGCACACGAGCGTCGGCCCGTTCTCCGGGCCGCGGTGGAAGCCACGGACCCACGATTCGTCCACCGTGGTCTTGGTCATCACAGCTCCAATCGTCGAGGAAGAGTACCGCCCGAGGCGGGTCACCGGCTCCCGCTCAGGTAGGCGGACAGACCCTCCAGCAGGCGGTCGATGTCCTCCTCGGAGGTGTAGGGCGCCAGCCCCACCCGGACACCGCCGGTCTCGCCCAGGCCGAGACGCCGGGACGCCTCGACCGCGTAGAACGTCCCGGAGCCCACGTCGACGCCCTGCCGGGCGAGGTAGCGGTGCACGTCGCGGGGGTGGTGGTCCGCGACGCCCAGCAGCAGGGTCGGCGTACGCCGGGCGGCGCGGGAGTACACGGTGACCCCCGGCAGCTCGGCCAGCCCGCGTTCGGCGCGTACCCGGAGCGCGTCCTCGTGCTCCTCCACCGCGTCGAACGCCGAGGCGAGCCGCGCGCGCCGGTCGCCGTCGCGCAGCGGGCCCAGCCCGGCGAGGAAGTCCACTGTGGCGCGCGCGCCCGCGAGCACCTCGTAGGGCAGGATGCCCAGCTCGAACCGCTCCGGCACGTCGTCGGTGGCGGACACCAGCTTGTCCGGTCGCAGACCGTGCAGCAGCTCGGGGCGGGCCGCGAGGACGCCCAGGTGCGGGCCGAGGAACTTGTAGCAGGAGCAGGAGAGCAGGTCCGCGCCGAAGGCGTCCAGGTCGACGCTGGCGTGGGCGCTGTAGTGCGCCGCGTCCACGTAGAACAGGGCGTCCGTCTGATGGACGAGGCGGGAGAGCGCGGCGACGTCCGGTCGCGTACCGATCAGGTTCGACGCGGCAGTGACGGCGACCAGGCGGGTCCGGTCGGACAGCACGGCGGCGAGGTGGTCGGGTGTCAGCTCGCCGGTGGCGGGGTCGAAGTCCGCCCAGCGAACCGTGGCCCCGCAACGCTCGGCGGCCTGCACCCAGGGTCGGACGTTGGCCTCGTGGTCGAGCCGGGTGACCACCACCTCGTCGCCCGGACCCCAGTCGCGGCTCAACGCCCGGGAGATGTCGTAGGTGACCTGCGTGGCGCCGCGGCCGAAGACGATCCCCTCCGGCGTCGCGCCGAGCAGGTCGGCGAGAGCACGGCGGGCCTGCACGACGATGGCCTCGGCGTTGCGCTCGCCGGCGGTGTGCGCGCCGCGGTTCGACACCGGGTTGGCCATCGCCTCGGCCATCGCGTCGATGACCGGCTGCGGAATCTGGGTCCCGCCCGGCCCGTCGAAGTGTGCGGACCCGGCCTTGAGGGCGGGGAACTGCGCCCGGAGGGCGTCGACGTCGTAGTACCAGGGTGCTCTGTTCACGGATCTCTCCGGGTGTCAGGGCGGAGCGCGGCTCCGCTACCGGGCTGCGGTCAGGTCCGGGGTCCGCGGGAGGTAGGTCAGGTAGAGGTCCCTCAGCGGGCCGTCCGGGAAGGACTCCTGCCACGGCTTCTTCTTGCCGGCGAAGTGGATGATCCGGGTCTCGTCGACCGCGCCGAGCTCCTGCTCGAAGCGGAAGAAGTCCATGTCGTTCCAGCGCGGGTCGAGGCGCAGCCACCTGTCGTCCACGGCGACGTTCATCGCGTCCTGGACCGCGAAGCGGAGTTTCCCGGCGTTGGTCCGGATGTAGTCCAGCGACCGGGTGGACAGCTCCGCCGCACGGCAGCGGGGCAGGTCCATCAGGAGCACGCCGGAGTTGAAGTAGTCGCTGCGCTTGGTGAGCCGGCCAACCGTCGGGTCGAGGCCGGGGATGCCGGTCGCCGCGCCGACGGTCGGGGAGCCGATGTCGACGGCGGCGCCGAGCAACGCGCCCTCCAGGTCCGTCTGCCACAGCTCGGTGAGGTCGCCCGTGCACATCACGTCGGAGTCCAGCCAGAGCATCCGGTCCACCGAGTCGGGCACCAGGTCGGGCAGGAGCAGCCGGTAGTAGGCGGCGTTGGAGATCCGGGACGACATCATCCGCCACGACGACAGCGGCAGTTCGTCCAGCTCGGTCGGCACCCGCAGCACCCGGGGGTCGCCGACGCGCTCGCCCTCCTCGACGACGGCGGCGAGCACGTCCGCCGGGACGTCGGCTCCCGGCATCAGCCACCAGGTCACGGTGCCGCCCGGCGGGATCCCGACCGCCGCGACCGATCTCATCGTCGCCACCGTCCACGGTACGAAGCCGAGGTCGAAGGCCACCGCGACGTGCATGGGTCCACTCATGTCTCTCCGCTCACCTGTCGATGGTCAGGCCGGTCCCGGCTTCGGTGTCCGGTCGTACGACCGCGTCGCGGCCCGTCCGTCACCGCCCGTGCCGGCGGAACCCGGTTCTGCCGGGTCCCGCCGGTTCGGCGCGTTGGGCTCGTAACACCGACGCGGACGCCCGGCCGTCACCGCGGCGTCTCTCGGCGCGCCCGGAACTCGTGGTCGGCGGACGCGCGGTTCTCTCTGGAATCATCGGTACGGGACGGCCGGCGAACCAGGCAGAAACGGCGGTGGAAACCCCACCTCCGGTGGTCAGGCTGTTACCGGCTGCTCCCAGTCGATGTGATGTCCCCACAGGGCGGCCATGTCGCCGCCGGCCAGCTCACCCTTGCGCCGGATGGTCCGGCCCTCGTGCCAGAGCACGACCGACACCGCCAGGTTGCGCACGAACACCTCGGTGCGGCTGTTCATCCGCATCCGCGTGTCCATGTCGACGCCGATCTTGATCACCTGTTCGATCCGCTCACGCCGGACGCGGTCGTACCTGTCGAACGCCCCGCGCAGGTCCGGCGTGTCCCGCAGGCAACGGGCGAGCGTGGCGGCGTCCTCCAGGGCCATCGACGCGCCCTGGCCGATCGAGGGACGCACCGGGTGGGCGGCATCCCCCAGAAGCACCACGCGGTCGGTGAACCAGGGCCGGCCGTTCGGCAACGAGTGGGCCACGCTCGGCGGGTACGACTCGACGGTCGCCGCCACGATCCGCGGCGCCGGGGTCCGGTCGACCTCCAGCATCCGGAGCAGCTCCTTTCGCCACTGCTCGGCCGGCAGGGCGGCCAGTGCCACGGCGGCCTCCGGGGTGTCGATGGCGGGCGTGGCCAGCCACTGCACCGTGCCGTCGGGTTGCCGGACGTAGCCGAAGAACGCCTGGGTGCCGAAGAACGTCTGGAAGTCCCCCGGTTCGCCGGGAACGTCGAGCGCGCCGCTACGGCCACCCACTCCGACGATGCAGGTCGGCGACAGGGCCGGACCGCCTGGGTCGACCGTCTCCCGGACCCTGGACCAGACCCCGTCGGCGCCGATCACGACGTCCCCGTCGGCCGAGCCGCCGTCCTCGAAGAAGACGCGTACGCCGTCGGCGGTCTCCTTGAGGTCGACGAACCGCTTGCCGTACTCGACCGGCACACCCTGGCGCTGCGCCTCCTCCAGCAGCGCGCCGTACAGGTCCGACCTGTCGATCATCTGGGTGGGTGTCGCGTCGGCGCGATGCCGCCCGAACGGCGACGCGCCGAGCCGGCGGCCGGCGTGCGAATACGCCACGACCGACCTCATGTCCAGGCCACGCCGCACGATCTCGTCCTTCATCCCGAAGGAGTCCAGCGCGTTCAGCCCGTTCGAGGCGAGGAAGAGATAGGCGCCGACGTCGTGTGCCGACCTCCCGTACGCCTCGAACACGACAGGATCCCAGCCGATCCTGCGCAGGGTGACGGCCGCGGCGGCGCCCGCCACACCGCCACCGACGATCAGTGCCCGCATGGGGGCCTCCTCGTTGTCTCGTGCGTCTCAGCGCGGATAGGTGTGGAAGCCACGGCCGGCCTTGCGACCGATCGCCCCCTCCGCCACCAGGCGGAGCAGCAGCTCCGGCGCGGCGTACAGGGGCTCACGGAACTCGCGGTGCAGCGCGTCGGCGGTCGAGGCGACGACGTCCAGCCCGATCAGGTCGGCCAGCTCCAGCGGCCCCAGCGGGTGGTTGCAGCCGAGCTTCATCGCCTGGTCCACCGCCTCCGCCGTGGTCAGCCCGGACTCGACCATCCGGACGGCACTCAGCAGGAACGGGATGAGCAGCCCGTTGACCGTGAAACCGACCCGGTCCGGGGACCAGACCACCTGCTTGCCGAGTTGTTCGGCGGCGAACCGGTGCACGGTGCGGCGGGCGTGCTCGCCGGTGGTCTCGGAGGCCACCAGCTCCACGAGCGGCAGCACCTGCACCGGGTTGAAGAAGTGGATGCCGGCGACCCGCTCGGGCCGGCTGGTGACCTCGGCCAGCCGGTGGATCGGGATGGACGAGGTGTTGGAGGCGATGACCGCGTCCGGCTGCGGCAGCGCCCGGTCCAGTTCCTTGAAGAGGGCGAGCTTGGCCGGCTCGTCCTCGGTGATGCTCTCGATCACGAGCTGCCGGTCGGCAAGCGCGTCGAGTTCGGTCACGAAGCTGATCCGCCCGAGGGTGGCGTCCCGGTCCGCCTCGGTCAACCGCCCCTTGGCGACCAGCCGGCCCAGCGACCCGGTGATCCGGGCGCGGGCCCGGTCGGCGGAGGTCGGGCGGGAGACGACCACTCGGACGTCGACGCCGGCTCGGGCGCTGATCTCGGCGATACCAGCGCCCATGGTGCCACAGCCGACAATTCCGACTCGTGCCACGTACATGCGCAGTCCTTTCGGTCCAGGTCCCGGGGAGGGGTGGTCAGTGGAGTCGGTCCAGGGCGGCGAGCACGTTCCCGGCCCCGTCCTCGGTGGCGATCCGGTCGCGCAACCCGGCGGCGGCCGTCCGGTACGACGGGTCACCGAGTGCGGCCGAGAGGGCCTTGGTGAGACGGTCGACGGAGAGCTTGCGATAGGGCACCGGGGCTGGTCCGGCGCCGAGCGCGACCACCCGACCGGCCCAGAACGGCTGGTCACCGAGGATCGGCACGCCGACGGTCGGCACACCCGCCCGCAACCCGGCGGCGGTGGTGCCCGCCCCGCAGTGGTGCACCACGGCGGCCATCCGCGGGAACAGCCACTCGTGCGGGGTCTCCCCGATCGTGATCGTTCGGTCCGAGCGACTGGTCAGGTCGCCCCAACCGGCGTGGATCACGCCACGCGCGTCGACCCGACGCAGGGCCTCGTCCACGGTCTCGGCGATCCGCGCCGCGTCGGAGATCTTCCGGCTGCCGAAGCCGACGTACACCGGCGGTGGACCGGCGGCGAGGAAGTCGGCAAGCTCGGCCGGCGGTGCCCACCCCGCCGGCACGGCCGGCCAGAAGTAGCCGGCCACCTCCAGCGCGGGACGCCAGTCGGCGGGCCGCGGCAGCACGCTGGGGCTGTAGCCGTGCAGCACCGGCCAGGCATCCATCTGCGCGCCCAGCTCCCGGCGACCCAGGGGCCGCAGGCCCAGCCGCGAGCGCAGCTCCCGGGTGGCACCGGAGACGAGCCGGCCCATCACCCCGAGCAGCAGATTCCCGCTGGCCCGGTTGCCCCACGAGCCGAGCGAGCCGCCGGTGCCGATGAACGACGGCGGGTGATCGGCGGTCGGGAAGACCGGTTGGAGGAACACGCCCATGCTGGGGATGCCGAGACTCTCGGCGACGTGCACGCCCTGCTGCGCCGGCATGGACAGCAGCAGGACGTCGGCACCCTCCTTGGCCGCGGTGAGGATCGACTCGCCGAGTTCCAGGGTCTTCGCCGTGATCCCCCGCATCGCCTGCGACGAGTTCTCCGCCTGCGTCCACTCCCCCACCACCGCCGGATCGCCGGGCATCTCCCGGAACTCGGCCCCGGCGGCCCGCACCAGATCCGCGAAGCGCGGGTACGCGGCGATGGCCACCTCGTGCCCCGCCTCCCGCAGCCGGGGCACCAACCCGGTGTACGGGGCGACGTCCCCCATCGTTCCCAGTGCGACGATGAGCACTCTCACGGCTTCTCCCCAGGTTGTTGCTGCACGGATGTCACGCGTCCAGGTCCCGGTGCTGGAGGGTCAGCTTCTCCAGCGTCGGCACCACGTCGTTCGGTGTCGGGTCGCTCATCGACTCCCGACGCAGCCGGTCCGCCCCTTCGGCGAAGCGCGGTTCGGTCAGCACCCGCAACAGGCCGTCCCGTAACGCCTGGGGGGTCAGCTCGGACTGCGGGATCACCAGGGCCGCCCCCACCTCGGCGGTGCGCCGCGCCCGGTACGAGTTCTCGAACACCATCGGCGAGATCAGTTGCGGCACGCCGTGGTAGGCCGCGGTGGACCAGGTGCCGGCACCACAGTGGTGGGCCACCGCGGAGCAGGTCGGCAGCAACGCGTGCAATGGGACGAAGTCCACCGCCCGCACGTTGTCGGGAAGTCGGGAGACCTGCTCCCGCTGTGCCGCGTTGAGGGTGGCGACGATCTCGACGTCCAGGTCGCCCACCGCGTCGAAGAGCCCGTCGAGCGAGCCGAGCAGGTAGTCCGCGCCGTCGCGGGCGGTCAGCCCGAGCGTCAGGCAGACCCGGGTACGCGCCGGGGGCACGCGGAGCCAGTCGGGCACCACCGCCGGCCCGTTGTACGGCACGTACCGCACCGGCACGGTCGGCTCGCCCAGCGGCATCCGGATGCTCGAAGGGAGCGTGTCGATGGTCCACTGTCCCCGGACGACCGTCTCGTGGAAGTCGAGCCCGTACCGGTCGAGGAGCCCGCCGAGCCAGTCGCCGAGTGCGTCGTGCGCGGCACCGGCCGGGCGTTCGGCGAGTTGGCTCAGAAACCGCGCCCGCAGGTCGATCAGCAGGTCGGCCCCCCACAGCAGTCGGGCGTGGGCCGCGCCGACGGCCCGGGCCGCGATCGCGCCCGCCACCGTGAACGGCTCCCACACCACCAGGTCGGGGCGCCACGACGTGGCGAACTCGACCATCCCGTCGACCATCGAGTCGTTGTTCGCCTGGGCGAAGAAGCGCTCCGGCAGGATGCCGTTGATCGCCTTGAGGAACTCCCAGCTGTGCACCTCCGGCCGGGCCGGGTCGAGGTCCACCGAGTTCCAGCTGCCGTCGGCACCGTCGCTGACACCGAGCACCGCGTCGAGCAGGCCGTGGTCCTCGCCGACCGGCACGGCGGTCAGCCCCGCGGCGGTGATGGCCCGGGTCAACCCCGGCTGGCTGGCCACCCGCACCTCGTGCCCGGCGGTGCGCATGGCCCAGGCCAGCGGCACCATGCTGAGGAAGTGGGTCTCCATGGCGAACGACGTGAAAAGGACTCGCAAGGGGGATCAGTCTCCTCGGGCCGGCAGCGGGTCGGGGCGGGTCATCCGACGCCGATCTCGCGGTCGATGAGCGCGAACATCTCGTCGTCGGTGGCGGTCACCAACTCCGCCTGCCCCGGGCTGTCGCCACCGTGCCGGGCCAGCAGGGTGCGCAGCCTGGTGACCAGGGCGGACCGGTCCGCGTCGGTCGTGTCGAGCGCGTCGAGCGCCTCGTCCAACCGGTCCAACTCGGCGTGCAGCCGCTCGGCCGGCGTCGGATCGGCACCGATCAGCTCGGCGCGCAGGAACGCCAGCAGCTCGGCGGGGGTGGGATGGTCGAACACCATGGTCGCGGAGAGCCGCAGCCCGGTGGCCGTGCTGAGCCGGTTGCGCAGCTCCACCGCGGTCAGCGAGTCGAGGCCCAGGTCGCGGAACGGCCGGACCGGGTCGAGCGTCGTCTCCGACCCGTGCCCGAGCACCGACGCCACCTGGGCGTACACCAGGTCGGCCAGGGCCTGCTCGCGGCGCGTCGCCGGCATCGCCGCGAGGCGTTCGGCAAGGGTCCCGCCGTCTCCGGGCGCGGCGGCGGCGACCCGCCGGCGGGTGCCCGACAGGCCGCGCAGCAGCGCGGACGACATGCTGTTCGGGTCCAGTCCGACAGGTACGAGGACCGCCTCGTCGCGGCGCATCGCCGCGTCGAAGAGCGCCAGCCCCTCCGCGGCGGAGAACGGGCGGATGCCGCTGCGGGCCATCTGGCGGCGGCGTTCCTCCGGGTCGAGGTGCCCGGCCATGTCGCTCTGTTCCTCCCACAGACCCCAGGCCAGCGAGGTCGCCGGGAGCCCGGCGGCCCGGCGTCGGACAGCGAGGGCATCGAGGAAGGCGTTCGCGGCACCGTAGTTGGCCTGACCCGGCGCGCCGAAGGTGCCGGACGCCGAGGAGAAGAGCACGAAGGCGCTCAGGTCGGCGTCGCGGGTCAACTCGTCGAGGTACGTCGCCGCGTCCACCTTGGGGCCGAAGACGGTGTCGACACGCTTCGGGGTCTGCGCGGCCAGCAGCGCGTCGTCAAGCACTCCGGCCGCGTGCACCACGGCGGTCAGCGGCCGGTCGAGCCGCTCCAGCAGGCCGGCCAGGGCGTCCCGGTCGGACACGTCGCAGGCCTCGAACCGCACCTGAGCGCCAGCCCGGCCGAGCTCGTCGACGAGTTCCGCCGCACCGGGGGTGTCCGCGCCGCGACGAGACGCCAGCACCAGGTGACGCATGCCGTGCTCGGTGACCAGGTGCCGGGTCAGCAGCCGGCCGATCCCACCGCCGCCGCCGGTGACCAGCACCGTCCCCTCCGGGTCGGGCATCCGGCCGAACGCGGGGCCGGCGGCGGTGCGGGACAGTCGGCGCGCGTACAGCCGCCCGTCGCGCACGGCCACCTCCGGCTCGCCGGCCGCCACGGCGGCGCCGACGAGCGCCAGGTCCCCCGGTACGTTGACGTCGACCAGGACGAAACGGTCCGGGTGCTCCGCCTGCGCCGACCGGACCAACCCGTGCACGGCCGACTGGGCAGGGTCCGCGTCCGCGCCGCTGGTGACCACCGCGAGCGTGGACAGCTCGGACCGCTCGTCGTCCAACCACCCGTTGAGCAGGGCGAGCACCCGACCGGTGTACGCCCGGGCGGCCTCGTTCGCCGGCCGGACGTCCGACGCCGCCAGGGCCACCGCGACGACGTCCGGCAACTCGTCCGGCAGGTCGGCCAGGTCGTCGACGACAAGCGCGTCCACGGTCGGCTGCTCCGGCAGCGGGACCCACCCGAGCGAGAACAGCGAGTTGTCGACGACAGCCCGCGTGTCGAGTGGGACGTCGAGCTGGTCACCGGTCAGCGGCCGGGCCACGATGGCCGCCACCGAGGCGACCGGCGCGCCCTCGGCGTCACACACGTCGACCCGACGCCCGTCCGGTCCGGCCCCGGTGATCCGCACCCGCAGCGCCGTGGCCCGCACCGCGTGCAGGGCGACCCGGCTCCAGGAGAACGGCAGGCTGAGGGTGCCCGACCCGGCGGCGAGGTCGGCCACCACGGCCGCCTGGAGTGCCGCGTCGAACAGGGCGGGATGCAGGCCGTAGCCGTCCGGGGCGAGCCCCTGCGGCAGGGCCACCTCGGCGTAGACGTCCCCGTCGGCACTCCACAGCCGGCGCAGCCCCCGGAACGCCGGGCCGTACCGGAACCCGTTCTCCGCCAGCCGGTCGTACGCGTCGTCGAGGTCCACCTCGGTCGCGGGTGGGGGCCAGTGGGTCAGCGACACCGCGTCGGACCCGGCGGCGGGGACCAGGGTGCCGACCGCGTGCGGCGTCCACGAGGCGTCCGGGGGCGCGCTGTCGGGCTGGCCGTACACGGTCAGCGGGCGACGACCGTCCTCCTCCGGCGGACCGACCACCAGTTGGAGCCGCACCCCACCCTCGGCGGGCAGAGCGAGCACGGCCGCAATGGTCAGCTCGTCGACCAGGTCGCAGCCGACCTGCTCACCGGCGTGCAGCGCCAGCTCCACGAAGGCCGTGCCGGGCAGGATCGCGACGTCGTGCACCGCGTGGTCGGCCAACCACGGGTGGGTACGAACGGACAACCGCGTGGTGAACAGGAAGCCGTCGGAGCCGGGCAGCGCCACGGCCGCCCCGAGCAGCGGATGCCCCGGAGCGGCCAGCCCCAGGGCCGCCGCGTCCTGCTCGGCGGGCCCGACCACGTCGAGCCAGAAACGACGCCGTTGGAATGCGTACGTCGGCAGGTCCACCCGTCGGCGAGCGCCTCCGTACACGGCCGTCCAGTCGAGGTCGACACCCCGGACGTACGCCTCGGCCAGCGAGGTCGGGAAGCGGTCCCCCTCGTCGCGGCGCAGCGAGCCGAGCACGGCGGCCTCCACGCCCGCCTCGTCCAGGATGCCCTGGAGCGCCATGGTCAGCACCGGGTGCGGGCTGCACTCGACGAAGATCCGGAAGCCGTCGGCGAGCAGGGCCTCGACGCCGCCGGCGAAGTCCACCGGTTGCCGGCAGTTGTCGAACCAGTACTCGGCATCCAGCTCGGCGGTGTCCTTCGGGCCCGGGGTGACAGTCGAGTAGAACGCGATCTCGGACGGGACGGGAGAGAGCCGGCCGAGCCGGTCGAGCAGGGGGTCGCGGATGCTGTCGACCTCGGCGCAGTGCGTCGCCGCCGTCGCGGAGACCACCCGGGCGCGCAGGTCGTCGGCCACGCACGCGGCGACGAACTCCTCCACGGCGGCGAGGTCACCGGCGACGGTGGTCGCCTTCGGCCCGTTCATTCCGGCCACCGTGAGCCGGTCGCCCCAGCGCGTCATCCGCTCGCGCACCTGCTCCACGGGGAGCACCACGGAGGCCATCGCACCCTTCAGCTCGGCGACGATCAGTTGGCTGCGCAGGGCGATCACCCGGGCGGCGTCGGCGAGCGGCAGACCGCCGGCCACGTGTGCGGCGGCCAGCTCGCCCTGCGAGTGGCCGATCACGCCCGCCGGGTGCACCCCGTACGACCGCCAGAGCGCCGCCAGCGAGACCATCACCGTGAACAGCGCCGGCTGGGCCACCTCCAGGTCGTCCAGGCCCCGGGCGCCCGGCCGGCCGAGCAGCACGTCGAGGAGGGGGAAGTCGAGGTACGGCGCGAACGCCTCGGCGCACTCCCGCGCCCGGTCGGCGAAGACCGGGTGCCGCATCAGGCTCTCCGCCATGCCGGTCCACTGTGAGCCGTGGCCGCCGAAGACGAAGACCACCCCGCCGTCGACCACGCCGCCCTGGACGACGGCGGGGTCCGGCGTACCCTCGGCCAGCGCGGTGAGGCCGGCGAGCAGCGCCGGCCGGTCGGCGCCGAGCACCACCGCGCGATGGTCCAGGGCGGCGCGGGTGGTGGCCAGCGACCACCCGACGTCGACAGGTGCGGCGTCGGAGCCGGCGAGGAAGGCGTGCAGCCGTTCGGCGTGCCCGCGCAGCCCGGCCTCGTCGCGAGCCGAGACCGGCCACGGGACCAGGGCCGGGGCCGGCGCGTCGGCCGCCTCTACCGGCTCCTCCGGCGGGGCCTGCTCCACCACGATGTGCGCGTTGGTCCCGCTGAGCCCGAACGACGACACGCTGCCGCGCCGGGGCCGGTCCACCGCCGGCCAGGACGTCTCCTCGGTGAGCAGTTCGACGGCTCCCGCCGACCAGTCCACCTGCGGGGACGGCTCGTCCACGTGCAGGGTGCGCGGCAGCACACCGTGGCGCATCGCCTGCACCATCTTGATCACACCACCGACACCGGCCGCGGCCTGCGTGTGACCGATGTTCGACTTCAGCGACCCCAACAGCAGCGGCCGCTCGCGGTCCTGCCCGTACGTCGCCAGCAACGCCTGCGCCTCGATCGGATCACCCAACCGGGTCCCCGTCCCGTGCGCCTCCACCGCGTCCACATCCGACGCCGACAACCCCGCATCCGCCAACGCCGCCCGGATCACCCGCTGCTGCGCCGGACCGTTCGGGGAGGTGAGGCCGTTCGACGCACCGTCCTGGTTCACCGCCGAGCCGCGGACCACGGCCAGGACCTGATGCCCGTTGCGCCGCGCGTCCGACAACCGCTCCAGCAGGAGCAGCCCGACACCCTCCGCCCCGGCGGTGCCGTCCGCGGCGGCGCTGAACGCCTTGACCCGCCCGTCCGGCGCGAGACCCCGCTGCCGGCTGAACTCGATGAAGAACGACGGGCTGGACATGACCGTCACCCCGCCGGCCAGCGCCATCGAGCACTCGCCCCGACGCAGCGCCTGCACCGCGAGGTGGATCGCCACGAGTGACGACGAGCAGGCCGTGTCCACGGTCATGGCCGGCCCCTCCAGCCCGAGGGTGTACGCCACCCGCCCGGCCGCGACGGCCACCGCGTTGCCGTTGGCCAGGTAGCCCTCGTACTCCCCCGCCGCCCCGGGCGAGATCATCTGCCGGACGCCGTACCCGCCGGCCATGACCCCGGTGAAGACCCCGGTCTGGCTGCCGCGCACCGAGACCGGGTCGATGCCGGCGCGCTCGAACGCCTCCCAGGCGGTTTCCAACAACAGCCGCTGCTGCGGGTCGATGGTCACCGCCTCGCGCGGCGAGATGCCGAAGAATCCCGCGTCGAAGTCGGCGACGCGCGGCAGCAACCCGGCCTGGCGTACGTAGCTGCGACCCGTGCGCTCCGGGTCGTCGTCGAAGAGGTTGTCCAGGTCCCAACCCCGGTCGTCGGGGAAGTCGCCGATCGCGTCGGTCCCCGACGACACCAGCCGCCACAGGTCCTCCGGTGAGCTGACGCCGCCCGGGTAGCGGCAGCTCATCGCCACGATGGCGACGGGCTCGCGGGTGGCCTCGACCTGCCGCCGCAGCCGTTCGGTCTCCTTCAGCGACACCCGGAGGGCATCGAGAACCCGATTGTCCGAACCAGTCATTGTGTTCCTCCGCTCGGGGGCGTCGTCAGGAATCGGTGCCGAGCGCCATGGCAATCAGGGCGTCCTCGTCCATCGCGTCGATGTGGTCGTCGCTGCGCCGCTCGTCGTCCGACCGGTGGCCGGCGAGCTTCAGCAACTGGTCGAGCAGCCCGCTCTCGCGCAGCGCCTGCACGGGGATGGTGGCCAACGTCGCCCGGACGTCGGTGTCGTCGTCGGCCGTGGTCGGCTCGGGTGGCGCGGCCGGGGCCAGCTCGGCGAGCAGGTGGTCGGCCAGCGCCCGCGGGGTCGGGTAGTCGAAGACCAGGCTGGCCGGCAGCCGCAGCCCGGTGACGCCGTTCAACCGGTTGCGCAACTCCAACGCGGTGAGCGAGTCGAAGCCCAGCTCCTTGAAGTCGCGCCCGGCCTTGACGGTGTCCCCCGGCTGGTGGCCGAGCACCGCCGCGGTCTCCGCGAGCACCGTCGACACGAGCACCTGGTGCCGCTGGGCGGCCGGCAGCCGCTCGATCCGCTGCGTCAGGGTGTGGCGTGCCGCCTCCCCGGACGCGGCCCGCCGGGCGCTGACCTGCACCAACCCTCGCAACGGGGCCGGGAGTGTCCCGGCCTCGGCCCGGCCGCGCAGCGCGGCGCGGTCCAGATGGACCGGCACCACGGCCGCCTCGTCGAGCGCCACCGCGGCGTCGAGCAGGGCGAGGCCCTGCGCCGAGGTCATGGCGACCACTCCCGCCCCGGCGAGCCGGTTGCGGTCGGTGTCGACGAGACCATCGGTCAGGTCGCTGCTCTCCTGCCACAGCCCCCACGCCAGCGAGATCGCCGGCAGGCCCTCGGCCCGCCGACGCGCCGCCAGCGCGTCGAGGAACGCGTTCGCCGCGGCGTAGTTGCCCTGCCCCGGGGTGCCGAAGACCCCGGCCGCCGAGGAGAAGAGGACGAACGCCCGCAGGCCCCGCTCGCGGGTCAGCTCGTGCAGGTGCACGGCCGCGTCCACCTTGGAGCGGAAGACCCCGTCGATCCGGTCCCGGTCGAGCGAACCGACCAGGCCGTCGTCGAGCACGCCGGCGGTGTGGACCACCACGTCCACCGGGTACGCGTCGAGCAGCGCCGCCACCGCGTCCCGGTCGCCGAGGTCGGCGGCCACCACGACCGCCTCGGCGCCCCGCGCCGACAACTCCGCCACCACGTCGTCCGCACCGGGGGCGGCCGGTCCGCGACGGCTGGCCAGCACGAATCGGCGTACGCCATGGGTCTCGGCCAGGTGCCGGGCAACCAGGCCGCCCAGCGCGCCGGTGCCACCGGTGACCAGCACCGTCGCGTCCGGTTCCCAGGTCGGGCCGTCGCCGGCCGACGGAAGGGACGCCCGGACCAGCCGGGGCGCGTGGGCCCGCCCACCGCGCAGGGCCAGTTGCGGCTCGTCGTGAGCGGCCACCCCGTCGACGAGCTGGCCGTACGGTTGGTCGGTGTCGGTGTCCAGCAGGACGAAACGCCCGGGGTGCTCCGACTGCGCCGCCCGGACCAGGCCCCAGGCGGCGGCCGCCGCCGGGTCCTCGATCCGCTCACCGGTGGCGCCCCTGGTCACCAGGACCAGGCGGGCGTCGGCGAACCGGTCCTCGGCGAGCCAGCCCTGGACCAGGTCGAGCGCAAGCCCGGTGGTGTGCCGCGCGGCGGCGGCCAGGTCCGACCCGGTCGGGCCGGCGAGCGGAGCCACCACCAACGCCGGCACCGCGGCGCCCGCGTCGATGGCCGCGCCCAGCTCCGCCAGGTCGGCGACGTTGTCCGGGCCACTCCCGCCGACCGACACCCAGGAGGGTGTGGAGGCCGCGGTGGCCTCCGGCAGCGGGGACCACACCAACCGGTAGAGGTGGTCGCCGGGCCGGTCCACGGGCTCGGTCATGGTGCGCACCAGCAGCGAGTCGACAGTGGCGACCGGCGCGCCGTGCGCGTCGGCGGCGAGGACGGCGAAGGAGTCCTCGCCGGTCGGTGTGATCCGGATCCGCAACATGGCCGCGCCGGTGGCGTGCAGTGCGACACCGCTCCAGGTGAACGGCAGTTTCGGCTCGCCCAGCTCCGCGCCGAGCGCGGCGGCGTGCACCGCCGCGTCGAGCAACGCCGGGTGCAGGCCGTATCCGGCCACGGTCAGCTCGCCCGCCGGCGCGATCTCGGCGAAGACCTCGTCGCCACGCCGCCACGCCGCCCGTACGCCCTGGAAGGTGGGCCCGTAGCCGAGCCCGGAGGCGGCGAGGCGGTCGTACAGGTCGGTGACGTCCACCGGTTCGGCTCCGGTCGGCGGCCACTCGGTGAGCGCGTCGCCCGGTGCCTCGACCTCGGGCGCGAGGGTGCCGGTGGCGTGCAGGACCCAGTCCTCGCCGCCGCCCACCCTGGCGTACACGGTCAGCGGCCGGCGGCCGGACGGGTCGGCGGCCCCGGCCGCCACCTGCACCTGCGCCGTTCCCGACCCGGTCAGGGCCAGCGGCGCCGTGATCGTCAACTCCTCCACCAGTGGGCACCCGGTCTCGTCACCGGCCCGGATCGCCCACTCCACGAACGCGGTGCCCGGCACCAGGACCGTGTCGCGCACGGTGTGGTCGGCGAGCCAGGGGTGACTGCGGGCGGAGACCCGTGCGGTGAACACGTGGCCGTCGGAGCCGGCCAGCGGGACCGCCGCACCCAGCATGGCGTGCTCCACCGCGTCGAGGCCGGCGGTGGAGACGTCGAGGGACTCCCCGGCGTCGAGCCAGTAGCGGCGGCGTTGGAAGGCGTACGTGGGCAGCTCCACCCGCCGGCCCCGGACGACTGTGTGCCAGTCCACGCCCGCGCCGGCGACCCACGCCTCGGCCAGCGACAACCCGAGTCGCCGCCCACCCCCCTCACCGCGCCGCAGCGAGCCCACGGCCCGTGCGTCCACGGCCGGGACGAGCACCGGGTGGGCACTGCACTCGATGAGGAGGTGATCGTCGAGCGCCCGTACCGCCTCGTCGAAGCGGACCGGCCGGCGCAGGTTCTCGTACCAGTACTCGGCGTCCAGGCCGGTGCCGTCGACGAATTCGGCGGTGACCGTGGAGTAGAAGGGCACCTCGGCGGTTCGCGGCGCGATGTCGGCCAGCACCGCGACCAGGTCGTCGTGCAGCAACTCCACCTGGGCGGAGTGGGAGGCGTAGTCGACCGGGATCCGCTTGGCCCGATCCCACTGGACCAACACCTCGTCCAACGCCTGCGGGTCGCCGGAGAGCACCGTCGATGTCGGCCCGTTGACCGCCGCCACCGACACCAGGCCGTCCCAACGCCCCAGGGCCGCGTCGACCTCGGCCACCGGGAGCGGCACCGACACCATGCCCCCACGGCCGGCCAACACCGCACCGATCAACCGGCTCCGCAGCGCCACCACCCGGACGGCGTCGTCCAGCGACAACGCCCCCGCCACGTACGCCGCCGCGATCTCACCCTGCGAATGCCCCACCACGGCCACCGGCTCGACGCCGCGCGCACGCCACACCGCCGCCAACGACACCATCACCGCGAACAGGACGGGCTGCACCACGTCCACCCGCCGCAGCGCCTCCTCGTCACCCAGCGCGTCGAACAGGTCCCACTCGACCACCTCGCGCAGCGCCGCCGCGCACTCCGCCATCCGTGCCGCGAAGACCGCGTCGCCGTCGACCAACTCGCGAGCCATGCCCACCCACTGCGATCCCTGCCCGGGGAAGACGAACACGGCCCGGGTGTCTCGACCGGCGCCGGTGACGACCTGCGCCGACGGGGTCTGCTCGACCAGGGCGGTGAGCCCGGCCAGGGCCTCGGCCCGGTCGTCGCTCCACACCACCGCGCGGTGTTCCATGGCCGAACGGCCGACGAGCGAGTACGCGACGTCGCCGAGGGCGACCTCCGGCCGCGCGGTGAGGTACGAGAGCAGCCGTTCCGCCTGCCCGCGCAACGCCTCGGCGTCCCGTCCGGAGAGCACCAGCGGAACCGGCCCGGTGGTGTCGGGTGCCGGTGCCTCGGAAGGCTCCTCGGCGACAGCCGCTTCGAGGATCACGTGCGCATTGGTGCCGCTGACTCCGAACGACGACACCGCGGCTCGGCGCGGCCGGTCGGCTTCGGGCCAGTCGAGTTGCTCGGTGAGGAGTTCGACGGCTCCCGCCGTCCAGTCGACCTCGGGCGTGGGCTCGTCGACGTGCAGGGTGCGCGGCAGCACACCGTGGCGCATCGCCTGCACCATCTTGATCACACCACCCACACCCGCGGCGGCCTGCGTGTGACCGATGTTCGACTTCAACGAACCGAGCAACAGGGGCCGCTCGCGGTCCTGCCCGTACGTCGCCAACAACGCCTGCGCCTCGATCGGATCACCCAACCGGGTCCCCGTCCCGTGCGCCTCCACCGCGTCCACGTCCGAGGTCGACAACCCCGCGTCCGCCAACGCCGCCCGGATCACCCGCTGCTGCGCCGGACCATTCGGCGCCGTCAACCCATTCGACGCACCATCCTGGTTCACCGCCGAACCCCGCACCACCGCCAGGACCTGATGCCCGTTGCGCCGCGCGTCCGACAGCCGCTCCAGCAAGACGATGCCGACGCCCTCGGACCAGCCGGCCCCGTCGGCCTCCGCCGAGAAGGACTTGCAGCGGCCGTCGGCGGCGACGCCCCGCTGCCGGCTGAACTCGACGAAGACCTGCGGGGTGGCCAGCACCGTCACGCCGCCGGCCAGCGCCAGGTTGCACTCGCCGCGACGCAGCGCCTGTGCCGCCAGGTGGATCGCCACCAGCGACGACGAGCAGGCGGTGTCCACGGTCATCGCCGGGCCCTCGAACCCGAACGTGTAGGAGACCCGGCCGGAGGCGACGCTGCCCGCGCTGCCGTTGCCGAGGTAGCCCTCCACGTCGCGAGGCACCTGCCGGACGCGCGAGCCGTAGTCGTTGTACATGACACCGGTGAAGACGCCGGTCTGGCTGCCGCGCAGTGCCGCCGGGTCGAGACCGGCCCGCTCGACCGCCTCCCAGCTGGCCTCCAGCAGCAGTCGCTGCTGCGGGTCGATGGTCAGGGCCTCGCGCGGGGAGATGCCGAAGAATCCGGCGTCGAAGTCGCCCACCCGGTCGAGGAAGCCACCGCTGGTGCTGTACGTCGTCCCCGGGTGGGTCGGGTCGGGGTGGTACAACGCCTCCACGTCCCAGCCGCGGTCGTCGGGGAACGGCGTGATGCCGTCGCGCCCCTCGGTCAGCAGTTGCCACAGCTCCTCCGGGGAGCTGACCCCACCCGGGTAGCGGCAGCTCATCCCGACGATGGCGATCGGCTCGTCGGCCCGGACGACCACCGGCTCCGTGGCGTCGTCGCCCTGCTCGGCGCCGAACAACTCGGCCAGCACCATGGCGGCGAGCTCGTCCGGGGTCGGGTAGTCGAAGATCAGCGTCGCCGGGAGTCGCAGCCCCAGCGCGCCATTGAGCTTGTTGCGCAGCTCGACGGCGGTGAGCGAGTCGAAGCCGAGGTCCTTGAAGGCGCGCTCCGCCCCGATGGTGCGGGTCGATTCGTGTCCGAGGACGTCGGCCACCTGCTCCAGCACGACCTGGGTGACCGCGCCCCGCCGTTCGGCGACGGGCAGGGCGGCCAGCCGCGCGGCGAGTGTCGCGTCGGCACCGGCGGTGGCCTGCACGGCCGCCCTCCGGACCGGCACGCGTACCAGGTCACGCAGCACCGGGTGCAGGTCTCCGGCGGTGGCCCGTTCCTTCAGTGCCGCGCTGTCCAGGGCGACCGCCACCACAGCGGGGGCGTCGACGCGGGTGGCCGCGTCGAGCATGGCCAGGGCATCCGCGGTCTCCAACACCGCCAGACCCGAACGCGACAACCGCGCCAAATCCCGCTGCGACAACCCCCGCGTCATCCCCGACACCTCACCCCACAACCCCCACGCCACCGACACCCCCGACAAACC
>NZ_JBICTZ010000009.1:0-384060 GCF_043197875.1 Micromonospora sp. NPDC048935 | reverse complement strand
CGCCGGGGGGGGGGGGGGGCGGGGCCCGGCCCCCCCCCCGGCCGGGGGGGGGGGGCCCCCCCCCGCCCCCCCCCCCGCCACGTGTCTGTCAGAACCTGTTGACCGTCATGCCGGGGCGTCGGCGGTGACGGGCCGTGTCGCGGGCCGGCGGAGGAACAGCGCGGCGACCACCGCGCCGGCCAGCGTGACGATGGCGCCCACCAGGAACCCCGCGTGCAGGGCGGTGAGGGCGGGCTGCTGGCCCGCGGCGGTGAGATCCTCGGTGCGGGCGGTGACCACCGCCGCGAGGATGGCGACGCCGACGGCGCTGCCCACGTGCTGGGCGGTCTGGGCGAGGCCCCCGCCCAGGCCCTGCTCGTGCTCGCCCATTCCGGAGGTCATGGTGCCGATGAAGGCCACCACGGCCAGGACGTGGCCGAAGCCCAACCCGGCGGTCGACGCGATGAACAGGAACAGGTTGCCCTCGACGGGCAGCGCGAGCATCGCGGCGGTGCTCAGGCCCTGCACGAGCAGCCCGGTGATGAGCGTGCTGGTGGTGCCCAGTCGCCCGATGACCCGGGATGCCAGGCTTCCGGCGACCATCGCGGCGATGCCTTCGGGGAGGAAGCCGACGCCGGTCGTCGTGGGCGTCCACCGCAGCACGTCCTGCATGTAGAGACTCAGCAGGACGGTGGTCCCACCGCACATGCCGAAGGTGATGAACCCGGTCAGGCCGCCCCACTTCACCGTCCGCCGGTTCAGGACCGGCAGCGGTGCCAGGGGTGCGGGTTGCCGCTTCTCCACCAGCAGGAAACTGACAAGCAGAACGATGGCGGCGGCGACGGTCAGCACGGTCGGCGTGCTCGTCCAGCCGTTCTCACCGCCGACCGAGATGGCGAACACGAGGGCGAGCAGGCCGAGGGTGGCCAGCAGGGCACCGGGAATGTCCAGGGTGGTGGCGCTGCGGTTCTCCGAGCGTGGCAGCAGCGCCAGCGCGCCGACGAGGACCGCGGCGCCCATGACGACCAGCAGCAGCATGGTCCACCGCCAGCTGATGCCCCCGGTGATGACGCCGCCGCCGATGGTGCCCAGCACGAAACCCAGGGACAGCAGGGCCCCGCTGAGCCCCAGTGCCTTGTTCCGCCGGGGCCCTTCAGGGAACGAGCTGGTGAGCAGGGCCAGGGCCGTGGGCCCGACCATCGCCGATCCGATGCCCTGACCGGCTCTCGCCACGATGAGCATCCACGGCGCGGTGGCGAGGCCGGCTACGAGGGAGAACCCGGTGATGATGACGAGGCCGGTGAGAAAGAGCCGACGGCGGCCGAAAAGGTCGGACGCCCGACCCGCCAGTAGCAGGAAACCCGCGGTGGGCAGAATGAAGGCGGTCATCACCCATTGCAGGTCGCCGGCGCTGACGAAGTTTAGGTCCTGGCCGATCACCGGCAGGGCCACGGTGACGATGGAGAAGTCCAGTGCGACCATGAACTGGGCGGCGCATAGGGTGATCAGTGTCAACCAGCCGCGGGTGCCGAGCTTCGCCGATTCTGCGGATTGTTCAGAAGTCATATCGACGGTCTTGCCAACCATGATCGCCTCTCATTGTGCACGACGGAGGTGTATTCAATCAGGGTGCAACGACTCATCGGGCTTATCCAGCCCTGTGGCTGAGCTAGAACCAGGTTGCCTGGCATTCGGAATACCAGGCTATGCGGCGGAGGAGACTGGATAATGGGGGTTATGGAGCCAAGGACGGAGTTGGGTGAGTTCCTGCGTTCCCGACGGGCCCGCCTGAGGCCCGAGGACGTGGGGCTGGTCAGTCACGGCGGCCGACGGCGGGTGCCGGGGCTGCGCCGGGAGGAGTTGTCCATGCTGGCGGGGGTCAGCGTCGCCTACTACACCCGGCTTGAGCAGGGGCAGACCAGGGGCGCCTCGGACGCCGTGCTCGACGCGATAGCGCGGGTGCTGCAGTTGACCGACGACGAGCGCACCTACCTCTACAACCAGGCGCGTCAACGGCCCAGGGTGCTCCGTCGGCCCCGGCCCGAGCAGCTCCGACCCGCGGTCAGGGCGATGATCGACGCGTTCGGCCGGGTCCCCGCGCTGGTGATCGACCGCCGGGCCGACGTGCTGGCGTGGAACCGACTGGGCCACGCCCTGCTCGCCGGCCACCTGCCCTTCCTGGCACCGCGCAGCGAGCGCGAGCGGCCCAACCTCGGCAGGTTGGTCTTTCTCGACCCGCACATGCGCGACCTCTACGTCGACTGGCGGGGCAAGGCCCGTGACGCGGTGGCGTACCTGCGGATGTCGGCGGCCCGCTATCCGCACGACCCGCGACTGACCGAGCTGATCGGTGCCCTGACGGTGCTCAGCCCGGAATTCGGTGGCCTGTGGGCGGCCCATCCCGTCCGGGAGTGCGCCCATTCGGTACGCGAGTACCGGCACCCTCTGGTGGGGTCACTGCACCTTCGGGACGAGTTGTTGTGGCTGCCCGACGACGAAGGCCAGCGAATGGTGATCTACGGGCCCGACGCCGACGACACGCCGACCGCCGCGGCGTTGGCCCTGCTCGCCGACATGACCACCGAGCAGGCGCAGGCGGGTGGACCGGCCGCGGGCGCCGCAGCCGGGACCGCCGGTCGTCGCCTGCTGGCCACGTGAGCCGTCTCCGCGCGATTCGCCGGACCGCCCGGGTCCTGGGCGACGTTGTCCGATCAGACCGATGGAAAGGATGAGACGTGGGTGTTCTACCGACCCGACGGCTCGGAAAGTTGACCGTCAGTGCCCAGGGCCTGGGCTGCATGGGGATGAGCGAGTTCTACGGCGCGGGTGATGACGACGAGTCCGTCGCCACCATCCACCGGGCGATCGATCTCGGTGTGACGTTCTTCGACACCGCCGACATGTACGGGCCGTATACCAACGAGCAGTTGCTCGGTAGAGCCCTGCACGGTCATCGGGACGACGTCGTGCTCTCGACCAAGTTCGGGGTGGTGCGCGAGGAGAACCGCATCCGCGGCGACGCACCGTACGTCCGCCAGGCCTGCGACGCCTCGCTGCGTCGCTTGGGGGTGGACCACATCGATCTGTATTTCCTGCACCGGATCGACCTGTCGACGCCCATCGAGGAGACCGTGGGGGCAATGGCCGAGCTCGTGGCGCAGGGGAAGGTGCGCCACCTCGGCCTGTCCGAGGTGGGTGCCGCCACACTGCGCCGGGCCTGTGCGGTGCACCCGATCGCGGCCCTGCAGACCGAGTGGTCGCTGTGGTCCCGTGACATCGAGGACGAGGTGCTGCCCGCCTGCCGGGAGCTGGGCGTGGGAGTGGTGCCGTATTCTCCGCTGGGCCGTGGCTTCCTCACCGGCCGTTACCGGTCGAGCCAGGACTACGAGCAGGGTGACTTCCGGCAGGAGGGTCAGCCCCGGATGATGGGCGACAACCTCGCACGCAACCTCGCCGTGGTCGACCAGCTTGGCCCGTTGGCCGAGCGCCACGGGTTGACCGTCGGCCAGTTGGCGCTCGCCTGGGTGCACAACAGGGGTGAGGACGTCGTCCCGATCCCCGGCACCCGGCGCCGGACCCATCTCGAGGAGAACGTGGCCGCGGCCACGGTCGAACTCGACGAGGCCACCGTGGCGGCCCTGGAGGCGGCCGTTTCCCCCGACACCGTAGCCGGGGGTCGTTACCCCGCCGACGCGATGGGCTTGATTGGCGCCTGAGCGGCGGAGATCACGTCCTGGGCGTGATCTCCGCCAGCACCGTTCGCATCGGGTGACGTGCGGCCGGTCAGGGGCGATCCGCGGGGGCCCGACGCCCGTCGAGGTCGCTGGCCAGCTCCTCGATCGTCCGGCCGTCGAGCAGGTGACGGATCGGTAGCTGCACACCGAGTTCACGGGTCAGCCTGCCGCGCAGCCGTGCCGCCAGCACCGAGTCGACGCCGAGGTCGGGTAGCGGCAGGGCGTGGTCGATTTCGTCCGGGGACAGGTGCAACAGGTGCGCGAGAATGTCGACGATCCTGCCGCTGCTGTCGGGGTGCCCCGCTGCCGGAGGTGACGCGGTCACCGGCGCGGTGGCGACGGGGCTCGCCGCGACCCCGCCGGACACCCCGGCCGGGACGAGCCGTGCCGGGCCGGTGCGGACCGGGGGCACCGACCGGAACAGTGTGGTGTCGGTGGCGGCCGAGACGGCGAGCCCGTGCAACTCGCCGACCGGTCGGCACTCCTCGTCGAGGACGCGTACGTCACCGACGGTGACCCTTCCGGTCGGGTCGGCGTGCCGCACGCGGGCGTGTACCCACAGTTTCCCGGCGACGGAGTCGGGCACCGTCACCTCCGCCACCTCGACGGCCCTCCCACCGGCCCCGACGACCGAGACGCCACCGGGAACGGCGCTGTCCAGCACCCGGACAGCCAGGTCGAGCAGTTCGGCCCTGCTGCGGGGCGTCCCCCCGTCCGCCACCATCCCGAGGGACTCGCCCGACCGCCGGGTCAGGGACACGAACCCGCCGTCCGCCGGGTACGGGACCGGTTCGGCGCACCAGTCGCGGACCTGATCCAGCGGCTCGACGTGGCGTGGCCGTGGCGTGGCCGGACGCGCTCTGCCCGAGGCGTAGGTGGTCCAGCCCTCGAGTGCGCCCGCGCCACCGCTGGCCACGCTGACCTCGAACCGCCAGCCGTCGGGCTGGCGGGACAGTACGGTCCGGGCCTGTAGCGCGCCGGAGCCGTACCGGCCGAGGGAGGGGACACGGAGGTTCTCCAGCACGCTGGGGGCGCCGTCGGTGAGTTCGTGAAGTGCCGAATGGGCGAGTGACAACCCCACGGCGAGTGGTGTGGCCGGCCCGGTCCACGTCTGGTCCACAGTGAACGTGTCCGGGAGCGGCTGCGTCCGCGCGGGCGGTGCCGCCGCCGGCCGTCCGTCCACCCAGTGGCGCCGGCCCTGCCAGGGATAGTGGGGAAGATCGAGGTGCCCGTGGGGCCCGACGACCGACGACCAGTCCACCTCGCACCCGTGGAGGTGGGCGCCGGCCAGGCCCGTCAGCATGGTTTCCCGCTCGTCCTCCTCCTTGACCAGCGACGTGACCACGACGGCGGGTGCCCCCACGGCCTCGATGGTGTCCTCCATCGCCCCGGTCAACAGGGGGTGGGCGCTGATCTCGACGAACACCACAGGTCGTCCGTCCGCGAGGGCGTGGCGCATTGCGGAGGCGAAGCGTACCGGCTCCCGCAGGTTGGCCATCCAGTAGTCGGCGTCGAGTTCCGCGCCGGTGACCTCGCGATCGTGCACGGTGGAGTACATGGGAACCGTGCCGGCCCGTGGCCGTAGGTCGGCCAGAGCGGTCAGCAGATCCGAACGCAACGGCTCCACCTGGGGGGAGTGCGAGGCGTAGCGGACCCGCACCTGTCGGCAGTACACGCCCCGCGCCGTCAGCCGCTCCACCACCGCACGCACCGCGTCCGCCCCGCCGGCGAGAACGGTGGCGTGGTCACTGTTGACCACCCCCACGCTCACCAGGTCGGCGACGTCCCGGCAGGCATCCCGGGCGAGGTCCTCGCCCAGCTGCACGGCCCACATCTCGCCCGGCCCCTCCAGGGTCCGGATCAGGGCGCTGCGCCGACACACCACCGCGGCGCCGTCCCGGACCGTCAACGCACCGGTGACACACGCGGCGGCGACCTCACCCAGGCTGTGGCCGAGGACGAGATCAGGCCGCAAGCCCCAACTGCGCCACACCGCGGACAACCCGAGCTGGACGGCCCACAGCGCCGGTTGCACGACGTCCTCGGTCAGCAGTGGTCGGGCGTCGGAGAGCAGGTCGATGAGCGACCAGCCGACTTCCGCCCGGATCGCCTCGTCGCATTCGACCAGCTGGCGGTGGAAGACCGGATCGGCCAGCAGCCGGCGACCCATGCCGGGCCACTGCGCACCCTGGCCCGGGTATACGAACACCACTCGGGGCACGCCTGGCCCCGCGGTGCCGAGCCGGACGCTGTCCGGTAGCTGACCGGCCGCGAAGGCGCGCAGGTCCCGGGCGAGCCGATCGCGGTCCCCGCCGACCACGGCCAGGCGGAGGTCGTGGTGGGTCCGTCGGGTGGCGGCCTGGTACGCGACCTGGGCAGGCTCCACCTGCTCCGGCCCGTCCAGCAGGTCCGCGTACCGTCCGGCCAGGGTGCGCAGCGCACCGGGGTCGCGGGCGGAGAGGGGCAGCAGGACCGTGGACGGCGCCGCCGCAGGCGTCACGTCCGCGGTCGTCACGTCCGCGGTCGTCACCTCGGACAGGACGACGTGGACGTTCGTGGCGGACAGACCGAACGAGCTCACTCCCGCGATGGCCGGACGTCCCGTCTCCGGCCAGGGGCGGGTCGCCGAGGTCAGGGCCAGTGGTGTTCCGGTGGCCAACAGCGGGTGCGGCCGTTCCACGCCCAGGGAGGCCGGGATGGTCCGGTGACGGATCGCCAGAGCGGCCTTGACCAGGCCGGCCAGACCGGCCGCGGCCTCGGTGTGACCGATGTTCGACTTGATCGACCCGGTCAGGCAGGGGCGCTCGGCGGGCCGGCCCTCACCGAGGACGCTGTGCAGCGCGGTCAGTTCCACGTCGTCGCCGCGCGGGGTCCCGGCACCGTGGGCTTCGACGTAGTCGACGTCGGCCGGACGCACCCCGGCGTCCCGCAGCGCCGCGCGCAGCATGTCCCGCTGCCCGTCCACCCCCGGTGCCAGCATTGTCGTGTTGGTACGCCCGTTGTTGTTCACCCCGGTGCCGATGATCGCCGCGTACACCCGGTCGCCGTCGCGCAGGGCGTGGCTCAACGGTTTGAGGACCACGGTCACGGCCCCCTCGCTGCGGACGTAGCCGTCGGCGGTGCTCTCGCCGAAACAGCTGCGACCGGTGGGGGACAGGATCTCGGATTCGGACAGGCTGAAGTAGAGGTCAGGACCCAGCAGCAGGTTCGCCGAGCTGACGATCGCCTGGACGGTGCGCCCGGACCAGATGTCCTGACAGCCGAGGTGCACGGCGAGCAGGGCGGTGGCGCAGGTCGCCTCGACGCCCATGCTGGGCCCGCGCAGGTCGAGCAGGCGGGATATCCGTCCCGAGGGCAGGCCCCACCCGCCGGTGCCCGTCGCCGCGTCCATGTCGAACATGTCCGCGCCGCGGACGTTGTCCCAGTAGTCGGCGGCCAGGCAACTGGTGTAGACGCCCGTGGCGGTGCCGGCCAGCCGCTCGGCGGACAGCCCGGCGTCCTCGATCGCCTCCCAGGTGGTGCGGAGCATGAGCCGGTGCTGGGGGTCGAGCCGGTCGGCTTCGTGGGGCGACATGCCGAAGAACGGCGCGTCGAACTGGTCGACGTCGGGTAGGAAACCGCCCCAGCGGGTGGAGATGCGCCCTGGTATACCGGGGGTGGGGTCGTACCATGCGTCGATGTTGAACCGTTCTGCCGGGATTTCTCCGATAGTGCTTCGACGGGCGACCAGCATTTCCCACAGCTCGGTCACATCGGCTGCGCCGGGCAGGGCGCAGCCGATTCCGACAATGGCGACAGGATCGCGGCCATGCGTGGGTGCTTCGTCAGTCATGGTCGTTACCTCCAAATGCTGCGCCGCGGGCGGGCAGGTGAAGCCGGACATTGCGACTGCTGGGGTGCACCGCGTGCCGGATACCGACCGCCGGGATGCCGGAAGGGGGCGGCTGAGTTCTCCGACCGACGAAACACCTGGTTTACGTGCTGGTTCTGTCGCGTTGACACGGAAAGATTTGCCGGAATTGCCCCCGAGTCGATCCTACTGATCGATGCACGTCAGAAGATAGCATCTGAAAACCCTTGATCGCGGCGGCCACCGGAAGAGTGGTTGTCGCATGAAGAAAGTCACTGTTCATTGAACTGCAACAATGTGATGATAATTGTCTCGAACGTCGCCGTGCCGCCGGGGGTGCACCCGCTGTCAGCTGGGCATCCGACCGTCGGGACTGAAGCGAGCGCGTCTGGCCCCGGCCCTGGTGCGGCCCGACCGGACGGCATCATGATGCGCTCTCGTGGGGCCGTGGTGGCTCAGCCCGAGGCTGACTCGTACTGCCAGGTGGGCAGAGGGTGGGCCCAGAGGGCGCCGGACCCACCCTCTGCGCGTTCAGCCGACGCGGTTGGCGGTCCAGCGGTGGCTGGGTTGCGTGGTCGAGCAGGTTGCCAGGACCAGCACAGTGTCGTACGTGGTGCCGTTGTTCTGTGAGCCGACACAGGTGCCGGCGGCCGTGCGGATCTGGTACGTCAGGCCGGTGAGCACGGTGAAGGTCCACCGTTGGGCCGCCGTGCCGTTGCAGGTGACCTGTACGACCGGCGTGCCGGCCGTGGTCGCGCCGCCGAGAGGGCTGAGGCACTTGTCGGTGACCGCACTGGTCACCGTGTAGGTGCCGCCCGTCGCCGTGGTGAGCTTCCAATGCTGGTTCAGCGAGGAGTTGTAGAACCACTGCTTGATCGGGGCGTTGTCGTTGGGGTCGAAGGCGTAGAGGTCCATCGCCAGGTTGCGGCCGTCCGAGTGCAACAGGTCATTGTTGAACACCATGGTGGCGCCCGTCTCGACCGCGCCGGCCGCCGCCGAGCTGCTGCTGGTGGTCACCGACACGGCGACCGAGTTCGCCGAGGTGCGGGTCACTCCGTTGTAGGTGAGGCGGCTGCGGACCGCGTAGGACGCGGTGCTGTTCGTTGCCAGGCCGGTGACCCGGGCGCTGGTCTTCCAGCCGGGCACGGTGCTCACCACGGTGCCGTTGCGCAGGATCTGGTACTCCAACGACCAGTTGCTGCCGATCGGGTTGACCGTGGGGGTCCAGGAGAAGACGATCGACGTGCCCTCGACGTCGACGGCGCGCAGCAGTTGGGGTTGCAGCGCGGGGATCGTGGTCTGTGTCGTGGTCGCGGAGCCGGCGGCCAGGTAGAGGCTGTCGTAGGCCACGTTCCAGTGGCTCGGCAGCCAGCTGCCCTGCGGGTTGATGCCGAAGTAGTCGTCCCGGTTGCAGTCGAGCAGGCGCTCGGCCATCGGATCGGGGCATGCCCAGCTGGTTCCGTTCTCGCCGCAGAGGGTCTCGAACCCGTCGGTGCAGTGCCAGTCGCCGTCCCAGTTCGGCATTCCCTGCCGCATGCCGCGGACCGAGTGGGCGAACTCGTGCGTGACGGTGTGTCCGCCGTAGCAACCGGGCGAGATGGAGGTCCACATCGCGTAGTTGTTGTTGAGGTTGGACGTTCCGGGGCTCATGTCGTGCGGCACGTCGACGACGTCGGTGTACGCGCAGCTGGTCAAACTTTCCGCGAAGACGACGTAGTTGCGGTTGTTCGCGGTCAGCCCGAAGCTCTGGAGCGTGGCGCGCCAGTCCCGGAAGTCCGCGTTGGTGCTGCCGGCGGGCACCTGGATGGTGATGATGTTGACCTGGCAGCCGGTGGCGCCGGTGACGAACTTCAGCCACCGTTGCGCGCCTTCGCGCCGGGCGCTGTCGTTGACGTTCTGCTGGGCGACCCAGGCGGCGAGCCGAATGTGCGGCTCGCGCTCGGCGAACCTGTTGGGAGTGCCCGCCTCGTAGGCGTAGACCATCTGCAGCCGGTTGCCGTCGGTACCCGTACCGACGCACTGCACCGGCGGCGCGGCGGTGACCGGGCCCGGGTCGGCGGCGGACGGAGTCGCAGGAACCACTGCGATCGCGCCGGCCGCCAGTGATGCGACCGCGAGGCCGCGCAGCCATCTTTTCATGGTCGTGTCTAGCGATGTCATCCTTGCGATCCCTCCCCGCGACTCACCCGGGCGCACGCGCACACCACGTCGCCGGTACGACGACGGCGTCCGCTGATGACGTTAGATAGTTGCGCCCGCGCGGTAGTCGCCTGTGGACTACCAACGGCGAGAAATCCCCCGTTGGATCGATGGGCGTAACTGGATCCTACGATCCGACGCCTCGGAACTCTCATTGTCCTGAGCGGATTGGGTGGATGGTGGTCGTCAACCAGAGGCCGCGGGTTCAAATCCTGTCGCGCTACGGGCAAACACCGCAGAGCCTGGCTCTCGCACGGAGAGAATCGACCCTGGTCATGTTTGTCCATGTGCCCGCGGGACGAGCCGCACTGCGGCCAACTCTCCTTGTCGGCTTTGCGCCGCGACGATTCCTCGGACGAGGTGGGGGCGGTCGACGTTGGCGGATCACCGAAGCGGCGCGGGCACGGGAGTGATCCTGGTGGCACGCCTGATCTCGTGCGGCGGGTGCGCCAGCGGGTCGAGCGCGTCGCTCTCACCATGGTGGTCTGCGGGGTTTCGTCATCGCCGAGCTGCCACGTATTCCCGAACTCGCCAAGGCGCATTTCGCACAGGGCAAACTGTCGTACTTCGAGTTCGTCCGGATCTGCCTCCTGGCCGAGCGCGACGCGGGAGCCGCAAACATCGTCGACCCGGAGATGGCCGCTACGCAGTTCCTCGGTGTCCGTCGCGGACCACCGCTAACCCGCCGACCCGGGTCGTGATGCCCGCCGGCCCGCGTCGGGCCGAAGCGAGCACGCTCGCCGGCCGACCGAGGGTGTCACCCTGCTCCACCTCGATCGCGATCGTCTGTGCCCCTGTCGTGTCGAGCAGGTGGGCGGCCAGGCAGCCGGTGCTGTTGGCGTTGGCGACGTCCTCGTCGACACCGATCGCCGGCGCGAACATCCGCGCCGCGCCCGGTCGGTCGCCCGCGGGCGGTACGTACACGAAACAGCCGAGGAGCCCGTACCGCCGACAGGCCGCTGTCAGCCTGCCGGGGTGCGGGCAGACTCGGCTCAGCGCCGAACGGTCGCGGACCGGTACCAGCATGCGTGGTGCGCCGGGCGCGGCGATGCGTGGCGCGTCGGTCGGATGCGGGTCGTCCGCGCCGAGCCCGATCGCGGCGACGATCGCGGCGCGCTCGTCCGGTGCCGGGTGACGCAGCGCGACGAGGCCCTGGTCGAACCACACCTCGATGCCGACGGGGCGGCGGATCGCGACGGTGTCGAACGTGCGCCCGCCAGTGTGTTGGCGGTCGTTCAGCTCGCTCAGCGCGGTGCGGGTCAACCGGACGGCCTGCGCGGCAACCGTGCCGTGGCCGCAGCCGGACAGTTCGGCGGTGGCGGTGAAGAACCGGACCGGCCAGCCACCGTCCGACATCCGCCCCGGGCCCAGGAACGCCGCGTGCGAGGTGCCGGCCGCGGCAGCGACCGCACGCCGGTCCGCGTCCGTCGCCGCCGGGCCGTCGTCGGTGACCGCCGTCGGGCTGCCGCCCCGACCGTCGCGCCGCACGCACGCATCAACCACCGTGACATCCGGCCAGAACATGGGCCCACCTCTGACGTTCAACGAACCGGCAAACGCATAGGCTCAGAGTCTGGCGTCAGCGGAGGCGGAGGAGCCACCGGCAGCCCGTAGGGCTGATCAGCGTTCATTCGCCGCTGGCCGGTGCGATCTGGTCGAGGTGTGCGCCGACGGTGGCCCTGGCGGTTGCGTTCGAGGTGCGGCCGGGGCGCAGGAGGGCGTGCAGGATCACACCGTCGACGAGGGCGTAGAGACGCTCTGCCTCGACCTTCTGATCGAGCCCGGGCCGGAGCGCACCGGCGTCGGCCAGTCGCCGGATCATGGTGGTGAAGGCGTCGGTGAGGCGTTTGTCGATCTCCTTGCGCAGGTCGGCCATGGAAACATTGGCCGCCATCGCTTCCGGTATCGGCCACCTCCAAACCATCGCCCTGCCCGGGTGACACCGATACCGTTGACCGGCGACTTTTCACCGAGTTGCGAGACATCCTTTAGGCTGCGGCTCACCGACGACTGCATCGGAGACAGCGGCGATGACAGACCAGCAGACGAGCGTGCAGAGGTTCGAGGACGGTCGGGCCACCTTCAGCCGCATGTACGACTACCTCCTTGGCGGCGTGCACAATTTCGAGGCCGACCGCGAGGCCGCTCGACAGCTTCTACAGGCATTTCCGGATGCGGCGGCCACTGCCCGGTCGAACCGCCTGTTTCTGGCACGTGCGGTGCGCACACTGGCCGAGGCTGGCATTCGACAATTCCTCGATCTGGGCTCCGGCATCCCCACCCAGGGCAACGTGCACGAGATCGCTCAGGCGATCGACCCGGCGATCCGGGTTCTCTACGTCGACATCGACCCGGTGGCGGTTGTCGCCTCCAACCACATCCTCACGGGCAACCCCACGTGCCGCGCAGTCGAGGCGGACTTCACTCGGCCCCAACCGCTCCTCGACGCACTGGCCAGCGGCGACCTCGCCACCGTGATCGATCTGGACCGGCCCACGGCGCTGCTGTACTGCTCCGTCCTGCAACTGGTCCCACACAACCTGATCGACAGTGTCGTCGCGCCGATTCGCGACCGACTCGTGCCCGGCAGCGCCCTCACCATCTCCCACCCCGGCACGGCGGTGACCGACGGGTACGACGAATCGCGCGTCTCCTCCGTCGCGGAGGTCTATCGCACCAAGGCCGCCGCCGACATCGTCCTGCGCTCGGACGCTCAACTCGCCGCACTCTTTGGCGATTTCGAACTTGTCGAACCGGGGCTGGTGTCACTCAATCAATGGCGACCGGAGCTCGGCGAGCCCGACCCCTACGCGGCCAAATCCATGCCGTCTCCGATGCGTGGGGGAGTAGCGGTCCTGCACGCCTGAACGTGGTTGTCCTGGCCCAGGGCGAGGGTGGCGGCACCGCCAGTGCCGAGGACGCCAGCCTGTGCCTGGTCGTTGACGATTCGACTGGGTCCGGAGACACCAGACAGAGCGGCACCGCTCACCGAGAGGGTGACCGCGGTGGTGCTGGTGGCCACCGGGGCGGCGCTGCTTCCCACCGTCACGGCCCTGGTGGTGGACTCACTGGTGCGCGCCCGGCTGGCGGTCGCCGCCGGCGGCATGATCGAGCCGATCGACAACACGTCGTCTTGGTGGGGACTCGGCAACATCGGCACGATGCGTCCCGAGACACCGCGAGCCGTCACGATCGGCACGGGCGGGGACGGATTTCACGCGCCGGCCCGAGCCCGGTACGACACACGTGGTCGCACGCCGCTGCCGGTCACCGTCAACCACCGGGAACTCCGATCTGATCCGGGGCGGGGTGCAATGACCTGCCCCGCCCCGGATCACACCAGCTCAATCAGTCGTGCCAGCCGTTCGTTGACACCAACACCGCCGCCGGCAAGCCGGGCAGGGCTGGACCACCCTCGTCGTCACCGCTCCCGCATTCCGCCCCGCCAGAGCGAGAACCACCGACAACCATCCACAGTGGGCTCCGACGCAGGTCGGCGTCCAGCGACCGGGTCACGCGGAGTTGCGCCACTTGCGGCCGTTGCGGCCGATGAGCCGGTCGGCGTCGGTCGGGCCCCAGGAGGCGGCTTCGTAGGTGGGAATCGGCGAGTTGTCCTTCTCCCAGTTGTCGATGATCGGGTCGACGATCCGCCAGCACTGCTGCACCTCGTCACTGCGGATGAACAGCGACGCGTCACCGATCAGCGCGTCCAGGAGCAGACGCTCGTACGCCTCCGGGGACTCCTCGACGAACGTCTGGTCGTAGGAGAACTCCATCGTGGCGGTGCGGACCCGGAAGGAATGGCCCGGCACCTTGGCACCGAAGCGCAGCGAGATGCCCTCGTTCGGCTGGATCCGAAGGATCAGCGCGTCGGCATCGAGGCCGGTGAGCTGGTCGGTCGGGATCGGCAGGTGCGGCGGCCGCTGGAACTGCAGTGCCACCTCGGTGAGCCGGGCCGGCAGGCGCTTGCCGGTGCGTACGTAGAACGGCACCCCGGCCCAGCGCCAGTTGTCCACGTTGAGCCGCATGGCGGCGTAGGTCTCGGTCCGGGACAGGGGATCGACTCCGGTCTCCTCGCGGTAGCCGGCCATCAGCTCCTCGCGGGTGCCGCCCCGGGTGTACTGTCCCCGGACCGCGGCCTCGGCGATGTCCCGGTCGGTGGGGAGCCGGATCGCCTGCAGCAGCTTCACCTTCTCGTTGCGCAGGCCCTCCGCCTCGAATGAGGCCGGCGGCTCCATCAGTGCCAGCGCGAGGACCTGGAGCACGTGGTTCTGCACGATGTCCCGCATCGCGCCGGCCTCCTCGTAGAAGCCGCCGCGGCTGCCGACGCCGAGGGTCTCGGCGACGGTGATCTGCACGTGGTCGACCCAGGAGCGATCCCAGATGGGCTGGAAGATCGAGTTCGCGAAGCGCAGCGCCAACACGTTCTGGACGGTGTCCTTGCCCAGGTAGTGATCGATGCGGAAGACCTGGTGTTCGTCGAACGCGCTGTGCACCACGCCGTCGAGCTCGCGGGCCGTGACCAGGTCACGCCCGTACGGCTTCTCGATGACCAGGCGGGAGAAGGAGCCCTCGCGTGGCTGGTTGAGCCCGACGCCGGCCAGCCCCTTGATCACCGGCTCGAAGGCCCCGGCGGGGGTGGACAGGTAGAAGAGCCGGTTGCCGGACGTGCCCCGCTGTGCGTCCAACTCGTCGAGGGTCTCCACGAGCCGCTCGTAGGTCTTCGGGTCGTCGTAACCGCCGGCGACGTAGCGCACGCCGCCCCGGACCTGGCGCTTCGTGGCGAGGGTGCGTTCGCCGAGGGCGCTCTCGGCGAACTGCTCGTCGGTCATCGACGTGCGCGCGACGCCGACAAGCGCGAACTGGTCCGGAAGCCGCTCGTGCCGAGCCAGGCTCTCGACCGCGGGCAGCAGCTTACGCCGGGTCAGGTCGCCGGAGGCACCGAAGATCACCAGCGTGGCCGGCGGGGCGCTCCGCTCCTGGATGAGCTGGGATGCGTGGTCCATGGTCTGCGTTCCTCCGGGCACAAGGGGTGTGAGGTTGGGGGATGCCGCTCTGTCCTGCCGGGAATCGTGCGGCTATCACGGTAGTAGCCGGGGCCACGCGGCGTGGCCCGTTGGTCGCGGACCTTGAGCGTCGCACGCCGGGCGGACGGGTGGGCGATTCGGAGGTGGGTTCCGTGCGGTCTGTCGGCGTACGAGATGCTGGCACGAATGATCGTGACCGCCGGCCCGCGGAGAGGGCATCACCTGTCGAGCGCTTCGGCCAGGCGCCGCGCCTCGGTGACGAGCCGGCTCGACCCTCCGCGCGCGGCGACGTCCGCCAGGCCGGGCACGTCGGTCCCGGCGCCGGTCGCGCCCGCTGTCTCCGCCGCAAGGGTCAACAGGTCCGGGGTGCCGCGCGGGGCCTTCGGCGCCGCGAGCAGCGCGGGTAACGCGGCGGCGAGCAGACGCCAGGTGCTGAGCGGGGCACCGGCGGCGGCCGCGTCGCGCAGCGGCTGCAGGGTACGGGTCAGCGTGAGGTCACCGACGGCGGCGAGGGTGCCGAGGTGGGCCCCGACCTGGGAAGCGTCCAGGTCACCGGCGGCGGCCAGCATCAGCAGGGCGTCCACGGCGGCGACCCGGTCCGACTCGTGCCGGGCACCCAGGCCGTATGCGAGCGCGAGGTCGACGGCGGGACCGCCGTCGCCACCGCACTCGGCGAGCAGCGGCAGGATCGCGGCACCCCCGGACACGTCCTGGTCGGCGCCACTGGCGATGTCCGGCAGCGCGTACGCCGCGACCAGTCCCCGGTAGCCGGGCAGCACGGCAGGCCAGAGCAGGGTCGCGTCGCCGACATGGCTGTCCACGGATCGGGCCGGCACGGTGAGCAGACCGAACGGGTCGTCCACGCCCTCCGGCGGGCTGATCCGCACGTGCGTCCGCTGCTGAGGCAGCTCGTCGTACCCCCAGTCGTGGCCCTGTCGGCGCTCCCGGCGGCGCAGCGTGACCACCTGCTGGCCCGGGGTCGGCAGGCCGCCGGCACGCAGCCAGCCGGCCAGCCGGTCACCGGCAGGCGTGCCGAGCGCCGCCGCCCTGGCCGCGAGGGGTTCGTCGACCCGGGCGGGCAGCCGAAGCAGGGCCTGCGTCAGGTCCATCTCCCACGTGTCGTGCTCGCCGAGCCGGGTCAGGCGGTCGTACAGCGTCTCCGGGTCGACAGCACCGTTTGCCAGGGTCGGAGCCGCGAGCAGACCGGGGTGCTGGGGCGGGCCGACGCGGTCACCGATCTCGGCCAGCCGCGCCCGCAGCAGCCGGTGCGGCGGGGGCACCCGTGGATCGTGGGTCGGGCCGCCCGGCGTACGGCGTCGCAGCGCCGCCCGCATCGCGGCCCACCGTCCCCGCCGGACGTTCCCCTCCGCCGGGTCGGCCGCCGCGTGCAGCACCCCGCCGAGGAGACCGCACAGGCAGCACGGATCCCACGGATGTTCCTCCGCGCTGGCGCGGTGCCGCCGCAGCACCGGAACCAGGGCGTCCCTCAGTCGGGCGCGGTCGCCGCCGGCGAGCCGGACCACCGCGTCGAGCACCCGTTCCAGACCGGACGCCCTCGTGGGGCCGCCGAGCAGGGAAGCGACCTCCTCGGCCAACTCGTCCGGGTCGGTGATGGCCGGGGGCGCGGGCAGGGGGCCGGCCGGTGGCGGCAGGTCGTCGCCCACCGTGACGACGACGACCCGTGGGGAGGCCACGTACCCGTGCCGGGCGGCCAGCGTGCCGGCCCGGTCGCGGACGTCCGCCGCCGGGTGGTCGACCGCTGTCGCGATCACCTCGGCGATCTCCGCCGCCCGGTCGGTGTGCCGGCGGGCGAGCTGGTCCAGCCAGCCGAGCTGCGCGCGGACCAGCGCCTTGTCGGGCCGGACGAGCACGGCCCGGGAAGCGTCGAGCAGCCCCTCGACCTCCACGCCGTCGAGAGCCCGCAGCGTCCTCTGCGCCATCGACGCCACGAACCCGGGGGCGTCGGCGAGTAGGCGCAGGTAGTCTCCGCGACGCCCGTCGACCTCGCTGGCGGTGGGCGCCAGCAGGGCGTGCAGGGTGACGAACGCCCGCAACGCCGCCGGCCGGTCGCCGCGCAACAGCCGGCTCACGCAACCGTCGAGCAGCGTCGTCCGGTCCAGGCGGCCCTCGCCGGCCAGCCGCGCCAGCGCACGCGGCAGCGCGAACGTCTCGTCGGTCATGAACTCGTCGAAGGACATCCGCGTCCCGACGCCGTCCACCTCGAACAGGCGCGGCACCAGGGCGTCGAGGAACACGTCCGCCCGGAGCCGGTCCACCAGCGGGATCGGTCGCTGCGACTCCGGCGGCCACGCCAGCTGGACGAGCCACCCCTGCACGAACTGGTCACCGGTGGGTGTCGCCGCCTTCTCGGCGGTGAGCAGCTCGGCGACGAATTCCCAGCCGTCCATCGGGTCGTCCCGGCGGAGCCGACCCGCCAGCCGGTGTGCCAGCTCGCCCAGCCACGGCACCGGGCGCGTCCGCGCGACCTGGACCACCAGCTCGGCGTCGGCGCGCCGCAGCGACACGTTGCGCCGGCCGAGCAGCTCGGCCGCCGCGGCGGCGGTGGGCAGGCACCCGACCGCGACCACCGCCAGGGCCGTCGCCTCCCTGTTCCACCACAGGTTGTCGCGCCGCCGGCGCACGTGGGCCACCAGCCCGTCGGCGAACGACCGCCGCCCCTGCTCGTCGAGGCCGGTAACCGTGTCGACGGCCGCGCCGACGTCACCCTGGACCAGGAAATCGAACTGCTCGCTCACGCGCCGACCTCCACCGCGGCGCCCACCATCGCTGCGGCGAGCGCGTGCTTGCAGGGCCCGCGCTGACCGCGGTGCCGCGCCCACCAGGGGCAGGAGCAGGTGTACGACCCGTCCGCCCGGCGGCGGCGGACCCGGTAGACCTCGTCGCCGTGGCGTACGGTCGCCGCCTCGCCGTCGAGCGTGACCGCGCCCGCCTCGACCAGCGCCCGCGCCCCGACCAGCCGGGGATTGTCCCGTTCAGCCCGGCCGGCATCATACGGCAGCACCCGGTGGAAGTAGCCCGCCTCGGCCACGTCGAAGCCGACCCGGCCGGCGGTGCCCAGCTGGGCCAGCGCGGCCCGGACCCGGTCCGCCGAGATCCCCGCCGAGGCCGCCAACGCGGGGACGTCGATCGTCGGGTCCCAGGACAGCAGCGTGGCGACCAACGCGGCGTCGTCGGCGACGTCATCCGTGGCGAGCGCGCTCAGCGCGCCGCCCTCACCGGAGAAACCCCGGTAGGGCTCCGGCGACAGGGTCAGCGACAACCGCAGCGCGCCGGAGTCGAGCTCCCACACGCTCGGCAGCGGCGGCGACCCGGCCGCCGCCGGTGGCCCGTACACCCGCAGGGTCTTCGCATACCGCAGCAGCCCACGAAGCGTGGCGAGCCGTCCTGCCCCGGCCAGGCACACCGCGCCGGGCACCGGGCGTGAGGTCAGCCGCAGCGAGCGCCCGGCCGGCACCACCCAGAGCACCGACCGGTCGTTGCCCGCCGGCAGCCGGCGCAGGAAGGCGACCGCCTCCGCCGCCGGGATCTCCGCCCGCGGCTGCATGGCCGCGGCGATCAGATGGACCTCGGCGAAACCCCGTAGCCAACGACCGGGCAACGGCACCTTCTTTTCCACCACCGGGCCGTCGAGGGTGGACACCGTCAGGTCGTCCGGACCCACCGACAGGTGCAGCGGGTCGATGCCGCCGACGCGGGCCAGCGCTTCCCGCAGCGGGGCGTTCACGTCGACGTTCGTGGTGCCGTGCTCGACGATGTCGCCGTCGAACCCGGCCGGCACGACGTCCAGCCGGGCGTACACGCCACAGCAGCCGGAGAACGACTCGAAGCGCAGCCGGTCCCGGCTGCCGGTGACCACGGGATCGAGGCTCGTCGGGCTGACCGGTTGGTGATAGCGGGTCCGGGCGACTTCGGCGACCGCCAGCAACCCGGCGGCCGCCGCCTGCGGAGTCGTCAGGAAGCCGAAGAAGAACCGCGGGTTGGTCGCAGGGCCGCCACTGGTCTGCAACGCCAGGTCACCGTGGTGCAGAGCGGACGGTCGAAGGTAGCGGTACGTCTGAAGGGCGCTCACGGCTCAGGAACCTACGACCAACCTCCGACAGCGGGCCGCGACGAAGCGCGGGTGTCCCGGAGTTTGTCGGAGCGTCGCCGGGGCGAGGGCCGGCACGGCACGGGAGGCCCGGCTGTGCCTGCCGAGGGCCTCCATGACATCTTGCTCGCAGCAGCCCCGCAGGCAGAGGGTGAGATGAGCGAACTCTACATTCGGGTGATCCCGACGGACCCGGAGTGGCAGCCGAGCGCCGGGTCGGCCGCCCGCGCGGCGGAACACGTCGCCGGCCTGTTCGCCGGGCCGGGCGATCATGTCGAGGTGGTCGAGCCGGTGTTCTACGACCGCATCACGCTGATCGACGGCGGCGAGTACATGGAGAACGTCTTCTGCCCCCGGTGCGGTGCCGCGATCGGGCTGGACTGGTTTTGGGATCTGCTGGCCGCGAGGAACGGCGGGCGGCGGGTCGGCGAACCGAGCATCGACGACCTTAGTGTGACTGTTCCCTGCTGCCGAGCCGCGCTCACGATGCCCGAACTGCGCTTCGAGGCGCCGGTGGGGTTCGCACGGTTCGAGGTGAGCGCCAGGAACTGGACCCGCCATGCCTGGCATCTCAGCGACGAGGAACTCGCCGATACCGCTGACATTCTTGGCCATCCGGTGACGCAGGTACACGCGCACTACTGAGCCGACATCGCACGGACCGGTGCGGCACGAACGTCGGATCCCGGCCGGCCCCGTCTCGCGGGAATCGGGGTCGCCGGACCGGGGTCGACCGGGCATGATCCTCCAGGCACCGCACCCGACGGGCCCCTCATCCCTACGGGACGATGTGCGTTACCCCGCTCACCCGGCCCGGCAAGGCGTGGCCGCGCCGCTGAAGGAGAACACTGTGCACTGCACGACATGCGGGACCGACCTCGGAAGCCCCGGTCAAGGCCACACGTGTCGGTCCTCGGCACCTCCGCCCGCGCTCCGGACCGCGGGTTGGGACGTCGCGACCTGGTTCGTAGCCGGGTTCGCCACCCTCTTCGCTCTGGCCGCGATCGCCGCAGCCGTCCTCGGCAGCGCCCCGAGCGACAGTGCCCGGCCGCTGCCCCCGTCCGGCACCGGCGCGGTCGTCGGTTTTGGCCTGGCCAACCTGATCCTGTTCGTCGCCATCATCGGCCTGGGTGTCAGCGGGCTGATCTGGGGCCGCGGCACCCGTCAGATCGCCGAGGCGCACGGATCCCCGGGCCGCTCCTACAGCCGCCACTGGGGCATCCGCGTCTTCTCCTCCTGCATCGTCCTCAGCGCCGCCATCGCCTGGTTCGCCGCCGACCGAACCGCGCCGTCCGTGCTGTTCGGCCAGGCGGCCCTGCGTACCCTCGGAGCCGCCGCCCTGATCGGCGGCGTGCTGCACGCCCGGGCGCGGGTTCGGCGGCTGATCGCCGACGTCGACCGAGTCGTCGCCGGGCAGGCCCCGGCGTGGCCGCTGTCGCCCACTCCGACAAGCGCCGACTGGAACGCCAGCCAATGGGACCCGGACGTGTTGCGCGACATCGAAGCCCGCCGGCACCGCGACAGAACCTGATCTCAAGGTGCGGAGCAGGATGGGCACCACCGGTACGGCGGCGCCCATCCGAGCCAACTGAAGCCAGCACGAAGGGTGATCCTGTGGGCGTTACTGTCCCCGTGACGTTTGGAGAGCGGCTTTCTGGCAAGAGGGCCACCAGTGGTTACGAATAACCTAACGGGCCAACGGGAAAGGTTGTTTACTCCATGGGCCAGGTTCTCGCCACCCTGTTCAGGGCGGCTGTCAGGCAGTAGCCCCTCGTTACTGCCCGATGGGTAATCAGTAGCGCGCTGTAGTTTCTTTGGTGGGCCGAGGGGGTGGACCGTAGCCGTCCATGCGATTACCAGGCTGATGGTCCGGGCTGGCTACGACGATGTCTGTGCCGCACTGGTCCGAGGCTGCGCGCGGTGCTGAGGAATGGGGCGATCGGGGCCGGGAATCGCCGTGGTCGGGCTGCTGCGGAGTGCTACAGCACCGACCATGAGCGCGAGTGCGGACCTTCGGCGGCGGGCACGGTCCGGCGATGGCGGAGCCCAGTGCCTCCTCGGCCGCGTGGTTGGAAACCGGGCGTTCCCGGCTGCTGTGGTCGCGGTCCCGACCTGGAGGGTCCGGGGAGCATTCCCCCGGCGGGCTCGCCCGTGCGAGGGTTGCCGGCTGTCATTGTCGTGTCAACAATTGCTGCCGACGCCGAACCGCCGGGTGCGCGAGTGCGAGCTATCCGTATTTCATGGAGATTCCTGATTCGAGAGCTGGTGACTGTGTGCGCCCGGGTTGTCCGCCGCAGTGGCGAGTACCATAAAAAGTCCGCGGCCGGAAAGTCGGCGAAATGTCGCGATAGAGCGGCTTGAGATTGGCCGATTACCCGGTAGAGGTCATGCAATTACCGGGCTATTACTCGTGCTCTGCGGTGAAGTGAGCGCGTCGCTAAAGTTGAGTTGCCGTCGATCTCCGGTGGGGGCAAACTTCTCGGCCGGGGGCAGGGACTTGTAGCGACTGGGGGCCAGATAATGAACTCGGATGTCGAGAAATTCGAGCTGGCGGAGCCGTACCTCGCCGCATGGCTGGCTTCGCTCGGGCTCGATGTCGAGTACGTGCGCTCCGCTGGCAATACCCTCTATTACCACGACGACCAGGGCCGGGAAATCCCCGTTCTCGACCTCGTCGGTGGATATGGTTCCACAATTCTCGGTCACAACAATCCGGACATTGTGGCCTATGCCAAGCAACTGCTCGATGAAGGCACCCCGATCCACGCACAGTTCTCCCGGCACCCGTACGCCAACGATCTCGCTCGGAAGATCAACACCATCCTCTGGCGGGAGTTCGCCACGTCGGAGCCGTACTCGGCGGTGTTCTCCAACAGCGGCGCGGAGTCGATCGAGATCGCCATCAAGCACGCCGAGATGGACCGGGGGATGAAGATCGCCGCCCTCGCCGAACAGATCGAGGCAGGCATCGACCAGGCCCGCGCTGCCGTGCTGGCCGGCGCCCGTGTCGAGCCCGCGGGCCTGCCGGTCAACGATGGCTTCGATGCTCTGGTCGCCCACGTCCGGCAGGTCAACGGCGAGCAGTTGGCCGCTCCACCGGTCTTCCTGGCACCGGAGGGCTCGTTCCACGGCAAGCTCATCGGCAGCGTCCAGTTCACGCACAACCCCGGCTACCGCACCCCCTTCAAGTCACTCGCCGCGCAGTGCCGGTTCGTGCCGGTGACAGATCTTGAGGCGCTGACCAAGGTCATCGACAACGAGCGGCGCGTGCTGTTGGGCTTCGAGGTCGGGGACGGGGTCGTGCGGCCCGTCGAGCACCCGATGCCGTCGGTCGCGGCTTTCGTCCTTGAGGCCGTGCAGGGCGAGGCCGGCATTCGGCTCTTCGATCGGGAGACCGCACGCCGGATCCAGGCGGCCTGCGCCGCGATCGACTGTCCGATCGTCATCGATGAGGTGCAGAGCGGGATGGGCCGGACCGGCACGTTCTTCGCCAGCGCCCAGATCGGGCTTCAGGGCGACTACTACGCCCTGGCCAAGAGCCTCGGCGGCGGCGTCGCGAAGGCCGGACTCACGCTGATCCGCTCGTCGCGGTACCGCCGGGACTTCGAGCTGGTGCACAGCTCCACCTTCGCCAAGGACAGCTTCTCCACGCTGATCGCCGGGCGGACCGTGGACCTGTTGGAGGCCGACGGTGGTGCCGCGTACCGGCAGGCGACGGATCGCGGCAACCAACTGCTGAAGATGCTCGGCCGGTTGCGGGACGAGTTCCCCACCGTGATCAAGGACGCCCGGGGCAGGGGGCTGATGGTCGGCCTGGAGTTCCACGATCAGTCCGAGTCGTCGTCGGAGGTCATCCGTGAGCAGGCCCGCGCCGGACTGCTCGGGTATCTCCTCGCCAGCTATCTGCTGCGCGAGCACGCGATTCGAATGTTCCCGACGGCCAGCAACACCAACACCATGCGGATCGAGCCGTCCATCCACCTCACTGACGCCGAGATCGGGCGGGTGGATGTCGCGCTGCGGCAGCTGATCGCCGTACTGAAGGACCAGGACGGAAAAGCACTGTCGGGCGCGTGAGCGTACGCGGCAGGGGGGACCTCCGTCCTTGTACAACCATCTGAAAGTCCATATAAGGGGGGGATTCTGTCGATGTTCGACGAGTCGAGTACCGGGCCCATCGGGTCCCGGCCATTCCGTTCGACCACGACGAGCCGTCGTGACCTGCTGCGCCTGACTGGTGCCGCGGGCGTTGCGGCCTCGTTCGCCGCGGCCGGCGTACCGACTGCGGCGCACGCAGCGTCACGGTCGGGCCCGTCGCACGCGAACAGCAACTTCGATGTGATCATTATCGGCGCCGGCCTGGCGGGTCTCACCGCCGCCCGCGAGCTGCGGCACAAGGGGCGCCGCGTCCTTCTGCTGGAGGCCCGCGACCGGATCGGCGGGCGTACCTGGACCGACACCTGGCGCGGCCAGCAGATCGAGCGTGGCGGCACCTGGGTCGACCAGCGCCAGCCGCACATCTGGCGGGAGCTGCACCGTTACCGCATCCCGATCATGGCGGACACCGGCTCCGCACGGGCCATCCTGCCCACCGTGAACGGATTCCAGGAGTACGACCCGGGCGAGGCCTACGCGCGCCAGGCCGAGCTGTTCACGCCGTTCTTCGACGGCTCGCAGCAGATCTTCCCCCGGCCGTACGAGCCGCTGTACCGGGAGGGCCTGGTCCGCCGCTTCGACGGGCTGTCCCTGCGTGACCGGCTCGACCAGCTCAACTACCCGCCGGAGGATGAGATCCGGCTGACCAGCACCACTGCCCTGTTCGGCGGGTCCAGCCAGCGCGGGGCGCTGACCATGCTCCAGCAGTGGTGGGAGCTGGCCGGCGGCACGTTCGACGACTTCCACGGGCTCAACACCTACCGCCCGGCGACCGGCACGGCCTCGCTGGCCAGGGCCCTGCTGGCCGACGCCGCGCCCACGCTGCTGCTGAACTCGCCGGTCGCGTCGGTGGTCCAGCGCGGCGGGCGGGTGCAGGTTGTCACCCGTGCCGGCAGGCGCTTCACGGCGCCGGAGGTCATCGTCGCGATCCCGGTCAACGTGTGGAGGACCGTCGAGTTCGACCCGCCGCTGCCGGGCGCGCACCAACTCGCCTCCACCCAGGGCATCGGCGTGCCGCACGAGAAGAAGCTCTGGCTCGACCTGGAGCAGCCCGCCGACACGTTCATCGCGGAGGCGCCGGAGGGCTACCCGATCTGCATCATGGGTCGGCTCAACGAGGGCCAGCACGTGGTGGCGTTCAGCGTCGAGGAGACGTTCAACGTCAATCACCGGTCGCAGGTCGACGCGGCCGTCCAGGCGGTCATCCCGAACGCGCGTCTGGCCGCCTACACGGCGACCGACTGGTATGCCGACGAGTTCGCCCTCGGCGTCGGCGCGTTCCGGCAGCCGTTCCAACTGACCACTCTGCACCGGGCGATCCAGCGACCGCACGGCCGGGTCAGGTTCGCCGGCGGCGACATCGCCGACGGCTGGAGCGGCTACATGGACGGCGCGATCGAATCTGGCCTGCGAGTCGCCGGGTCGCCCACCCTGAGCCGGCCCTTCGTGCCCCCGTCCACCGGTGCCATCGCGGTCCCGGCGGTCAACCGCAAGACGTACCGCTCGCTCTGGCAGCTCTGACGCCCAGGTGCTCCGGGTCCCGGCGGCACCGCCGCCGGGGCCCGGACCCCGACCCGTGAGGATGACCATGACTTCCAGCCCCGTGCAGAAGGATCCGTCGGAGGAGCTGTTCTCCTGGCTCCGAAGCATGCTTGACACCCGCCCGGTGTACCGCGACCCGGAACAGGGGTGGCAGGTCTTCGGGTACGACGACATCAGCCGCATCCTGGCCGACACCACCACGTTCTCGTCGGACACCGCCGGCGCGTTCAACCCGCCGCAGGCCGACCTCGACTTCTTCGACATGGGTAACCTCGTCACCACCGACCCACCTCGGCACCGGAGGCTGCGGTCGGTGATCAGCTCGATGTTCACCCCGAGAGCGGTGGCCGGGCTGACCCCGCGGATCGAGCGGATCACGCACTCGCTGTTGGACACCGTCGACGGCGAGGACCGGTTCGAGCTCGTCGACACCCTGACCTACGCCTTGCCGATCACTGTCATCTGCGAACTCATCGGCCTGCCGATGGAGGACGAGCCGCTGTTCAAGGTGTGGGGTGAGGCGCTGGGCACGATCGACGCGGCCACCGTGCCACCGGACCAGCTCGAAAACGAGGTGGCCCCGGCGATCCGGGAGATGAACGCGTACCTGACGGCGCACGCCCGGCACCGTCGCAAGCAGCCCGCAGACGACGTGATCAGTCGGCTCGCCAACGCGGAGATCGACGGCCGCCCACTGGAGGATGGTGAGATTGTCGGCATCACCGGGCTGACCATGTTCGCCGGCCACGCCACCACCATGGCGCTGATCGGCAACGCCGTGCTGCTGTTCGACAGTCACCCGGAGGCGGCGGCCACGATCCGCGCGGACCGCGACCTGCTGCCCGCGGCCATCGAGGAGATTCTGCGGCTCAAGCCGCCGTTTCCGCGATTGGCCCGAATCACGACGGTGGAGACCGAGATCGCCGGTCAGCACGTGCCGAGCGGGGAACTGGTGACGCCGTGGATCGCGGCGGCCAACCGGGACGCCACCCGATTCCCCGACCCCGACTCGTTCGACATTCACCGCAACACCGGCGGCCACCTCGTATTCGGTCAGGGCAGCCACTTCTGCCTGGGCGCGCCACTGGCCCGGCTGGAGGGTCGGATCGCGCTGAACATCCTGCTGGACCGGTACGCAGAAATCGCCGTCGACCACGACGGTGGGCTGGAGTTTGAGAACCCCTGGCAGCTGATCTCGCCGCGGCGGCTGCCGGTGCGAGTGAAGGCGGCTTGATCAGGCCAGTTTGTTGCCGTACACGTGCTCGACCCGGAGGGTGATCAGCATCCGCCGCTCGGCCACCATGACCGAGCGGTATTCCGCCCAGTCCGGGTGCTCCCCGGCGGCGGCCCGGTAGTAGTCCACCAGGGCCTGCACCTCCGGGCCGTCGACGTCGGTGCCGGGACCGGTGAGCGTCACCGTGCCCTCCGCGGTGGCCCAGGACCAGCCATCCGCGCTGGTGACCTCGAGGGCGGCGCGCGGGTCCCGGCGCAGGTTCGCAACCTTCGCCACGCCCTGGCTGGTGGAGACGTAGATGACGCCGGCCTCGCGGTCGTAGTGCGGCTGCACGGGCGACAACTGCGGTCGGCCGTCGGACTTCAGGGTGGCGAGAACGCCGATCTGGCTCTGCGCGAGCAGCGTGTGTGGGTCGAAGGTCGTAGTGGTCATGGCACGATTATGGCGGTTCATACCGATGTGAAGGTCAAGGAGATCCGACGTTGATGATTGGGGAGCTGAGCCGTCGGACCGGGGTTCCCGCTCACCTGCTGCGTTACTACGAGTCGCAGGGCCTGCTGGAGCCGCGGCGCAGCAAGAGCGGTTACCGCGAGTACGTCGAGGACGCCCTGCTGACCGTCGCGCAGATCCGGAACCTGCTCGACGCCGGTCTGTCCACTCGGGAGATCGCCTCCATCCTGCCGTGCGTGTCCGGGCCGGCGCCCGATATCGAGGCGTGCCCGCAGTTGGTCGACACCTTGCACGCGCGGCTGCGCCGGCTCGACGAGAGCATCGGGGCGCTGGTGCGTTCCCGGCGAGCTTTGCTGGGCTATATCGCCGTCGTGGAAGGCGATGTTTCCCCGCCGTACGAGGAAAGTAAGTCCTTTGTTTCTCCTGGCTGCGCCCATAACGGTCACGTGTAATATACATTGATGCTTGGAATTGCCATTTAGTGTCCCAAATGTACGGAAGTTCGGACGATGGCGGCGGCGTTTACGGACCGTAAAACCTATGCGACGTGCATCGTGACAAGGTGTTGTTCTGCGCAGTGACCGGCTGATTACCCGGCCGATAACTTTCGGCGTGACACCTTGCTAGGCTCGCAATGCGGAACCCCTCCGGGCATTCCTCTTTACCGTCGGTGCATTCCTCGATGAGAGGCGGCCGAGCGCAATGGCAATCCAGAATCCAGTGATCAATGGCGTGCGTGAGCACGAGCCGATCGCTGTAATCGGCCTGTCCTGCCGGCTGCCGGCCGCGCCTGATCCGGCGGCCTTCTGGGAACTGCTGCGCGACGGGCGCGACGCGGTCACCCGGATGCCCGAGCACCGCTGGGAGACGATCTCCGCCGACGTGCACAGCGACAGGCTGCACGGCGGCTTCCTGGACGACATCGCCGGCTTCGACGCCGCGTTCTTCGGCATCTCGCCGCGTGAGGCCGTCGTCATGGACCCGCAGCAGCGGCTCGTGCTGGAGCTCGCCTGGGAAGCGGTGGAGGACGCCGGCATCGTCGCGTCGAGCCTGGCCGGAAGCACCACCGCGGTGTATGTCGGTGCCGCCCGCGAGGACTGGACCAGCCTGCTCTACCGGCAGGGGGCGGCGGCGATCACCGCGCACGCCAACACCGGCGTGCACCGGGGCATCATCGCCAACCGCGTGTCGTACACGCTCGACCTGCACGGCCCCAGCGTCACCGTCGACACCAGCCAGTCGTCGTCGCTGGTCGCCGTCCATCTCGCCTGCGAGAGCCTCCGCTCCGGCGAGGCCACGCTCGCCCTGGCCGCCGGGGTGAACCTCAACATCCTCGCCGAGGGCGTGCGGGCCGCCGAACAGTTCGGTGGCCTGTCCCCGGACGGCCGCTGCCACACCTTCGACGCCCGCGCCAACGGCTACGTCCGCGGCGAGGGCGCCGGTGTCGTGCTGCTCAAGCCACTGCGGCAGGCCGTCGCCGACGGCGACCGGGTGCACGCGGTGATCCTCGGCAGCGCGGTCGGCAACGACGGCGCGACCCCCGGCCTCACCGTGCCCAGCGCGGACGCGCAGGAACGCGTGCTGCGCCTGGCCACGCAGCAGGCCGGGGTCGACCCGGCCACGATCCAGTACGTTGAGCTGCACGGCACCGGCACCCCGGTCGGCGACCCGATCGAGGCCGCCGCACTCGGCGCCGCGATCGGTCACGCGCGGCCGTCGGGCGACCCCCTGCGGGTCGGTTCCGTCAAGACCAACATCGGGCACCTGGAGGGCGCCGCCGGCATCGCCGGCCTCATCAAGACGGTGCTGAGCATCTCGCACCGCCGGCTGCCGGCCAGCCTCCACTTCGAGACGCCGAACCCGCGGATCCCACTGGACGCGCTCAACCTCGCCGTCAACGACCGGCTGCGCGACTGGCCACACCCCGACCAGCCGCTGATCGCCGGGGTGAGCTCGTTCGGCATGGGCGGCAGCAACAGCCACGTCGTCCTCACCGAGGCACCCACGCCGGAGGCGGAGCCGGCCGCTCCGGTTCCACCCGGCCCGCCGCTGGTGGTCGTCTCCGGCCGTACCGCTGAGGCTCTGCGCGCTCAGGCCGACCGGCTGGCCCGCTTCGTCGCCGCGCGCCCCGCCGTCGACCCGGCCGCGGTCGGCTGGTCCTCGGTCGCCACCCGGACCGCTTTCGCCCACCGCGGCGTCGTCCCGGCCAGCGACCGCGACGAGTTGGTCGCCGGCCTGGAGGCCCTCGCCGCCGGCCAGCCGGCCGCCGGGGTCGTCACCGGCGCGCCGGCCGGCGGACGGCTGGCGGCGGTCTTCACCGGGCAGGGCGCCCAGCGGGCCGGGATGGGCCTGGGGCTGCACGCCGCGTATCCGGCGTTCGCCGCCGCCTTCGACGAGGTGTGCGGGCACCTCGACCCGCTGCTGCCGCGCCCGCTGCGCGAGGTGATCGCTACCGGGGAGGGCCTCGACGACACGGGGTTCACCCAGCCCGCCCTGTTCGCGCTGGAAGTGGCGCTGTTCCGGCTCTACGAGTCGTGGGGTGTCCGACCGGACCTGCTCGCCGGGCATTCGATTGGCGAGGTGGCCGCCGCCCACGTCGCTGGCGTGCTGCACCTGCCCGACGCGTGCGTGTTGGTCGCTGCCCGGGGCCGCCTGATGCAGGCGCTACCGGCCGGCGGCGCGATGATCGCGGTACAGGCCACCGAGGAGGACGTCGCGCCGGTGCTGGCCGCCGATCCGGGCGGGGTGGCCGTCGCCGCGGTCAACGGCCCCGACGCGGTCGTGCTCTCCGGTGCGGAGGCCGCCGTCCGGGCCGCCGCCGAGACGCTGCGCGCCGCCGGGCACCGGACGAAGCAGCTGCCCGTCAGCCACGCGTTCCACTCGCCACTGATGGACCCGATGCTCGACGAGTTCCGCCGCGTCGTCGCCTCGCTGGCCTTTCACCACCCGCGCATCCCGGTGGTGTCCACCGTGACCGGTGCGGTGGCCACCCCCGAGCTGCTGGCCACGCCCCAGTACTGGGTCGACCAGGTGCGGCGTCCGGTGCGCTTCCTCGCCGCCGCCCGCACGCTGGAGGCCGAGGGCGCCCGAACCGTGCTGGAGTTCGGGCCCGACGGGATCTGCGCGGCAATGGTGACCGACAGCGTGCGCGACCGCGCGGCGGTCCAGGCCGAGCCCGCGCTGCGCCGGGATCGCCCCGAGACGCAGACCGTCGTCGCGGCGCTGGCCCGCGCGTACGTCCGCGGTGCCGAGGTGGACTGGCCCGCGGTGTACGCGGACACCGGCAAGCGGCGGATCGACCTGCCCACGTACGCGTTCCAGCGCGAGCGTTACTGGCTCACCGAACTACCCGCCCGGCCCGAGCCGGTCCGCCCGGCCACCGGCCGCCGCGACGCCGGGGAGCTGGTTACCGCGCACGTCGCCGCCGTGCTGGGCCGGAGGCACGATGCGCCGGTCGAGATGGACCTGTCGTTCCGCGACCTCGGGTTCAGCTCGCTGATGACCGTGGAACTACGGGAGAGCCTGGCCGCCGCGACCGGGTTGCGCCTGCCCACCGGCCTCCTCTTCGACCACCCCACCCCGCGCGACGTGGCGGCGGCGCTGGAGGCCGAGCTGGCCGGCGCGGTCGGTACGGTCGATGACGTCGGGGACGCGCCGGTGGCCGCCTCCGAGGAGCCCATCGCGATCGTCGGCATGGCCTGCCGGTATCCCGGCGGCGTGCACTCGCCGGAGGACCTGTGGCGACTGCTGACCGAGCGCGGCGACGCCATCGGGCCGTTCCCCGCCGACCGCGGCTGGGACCGGACGGCCGACGACCGCAGCGCCGTGCGGGAGGGCGGCTTCCTGCTCGACGCCGGGCGCTTCGACGCCGGCTTCTTCGGCATCGCCCCGCGCGAGGCCCAGGCGATGGACCCGCAGCAGCGGCTGCTGCTGGAGACCGCCTGGGAGGCGCTGGAACGCGCCGCGATCGTGCCGGACACGCTGCGGGGTACCCGCACCGGGGTCTTCATCGGCGCCACCACAAGCGACTACGGCCCGCGGATGCACGACGCCCCGGAGAGCGCCGAGGGACACCTGCTCACCGGCACCACGCCGAGCGTGATGTCCGGGCGAATCGCCTACCAGCTCGGCCTGGTCGGGCCCGCGGTCACCGTGGACACCGCCTGCTCGTCGTCGCTGTCCGCGCTGCACCTGGCGGTGCAGTCGCTGCGCCGCGGTGAGTCGACCCTGGCCATCGCCGGGGGCGTGGCGGTGATGGCCACCCCGGGCATGTTCCTGGAGTTCTCCCGCCAACAGGGCCTCGCCCCGGACGGCCGCTGCAAGTCGTTCGCCGCTGCGGCCGACGGCACCGCCTGGTCCGAGGGGATCGGCCTGCTCGTGGTGGAGCGGCTGTCCGACGCGCGCCGACACGGGCACCGGGTCCTCGCCACGGTGCGGGGCACCGCCATCAACTCCGACGGCGCGTCCAACGGGCTCACCGCGCCCAACGGCCTGTCTCAACAACGGGTCATCCGGGCCGCGCTGGCCAACGCCGGCCTCACCACCGCGGACGTGGACGTGGTCGAGTCGCACGGCACGGGCACCACTCTGGGTGACCCGATCGAGGCGGAGGCGTTGGCGGCCACCTACGGCCGGGGCCACCACGATCGGGAGCCGGTCCTGCTCGGCTCGCTGAAGTCCAACATCGGGCACGCGCAGGCGGCGGCCGGCGTGGGCGGTGTGATCAAGATGGTGCAGGCGATGCGGCACGGCGTCGTACCGGCCACCCTGCACGTCGACGAGCCGACGCCGCACGTCGACTGGGCGTCCAGTGGCCTGGCCCTCGCCCTGGCAGAACATCCCTGGCCGGCGGGTGACAGCCCGCGCCGGGCGGCCGTGTCGTCCTTCGGCATCAGCGGCACCAACGCACACGTGGTGCTGGAGGAGGCGCCGCGGGAGACACCGGCCGAGACCGCTGCGGAACCGCGCGGCCGGGTGCCGTGGGTGTTGTCCGCACCCACCGAGGACGGCCTGCGGGCACAGGCCCGACGCCTGCGTGACGCCGTGACCCCCGACGCCCGGTGCTCCGACATCGGCCTCTCCCTCGCCACCACCCGCGCGTCGTTCGCCCGCCGCGCGGTCGTACTCGGCACGGACCTGGCCGAACACCTCACCGGTCTCGACGCGATCATCGACGGTGACGTCGCGCCGCACGTGCTGCGCGGCCCTGCTGCCGCGCCCGGGCGGACCGCGTTCCTGTTCACCGGGCAGGGCGCGCAGCGCGTCGGCATGGGCCGCGACCTGTACGACGCGTACCCGGTCTTCGCGGAGGCCCTCGACGCGGTGTGCGACGCGTTCCGGCCGCACCTCGATCGGCCGCTGCGCGACGTGATCTTCGGCGAGGGCCCGCTGCACGAGACCCGCTGGACCCAGCCGGCCCTGTTCGCCGTCGAGACCGCGCTGTACCGGCTCGCCGCGCACCACGGTGTCGTCCCCGACGTGCTGGCCGGCCACTCGATCGGCGAGCTGACCGCCGCGCACGTGTCCGGCGTGCTGGCGCTGCCCGATGCCACCGCGCTGGTCGCCGCTCGTGGCCGGCTCATGCAGGCAGCACGCCCGGACGGCGCGATGATCGCCATCGAGGCCGCTGAGGACGAGATCACCCTGCCCGACGGGGTGAGCCTGGCCGCGATCAACGGCCCTCGTGCCGTCGTCGTCGCCGGCGACGAGGACGTCGCGACCCGGGTCGCGCAGCGGTGGCGCGAGCGCGGGCGACGGACCCGCCGGCTGACGGTCAGCCACGCCTTCCACTCGCCGCACATGGACGGCATCCTCGATGAGTTCCGCGAGGTGGCCCGAGCGCTGACGTTCGGCACGCCACAGATCCCGATCGTGTCGGCGGTGACCGGCGCGCCCGCCGGTGAGGACGAGCTGCGCTCGCCGGAGCACTGGGTCGGCCAGATCCGCGCCACCGTCCGCTTCCACGACGCCGTGCGCGCCCTGCGCGAGGCCGGCGTGACCCGGTTCGTCGAGGTCGGTCCGGACGCGGTGCTGACCGCCATGGTCGGCGACTCGGCGGCGGACGAGCCGGTCACCGCGGTCGCGCTGTGCCGGGCAGCCGAGCCGGAGACCGAGGCGTACGCCCGGGGTCTGGCCCGGCTGTACGCCGACGGCGCCGCTCCCGACCTCGCCGCCCTGTTTCCCGGCGCGCGGCGGGTGGACCTGCCCACGTACGCCTTCCAGGGAGAGCACTACTGGCTGCCGCCGGGCAGCCCGGCCCGCGCCGGGGACCTCGGCCTCGACCCGGCCGATCACCCGCTGCTCGGCGCGGCGGTCGACGGCCCGGCCGGCGAGCACCTCGTCCTGACCGGCCGGATCTCCCCGCAGACCCATCCGTGGCTCGCCGACCACGTCGTCGCCGGCAACGTCCTGCTGCCCGCCACCGCGTTCCTGGAGTTGGGGTTCGCCGCGGCGGAGCGCACGGGTGCGACCGGCGTCGACGAGCTCACCCTGGAGGCCCCGCTGGCCCTGCCGGGCACCGGCGCGGTGCGCGTTCAGGTCCGGGTGGACGCGGACGGGCGGCGGTTCAGCGTCCACTCCCGCCCGGATGGCGACGACGCCGCGGCCTGGACGCGGCACGCCACCGGAACACTCGCCGACACTGCCGCGCCACCCGCGCCGGAGCGGGCCGCCACGTGGCCCCCGCCCGGCGCCGTCGCCGAGACGCTCACCTACCCGCAGCTGAGCGACCTCGGGTACGACTACGGTCCCGCGTTCCAGGGGCTGACCGCGCTGTGGCGCGCGGGCGACGACCTCCTCGCCGAGGTGCGTCTGCCCGCCGAGCTGCACGACGATGCCGCACGGTTCGGGCTGCACCCGGTCCTGCTCGACGCCGCACTGCACCCGCTGCTGCCCGGCCTGCGCGACCCGAACCGCCCGCAGGACATCCGCCTGCCGTTCGCCTGGTCCGGCATCACCCTGCACACCACCGGCGCGACCATGCTGCGGGTGCGCATCACGCCGGCCGGCAACGACACGGTCCGGCTGGCCCTGACCGACCCGAACGGCGTCCCGGTCGCCACTGTCGAGTCGCTCACCCTGCGTCCGGTCGACCGCGCCCGGCTCGCCCGCCGGTCCGCGCTCCACACCGTCGACTGGGCCTCGGTGCGTGTCCCGGACGCGCCCACCGGGCGGCCGGCGGACCTCACCGGTGACGACCTGTCCACGGTGGTCGGCGCCGACCTCGCGGTCCTGACCCTCGCCGCCCCCGCGGAGCACACCCCGGCCGCCGCCCGTGCCGCCACCACCCGGGTCCTGGATCTGCTGCAACGGTGGCTGGCCGACGAACGGTTCACCGAGACCCGGCTCGTACTGGTCACCGCCGGGGCGGTCGCCGTGCGGACCGGCGACGACGTGACCGACCTGGTGCACGCCCCGCTGTGGGGCCTCGTCCGGTCGGCGCAGACCGAGAATCCCGGCCGACTGGTCCTCGTCGACGTCGACGGCGACACCACCGCCACGGCCCTGATCCCGGCCGCCGTCGCCACCGGCGAGCCGCAGCTGGCGATCCGGTCCGGCCGGCTCTACGCGCCGCGCCTCGCGGCCGCCGCGCCCGGCGCGGACGTCCCGGACCTCAGCGGCGACACCGTGCTGGTGACCGGTGGTACGGGGGCGCTCGGCGGCGTGGTGGCGCGGCATCTCGTGCGGCGCCACGGCGTGCGGCGGCTGGTTCTGCTCAGCCGTCGCGGGGTGGCCCAGGAGGGCTTGGTCGAGGAGCTGACCGGGGCCGGGGCGCAGGTGTGGCTGGCCGCCGCCGACGTGGCCGACCGTGCCGCCCTGGCCGCCGTGCTGGCCGAGCACCCGGTGACCGCGGTGGTGCACACGGCGGGGGTGACCGACGACGCCACCTTCGGGTCGCTGACCGCCGGGCAGGTGGACGCCGTCGCCCGGCCGAAGATCGATGGCGCCTGGCATCTGCACGACCTCACCCGGGACCGGCGGCTGACGGCGTTCGTGACGTACTCCTCGGTGGCCGGCGTGCTCGGCACCCCGGGCCAGGCCAACTACGCCGCGGCGAACACGTTTCTGGACGCCCTCGCCGCGCATCGCCGGGCCGCCGGCCTGCCCGCGCACTCCCTCGCCTGGGGGCTCTGGGACGCCACCGGCGGTATGGGCGCCCGCCTCGGTGACGCCGACGTCACCCGGTGGGCCCGCTCCGGCGTCCTGCCGCTGGACGCCGAGCACGCCATGCGTCTGTTCGACGAGGCACTCGCCGGCGACGCGGCGCTCACCGTGCCCGCCGCCCTGGACCCGGCCCGGGTGTCCGCCGACGACCCGCCCGCGATCTGGCGCGCGCTGGTCCGCCCGCGCCGCACGCCCCGCGCCCCGACCGCCGCGACGACCACACCCGGTGGCTGGGCGGCCCGGCTCGCCGCGCTGGCCGCCGAGGACCGACACGCCGCGGCTCTGGACCTGGTCCGCACCGCGGCGGCCACCGCGCTCGGCCACGCCTCGGGCGACGCCATCGAGCCGGCCCGCGCGTTCCGGGAGCAGGGCTTCGACTCGCTGACCGCGGTCGAGCTGCGTAACCAGCTCGCTGCTCTCAGCGGGATGCGACTGCCGTCCACAGTCGTCTTCGACCACCCCAGCCCGGACGCGCTCGCCGCATTCCTGGCGACCCAGGCGTCAGGGGACGCGGCCGTCGAGCAGACCCGGGCACGAGTCGTGGAGGCCACCGACGAGCCGATCGCGATCATCGGTATGGCCTGCCGTTACCCCGGCGGGGTGAGCTCGCCGGAGCAGTTGTGGCGGCTGGTGGCCGACGGTGTCGACGCGATCAGTGGCTTCCCCGACAACCGCGGCTGGGACCTGGAGCGCCTGTACGACCCGGACCCCGCGCAAACCGGCACCTCGTACGTCCGGGAGGGCGGTTTCCTGCACGACGCGGACCTGTTCGACCGAGAGTTCTTCGGCATGTCGCCGCGTGAGGCGACCGCGACCGACCCGCAGCAGCGTCTGCTGCTGGAGACCGCGTGGGAGGCGTTCGAGGACGCGGCGATCGACCCGGCCACGCTGCGCGGCCGCGACACCGGTGTGTTCGTCGGCGCGATGTACGACGACTACGCCTCCCACCTGCCCGCGGTGCCCGCCGAGTACGAGGGCTACCTGCTGGTCGGGAACACCGCGAGCGTCATCTCCGGGCGGCTGGCGTACGCGTACGGGTTGGAGGGCCCGGCCGTCACCGTTGACACCGCGTGCTCGTCGTCGCTCGTCGCCCTGCACCTGGCCGCGCAGTCGCTGCGTTCGGGCGAGTCTGACCTGGTGCTGGCCGGCGGCGTCACGGTGATGGCCGGTCCGGGTTCGTTCGTGGAGTTCAGCCGCCAGCGGGGGTTGGCATCGGATGGGAGGTGTAAGTCGTTCTCGGCGGGTGCTGATGGGACGGGTTGGGCGGAGGGTGTGGGTTTGTTGTTGGTGGAGCGGTTGTCTGATGCGGTGCGTTTGGGGCATCGGGTGCATGCGGTGTTGCGGGGTTCGGCGGTTAATCAGGATGGGGCGAGTAATGGGTTGACGGCGCCGAATGGGCCGGCGCAGGAGCGGGTGATTCGGCAGGCGTTGGTGAATGCGGGGTTGGGTGTGGGTGATGTGGATGTGGTGGAGGCGCATGGTACGGGGACGCGGTTGGGGGATCCGATTGAGGTGGGGGCGTTGCAGGCGACGTATGGGGTTGGTCGTGGTGGGGTTCCGTTGTGGTTGGGGTCGTTGAAGTCGAATATTGGTCATGCGCAGGCGGCGGCGGGTGTGGGTGGTGTGATCAAGATGGTGCAGGCGTTGCGTTTTGGGGTGTTGCCGCGGACGTTGCATGTGGATGTGCCGACGCCGCATGTGGATTGGGGTGTGGGTGGTCTGGCGTTGTTGACGGAGGAGCGGCCGTGGCCGGAGACGGGTCGTCCGCGGCGGGCCGCGGTGTCGTCATTCGGGATCAGTGGCACCAATGCGCACGTCATCATCGAGCAGGCCCCCGAGGCACCCTCTGCGCCGGCCGCGCCCGCGCCCGACTCCACAGCGCCCGCGCCCGACTCCACAGTTGCCTGGCTACTCAGTGCCCGGTCCGGCGCGGCCCTCCGGGCCCAGGCGGAACGCCTGCGCGACTTCGTCGTCGACCGGCCCGGCCTGCCGCCGCGCGACGTCGCGCACGCGCTCGCCACCGGCCGGGCCCGGCACGACCATCGGGCTGCCGTCGTCGGTCGCGACCGCGAGGCCCTGCTCGCCGGGCTCGACGCCCTCGCCCGTGGGGAGGAGACAGCGGACGTGGTCCGCGCCGACGCCGGTCGCCGGGGCCGCACCGCGTTCCTCTTCACCGGCCAGGGCAGCCAGCGCACCGGCATGGGCCGTGAGCTGTACGCCGCCGAGCCGGTCTTCGCGGCGGCGTTCGACGAGGTGTGCGACAGGTTCGACGTACCCGTCCGCGAGGTGATCGACGGCGACGACGAGACGCTGAACCGCACCGGGTACGCCCAACCCGCCCTGTTCGCCGTGGAGGTCGCCCTCTACCGACTCGCCGAGTCGTGGGGTGTCCGGCCGGACGTGCTCGCCGGGCACTCGATCGGCGAGTTGGCCGCCGCCCACGTCGCCGGGGTGCTGTCACTGGACGACGCCTGCACGCTCGTCGCCGCTCGCGGCCGGCTCATGGAGGCGCTGCCGGCCGGCGGCGCGATGCTCGCCGTGCAGGCCACCGAGGACGAGATCACCCTGCCGGCCGGGGTGAGCCTGGCCGCCGTCAACGGGCCGCGCGCGGTGGTGGTCTCCGGAGACGAGGACGGTATCGCCGAAGCCGAGCGGCAGTGGCGGGCCGACGGGCGCAAGGTCAAGCGGCTCATCGTCTCGCACGCGTTCCACTCGCATCACATGGATCCGATGCTGGACGCCTTCGCCGAGGTGGTCCGGGGCCTGACGTTCCGGCCGCCCGCAGTGCCGATCGTGTCCACGGTGACCGGCGCGCCGATCGATGCCGCGACGCTCTGCACCCCGGAGTACTGGGTCCGCCAGGTCCGGGTGGCGGTGCGGTTCGCCGACGCGGTGACCCGCATGGCCGCCGACGGCGTGACCGAGTTCGTCGAGCTGGGCCCGGACGCGGTGCTGTCGGCACTGGTGCCGGACCTCGTGCCGGCGGCCGGCGCGGTGGTGCCGCTGCTGCGCGCGGGACGGTCCGAGACACGGACGGCGGCCGCCGCGCTCGCCGTGCTCGGGCTGCGTGGCGCGGCCGTGGACTGGGACGCGGTGTTCCCCGGTGCGGAGCCGACCCCGCTTCCGGCGTACCCGTTCCAGCGGCAGCGCTACTGGCTCACCGCCGCCAACACCCAGCAGGACGCGAACGCCCTCGGCCTCGACACGGCCGGGCACCCGCTGCTCGGCGCCGTGGTGGACCTGGCGGACGGGGGCGGGGTCGTGCTCACCGGCCGGCTGTCCCTGCGCACCCACCCGTGGCTCGCCGACCACGTCGTGTACGGGGCGACACTGCTGCCCGGCACCGCGTTCGTCGAACTCGCCCTCCAGGCCGCCCGGCGCTCCGGCGCGGTCCGGATCGACGAGCTGACGCTCACCGCGCCGCTGGTCCTCGGCGCGGACGACGAGGTGCAGATCCAGGTGGTCGCGGGCGCCGCGGACGACACGGGGCGGCGCGCCCTCGGCATCCACTCGCGCGTCGGCGACCGGCCCTGGACCCCGCACGCCGAGGGGGTCCTCGCCCCCGGCCAGACCACCCCGGCCGCCCCGCTCACACCGCTCGGCGCGGGCACGGAGGTCGCCCTGGACGGCGCCTACGACCGGCTCGCCGACCAGGACTACCGCTACGGCCCGGCCTTCCGTAACCTGCGTCGTCTGCGCCGCGACGGCGACGACCTGGACGCCGACGTGGCCCTGCCCGAGGAACACCGCGACGACGCCGCCCGGTTCACTCTGCACCCGGCCCTGCTGGACGCAGCCCTGCACCCGCTGCTGCCGGCGGTGACCGACCTGTCCGCCCGGCCCCTGGTGCCGTTCTCCTGGTCCGGGATCACCGTGCCCGGTGGTGGCACGGGCGCGCTGCGGGCCCGGCTGTCGGTACGCCGCGCGGACGACGGCACCGTGGCGGTGAGCCTGCGCCTGAGCGACGACGCCGGTCTGCCGGTCGGCTCGGTCGACGAGCTGCGACTGCGCCCGTTCGCGCCCGGCGAGGTGCCGCGGGCCGGACGTCGGCCGGGGGAGGGGATGTGGCTACCCCGGTGGGTCCCGCTGCCGGTTCCGCCCGGCGACGGCGGCGACCCGTGGGTCACGTTCGGTGAGCTGGGTGACGGCCCGGTGCCGCCCGTCGTGGTCCTGACGCTCACCCCGCCCGACGGCGACGCCGACGACCTGCCGGACCGGGCACGGGCGGCGGTGCGCGGAGTGCTGGACGTCGCCCGCACCTGGTTGACCGAGGACCGGTACGCCGACGCCCGCCTCGTCGTGCTCACCCGAGGCGCGGCCGGGGACGACGTCACCGACCTCGCGCACGCCGCGGTCTGGGGCCTGCTGCGCTCGGCCCAGGCCGAGCACAAGGACAGGATCGTCCTCGCCGACGCCGACGAGCACCCGGACACCCCCGAGGCGCTGCGCGCCGCCGTGCACCACGGCGAGCCGCAACTGCTCGTCCGCGCGGGAGAGGTCTTCGTCCCCCGCCTGACGGCGACCCCGCCACCGTCCGGTGGTCACGACCTGGCGGTCAGCGGCGGAACGGTGCTGATCACCGGTGGCACCGGCGCGCTTGGCGCGGTGGTCGCGCGGCATCTGGTACGCCGGCACGGCGTCCGGCGACTGCTGCTGGTCAGCCGCCGCGGCGCCGACCCGCTCGGCGTGGCCGACGAGCTGACGCAGGACGGCGTGACGGTCCGCGTGGTCGCCGCCGACGTAACCGACCGTGCCGAGGTGGACCGGGTGCTCGGGCTGGTCGGCGACGAGTTCCCGCTGACCGGCGTGGTGCACGCCGCCGGTGTGGTCGACGACGCGACGCTGCTGTCACTCACCGCGGAACGGCTGGACGGGGTGCTACGGGCGAAGGTGGACGGCGCGTGGCACCTGCACCGGGCCACCCTGGACCGCGACCTTCCCGCGTTCGTGCTGTTCTCGTCGGTGGCAGGTCTGCTCGGCACGGCCGGGCAGGCGGCGTACGCGGCCGGCAACGTGTTCCTGGACGCGCTCGCCCAGCACCGACGGTCGACCGGCCGCTCGGCGCACTCGCTGGCCTGGGGCCTCTGGGACACCGCCGACGGGATGGGCGCCGACCTGGACCGGGCTGATCTGGCGCGGCTCGGCCGCCTCGGGCTGCGCCCGCTCAGCGTGGCGGACGGCATCGCCCTGCTCGACGAGGCGTTGGCCGTGCCGGAGCCGGTCCAGGCGCTCACCCGGATCGACACGACAGCCCTGCGCGCGGACGGTGACCTGCCGGCCGTGCTGCGCGACCTGGCGCCGGCCCGGCCCGCTACGCCGGCCGCCGCCGAGGCGCCCCTGACCGAACGGCTCGCCGGGCTCGCGCCCGTCGAGCAACACCAGGTGCTCACCGCGCTGGTACGAGCGCGAACGGCCGCCATCCTCGGCCATCGCGACCAGAGCGAGGTCGGGGCGAACCGCGCCTTCAAGGAGCTGGGCTTCGACTCGCTGACCGCGGTGGAGCTGCGCAACCAGCTCAACGCCGCGACCGGGCTGCGGTTGCCCACGACCGTGGTGTTCGACCATCCCGCTCCCGGTGCGCTGGCGGCGTACCTGCGTGACGAGCTGGCCCTCGCCGCACCGTCGGCGGTCGATCCGGTGCTCGCCGACATCGACCAGCTGCGGGCCGCGCTGCCGGTCGTGCTGTCCGACCCGGAGGCGCGGAGCCGAGTGGTGGCCCAGCTCAAGGACCTGCTGGAGCTCGCCGCCGGGGAGACCTACCGGGCCGGCGACGACCGGCCGCAAGACCTGGACGACCTGGATTCGGCGACCGACGAAGAGATATTCGCCCTGGTCAACGAGTTCGACTGACCGCGTCCCCGAGCGTGCAGGGAGACCACCATGTCCGACGAAGATGAGCTCCGCCAGTATCTCAAGCGTGCGGTCGCCGAAGCTCGCGCCAGCCGTCGCCGGCTCCAGGAGGTGGAGGAGCGGGAGCACGAACCGATCGCGGTGATCGCGATGGCCTGCCGCTACCCCGGTGGTGTGCGCAACCCGGAGCAGCTGTGGCAGGTGGTCCGCGACGGTGTCGACGCCGTCGCGCCGTTCCCCGAGAACCGGGGGTGGGCGGCCGATCTGTACGACCCGGACCCGGAGGCGGTGGGTCGCTCGTACGCCCGGCACGGCGGGTTCCTGTACGACGCCGACCTGTTCGACCCGGAGTTCTTCGGCATGTCGCCCCGCGAGGCGCTGGCCACCGACCCGCAGCAGCGGTTGCTGCTGGAGACCGCGTGGGAGGCGTTCGAACACGCCGGGATCGTCCCGGACACTCTGCGCGGCTCGCCCACGGGCGTCTTCGTCGGCGCCATGTACAACGACTACGGCTCGCGGCCGTACCTGCCGGCGGAGGAATTCGAGGGCTACCTGTACGCCGGCAGCGCGGGCAGCGTCGCGTCCGGCCGACTGGCGTACACGTTCGGGTTGGAGGGCCCGGCGGTCACCCTGGACACCGCCTGCTCGTCGTCGCTCGTCGCCCTGCACCTGGCCGCGCAGTCGCTGCGCCGCGGCGAGTGTGACCTCGCCCTGGCCGGCGGGGCCACGGTGATGTCCACGCCGACGTCGTTCGTGGAGTTCTCCCGGCTGCGCGGCCTGTCGCCGGATGGGAGGTGCAGGTCGTTCTCGGCGGGTGCTGATGGGACGGGTTGGGCGGAGGGTGTGGGTTTGTTGTTGGTGGAGCGGTTGTCTGATGCGGTGCGTTTGGGGCATCGGGTGCATGCGGTGTTGCGGGGTTCGGCGGTTAATCAGGATGGGGCGAGTAATGGGTTGACGGCGCCGAATGGGCCGGCGCAGGAGCGGGTGATTCGGCAGGCGTTGGTGAATGCGGGGTTGGGTGTGGGTGATGTGGATGTGGTGGAGGCGCATGGTACGGGGACGCGGTTGGGGGATCCGATTGAGGTGGGGGCGTTGCAGGCGACGTATGGGGTTGGTCGTGGTGGGGTTCCGTTGTGGTTGGGGTCGTTGAAGTCGAATATTGGTCATGCGCAGGCGGCGGCGGGTGTGGGTGGTGTGATCAAGATGGTGCAGGCGTTGCGTTTTGGGGTGTTGCCGCGGACGTTGCATGTGGATGTGCCGACGCCGCATGTGGATTGGGGTGTGGGTGGTCTGGCGTTGTTGACGGAGGAGCGGCCGTGGCCGGAGACGGGTCGTCCGCGCCGGGCCGCGGTGTCCTCATTCGGATTCAGTGGCACCAATGCGCACGTCATCATCGAGCAGGCCCCCGAGCAGCCGGCCCAGGAGGAGACGCCGCCGACGACGGCACTGCCGGTCGTACCGCTGGTCCTGTCGGCCCGCTCGGAGAGCGCGCTGCGCGACCAGGCGCGACAGATCGGCGACCTGCTCGCCCGGGCGGACGTCCTGGACGTGGCGTACTCGCTGGCCACGACCCGGGCCGTGCTGACACACGGCGCGGTGGTGCTCGCGGCCGACCGCGAGGAGGCGCTGCACGGGCTCGCCGAGGCGGCGGTCGACGGATCGGCCACGCCACGGACGACCGCCCAGGACGGCCTCACCGCCTACATGTTCACCGGCGGCGGAGCGCAGCGTATCGGGATGGCCCGGGAGCTGCGGGACACGTTCCCCGTCTTCGCGACCGCGTTCGACGAGGCGTGCGCGGCGCTGAACGAGCACCTGCCCCGGCCGCTGGAGGAGGTGATCGCCTCCGGCGACGAGCTCGATCAGATCAACTACACCCTGGCCGCCCTGTTCGCCGTCGGCGTGGCGCTGTTCCGACTCCTGGAGGCATGGGGAGTACGCCCCGACTACCTGGTCGGCCACTCCACCGGTGAGCTGATCGCCGCGCACGTCGCCGGGGTGCTGTCGCTACCCGACGCCGCCACGCTGGTGACGGCGCGGGGCCGGCTCATGCGCGCCCTGCCGCCCGGCGGCGCGATGGTCGCCGTGCAGGCCACCGAGGAAGAGGTGCTGTCCACCCTCGGCGACGACGGCCGCGCGGTGGTCGGCACGATCAACGGGCCCAGTTCGGTGGTGGTCTCCGGTGACGAGGACGCGGCCCTGGCCGTGGCGGAGATCTGGAAGGAACGGGGCCGGTCCATCAAGCGGCTCCCGATCAGCGTCGCCTCGCACTCACCCCGGATGGAGCCGATACTGGCGGAGTTCCGGCAGATCGTCTCCGGCCTCACCTTCCACCCACCGCGGGTGCGCGTGGTGTCCACGGTGACCGGCCGGGTGACCGGTGACCAGTGGACGGACCCCGACTACTGGGTGGAGCAGATCCGCCGCCCGGTCCGCTTCCTGGACGCGGTCCGCACCCTCGAGGCCGAGGGGGTGTCCACGCTCCTCGAACTCGGCCCGGACGGGGTGCTGTCCGCCATGGCCGCCACCGGCGTGGAGCACGCCGTGGCGATCCCGGCGATGCGCAGCGGCCAGGCCGAGGCACGCACCCTGCTCACCGCGCTCGGCCTGCTGCACGCCCGTGGTGTCCCGGTCGACTGGCCCGCCTTCTTCGCCGGCACCGGAGCCCGACGCACGGACCTGCCGACCTACCCGTTTCAGCGGGACCGGTACTGGCTGGAGCCGTCCACACCCGCGCTGGCCGTCCGCGACGCCAAGGCCGGGCAGCACCCGCTGCTCGCCCCGCCGGTGACCGTGGCCGGCGCCGACGAGCTCATCGTCACCGGCGCGGTGTCCGCGGCGGCCCAGCCCTGGCTGGCCGATCACCCGCTCTCCGACGACGTCGCGGTGCTGCCGGCCGCGGCGCTGGTGGACGCCGTCCTGTACGCGGCCGCCGCGGCCGGCACCCCGGTCATCGACGAGCTGACCGTGGCGGTCACGGTCGCCGTGGCGCCGAGCGGCGAGGCGCCGCTACAGGTCCGGGTGGGCGCGCCGGACGACGCGGGGTCGCGCCCGGTCTCCGTGTACCTGCGTCCGGACCACGACACCCCCGTCTGGACACCTGCCGCCAGCGGCTGGCTGCGCCCCGCGGACGACGACACCGTCACCATCGACCCGGCGGCGACCACCGAGGTCCCGCTGCCGGCGGCGCCGGCCGCCGACGGGTTCGGGGTGCACCCGGCGTTGCTGCACGCGGCGGTGACGACGGCGGCCACACCGTTCCCGGTGCGCTGGCACGGGGTTCGCCTGCACCGGCCCGGCGCGGCCGTCGCCCGGGCGCTGCTCACCCCGGCCGGTGACGACGCCGTGTCGGTCGTGCTCGTCGACGCCGACGGCGCACCGGTCGCGGCGGCCGCGTCGGTGCTGCGACGGGAGCTGCGGCCGGCCGACGTGATCGGCGCTCCCGGACCGCTGCGGTCGCTGCACGAGGTGGGCTGGACGCCCATCACCCTGCGGCAGTCCGCCGGCACTGCCGACTGGGTGGCCCTGGGGCCGGTACCCGGGTCGTACCCGGACCTGCCCGGCCACCCCCACATCGCGTCCGTCGGCGCGGCCGCCGGCTCCGGCGCAGCCGTCCGGGTCGTGGTCGCCAGGTACGAGCCCGGCGCCGACGCCGACCTGGTGGGCGCCGTCCACCAGGCGGCCCGCCGGTTCCTGGCGCTCGTGCAGGAATGGCTCGCCGACGAGCGGCTGGCCGACACGCGGCTGCTCGTCGTCACCCGCGGGGCGACGGCCGCCACCGGAACGGACGACACGGACCTCGACGCGGCGGCGGTCTGGGGCCTGTTGCGCTCGGCGCAGTCGGAGAATCCCGACCGGATCGTGCTCGTCGACACCGACACCAAGGAGATCGCACCCGACCTGCTCGCCCGTATCGCCGCCACCGACGAGCCGCAGACCGTGGTCCGGGACGGCCGGGTCCTCGTGCCCCGTCTGGTCCGCGCGGTTCCGGCGGGCGAAACCGCGTCCGCGTGGCGGCCCGGCGGCACGGTTCTGGTCACCGGCGGCACCGGTGCGCTCGGTGCGGCCGTCGCACGCCACCTCGTCACCGCGCACGGCGTGACCCACCTGCTGCTGGCCGGTCGCCGAGGCCCGCAGGCGCCCGGCGCGGCGGAGCTGGTCCAGGAGCTCACCGGGCTCGGCGCGACGGTCACCATCGTCGCCTGCGACGTCGCCGACCGCGACGCGGTGGCCGGCCTGCTCGCCTCGGTGCCGGACGGACACCCCCTGACCGCGGTCGTGCACGCCGCCGGCGTACTGGACAACGACCTGCTTCCGGCCCTGACCCCGGAGCGGCTCGACGCGGTGCTGCGGGTCAAGGCGGACGCCGCGTGGCACCTGCACGACCTCACCCGCACTCTCGACCTGTCGGCGTTCGTGCTGTTCTCCTCGGTGGCCGGCCTGTTCGGCAGTCCCGGGCAGGCCAACTACGCCGCCGCCTGCGCGTTCCTCGACGGGCTGGCACAGCACCGCCGGACCCTGGGGCTGCCGGCCACCACCCTCGACTGGGGACTGTGGGACGTCGCGGGCGGGATCAACGCGGGTCTGGACGACATCGGCCGGGCCCGGTTCACGCGCGACGGCTTCGTCCCCGTCACGGCCGAGGACGGCCTGGCGATGTTCGACGCGGCGCTCACCGTGGACCGGCCTGTCCTGGTCGCCTCCCCACTCGCCCTGGCGGCGGTGCGGGCCGCCGACCGGATCCCACCCCTGTTCCGGACCCTGGTGCCGGCGACAGCCCACCGCGCGGCGGCCGGCCGCGCGGGCGTGCCGCTGGCCGAACGCCTGGACGGGCTGACCGGCGACGAGCGGCGGACGCTCGTGTTGGACCTGGTCCGCGCCGAGGTGGCGGTGGTGCTCGGGTTCGGTGACCCGGCCGCGGTCGACCCGCACCGGCCGTTCCGGGAGCTCGGCTTCGACTCGCTGACCGCGGTGGAGCTGCGCAACCGGCTCGGCTCCGCCGGTGGTGTCACGCTCCCGGCGACCGTCGTGTTCGACCACCCGACCCCGGCGGCGCTCGCCGACGTCCTGCTCACCACGGTCGTTCCGAACGACGCTCCCGTGCGGCCCACGGTGCTCGACGAGCTGGACCGGCTGGAGGACATCCTGGCGTCGGTCAGCGACGAGTCCTCCCGCTCGACCGTCACCGTCCGGTTGCAGACCATCCTGTCCCGCTGGCTGGAGGCGCGGGGCGAGCCCGACGAACCCGCCACGGACACATCCCTGGACTCGGTGTCGACCGCGGAACTCCTGGACTTCATCGACAACGAGCTCGGCCGCGCCGTCGGCGAGGAGAGGTGAGCCGTCCCATGGCGGATGACAAGAAGCTGGCTGACTATCTCAAGTGGGTCACCGCCGACCTGCAGAAGGCACGGCGGCGCATCGCCGAGCTCGAGTCCGGCCGCCACGAGCCGGTCGCCATCGTGGGCATGGCCTGTCGGTTTCCCGGCGGGGTGCGCTCGGCGGACGACCTGTGGCGGTTGGTCGCCGAGGGTCGCGACGCGATCTCGGAGTTCCCCGTCGACCGCGGCTGGGACCTGGACCGGTTGTTCGACACCGATCCGGACACCCCGGGCACCTCGTACACGCGGGAGGGCGGGTTCCTCGACGGGGCCGGTGACTTCGACGCGGAGTTCTTCGGCATCTCGCCGCGGGAGGCGATGTCGATGGATCCGCAGCAGCGGGTGCTGCTGGAGACCGCGTGGGAGGTGTTCGAGCAGGCCGGCATCGACCCGACCCGGTGGCGGGCCGCGGACGTCGGGGTCTTCGTCGGTGCGGTCGAGCAGACCTACCTGGGCCTGTACGGGCCGGCCGAGTTCGAGGGATACCTCATGACCGGGCGGCTGAGCAGCGTGGCGTCCGGACGGGTGTCGTACTCGTTCGGCTTCGAGGGACCGGCGGTCACGGTGGACACGGCGTGTTCGTCGTCGCTCGTGGCGCTGCACCTGGCGGCGCAGTCCGTGCGTACCGGCGAATGCTCCCTCGCCCTGGCCGGCGGGGTCACGATCAGCGCGACCCCCGGCGGGTTCGTCGACTTCTCCCGGCAGCGCGGGCTCGCCCCGGACGGCCGGTGCAAGTCATTCGCCGCCGCCGCCGACGGCACCAGTTGGTCCGAGGGAGTGGGCCTGCTGCTCGTCGAGCGGCTGTCCGAGGCGAAGCGGCGCGGTCACCCGGTGCTGGCGGTGTTGCGCGGCTCGGCGGTCAATCAGGACGGCGCGTCGAACGGGCTGACCGCGCCCAGCGGGCCGTCCCAGGAACGGGTGATCCGCCAGGCCCTCGCCGATGCCCGGCTCGACGCGGCCGACGTGGACGTGGTCGAGGCGCACGGCACCGGCACCCGGCTCGGCGACCCGATCGAGGCGCAGGCGCTGCTGGCCACGTACGGTGCGGCCCACCGACCGGACCATCCGCTGTGGCTTGGCTCGCTGAAGTCCAACATCGGGCACGCGGTCGCCGCGGCCGGGGTGGGCGGCGTGATCAAGATGATCCAGGCGATCCGGCACGGCGTGCTGCCGGCCACCCTGCACGTGGACCGGCCGACCCCGCTCGTCGACTGGTCCGCCGGGGCGATCGAGCTGCTTTCGGAGCAGCGAGTGTGGCCGGCGGTCACGCGGCCGCGGCGGGCCGCGGTCTCCGGCTTCGGAGTGGGCGGCACCAACGCGCACGTGATTCTGGAGCAGGCCCCCGAGCCGGCGGCCGAGCCCGAGGACGCGCCTGCCGCGACGTTGCCGGCGGTGCCGTGGCTGATCTCGGCGCGGACCGAGGACGGCGTGCGGGACCAGGCCGCCCGGCTGGCCGGGTTCGCCGGCCGGGAGCATGCCCCGGCACCGGCGGACATCGCGTTCACACTGGCCACTGCCCGGGCTGCCATGGAGCACCGGGCGGTGGTCGTCGGCGCCGACCGCGAGGAGTTGCTGGCCGGGCTCACCGGCGTGAGCGCCGGACCACGAGTGGTCACCGGCAGCGGCCGGCTGGCGATCCTGTTCACCGGTCAGGGCGCGCAGCGGCAGGGCATGGGCATCCAGCTGTACCAGGCGTTCCCGGCCTATGCCGAGGCGTTCGACGCCGTGTGTGCCCACCTGGACCCGCTGCTGAAGCGGCCGCTGCGGGAGGTGATCGCCACCGGGGAGGGCCTGGACGAGACCGGGTACGCGCAGCCCGCGCTGTTCGCGACGGAGGTGGCCCTGGCCCGCCTGGTCCAGTCCTGGGGCGTGCGGCCGGACTTCCTGGCCGGCCACTCCATCGGCGAGCTGTCCGCCGCCCACCTGGCCGGGGTGCTGTCGACGGCCGATGCCGCGACCGTGGTCGCCGCCCGGGGGCGGCTCATGCAGGCCCTGCCCCCCGGCGGCGCGATGGTCGCGCTGCGGGCCACCGAGGCGGAGGTGTCCGACCTGCTCGCCGGGATCGGCGAACGCGTGAGCATCGCCTCGGTCAACGGGCCGTCGGCGGTCGTCGTCTCCGGAGACGAGGACGCGGTCGCGGAGATCGGCACGGCCGTGCGGTCCTGGGGCCGATCCGCCAAGCGGCTCGTGGTCAGCCACGCGTTCCACTCGCCACGGATGGACCCGATGCTCGACGAGTTCGCTGAGGTCGTGCGCGGGGTGACGCTCAACGCGCCGACCGTCCCGATCGTCTCCACGGTCACCGGTCAGCTGGTCACCGAGGAACAGCTGACCTCGCCGCGGTACTGGATCGACCAGGTGCGCCGACCGGTCCGCTTCGCCGACGCGGTGCGCACCCTCGTCGGGCAGCAGGTGACCGCCGCGCTGGAGGTGGGCCCGGCCGCCGTGCTGTCGGCGCTTGTCGCGGACAACACGCAGGAGCGGACCATCGCGGCCGTGCCGGCCATCCGCACGACGTCGTCCGAGACCCGGGACGTGGTGTCCGCGCTCGGTCGCCTGTGGACCGCAGGGGTCCCGGTGGACTGGTCGGCCTTCTTCGCACCGGCCCGGCCCCGGCGGGTGGCGCTGCCCACGTACGCGTTCCGTCGTCAGCGGTACTGGCTGACCTCCACGCCGGGAGGCACCGCCGACCGGGACGCGGATCAGCACCCCCTGCTCGGGCCGGGTGTCGAGGTCGCCGGACGCGACGAGACGGTCCACACCACCGAGCTGCCCTCCGCGGCCGCGCCGTGGCTCGCCCAGCACGTGGTGCACGGGTCGGCCGTGCTGCCGTCGACGGCGCTGCTGGACCTGGTGCTGCGCGCCGGTGAGCAGGCGGGCTGCGCCGTGGTGGACGAGCTGACCGTACGCCGGCTCACCGTCCTGCCCGAGAAGGGCCGGCTGCGGTTGCAGATCGTCGTCGGTGCGGCCGACGAGGCCGGCCGCCGCCCGGTGACAGTGCACGCCGGTGGCGCCGAGGACCGGCCGGCCTGGGTGGTCTGCGCGAGCGGCACGGTCAGCCCCGACGCCCCGGGGACACCCGCCGGCCCGGGGGAGTGGCCGCCTGCCGACGCCGAGCCGATCGGCGTCGAGGATCTGGCGGTGCGCCGGGCGGCGGCCGGCTTCCGGCCCGGCGCGGCCTTCGGCGGCCTGTCGTGGCTGGGCCGCCACGGTGACGACCTGGTCGCCGAGGTGGCCCTGCCGGCAGGTGTCGAGCCGGACGGGTACGGGCTGCATCCCGCTCTGCTGGACGCCGCCCTGCAACCCTGCGACGCGGGCACGGTCACGCGATGGCGCGGCGTCCGACTGCACGCCAGCGGCGCGGGCGCCGTCCGGGTACGGATCACGCCCGGCCCGGACGGCGATCCGGCGGTGCGCCTCGCCGACACGGTGGGCCGTCCGGTCGCGACGATCGACGCGGTCACCGTCCGGCCGGTCACCGCGGACGAGGTGGACGTCGCCCGGGTACGCCCGTACGACGCGCTGTTCCCGCTCGCCTGGCAACCGCTCGGCCCGACGACGCACGTCCAGCCGCCGTTCTGGGCGGTGTGTACGGCATTCGGTGATCTCCCGGACGTCGACGCGCCGCGGATCCCCACCGTGGAGGCGGCCCCGGCCGCGGACACGCTGCTCGTGCCTGTCGCCTTCCCGCCCGGCGGTGACGTGGCCGCCCGGGCCCGCGACGCGGTGGGGGACGTGCTGACGCTGGTCCGGTCGGCGCCCGCGCAGGCCCGGCTGGTGTTTGTCACCCAAGGGGCGCTGGCGGCGGGCCGCGGCGACCGGGTGCCCGACCTGGTGGCCGCGCCGCTGTGGGGCCTGCTGCGGTCCGCGCAGGCCGAGATGCCCGGGCGGATCGTCCTCGTGGACCTGGACGACGACCCGGCCTCGACGGCGGCGTTGCCCGCCGTTCTCGCCAGCGGTGAACCGCAGGCGGCGGTCCGTGGCGGCACGATACGTGTACCGCGGCTGGCTCGTCTCGCACCGCAGATCCCGGTCGACCCGCCGTGGCGCACCGACGGCACCGTCCTGGTCACCGGTGGCACCGGTGCGCTCGGCGCGGTGTTCGCGCGGCACCTGGTGCGCGCGCACGGCGTGGCGCGGCTGCTGCTGGTCAGCCGCCGGGGCCCGCAGGCGCCCGGTGCGGCCGAGCTGGCCCAGGAGCTCACCGAGCTGGGTGCGCACGTGACGATCCGGGCCGCCGACCTCTCCGACCGCGAGACGACGGCGGCGGTGCTGGCCGAGATCCCGGCCGCGCATCCGCTCACGGCGGTGGTGCACACCGCCGGCATCCGGGCCGACGGCACCATCCCGGCGCTGACGCCGGAACGGGTGGCCGACGTCATGCGGGCCAAGGTCGACGCGGCGTGGCACCTGCACGACCTCACCCGCGAGCGCGACCTGACGGCGTTCGTGCTGTTCTCGTCGGTCGCCGGGGTGCTGGGTGGCGCCGGGCAGGCCAACTACGCCGCGGCCAACACGTTCCTCGACGCCCTCGCCGCCCACCGCGCCGCGCACGGCCTGGCGGCTACCTCGGTCGCGTGGGGTCTGTGGGAGGGGACCGGCGGCATGGGCGCGGAGCTGACCGACAGCGACCTCCAGCGGATCGGACGTACCGGCCTGCTGCCGGTCACCGCGCGGACCGGACCACCGCTGCTGGACGCCGCGCTGGGCACCGGCCGGGCGGTCCTGGTGGCCAGCCCGCTCGACCTGGCGGTCATCGCCGGACGATCGGCGCAGGTGCCGCTGGTGTTCACCGGCCTGACCCGGGGTGCGCCCCGCCGTGCCGCCGGGGTGGCCCCGGCGTCCGAGTCGCTGGCCCGACGGCTGGACGGCCTGCCCGAGCAGCGGCAGCAGGAACTGGTCCTCGCCTTCGTCCGGGCCGAGGTCGCCCACGTGCTCGGCCACCCCGAGCCCGCAGCCATCGGCGGGGACCAGATCTTCACCGAGCTCGGCTTCGACTCCCTGCTCTCCGTCGAGCTGCGCAACCGGCTGGCCGCGGCGACCGACATCCGGCTGTCGCCGTCGGTCGTCTTCGAGCACCTCACGCCGATCGCGTTGGCCAAGTTCCTGACCACCGAGCTGCTCGCCACCGGCGTCCGCGTGCTGCCCACGCGCTCGGCTGTGGACTTCGCCGCCGAGGTGCAACTGGCCGACGACGTCCGACCGGCGGCCGAGGTCAGCCACGTCGCCACCGATCCCCGGGAGATCCTGCTGACCGGGGCCAGCGGATTCCTCGGCGCGTTCCTGCTGCGCGACCTCATGCGCCGCACCACGGCCAGGGTGCACTGCCTGGTTCGCGGTGCCGACCGGGACGAGGCGACGGGACGGCTGCTGGCGAGCCTGGAGTGGTACAGGGTGCGCGACGAGGTCGACCTGGACCGGCTGGTGGTGTCCGTCGGCGACCTCGCGGCACCGTCGCTGGGGCTGACCGACGAGGAGTTCGACGACCTGGCCCGGCGGGTGGATGTGGTGTACCACGCCGGGGCGACGGTGAGCTGGCTGCGGCCGTACACCGAGTTGGCCGCGGCGAACGTCGGTGGCACCCGGGAGGTGCTGCGCCTGGCCGCCCGGCACCGGACCGTGCCGGTGCACTACATCTCGACCACCGGAGTCTTCGCGCAGAACGCCGACGACCTGCCGGTCCGGCCGGACGACCCGACCGGCCCCGCCGAGTCCCTGCGCAACGGGTACCTGCAGAGCAAGTGGGTGTCCGAGCAGGTGATCGGGCTGGCCCGCGAACGCGGCCTGCCGGTGTCGGTCTACCGGGTCGACGTGGTCTGCGGCGACCAGGAGCGCGGCGCGTGCCAGACCCGCGACTTCGTCTGGTTGAGCCTCAAGGGGCTGATCCAGGCCGGCGCGGTGCCCGACCGGATCGCCGGGGCGCTGCACATGGTGCCGGTGGACTACGTCAGCGGCGCGGTGGTGCGGCTCTCCGCCGACCCGGCGGCCGCGGGCCGCACATTCCACCTGTTCAACGAGCAGACGCAGGACTTCGGGGCCTTCGTCGATCACCTCCGGGCGTTCGGGTACCAGCTGCGCGAGCTCGACTGGGACGCGTGGCGGGAGCTCGTCCGCGCCGACGGTGACAACGCGATGACGCCGCTGCTCGACTCGTTCGAGGCGATCATGGGCGGCGACGGCCGGGCCACGTACCCGCCGATGGACGTCACGGACACCGTGCGTGCGCTCGGGGGTGCGCTCGCCTGCCCGCCGATCGACCGTGCCCTGTTCGAGAAGTACGTCGGCTTCTTCGTCGGCGCCGGCTATTTTCCGGCCACAACCAAGGAGTGATCACCGATGGCAAAGACCGACCGGAACCGGGCCGTGGTGCTGGGCGCCAGCATGGCGGGTCTGCTCGCCGCCCGGGTGCTCGCCGACCACTACGCCGACGTGGTCGTGGTGGAGCGTGACGACCTGCGCGACCACGACTGCCGGGGCGATCACGACTGCCCGCGGCGGGGGGTGCCGCAGGGCCGGCACGTGCACGCCCTGCTGGCTCGCGGCCGGCAGGTCATCGAGGCCCTGCTGCCCGGCGTCACCGACGACTGGATCGCGGCCGGCGCGGTGCCGGGCGACGTCACCGGCGACGTCCGCTGGATCATGGACGGTCGCCGGATGCCGAACCCGCACTCGGACATGCTGTTGCTGTCGGCGAGCCGTCCCCTGCTGGAGCAGCGGGTCCGGGCGCGGGTGCGCGCGTTGCCGCAGGTGCGCTTCCTGGAGCGTCACGACGTCACCGGCCTGCGGACCGCCGAGGACGGCCGCACGGTGACCGGCGTCGTGGTGTCGGGTGAGGACGGCGCGCGGGACCTCGCCGCCGACCTGGTGGTGGACGCTACCGGCCGCCGCTCCCGCACCCCCGTCTGGCTCACCGAGCTCGGCTTCCCGGCGGTGCAGGAGGAGAAGCTCAGCATCGGCGTCGGCTACACCACCCAGTACTACCGGCTGCCGCCCGACCGGATGCCCGGCGAGATCTCGATCGACACGGTTGCCTCTCCGGCGCACCCGCGCGGCGCGATCTGCGCGAAGATCGACGGTGGGCGGACGCTGGTGACCGCGTACGGGTTCCTGGGCGACTACCCGCCCACCGACCAGGAGGGCTTCCTCGCCTTCCTCAAGTCGCTGTCCGCGCCGGACACCTACGAGACGGTCCGCGATCTGGAACCGTTGGGTGACCCGGTCGGCTACCGTTTCCCGGCCAACCTCCGCCGCCGGTACGAGCGGCTCACCTCGTTCCCGGACGGGCTGCTCGTGCTCGGCGACGCGGTGTGCAGCTTCAATCCGGTGTACGGCCAGGGCATGACCGTGGCCGCGCTCGGCGCGACCGTGCTGGCCGACCACGTGGCGCGGCCCGGCGCGCCCGACCCGGTGGCGTTCTTCGCCGAGCTGTCCGCTCGGGCCGTCGAGGACGTGTGGGCCATGACGGTCAGTGCTGATCTGGCGTTTCCCCAGGTGGAGGGCGAGCGCACGCCGGAGGTGCTGGCTGAGCAGGAGTTCGTCGAGCGGCTGCTGGAGGCGGCCGTACACGACCACTCGCTGCTTGTCGCGTACGTCCGGGTCATCGGGCTGGTCGATCCGCCGACCGCGCTCGTCGCCCCGGAGATCATGGCGGCCCTGGCCGTGGCCGAGGCCCGCTGATCCATTCGTTTCTTCCATTGATGGGTGAGGCATGAACAAGAAGGCACCTGTTCTCGTTTTGGGCGGCACCGGCAAGACCGGTCGGCGTGTGGCGCGCCAACTCACCGAGAGCGGCTGGACCGCGAGAGTGGCGACCCGGCACAGCCCACAGCGCTTCGACTGGCGCGACGAGAGCACCTGGGCGGCCGCGGTCGACGGCGTCGAGGCGGTCTACGTGGTGGACGAGCAGAGCGGCGACGCGGCCGGGCTGCTCTCGTCGTTCACCAAGGTCGCCGTGCACCGGGGTGTGCGCCGCCTGGTGCTGCTGTCCGCCCGGCTGTTGGAGCAGTGGGCGCACGACCCGTCGATGTTCGGCGCCGAGAACGCCGTGCGGGACTCGGGCGCGGCGTGGACGATCCTGCGGCCGACCTGGTTCGCGCAGAACTTCAGCGAAGACCGGTTCCTGCGCGAGGACGTCGCCGAGGGCGTCGTGGTCCTGCCGGACTGGCAGGGTGTCGAGCCGTTCGTGGACGCCGAGGACATCGCCGCGGTGGCGGTGGCCGCGCTCACCGAGGACGGGCACGACGGGCAGGTGTACGCGCTGTCCGGTCCGCGATTGATGACATTCGGCGACTGCGTCGCCCTCATCGAGGCATCCTCTGGCCGCCGGTTCCGCCGGGTCGCGGCGACCCGCGAGGAGTACGCCGCCCACCTCCTTGGACGGGGGTATTCGCAGGGGTATGCGGATTTCGCGAACGAGATGTTCGACGAGATCCGGGGTGGGCGGACGGCGTATCTGTCGGACGGGGTGCAGCGCGTTCTCGGCCGGGCTCCCCGGGACTTTTCGGAATATGTGGCGAAGACTACGTGGCTGTTCGAATGATCCTTTTACCGCCGATTACTGGACGGTGACCGCCCCGATGCGAATCGCCGGTAGCATACCGATACTGACATATGATCAGAGAAGGAGCGGTGGGCGATGGCCGGCACGACCGACAAGGTGAAACTGGCGAGCGACATCGACGCACATCAAGAGCTTTTTGGCGAGGTCTTCAATTCCGGCGACGCGGACGCGGTCAACGCGATGTACACCGAGGACGCCATCGGGGTGTGGGAGCCGGGCCAGCCGCTGTCGGGGCAGGCACGTCGGGACTACGTCGCGGATTTCCTCCGGACCCGCCGTCCGACCGTCGACGCGACGTTGCGTGAGTCGTTCGTCAGCGGGGACACCGCGATGCTGATCGTCGAGTGGACGATGGACACGATCGGCGAGGACGGTGAGCCGGAGCGTCTCGCCGGCACCGCGGTGGACGTGTTGCGGCGCGGTGTGGACGGCAACTGGCGCTACGTGGTGGACAACCCGTACGCCATTGACGGCCCGCTGGAGGAGAAGAGCGACTGAGCGCTCGGGGCGTCGGTCCGCGGGTCACGGATCGGCGCCCCGGGTGTCACGCGCTGCGTCGCTCGCGGCGCGCGGCACCGAATGTGTGCCGGTGCTCGGTGGGCGTCACGCCGACCCGCTCGGTGAAGTGCCTCCGGAGGTTCGCAGCCGTGCCCAGCCCACTGTGCTCACTGATCCGCTCGATCGGAAGGTCGGTGGTCTCCAGCAGTGTCTGCGCGTGCGCCAGGCGCTTGTGGAGCAGCCACTTCAGTGGCGTCATCCCGGTCGCGGCCTGGAAGCGTCGGAAGAACGCCCGGGTGCTCATTCCGGCCCGGCGGGCCATGATGTCCACGGTCAGCGCCTGGTCGAGGTTCTTCTCCGCCCAGTCCATCACCAGGCCGAGGTTGTCGTTGCCGGAGACCGGGGCCGCCACGTCGACGAACTGCGCCTGGCCACCCGGCCGGTGGGCCGACACCACCATCCGGCGGGCCACCTGGTTGGCCACGTACGCGCCGAGGTCGCGCCGGACCAGGTGCAGGCACAGGTCCAGCCCGGCGGTCATCCCGGCGCTGGTCAGCACGTCACCCTCGTCCACGTACAGCACGGACTCGTCGACAGTCACCTTCGGATAGCGGCGGGCCAGGTCGGCGGTGTTCGACCAGTGCGCGGTGGCCCGGCGGCCGTCGAGCAGGCCGGCCTCGGCGAGAGCGAACGCGCCGGTGCACAGCGACACCATCCGCGCGCCGGCGTCCGCGGCCTGCCGCAGCGCGTCGATGAACTCCTCCGGCAGGGTCTCGCCGCGGGTCACCACGCCGTGCGGCACCGACGGCACGATCACCGTGTCGGCCTTGATCAGGTCGTCGAGCCCGTGGGTGGTGCGCACGGAGAAGCCGCTGGCGGCCTGCGTCGGCTCGCCCGTCGCGCACATCATCAGCTCGTACCACGGGTCGGCGAGGTCGAGCTGCGGATCACCGAACACTGCGTACGCGATCGCCGTCTCGTACACCTCGCAGACCTGCATGTCGGTGTCGTTCACGACCGATATCGCCACGGAGCCAGGAGTCATGTCGTTCAGGTTACGGCAGAAACCTTACGAAAATCGGCACTCCTGTTACTGTCGCGCGTCGGCCGGGCGGTGCAATTGTCTTGGTGACGGACCACCATGTACAGAACGGGAGTGTTCTATGTCGAACCCCAATGCGGCCCAGGCACCGGTTACGGTCATCGGTCTGGGACTGATGGGCCAGGCATTGGCCGCGGCATTTGTTAAGCAGGGGCACCCCACCACGGTGTGGAACCGCACCTCCGCAAAGGCCGAGCAACTGGTCGCCGATGGTGCGGTCCTGGCCGAATCCGCGGAGAGCGCGGTCGCCGCGAGTCCGCTGGTGATCATCTGCGTCTCGGATTACGACGCCGTGCACGGCGTCCTCGACCCGCACGCCGGTGCGCTCGCGGGCAAGGTCCTGGTGAACCTGTCGACGGGGACGTCGGCGCAGGCCCGGGAGACCGCCGAGTGGGCGGCGCAGCGCGATGCGCGGTACCTCGACGGCGCGATCATGGCCATCCCGCCGGTCATCGGCACCGACGGCGCGGTCCTGCTCTACAGCGGCCCGAAGGACACGTTCGAGGAGCACGCCGCGACGCTGGGTGCCCTGGGCGCGGCCGGCACCACCTACCTCGACGCCGACCACGGCCTCTCGGCGCTGCACGACATGGCCCTGCTCGGCCTGATGTGGGGCATCCTCAACGGCTTCCTGCACGGCACCGCCCTGCTGGGCACGGCGGGGGTCAAGGCCACCACGTTCGCCCCGCTGGCCAACCAGATGATCAAGGAGGTCACCGAGTACGTGACCGCCTACGCTCCGCAGGTCGACGAGGGCAAGTACACCGCCACCGACGCCACCCTGACCGTGCACCAGGACGCGCTGGAGCACCTGGCGCACGAGAGCGAGGCGGTGGGGATCAGCGCCGAGCTGCCGCGGTTCTTCAAGCAGTTGGTCGACCGCGCGGCCGCCGAGGGCCGGGCCGACGAGAGCTACGCGGCCCTGGTCGAGGTGTTCCGCAGGGGGGCCTCCGCCTGACGCGTGTCGTCCACCACTGACCGACTTCCGGAGCGCACGGCGACGTCGCCGTGCGCTCCGACAGGGGAGCTCGCCTTTCTGATCAGCACATCGATCCCGGAAGGGTGTCTAGAAGTCGCATGCGCTTTCGCATCTTGGGTCCTCTCGCCGTGGATAATTCCCCGAATATCGTGTCACTGGGAGGCATAAAGCAGCGCGCGGCGCTCGGCTGCCTGCTGCTGCACGCGAACCAGGTCGTCGCGTCCAGCACGCTGCTGGGCGCGTTGTGGTCCGACGAGGACCGTCCCGCCTCCGCGCGCAAGATCCTGCACAACGCGGTGTGGCGGCTGCGCGGCACGTTGCCGCCGCCCGACGGCAACGGCCTGCCCCGGCTCGACACCCGCGAGCCCGGGTACGTCCTGGAGACCGACCCGGCCGACGTCGACCTGCCGCGCTTCCAGCACGCCGTGACCGAGGGTCGCCGCCTACTCGCCGCAGGGGACGCGGGCGAGGCCGCCGACCTGCTCGGCGGAGCGCTGCGGCTGTGGCGCGGCCCGGTCCTGGCCGACCTCGTCGAGCAGGGACTGCACTGGCCGGAGCTGGCGCGCGTGAACGCCGCCCGGCTCGACACGCAGGAGGACTGGTTCGACGCCGAGCTGCGCTGCGGGCGGCACCACGCCATCCTCGGCGAGTTGCAGGCATTCGTCGACGGTGCCCCCCTGCGGGAGCGGGCGGGCGGCCAGCTGATGCTGGCCCTCTACCGCTGCGGCCGGCAGGCCGAGGCACTGGACGTGTACGCCGCCCTGCGCGGCCGGCTGGAACAGCTCGGCCTGGAGCCCGACCCGGGGCTGCGGCAGTTGCAGTACGCCATCCTCAACCACGACCGTTCACTGGAGCCACCACCCACACCACCGGTGACCATTCGGCTGCCCGAGCCCCGCAACGTCCGCCTGGAGCGCATGGTGACGGCGGGCGCGGTCGGTCGGCACGGCGGGAGCCGCAACGTGGGCAACTGCCGCACCACGCCGCCGCCGGCCCACGCCCAGATCCCGGCGCAGCGCAGCGCGGCCCGTCGCCCGGTCAGCCTGCTGCTGGCCCGGGTCGTGCCGGCCGAGGCGGCCACCAGCGAACGGCTGGACGAGATCCTGGCTACCACTGCCGCGGGCGTCGCCGCCGAGGTCGCCGGTGCCGGCGGGGTGGTGGCGGCCTCGCTCGGCGCGACGACGCTTGCCGTCTTCGGCCGGGCCGAGGGCGGCCCCGACGACGCCGAACGCGCCATCCGGGCCGCGGCCGCGGTGCGTGAACGCTTCGGTCCAGCCGCCGTGCAGGCGGCGATCGCCACAGGTCCCCTGCACCTGCCCGACCCGGACGCGGTTCCGCACGCGATCACCGGCGTGCTCGTGGACGACGTGCAGCGCCTGCTCGTGGACACCGAGGCCGGAGAGATTCGACTGTGTGAGGCGACCCGCCGGGCGACCGAGGACACCGTCGTCGCCAGTCCGGTGCTCGGCCCGGACAGCTGCTGGCGGGTCCGTTCGATGCCGGTTGTCGGCGGCCTGCCGTCCTGGCAGGTGCACAGCGGGGAAGGACGCGACTGATGAGACGATGGACCTACCTGGCCGGCGCGATCGTCACCGAGACGTGCGCGACGCTGGCCATGCGCGCGTCCAGCGACCACGCCGCCTGGATCGTGGTGGTGGTCGCCGGGTACGCGCTCGCCTTCGCCTTCCTGGCATTGGTACTGCGTGCCGGGATGGCGATCGGGGTGGCGTACGGCGTCTGGGCCGCCTGCGGCGTCGTGGCCACCGCGGTGCTGGCCGTCCCGTTGTTCGGCGACCCGCTGACCTGGGTGATGGGTCTCGGCTTCGCGGTCATCGTGGCGGGGGTCCTCTTGATCGAGCTCGGTTCGCACACCCCGACGGCATCGGCCGCCGACGAGGCGGTCCCGGAGGCCGTTCGATGACGAGCTTGCTGTACCTGTTCGCGGCCATCGCCTCGGAGATCGTCGCCACGATGTCACTGCGCGCCTCCGATGGCCTGCGACGCAAGATCTGGCTGCCGCTGATCGTCACCGCGTACCTGGGCTCGTTCGTCCTGTTCGCGCTCACGCTGCGGCACGGCATGGCGGTCGGCGTGGCGTACGGCATCTGGGCCGCCACGGGCATCGCGCTCACCGCGGTCGTTGCCCGCATCCTGTTCAAGGACGTCCTCACCACCCGAATGCTGGCCGGCATCGGCCTGGTCGCGATCGGCGTGCTCATCGTCGAGCTGGGCGCGCACGCCGTCCAACCCACGCAGTGACGGGAGCCTCGGCGGTGACCGAGGCTCTCCCGGCGAACTGAGCCCGAATCCCGGTGCTGCCACCCGGGCTCCACCTGCGCCGTCGGCAGGCTGATCGCCACCCGGGCGACGCCCGCGGCCGCGCCCCAGGGGGCGAACACCGACGCGCCGCTGGACACCTCGTCGATCGCCATCCAGCAGGGCGGCCGTCCGCCCGCTCTTGCCCAACCCGGTCTCGGCCTTCGGCACGGAGATGACGCTGCTCCGACCTGCGGTGCGGGCCGCCGGGGAGTCGGCGACCGAGGCCCGCACCATCGAGTGCGGCGCTGCGGCGATCCCGGCCGGGTAGCAGGAGGTCGCTCCGCCACCGGATCCGCATGCGAAGATCACGCTCGACGTCGCCCAGGCGATCGCGTCGCAGCCGGTGTCGTCACCCGCGGGGGGTCACGCCGTCGAACGCCGCCGGCTTCGGCGAGGAGTTCCACCGCGCCGGCACGGACGTGTCGTTCGGCCGGTCCGGCGCGGTGGGCGGCGCCGCCGGAATGCTCGCGAGCATCCAGAACCGGAAAGCGGGAGACCCCAGTACGCCGCGCCGACCCCAGCATCGGCCCCAGGGAAGCGGCGCTGACCCCAGGTTCACCCCCGGCCTCGGCGGCGGGCTCTGTCCGCCCCGATCGCGCGTTCCTACCCTGACGTGAGACCTGACTCTCGCCGTCGAGGAGGAGCTGGTGACCACGCTATCGGCCGGACACACGAGTATCGGTGTCGCCGTCCTGGACCTGCGCGTCCTCGATGCGCCGGACGACGTCATCGCGGATCTTAAACAATCGGTTTACCGGCACAAAATAGTGGTCCTGCGGAACCAGAAGCTCTCGCCCGCCGACTTCATCGCGTTCGGCCGGCGGCTCGGGGAGGTGGAAACCTACTACGAGCCGATGTACCACCACCCCGAGCACCCCGAGATCTTCGTCTCCTCCAACGTGAAGGCGGAGGGCAGGCAGGTCGGCGTCCCCAAGACCGGCAACTTCTGGCACCACGACTATTCGTTCATGCCACGCCCGTTCGGCCTCACCCTGATCTACCCGCAGGTCATCCCGCAGGGGCGGCGCGGCACCCTCTTCATCGACATGGAGAAGGCGTACGCGCGACTGCCCGCCGGGCTGCGCGCCGAGATCGCGGGCACGCGCGTGGTGAACAGCGTGCGGCGGTACTTCAAGGTCCGGCCCTCCGACGTCTACCGGCCGATCTCCGAGGTCCTCGCGGAGATCGAGGAGAAGACCCCGGCGGTCACCCACCCCACCGTGTTCCCGCATCCGGTCACCGGCGACGACGTCCTCTACATCAGCGAGGCGGTCAGCCACCAGGTGCTGGACGCCGGCGGTCAGCCGCTGCGCGACAGCCTGCTCCCCGAGCTGTTCGAGGCCGTCGGGCAGGCCGACACCACCTTCACGCATCCCGGCATCCACCTGCAGACGTTCGACCCGGGCGACCTGCTCATCTGGGACAACCGCAGCCTGGTGCACCGCGCTCTGCACACCCCGCAGCCGGAGCCGACCGTCTCGTTCCGCGTGACGGTGCACGACGAGTACGACTTCTATCCCGGCATCGGGCAGTAACCGGGTCGCGAGGGAGATGACGATGGAGCTGGGCGGGGACGATGTCCTGCTGGAGCGGGTGCTTCGGGTCTACAAGCCGCACTGCCGCTATCTGACCTCCGCCACGGTTTCGGTCAAGGGTGACCCCGCGGACGAGGGCGGGCAGGCCAGCGTGCACGGGCGGCTGCACATCCCGGAGTCCTGCTACATCGACGACACCGGGCATTTCAACGCGGTCGAGTTCAACATCTGCTTCAACCAGATGGTCTATTTCGTCCTCGCGAAGTCCATCAAGGAGCGGGCGATCCGTGCCTTCGCCGACTGGACCGTCGACGACTTCTGGGAGCGGCAGCTGCCCGACATGTTCATCGTCGACTTCCACAGCTCCTTCCGCGAGCACATGCGCGGACGGGGGAGCGGCTTCTGGGGCGAACTCGACGTCGTCGACGTCTTCCAGCGGGACTGGGGCAACGGTCCCCTGCTCTTCCTGCAGACCGTGTGCCGCTTCGGCGAGACCGAGCGGGCCGCCTGTCACGGCAAGGTGCTCCTCGCGCTGAAGGCATAGAAGTCGACCCGGCAAGCCTTCACCACCGAGGGAGAGTGATGTCCACACCGTACGGCGAGCCGATCGCCATCGTCGGTATCGGCCTGCGATTTCCGGGTGGCAACACCACTCCCGACGAATTCGCCGCGTTCCTGCGGGCCGGGCGATCGGGCATCCGGCCACTGCCCACCGACCGGTGGGACCCCGAGGGGCTGACCTCCGACGACCCGGACGCCAGGGGCACCATCCGATGCGCGCAGGGCGGTTTTCTCGACGACGTCGACCACTTCGACGCCAAGTTCTTCAACGTCTCGCCCAAGGAGGCGGACTTCGTCGACCCGCAGCAGCGGCTCGCCCTGGAGGTGGCCTGGGAGGCGCTCGAGGACGCCGCCATCGACCCGTCCGCCCTGCGTCACGGCAACAGTGCCGTCTACATGGCCGTCAGCAACCCGGACTACGCCGGTGAGATGGCCGCCTACTCGTACGCGGAACTGAACACCTACATGGCCACCGGGGCGACCTTCAGCGCGCTGTCCGGCCGGCTGTCGTATTTCCTCGGCCTGCGCGGGCCCTGCATGACCGTCGACACCGCCTGTTCCGCGTCCCTGGTGACGGTGCACCTGGCCGCCCAGGCGCTGCGGGCCGGCGAGACCGATCTGGCGCTGTGCGGCGGCGTGAACACCATCCACAGCCCGCGCGCCCACATCCTCGCCAGCCACGGCAACATGTTGGCGCCCGACGGCCGGTGCAAGACCTTCGACGACTCGGCCGACGGCTACTGCCGCAGTGAGGGCTGTGGTGTCGTCGTGCTCAAGCGGTTGTCCGACGCCCGGCGTGCCGGCGACCGCGTCTACGCCGTGGTCCGGGGCTCGGCCGTCGGGCAGGACGGCGAGAGTAGTTCGTTCATGGTCCCGAACGGCACCGCCCAGGAACGGCTGATCCGCGCCGCGCTCGCGGTGGCCGGCCTCCAGCCGGGCGACGTCTCCTACGTCGAGGCGCACGGCACGGGCACCCCGCTGGGCGACCCGATCGAGATGGGCGCGCTCAACGCCGTCTTCGGAACCGGCCACACCGTACAAGATCCGCTCGTGGTGGGTTCGGTCAAGACGAACATCGGGCACATGGAGTCGGCCGCGGGCGTCGGTGGTCTCATCAAGACGGTCCTGCAGATGCGCGACGGCGAGATCTATCCGCACCTGAACCTGGAAACACCGTCCACCCGCATCCCGTGGGACACCATCCCGGTGACCGTGCCCACCAAGGGGAGCCCCTGGACGGCGGAGCCGCGGCGGGCGCTTGTCAGTTCCTTCGGCCTGACCGGCATCATCGCCTCCGTCGTCCTGGAAGAGGCACCCGGCGTCGGGCCGGGGCCGGAGCCCCGGCCCGGGGAGGAGCACATCTTCGCCCTCTCCGCGAAGAGCGAACCCGCGCTGCGCGGACAGATCCGGCGCTACCAGCGGATGCTGCGGGACCGGCCGGACCTCGACGTGGCGGACCTGTGTTACACGGCCACCACCGGCCGGGCCCACTTCGACCTGCGGACGGCCGGGGTGGTCCGGGACCACGACGACGTCGCCCGGCTGCTCGACCGTGCCGTCACCCGGTCCGGGCGACCGGAGCGGACGAGCGGCCCGCCGAAGGTGGCGTTCCTGTTCTCCGGCGGCGGCTCGCAGTACGTCGGCATGGGCCGACCCCTCTACGAGCGCCACGACACGTTCCGCGAACACCTCGACGCCTGCGACCGGCTGTTCACCCCGCATCTCGGGCGGTCGGTCCGGGACATGCTGCTTGGTCGTGCGGACGACGCCGAGCTGATCCACCGCATCCGCTACATGCAGCCCGCCCTGTTCATGCTGGAGTACGCGGTGGCGCAGTTGTGGCTGTCGTGGGGGGTGCGTCCCTCGGTGCTGGCCGGCCACAGCATCGGCGAGATCGTCGCGGCCACCACCGCCGGGCTGTTCACCCTCGACGACGCCGTCACCCTGATGGCGCACCGGGCCCGGCTGATGGACGACTCGCCGCCGGGCGCGATGACCGCGGTCGAGGCCCCGCTGTCGGACGTCACCCCGCTGATGGCCGGTCACGACGACGTGTCGGTGGCCGCGGTCAACGGCGTCCGGCAACTCGTCCTCTCCGGCGGTCGGGAGTCCCTGGCGGCCATCGAGGAGCGGCTGGCCGGGAGCGAGATCAAGCACAGGCGGATCGCGGTGTCCTGCGCCTCCCACTCACCGCTGATGGCGGCAGCCGCCGAGGAACTCACCGACATCGTCGCGGGCCTCACGTTCCACCGCCCGGAGTTCACCCTCATCTCCAATCTCACCGGCGAGGTCGCCGACCCCGCCGAGCTGTCCACCCCGGACTACTGGGGACGCCACCTGCGGGAGCCGGTGCGCTTCGCCGACGGGATGCGGGCCGTCGCCGCCCGTGGCAGCCACGTCTTCCTGGAGGTCGGTCCGGCCACCGACCTCGTCGGCCTGGGCAAGCAGTGCCTCGAGCGGGCCGGCGAGCACCTGTGGCTGAACACCCTGCACCCGGAGGACGCCGACGGCACGGTGGCCCGCCAGGCCCTGGCCCAGCTGTACGTGGCAGGTGCCCCGGTCTCCTGGTCCGGTTACCACCGGGGCCGTCCCGGGCGCCGGGTCACCCTGCCCACGTACGCCTTCGACAGGCGACGGCACTGGCTGCCGGCGGCGAACGACGCCAGCCCGGTCCGTGGCGGGTCCGGCACACACCCGCTGCTCGGGCGGGACGTCACCACCGAGGAGCAGCGTGCCACCGGGGTACGGGCGTACGCCGCGCGAATAGACGCCCGCCGACCTGCCTACCTGGCCGGCCACCAGGTGATGGGCCGGATCGTCTTCCCCGGCGCCGGCTACGTGGAGATGTTGCTGGCGCTGCAGGACGCGGTGTTCGGCGAGACCGGGCTGCCGGTCACCGGCCTGACGATCCACGAGGCGCTCCTCGTTCCCGAGGAGGGCGCCGTCGAGCTGCGGACCCGGCTGCGGCACGGCCCGGACGGCGTCGCGGACGTGGAGATCACCAGCGTGGTGCGGGACGACGATCCGGCGGGCGAGCCGATCGAACGCCGCCACGTCACCGCCACCATCCGGGCCTGCGGCACGGACGAAGCCACGGCCCGGCTCGCCGGCACGGAACGCGAGTTGCGGGACCTGGCGGACGCGGCCGGCGAGCCCACCGCCCGGCGGTCGGCCGACGACCTCTACGCCGACTTCACCGAGCTCGGCGTGACGTACGGTGGGGCGTTCCAGGGATTGACCGGGGCCTCCCGGCACGGCGCCGGTGTCGCCGTCGGTGCGCTACGCGGGGCGGAGCCGGCCCTGGGCGAGCACCTGCCGCCGGCCGTCCTGGACTGCGCCTTCCAGACCATCGCGATGTTCGCCGACGACAGCGACACCGTCGCCATGCCGGTCGGCTTCGACGGCTGGCGGCTGCTGCGCAAGCCGCGCGGCGAGACGCTGCGCAGTGTGCTGCGGGTCAACGCGCCCGCCGACGGCACGGACCGGTGGGAGCAGCCGGAGCCGCCCACCGCGGACCTGCTCGTGCTGGACGGCGACCGGACCGTCTTCGTGCTGGCCGGCCTGACGCTGCGGCGGGTGGCCAACGCCGCACCGGACCGGGACCGGATGCTCTCCGAGGTGCGGTGGATCAAGCGCTCGCTGCGGGTCACCGGTGCGGAGCCGTGCCGGGTGCTGCTCGTCGGGCCGTCGCCGACCTGCCTCGCGGCGCTGACCGATCCGGCGCGGGAGCGCGACGTGACCCTCCTCGTCGCGGACACGGCGGCCGACGCGGCGAGGTTGCTGCCGCAACGGCCCACCCACGTCTGCTGGTTCTGGCGGCCGCCGGAGCCCGGCGAGGAGCTGCCCGCCGAGTGCGAGCGCAACTACCGCGACCTGCTCGCCCTGCGGGACGCGCTGGCCGGTGCCGGCTTCGGTCCGGACCAGAGGCTGTGGCTGGTCACCGAGAACGGCCAGTGGGTGCCGGGCGCCGAGCGTCAAGTCGCGGCGGAGCCGACTGCCGCCGCCACGCTGTGGGGCTTCGGCCACACCATGTGGACCGAGTACCCCGCGTACCGCGTCACCCTCGTCGACCTGCCGCCGTCCACGCCGGACGACGCCGGCCGGAATGGCGCCGCGCTGCTGGACGAGTGGGCCGCCAAGGACTCCGCCGAGTATCAGGTGGCCTACCGCGGCGGACTGCGCCACGTGCGCCGGGTGTACGCCGGGACCGGCGGCCCCCGCACCGACCGCGAGCTGGTCATCAGGGAGTACGGACAGTTCAGTGGCATCGCCGCGGTGCCGCTCACCGAGCCGCCGATCCCCCGGGGCAGCGAGATCCAGGTACGGGTCCACGCGGCCGGCCTGAACGTCAAGGACGTCCTCAACGTGCTGGGCCTGCACCGCCAGGTCGCCGAGGAGGCCGGGCTCGCTCCGCCGGAGCTGCCGCTGGGCCTGGAATACGCCGGCGTGGTGACGGCGGCCGGCCCCCTTGCCCCGTTCCGGGTGGGTGACGCCGTGGTCGGCGCCCACCTCGGGGCACTGCGGCGGATGGTGACGACCGAATCGGCGCTGGCCGCCCGCAAGCCCGCCCAGCTGAGTTTCGCCGAGGCCGCGGCCCTGCCGGTGGCCTACCTCACCGCCCATTACGCGCTGCACCGGCTGGCGGGGATCCGGCGCGGTGACCGGGTCCTGGTGCACGCCGCGGCCGGCGGTGTCGGCCAGGCCGCGGTCCGGATCGCCCAGCGGGCCGGTGCGGAGGTCTTCGCCACCGCCAGCCCGCACAAGTGGCCCGTCCTGCGCGCCCAGGGTGTGCGGCACCTGATGAACTCCCGCACGCTCGCCTTCGCCGACGAGATCCTGGCCGCCACCAACGGCGAGGGCGTCGACGTCGTCCTGCACAGTCTCGGCGGCGACCACGTCGAGGCGGGCCTGCGGTCCCTGGGGCGCGAGGGCCGGTTCGTCGAACTCGGCAAGATCGGCGCGTGGACGCCCGCCGAGATCGGCCACGCCCGGCCCGACGTCACCTACCACACCTTCGACTTCGGCGCGGCCAGCGCGGCGGAGAACCAGGAACTCGCCCAGGGGGTGCTCGGCCCGGTCATGGAGCTGGTGTCCGCCGGGGACCTCGGCGCGCTGCCCACCACCGTCTACAACCTCGACGAGGTCGAGGAGGCGTTCGGGGTGCTCAGCCGGGGCGCCAACATCGGCAAGCTGGTCATCGGATTCGACGACGAGCCGTCACCCGCCGTGCCGCCGGTCGAGATCGGCCCGGACCGCACGTACCTGGTCACCGGAGGGTTCGGTGCGCTGGGCCGGCTGGTCGCGGAACGCCTCGTCGCGCACGGCGCCCGCCACATCGCCCTGCTGGGCCGGAGTGTCCCGCCCGCCGACGACCTGGCGGCCCTGCGGGCCAGGCTGGGCCCGGACACCGAGCTGATCACCTACGCCGGCGACGTCGGCACCCCTGCGGACGTCCGGCGCGTCTTCGCGGATCTGGCGTCCCGCCCGCAGCCGTTGGGCGGCATCGTGCACGCGGCGGGTGTGCTGGCCGACGCGCCGGTGGCCGCACAGACCTGGCAGAGCATCGACACCGTCTTCCACGCCAAGGTGTACGGCAGCCTGCTGCTGCACCGGGCCGCCCTCGACCACCCCGAGCTGCGGTTCTTCGTCGGCTACTCGTCGGCGACCTCGATCCTCGGCACCGCCGGCCAGGCGAACTACGCGGCGGGCAACGCGTTCCTGGACGATCTCATGTGTCGCCGGCACGCCGCCGGTCTGCCCGGCACCTCGGTCAACTGGGGAGCCTGGGGCGAGATCGGCCTGGCGGCGGGCATGGACCGGCAGTACGTCACGAACATCGAGCGCCAGGGGTTCGGCTTCTTCCGGCCGGCCGTGGGGGTGCGTGCCCTGTTCCGCCTGCTGAGCCGGCCACCCGCTCAGGTGACGATCGCCGAGGTCGACTGGGACCGGTGTGCGTCGACCCGCCCGCAGCCCAACAGCCTGTACCACGAGGTCGGCCGGGGCCCGTCCGCGCCGAGCGCCACCGTCGACCTGGGGGCGCTGCTGGCACTCCCGGACGGTGACCGGCGCGAGGCGGTCTCCGGGACCGTACGCGGTCTGATCGCCACCCAACTGCACTACGACGGCCCCGACGACGTGCCGCCGGACGCCCGCTTCTTCGAGATCGGCCTGGACTCGCTGGCCGCCGTCGAGCTGAAGAACGCATTGGAGACGTGCTTCCGGATGCCACTGTCCACCGCGAGTGTCTTCGACCACCCGTCGGTCGCCCAACTCGCCGAGTTCATCGACGGGCAGCTCGCCACCGTACACGGGAGCACCGACGAGGAGACCCGATGAGCCACGCCGGGCCGTCCGCCGGTTCCACCCCGCGGTTCTCCACCATCGCCGCCACCGCGGCACACCACGCCGAGGTCCGGCCGGACCGGATCGCCGTCGAGTGCGACGGGCGGCAGCTGACCTTCCGCGAACTGCACGAGCGCAGCGACAACACCGCGCAGACACTGCTCGCCGACGGCATCACCCCCGGAGCCCGGGTCGGGTACCTCGCCAGGGACACCGAGCACTACCACGACCTTCTCCTGGCCTGCGCCAAGATCGGCGCGGTGCTGGTGCCGATCGACCCGCGGCTCACCCCGGTGGAGGTGGAGCACGTGCTGCGCGATGCCGAGGTCGCGCTCCTGGTCACCGAACCCGAACGCCGGCCTGGGGTGGAACGGCTGCGGACGGCGCTGCCGGGTCTGCGTACCGTGCTCGACCTGGGTCTCCCGGCCCGCAGCCGACCCGGCGTCCCGATCCCCGCGACCACCGCCGGTCCCGGCCGCCCGCTGATGCAGATGTACACAAGCGGCACCACCGGAGCGCCCAAGGGGGTGGTGCTCGGCGAGGGCAGCTTCTGGGCGGTCAACGACCTGCTCGCCCGGCACCGGCTCGACTGGCTGGAACTGCGCGCGGACGACCGCATCCTGCACGTCCTGCCGGGTCACCACATCGGCCCGCCGTGGTGGTTCCTACAGGGCTTCCGGGCCGGCGCCACGAGCGTGATCGGGCAGGGCTTCGAGGGCGCGCGGACCCTCGCCCTGATCCGGGACGGCGGCATCACGAACACCATGATGGTGCCGTCCATGCTGCGGATCCTGCTGGACGAGCCGGGCGCCGGACGGGACGCCTTCGTCGGCCTGCGCAAGGTCGTCTACGGCGGCAGCCCCATCCCCGAGGAGTTGCTGCGGCGCTGCCTGGACGTGATGGGCTGCCAGTTCGCGCAGATCTACGGGCTCACCGAAACCTGCGCGTCGGCGGTCTGCCTGCCGCCGTCCGACCACGTCCCGGGCAGCTCCCGCCTCACCGCGGCCGGCCGCCCGTACCCCGGGGTGGCCGTGCAGATCGTGGACGGCGCGGGCTACCCGCTGCCCGCCGGGCAGGTCGGTGAGGTCTACCTCGACACCCCCGCCGTCATGGACGGCTACTGGCGGCGTCCCCGCGACACCGAGAGCGCCCTCGCCGGCGGGTGGCTGCACACCGGCGACGCGGGCTACCTCGACGAGGACGGCTACCTCTACATCCGGGACCGGATCAAGGACGTCATCCTGGTGGCCGGCGAGAACGTGTACCCGGCCGAGGTGGAGAAGACCCTCGGCCGGCATCCGGCGGTGGCCGAGGTCGCCGTGGTGGGGGTGCCCGATCAGGTCCGCGGCGAGGCGGTCAAGGCGTTCGTGGTGCCCCGGCCGGACCACCAGCCGTCCCCCCGTGAGCTGCGGACCTTCCTGAAGGAGCGGCTGGCCGACTACAAGGCTCCCACCGAGTACGCCTTCGTCGCGGCCCTGCCGCGCAACGCCAGCGGCAAGATCCTGCGCCGCCATCTGCGTGACCTTTCCTGACCAGACGCACCGGAGACGGAGAACCACCATGGACCTTGCGCCCCTGCCGACACCCCGGTTGCAGGAGTGTCCGTTCGGCCCGGCGCCCGAGACGGCGCGGCTGCGCGCCGAGGCGCCGGTGAGCCGGGTGAGATGCCCGACCGGGCTGACCGCCTGGCTGGTCACCCGGTACGCGGACGTCCGCGACGTCCTCGGCGACGCGGACCGCTTCAGCAGCCGGGCCGGCCAGGCCATCCACCTGATGGCGCACGCCGACCCGGACCGGCCCGTCGGGGTGGGCGAGTTCACCCGCCTGGACGGCCCGGAGTACCAGCGGTTCCGCCAGCACATGGCCCCCGAGCTCGCCACGCCCAAGCGGATGGCGACGTTGCGCCCGATCGTGCAGCAGATCGTCGACGAACGACTCGACGCCCTGGCCGCGGCCGGCCCGCCGGCCGACTTCTACACCGGTTTCGCCCTGCCCGTCACCGCGGCCACCATCGGCGACCTCGTCGGGGTGCCGCCCGGCGACCGGGAGCTCTTCCAGAACGCCGCCACGGCGGTGTTCACCGGCACCACCAAGGAGGACCTCGCCGCCGCGGTCCAGCCCCTGCACGCGTACCTCTACAAGATGATCGTGCAGCGGCGCGCGAACCCCGGCGACGACGCCCTCAGCCGCATGATCACGCGCAGCGCCGCCGGCGACCGGCCCTTCAGCGACCCGGAACTGGTGGCGATCGCCGCCACCATGCTGGCCGTCGGGTTCGACACCACCGCCACCGTCATGTCCCACGGCGTGCTCGCCCTGCTCGCGCACCCGGCGGAATTCGAGCGGCTGCGGGCGGACCCCACCCTGGTGCCCGGCGCGGTGGAGGAGCTCGTGCGCTTCTTCGGCGGCGCGCCGGGGATCGTGCGCCAGGTGACCCGCGACACCGACATCGGCGGTCACCCGGTCGCCGCGGGGGACTACGTCGTCGCCGCCATCCAGGTGGCCGACCGCGATCCCGAGGCGTTCGCCGACCCCGATCGGCTCGACGTCGGCCGGCGGCCCAACCCGCACATGGGCTTCGGCTACGGCACCCACCAGTGCTTCGGGCAGCAGACCGCGCGACTCGAACTCACAGTGGTCCTGGAGACGCTGCTGCGCCGCGTGCCGTCGCTGCGCCTGGCGGTGCCGCTGGAGGACGTGCCGTTCAAGACCGGAACGCCGGTGTTCGGGCCGGCCGAGGTGCCGGTGGACTGGACCGCCGTCCGGTCCGCGACGGCCGGGGCGTCGGCATGAGGATCCGGGTGGACGCCGACCGGTGCGTGGCATCGGGCGTGTGCGCGTTCACCGCACCTGAGGTGTTCGACCAGGGCGACGAGGACGGCGTGGTCCGGGTGCTGCAGGCGGAACCACCTGCCGACCAGCACGAGGCGGTGGAGGAGGCGGTGGTGGGCTGCCCGGCCCAGGTGATCAGCATCGAGTAGCCGTCCCGAGCCGCCCCGCCTCGTCCCGGCCCCGTCTCGCCCCTGGGGAGTTCCGCCGTGTCCGCCAGCGAACAACAGTTGCGCCAGTACCTCCGGCTGGCCACCGCCGATCTGCGTCAGACCAGGCAGCGGCTGCGGGAGCCGGTCGCCGTCGTCGCGATGGCCTGCCGGTTCCCCGGCGGAGTCACCTCACCCGAGGAGCTGTGGGACCTGGTCGCCGGCGGCCGGGAGGCGATCTCGCCGCTGCCCGCCGACCGCGGCTGGGACCTCGACGCGTTGTACGACGCCGACCCGTTGCGACCCGGGACGAGCTATCTGCGTGCCGGCGGGTTTCTCCGCGATGTCGCCGGGTTCGACGCCGGGCTGTTCGGCATCTCGCCACGCGAGGCACTCGCGATGGACCCGCAGCAGCGGTTGCTGCTGGAGGTGGCGTGGGAGGCGTTCGAACGCGCCGGCCTGCCCGCGGGTGACCTGCGCGGCGAGACGGCCGGCGTCTTCGTCGGCGCCGCCCCCCAGGAGTACGCGCCGCGGTTCGGTGATCCGGCCGGCCGGGACCTGGACGGCTACCTGGCCGTCGGGAACACCACAAGCGTGCTGTCCGGCCGGATCGCCTACACGTTCGGGCTGCGCGGCCCGGCGATCACCGTGGACACGGCCTGTTCCTCGTCCCTGGTGGCGCTGCATCTCGCCGTGCAGGCGCTGCGGCGTGGCGAGTGCACGATGGCGCTGGCCGGCGGGGTCACCGTCATGTCCACCCCGAACTGGCTGGTCAACCTCAGCCGGCAGCAGGCGGTGGCGGCGGACGGCAGGTGCAAGGCGTTCGCCGCGACGGCCGACGGCTTCGGACCGGCCGAGGGCGCGGGGCTGCTGCTGCTGGAACGGCTGACCGACGCGCGGCGTCACGGCCATCCGGTGCTCGCGGTGGTGAGGGGCTCGGCGGTCAACCAGGACGGCGCGTCCAACGGCCTGACCGCCCCCAACGACGAGGCGCAGGAACAGGTCATCCGGCAGGCGCTGGCCGACGCCGGGGTGGCCGCCACCGACGTGGACGTGGTGGAGGCCCACGGCACCGGCACCAGGCTGGGCGACGTCATCGAGGCGCAGGCGCTTGCCGCCACCTACGGTCGGGACCGTCCCGCCGACCGGCCGTTGCTGATCGGCACGGTGAAGCCGAACATCGGCCACACCCAGGCCGCCGCGGGTGTGGCCGGGGTCATCAAGCTGGTCATGGCCATGCGGCACGGCCTGCTGCCCCGGACCCCGCACGCGGACACGCCCTCGCCGCACATCGACTGGACCGGCGGGCTGCGGCTGCTCGCCAAGGACCAGCCCTGGCCGGGCACCGACCGGAGACGGCGGGCGGGCGTGTCGTCGTTCGGCATCAGCGGCACCAACGCCCACGTCATCATCGAGGACGTCGCCGCTGCTCCCCGGGCGGATCTCGGCTCGGAGCCGACCGAGCCCGTCGTCGTACCCTGGGTGTTGTCGGCGCGTGACGCGGATGCGCTGCGCGACCGGGCGGCGGCTCTGCTGGGGTCCGCCGGGGGACCCTCCGCCGACGCACGGCCGGTGGACGTCGCCTGGTCGCTGGCCCGCACCCGGACACCCCTGGAGCACCGGGCCGTCGTGGCCGGGCGCTCACGACCGGAGTTGAGCGCCGGGCTCGAAGCTGTCGCCTCCGGCGCCCAGCGGGCCGGGGTGGTCCGTTCCGTGACCCGCGGCGTCGGGACCGGCCTGGGTCTGCTCTTCGCCGGCCAGGGCGCGCAACGACCCGGCATGGGCGCCGAGCTGTACGCGGCCTTCCCCGAGTTCGCGGCGGCCTGGGCCGAGACGCGTGACGTGCTGGACGGCCTGCTCCCCGGCCGGCTGAACGAGGTCGCCTTCGGTTCGGACGAGCAGGCGCTGCGCCGGACCGAGTGGGCCCAGCCGGTGCTGTTCGCCTACCAGGTGGCGCTCTTCCGTCTACTCGCGTCCTGCGGGGTCCGCCCGGACCTGATGGCCGGCCATTCGGTGGGGGAGATCGCGATGGCGCACGTCGCCGGCATCCTCGACCTGCCGGACGCGTGCAGACTGGTGGCGGCCCGGGGACGGCTGATGCAGGCGCTCCCGGAGGCCGGCGCCATGCTGGCCGTCGCCGCCGGGGAGGCGGAGGTGCTGGCGGCACTGGCCGGCCGGGCGGGCGACGTCGGAATCGCCGCGGTCAACGGCCCGGCGGCGGTCGTGGTCTCCGGCGCCGAGCCGGCGGTGACCGACCTCGCCGGGTACTTCGCCGGCCGGGGGGTGCGGACCCGCCGGTTGCGGGTCAGCCACGCCTTCCACTCGCCGCTGATCGAGCCGATGCTCGCCGACTTCCGCGCCGTGCTGTCCGGACTCACGTTCCGGGAGCCTCGGTTGGCGGTGGTGTCCACGGTGACCGGCCGTCGCGCCGGGCCCGGTGACCTCACCTCGGTCGCCTACTGGCTGCGGCACGCCCGCGAGGGGGTGCGTTTCGCCGACGCCGTCCGGGCGCTGGAGACTGCCGGCATCCGCCACCTGATGGAGGCCGGCCCGGACGGCGTGCTGTGCGGGCTGGCCGCCGACACCCTGGCAAGCCCGGACGAGGTGGTGCTCTGCCCGCTCGGCCGGCCGGGACTCCCGGAGCCGGTGGCCGTCGTGGAGGGTCTGGCCCGGGCCTGGACCTCCGGGGTCGAGGTGGACTGGGCGGCGCTCTGCCCGGGTGGGCAGCGGGTGGACCTGCCGACCTACCCCTTCCGGCGCGAGCGGTTCTGGCTCCGGCCGTCCGCGGGCGGCCTGGCCCCGGATCCCGGCCACCTGCTGTCCGGCGCGGCGGTGGAGCTCGCCGACGGCCGGGGCACGGTCCGCACCGGGCGGCTGTCGGTGGCCACCTGGCCGTGGCTGGCCGACCACCGGGTGGGTGAGCGGGTGGTGCTGCCGGGCACGGCCCTGCTGGACATGGCCCTGCGGGCGGGCCACGAGGCCGGCTGCGACCGGCTCGACGAACTTCTCCTGCACACCCCGCTGGTGCTGGCCGAGGGCGACGGCGACGGAATGGACGTCCAGGTCGTCGTGCGCGAGGCGGACGACGCCGGCCGGCGTCGGGTGGAGGTGTACGCCCGGCCCGGTCCCGCCGAGGGCGGGCCCTGGACCCGCCACGCGTCCGGCGTGCTCGCCCCGGCCGGTGTGCCCGGTCCCGGGCTCCCGATCTGGCCGCCACCGGATGCCGACCCGCTCGACCTGACCGGCTGCTATGCCCGCCTCGCGGGCGCCGGCCTGCGGTACGGTCCGGCCTTCCGGGGCCTGCGGGCCGCCTGGCGGCGCGGCGACGAGGTGTTCGCCGAGGTGGCTCTGCCGGGCGGCGTCGACGCGACCGGCTGGCTGGTGCAGCCCGCCCTGCTGGACGCCGCGTTGCACCCGATCGTCCTGACCGGCCTGGTGCCCACCGGCGGTGCGGGAGTGCTGCCCTTCGCCTTCGAAGGAGCCGAGGTGTACGCGACGGGCGCGGCCGTGCTGCGGGTGCGGCTCGCCCCGGCGGCCGCCGGGACGGTGTCGGTAACCGTCGCCGACGAGTCCGGCGGCCCGGTCGCGGCCATCGAGGCGTTGACGCTGCGACCGCCACCCCCGGGGGACGCGGGCGAGGCGTGGCCCGGGCGCGACGCGTTGTTCGTCGTGGAGACGGTGCCCGTGTCCGGTCGGCCGGTCGGCGTCCGGCGCGCCGTACCGTTGCCCCCGCTCGGCCCGCGCGCCCTGGTCTCTCCGCCGGCCGTGGCGGATCCCGCCGGACCGCCGGGCGTGGCCGTCGCCGCGCTCGACCCGGGAGCGGACACGCGGGGTGCGGTACGGCAGGCGCTGACGCTGATCCGCAGCTGGCTGCTGGAGGAGGAACACCACGCCGGTATGCGGCTCGCGGTCGTCACGCGTGCCGGTCTGCCCGCCCACGCCGCGGCGGAGGGGCTCGTGCGTTCCGCGCAGGCCGAGCATCCCGGCCGGTTCCTGCTGGTGACCGGTGACCGACTCGGCCGGGAGACTCCGATCCTGGACGCCGTCGCGCTCGCGGCCGCCGCCGGTGAGGACCACCTCGTGCTCCGCGACGGCGCGGCACTCGTACCGCGCCTGGTCCGGGCCCATGCGACGCGAGCCGGCGCTCTCCCGGGGTCCGAGACGGGCACGGTCCTGGTCACCGGGGGCACCGGCACGCTGGGTCGGCGGCTGGTGCGCCACCTGGTGACCCGTCACGGGGTGCGACGCCTGCTGGTCACCCGCCGGCGCGGCCCGGCCGCCGGGGACACCGCCGGGTGGGCCGCGGAACTCGCCGGCCTCGGGGCGAGGGTGGACGTGGTGACCTGTGACGTCACCGACCGGGCCGCGCTGGCCGCGCTGCTCGCCGCCGTCCCCGCCGAAGCACCGTTACGCGCCGTGATCCACCTCGCCGGTGTGGTCGACGACGCGACCGTCACCATGATCACCGGCGAGCAGATGGAGCGGGTGCTGGCCCCGAAGGTCGACGCGGCGGTCGCACTGGACGAGCTGACCGCCGGGCTGGACCTGTCGGCGTTCGTGCTGTTCTCGTCCGTCGCGGGCGTCCTGCCCACCGCCGGTCAGGGCGCCTACGCCGCGGCCAACGCCTTCCTCGACGGCCTGGCGGCCGGTCGCCGGGAGCGCGGCCGACCCGCCCTGTCGCTGGCGTGGGGCCTGTGGGCCGAGACCAGCGGCATGACCGGCGGGCTGGACGCGGGCGACCGGGCCCGGCTCCGGCGCACGGGAATACGGGAGTTGTCCACCGTGGAGGCGTTGGCGTTGTTCGACGCGGCACTGGGGCTGGACGCGAGCACGGTGGTGCCGGTACGGCTGGACCTGGCGGCCCTCCGGGCGGCCGGGGGCGGCGCGCCCTCGCTGCTGCGGTCCCTGGTCCGCGCTCCGATGCGCCGCGTCGCCGGTGCGGGCGACGCCGATGGGCCCGCGCTGGCGCGACGCCTGAGCGCGGTGTCCGAATGTGAACGCCGGCGCGTCCTGCTGGAGGTGGTACGGGGCAGCGCGTCCACGGTCCTCGGGCACGGGGCGGCCGGCGACATCCTGGCCGATCGGTCGTTCCGCGAGGCCGGGTTCGATTCGCTGGCCGCGGTGGAACTGCGCAACCACCTCGTCGCCGCGACCGGCATACGGCTCCCACCCGCCGCGGTCTTCGACCACCCGACCCCGGCCGAGCTGGCCGAGCACCTGCGCACCCTGCTGCCGCTGCCCCGGCGGGCCGGTCGCGACGATCCGGACCGCGAGATGTTCGGGCTGTTCGCCGCGGACGAACTCGACCTCCGGTGACCGGGCCGATCCGACCCAGGAACCCGTCCCCGTCCAGAGCCGCGTCGGTGATGCGCCTGGACCGGGCACCACCGTCAGGTGACCACTGCCGTCGCCGCGCCGTCCTGGGTGTAAACGATTGGTAACAAGCCTGCGGGCTTCATGAAGTGACCCCCTAGCCAGGCCCGGTGATCCGTGATCCCGGGTCAAGACGTGCGCACCGGCACCCCTATTCACCGCACCCCTATAGGGGTGTCCATCGACGGGGGTCTTGCGCATCATGGAGTCGACGGCGAAGGGCGTGGTCGAGCTTTCATCCGGGGGGATGCCGCAGACGCAGCCGGTGGTCCTCTGGGAGAGCAACGAGCGCCGCTTCGCCCGACGGCCCGTCTGTGAGTGTTGCTAACGGGAACGGGGGGTCCTCAGTGACGCAAACGAGAATCAAGTTGCGAACCGACAGTACACTAGTGGTGGAGCGACAACACCAGCTCCGGGTCATCGACGACGCCTTCCAGGCCTGCCACCGCAACGCCGGTGCGCTCGTCCTGGTCGAGGGATATTTCGGCACCGGTAAAACCGCCCTTCTGAAGGCGGTCAAGGACCGTGGCGCGGTCGAGGGTTTCGCGATCCTCCAGGCGCGCGGCAGCGAGTTCGAGACCGGATTTCCGTACGGCGTCGTCCGGCAGCTCCTGGAATACCACCTGTCGTCCATGACCGAGGAGGACCGGGCCGCGGTGTTCACCGGCGCGGCCGCGCTCGCCGCGCCACTGTTCCACCACCACCAGACGCCGCCCGGCCCGCACAGCGGCGAGCCGCACAGCGACGACCCGGCGCGTGAGCAGTCGGTGCTGCGAGGGCTCTACCGGATGCTCGTCAACCTCGCCGACCGCCAGCCGCTGCTGCTCCTTCTCGACGACATCCACTGGGCCGACGGCCCGTCGCTGCGCTTCCTGCACTACATCGAGGGTCGGCTCGAGCAGCAGTCGATCCTGTGCGTGGCGACCACGGCGTCTGTCGACCGCGGCTACAACGCCGACGTCACGCACGCGTTCGTGACATCGCCCGCCGTGCACCTGCTGCCGGTCGGCGTGCTCAGCGAGGAGGGCGTCCGCGAGGTGCTCGCCTCGGCCCTGGGCTTCCTGCCCGACGACGCCCTGGTCCGGGTCTGCCACCAGGCCACCGGCGGCAACCCGTTCTTCCTGCACGAGCTGATCAGCGAGATCCGGGCGGAGAGCGGCGCCGAGCGGCCGTTGAGCCCCGCCCTGGTGGCCCGGGCCGGCCCGCGCAACGTCGCCCGCGTCGTGCACCGCTGGGTGCAGCGCGCGTCCCAGGAGCACGTGGACAACGCCACCACCCTCGCCCGTGGCCTGGCGGTGCTCGGCAACTCCGGGGACTTCGACCAGCTCGCCGGCGTGACCGGCCTGTCCCGGCACGAGGTCGCCGAGGCGGCCAGCGTGCTGATCGACATCGGCGTGGTGGAGTCCGACACCCACCTGCGCTACGTGCACCCGATCGTGCGCAACGCGGTCTACGAGCACATGCCCCGCACCAGCCGCTACCGCGCACATACCAGCGCGGCGCGCACGCTGGCCAGCAGCGGCGCGCCGCCCGAGCAGGTCGCCGAGCACCTGCTGCACGCCCCGCCGTCCAACGACAGCCGGGTCGCCGAGGTGCTCATCGCGGCCGGGCAGCGCGCGCTGCGGCTCGGCGACTTCACCCTCGCGGTGGCGTTGTTCCGCCGGGCCGAGCAGGAGGCCGTGTCGGCCGAGATGCTGCCCCGGCTGCTCGCCCACCTCGGCGAGGCGGAACACCGCGCCCGGGACGCCGGCGCGGTCGAGCACCTGACCCAGGCCCTGGACCTGACGGTCGAGACCGCCGCCCGCGCGTCGATCGCCCTGAACCTCAGCGGCGCGCTCACCGCCGCGGTCCGTTACAAGGAGGCCCTGGACGTTCTCCAGGACGTCCGGCTGGAGGCGCAGGACCAGCACCCCGACCTGGCCAACCAGCTGCACGCCGAGATCATCAAGATCGCCCAGCTGACCTCGGCGACCCGGCCGGTCGCGGAGAGCGCGCTCGCCGAGTTCGGCGACGCGGGCCCGGACGCGGCGGTGGGAGCGCTGGCGCTGCTGCGCGCACAGCAGGCGTTCGAAGCGCTGTTCAACGGCGAACCGGCCACCAACGTCATCCCGCTCTGCGAGGACGCCTTGCTGCAGGGTCCGCTGGTCCGCGAACCCGACGGCGGCGCCCAGGCCGCCTGGCTGATCGCGTTGTGCCTGTACTGCTGCGGCCGGCTGCCGGAGGCGGGCGCGGTGCTCGACGACGCCATCCAGCGGGCCGAGGGGCTGCGCCTGGGCCTGGCGTCCGACGACCTGCGATCGCTCCGCGCGTACGTGCACCTCAACCGCGGCATGCTCGCCGAGGCCGACGGTGACGCCACAGGCGTGCTTGCCGGCGCGATGCCCGACGACCTGCCGGCGCTGGGCCGCCCGTTCGCCGTGCTCGCGCTCACCGAACTGCTGTTGCTGCGCAACCAGACAAGCGGCGCGGTGGACGCGTTCAAGCGGTACGGGATGAGCGCCGAGATCCCGCACCAGGTGCTGTTCCTGCCGCTGATGTTGGCCCGCGGCCGGTTCCACATCGCACAGAACCTGGCCGAGGCCGGCGCCCTCGACCTGCTCCGCACCAACGAGCTGCTGGAAGACTGGGGCGCCCGCTGCCCGGCGTTCAGCCCGTCGGTGCCCGCCGTCGAGGCGCTTGCCGACCTGGGCCGCCGCGACGAGGCCCGCCGCCTCGCGCACCGGCACCTGACCGCGGCGCGCGCGTTCGGTGAGGACCGGGTCATCGGCACCGCCCTCGGCGCGTACGCCCGGACCGTCACCGACGGCCCGCAACTCGACCTGCTCGAAGAGGCGGCGACCCTGCTGGAGGGCACCGGCGCGCTGATCGACGAGTGCACGGTGCTGATCCAGCTCGGCATCGCGCTGCGGGGAGCGGGGGAGTCGCAGCGGGCCCGGACGCGGCTGCGGACGGCGAACGACATCGCCGAGGCGACCGGCGCCCGGGTACTGGCCAAGAAGGCCCGCCAGCAGCTCGCCACGATGGGTGTCCGGGTCCGCGAGTCGGCCCGTACCGGGCTCGCCGGCCTGAGCCCGCGCGAACACCGGGTGGCGCTGCTCGCCGCCGAGGGCAAACGCAACCGGGAGATCGCCCGGATCCTGTTCGTCACCGTCAAGACCGTCGAGTGGCACCTCAGCCAGGCGTACCGCAAACTCGGCATCACGTCGCGCGAGGAACTGCGGGACGCGCTGGCGCGTACCTGACCGGGCCCGGGGCCCCGGGGGCAAACCCTGGGGCCCTGGCTGGGGCCCGACCCGAGCCGCCCGGACACCGGGCCCTCCCAGACTGGCACGGACATCTCACCGACCAGATCCAGGAGGACACCGTGCCGGATGATGCTCAGCGCAAGGCGGTGGTGCTCGAATACTTCGAGCGAGTCAACGCCGGCGACATCGACGGACTGATGAAGCTCTTCTCGCCGGACGCGGTGATCGCCGACCCGGTGGGTATCCCGCTGGTCAGCGGCGAGGAAGGGCTGCGCGCCTACTTCCACCGCCTGGTGCACGACTTCGGCACCAAGGACGTGCCCGGCGTCCCCACCGGCGCCCAGGACGAGCGCAGCGTCGCGATCCCGCTGACCGCCACCATCAACAACCCGCAGGGCCCGGCCGGATCCCGGCTCTCGGTCAACGTCGTGTCCACGTTCGAGGTGGGGCGGGACGGCACCATCGAGGCCATGCACGCCTACTGGGGCGCCACCGACGTGACCCCGGTCGCCGGCTGAGCGAACCCGGGGCGACGAAGGCTGGGGTGGCGGCCGGGGGCCGTCCCCGAGGTGGTGACCGCCGCCCCAGCCCAGGATCAATGCACACCGACTCCACGCCGGCTCGGCGCTACCCGCGAGTCACCCACACCCATCGTCCGGGAGTTGCGTTCATGCCTGCCACGAGTGCCGACGAAGACAAGCTCCGCGACTACCTCAAGCGCGTCACCGCCGACCTGCGCCAGACCCGGCAGCGGCTGACCGCGTCCGAGGAGCGCCGGCGGGAGCCGATCGCGATCGTCGGCATGGGCTGCCGGTACCCCGGCGGCGTCGGCTCGCCCGAGCAGCTCTGGCAGCTGCTGGCAGACGGCGCGGAGGGCATCTCGCCGCTGCCCGACGACCGGGGCTGGGATCTCGACGGGCTGTACGACCCGGATCCGCTGGCCGGTGGCAAGAGTTACCTGCGCGGCGGCGGGTTCCTGGACGACGCCGCCAGGTTCGACGCCGGGCTGTTCCGCATCTCGCCGCGCGAGGCACTGGCGATGGACCCGCAGCAGCGGCTGCTGCTGGAGACGTCGTGGGAGACGCTGGAGCGCGCCGGGGTGGCCCCCACCGCGCTGCACGGTGGGAACGTCGGCGTGTTCGTCGGCGCGGCCCCCCAGGAGTACGCGCCGCGGCACGGCGACCCGGCCGCCGAGGACCTTGAGGGATACCTCGCGGTCGGCAACACCACGAGCGTGCTGTCCGGCCGGATCGCGTACACCTTCGGGCTGCGCGGCCCGGCCGTGACCGTGGACACCGCCTGCTCGTCGTCGCTTGTCGCGCTGCACCTCGCGGTGCGGGCGCTGCGGCACGGCGAGTGCGAGATGGCGCTGGCCGGCGGTGTCACGGTGATGGCCGCGCCGAACTGGATCGTCAGCCTGAGCCGACAGCAGGGCCTGTCCGCCGACGGTCGGTGCCGGGCCTTCGGCGACGCCGCCGACGGTTTCGGGCCGGCCGAGGGCGTCGGCATGCTGCTGCTGCAACGGCTCTCCGAGGCGCGCCGGCAGGGCAACCGGGTCCTGGCCGTGATCCGTGGCTCGGCGGTCAACCAGGACGGCGCGTCGAACGGCCTCACCGCGCCGAACGACGAGGCCCAGGAGGACGTCATCCGCCGCGCGCTGGCCGACGCGGGACTCACCCCGGCGCAGGTCGACGCGGTCGAGGCGCATGGCACCGGCACCCGGCTCGGCGACCCGATCGAGGCGCAGGCGCTGCTGGCCACGTACGGGCAGGGCCGCGAGCCCGGCCGCCCGCTGTGGCTCGGGTCGGTCAAGTCGAACATCGGGCACACCCAGGCGGCGGCCGGTGTGGCCGGTGTGATCAAGATGGTCATGGCGATGCGGCACGGCACGCTCCCGCGCACCCTGCACGCCGACCCGCCGTCCTCCCACGTGGACTGGGAGTCCGGCGGTGTGTCGCTGCTGACCGAGGCGCGGTCGTGGCCGGAGACCGGTGAGCCCCGGCGCTCCGGCGTCTCGTCGTTCGGCATCAGCGGCACCAACGCCCACATCGTCCTGGAGCAGGCCGACGAGCCCGCCGACGCGCAGGAGCCGCCCACCCCGGCGCCCACGCCGCTGCCGTTCGTGCTCAGTGCCGACAGCCCGCAGGCACTCCTCGCGGTGGCACAGCGGCTGCGTGATTCGACGGGGGACGCCGACCCGGCGGCGGTGGCCCGGTCCCTGCTCCGCACCCGGGCCCTGCTGGGTCACCGCGCGGTCGTGGTGGCGTCGACGGGCGAGGACCTGGTCGCCGGCCTGGGCTCGATCGTGCCCGGCGACGGGGTGGTCGAGTCGGCCGCACGTCCGGTGTTCGTGTTCCCCGGCCAGGGCGCCCAGTGGGCCGGCATGGGTCTGGAGCTGGCTGCCTCCTTCCCGGTGTTCGCCGAGTCGCTGGACCGGTGCGCCGAGGCCCTGCGACCCGTGGTGGGCTGGGATCTGCGCACCGAGCTGGCCGGGGACCTGTCGCGGGTGGAGGTGGTGCAACCGGCGTCCTGGGCGGTCATGGTGTCCCTGGCCCGACTGTGGGAGTCCTTCGGGGTGACCCCCGCCGCGGTCGTCGGCCACTCGCAGGGTGAGATCGCCGCCGCCGTGGTCGCCGGCGCGCTGTCGCTTGCCGACGGTGCCCGGATCGTCGGCCTGCGCAGCCAGGTGATCGCGGCGCGGCTCGCCGGCCGGGGCGCGATGGCCGCGATCGGTCTGCCGGTGGACGAGGTGCGGGCCGCGCTGACCGGCGGTGTCGCGGTCGCCGCCGTCAACGGTCCCACCTCGGTGGTGATCTCCGGTGACCCGGGCGAGATCGACGCGCTGGTGACGCGCTGGGAGGCCGCGCAGGTGTGGGTGCGCCGCGTCGCGGTGGACTATGCCTCGCACTCACCGCAGGTGGAGGTGCTCCGCGACGAGCTTCTGGACGCGCTGCGGACGATCACTCCGCGCGCGTCGGCGGTGCCCTTCTACTCGACGGTGACCGGGGGTGTGCTCGACACCGAGACGATGGACGCGGCGTACTGGTACCGGAACCTGCGGCAGACGGTGGAGTTCGCGTCCACGGTCGAGGTGCTGCGGGCGAACGGTTTCGACACGTTCATCGAGTGCAGCTCCCACCCGGTGCTGACCACCGGCATCGGCTCCCTGCGCCGCGACGACGGTGGCGCGCATCGGTTCCTGACCAGCCTGGGGGACGCCTTCGTCGCCGGGGTGCCTGTCGACTTCGACCGGCTGGTCGGCGACGGCCCGATCGTCGACCTGCCCACCTACCCCTTCGGCGGGGAGCGCTACTGGCTGCGTCCCACCCCCGGCGGTCCGGGCGGCGCCGGCCACCCGCTGCTCACCGCCGCGGTCCGCCTCGCCGGAGCCGACGGCGCGCTGCTCACCGGCCGGGTCTCGCTGGGCACCCACCCGTGGCTCGCCGACCACGCCGTCGACGGGCACGTGCTGTTTCCCGGCGCCGCCTTCGTGGAACTGGCCACCCGGGCCGGCGACGAGATCGGCAGCCCGGTCGTCGAGGACCTCACCCTGCACACGCCCCTCGAGATCCCCGCCCGCGAGGGAGTCGACGTGCAGATCGCGGTGGGCGCGGCCGAATCCGGCGGCCGGCGTACCGTCACCGTGCACGGCCGCCGCGCCGCCGACGAGACGGCGCCCTGGACCTGCCACGCCAGTGGCACCCTCACCCCGTCCACCGTCGCGCCCGGGTTCGACCTGCGCGCCTGGCCGCCGGTCGGGGCCCAGCCCGTCCCGCTCGACGACTTCTACGCCGGCCTGCTCGACCGGGGCTACCGGTACGGCCCGGCCTTCCAGGGGCTCACCGCCGCCTGGACCGACGGCGACACCGTCTACGCCGAGGCCACGCTGCCCGACGGCAACCGGCCGGACGGCTTCGGCCTGCACCCCGCGCTGCTGGACGCCGCCCTGCACACCGTGCTGCTCCCGTCCGGCGGCTCGGACGGGCTGCGGCTGCCGTTCGCCTGGAGCGGTGTCACCCTGCACGCCACCGGCGCCGAGACGGTTCGCGTGCACGTCACCCCGACCGGCGACGGCACCGTCACGGTTCGGTTGGCCGACGCGGACGGTGAGCCGGTGGCCACTGTGGAGTCCCTCGCGCTGCGCGCCCCGGGTGCCGCGCCGCAGACGTCCGCCGGCACCCTCCTGCACACCGAATGGGTGCCGGTCCCCGCGCTCACCGGCGTCCCCGCGCCCAGCGTCGCGGTGCTGCCGGCCGGCGCGACCGGACCCGCCGACGAGGAGACCGTCGCCGACGTGGTCCTCGCCGAGATGCCCGCCGACGTCGGCCCGCACCGGGCCGCCGCCCACGCGCTGACGCTCGCCCAGAACTGGCTCGCCGACGAGCGCCACGCGCGGAGCCGGCTGACGTTCGTCACCCGCCGCGGCGACCTCGGCCACGCCGCCGTGTGGGGGCTGATCCGGTCCGCGCAGACCGAGCAACCCGGCCGGTTCGCGCTGCTGGAACTCGACGCCGGCCCCGCCGATCCGGGCCTGCCCGGCATCGGGTCCGCCCTCGCCCGCACCGAACCGCAACTGTCCGTACGCGACGGCGTGCCGCACGCCCCGCGCCTGTCGCCGGTGACACCGGGAAGCGGCGACCCGCTCGACCCGTCCGGCACCGTGCTCGTCACCGGCGGCACCGGCACCCTCGGCGCGCTCGTCGCCCGCCACCTCGTCGACGCGCACGGCATCCGGCGCCTGCTGCTGCTCAGCCGCACCGGACCGGACGCGCCGGGTGCCACCGGCCTCGTCGAAGACCTGTCCGCCCGGGGTGTGCAGGTCGACATTCTGGCCTGCGACGTGGCCGACCGGGACGCGCTCGCCGCCGCGCTGCGCCTGGTCGACCCGGGGCATCCGCTCACCGCCGTCGTGCACACGGCCGGCGTGCTCGACGACGGCGTCCTGTCCGCCCTGACCGCCGACCGGGTCACCGGTGTGCTGCGCCCCAAGGCGGACGCGGCCGCGCACCTGCACGAGCTGACCGCCGACGCGCCACTCACCGCGTTCGTGCTGTTCTCGTCGGCGGCCGGGACGCTCGGCACCGCCGGGCAGGCGAACTACGCCGCGGCGAACGCCTACCTCGACGCCCTCGCCGCCCACCGCCGCGACCAGGGACTGCCCGCGGTGTCGATCGCCTGGGGTCACTGGGCCGAGGCCAGTGGCCTGACCAGTCACCTCGCCGAGGGCGACCGTCGCCGGCTGGCGCGTACCGGCATCGCCCCGATGTCCACCGCGGACGGCCTGGCCCTGCTCGACGCGGCGCTGACCGCCGGACCGGCCGCGGTTCTCGCCGCCCGCCTGGACCTGGCGGCGACGCGCGAGGCGGGCGACGCCGTCTCTCCGCTGCTGACCGACCTGGTGCCGGCCGCTCGCCGCCGCGCTGCCGGGGGCCGCCGCGCCGCCACCGACTCCGAGTTCGGCCGCCGCTTCCACGCCCTCCCGGCCGACCAGCGTGACCTCGCCGCGCTCGACCTGGTGCGCCGGCACGCGAGCACCGTCATCGGCAACGACTCGGTCGGGGCGGTGCCGCCCGACCGGTCGTTCCGGGACCTGGGCTTCGACTCGCTCGCCGCGGTCGAACTCCGCAACCGGCTCAACGCCGCCGCCGGGATCCGGCTGGCCGCCACCACCGTCTTCGACCACCCCACCCCGGCCAGGCTGGCCGCCCACCTGATCAGCGTGCTCGGCGACGGCACCGCCCCGCCGGCAGGCGCCCGCGCGGTCCCGGCGACGGCCACCGACGAGCCGATCGCGATCATCGGCATGGCCTGCCGGTTCCCCGGCGGGGTGGGCTCGCCGGACGACCTGTGGCAGGTCGTGGCGGACGGCGCCGACGTCATCGGCGCGTTCCCGGCGAACCGTGGGTGGGACCTCGACGCGCTCTTCGCCGCGAACGGGGGCGTCAGCACCTCGTACGTCCGCGAGGGCGGCTTCCTGCACGACGCGGCCGACTTCGACGCCGGGTTCTTCGGCATCTCCCCGCGGGAGGCGCTGGCCATGGACCCGCAGCAGCGGCTGCTGCTGGAGACGTCGTGGGAGGCCGTCGAGGGTGCCGGCCTCGACCCGGGGACACTGCACGGCACCCGCACCGGTGTGTTCGCCGGTGTGATGTACCACGACTACGCGAGCCAGGTGACCCGGCTGCCCGCGGGCGTCGAGGGCTACCTGGCCACCGGCACCTCGGCCAGCGTCGCGTCCGGCCGGGTCGCGTACACCCTGGGTCTGGAGGGCCCGGCGGTCACGGTGGACACCGCGTGCTCGTCCTCGCTCGTCGCGCTGCACCTGGCCGTCCGGTCGCTGCGCCAGGGCGAATGCGACATGGCCCTGGCCGGCGGGGTCACGGTGATGTCCAGCCCGACCGTGTTCGCCGAGTTCAGCCGTCAGCAGGGGCTCGCCGCGGACGGGCGCTGCAAGCCGTTCGCCGACGCGGCGGACGGCACCGGCTGGGCCGAGGGTGTCGGTGTGCTGCTGGTGGAGCGGCTTTCCGATGCGCGGCGTAACGGGCATCGGGTGGTGGCGGTGGTGCGGGGTTCGGCGGTGAATCAGGATGGTGCGTCGAACGGGTTGACGGCGCCGAATGGTCCGTCGCAGCAGCGGGTGATTCGGGAGGCGTTGGCCGACGCGGGTCTGTCCGCTGCCGAGGTGGACGCGGTGGAGGCGCACGGCACGGGTACGACGCTTGGTGACCCGATCGAGGCGCAGGCGTTGCTGGCCACGTACGGGCAGGAGCGCACCGCAGACCGCCCGCTGTACCTCGGCTCGCTGAAGTCGAACATCGGGCACGCCCAGGCCGCGGCCGGCGTCGGCGGCGTGATCAAGATGGTCATGGCGATGCGGCACGGCACCCTGCCGAAGTCGCTGCACGTGGACCTGCCCTCGTCCCGGATCGACTGGGACGCCGGGGACGTCACCCTGCTCACCGAGGCGCTGCCGTGGCCGGAGACCGGCGCGCCCCGCCGTGCTGCCGTCTCCGGTTTCGGCGCCAGCGGCACCAACGCCCACGTGGTGCTGGAGTTCCCGGGCCCCGAGGCCGCCCGTCCGGCACCCGCCAGCCCGCCCGTGATCGGCGACGGCGTGGTGCCGTGGGTGCTGTCCGCCCGCGACCCACAGGCCCTGCGCGCCCAGGCCGCCCGGCTGCGGGCGCACGCGACCGACCTCGACCCGGCCGCCGTCGGCGCGTCGCTCGTCCGGACCCGGGCCGCGTTGGAACACCGCGCGGTGGTGGTCGGTGCCACCTCGGCCGAGCTGCTCGCCGGCCTGGCGGCGATCGAGGCCGGCACCCCGAGCGTGTCGGGGGTGGTGCACGCCGCTTCGCCGGGCCGTCCGGTGTTCGTGTTCCCCGGTCAGGGCGCGCAGTGGGCCGGGATGGGTGTGGAACTGGCCGGGGTGTTCCCGGTGTTCGCGGATGCGCTGGCCGAGTGTGCGGATGCGTTGCGGCCGGTGGTCGGTTGGGATCTGCTCACCGAGCTGTCGGGTGATCTGTCGCGGGTGGATGTGGTGCAGCCGGCGTCCTGGGCGGTGATGGTGTCCCTCGCCCGGTTGTGGGAGTCGTTCGGTGTGACACCGGCGGCGGTGATCGGTCACTCGCAGGGGGAGATCGCGGCGGCGGTGGTCGCGGGTGCGTTGTCGCTCGCCGATGGTGCCCGGGTGGTCGGCCTGCGGAGCCAGGTGATCGCCTCCCGGTTGGCCGGCAAGGGTGCGATGGCGGCGGTGGCGCTGCCACCCGAGCGGGTGCGGGCGGTGCTGCCGGAGGGTGTCGCGATCGCGGCCGTGAACGCGGCGGAATCCGTCGTGATCTCCGGCGATCCGGCCGGGGTGAACGCGCTGGTCGCCGGCTGGGAGCAGGCCGGGGTGCGGGTCTGGCCGGTCAAGGTGGACTACGCGTCGCACTCGCCGCACGTCGAGGTGCTGCGTGCCGAGCTGATCGAGGTGCTCGCCGGGATCGAGCCGCGGCGGTCGCGGATCCCGTTGTACTCGACAGTCTCCGCGTCGGTGGTCGACACGTCGACGATGGACGGCGAGTACTGGTTCCGGAACCTGCGGCAGACGGTGGAGTTCGCGGGGACGGTGCAGGTGTTGCGGGCGGACGGGTTCGACACCTTCGTGGAGTGCAGCTCGCATCCGGTGCTGACCATCGGCATCCCGGAGGCGGTCGGGTCGCTGCGGCGTGGTGACGGCGGGGCACGGCGGTTCGTCACCAGCCTCGGCGAGGCGTACGCCTATGGCATCCCGGTCCGGTTCGACGCGTTGTTCGGCGCCGCGCCGCACGTGGAGCTGCCCACCTACGCCTTCCAACGCAGCCGTTACTGGCTACAGGCGGACCCGGCGGGTGCCGCGGTGACCGGCACCGACGAGGTGGAGGCGCGGTTCTGGGAGGCCGTCGACCGCGAGGATCTCGAATCGCTCGCCGATTCCCTGCGCACCGGGCGCGACGACCTCGAACGGGTGCTGCCGGCGCTGTCCGGGTGGCGACGACGCCGCCGGACGGACACCACGATCGACTCCTGGCGCTACCGCGTCGAGTGGCGGCCCGTCCCGGTCAGCGCGGTGCCGGTGCTGTCCGGCACCTGGCTGGTCCTGATCCCCGGCAACGGCACCGACGACCTCGCCGACACGGTCACCGAGGCGATCGAGGCCCGCGGCGCGCGTACCGTCCGGCTCGTCGTCGAAGCGGCCGACACCGACCCCGACACCCTCGCCGGACGACTGCGCGACGCCCTGACCGACGCGCCCCAGCCACACGGCGTGCTCTCCCTCTGGGCCCTCGACGAGCGCCCGCTGCCCGGCCACCCGGCGGTGCCCACCGGCCTGGCCGGCACCCTCGCCCTCCTTCGGGCGCTGCGCTCGATCGGCGCCGCCGCACCCGTCTGGGCCCTCACCCGGGGCGCGGTCGGTACCGGCGGCGACGACCACCCGACCAGCCCGGTCCAGGCGCAGACCTGGGGGCTCGGACGGGTGGCCGCCCTGGAGGACACCGCGCTCTGGGGCGGGCTCATCGATGTGCCCGCGACCGTGGACGGCCGCGTCACCCGGCGCATCTGCGGCGTCCTCGCCGACGGCGGCGAGGACCAGGTCGCCGTCCGGGACACCGGCGTCCTCGCCCGCCGGATGGTGCGTGACCCGCTCGCCGGCGCGTCCGCCCCGGCTCGCTGGGACCCCGACGGCACCGTCCTGATCACCGGCGGGCTCGGCGCGCTCGGCGCCCGCATCGCCCGTTGGCTCGCCCACGAGGGCGCCCGGCACCTGGTGCTCACCAGCCGCCGTGGCGCTGCCGCCCCCGGCGCCGACGACCTCCAGCGCGAGCTCACCGCGCTCGGCGTCCGGGTCACCGTCGCCGCCTGCGACGTCGCCGACCGCGAGTCGGTCGCCGCGCTGCTCGCCCGACTCGACGCCGACGGCGACCCGGTCCGGACCGTCATGCACGCCGCCGTGCACGCCGAACTCGCCGCCGTCGCGGACGCCACCCCCGAACACCTGGCCGCCGTGCTCGCCGCCAAGGCGACCGGCGCCGACCACCTCGACGCGCTGCTGCGCCACGACGGCGTCGACGCGTTCGTGCTCTTCTCGTCGATCGCGGCGCTCTGGGGCAGCGGCAACCATGCCGCGTACGCCGCCGCCAACGCCCACCTCGACGCCCTCGCCGAACGCCGCCGGGCGGACGGCTTCCCGGCGACCTCGATCGCGTGGGGCATCTGGGACGCGTACAACGACTGGGACAGCCTCAGCGCCGCCGACCGCAAGACCATCACCGACCGGGCCCGGGCGCAGGGCCTGCCGCTGCTCGACCCGGACGCGGCCTGCGCCGCGCTGCGGCAGATCCTCGACCGCGACGAGACCACAGTCGCCGTCGCCGACGTGGACTGGCCCACGTTCACCACGCTGTTCACCGCGTCGCGGCCCAGCCCGCTGCTGGCCGAGATCCCCGAGGCGCTGACCGAGACGGAGCCACCGGAAGGCAACGACCGCGACACCTCCGCGCTGCTCGCCCGCCTGCGCGGCATGCCGCCGGCCGACCGCGACCGCGAGCTCACCGACCTGGTCCGCGCCCAGGCCGCGGCCGTGCTCGGCCACGGCGCCGACACCGACGTGCCGCCCGAGCGCGTCTTCCGCGACCTCGGGTTCGACTCGCTCACCTCCGTCGACCTGCGCAACCGCCTCGGTGCCGCGACCGGGCTGCGGCTGCCCGCCACCCTCACCTTCGACTACCCGACGCCGGCCGCGCTCGCCGCCCACCTGCACGAGCGCTGCTTCGGCGCCGACGGCGTCGAACAGGTCACCGTCGCACCGGCCACCGTGGACAGCGGCGAACCCATCGCCATCATCGGCATGGCCTGCCGGCTGCCCGGTGACGTCAGCTCCCCGGAGGAGCTGTGGCAACTGCTCACCGAGGGCCGGGACGCGATCACCCCGTTCCCCCGCGACCGCGGCTGGGACGTCGACGGTCTCTTCGACCCCGACCCGGCCGCCACCGGCAAGACGTACTCCCGCGACGGCGGCTTCCTGGCCGACGCCGCCGGCTTCGACGCCGGGTTCTTCGGTGTCGCCCCGCGCGAGGCCACCGCCATGGACCCGCAGCAGCGGCTTGTGCTGGAGGTGTCGTGGGAGGCGATGGAGCGGGCCGGCATCCCCCCGGCCACGCTGAAGGGCAGCGCCACCGGCACGTTCATCGGCTCGAACCCCTCCGACTACCGCTCCTCGGTCGGCCGTGTCCCGGACGGGTACGAGGGACATCTGCTCACCGGCGGGCACACCAGCGTCGTCTCCGGCCGGATCGCCTACACCTTCGGCCTCGAAGGCCCGGCGATCACCGTGGACACCGCCTGCTCGTCGTCGCTCGTCGCGCTGCACCTGGCCGCACAGGCGCTGCGGCACGGCGAGTGTTCGCTCGCCCTGGCCGGCGGGGTCGCCGTGATGTCCACCCCCCAGGGCATCATCGGGCTCAGCCGGCAGAGCGGGCTCTCCCGCGACGGCCGTTGCCGCACCTTCTCGTCCGACGCCGGGGGCATCGGCATGGCCGAGGGCGTCGGCGTGGTGGTGCTCGAACGGCTCTCCGACGCCCTCCGCAACTCCCACCGGGTGCTCGCGGTCATCCGCGCCTCCGCCACGAACCAGGACGGCGCGTCCAACGGCCTCAGTGCCCCGAACGGCCTGTCGCAGCAGCGGGTGATCCGGCAGGCGCTGGCGAACGCCGGTCTCACCTCGGCGGACGTGGACGCCGTCGAGGCGCACGGCACCGGCACCACGCTGGGCGACCCGATCGAGGCGCAGGCGCTGCTGGCCACGTACGGGCAGGATCGCGCCGCCGACCCGCTGTACCTCGGCTCGCTCAAGTCGAACATCGGCCACCCCCAGGCCGCGGCGGGCATCGCCGGAGTCATCAAGACCGTGCTCTGCCTCCAACACGGGTGGTTGCCGCAGACGCTGCACGTCGACGAGCCGTCGCCGGAGGTGGACTGGGAGTCCGGCCGGATCGAGCTGCTGACCGCGCCGCGGCCGTGGCCCCGGACCGGCCGTCCCCGGCGCGCGGCGGTCTCCGCCTTCGGCATCAGTGGCACGAACGCCCACGTGGTGCTGGAAGCCGCGCCGATCGAGGAGCAGGCCGAGGAGGTGGACGCCGCGACGCCCGAGCCGCCGTTGGTGGCCTGGCCGGTGTCGGCCCGCTCCCCGGAGGCGCTGCGCGGCCAGGTGGCCCGTCTGCGCGAGGTCACCGGGCTGTCCGCCACCGACGTCGGGTTCTCGCTGGCGACGACCCGGCAGGAGTTCGCGTACCGGTCGGTCCTGGTCGGTCCCGATCGTGGTGAGGTCTCCGGCGTCGTGCCGGCGGCCGGCCCGGACGGGGTGGGTTTCCTGTTCGCGGGTCAGGGTTCCGAGCGTCTCGGGATGGGCCGGTCGCTGGCGGCGACGTTCCCGGCCTTCCGGGCCGCCTGGGACGAGGCGTGCGCGGCGATGGACGCGGTGACGGGCCGGTCGACGGCCGGGATCGTGTGGGGCGAGGACGCCGAAGCCCTGTCCCGGACGGACGTCGCACAGCAGGCGTTGTTCGTCTTCGAGGTGGCGCTGTTCCGGCTGCTGGAGTCCTGGGGTGTGCGGCCTTCGGTGCTGGCCGGGCACGGCGTGGGCGAGGTCGCGGCGGCGCACGTGAGCGGGGTGCTCTCGCTGGCCGACGCCGCCCGGCTGGTCGCGTCCCAGGGGGCGGCGGCCACGGAGCTGACCTTCCACCGTACGGCGATTCCGGTGGTGCCCGCGGCGGGCGGTCAGTGGTCGGATCCGGCGTACTGGACCGGCCGCCCGTGGTCCGCCGACGAGGTCCCCACCCTGCCCGCGATGCGCGCCTACCTGGGGATCGCGGGCGGTGGCGGGACCACCGCCCAGCCGGATCCGGCGGTGATCGCGCTGTGCGCCGCCGACCGCGACGAGAGTGTGTCCACCCTGGAGGCGGTTGGCCAGGCGTGGGCCCAGGGTGTGCCGGTGGACTGGGTCGCCGTGAACGGTGGCGCCGGCCGGGTCGTGGATCTGCCGACCTATGCGTTCCAGCGTCAGCGGTACTGGCTGTCCGGGCTGCCCGGATCGGCCGTCGGAGCGGACGGCGCCGCGGCTCTCGGGCTGGACGCGGCGGGGCATCCGCTGCTGGGTGCCGCGGTGACCATGGCAGACGGCGGCGGTGCGCTGCTGACCGGGCGGGTGAGCCGGTCCGAGCAGTCGTGGCTGGCTGACCACGAGGTCTCCGGCCGGGTGCTGGTGCCGGGCACGGCGATGGTGGAGATGGCGATCCGGGCCGGTGACCAGGTGGCCGCCGGGCGGATCGACGAGCTGATGTTGCAGACGCCGATGGTGCTGCCGGAGGTGGGCGGGCTACAGGTGCAGGTGACCGTCGACGGCGAGCGCAACGTTCGCATCCATTCGCGCGCCGACGCCGGTGACGAGCCGTGGACGCTGCACGCCAGCGGCCGGATGACCACCGACACCGATGCCCCGGTCACCGGCCCGGACCAGGCATGGCCACCGGCCGGCGCCGAACCCGTCGACCTGACCACCTTCTACCCGGCGCTGGCCGAGCGGGGTTACGCGTACGGGCCGGCCTTCCGGGGCCTGACCGCGGCGTGGCGGCACGGCGACGAACTCCTCGCCGAGGCCGTCCTGTCCGAGAGCACCGACGCGGCCGGCTTCGGCGTGCACCCGGCCCTGCTCGACGTGGCCCTGCACCCGGCTCTGCTCGGCGACCCGGCGGACGGCCGGGTGCAGTTGCCCTTCGCGTACAGCGGTGTCTCGCTGCACGCCTCCGGCGCCACGACCGTCCGGGTACGCATGACCCGGCCGCAGCCGGACACCGTGACCCTGACCCTGACCGACCCGGCCGGGATGCCGGTGCTCACCGTGGACGCCCTCACCTCCCGGCCGCTGTCCGGCGACGCCACGTCGGAGCCGCTCTACGAGCTCGGCTGGGAACGCGCGGCCGACGTCGACCGGCCCGGCGGTGCCCGGCCCGGCGACGGGTGGGCGGTTCTCGATCCGGGCGGCCTCGGCCTCCTGCACGACCTCAGCTCGCTCCCGGGAGTCCAGGAGTACGCCCACCTCGACTCCCTGGCCCGGCAGGTGGCGACCGGCGGCACGGTGCCGGCGACGGTCGTCCGCACCGTGCCCGGGCACGGGCCGGACGACGCGGGGGCCGCCGACGCCGTCCACCGGGTCACCCGGCAGTTGCTCGCCGACGTCCGGCAGTGGCTCGCCGAGCCCAGCTACGACGGCGCCACCCTCGTCGTCGTCACCCGGGGCGCGATCTCCACCGGCGGCGAGGACGTCACCGACCTGGCCGGTGCCGCCGCCTGGGGGCTCGTGCGTTCCGCGCAGACCGAGCACCCCGGCCGGTTCGCGCTCCTGGACACCGACGGGGACACCGCCTCCCGGGCCACCCTGGCCGCCGCGCTCGCCGCCGGTCACCCGCAGGCCGTCCTGCGCGGCGGCGCGCTGCTCACCCCGCTGCTGCAGCGGGTGACCCCGGCCGCCCAGCCAACCAACATCGTGCCGTTCGACCCGGCGGGCACCGTCCTGGTCACGGGCGGCACCGGCACCCTCGGCCGGCTCCTCGCCCGCCACCTGGTCACCGCCCACGGCGTACGCCGCCTGCTGCTCCTGAGCCGCACCGGCGACCCGAGCGGCGACCTCGCCGCCGAGCTCTGCGACGCCGGAGCCACGCACGCCGACGTGGTGGCCTGCGACGCCGGGGACCGCAGCGCACTCGCCGCGGTGCTGGCCCGGTTCTCGCCGGACAACCCGTTGACCGGTGTGGTGCACGCCGCCGGTGTGGTCGACGACGGCGTCGTGGGGGCGCTCACCCCGGACCGGCTCGACCGGGTGCTGCACGCCAAGGCCGACGCGGCGATCCACCTGCACGAGCTGACCCGGCCGCTGCGCCCGGCGACGTTCGCGCTGTTCTCGTCGCTGTCCGGGATTCTCGGCAATGCCGGGCAGGCCAACTACGCCGCGGCCAACACCCTGCTGGACGGGCTGGCGGCTCACCGGCGGGCCGCCGGGCTGCCCGCCGTCTCGCTCTGCTGGGGGCTGTGGGAACCGGCCAGCGGCATCACCGGCGCTCTGGGTGCGGCCGACCTCGCCCGCGGGGCCCGCTCCGGCATCCGTCCGCTGCCGGTGCCGAACGCGCTGGCGCTGTTCGACGCGGCGGTGCGCGGGGACCGGGCGCACGTCGTGCCGGTGCGGCTCGACCTGGCGGCGCTGCGTGAGCAGACCGTGCCGGCCGTGCTGCGCGGCCTGGTGCCGACGGCCACCCGCCGGGCCACGGCCGCCGCGGCCGGATCCGAGCCGGCCCTGCCCCGGCAGCTCGCCGCGATCCCGTTCGACCGCCGGCCGGACTGGATGGTCGGCACCGTGCGCACCTACGCGGCGGGTGTCCTCGGCCACGACGCCGCCCACCGGGTGGATCCGCAGGTCGGTTTCATGGAGCAGGGCTTCGACTCGCTGATGGCTGTGGAACTGCGTAACCGCATCGCCGCCGACGCCGGGCTGCGGCTGCCCGCCACCCTGATCTTCGACTTCCCGACCCCCGACGCGCTCGCCCGGCACCTGCTCGCCGAGCTGGCACCGGAGCCGACCACGAACGGCGACGACGAGATCCGGCGGGCGCTCGCGGACATCCCGATCGGCCGCCTCCGCGACGCCGGGGTGCTGGACACCCTGCTGCACCTGGCCGGCCGGGCCGCCACCACCACGGAACCCGCGATCACGCTCGCACCCCGCGACCGGGTCGACGACATCAGCATCGACGACATGGACCTCGACGCCCTCGTGCAGTTCGCCGACGACCTCGAGCGCTGAGCGCCCGGAAGGAAGAGCACCGTGCCGAACGGAACCAGCCCGACGCCCGCCGCACCCGACCGGGTCGTCACCGCGCTGCGCAACGCCCTGAAGGAGAGCGACCGGCTCCGCCGCCGCAACGAGGAGCTGACCGCCGAGCCGATCGCGATCGTCGGCATGGCCTGCCGGTTGCCCGGCGGCGTCACGTCACCGGAGCAGCTGTGGGACCTCGTCGACGCCGGGCGGGACACGGCAGGCGATTTCCCCACCGACCGGGGCTGGCCACTGGACCGGCTGTTCAGCGACGACCCGGACCTGCCCGGGACCTCGTACGTCCGGCAGGGCGGCTTCCTCTACGACGCCGGTGACTTCGACCCTGCGTTCTTCGGAGTGTCCCCGCGGGAGGCGCTCGCCATGGACCCGCAGCAGCGGCTGCTGCTGGAGACGTCGTGGGAGGCGATGGAACGCGCCGGCATCGACCCGGGCACCCTGCGCGGCAGCCGGACCGGCGTCTACGCCGGAATCATGTACCACGACTACGGCGCCCCGATGGATCAGGTGCCGCCGGACGTCGAGGCGTTCATCGGCACCGGCAACGCGGGCAGCGTGTTCTCCGGCCGGATCGCCTACACGTTCGGTTTCGAGGGCCCGGCGGTCACCGTCGACACGGCGTGTTCGTCGTCGCTTGTCGCGCTGCACCTGGCGGCGCAGGCCCTGCGGCAGGGCGAGTGCTCGCTCGCCCTGGCCGCCGGCGTCACCGTGCTGGCCACCCCGGACGTGTTCATCGGCTTCAGCCGGCAGCGCGGGCTGTCCCCGGACGGGCGGTGCAAGGCGTTCGCCGCGGCGGCCGACGGCACCGGCTGGGCGGAGGGCGCCGCGGTGCTCCTGGTCGAGCGGCTCTCCGACGCCCAGCGCAACGGGCACCGGGTGCTGGGTGTGGTTCGCGGCACCGCGGTGAACCAGGACGGCGCGTCCAGTGGCCTGACCGCGCCGAACGGTCCGTCGCAGCAGCGGGTGATCCGGCAGGCGCTGGCGGCGGCTCGGCTGTCCGCGGCGGACGTGGACGCGGTGGAGGCGCACGGCACCGGCACCCGGCTGGGCGATCCGATCGAGGCGCAGGCGATCCTGGCCACCTACGGGCAGGACCGCGACGGCGACCGTCCGCTCTACCTCGGGTCGCTGAAGTCGAACATCGGCCACGCCCAGGCCGCTGCCGGCGCCGCCGGGGTGATCAAGATGGTGTTGGCCATGCGTCACGGCCGGCTGCCCCGGACCCTGCACATCGACCAGCCGACGCCGGCCGTGGACTGGGACGCCGGCCGGGTCGAGTTGCTCACCGACGCCATTGCGTGGCCGGAGACCGGGCGTGCCCGCCGCTGCGCGATCTCGTCGTTCAGCGCCAGTGGCACCAACGCCCACGTGATCCTGGAGGCCGCGCCCGCCGCCGTGGACGTCTCGCCGTCCGGCCCGGAACCGGCCGTGGTGGCGTGGCCGGTGTCGGCCCGCTCGGCTCCGGCGCTGCGCGGCCAGGTGGACCGGCTGCGCGACCACGTCGCCGGGGCGGACGTCTCCGGTGTGGACGTCGGTTTCTCCCTCGCGACGACCCGTCAGGCGTTCGCGCACCGCAGCGTGCTCGTCGGGCCCGGCGGCAGTGAGATCTCCGGCGTCCTGCCCTCGGCCGGCACCGGCGACGTGGGTTTTCTGTTCGCGGGTCAGGGTGCGCAGCGGCTCGGGATGGGCCGGGCGCTGGCCGGGTCGTTCCCGGCGTTCCGGGCGGCGTGGGAGCAGGCGTGCGCGGAGGTGGACGCGGTCCTGGGGCGTTCGCTGGTCGCGGTGGTGTGGGGCGACGACGCCGAGGTGCTGGCGCGCACGGAGTTCGCGCAGCCGGCGCTGTTCGTGTTCGAGGTCGCGTTGTTCCGCCTGCTGGAGTCGTGGGGTGTGCGGCCCTCGGCTCTTGTCGGTCATTCGGTGGGGGAGATCGCCGCCGCGCACGTGGCGGGCGTGCTGTCGTTGCCGGACGCGGCCCGGCTGGTGGTGTCGCGGGGTGCGTTGATGCAGGCGTTGCCGGCGGGCGGGGTGATGCTGTCGGTGGCGTTGCCGCAGGCGGAGGTGGCCCGCTTCGACGATGTGTCGGTGGCCGCGGTCAACGGCCCGTCGTCGGTGGTGTTGTCCGGTGCCGGTGACCGGCTCGCCGCCATCGAGGCGGTGTTGCGGGACGAGGGTGTGCGGGTACGCCGGCTCCGGGTGTCGCACGCGTTCCACTCGTCGTTGATGGACCCGATGCTTGACGACTTCCGGGCGGTGGTGTCGCGGCTGACGTTCGGCCCGGCGCGGATCCCGTTCGTGTCCACGGCGGCCGGTGACTGGTCCGATCCCGAGTACTGGGTCGGTCATGTCCGGCAGACGGTGCGGTTCGCCGATGCCGTGGCGGCGCTGCCGCCGCTGCGGACCTGTCTGGAGATCGGCCCCGACGCGACGTTGACCGGGCTGGCGGGGCAGTCGGACGTGGCCGCGTTCGCGTTGTGCGTCAAGGACCGGGACGAGGACGTCGCGGTCGTCGAGGGTGTGGCCCGGGCGTGGACGGTCGGCGTCACCGTGGACTGGGCGGCGGTGAACGCCGGTGGCCGGGTGGTGGACCTGCCGACGTACGCGTTCCACCGGGAGCGGTACTGGTTGCTGAACCGGACCGGCACCGCCGATCCGGCGGATCTGGGGCTGGCCGCCGCCGGGCATCCGTTGCTGGGTGCGGCGGTGGCGATGGCCGACGGTGGCGGTGTGGTGCTCACCGGGCGGGTCAGCCGGTCCGGGCAGTCGTGGCTGGCCGACCATCGGATCGCGGGCCGACTGCTGGTGCCGGGCACGGCACTTGTCGAGATGGCGATCCGGGCCGGCGACGAGGCCGGCCTGGGCCGGGTCGACGAGTTGACGGTGCAGGCGCCGATGGTGCTGCCCGACTCGGGTGGGTTGCAGGTGCAGGTCAGCGTGGATGCCGACGCGAACGTCCGGATCCACTCCCGGCCGGATGACGAGCAGCCCTGGACGCTGCATGCCGCCGGGACACTCGCCGAGGACACGGGGCCGTCGCCCGCCGCCGCCCCGCAGGCGTGGCCACCGCCGGGTGCGGAGCCGGTGGACCTGGACGGGTTCTACGAGCGGCTGGACGCGGCCGGCTCGGTCTACGGCCCGGCGTTTCGGAACGTGCGGACGGCGTGGCGATCGGGCCACGAGGTGTGGGCGGAGGTCGACGCGCCCGCAGACCTGGACCTGGCCGGGTTCGGTATCCACCCGGCCGTGCTGGATGCCGCGTTGCACCCGGTCGCGCTGACCAGCGCCGGCGCGGATCGCCCGATGGTGCCGTTCGCGTTCGAGGGTGTGCGCCTGCACGCCACCGGAGCGCGGAGTCTGCGGGTGCACCTGACGGCCACGGGCGCGGACACACTCAGCCTCACCGCGACCGACCCGGCCGGCGCGCCCGTCGTCGCCGTCGACGCGCTGACCCTGCGGCCGATCGCCGACCCCGCGGCCGCGCCGGTCGCCAACCTCTACCGGGTGCGGTGGACGCCACTCGCGGCGACCGGCGCGAACGCCCCGGTCGTCGCCGCGCTGCCGGTCGGCGCAACGGACCTGTCCGCGCTGGCCGCCGACCCGGTGCCGGACCTCGTCATCGCGTACGTCGAACAGGCGATCGGCCCGCGCGCCGCGGTCAACGACGTGGCCGGGCTGGCCCGCGCCTGGCTCGCCGACGCCCGTTTCGCCGACGCCCGCCTCGCCTTCGTCATCCGCTCCGGGGACCTGGCACACGCCGCCGCGGGCGGTCTTGTCCGATCCGCGCAGGCCGAGCACCCGGGCCGCTTCGCGCTCGTGGAGAACGACCGGGCCAAGCTCACCGCCGAGGACATCGCCGAGGCGGTCGGCCGCGGCGAGGACCACGTACGCATCGGCGAGGCCGAGGTCAGCGCCCCGCGCCTGACGGCGGCCGGGCAGGGCGACACCCTCGAACCGCCGGCCGAGCGACCGTGGCGGCTGGAGAGCACCGGCGCCGGCACCCTCGACGCGCTGCACCTCGCGCCCGCCGGCGCGGACGTCACCGGCCCGCTCGCCCCGGGCCACCTCCGCGTCGAGGTCCGCGCCGCCGGGGTCAACTTCCGGGACGCGTTGATCGCCCTGGGCATGTACCCGGGCGAGGCCGCGCCCTGGCTCGGTGACGAGGGCGCCGGTGTGGTCACCGAGGTCGCCCCGGACGTCACCGGTTTCGCCGCCGGTGACCAGGTGATGGGCCTGATCCCGCGCGCGTTCGGCACCCATGCGGTCGCCGACGCCCGCCTGATCGTCCCGCTGCCGGCCGGGTGGTCGTTCGAGACCGGGGCATCGGTGGGCATCGTCTTCGCCACCGCGTGGATGAGCCTGGTGGAGATCGCCGCGGTGCGTCCGGGTGATGTGGTGCTGGTGCACGCGGGCGCCGGTGGGGTGGGCATGGCTGCGGTGCAACTGGCCCGGCACCTGGGCGCGGAGGTCTTCGCGACGGCGAGCCCGGGCAAGTGGGACGTGCTCCGCGGGCTCGGGTTGGACGACACGCACATCGGGTCGTCCCGGTCGCTGGAGTTCCGGGATCGTTTTCTGGCCGCGACCGGCGGCCGGGGCGTGGACGTGGTGCTGAACGCGCTGGCCGGCGAGTACGTCGACGCGTCGCTGGACCTGCTGCCCGGCGGCGGCCGATTCGTGGAGATGGGCCGCACCGACATCCGGGACCCGGCCGCGATCGCCGCCGACCGGCCGGGCGTGACGTACCGGGCGTTCGACCTCGTCGAGGCCGGCCCGACAGCGATCGGAACCATGCTCCGCCAGGTGGTCGAGCTGGTGACCGCCGGTGCGCTACAGGTCCTGCCGGTGGCGTCGTGGGACGTGCGGCAGGCGCCGGAGGCGTTCCGGTTCGTCGCCCAGGCCCGCCACGTCGGCAAGGTGGTGCTGCGCGTACCGCCGGCCTGGGACCCGGACGGCACGGTCCTGATCACCGGCGGCACCGGCACCCTGGGCGCGGCTCTGGCCCGGCACCTGGTGTCCACGCGCGGGGTCCGCCGGCTGGTGCTGGCCGGACGGCGAGGGCCGCAGGCGCCGGGCGCACCGGAGCTGCGGGCCGAGCTGGAGGCGGCCGGTGCCGAGGTGACGATCGCCGCCTGCGACGTCGCAGATCGTGACCAGGCCGCGGCGCTGCTGGCCGGGCGGCGGCTGACCGCGGTGATCCACGTCGCCGGGGTGACCGACGACGCGGTGCTCGGGTCGCTGACACCGGAGCACGTCGACCGGGTGCTGCGGGCCAAGGCCGACGCCGCGTGGCACCTGCACGAGCTGACCGTGGGCCAGGATCTCGCCGCGTTCGTGCTGTACTCGTCGGCGTCCGGCATCGTCGGCACACCCGGGCAGGGCAACTACGCCGCGGCCAACGCGTACCTCGACGCGCTCGCCGCCCACCGCCGCACACGCGGTCTCCCCGCCGTCTCGCTGGCCTGGGGGCTGTGGGACGCGGAAAGCACGATCACCGGCAAGCTTGGCGACGCCGACCGGGCCCGTGTGCAGCGTTCCGGCGCGCGTCCCCTCACCACGGCCGAAGGGCTGGCGCTGTTCGACGCGGCGCTGCGCCTCGACGAGCCGCTGGCCGTGCCGATCGGCCTCGACCTCGGTGCCCTGCGCGCGACCGCCGCGGCCGGCAAGCCCGTGCCGGCGCTGTTCCGCGCACTCGTCCGGCCCGCCGCCCGTCGCGCGACCGCCGGCTCCGCGGCGGCGCCGGACGGGCGGGAGTGGTTGCGGCGGGTGGAGTCGGTGTCCGGGGAGGAACGGCTCCGGCTGGTGCTCGACCTGGTCCGGGAGCAGGCCGTGGCGGTGCTGGGATTCGGTGACGTGACCGGGGTTCCGGTGGACCGGCCGTTCCGGGAGGTGGGATTCGACTCGCTGACCGGCGTCGAACTGCGAAACCGGTTGAACGCGGTGACCGGTCTGCGGCTGGCGGCGACGGCGGTGTTCGACCATCCGACGCCCGGTGAGTTGGCGGCGCACGTGATCACCCACCTCGATCCGGCCGACGAGAGCCGGGCGGTGCCCCGGATCCTCAACGACCTCGGACGGCTGGAGGCGGAACTCGCCGGCCTCGTCGCCGGGGACGCCGCACGCCTTGAGATCAGCCTGCGGCTGCGCACCATCCTCGCCCGGTGGGACGACACCCCGGACCGGCCCGCCGACGCGGTCGGTGACGTGGCGACCGCCACCGACGACGAACTGTTCAGCTTGCTCGACGACGAACTTCGCACTCCTGACGCGGCCCGGGACAGGTGACCATGAGCAACGAAGAGAAGCTCCGTTCGTATCTCAAGCGGGCAACGGCCGACCTGCGGGACGCGCGCCAGCGCCTCGCCGAGTTGGAGGAGCGCGACCAGGAACCGGTCGCGATCGTCGGCATGGCCTGCCGCTACCCGGGCGGCATCGCCTCCCCCGAGGACCTGTGGGACCTGGTCGCCGGTGGCCGGGACGCGATCGGCGGCTTCCCGGTGAACCGCGGCTGGGACCTCGACGCGCTCTACGACCCGGACCTGCGGACACCCGGCACCTCGTACGTCCGCGAGGGCGGCTTCCTGCACGACGCGGGCGAGTTCGACGCCGGACTGTTCGGCATCTCCCCGCGCGAGGCGCTGGCGATGGACCCGCAGCAGCGGATCCTGCTGGAGAGCTCCTGGGAGGCGCTGGAACGCGCCGGGATCGACCCCGGCGCACTGCGCGGCAGCGCCACCGGCGTCTTCATCGGCGCCGGCCACCCGGGGTACGGCACCAAGTTCGGCAGCACGCCGCAGGAACTCGAGGGCTACTCGATGACCGGTAAGGCGGCCAGCGTCATCACCGGGCGGATCAGCTACACGTTCGGGCTGGAGGGTCCCGCCGTCACCGTGGACACCGCGTGCTCGTCCTCGCTTGTCGCCCTGCACCTCGCGGTCCGCGCACTGCGCCAGGGCGAGTGCTCGCTCGCGCTGGCCGGTGGGGTCACCGTGATGCCCTCGCCGGAACTGTTCGCCGAGTTCAGCCGTCAGCGTGGGCTGGCCCCCGACGGGCGCTGCAAGCCGTTCGCCGGAGCGGCGGACGGCACCGGCTGGGCCGAGGGTGTCGGTGTGCTGCTGGTGGAGCGGCTTTCCGACGCGCGGCGCAACGGGCATCGGGTGTTGGCGGTGGTGCGGGGTTCGGCGGTCAACCAGGACGGTGCGTCGAACGGGTTGACCGCGCCGAACGGTCCGTCGCAGCAGCGGGTGATCCGGCAGGCGCTCGCCAGCGCCGGGCTCGCCTCCAACCAGGTGGACGCGGTGGAGGCGCACGGCACGGGTACGACGCTTGGTGACCCGATCGAGGCGCAGGCGTTGCTCGCCACGTACGGGCAGGGCCGCGAGCCGGACCGGCCGCTCTGGCTCGGCTCGCTCAAGTCGAACATCGGGCACGCCCAGGCGGCCGCGGGCGTCGGCGGCGTGATCAAGATGGTGATGGCGCTCCGCCACAGCTTGCTGCCCCGCACCCTGCACGTCGACGAGCCGACGCCCCGCGTCGACTGGGAGTCCGGCGCGGTGTCCCTGTTGACCGAGGCCCGCCCCTGGCCGGCCGGCGATCGTACCCGGCGTGCCGCGGTCTCGTCGTTCGGCGTGAGTGGCACCAACGCACACGTGATCGTGGAGGAGGCCCCCGACGAGGAGGCCCCCGAGGAGACGCCCGTCGCACCGGCGCGGGTCGGCGGCGGGATGCTGCCCTGGGTGTTGTCCGCCCACGATCCCGAGGCGGTGCTCGCCCAGGCGCGACGACTGCGCGAGGCGGCGGCGACGGCCGCGCCGGACGCCGTGGCCCGCACCCTGGCGCGAGGCCGCGCGGTGCTCGGCCGGCGCGCGGTGGTCGTCGGATCCACCCGGGAGGAGCTGCTGTCCGGCCTGGACACTGTCGTTCCCGGTGGGGGCGTCGCGGAGGCGGCGTCGCGTCCGGTGTTCGTGTTCCCGGGTCAGGGTGCGCAGTGGGCCGGGATGGGTGTGGAGTTGGCGGAGGCGTTTCCGGTGTTCGCGGATGCCTTGGCCGAGTGTGCGGAGGCGTTGCGTCCGGTGGTGGGTTGGGATCTGCTCGCGGAGTTGTCGGGTGATCTGTTGCGGGTGGATGTGGTGCAGCCGGCGTCGTGGGCGGTGATGGTGTCCCTCGCCCGGTTGTGGGAGTCGTTCGGTGTGACTCCGGCTGCGGTGATCGGTCACTCGCAGGGGGAGATCGCGGCGGCCGTGGTCGCGGGTGCGTTGTCGCTTGCCGACGGTGCCCGGGTGGTCGGCCTGCGGAGCAGGGTGATCGCGTCGCGGTTGGCCGGCAAGGGTGCGATGGCGGCGGTGGCTCTGCCGGTGGACGAGGTGCGGGCCGGGTTGACCGGTGGTGTGGCGGTGGCGGCCGTGAACGCGGAGTCCTCGGTGGTGATCTCGGGTGATCCGGCGGAGGTTGACGCGCTGGTCACGGCGTGGGATGCCGCGGGGGTGCGGGTGCGGCGGGTCGCGGTGGATTACGCGTCGCATTCACCGCAGGTGGAGGTGTTGCGTGCGGAGTTGGTGGAGGCGCTGGGTGGGATTGCGCCGCGTGCGTCGCGGGTGCCGTTCTATTCGACGGTGAGCGGTGGTGTGCTCGACACGGCGACGATGGATGCGGGGTACTGGTATCGGAATCTGCGGCAGACGGTGGAGTTCGCCGCGACGGTGGAGGTGTTGCGGGCCGACGGGTTCGACACGTTCGTGGAGTGCAGTTCGCATCCGGTGTTGACGGTGGGTATTCCGGAGGCGGTTGGGTCGTTGCGCCGTGATGACGGTGGTGCGCGTCGGTTCGTGACGAGCCTGGGTGAGGCGTACGTCGCCGGGGTGCCGGTGGAGTTCGGGTCGTTGCTGGGGGAGGGCCCACTCGCCGACCTGCCCACTTACGCCTTCCAGCGCCGGCACTACTGGCTCGTCCCGGCCGAGGCGGCGACGAGCGGTGGCGACGACGACGGCTTCTGGACGGCCGTCGAGAACGGGGACGTGGCCGCCCTGGCCGGCTCGCTGGCGACCGCCGAGGACGACCTACGGCGGGTGCTGCCCGCCCTGACCGGATGGCGTCGCCGCCGGCAGGAGCAGGCCACGCTCGACTCCTGGCGCTACCGCATCGACTGGCGTCCGCTCACCGTCACCGGCCCCGGCACCCTCACCGGCGCCTGGCTCGTCGTCATCCCGGCGGGCCCCACCCAACCGTGGGCCGCGGAGGCCGTGCGCGCCCTCCGCGACTCCGGCGCCGACGTCACCGAGTTGGTGCTCGACGCCGCCACCGCCGACCGGGCCGCCCTCGGCGGCGACCTCGCCCGGCGCGCCGGCCTGACCGGCGTCCTGTCCCTCCTCGCCCTCGACGAGCACCCGCTGCCGGACCACCCGGCCGTCACCGCCGGGTACGCCGCGAACCTCGCGCTCGCCCAGGCGATGGCCACCGCCGGCACCGGGGCACGCCTGTGGTGCGCCACCCGGGGAGCCGTCGCCGTGACCCCCGGCGAACGACCCGCCAGCGTGTCGCAGTCCCCGCTGTGGGGGCTTGGCAGGGCCGTCGCCCTGGAACACTCCGACCTCTGGGGTGGCCTGATCGACCTGACCGCCACGCCCGATCCGGACGCCCGCGACCGGCTCACCGCGGTCCTCGCCGGCCTCGGCGACGAGGACCAGGTGGCGCTGCGGCCCACCGGTGTCCTGGCCCGCCGGATGGTCCGTGCGCCGCTGCACGGCGCGACGCCGGGCCGCACCTGGCGTCCCGACGGCACCATCCTGGTCACCGGCGGGACCGGCGCGCTCGGCGCCCATGTCGCCCGGTGGCTGGCCCGGGCCGGCGTACCGCACCTGCTGCTCCTCAGCCGCCGGGGAGCCGACGCGCCCGGTGCCGCCGAACTGTGCCGCGAACTCACCGCGCTCGGCACCGAGGTCACCCTCGCGGCCTGCGACATCACCGACCGCCACCAGCTCGCCGCGCAGCTCGACGCCATCCCGGCCGACCGCCCGCTGACCGCCGTCGTGCACACCGCCGCGGTGCTCGACGACGGCATGGTCGACGCGCTGAGCCCCGCCCGCGCCGACCGGGTGCTGCGGGTCAAGGCCCTGGGCGCCGTACACCTGCACGAGCTCACCCGGCACCTCGACCTCTCCGCCTTCGTACTCTTCTCGTCGTTCTCCGCCACCTTCGGCACGCCGGGCCTCGGCAACTACGCACCCGGCAACGTCTTCCTCGAGACCCTCGCCGCGCAGCGCCGCGCGGACGGCCTGCCCGCCACCGCCGTCGCCTGGGGCACCTGGGCCGGCGCCGGAATGGCCGAGGGCGCCGTCGGAGACCGGGCGCGACGGCACGGCATCTTCGAGATGTCCGCCGACGCCGCCACCCGGGCTCTGCAGCAGTCCCTCGACCACGACGAAACCTGCCCGATCGTGATCGACCTGCGGTGGGACCGGTTCGCCGTGGTATTCACCTCGGAACGGCCCAGCCGGCTGCTCGACGAGATCCCGGAGGCCCGGGCGGCGTTCACCACCGCCGAGGCACCGGAGGCCGAGGAGACCGGGGCGCTGACCCGGCGGCTGCGGACCCTGTCACCGGAGGCGCAGACCCGCGAGCTGACCGAGCTGGTCCGGGTCAACGCCGCGCTGGTGCTCGGCCACGACGGACCCGCCACGATCGACCCCCGGCACGCGTTCCGGCAGATCGGCTTCGACTCGCTGACCGCCGTCGAGCTGCGCAACCGGCTCAACGGCCTGACCGGGCTCCAGTTGCCCGCCACCCTGGTGTTCGACTACCCGACCCCCCGGGTGCTCGCCGAGCACCTGCGGACCACCCTGACCGGCGGCGACCACACGCCGGACTCGGTCGCAGCTGTCCACACCGGCGCGGAGGACCCAATCGTCATCGTCGGGATGGCCTGCCGCCTGCCCGGCGGGGTCGCCTCGCCGGACGACCTGTGGCGGCTCGTCGATTCCGCGGGCGACGCGATCACCCCGCTGCCCACCGGCCGCGGCTGGGACGTCGACGGCCTGTACGACCCGGACCCCGACGCCCCCGGCCGCACCTACGTCCGAGTCGGAGGTTTCCTGCACGACGCGGACCGCTTCGACCCCGACTTCTTCGGCATCTCCCCGCGCGAGGCGCTCGCCATGGACCCGCAGCAGCGGCTCCTGCTCGAGGTCGGCTGGGAGCTGTTCGAGAACGCCGGCATCGACCCGGACACCCTGCGGGGCAGCCGCACCGGCGTGTTCGCCGGGCTCACCCACCACAACTACGGCATCACCGACCCCGGCGTGCCGGTGCCGGCGGGGCTAGAGGGCTACCGGATGACCGGCAACACCGCGAGTGTCGCGTCCGGCCGCATCGCGTACACCTTCGGCTTCGAGGGCCCGGCAGTCACGGTGGACACCGCGTGCTCGTCGTCGCTCGTCGCCCTGCACCTCGCGGCGCAGGCCCTGCGCCGCGGCGAGTGCGCGATGGCGATCGCCGGTGGTGTCACGGTGATGTCCTCCCCGGCCGCGTTCACCGAGTTCAGCCGGCAGCGCGGGCTGGCCCCCGACGGGCGCTGCAAGCCGTTCGCCGAGTCCGCCGACGGGTTCGGGCTCGCCGAGGGGATCGGGCTGCTGCTGGTGGAGCGGCTTTCCGATGCGCGGCGTAACGGGCATCGGGTGTTGGCGGTGGTGCGGGGTTCGGCGGTGAATCAGGATGGTGCGTCGAACGGGTTGACGGCGCCGAATGGTCCGTCGCAGCAGCGGGTGATTCGGGAGGCGTTGGCCGACGCGCGTCTGTCCGCTGCCGAGGTGGACGCGGTGGAGGCGCACGGCACGGGTACGACGCTTGGTGACCCGATCGAGGCGCAGGCACTGCTGGCCACGTACGGGCAGGACCGTGACCCGGACCGGTCGCTCTGGATCGGCTCGCTGAAGTCGAACATCGGGCACACCCAGGCCGCCGCCGGTGTGGCCGGAGTGATCAAAATGGTCCAGGCCATGCGGCACGGCACCCTGCCGAAGTCGCTGCACGTCGACGCGCCCTCCTCGCACATCGACTGGTCCACAGGCGGGGTGACAGTGCTCGACGAGGCCCGGCCCTGGCCGCGGACCGGTGCCCCGCGCCGCTTCGGCGTCTCGTCATTCGGCATCAGCGGCACGAACGCCCACATCCTCTTCGAGCAGCCGGAGCCCGCGACGGTTCCGGCCGAGCAGCCGGCGGCCGCTGTCGTGCCGTGGGTGCTCTCCGCGCGTGGCGGCCGGGCGTTGCAGGCCCAGGCGACCCAGCTCCGCGAGCACCTGACCGACGCGGACCCGGCCGCGGTCGCGCGGTCACTGGTCCGCACCCGGGCGCAGCTGAGCCACCGCGCCGTCGTGGTGGGCGCGGACCTGCCCGAGCTCGTCGCCGGCCTGGACCGGGTCGCCGCCGGAGTCGCCGACATCGTCGGTACGGCGAACGCGGCCTCGCCCGACCGTCCGGTGTTCGTGTTCCCGGGTCAGGGTGCGCAGTGGGCCGGGATGGGTGTGGAGTTGGCGGAGGCGTTTCCGGTGTTCGCGGATGCGTTGGCCGAGTGTGCGGATGCGTTGCGTCCGGTGGTGGGTTGGGATCTGCTCGCGGAGTTGTCGGGTGATCTGTTGCGGGTGGATGTGGTGCAGCCGGCGTCGTGGGCGGTGATGGTGTCGCTCGCCCGGTTGTGGGAGTCGTTCGGTGTGTCCCCGGCGGCGGTGGTGGGTCATTCGCAGGGGGAGATCGCGGCGGCCGTGGTGGCGGGTGCGTTGTCGCTTGCCGACGGTGCGCGGGTGGTGGGGTTGCGGAGTCGGGTGATCGCGTCGCGGTTGGCCGGCAAGGGTGCGATGGCGTCGGTGGCTCTGCCGGTGGATGCGGTGCGGGCGGTGCTGCCGGAGGGTGTCGCGGTCGCGGCGGTGAATGCGGCGGAGTCGGTGGTGGTGTCGGGTGACCCGACGGGTGTCGACGCTCTGGTCACCGGTTGGGAGAGCGCTGGGGTGCGGGTGCGGCGGGTCGCGGTGGATTACGCGTCGCATTCGTCGCATGTCGAGGTGTTGCGTGCGGAGCTGATCGAGGCGCTGGGTGGGATTGCGCCGCGTGCGTCGCGGGTGCCGTTCTATTCGACGGTGACCGGTGGTGTGCTCGACACGGCGACGATGGATGCGGAGTATTGGTATCGGAATCTGCGGCAGACGGTGGAGTTCGCCGCGACGGTGGAGGTGTTGCGGGCCGACGGGTTCGACACGTTCGTGGAGTGCAGTTCGCATCCGGTGTTGACGGTGGGTATTCCGGAGGCGGTTGGGTCGTTGCGCCGTGATGACGGTGGTGCGCGTCGGTTCGTGACGAGCCTGGGTGAGGCGTACGTCGCCGGGGTGCCGGTGGAGTTCGGGTCGTTGCTGGGGGAGGGCCCACTCGCCGACCTGCCCACGTACCCCTTCCAGCGGGAGAGCTACTGGCTGCGGGCCGACCCGGCCGAGGCCCCGGCCAGTGCCCGGGACGAGGTCGAGGCGAAGTTCTGGGAGGCCGTCGAACGGGAGGACCTGGAGTCCCTGGCCGACTCGCTGAGCGCCGGCCCGGACGACCTCGAACGGGTGCTGCCGGCCCTGTCCGGTTGGCGTCGCCGGCACCGCGAGCACAGCACCATCGACTCCTGGCGCTACCGCATCGACTGGCGGCCGCTGCCCGACGCCGTCACGCCCCCGCTCACCGGAGCCGTCCTGGTCGTCGCCGGCCCGACGGAGCCGGCCGGCGACGCGCTGGCGGCGCACCTGGCGGCCGGCGGTGCCGACGTGCACCGCCTCGACGTCAGCGCCGAGGACCTCGACCGTGCCGTACTCACCGCCCGGATCGGCGAGCTGGCCGCCGCCGGCACCACGATCGGCCGGGTGGTCGGTCTGTGGGCGCTGGACGAGAGCGCCCACCCGGAGCATCCCTGCCTCAGCGTCGGCGCCGTCGGCAGCCTCCACCTGCTGCAGGCCCTGCACGACCTGGGGATCGAGGCGCCGCTGTGGCTCCTCACCCGGGGCGCGGTCAGCACCGGCGGCGGCGAACCGGTCACCTCGCCCGGCCAGGCGCAGGTGTGGGGTTGGGGCCGGGTCGCCGCGCTGGAGCACCCCCGCCTCTGGGGCGGCCTCATCGACCTGCCGGAACACCTCGACGACCGGGCGCTGCGCCAGGTCGCGCGGGCGCTCACCGCGCCTGACGGCGAGGACCAGCTGGCCGTCCGGCCGGGCGGCACGTTCGTCCGCCGGCTCGCCCGGGCGCCGCTGGCCGGGCGTACCCCGGCGCGGCCGTGGCAGCCGCGCGGGACCGTCCTGGTGACCGGTGGAGTCGGCGGCATCGGCAGCCACCTCGCCCAGTGGCTCGCCCGCAACGGCGCCGAGCACCTGGTGCTGATCAGCCGCCGCGGCAGCGACGCGATCGGCGCGCCCCAGTTGGCCGCCGCGATCACCGAGCTGGGCGCCCGGGTGACGGTCGCCGCCTGCGACATCACCGACCGGGACGCGCTCGACGGCCTCGTCGACGGCCTGCGCGACGCCGGAGAGAAGATCACCGCCGTGGTGCACGCCGCCGCGCACATCGGCCTCGGCTCGCTCGCCGACCTCGACGCGGCCACGCTCGCCGAGATCTGCCGCGCCAAGGTGGTCGGCGCCCAGCACCTGGACGAGATCTTCGCCGGGGCCGACCTGGACGCATTCCTGCTGTTCTCGTCGATCGCCGGGTTCTGGGGCAGCGGCGACCACGGCGCGTACGCCGCCGCCAACGCCCACCTCGACGCGATCGCCGAACGCCGCCGCGCGAACGGCTCCGCCGCCGCCTCGATCGCCTGGGGCATCTGGGACGCCGCCAACGACTGGGACGAGCAGAACACCCGCATCCGGACCCTCAAGAACGAGAAGTCCAGCCGGCACGGCCTGCCGTTGCTCGACCCCGGCCCGGCGTTCACGGCGCTCCAGCAGATCGCCAGCCACGACGAGACAGTCGTCGCCGTCGCCGACGTCGAATGGGGCCGGTTCACCGCGCTGTTCACCATGGCGCGCGGCAACCGCCTCCTCGCCGACCTTCCGGAGGCGCAGGTCGCCGCCGACGAACCCACCGGCGGCGACGCGGCCGAGGGCACCGGCGAGTTCGCCGCGAAACTGTCCGGCCGGCCCCGGGTGGAGCAGCAGCACCTGGCGCTCGACCTGGTCCGGGCGCAGGCCGCGGCGGTGCTTCGCCACGGTGGTGGCGCCGAGGCGATCGACACCGGGCGCGCCTTCCGCGACATGGGGTTCGACTCGCTGACCGCCGTCGAGCTGCGCAACCGGCTGCGGACGGCGACCGGCCTCACCCTGCCCGCCACTCTCGTCTTCGACCATCCGACACCGGCCGACCTGGCCGCCCAGTTGGTCGACCGGCTGGTGCCGGACGAGGACAGCCATCCGATGCTCGGCTCCCTGTCGGCGATGGAGGCGGCACTGGGCGCCACTCCACCCGACCCGGAGACCGGTGCACTGATCGCCAAGCGCCTGCAGAGCCTGGTCTGGAGCATCACCGGCACGAACGGCGACCACGCGGTCGCCCCGGAGACCGCAGTGGACGTGTCGTCCGCGTCCGCCGACGAACTGTTCGACCTGATCGACCGGGGCCTCACCGCCCCCTGAGCGTCGCCCGGCACGAGCCCTCGCACCGAACTGGAGAAGACCATGTCGGACACCCCTACGTCGGCGAACGAACAGAAGCTCCTCGGCTATCTGCGCAAGGTCACCACCGACCTGCAGCAGGCCCAGGCCCGGCTGCGCGCCGCGGAGGACCGCGACCAGGAACCCGTCGCGATCGTCGCCATGGCCTGCCGCTTCCCCGGTGGCGTCCGCGACCCCGAGGACCTGTGGCGGCTGCTCGGCGACGGCGGTGACGCGGTCTCGGCGTTCCCCGCCGACCGGGGCTGGGACCTCGCCGCCCTGCACGACGACGACCCGGACGCGGAGGGCCGCACCTACGTCGAGCGCGGCGGCTTCCTGGACGACGCCGGCCGGTTCGACCCGGCGCTGTTCGGCATCTCCCCGCGCGAGGCCCTCGCCATGGACCCGCAGCAGCGGCTCGTGCTGGAGACCACGTGGGAGGTGTTCGAGCGGGCCGGCATCGACCCGCTGTCGGTACGGGGCCAGCGGATCGGCACCTTCCTCGGTGCGAACCCGCTCGACTACCGCTCCGGGGTCACCGAGGTGCCGGAGGGTTTCGAGGGGCACCTGATGACCGGCGCGGCGGCGAGCGTGGTCTCCGGGCGGGTGGCGTACACGTTCGGTCTGGAGGGCCCGGCCATCACCCTCGACACGGCGTGCTCGTCGTCACTTGTGGCACTGCACCTGGCGACACAGGCGCTGCGCCAGGATGACTGCACGCTCGCCGTCGCCGGCGGTGTGGCGGTGATGTCGACGCCCGCCGAGTTCGTCGGGTTCAGCCGGCAACGCGGGTTGTCCCGCGACGGCCGCTGCCGGGCCTTCTCGGCCGACGCCGACGGCATGGGTCTCGGCGAGGGTGTGGCCGTGCTGCTCGTCGAGCGGCTCTCCGACGCCCGCCGACACGGGCACCCGGTGCTCGCCGTCGTCCGCGGCTCCGCGATCAACCAGGACGGTGCCTCCAACGGCCTCACCGCGCCCAGCGGCCCGGCCCAACTGCGCGTGATCGAGGCCGCGCTGGCCGACGCCCGGCTCGCCCCGGACCAGGTCGACGCGGTCGAGGCACACGGCACCGGAACCCGGCTCGGCGACCCGATCGAGGCGCAGGCCCTGCTCGCCGCGTACGGCCGGACCCGCCCCGCCGACCGGCCACTGTGGATCGGATCGCTCAAGTCCAACATCGGTCACGCCCAGGCCGCCGCCGGCGCCGGCGGGGTGATCAAGATGGTCCAGGCGATCCGGCACGGTGTGCTGCCCCGCACCCTGCACGCCGAGGTCCCCACCCCCGAGGTGGACTGGAGCAGCGGTGCGGTCCGGCTGCTCACCGACGAGGTGCCGTGGCCCGGCTCGGGCCGTCCGCGCCGCGCCGGTGTCTCCGCGTTCGGCATGAGCGGCACCAACGCCCACCTCATCCTGGAGCAGGCCGAGAGCGCGCCCGAGGCGCCGCCGGTGACGCCGGCCTTCGGCGAGCCGGTCGCCTGGGTCGTCTCCGGTCGCACCGCGGAAGCCCGCCGCCGCCAGGCCGCCCGCATGCACGACTTCCTGGCCGGCGCCGCCGCCGACTCGGCCGGCGGCGACCTGGCCGGCGCCGATCCGGCAGATGTCGGCTGGTCGCTGGCGACCACCCGGGCCGCCCTCGACCACCGGGCCGCGGTGATCGGCACCGGCCGGGCGGAGCTGCTCGCCGGCCTGGCCGCGATCGCCGACCCGGCGTCCGCCCCGGCCGCCGACACGACGCTCAGTGGGGCGGCCGTGGCCGGCGCGGGACGGCCGGTCCTGGTCTTCCCCGGGCAGGGCGCCCAGTGGAGCGGCATGGCGGTCGAGCTGGCCGCGGCGTACCCGTCGTTCGCGGCGTCCCTGCGTGCCTGCGCGGACGCGCTGCGCCCGCACGTGGACTGGGATCTCCTGACCGAGCTCGGCGGCGACCTCACCCGGGTCGACGTGGTGCAGCCCGCCTCGTGGGCGGTGATGGTGTCGCTGGCCGCGCTGTGGCGTGAGCACGGCGTCGAGCCGGCCGCCGTTGTCGGCCACTCCCAGGGCGAGATCGCCGCTGCCGTGGTGGCTGGCGCGTTGACGCTCGCGGACGGCGCCCGGATCGTCGCCCGCCGGAGCCGCGTCATCGCCGAGCGGCTCGCCGGCCACGGCGCCATGGGCTCGGTCGCGCTCGGCCAGGCGGAGGTGGCGCAGCGGCTGGCCCCGTGGGCGGGCCGGCTCGGCGTCGCGGTGGTCAACGGCAGCCGTTCCACAGTCGTCGCCGGCGAGCCCGCGGCGCTCGACGAGTTCCTCACCGCGGCGGCGGCCGACGGCGTGCGCACCCGCCGCCTGCCTGTCGACTACGCCTCACACTCGCCGGCCGTCGACACGATCCGGCCGGAGCTGCTGGCCGAGCTCGGTGAGATCCACCCCCGGGCGACCACCGTCCCGCTCTGGTCCACCGTGCGGCCCGGACCCATCGACACCCTGATGATGGACGCCGACTACTGGGTCCGCAACCTGCGGCAGACCGTCGAGTTCGAGGCCGCCACCAGGCTGCTGCACGACGCTGGACACACGGTGTTCATCGAGGTCAGCGCCCACCCGGTGCTCACCGGCGCGATCGAGGAGACGGCCGGGACCGACGTCGTCACGGTGGGCTCCCTGCGCCGCGGCGACGGCGGCCGGGCCCGCTTCCTCGCGGCGCTGGCCGAGGCGTACGTGCACGGCGTCGCGGTCGACTGGGCGCCCTCCTACCCGGGCCGGCGGACCGTGCCGCTGCCCACGTACGCGTTCCAGCACAAGCACTACTGGCTCGAATCGCCCGCCTCCACCACCACCCGGCCCACCGTCACCGGTGACGCTGAGGTGGACCGCTTCTGGGCTGCCGTGAACGGCCGTGACGTCGCCGCTGTCGCCGGCATGCTGAAGGTCGGTGACACCGAGACCCTCGACGCGGTGGTGGACGCGATGTCCGGCTGGCACCGCGAGCGCGGCCGGCGCGCCGCCCTGGACGACCTCCGCTACCGCGTCGACTGGCGGCCGGCCGGTGCCGTGGCACCCGGTGCGCTGGCCGGCACCTGGCTGATGGTCGTGCCGGAGCGGGCCGCGGACGGCGAGTTCGCCACCGGGGTCGCCGCCGCGCTGCGCGACGCCGGCGCCGACGTCGTCACGCTCACCGTCGCGCCGGCCGACGCCGACCGTGGCAAGCTCGCGGTCCGGCTCGCCGAGACCCTCGGCGACGGCACCGGCCTCGGCGGCGTGCTCAACCTCTGGGCGCTGGAGACCGCCGACCACCCCGACCGGCCCGGCGTCCCGGTCGCCGGCGCCGGGACGATGTGCCTGTTGCAGGCGCTCATCGACTCCGGTCTGCCGGGCCCGCTGTGGTGCGTCACCCGGGGCGGCGTCGCGGTCGACGACGCCGACCCGCTGGCCGATCCGGTGCAGGCGCAGCTCTGGGGCATCGGCCGGGTCGCCGCGCTGGAGAACGCCCGCCTCTGGGGCGGCCTGGTGGACCTGCCCGCCGTGGCGGACGCCGGACAGCTCGCCGGGGTGCTGCGCCGCACCGACGGCGAGGACCAGCTCGCGGTACGCGGCGACCGGGTGCTCGCCCGCCGGATGGTCCGCGACCGGCTCCCCGACCGCCCGCCGGTCCGCAATTACCATCCGCGTGGCACCGTCCTGATCACCGGCGGCACCGGGGCGCTCGGCCGGCTGCTCGCCCGCTGGTTGGCCGCCAACGGCGCCGAGCACCTGGTGCTCACCAGCCGCCGCGGCCCGGACGCGCCGGGGGCCCGGGAGCTCGCCGCCGAACTGGGCGAACTCGGGGTGCGCGTCACGAACGCCGCCTGCGACATCACCGACTACGACGAGCTGTCCGCAGTGGTCCACCGGGTGACCGCGGACGGGCCGCCGATCACCGCCGTCGTGCACACCGCCGCGCACATCGACCTCGGCTCGCTCGAGGAGACGACGATGGAGCAGTACGCCGACACGTACGCCGCGAAGGTGGCCGGCGCGGAGAACCTGGACCGGCTGTTCGACGCCGACACCCTCGACGCGTTCGTGCTGTACTCGTCGATCGCCGCGTTCTGGGGCAGCGGCTACCACGGCGCGTACGCGGCCGCCAACGCCCACCTCGACGCGCTCGCCCACCGACGCCGGGCCCGTGGACTCACCGCCACCTCGGTCGCCTGGGGCGTCTGGCGGCCGGTGGACATCCAGGAGAGCTACGTCGCCGAGCGGATGGCGATCAGCGAGCGGGCCCAGGCCCAGGGCCTGCCGTTCCTGGAGCCGGACCTGGGGGTGGCGGCGCTGATGCAGGCGCTGGACAACGACGACACGTACGTGGCGCTGGCGAACATCGAGTGGGACCGCTTCGTCTCGCTGTTCACCATGGCGCGGCCCACGCACCTGCTGGACGAACTGCCCGAGGCGGTCCAGGCGATACGCCGGCAGGACGAGCCCGCCGAACCGGACGAGGCAGCGGACGCGTCACCGCTGCTCCGGCAGCTCACCGGCATGCCACCCGCCGACGCCCAGCGGCACCTGGTGGACCTGGTCCGGGACCACGCCGCCGCCGCGCTCGGCCACGACGGCACCGCCGAGGTGGCGGCGTCCCGGGCCTTCAAGGACCTCGGGTTCGACTCGCTGACCTCGGTCGACCTCCGTAACCGGCTGGGCCGGGCCACCGGTCTGCGGTTGCCGGCCAGCCTGGTGTTCGACCACCCGACCCCGGCGGCCATCGCCGCCCTGCTCCAGCGGGAACTGCTGGCGGAGACCGTGGTCACCGCCGAATCGCTGCACGCCCAGATCGACCGGCTGGAGACCGCGCTCGGCGGCGTGACGCTCGACGACCTGGAACGCGGCCCCCTGGCCGACCGGCTGCGCGGGCTCCAGGAGCGGTGTGCCGCCGGTGCCGGCGCAGCGTCGGCCGGCGCCTCTGTCGCCCAGCGGCTGGAGTCGGCCTCCGACGACGAGATGTTCGATTTCATCCGGCGCGAGCTGGGCCGTTCCTGACCCGGCGGGCCCCCGTACGACCTCTCAGACGACACCCTCGGCGACCTTCGCGGGAGACACCAGTGGCAAGCAACGAAGACACCCTCCGTGACTACCTCCGGTGGGTCACCGCCGACCTGCACGAGGCCAAGCAACGGCTCCGGACCCTTGAGGACGCGGCCCACGAGCCGATCGCGGTGATCGGCATGGCCTGCCGCTTCCCCGGCGGGGTGGCCTCGCCGGAGGACCTCTGGCGGATGGTGCTCAACGGGGAGGACGCGGTCTCCGGGTTCCCGGTCGACCGCGGCTGGGACGTCGACGGCCTCTACGACCCCGACCCGGACGCGCCCGGCAAGTCGTACGTGCGCCACGGCGGGTTCCTGCACGACGCCGCGCAGTTCGACCCCGACCTGTTCGGCATCTCGCCGCGCGAGGCCCTCGCCATGGACCCGCAGCAGCGGCTGCTGCTGGAGACCTCCTGGGAGGTGTTCGAGCGGGCCGGCATCGATCCGCAGTCGGTGCGGGGACGCCGGATCGGCACGTTCATCGGCGCGAACCGCCCGGACTACGCGAACAACCTCGCCCGCGTGCCGGACGGTATGGAGGGCCACCTGCTCACCGGCAGCAACGCCAGCGTGGTCTCCGGGCGCATCGCGTACACCTTCGGGCTGGAGGGGCCGGCGGTCACGCTGGACACCGCGTGCTCGTCGTCGCTCGTCGCCCTGCACCTGGCGAACCTGGCGCTGCGCCACGGTGACTGCGGCATGGCGCTGGCCGGCGGTGCCGCGGTGCTGTCCGGCCCGGAGGGTTTCGTGGCGTTCAGCCGCCAGCGTGGGCTCTCCAAGGACGGCCGCTGCAAGGCGTTCGGCGCGGGAGCCGACGGGCTCGGCCTCGCCGAGGGCATCGGCGTCCTGCTGCTCGAGCGGCTCTCCGACGCCCGCCGCAACGGGCACCCGGTGCTCGCCGTGGTCCGGGGTTCCGCGGTCAACCAGGACGGCGCCAGCAACGGGCTGAGCGCGCCGAACGGGCCGGCCCAGCAGCGGGTGATCCGCCAGGCCCTGACCAACGCCCGGCTCACCGCGACCAACGTCGACCTGGTGGAGGCGCACGGCACCGGCACCACACTCGGCGACCCGATCGAGGCGCACGCGCTGCTGGCCACGTACGGGCAGGACCGCCCGGCCGGCCGGCCGCTGCACCTGACCTCGTTCAAGTCGAACATCGGCCACGCCCAGGCGGCCGCCGGTGTCGCGGGTGTGATCAAGACCGTGCTCGCCCTCCAACACGGGGTGCTGCCCCGCACCCTGCACGCCGACGAGCCGTCGCCGCACATCGACTGGACCGCGGGTGACGTCTCGCTTGTCACCGAGTCGGCGCCGTGGCCGGAGACCGGCGATCCGCGCCGCGCCGGCGTGTCGTCGTTCGGCATCAGCGGCACGAACGCGCACGTCATCCTCGAACAGGCCGGAAGCGACGACGTCGCCGACGAGCCGGACGCCGCGCCGGCCGTGGGTGGGGGAGTGGTGCCGTGGCCGCTGTCCGCGAAGACCGCCGACGGCGTCCGGGCCCAGGCCACCCGCCTGCTCGACCGTCTGCGCGACGATCCGGAGTGGACTCCGGCGGGCGTGGCCCGGCCTCTGGCCGAGCACCGGGCGAAACTGGAGTACCGGGCGGTGGCCGTCGGCGCCGACCGGGACACGCTGCTGTCCGGCCTACGGGCGGTGGCCGGCGGAACCGCCGCGGCCGAGGCGGTGTCCGGTCCCGGCGTACGCGGCGACCGTGCCGTGTTCGTGTTCCCCGGCCAGGGCGCGCAGTGGTCCCGGATGGGCCTGGACCTGGCGGCGGCGTTCCCGGTGTTCGCCGACGCGCTGCGGGAGTGTGCCGACGCGCTGCGCGAGGTGACCGGCTGGGACCTGCACGAGGCCCTGGCCGGCGACCTCGCCGACGTCGACGTCGTGCAGCCGGCGTCGTGGGCGGTGATGGTGTCGCTCGCCCGGCTGTGGGAGTCGTTCGGCGTCAGCCCGGCCGCGGTCATCGGGCACTCCCAGGGCGAGATCGCCGCCGCCGTGGTGTGCGGCGCGCTGTCGGTCGCCGACGGGGCCCGGGTGGTCGCGTTGCGCAGCCGGATCATCCGCGAGCGGCTGGCCGGCTCCGGTGCCATGGCCTCCGTCGCGCTCTCCGCCGAGGAGGCACGGGGCCGCCTGGCCGGGTACGCCGGCACGGTCGCGGTCGCCGCCGTCAACGGCCCCCGCTCGGTGGTGCTCTCCGGCGAGCCCGCCGCGATCGACGAGGTCTCCGCCGCGCTGGCGGCCGACAACGTGCGCGTCCGGCGGGTTCCGGTGGACTACGCCTCCCACTCGCCGCAGGTGGCCGCCCTCGAAGCCGAGCTGCTGACCGCCCTCGACGGGATCAGCCCCGGCGAGTCGCGGATCCCGTTCTTCTCCGCGGTGGACGGCACCACGATCAGCACGGCCGGCCTCGGTCCCGCCTACTGGGTGCGTAACCTGCGGCAGGAGGTCCGCTTCGAGACCGCCGTACGGGCCGCGACCGGCGCGGGGCACAGCATCTTCGTCGAGTGCGGCGCGCACCCGGTGCTGTCCTTCGGCATCACCGAGACCGCCGACGCCGCGGGCGTCGAGGTGGCCGTGGTCGCCTCCCTGCGCCGCGACGACGGGGGCCCCGGCCGGTTCGTCACGTCGCTCGCCGAGGGATTCACCGCCGGTCTGCCGGTCTCGTTCGCGCCGCTGTCCGGCGACGCCGCCACCGTCGACCTGCCCACGTACGCCTTCCAGCGCGACCGGTACTGGCTGGAGGCACCGGCCGGCGACCCGCCGGCCCGGACCGCCGATCCGGCCGAGGACCGGTTCTGGCAGGCCGTGGAGGACGAGGACCTGCCGTCGCTCGCGGAGTCGCTGGACACCGGTGCCGACGACCTGCGCCGGGTTCTGCCGGCCCTGTCCACCTGGCGGCGTCGGCAGCGGGAACGCTCCCGCCTCGACTCCTGGCGGTACCACCTGACCTGGCAGCCGTTGCCGGACGCCGACCGACCCACGCTGACCGGCACGTGGCTGGTCGTCACGCCGGACACCCCGGCGGCCACGACACTCGCCGCGGACATCGACGCCGTGCTGGGCGAGCACGGCGCCGAGGTCCGCCGGGTCACCGTGGACGCCGTCACCACGACGCCGGACGCGCTGGCCGCCGCGCTGGGCGAGGCGGCCGTCGACACGACCGTGGCCGGTGTGTTGTCGTTGCTGCCGCTCGACACCCGCGACCACCCCGGCTTCCCGGCGCTCACCGTGGGTACCGTCGCCACGCTCGCGCTGGTCCGCCGGGTCGCCGAACACGCGCCCTCGGCGCTCCTGTGGACGGTCACCCGGGGTGCGGTCGCGGTCTCCGCCAACGACCCGCTCGACGAGCCGGACCAGGCACACACGTGGGGCGTGGGCCGGGTCGCCGCGCTTGAGTACCCGGAGCGCTGGGGCGGACTGGCCGACCTTCCGGAAGCGCCGGACGGCACCGCTCTGCGCCGGCTCGTCGCGACGCTCGCCGCCACCGACGGCGAGGACCAGATCGCGATCCGCGCCACCGGCCGGCTCGCCGCCCGGCTCGCCCGCGCCACCCGTCCGGCGGGGCCCGGCGACGCGTGGCAGCCGCACGGCACCGTACTGGTCACCGGCGGCACGGGCGCGATCGGCGCGCACGTGGCGCGCTGGCTGGCCCGCTCCGGCGCCGCGCACCTGGTCCTGACGAGCCGGCGGGGCGCGGACGCGCCCGGTGCCACCGAGCTGCGCGACGAGCTGACCGCCCTGGGCGCCGAGGTGACCCTGGCAGCCTGCGACGTCGCCGACCGGGACGCGCTCGCCGCGCTGCTGCGGTCGCTGCCGGCGGCGCACCCGCTGACCGCCGTGTTCCACGCGGCCGGCATCACCGACGACACCATTCTGGACACCCTCACCCCGGAACGCGCGCAGACCGTCGCGGCCGCCAAGTCGCTGTCCGCCCGGCACCTGCACGAGCTGACCGCCGATCTCGGACTTGACGCGTTCGTCACGTTCTCGTCGTTCGCCAGCGTCTTTCCCAACATCGGGCAGGCGAACTACGCCGCCGCCAACGCCTATCTGGACGCCCTCGCGCAGCACCGCCGCCGGGCGGGGCTGCCGGCCACCTCGGTGATGTGGGGTTCGTGGGGCGGCGGCGGGCTGGCCGACGGCGCCATCGGCGAGCGACTGCGCGCCGCGGGTGTCCCTCCGATGGACCCGGACGCGGCGATCGCCGGGCTCGCCGACGCGCTGGCGGGCGACGAGACCGGGCTCGCCGTCGTCGACATCGACTGGGCGAGGGTCGCGCCCGACGCCGCGTCGGTGCGGCCCTACCCGTTGATCACCGGCATCCCGGAGGCCGCGCGTGCCATCTCGGCCGCCAGCGCGGGGCAGCCGGAGACCGACGGCGACGGCTCCGCGCTGACCCGCCGGCTGGCCGCGCTCAGCCCGGCGGACCGCGACCGTGAGTTGCTGACGCTGGTCCGGGAACAGTCCGCGGCGGCGCTGGGCCACCGCAACGCCGACACGATCCCGGCCGGCCGCCCGTTCAAGGACCTGGGTGTCGACTCGCTCATCGCGGTCAACCTGCGCAACGGCGTCAACGTCGCCACCGGGCTCAAACTGCCCGCGACGCTCGTCTTCGACCACCCGACCCCGCAGGCGCTGGCCCGGCACCTCACCGAGCGCCTGTTCGCCGGCGAGGCGGCGGGGCCCGTCGCGGCGGCGCCGGCCACCGCCGCCGCGGACACCGAGCCGATCGCCATCGTCGGCATGGCCTGCCGGCTGCCCGGCGGCATCACGTCACCCGAGGAACTGTGGGACCTGGTGGTGAACGGTCGGGACGCGATCACGCCGTTCCCGGACAACCGCGGCTGGGACATCGACCGGCTCTACCACCCCGACCCCGACGTGCCTGGCACCACGTACGTGCGCGAGGGTGGTTTCCTGCACGACGCCGCCGACTTCGACGCCGCGTTCTTCGGCATCTCGCCGCGTGAGGCCCTGGCGATGGACCCGCAGCAACGGCTGCTGCTGGAGACGTCGTGGGAGGCCGTCGAGCGGGCCGGCCTCGACCCGGAAACGCTTGCCGGCACGCCCACCGGCGTGTTCATCGGCGCCGGGCACCGCGGTTACGTCAACAGCCTCGAACAGTTGCCCGAGGGCGCCGAGGGCTACGTGATGACCGGCAACGCGTCAAGCGTCGTCTCCGGCCGCATCTCCTACACGTTCGGCTTCGAAGGACCGGCCGTCACTGTCGACACGGCCTGCTCGTCGTCGCTTGTCGCGCTGCACCTGGCCGGCCAGGCCCTGCGGCAGGGCGAGTGCACGCTCGCGCTCGTCGGCGGGGTCGCGGTGATGCCGAACGCCGAGGTGTTCGTCGAGTTCAGCCGCCAGCGGGGGCTGTCCGCCGATGGGCGGTGCAAGGCGTTCGCGGCCGCCGCGGACGGTACCGGCTGGGCCGAGGGCGCCGGTGTTCTGGTGGTCGAGCGACTGTCCGACGCGCGCCGCCACGGGCACCGGGTGCTCGGGCTGGTCCGCGGCACCGCGGTCAACCAGGACGGCGCGTCCAACGGGCTGACCGCGCCCAACGGCCCGTCGCAGCAGCGGGTGATCCGGCAGGCGCTCGCCGGCGCCCGACTGTCCGCGGCGGATGTCGACGCCGTCGAGGCGCACGGGACCGGCACCCGGCTCGGCGACCCGATCGAGGCACAGGCGCTGCTGGCCACGTACGGGCAGGATCGCGACCCCGCCCGCCCGCTGCTGCTCGGCTCACTGAAGTCGAACATCGGGCACACCCAGGCGGCGGCCGGCGTTGCCTCGGTGATCAAGATGGTCATGGCGATGCGTGCCGGCGTCCTGCCGAAGACCCTGCACGTGGACACTCCCACTCCCGAGGTCGACTGGGAGGCCGGCGCGGTCACCGTGCTCACCGAGTCGACGCCGTGGCCGGACACCGACCGGCCGCGCCGGTGCGCGGTCTCGTCGTTCGGCGTCAGCGGCACCAACAGCCACATCGTGCTGGAGGCGGCGCCGGCCGAGCAGCCGGTCCCGCCGGCCCCGGAGCCGCCGGTGGTGGCGTGGCCGGTGTCGGCGCGCTCCGCCGAGGCGCTCGGTGGCCAGTTGAGCCGGTTGCGCGGGTTCGTGGCGACGGCCGGGGTGTCGAGTGTGGACGTGGGCCGATCCCTGGCGGCGACGCGGCAGGCGTTCGCCCATCGCACGGTGCTGGTCGGTCCGGATCTCGGTGAGGTGTCCGGTGTGGTGCCGGAAACCGGCCCGGACGGGGTGGGTTTCCTGTTCGCGGGCCAGGGTGCGCAGCGGCTCGGGATGGGACGCGACCTGGCGTCGTCGTTCCCGGTGTTCCGGCAGGCGTGGGACGAGGTCTGCGCCGCGGTGGACGCGGAGCTGGGCCGGTCGTTGACCGAGGTGGTGTGGGGCGAGGACGCGGATCTGCTGGCCGAGACCCGTTTCGCGCAGCCCGCGCTGTTCGTGTTCGAGGTGGCGTTGTTCCGGCTGCTGGAGTCGTGGCGGGTGCGCCCCTCGGTGCTGGCCGGTCACTCGGTGGGTGAGGTCGCCGCCGCCTGCGTCTCGGGTGTGTTGTCGACTGCCGACGCGGCCCGGCTGATCGTGGAGCGTGGCCGGTTGATGCAGGCTCTGCCGCCGGGCGGGGTGATGCTGTCGGTCGCGTTGCCGGAGACCGAGGTCGCCCGTTTCGCGGGCGTGTCGGTGGCGGCGGTCAACGGCCCGTCGTCGGTGGTGCTCTCCGGCGACGGCAGCGTGCTCGCGGACGTCGAGGAAACCCTCAGGAACGAGGGGGTACGCGTTCGCCGCCTCCGCGTGTCGCATGCCTTCCACTCGGCGCTGATGGAGCCGATGCTCGACGACTTCCGCGACGTCGTGTCGCGGATGAGCTTCGCCACGCCCCGCATCCCGGTCGTGTCCACGGTGACCGGTGCGGTGGTGAACGGTGAATGGTCGGACCCGGAGTACTGGGTGTCGCACGTACGGCAGACGGTCCGTTTCGCGGACGCCGTCCGGGCGCTGCCGCCGCTGCGTACCGTGCTGGAGGTCGGCCCGGACGCGACCCTGACCGGCCTGGCCGGGCAGTCCGATGTGGACGGCATCGCGTTGTGCCGCAAGGATCGGGCGGAGGACGTGTCGGTCGTGGAGGGCGTCGGCCGGGCCTGGACGGTGGGGATCGTTGTCGACTGGGCGGCGATGAACCAGGGTGGCCGGCTGGTCGATCTGCCCACCTATGCGTTCCAGCGGGAGCGCTACTGGCTGCCGAAGGCGACAGCCACCGACCCGGCGGCGCTCGGCCTCGGGGCGGCTGGGCACCCGCTGCTGGGCGCGGCGGTGTCGATGGCCGACGGTGGTGGTGTCGTTCTGACCGGCCGGGTGAGCCGGTCGGCGCAGTCGTGGCTGGCCGAACACGAGATCGGCGGGCGCGTGCTGGTGCCGGGCACCGCGTTGGTCGAGATGGCGATCCGGGCCGGTGACGAGGCCGGGTACGACCGGCTGGACGAGCTGACCCTGCGGGAGCCGATGCTGGTTCCCGACGGCGGCGCGTTGCAGGTCCAGGTGGTGGTGGACGGGGATGGCCAGGTCCGGGTCCACTCCCGCCCGGACTCCACGGTAGAACCGTCGTGGACCCTGCACGCCACCGGCGCGCTCAGCGAGAGCGGCGCACCCACCGCCGCCGGACCGGTGCCCGTCGCGCCGGCCGCCTGGCCGCCGGCCGACGCGGAGCCCGTCGACCTCACCGGCTTCTACGAGCGGCTGCACGCCGCGGGCTCGGCCTACGGCCCGGCGTTCCAGGGCATGCGCGCCGCATGGCGATCCGGCGACGACGTGTGGGCCGAGGTCACCGCACCGGCCGACCTCGACGTCACCGGCTACGGCATCCACCCCGCGCTGCTCGACGCCGCCCTGCACCCGGTCGCCCTGGCCGGCGCCGCCGGCACCGGCGGGAGGCCGATGGTCCCGTTCTCCTTCGAGGGTGTGCACCTGCACGCCACCGGTGCCCGGACCCTGCGGGTACACCTCACCGCCGGTGTCGGTGACACCCTCACCGTGACCGCCACCGACCCGGCCGGCGCGCCGGTGGCGACAATCACCACGCTGACCCTCCGCCCGATCGCCGACCCGGCCACCGCGCCCGTCGCCAACCTCTACCGGATCCGGTGGACGCCCGTCGGCCGCACCGGCGAGGCGCCGGCCGGCGTCGCGGTCCTCGACGGCGACGATCCGGCCGCACTGGGTACGCCGATCCCGCAGTTGGTCGTCACCTACGTGGACCCGGACGGCGAGGCCCGCGACGCGGTGCACCGCACGCTCGCCCTGCTCCAGCGGTGGCTGGCCGACGAACGCGTCGCCGACGCCACCCTCGCCGTGGTGACCCGTGCCGGGCTGCTCTCCCACGCGGCCGCCGCGGGCCTGGTCCGCAGCGCGCAGACCGAGAACCCCGGCCGGTTCCTGCTCGTCGACGCCGACGAGGACCGGCCCGCCCCGGACCGGATCGCGGCGGCGTCCGCGACAGGTGAATCCGAGATCCGCCTGCGCGGCGACGAGTTCCACGGTCCCCGGCTCATCCCCGCCGCCGGGCCGGACACCCTGCCCGTGCCGGACGCCGCCGACTGGCGGCTCGCCGTCCGCGGCGGCACCGGAGCCCTCACCGACCTGACGCTCGCGCCCCGCGAGGAGTCTCCCGACGCCGGCCTGCGGGCCGACGAGGTCCGGGTCGCGGTCCGCGCGGCCGGGGTGAACTTCCGCGACGTGCTGATCGCGCTCGGCATGTATCCCGGCGACGCTCCGCCGGCGCTCGGCAACGAGGCCGCGGGTGTGGTCACCGCCGTCGGCCCCGGCGTCACCGACCTGGTACCCGGGGACCGCGTCCTCGGCCTCATGCCGGACTCCATCGGCCCGATCGCCCGTACCGAACGCAGCTTCGTCACTCCGCTGCCCGCCGGGTGGTCGTTCGAGACGGGCGCGTCGGTGGGTGTGGTGTTCGCGACCGCGTGGATGGGTCTGGTGGACATCGCCGGTGTCGGCCCCGGCGACCGGGTGCTGGTGCACGCGGGCGCCGGTGGGGTGGGGATGGCCGCGGTGCAGGTGGCCCGGTCGCTCGGTGCCGAGGTGTACGCCACCGCGAGCCCCGGCAAGTGGGAGGTGTTGCGGGGTCTGGGCCTGGACGAGGAGCACATCGGGTCGTCGCGGTCGGTGGAGTTCCGGGACCGGTTCCTGGTGGCGACCGGTGGCCGGGGGATGGACGTGGTGCTGAACTCGCTGGCGGGTGAGTTCGTGGACGCGTCGCTGGACCTGTTGCCGCGTGGTGGCCGGTTCGTGGAGATGGGCAAGTCCGACATCCGTGACGCGGAGACGGTCGCGGCGGCCCGCCCGGGGGTGCGATACCGGGCGTTCGACCTCATCGAGGCCGGCCCACGGCGGATCGGCGAGATTCTGCGGCAGGTCGTCGAGCAGTTGACCGCCGACACCCTGCGGCCGCTGCCGGTGACCTCGTGGGACGTGCGGAGGGCGCCCGAGGCGTTCCGGTTCATCTCCCAGGCCCGGCACGTGGGCAAGGTGGTGCTGACCGTGCCGCCGGCCTGGGACCCGGCCGGCACGGTGCTGATCACCGGCGGCACCGGAACCCTGGGCGCCGCGCTGGCCCGGCACCTGGTGACCACGCGGGGGATGCGCAACCTGCTCCTGGCCGGCCGGCGGGGCCTGCGGGCCCCGGGTGCCGCCGACCTCCGGGCCGAGTTGGAGGCCGCCGGTGCCGAGGTGACGGTGGCCGCCTGCGACGTGAGCGACCGCGACCAGGTCAAGCAGTTGCTGGCCGGTCGCCGGGTGACGGCAGTCGTGCACGCGGCGGGGGTGACCGACGACGCGGTGCTCGGATCGTTGACGCCGGAGCAGGTCGACCGGGTGTTGCGGGCCAAGGTCGACGCGGCGTGGCACCTGCACGAGCTGACCGCCGGGCACGACCTTGCCGCCTTCGTCATGTACTCCTCGATCGGCGGAGTGTTCGGCGGGGCGGGGCAGGGCAACTACGCCGCGGCCAACTCCTATCTGGACGCCCTCGCCGCCCACCGGCACGAGCGGGGGTTGCCGGCCACGTCGCTGGCCTGGGGACTGTGGGCCGAGGAGAGCGGCATGACCGCCCGGCTGGGCAACAGCGACCGGGTACGCGCCGACCGCTCCGGCGTCCGCCCGATGCCCACCGCCCAGGGCCTGGCGCTGTTCGACGCGGCCCTGCGCCTCGGTGAACCGCTCGCCGTACCCGTCGACCTCGACCTGGCGTCGTTGCAGGCCCGCGCTCGTGACATCACCAGCGTCCCCGGCCTGTTCCGGTCCCTCATCCGGGTCTCCTCCCGGCGGACCGCCGGCGACGCGGGCGCGACGGACGCGCAGGAGTTGCGGCGGCGGCTCGCGGCGGCCTCCGGCGACGAACGACGCCGCCTCGTGCTCGAACTGGTCCGCGAACAGGCCGCCGCGGTACTCGGTTTCACCGACACCGCCGCCATCCCGGCCGGCCGGCCGTTCCGCGACGTCGGGTTCGACTCGCTGACCGGCGTCGAACTCCGCAACCGGCTCAACACCGCCACCGGCCTACGCCTGCCGGCCACCGCGGTGTTCGACCACCCCACGCCCACCGAACTCACCGATCACCTGATCACCCACCTCGACCCCGCCGAGGCGGCGCCCGCCGGCATCGAGCAGTCCGAGATCGAGTTCCGGCGGGCACTCGCCGACATTCCCCTCTCCGCGTTGCGGGACGCGGGTGTGCTCGGCGCCCTGCGCCGGCTGACCGGGTTCGACGACTCCGCCGCCGAGGCGGAGGCCGACGTCGCCGCCATCGCCACGATGGACGTCGCCGCACTCGTCGACATGGCGCTGAACACCAAGGACTCCTGAACCGTTTCCGAGAGCGGAGCACGCAACATGACCACATCGGCCGATCGGCTCGTCGACGCCCTCCGGGCATCGCTGACGGAGACGGAGAACCTGCGGCGGCAGAACAAGGAACTTGTCGCCGCGCTCAGCGAACCCGTCGCGATCGTCGGGATGGCCTGCCGCTACCCCGGCGGCGTCCGCACTCCCGAGGATCTGTGGCACCTGGTGACCGACGAGGTCGACGCGATGTCGTCGTTCCCAGGTGACCGTGGCTGGGACCTGGACGCGCTGTCCGACCCGGAGTCCGGCAGTTATGTGCAGGAGGGAGGCTTCGTCCACAGCGCCGCCGAGTTCGACGCCGAGTTCTTCCGCATCTCGCCGCGCGAGGCGCTCGCCATGGACCCGCAGCAGCGGGTGGTCCTGCAGGCCGCCTGGGAGGCGATCGAACGCGCCGGCATCGACGCCGCCTCGCTCAAGGGCACCCGTACCGGGGTGTTCATCGGCGCCGGTAGCCCCGGCTACGCCACCGATCTGAAGGAGATCCCGCAGGAGGTGCAGGGGTACACCCTGACCGGCCTCGCCACCAGCGTCGTGTCCGGCCGCATCGCGTACACCCTGGGGCTGGAGGGGCCGGCGGTCACCGTCGACACCGCCTGCTCCTCCTCGCTCGTCGCCCTGCACCTCGCCGTGCAGTCCCTGCGGCAGGGTGAGTGCGGCCTGGCGCTGGCCGGCGGCGTCACCATCATGTCCAGCCCCGGCGTGTTCCAGGAGTTCAGCCGGCAGCGCGGGCTCGCACCGGACGGGCGGTGCAAGGCGTTCGCCGCCGCGGCCGACGGGACGGGCTGGGCCGAGGGCGTGGGTGTGCTGCTGGTCGAGCGCCTGTCGGACGCCCGCCGCAACGGGCACAGGGTCCTCGCGGTGGTACGCGGCTCCGCCGTCAACCAGGACGGCGCGTCCAACGGACTGACCGCCCCCAACGGGCCGTCGCAGCAACGCGTCATCCGGCAGGCCCTGGACAACGCCCGCCTCACCACCGACCAGATCGACCTGTTGGAGGCGCACGGCACCGGCACGACGCTGGGCGACCCGATCGAGGCACAGGCACTGCTGGCCACCTACGGGCAGGGCCGCGCGACCGACCGTCCGCTCTGGCTGGGCTCGCTGAAGTCGAACATCGGCCACGCGCAGGCGGCGTCCGGTGTCGGCGGCGTTGTCAAGCTCGTGATGGCGCTGCAACACGGTGTGCTGCCGAAGACCCTGCACGTCGACGAGCCGACCCCACACGTCGACTGGGAATCCGGCGCGGTGTCCCTGCTCACCGAGGCCCGGCCCTGGCCGGAGACCGGCGAGCCCCGCCGTGGCGCGGTGTCGTCGTTCGGCGTCAGCGGCACCAACGCGCACGTCATCATCGAACAGGCGGAGCCCGCCCCGGCGGTGCCCACCGAACCGGCGCCCACCGGCGCGCCGGTCCCGTGGGTCCTGACCGCGCGCGACGGCGACAGCCTGATCCGCGTCGCCCAGCAGACCCGCGCCTTCCTGGAGACCCGGCCCCACCTGGGCATCCGTGAGATCGGCGGGGCCCTGGCCGGCAGCCGGGCCGCCCTTGAGCACCGCGCGGTGGTGATCGGGGCGGACCGGGCGGAACTGCTCGCCGGCCTGGACGCCGTGGCGGCCGGCACGCCTGCGGTGTCCGGCGTGGCCGAGTCGGCGTCGGCGTCGCGTCCGGTGTTCGTGTTCCCGGGTCAGGGTGCGCAGTGGGCCGGGATGGGTCTGGAGTTGGCGGAGGCGTTTCCGGTGTTCGCGGATGCGTTGGCCGAGTGTGCGGATGCGTTGCGGCCGGTGGTGGGTTGGGATCTGCTCGCGGAGTTGTCGGGTGATCTGTTGCGGGTGGATGTGGTGCAGCCGGCGTCGTGGGCGGTGATGGTGTCCCTCGCCCGGTTGTGGGAGTCGTTCGGTGTGTCGCCGGCTGCGGTGGTGGGTCATTCGCAGGGGGAGATCGCGGCGGCGGTGGTGGCGGGTGCGTTGTCGCTTGCTGATGGTGCCCGGGTGGTGGGGTTGCGGAGTCGGGTGATCGCGTCGCGGTTGGCTGGTCGGGGTGCGATGGCGGCGGTGGCTCTGCCGGTGGACGAGGTGCGGGCCGGGTTGACCGGTGGTGTGGCGGTGGCGGCGGTGAACGCGGAGTCGTCGGTGGTGGTCTCGGGTGATCCGGCGGAGGTTGATGCGTTGGTGGCGGGGTGGGATGCCGCGGGGGTGCGGGTGCGGCGGGTCGCGGTGGATTACGCGTCGCATTCACCGCAGGTGGAGGTGTTGCGTGCGGAGCTTCTGCGGGTGTTGGAGTCGGTCACCGCGCGTGCGTCGCGGGTGCCGTTCTATTCGACGGTGACCGGTGGTGTGCTCGACACGGCGACGATGGATGCGGAGTATTGGTATCGGAATCTGCGGCAGACGGTGGAGTTCGCCGCGACGGTGGAGGTGTTGCGGGCCGACGGGTTCGACACGTTCATCGAGTGCAGTTCGCATCCGGTGCTGACCCTCGGCATTCCGGAGGCGGTCGGGTCGTTGCGCCGTGACGACGGTGGTGCGCGTCGGTTCGTGACGAGCCTGGGTGAGGCGTACGTCACCGGGGTGCCCGTCGTCCTCACCGGCCTGGTCGGTGACGGCCCGGCCGTCGACCTGCCCACCTACCCCTTCCGGCGAAGCCGGTACTGGCTGCATGCCGACCCGGCGGAGACCACGACCCGCACCGACGCCGACGAGGTGGAGGCACGGTTCTGGGAGGCCGTCGAACGGGAGGACCTGGAGTCCCTGGCCGACTCGCTGCGCACCGACCAGGACGACCTCGAACGGGTGCTGCCGGCCCTGTCCGGCTGGCGTCGCCGGCACCGCGAGCACAGCACCATCGACTCCTGGCGCTACAAGACCGCCTGGCGGCCGGTCGCCGAGTCCGGCACGCCGGTGCTGTCCGGCACCTGGCTGCTCGCCGTGTCGGAATCGCTCACCGACGCCCCCTGGCACGACGCCGCCGAGACCGCACTCCGCGCCCACGGCGCCCGCGTCGTTCGCCTGCCCCTCGACGCCGGGGCCGGTCGCGACTACTACGCCGCCGTGCTGCGCGCCACGCTCGCCGCCACGCCCGACGTGACAGGCGTGCTGTCCCTCCTGCCCCTCGACGACCGGCCGCATCCCGAGCACCCGGCCACCGCGCGCGGGCTCACCGGCACGCTCGCCATGGTGCAGGCACTCGGCGACGTGGACATCGACGCGCCGTTCTGGTGCGCCACCCGTGGCGCCGTGTCGGTCGGTGCCTCCGACCCGCTCACCGCCCCCGCGCAGGCCACGGTCTGGGGCCTCGGCCGGGTGGTCGCCGAGGAGAGCCCGCACCGCTGGGGCGGCCTCGTCGACCTGCCCGCCGTCGCCGACAGCCGGGCGGGCGCCCGGCTGGCCGCCGTCCTCGCCGGGCTCGACGACGAGGACCAGGTGGCGATCCGCCGGTCCGGCGTCTACGGCAACCGCCTGATCCGTGCCGACTGGGGCGACGGCCGACCCCGCCGGGACTGGCGGCCGGACGGCACCGTGCTGGTCACCGGCGGCACCGGCGCGCTCGGCGGGCACGTCGCCCGGTGGCTGGCCGGCCGTGGCGCACCGCACCTGCTGCTGCTCAGCAGCCGCGGCCCGGACGCGCCCGGCGCCGACGACCTGCGCCGCGAGCTGACCGAGCTGGGCGCACGGGTCACCATCAGCGCCTGCGACGTCGCCGACCGGGCCGCGCTCGCCGCCGTCCTGGCCGGCGTGCCGGCCGAGTACCCGCTACGCGCCGTCGTGCACACCGCAGCCGTGCTGGACGACGGCGTCCTCGACGCGCTCACCCCCGGCCAGCTCGACCGGGTGCTGCGGGTCAAGGCCCTCGGCGCCGTGCACCTGGACGAGCTGACCCGTGACCTCGACCTGACCGCCTTCGTGCTGTTCTCGTCGTTCGCCGGCACCTTCGGCGTCGCCGGGCAGGGCAACTACGCGCCCGGCAACGCCTTCCTCGACGCCCTGGCCCGCGCCCGCCGTGCCGGCGGCCGGCCCGCCACCTCGATCGCCTGGGGGCACTGGTCCGGCGGCGGCATCGCGTCCGGCGCCGCCGAGGCCCAGCTGCGCCGCCGCGGCGGTTCCGAGATCGACCCGCCCACCGCGTTGCGCGCCCTCGGCGAGGTGCTCGACCACGACGAGACGGTGGTGGCACTGGCCCTGATCGAGTGGGAGCGGATCGCCGCCGGTGCCCGCGAGCTTGCCAGCCGGCCGCGCCCGTTCCTGCGTGAGCTGACCGACGTCCGGCGGCTGCTCGCCGGCGAGGGTGCCGCGACCGGCCCGGACCCGGCCGCGGGCGGCACCCCGCTGGCCGACCGGCTCGCCGGGCTGCCCGAGGCCGAACGCGACCGCGCCGTCCTGGACCTGGTACGCGGCCAGGTCGCCGCCGTACTCGGTCACGGCTCGCCGGACGCGGTGCACGGCGGCCGCCCGTTCCGGGAGCTCGGCTTCGACTCGCTCACCTCGGTCGAGCTGCGAAACCGGCTGAGCACCGTCACCGGCCTGAAACTGCCGGCCACCGTCGTCTTCGACCACCCGACACCCGACGCGCTGGCCCGCCATCTCCGGACGATCGCGACCGGCGGGAACGAGCCGGCAGGCGTCCCGGAACCGCCGACGACGGCAGCCGCGACCGGCGACGACCCGGTCGTCATCGTCGGCATGAGCTGCCGGCTGCCCGGCGGCGCCGACACCCCCGACGACCTGTGGCAGCTCGTCGCCGACGAACGTGACGCGGTCGGCGGGCTACCGACCGACCGCGGCTGGGACGTCGAGACGCTTGTCGCCGCCGGCGTCGACGTGCCCGGCATGCGTTTCGTCCGCCAGGGCGGCTTCCTGCGCGACGCCGCCTCGTTCGACGCCGGGTTCTTCGGCATCCCCGGCCACGAGGCGCTCGCCATGGACCCGCAGCACCGGCTGCTGCTGGAGATGTCCTGGGAGGCGATCGAACGCGCCGGCATCGCACCCCGGACCCTGAGCGGTGAGTCCGTCGGCGTGTTCGTCGGCACCTTCTCCCAGGGCTACTGGACCGGCATGCAGGAGGTGCCCGAGGACACCCGGCCGCACCTCAGCGGCGGCATCTCCCCGGCGCTCGCCGCCGGACGGATCGCCTACGCACTCGGCCTGGAGGGCCCGGTGCTGACCCTCGACACCGGCTGCTCGTCCTCCGCCGTCGCGCTGCACCTGGCCGTGCAGGCGGTCCGGGCCGGCGAGTGCGACCTGGCGCTCGCCGGCGGCGCGTCCGTGCTCGCGAACCCCGCCGTCTCACCCGACATGGGGGTCGGCGCCGCCGGCGACGGGCGCTGCAAGTCCTACTCCGAGGCCGCCGACGGCACCGGATGGGGCGAAGGCGCCGGCGTGCTCGTCGTCGAACGACTCTCCGCGGCCCGCCGCGCCGGCCACCCCGTCCTCGCGGTGATCCGCGGCACCGCCGTCAACCACAACGGAGGCGGCAACGGCCTGGGCGCGCCCAACGGCCCGTCGCAACGCCGCGTCATCCGCCAGGCCCTCACGAACGCCGGTCTCACGCCCGCCGACGTCGACGTCGTCGAGGGACACGGCACCGGCACCCCGCTCGGCGACCCGATCGAGGCCGAGGCCCTGATGGCGGTCTACGGCGCCGGCCGTGACCCCAGCCGGCCACTCTGGCTCGGCACGGTCAAGTCGAACCTCGGACACCCGCAGGCCGCGTCCGGCGTGGTCGGGGTGATCAAGACCGTGCAGTCCATGCGGTACGGCATCCTGCCGCGATCGCTGCACTCCGACGAGCCGAGCGGTTACGTCGACTGGACCGCGGGCGGCGTCCGGCTGCTGACCAAGACGGTGCCCTGGCCGGCGACCGGCCGCCCGCGTCGGGCCGGCGTCTCGTCGTTCGGCGCCAGCGGCACGAAGGTCCACGTCATCCTGGAGCAGGGCGACAGCACGGAGCAGGCCGACCGTCCGGAGCGGACGGTCACGAACCCGCCCCAGGTGGTCCCGGTCGTGCTGTCCGCGCGCGACGACGCCGCGCTGCGCGCCCAGGCCGCCCGGCTGCACGGCCATCTCGCCGCGCGGCCGGCCCTGGCCGTGGCGGACGTCGCCTGGACCCAGGCCGTGGGCCGCTCCCCGCACCCGCACCGGACCGTGCTGCTCGCCACCGGGCGTGCCGGACTGCTCGACGGCCTCGCCGCCGTCGCGGCCGGCCACCCGGACACGACCGCGGTGTCCGGCGAGGCACCCCCGAACGAGCCGGCGGTGACCTGCGTGTTCCCCGGGGAACCGGTCGACGCGGACGCGGTCCGGCGGCTGCACGCCACATATCGGCCCTTCGCGGACGCGGTCGACGTCGTCGCCGCGCACCTCGACCCGATCCTCGACCGGCCGTTGCTCGACGTGCTGCTCGACGGTGACGAGCAGCCACCCGCACCCGGTTCGATGCTGGCCCACGCGGCTTCCCTGGCGGTCGAGTACGCCCAGTTCACGCTGCTGCGGTACGTGGGTGTGCCGGTCACCGCGGTCACCGGGCGGGGCCCCGGCGCGATCGCCGCGGCCCTCGCCGCCGAGGCCGTCGAACCCCAGGACGCGGCGCGACTCCTGGCCGCGCTCGCCGAGGGACGGCCGGCCCCGGCCGACGGCTGGCGGACGCCGGTGTTGCAGGTGCTGTCGCCCACCGGGCCCGACGACCTGGCCGACGCGTGGGACGCGGACACCGTGACCGTCGCCGAGGACGGCGTCACCGTCCGGGCCGGCGTGCCGGACGACGGCATACTGCGCACGCTCGCGGCTCTGCACGTCGCCGGGGCGCCGGTCGACTGGGCCCGGGTGCTCGGCACCGCCGCCGGCCGGCTGGTCGACCTGCCCACATACCCCTTCCAGCGGGAACGCTACTGGCTGCGTACCCCGCTGGACGGACTCCTCAGCGGCGTCGCTGCCGAGTGAACCGCTCCGCCACCTTCGGGAAGGACGTCATGTCGCACGATCTCCGTACCAGCCGATGGATTCAGAAGCTGGGCACGCAGCACGGCGACCGGCCGCGCCTGCTGTGCCTGCCGCACGCGGGCGGGTCCGGCTCGTTCTACCACCCGCTCAGCGTCCACCTCGGTGCCACCGTCGACGTGTTCGCCGTGCAGTACCCCGGTCGCCAGGAGCGGCGCAGCGAACCGCCGCTGGTCACGATCGACGAGTTGGCCGAACGGATCCACGCCGAACTCACCACGTGGACGGACCGGCCGCTTGTGCTGTTCGGGCACAGCATGGGAGCGGTGATCGGGTACGAGGTTGGCCGCCGGTTGGAGCGCGACGGCGTCCCGCCGGCCGGCCTCATCGTGTCCGGTCGGCGGGCTCCCTCGCTACACGTCGAGGAGAGTCTGCACCGCCGTGGCGACCAGGCGCTCATCGCCGAGGTGCGGCAGCTCAGCGGTACCGCCGCCGCCCTGCTCGAAGACGCGGAGCTGCTGGAGATGATCCTGCCGGCGCTGCGTGCCGACTACCGGGCCATCGAGACCTACCGGCACCGGCCGGGCCGCGAACTCGACTGCCCGGTCACCGCGTTGGTCGGCGAGGACGACCACCGGGCCTCGGTCGACCATGTCCGGGCCTGGCGGGAGCACACCACCGGCGCGTTCGACCTGCGCACGTTCCCCGGCGGCCACTTCTACCTGAACAACCGCTGGCCCGACGTCGCGGCCGCGATCCGCGCCGCCGTCACGTCGTTCACCGCCCCGGTCCTGCCGTGACCGGGCACCCCGCTTGCCGCCACGGCAGCCACACGCGCCACGACTGAATTCGACAAGAGACCGGACCGCCGGACGCGACCGCGTCCGGCGGTCCGTTGCTGGCCTGCCGGCGGTCCGTTGCTGGCCTGCCGGCGGTCCGTTGCTGGCCTGCTGGAGTACCAGGCTGGCGGCTGGCGGCTGGCGGATGGCGTGCGGGGGTGTTGGCGCGCTGCCTCCTGTGCCGTGCCGGCTTGCTGCCGTGGCAGGCTGTGTGGCCCGGGCGCCGATGAGGCGACCCGGGCCACGGGAGCGCCGGTCAGACCACCGAAGGGGGTCGGCAGGGGCCTGACCGGCGGCGCGGGCTGGTCAGACCCGCTGGCTCTCATCCGTCGTGCCTGGCGACGACTCCGGCGCCGGCTCCGGCCCGCCGCCGGCACCGACCACCGGGGCGGGGCGGGGCCGGCCGCGCCCGGGGCGCCACCAGGCCGCGTTGCCGAGCAGGCTCATCACGGCCGGCACCAGCACCATCCGAATCACCGTGGCATCCATGATGACGGCGGTGGCCAGGCCGATACCGATCATCTGGATCAACGTCTCGGGAACCGAGACGAAGCTCAGGAAGACACACGCCATGATGATCGCCGCCGCCGAGATGACCCGCGCCGTGGTGCCGATGCCGACCACCACGGCGCGGTGCGGATCACCATCTTTGTCGTACGACTCGCGGACCGCGGAGAGCAGGAACACCTCGTAGTCCATCGACAGTCCGAACAGCACGGCGAACAGGATCATCGGGACCGCGGACATGATGGGCACCGTCTTGTCGATGCCGAGCAGGTCCAGGCCCCAGCCCCACTGGAACATGGCGATGATGACGCCGAACGACACACCGATCGACAGCAGCGTCATCACCGCGGCCTTCAGCGCGACCACCGGCGCCCGGAACATCAGCAGCAACAGCAGCATGCCCGCGCCGACCACGGCCAGGATCACCCAGGGCAGCCGCTCACCGACCACGTCGGCCATGTCGATCACCACCGCCGTCGCGCCACCGACCAGCGCCGTACCACCGGACGCGGCCAACGCCTCGGGCCCGATCGTGTCCCGGATGCGGTGGACCAGGTCGGACACCTCCTGGTCCTGCGGGGCGTACCGGGGGATGGCCGTGACCAGCGCGACCCCGCCGTCGTCCTGGCTGAGGGCCGGCGGCGTCACCAGCTCGACGTCGGGGTCGGCCGCGAGCGTGCGGGCCAGCGTGGCCAGGCCGGTCTCGTCCGCGCCGGTCACGGTGAGCACCAGCGGCGCGTTCCAGCCCGGCCCGTAGTGCTCGGCGATCAGGTCGTACGCCTGCCGCTGGGTGTTCTTGGCGGGCTGGATGCCGTCGTCCGGCGTGCCCAGCCGCAGGGACAGCACCGGCGAGGACAGCACCAGCAGGAAGGCGGTCGCCAGCAACGCGTAGAGCACGCGGAAGCGTTGCACGTGCCGGCCCCAGCGGTACGTCGGGCCGCTCTCGTCGTCCGGGTCGGCGGGGCCCGCCGCCCGGGTCCGGCGCGACAGCTTCGGGATGGCCAGCGAGTTGACCCGGTGCCCCAGCAGGCCGAGCAGTGCCGGCAGCAGCGTGATCGCGGCAACGACCATCACTGCCACCGTCACCGCGCCGGCGACACCCATCGCGCCGACGAAGGGAATGCCCGCGAAGCTCAGGCCGAGGATGGCCACCACGACCGTGCCGCCCGCGAACACCACCGCGTGCCCGGCGGCCGCGGTGGCGTGCCCGGCGGCGTGCACCGGTTCCTCGTGATGGGCGAGATTCGCCCGGAACCGGCTGAGCACGAACAGGGCGTAGTCGATGCCGGCGCCGAGACCGAGCATCACCGCGATGATCGGCGCGGACGAGGGGATGTCGACGAACAGGCCGACGAGCAGGACGATCGCGGTGCCGACCACGATTCCGACGCCGGCGACGAGGAGCGGCAGCCCGGCGGCGACCAGCGACCCGAACGCGATGATCAGCACGAGCAGGGCGGCCCCGACGCCGACCAGTTCGGCGGCGGACGTGGTGGGTTCGGTGCCCAGGTCGACGACCGCGCCGCGGTACTCGACCTGCAGGCCGGCGGCCTCGGCCGGCTTGGCGGCCTCGCGCAGCCGGTCGTAGTGGGTGCCGTCGAGCTCGCCCAACTCCTTGCCGTAGTCGACGTTGACCATCGCGGCGCGTCCGTCCGGGCTCGGGAACGGATCGTCCACCGCCGCCACGTCCTCCTGACCGCGGATCGCGGTGATCATCTGCCCCACCGCGGCCTGCCGCGCCGGATCCTGCAGGTTGCCCCCCTCGGCGCGCCAGACGATCGTCGCGCTCACCACGCCGTAGGTCGGGAAGTGTTCCCGGGCCACGTCGGTGGCCTTCTGGGATTCGGTGCCGGGCACCCGGAAGTCGTTGACGAACGTGCTCCCGGCCGTCTGGCCGACCCCGAGCAGCACGCCGGCCGCGAACAGCCAGAGGAGGAGGGTCCGCCAGGGGTGTCGCGCGCAGAGGCGACCGAGCCGGTCCAGTGGGCGTTCCATGCCTTTCAGGGATACAGCATTCGGTGCAAATATGCAACGAGTGCGTTTATTTACCGAGTGTCAGAAGAGTAGAGTTGGTTGCGTGACACAACCAATCGGCCTGCGCGAACGCAAGAAGCGGCGCACGCGCGCGGCGCTGATCACCGCGGCGGTCGAGCTCGTCTCCAGCAAGGGGTACGACGAGACGACCATCGCCGAGATCGCCGCCGCCGCCGACATCGCGCCACGCACGTTCTTCGCCTACTTCCCTGGCAAAGAGGACATCTTGTTCGCCGACTCGCAGTCGCGGGTCGACGAGATCGCCGCGCTGGTCGCCGAGCGGCACCCCGGGGAGGCCGTGGCCGACGTGCTGCTGCGCGCACTGCGCACGGCGGTGACCTCCGGCGCGGCGACCCGCGACCTGACCGGTGACCTGGCCGTCCGCCGGGTGCACGTGGTGCTGTCCACGCCGGCGTTGCAGGCCGGGGTGCTGCGCCGCATGGTCTCCGCGCAGCACCAGCTGACCGCGGCGCTGCTGACCGCCTTCCCCGGTGAGCTGTCGGAGGGTGATGCGGCGGCCGCGGTCGGCGCCCTGGTCGGCTCGATGGTCACCGTCGCGTTCACCACCTTCGCCCGCAACCCGTCGCCGGAGGAACTGCTGCGGGTGCTGCTGAGCGCCACCCGCGTAGCCCTCGACGGCATCCGCTCCCTCGGCCCGGCGGCGGAGCGGCCCGCGGCGGAGTGACCCGCGGCCCGGCGGCGGAGCGGCCCGCGGCGGAGTGACCCGCGGCCCGGCGGCCCGGCGGCGGGGCGGCCCGGCGGCGGAGTGACCCGCGGCGGAGCAGCCTGCGGCGGAGTGACCCCAGCCCGGTGACCCCTGGCCCGGTGGCCTCGGGTCCGTGGCCTGTGGGCCGACGGTGCCTGGCCAGGTGATTCTCGGCGCGGCCAGGGTCGATGTCTGGGGTCTGGCCGGGGGACCGCACTAGGGCTCCGCGTCCCGCCCCACCCGCAGAATCGACTCGCTACCCCACGGTCGCCGTAGCCCGCCGGTCCACCGGCGCCTGCGGCGGCGGCCGGCTTCGGCCGGACGGGCAGCTGAGGGAATCCAGCGGGGAGCTGACGGAATGACGAGCGACTTCGCCGACGCGCACATCGCGGTGACCGGCATCGCCTGCCGGCTGCCCGGCGCGCCGGACCCGGGCCGGTTCTGGGAGCTGCTGCGCACCGGGACGGACGCGGTGACGGTGCCCGGCGAGGGCCGCCGGGACCAGCCGGGCCTGCCGCCGCGGGCGGGGTTCCTCGACCGGATCGACACGTTCGACCCGGAGTTCTTCGGCATCTCCCCACGGGAGGCCGCGAACGTCGACCCGCAGCAGCGGCTCCTGCTGGAGCTCGCCTGGGAGGCGCTGGAGGACGCCGGCACCGTGCCGGGCAGCCTGCGGGGCAGCCGGACCGCCGTGCTGACCGCCGCGATCTGGGACGACTACCACGACCTGACGCAGCGGCGCGGCGCGGACGGGCTCAACCACCACTCGTTCACCGGCACCCGCCGAGCCATGCTCGCCAACCGGCTGTCGTACGTGCTCGGCCTCACCGGCCCCAGCCTCACCGTCGACAGCGGACAGTCGTCGTCCCTGGTGGCCGTGCACCTGGCCGGTGAGGCACTGCGCCGGGGCGAGGCCACGACCGCGATCGTGGGTGGCGTCAACCTCATCGCCGGGCCGGGCTCCACGGCCACCTCCGCGCGGATGGGCGCGCTGTCGCCCACCGGCCGGTGCCACACCTTCGACGCGCGGGCCGACGGCTACGTGCGCGGTGAGGGCGGCGTGGTGCTGGTGCTGAAGGTCCTCGACCAGGCGCTCGCCGACGGCGACCGGGTGTACGCCGTGCTGCGCGGGTCGGCCGTCAACAACGACGGTGGTGGCGGCGCCCTCGGCGAACCGCAGCGGGCCGCCCAGGAGGAGGTTCTCCGCCTGGCCCACCGGCGGGCCGGGACGGATCCGGCCGCCGTGCACTATGTCGAGCTGCACGGCACCGGAACACCGGCCGGGGATCCGGTCGAGGCCGCCGCCCTGGGCGCGGTTCTCGGGTCGGCCCGGCCGGCCGGTGACCCGCTTCCGGTCGGCTCGGTCAAGACCAACATCGGCCACCTGGAGGGCGCGGCCGGGATCGCCGGTCTGCTCAAGGTGATCCTCAGCGTGCACCACCGGGAGCTGCCGCCGAGCCTGCACTTCGAACGACCCCGTGCGGATGTCCCGCTGGATGTGCTCAACCTGCGCGTCCACACTCGCGGCGGCGCGTGGCCCGCTCCCGGCCCGGCACCGCTGGCCGGCGTGTCCTCGTTCGGCCTCGGTGGCACCAACTGCCACGTGGTCGTCGCCGGACACGCCGGTGTGTGGCTGGAAGGGGCCGGGACCGCCGAGCCGGACGCCGGCCGGACCCAACCCTGGATCCTGTCCGCCACCAGCGCCCACGCGCTGCGGGACCAGGCCGACCGGTTGCGGCGTCACCTGGTCGCGCATCCCGCCGCGGCGGTGGCCGACGTCGGATATTCGCTGGCCGTCACCCGCACCGCCTTCCGCCACCGGGCCGCCCTGATCGGCGCCGACCGGGCGGAACTCATGATGGCCCTGGACGCGCTGGCCGCCGGACTTCCCGCGCCCGCCGTGGTGGAGGACGTCGTGTCGCCGGGCGCGGACCGTCCGGTGTTCGTGTTCCCGGGGCAGGGCGCGCAGTGGGCGGGCATGGGCCTGGCACTCGCCGAGGCGTACCCGGTGTTCGCCGAATCCCTCGCCGAGTGCGCCGAGGCGTTGCGTCAGGTGGTCGACTGGGACCTGCACGCGGAGTTGGCCGGGGACCTGTCCCGGGTCGACGTGGTGCAGCCCGCCTCGTGGGCGGTGATGGTGTCCCTGGCACGGCTCTGGGAGTCCTGCGGCGTACGCCCGGCCGCCGTGATCGGGCACTCGCAGGGTGAGATCGCGGCCGCCGTCGTCGCGGGCGCGCTGTCGCTGCAGGACGGTGCCCGGGTCGTCGGTCTCCGCAGCCGGGTGATCGCGGCGCGGCTGGCCGGCAGCGGTGCGATGGCCTCCGTCGACCTGCCCGCCGAGCGGGTCCGCGGCGACCTTCCGCCCGAGGTCGCGATCGCGGTCGTCAACGCCCCCGGCTCGGTGGTGGTCTCCGGCGAGCCGGCCGCGGTGGACCGTCTGGTCGCCGGCTGGACCGGCGAGGGTGTCCGGGTCCGGCGCGTCGCGGTCGACTACGCGTCCCATTCACCGCAGGTCGAGCCGCTGCGCGAGGAACTGCTCGACGCGCTCGCCGGTGTTACGCCCGTGCCGTCGCGGGTGCCGTTCTGGTCCACGGTCACCGGTGGCGTGGTGGACACCGGCACACTGGACGCCGCCTACTGGTACCGCAACCTCCGGCAGACCGTGGAGTTCGCCGACACGGTCCGCGCCCTGCTCGCCGACGGCTTCCAGGCGTTTGTGGAGTGCAGCTCGCACCCGGTGCTGACCAGCGCCGTCCGGGACGCGGGGGCGGCCCTCGCGGCCGGGACGTTGCGCCGCGACGACGGCGGTCCCGCCCGGTTCCGTACCGCCCTCGCCGCCGCTTGGGCCGGTGGACTCGGCGTGGACTGGCGCGACCGGTATCCCGGGGCCCGGCGCGTCCCTCTGCCCACCTATGCCTTCCAACGGGAGCGTCACTGGCTTCCCCCGGCCGCCCACACCGAAGCGCCCGCCGCGCCGGCCGCCGACACCGCCGCACCCGCCGCCGACACCGCAGCGCCGGCCGCCCACACCGAGGCGCCCGCCGCCCGGACCACGTCGGCGCCCGTACCCGGGGACCTGCGCACGCTGGTCCGGGCGCACGCCGCGGCGGTGCTCGGCCTGCCGAACCCGGACCGGGTCGACGACGCCGTGCCGTTCCGGGACGCCGGGTTCGACTCGCACATGATCGGTGAACTGCGCGACCGGCTCAACCGGGCGACCGGCCTCACGCTGCCGTCCGACACGCTCTTCTCGCACCCGACGCCCGCGGCGCTGGCCGAGCGGCTCCGCGCCGACCTGTCCGGTGCCCCGGCCACGCCGTCCGGCCCGCAACGGCCGGTGCTCGAACCGGGCGAGCCGATCGCCGTCATCGGCATGGCCTGCCGTTTCCCGGGCGGCGTCCGGTCGCCGGAGGACCTGTGGCGGCTGGTCGACGACGGCGTGGACGCGATCTCCGGCTTCCCCGACGACCGGGGCTGGGACCTGGAAGCCTTGTTCGATCCCGACCCGGAGCACCCGGGCACGTCGTACGTGCGGCACGGCGGCTTCCTCGACGGCGCGACCGAGTTCGACGCCGGGTTCTTCGGCATCTCGCCGCGTGAGGCGTACGCGATGGACCCTCAGCAACGCGTCCTGCTGGAGACCTCGTGGGAGGCCGTCGAGCGTGCCGGGATCGCACCGGCGACCCTGGCCGGCACCGTCACCGGGGTGTTCGCCGGCGCCATGGCACCGGAGTACGGCGCCCGGCTCGACCAGGCGCCCGACGGCTTCGAGGGTCAGCTGCTCACCGGCACCGCCGGCAGCGTACTGTCCGGCCGGATCGCGTACACCCTGGGCCTGCACGGCCCGGCCGTCACCGTGGACACCGCCTGCTCCTCGTCGCTTGTCGCGCTGCACCTGGCCGCCCAGGCACTGCGCCAGGGCGAGTGCGACATGGCCCTGGCCGGCGGGGTCACGGTGATGTCCAGCCCCGGCATGTTCCTTGAGTTCAGCCGCCAGCGCGGGCTGGCGCCGGACGGCCGGTGCAAGGCATTCGGGGCCGGCGCGGACGGCACCGGCTGGGCCGAGGGCGTCGGCATGCTGGTCCTGGAACCGTTGTCCGCCGCGCGCCGCAACGGCCGGCGGGTGCTCGCGGTCATCCGCGGCTCCGCCGTCAACCAGGACGGCGCCTCGAACGGGCTCACCGCGCCGAACGGCGCGGCCCAGCAGCGGGTCATCACGCAGGCGCTGGCCGGCGCCGGGATCGACGCGCTGGGTGTGGACGCCGTGGAGGCGCACGGCACGGGCACCACGCTCGGCGACCCGATCGAGGCGCAGGCGCTGCTCGCCACGTACGGGCGCGACCGAACCGCCGCCGACCCGCTCCTCCTCGGCTCGCTGAAGTCGAACATCGGGCATGCCCAGGCGGCGGCCGGTGTCGGCGGCGTGATCAAGATGGTGATGGCGATGCGGCACCGCCGACTGCCGCGCACGCTGCACGCCGCCGAACCGACCCCGCACGTCGACTGGTCCGCCGGCCCGGTCGCGCTGCTGACCGAAGCGCGTCCGTGGCACGACCGCGGTCGCCCGCGCCGGGCCGGGGTGTCCTCGTTCGGGATCAGCGGCACGAACGCCCACCTGATCATCGAGGAGGCCCCGCCGGCCGATCCGGTGCCCACCCGCACCGGGCCGTCCGGGGCGACGACGGCGTGGCCGGTCTCCGCGTCTGACCCGGAGGCGCTGGCCGGGCAGGCCGCCCGGCTGCACGCGTACCTCCGGGCGCGTACCGACCTGCCGGCGGGCGACGTCGGACTCGCCCTCGCCACCGCCCGCGACCACCACCGGCATCGCGCCGTCGTGGTCGGGACCGACGCCGGGACGCTGCTCGACGGGCTCGCCGCCCTCGCCTCCGGGGAGACCACGGACACGGTCGTGTCGGGTGTCGCGGGCACCGGCCGGCCGGTGTTCGTGTTCCCCGGTCAGGGTGCGCAGTGGCCGGGCATGGGTCTGGAGCTGGCGGAGGCGTTTCCGGTGTTCGCGCAGTCGCTGGCCGAGTGTGCGGAGGCGTTGCGGCCGGTGGTGGGTTGGGATCTGCTCGCGGAGTTGTCGGGTGATCTGTCGCGGGTGGATGTGGTGCAGCCGGCGTCCTGGGCGGTGATGGTGTCCCTCGCCCGGTTGTGGGAGTCGTTCGGTGTCACCCCGGCGGCGGTGGTCGGTCACTCGCAGGGGGAGATCGCGGCGGCGGTGGTCGCGGGGGCGTTGTCGCTCGCCGATGGTGCCCGGGTGGTCGGCCTGCGCAGCCAGGTGATCGCGGCGAAGCTGGCCAGCAGCGGTGCGATGGCGTCGGTCAACCTGCCGGCCGCGGACGTCCGGGCCCGGCTGGACGACCGGGTCGCGATCGCCGCGGTCAACGCACCCGACTCGGTGGTGGTCTCCGGCGATCCGGTGGCCGTCGACGACCTCCTGGCCGGCTGGGAGCGGGACGGGGTACGGGTACGCCGCATCGCCGTCGACTACGCCTCCCACTCGCCCCAGGTGGAGGTGTTGCGGGACGAACTGCTCCGGACGCTCGCGGGCCTCACCCCGCTACCGTCGCGGGTGCCGTTCTACTCCACCGTCACGGCCACGGCCGTGGACACGTCCACTCTGGACGCCGACTACTGGTACCGGAACCTGCGGCAGACCGTGGAGTTCACCGGCGCGGTGCGCGCGCTCGTCGCGGACGGCTACGGGCTGTTCGTCGAGGCGAGCACGCACCCGCTGCTCGGCGGCGGCATCGCGGACATCGCCGCCGACGCCGGACGGGACGTGACGGCGGTCGGGACGCTGCGCCGCGACGACGGCGGTGCCGCGCGGTTCGTGCGCTCGCTCGCCGAGGCCCACGTACACGGCGCCACCGTCGACTGGACGCCGTGCCACCCCGGCGCGCGCCCCGCCGACCTGCCCACGTACGCGTTCCGGCGGACCCGCTACTGGATGACGGCCGCCCCCGCGTCCCGGACTGCGCCCGCGCACCCGCTCACCGCCACCGTCACCCCGCTGGCCGGCGGCGGCGGGGCGGTGCTCACCGGCGAGGTGTCCCGGGACACCGTGGCCTGGATCCCCGACCACGCGGTGGCCGACGTCGTCCTGCTGCCCGGCGCCGCCCTCGTCGAGCTCGCCCTGCGTGCCGGCGAGGAGAGCGGCTGCCGCACGCTCGCCGAGCTGACCCTCCAGGCGCCGCTCGTGCTGCCCGAGCGGGGTGGGCTGTCCCTGCAGGTCGTGGCCGGCGCCGCCGAGGACGGCACCGGTCGCCGGCCGGTCACCGTGCACTCCCGGCCGACCGCGGACGCGCCCTGGACCTGCCACGCCACCGGCGTGCTCGCACCGGCCACCGGACCCGGGGCGGACCTCGACGTCGCGTGGCCGCCACCTGCCGGGTCCGTCCCGGTCGACACGCTCTACGCCGACCTCGCCGGGCTCGGGTACCAGTACGGGCCGTCGTTCCGCGGCCTCCGCGCCGCCTGGCGTGACGGTGAGGACGTCTACGCCGAGGTCGCCCTGCCGGCCGGCGAGGAGCCCACGACCTCCGGGTACGCCGTGCACCCGGCCCTGCTCGACGCCTGCCTGCACACCGCGCTGCTCGGCCGGGTCGGGGGACCGCACCACCGGCCGGCGCTGCCGTTCGCGTTCACCGGCGTGCAGGTGCACGCCACCGGCGTCGCCACCGCGCGGGTACGCCTACGCCCGGCCGGTCCCGACGCGGTCACGCTGTCCGTCTGGGACGGCACCGGACGGCCGCTGGCCACCGTGGAGTCCCTCGTCCTGCGCGACGCCCCCGACCTCGCCGCCACGACCACCGACCTGTACCGCCTCGACTGGATCCCGACCGAACCGGCCGCCGGCACCGGCGACTGGGTCGTGCTGCCCGCCGGGGCGACCGACACCGGCACGCTCACCGGCCCGCCGCCCGCCTCGGTCATCGCCCCGGTGGGCACACCGGAAACGGTCACCGGTGCGGTGGACACCGCCCTCGCGCTGCTGCGCGGCTGGCTGGCCGACGAGCGGCTGGCCGGCACCCGACTGGTGTGGTTGATCGGCGGGGACAGCCCCGCCGAGGCCGCCGTCGCCGGCCTGATCCGGACCGCCCAGCGGGAGCACCCGGGCCGGTTCCTGATCCTGCACACCCCCGAACCGGACCGGTTCCTCGCCGACCACCCCGCCGTGCGCGCCGCGCTCGCCACCGGCGAGCCGGAACTGCGGGTCACGGCCGGCCGGCACGCGGTGCCCCGGCTGGTACGCGCCGGCCACCGGCCGCCGCTCGACCTGCCGGCTGCGGGGCCCTGGCGGCTCGGGCTCACCGGGCGCGGCACTCTCGACCACGTGGCGCCGCTGCCCGCGCCGGCCGCGGCGGCGCCCCTCGACGCCGGCTGGATCCGGATCCGGGTGGCCGCCGCCGGCCTCAACTTCCGCAACGTCCTGGTGGCGCTCGGCATGATCCCGGGGCACGACGGCATCGGGCTGGAGGGGTCCGGCACCGTGCTGGAGACGGGCCCCGGCGTCACCGACGTCGCGGTCGGTGACCGCGTGATGGGCCTGTTCCCAGACGCGATCGCGGACGTCGCCGTGGCCGACGCCCGCACGGTCGTGCCGGTGCCGCCGGGCTGGACCCCGGTGCAGGCGGCTGCCGTGCCGGTGGTGTTCGTCACCGCCTGGCTCGGCCTCGTCGAGCTCGCCGCGTTGCGGCCCGGTGACCGGATCCTGGTGCACGCCGCCACCGGCGGCCTCGGCCAGGCCGCCGTGCAGGTGGCCCAGCACGCCGGTGCGGAGGTGTTCGCCACCGCCGCCCCCGCCAAACAGCACCTGTTGCGCGCGCTCGGGCTGCCCGCGGACCACATCGCCTCGACCCGCGACCTGGACTTCCGCGACCGGTTCCTGGCCGCCACCGGCGGCGCCGGGGTGGACGTGGTGATGAACGCCCTCAGCGGCGAGTTCACCGACGCGTCGCTGGCGCTGCTGCCGCGCGGCGGACGCTTCGTCGAGATGGGCCGGACCGACGTCCGTGACCCGGCCGACGTCGCGGCAGCCCATCCCGGCGTCGACTACCGGCACTTCGACCTGCTCACCGAGCCCGCCGACCGGGTGGGCGCGGCGCTGCGCACCCTGGCGGAGTTGTTCGCCGCGGGCCGGTTGCGCCCGCCCGGCATCACCACCTGGGACGTCCGGTCCGCGCCCGAGGCGCTGGAGACGCTGCGCGGTGCCACCCAGCCCGGCAAGATCGTCCTCACCCTGCCCCGGCCGTGGGATCCCGGCCGGACGGTCCTGATCACCGGTGGCACCGGCACGCTCGGCGGTCTGCTGGCCCGGCACCTGGTCACCCGGCACGGCGTCCGCCACCTGCTGCTCACCAGCAGGCGTGGTCCGGCCGCCGAGGGCGCCGCGGAACTGACCGCGGAGTTGACCGCGCTCGGCGCCGACGTCCGGATCGCCGCCTGCGATGCGGCCGACCGGGACGCGTTGCGCCGTACGCTCGCCGAGATCCCGGCGGACCGCCCGCTCGGCGGTGTCGTGCACGCGGCAGGTGTCCTCGACGACGGGCTCGTCGAGTCACTGACCACCGAGCAGGTGCACCGGGTGGTCCGGGCGAAGTCCGACGCCGCGGCGCACCTCGACGCGCTCACCGAGGATCTCGATCTGGACGCGTTCGTGCTGTTCTCGTCGGTTGCCGGCACGCTCGGCACCGCCGGTCAGGGCAACTACGCCGCCGCGAACGCCGCACTGGACGCCGTCGCCCGCCGCCGCCGGGCCGCCGGCCGCCCGGCCGTGTCGCTGGCCTGGGGGCTGTGGCGGGAGGCGAGCGGAATGACCGGGCACCTGGGCGGGCGCGACGTCGGCCGGCTGGCCGGTGCCGGGGTGGCGCCGCTGGATTCCGCGACCGGCCTGGCACTCTTCGACGCCGCCCTCGCCGACGGGGCGCCGCACCTGGTCACCGCACGCCTCGACCTCGGCGCGATCGCGGCGGACGCGGGCGCGGGGGAGCTTCCGGCCGTCCTGCGCGGGCTGGTCGGGCCGGCCCGACGCCGCGCCACCGCCCCGCCCGCCGGTGCCGCGGAGGCGGACACCGGGACCGCTCTCGCCGCCCGGTTGGCCGCCGCCGCACCCGAGGACCGGCGGCACGCGTTGCTCGATCTGGTGCGCACGCACGCCGCCACGGTGCTGCGCCACGGCACGGTCCGGGACATCGGGCCGGACCGGCCGTTCCGGGAGGTCGGGTTCGACTCGCTGACCGCCGTCGAACTGCGCAACCGGATCAATACGGCCACCGGGCTGCGGCTGCCCAGCACGGTGATCTTCCGGCACCCCACGCCGGCGCTCCTGGCCGACCGGCTCCACCTGGACCTGTTCCCCGCGGCGCCGGACGACCTCGCCGCGGAGTCGGACGGAAGCGCGTCCGCGGTGCTGTCCGACCTCGACCGGTTGCGGTCCCGCCTCGCCGGCATCGTCGCCGACGCGGCCGGCCGCGACGAGATAGCCGACCGGCTCCGGCTGCTGCTCCGCGAGTTCGATGGGGCCACCGCCGACGCCGCCACGCTCGAGGACGAGCTGGCGGCCGCCACCGACGACGAGATGTTCGCGCTCATCGAGAAGGAGCTCGGTCTCGACTGAGTCCCGACCCCTGCGGAGGTTGTGCTGTGACGTACCAAGTAGATCCCACCATCGACGGCGACGCGACAGCGCTCGGCATCGACTCCGACCTGATCGACGCCGTCCTCGAAGGCGGACCCACCTCGTTCCCGGCCCATCTGCGCAGCCACCGGGTGCCCCGGACGGAGCAGAAGGTCAAGATCGCGCACTACGGCGGCTACGAGCACTTCGAACGCGGCCCGGACACCGGCGACCCGCTGGTGCGCGGCGGTCCGGTGGTGTTCCGGTGGACGACCCGTACCCGGGTGGCCGAGTGACTGCCGTGCCGGTCGGCCCGCCCGTGGACTCGCCGCTTGCCGCCCAGTGGCGGCGAGCGGCGCTGGGCGCGCTGCGCAAGGGCGGCCGGGCGGGTCCGGACGACACGCCCGACGACGTCGAGACCCGGCTGTCGCACACCACCTACGACGGCCTGACGATCGCACCCCTGTACGTCGGTCCGCCCGCCGTGCGCCCGTCCGGCGTACGGCCCGGTGCGTGGGAGGTGTGCCAGCGGCACGCCGATCCGGACCCGGCGGTCGTCGCCGCGGCGATCGCGAACGACCTCGGCAACGACGTCACCGCGCTCTGGCTGACCGTCGGCGACGGGGCGCTGGGCCTGGACCGGCTCGGCGAGGCGGCCGACCCGATTCCCCTCGACCGGGTCGCGGTCACCTTCGACGCGGGCGACCAGCCGATGGTCGCGGCGGCCATCTGGCTGGATCTGGCCCGTCGCCGCGGCGTGCCGGGCACCGCCCTGCGGGGCGGGTTCGGCGCCGATCCGCTGGCCGAACACGCCCGCACCGGCGAACCGGGCGACTCCGGCGCGCTCGCCGCGCTGGCCCGCCGGTGCGAGGTGGAACTGCCCGGCATGCGGGCGGCGATGGTCGACGCGACAGTGCACCACGACGCTGGCGCGTCGGACGCCGACGAGCTGGCGGCGTCCCTGGCGACCGGCGTGGCGTACCTGCGGATGATGACGGACGCCGGGCTCGGCGCCGCGGCGGCGCTGGACCGGATCGAGTTCCGCTACGCGGCCACCGCGGACCAGTTCGCCACCATCGCGAAGCTGCGGGCCGCCCGCCGGCTGTGGGCCCGGGTCGCCGAGGCCTGCGGCGCCGCCGGGCACGGCCGGCAGCGGCAGCACGCCGTCACCTCGGCGGCGATGATGACCGTGCGGGATCCGTGGACGAACATCCTGCGCACCACGGTCGCCGCGTTCGCGGCCGCCACCGGGGGCGCCGACGTGATCACCGTGCGACCCTACGACTCGTGCCTCGGGCCGCCGGGCGAGACCGCCCGCCGTCTCGCCCGCAACACCCACGCGCTGTTGCGCGAGGAGGCCCACCTGGCGCGCGTCGCCGATCCGGCCGCCGGCTCCTGGTACGTCGAGTCGCGCACCGAGGCCCTCGCACTACGGGCCTGGGAGCGTTTCGTCGAGATCGAGCGGGCCGGCGGGATGGCCGCGGCCGTGGACTCCGGCCTGCTCGCCGGCTGGTACGACGAGACCTGGACGGCCCGGTCGGCGAACATCGCCCGGCGGGCCGACCCGATCACCGGGGTGAGCGAGTTCCCGGACCTCGGCGAACGGTTGCCGGTCCGACCGGCCGCCCCGGTGGTCACCCGGGCCGGTGGTGGGTTGCCGGTCCGATGGCACGCCACGGTGTTCGAGGAGCTGCGGGACCGCTCCGACGCACACTTCCGGGCGACCGGTGCCCGCCCGACGGTGTTCCTCGTGCCGAACGGCTCGCCCGCCGCCCGGGCGGCCCGGGTCGCGTTCGTGACGAACCTGTTCGCGGCCGGTGGCATCGCGGTCACCGAGGCCGACGGTTCCGCCGATCCGGAGACGATCGCCAAGTTGTTCGTCGACAGTGGCCTGCCGGTGGCGTGCCTGTGCGGCCCGGACGCGGACCGGGACGCGGTCGGCCCGATCGCCGCCGCGCTGGTGTCCGCCGCCGCGACCCGGGTGTGGTGCGCCGGCCCGCCCGGCGACCATCCCGACGTACACGGGTATCTGTACACCGGCTGTGACGTCGTGGCGGCGCTCACGGTCACCTTGACCGACCTGGGGGTGGCACAGTGATCCCGGACTTCACCGGACTGGCGCTCGGCGAACGGCCGGCGCCGGTGACGGTAGCCGCGGACGGCGGCGAGTGGCTCACCCCGGAGGGGATCACGGTGCGCGGCGCGTACGCCGCCGCCGACCTCGACGGCCTGGACCTGACCACCATGCCGGGCCTACCACCCTACCTGCGCGGGCCCTACCCGACGATGTACACGACGCAGCCGTGGACGATCCGGCAGTACGCCGGCTTCTCCACCGCGGAGGAGTCGAACGCGTTCTACCGCCGCAATCTCGCCGCCGGGCAGAAGGGCCTGTCCGTCGCCTTCGACCTGGCCACCCACCGTGGGTACGACTCGGACCACCCGCGGGTGGCCGGTGACGTCGGCATGGCCGGGGTCGCCATCGACTCCATCCTGGACATGCGGCAGCTGTTCGACGGCATCCCGCTGGACCGGACCAGTGTGTCGATGACGATGAACGGCGCGGTGCTGCCGATCCTGGCCCTCTACATCGTGGCGGGGGAGGAGCAGGGCGTACCGCCGGAGAAGCTGGCCGGGACCATCCAGAACGACATCCTCAAGGAGTTCATGGTCCGCAACACGTACATCCACCCGCCCGGCCCGTCCATGCAGATCATCTCGGACGTGTTCGCCTTCACCGCGGCGCGCATGCCGAAGTTCAACTCGATCTCCATCTCCGGCTACCACATGCAGGAGGCCGGTGCCACCGCCGACCTCGAACTGGCCTACACGCTGGCCGACGGGGTGGAGTACCTGCGCGCCGGTCGCCGTGCCGGGCTGGAGGTGGACGCGTTCGCACCCCGCCTGTCGTTCTTCTGGGGTGTCGGCATGCCCTTCTTCATGGAGGTGGCGAAGCTGCGCGCCGCCCGGCTGCTGTGGGCGCGGCTGGTGGGCGGGTTCGGCGCCACCGATCCCCGGTCGCTGAGCCTGCGCGCGCACTGCCAGACGTCCGGTTGGTCGCTGACCGCGCAGGACGTGTACAACAACGTGGTACGGACGTGCGTGGAGGCGATGGCCGCGACCCAGGGGCACACCCAGTCGCTGCACACCAACGCGCTGGACGAGGCGCTCGCGCTGCCCACCGAGTTTTCCGCCCGGATCGCCCGCAACACGCAGTTGCTGCTGCAACAGGAGTCCGGCACCGCCCGCGTCATCGATCCGTGGGGCGGCAGCGCGTACGTCGAACGACTCACCCACGACCTGGCCGCCCGGGCCTCGGAGCACCTGGCCGAGGTGGAGGCCGCCGGTGGCATGGCCGCGGCCATCGACGAGGGACTGCCCAAGCTGCGCATCGAGGAGGCGGCCGCCCGCGCCCAGGCCCGCATCGACTCGGGCCGGCAGCCGATCATTGGGGTGAACCGGTACCGGCCGGAGACCGAGGAGCAGATCGAGGTCCGCAAGGTCGACAACTCCGCGGTCCGCCGCCAGCAGATCGCCCACCTCGCCACCCTGCGCGAGCAGCGCGACAACGCCGCCTGCACGGCCGCCCTGGCCGCTCTCACCGGCGCCGCCGGCCGGGCCGAATCCGGCGCGCGTGGCGCGGGCCTCTCGGACAACCTGCTCGCCCGGGCGGTCGACGCGGCCCGCGCCGGCGCCACGGTCGGCGAGATGTCCGACGCGCTCGAGCGGGTGTACGGCCGGCACGTCGCGCGGATCCGTACCGTGTCCGGGGTGTACCGGTCGGAGGCCGGCGACACCGGTGCGGTCGACGCCGCCCGGGCCGCGACCGACGCGTTCGCGCGCGCCGAGGGCCGCCGCCCGCGCATCCTGATCGCCAAGGTCGGTCAGGACGGCCATGACCGGGGCCAGAAGGTGGTCGCCACCGCGTTCGCCGACCTCGGCTTCGACGTCGACATCGGACCTTTGTTCCAGACCCCGGCCGAGGTGGCCCGCCAGGCCGTCGACGCCGACGTGCACATCGTCGGCGTCAGTTCGCTCGCCGCCGGCCACCTCGCGCTGGTGCCCGAGCTGCGCCGCGAGCTTGTCGACCTGGGCGGCCCGGACATCATGATCGTGGTGGGCGGGGTGATCCCGGCGGACGACCACGAGCCGCTGCGCGCGGCCGGCGCCGCGGCGATCTTCGTGCCCGGCACCGTGCTGGCCGAGGCGGCGGTGACGCTGGTGGCGGAACTGGCGGCCCGGCTCGGGCACCGGACCGGGGACGTCGCGGGCGGCGATCTCCGGTGACCCGCCGCGCGGTGGACGCCGACGCGTACGCCGCCGGGGTGCTGGCCGGGCAGCGGGTCGCGGTGGCGCGCGCGATCACCCTGGTCGAGTCGGCGCGGGCGGCCGACCGCGACGCCGCCCGGCGGCTGCTCGAACTGTTGTCCGTGCGGCCCGGCCGTGCCCACCGGGTCGGCGTGACAGGTGTGCCCGGCGCGGGCAAGTCCACGTTCATCGACGCGCTCGGCTCCCACCTGACCGCCGCCGGGCACCGGGTCGCGGTGCTCGCCGTGGACCCGTCGTCGGAACGCACCGGCGGCAGCATCCTCGGCGACCGGACCCGGATGGCGCGGCTGGCCGCCGACCCGGCGGCCTACGTGCGGCCCACCCCGAGCGCCGGTGCGCTGGGCGGGGTCGCCCGCAGCACCCAGCACGCGATCGCCGTGGTGGAGGCGGCCGGGTACGACGTGGTGATCGTGGAGACCGTCGGCGTCGGCCAGGCCGAGACGCTCGTCGCCGACCTGGTGGACACCTTTCTGCTGCTGGCCGTGGCCGGTGCCGGCGACGACATCCAGGGCATCAAGATGGGTGTCCTGGAACGCGCCGACGTGATCGCCGTCAACAAGGCCGACGGGCCGGGCGCCGACGCCGCCCGGCGCGCCGCCCGGGAGATCGCCGGGGCTCGCCGGCTGCTGCCGCGTTCGACCGGCCGGACCACTCCGCCGGTGCTGACCTGCAGCGCCCGCGACGGATCCGGCATCGCCGAGGTCTGGGACCGGGTCCGCGGCCACCACGACGGCCTGGCCGCCTCCGGTGCGCTGGCCGGCCGCCGCCGGGAGCAGGCGGTCGCGCGCATGCGAACGGTGCTGCACGCCACCGTCCAGGACCTGGTCACCACCCATCCCGTCCTCGCCGCCGCCCGCACGTCGCTGGAACGGGCGGTCCGGGCCGGTCAGCTCGGCCCGGCGGACGCCGCGGAACGGCTTGCCGCCCTGCTGGTACCCCGGGATCGCTTTCCCTCAACACACGAAAGGCCACACGAGATGCCGTACCAGAACGACAACGCCCTGGGCCTGCGGGGCATCGACCATGTCGGTGTCGCGGTGGCGGACCTGGACCAGGCGATCGCCTATTACACAGACGTCTTCGGCATGCGCTGCGTGCACCGCGAGGAAAACCAGGAACAGGGGGTTCAGGAGGCGATGCTGGAGGTCGGCGAGCCGGGTGGGGCGCGCGTGCAGTTGCTGGCACCGCTCTCCGAGCAGTCACCGATCGCGCGGTTCCTCGACCGGCGCGGCCCCGGCGTGCAGCAGGTGGCCTATGAGGTCGCCGACATCGAGGCGGCGAGCGAGCTGTTGCGGGAACGGGGAGCACAACTGCTGTACGAGGCCCCGCGGACGGGCACGGCCGGCTCCCTGGTCAACTTCGTGCACCCGCGCTCGGCGGGCGGCGTCCTGGTCGAGCTGGTGCAGCCACACCGTCCCGAGTAGCGACCGACGGATTCCCCTCCCTACCGGATAACCACCCAAATGCGAGGTCGACGGCAAAAGCCGCAGATATGCATTCGTTGTATTGGGCAACAATTCCTGTGGTCCTCCGCGTGGATCGAATCAAAAGTTACCGAAGGGTTTTCCGATCTCGCGGATAGGATCTCCGGAGCACCCGATGCGGGGATCGTCCCGCAGAAAGTTGAATGATTCGCGTCAAAGTGGATTCGACATTCGAACCATGTGCTGCGGGGGGCCCGGAACATGTCACTGAGCGAACGTCGACAGCAACTGCGGACGTTGGAGGATGCCTACCGGAGTTGCGTCAACGGGCACGGCCGGGTCGTCGTCGTCAGCGGCCCGCTGGCCGGCGGCAAGACCGCACTGCTACACGCCTTCGGCAAGACGGCTGTCGAGGCGGGCGCCCGCTACATCGAGGCGAACGCCTCACGCACCGAGCGGCGGCTGCCGCTGGGCACTGTCGCCCAGTTGTTCCGCGCCACCCGCCAGGCCGGCGTCGAGGCGGCGGAGTCCGGCCGCATGCTCGACGACGGCGTACTGGCCGCGGTTCTGCACGACGGTGAGCCGGAGGCGCTCGAGGAGGCGCTCGCCCCGGTCCTACGTGGACTCACCCAACGCCTGCTGGCGCTCGCAGAACACGAACCGCTGGTGATCGGCATCGACGACGTCCAGTACGCCGACGTGCCCTCGCTGCTCTTCCTGGCGCAGCTCGCGCGCCGTGCCGAGAGCGCCCGGGTGCTGGTCGTCGTCACCGAGGGGCTGTTGGTCCGGCCGGGCCATCCGCTGCTCGCGGCCGAGCTGAGCCGCCGTCCGGGATGCGTGTCGATAAGCGTCGGGCCGCTGTCCGCCGAGGGTGTGGCCGGTCTGCTCGGAGAACTGCTGGACGACGAGCGGGCCACCGTGCTCGCGCCTGCCTCGTACGCGCTGACCGGCGGCAATCCGCTGCTGGTCCGTGCCCTCGCCCACGACGTCCGCTTCGGCGCGCCCGGCGATCCGGCCGAGCCGGTTCCCGGCCGGTCCTTCGAGCGGGCCGTGGTGGCCTGCCTGCACCGCGGCGACACCCTGATGCGGCGCACCGCGCAGTGCCTGGCGGTGCTCGGCGAGCCGGCGCCCGCGGAGCGGGTCGGTCACATGCTCGACATGCCGGCCGACGTCGCCCGGCGCGCGTTTGCCGAACTCGAACGGGCGGCGCTGCTGGACGCGGGCTGGTTCCGGCACCCGCGGGTCGCCGCGGCGGTGCTGGACGACATGGACCCGGCCGAACGTGCCGACGTCCACGAACGGGCGGCGGCCGTGCTGCGCCGCGAGGGCGCCCGGGCCGGGCACATCGCCCGGCACATCGCCGCCACCGAGCGGGTCGGCGCGCCCTGGATGGCGCCGGTGCTGCGCGAGGCGGCCGAGCACATCCTCACCGCGGGTGGCGACACCGAGGACGCGTTCGCCTACCTGCGGCTGGCGGCCGGCGCCGGGGACGAACGGCAACGCGCGACAATCGCGTCGATGCTCCTGCGCGCGGCGTGGCGGATCGACCCGAACGGCGCGATCCGGTATCTCGACGACGCGCTCTCGTACGCCCACCAGGGTCTGCTCGACGAATCCGACACCGTCGCCGTCGCCCGCTACCTGCTCTGGTACGGCCGTCTCGACGAGGCGCTGCGTCTGATGGCCGACCTCGACGACCGGCACGCCGACCCGGCCGGAGCCGACCCGACCAGGCAGGACACCCGCCAGCTCCCGGCGTTCGCGTTCCCCGGGCACACCGAGGCGCTGCGCGGTTGCGCGAGCGGATCGGCGATGCATCCGGCCGCCGCGTCGATGCGGCAGGTCCTGAAATCACTGTGGACGGTGCTGGAGGACGGTCCGGACAGCTCCACCGTGCAGCTGGCCCTGCAACTGCTCCAGCGCAGCCACTGGGACGGCGCGATGATCGCCGGATCCACGATGACCCTCACCTCGCTCCTGCTCAGCGACCGCCTCGACATGGCCGCGGTCTGGTGCGACCGCCTGCTCGCCGCGGCCACTCCGGCTCGGGCGCAGACCTGGCGGGCGATCCTGACCGCGATCCGGGCCGAGATCTCGCTGCGTCGGGGCGACCTGTGCGGCGCCGAGTCGCAGGCCCGCGCCGCGCTGACACTGCTGCCGCCGAGGAGCTGGGGCATCCTGGTCGGGGTGCCGCTGAGCACGCTGCTGCGGGCGGCGACCGAGGCCGCCGACTTCCGGCTCGCGGCGGGTCAGCTCAACATCCCGGTGCCGGCGGCGATGTTCGAGACGCCGCTCGGGCCGCACTATCTCTACGCGCGGGGCCTGTACCAGCTGGCCGGCGGGGATCCGGAGGCGGCACTCTCGGACATCGAGACCTGTGGCACGCTGCTGATCAGGTGGCAGCTCGACCTGCCGGCGCTGATCCCCTGGCGGACCGCTGTCGCCCGGGCCTACGCCGCGCAGGGCCGCACCGGCCAGGCGCGGGCCCTGGTGCAGGATCAGCTGGCCCGGCTGCGCCCCGGGCACCTGCGTACCCGTGGCATGTCGCTGCGGATCCTCGCCTCGGTCAGCGACGAGGCGATGCGACCGGCGCTGCTGAGCGAGGCGACGAGTCTGCTCAAGGCGGCCGGCGACCGGCTGGAGCTGGCCTACGCGTACGCCGATCTGAGCGTGGCCCTGGACCGTAGCGGGGAGACCCGGCGGGCCGAGCTGGTGCGCCAGCTCGCGCAGCAGCTCGGCATCGAGTGCGGCGTGCCGATGCTGCCGCAGCGGTCGCCGGCGTCCTCCCGTGCCTCGGAGGCCCATCCGGGCACCATGCTCAGCCGGGCCGAACGGCGGGTGGCGGCCCTGGCCGCCCTCGGCCACAGCAACCGGGAGATCGCCGGTCAGCTGCATCTCACGGTCAGCACCGTCGAGCAGCACCTGACCCGGGTCTATCGCAAGCTCCGGGTGCGCCGCCGCACCGACCTCCCGCCGGGGCTGCACGTCCACGCCCATCCACGGCGGGTACGGAAGGAGAAGTGAGCGGTCAGCTCCGGGGGAGGATCTGCCGCGGCCCCGGCGGGCGCGAGCCCCGCCGTCCCCACTCGCGCGGATAGCCGACCGAGACCTCGGTGTGCGGCACCCCGCCGTGCCACGTGACACGCGGAATGTGCAGGTGGCCGTACACCACCGCGGCGGCCCGGTAGCGCAGGTGCCACTCCGCCGTCCGGTCGGTGCCGCACCACTGCGCGAACTCCGGGTAGTGCAGCACCCGGGTCGGCTCCCGGACCAGCGGGAAGTGATTGACAAGGACGGTCGGCAGGCCGGGGTCGCAGGCGGCGAGGCGGGCCTCGGTCTCCGCGACCCGCCGGTGGCACCACGCGTCCCGGCTCGGGTACGGGTCCGGATGCAGCATGAACTCGTCGGTGCAGACCACGCCGGCGTCGTACGCCAGCTTCAGGCCCTCCTCCTTGGTCCGCGCGCCGGCCGGCCGGAAGCTGTAGTCGTAGAGCACGAACAGCGGCGCGACGGTGACCGGCCCGCCCGCCCCACGCCACACCGGGTAGGGATCCTCGGGCGTGTGCACGCCCAGCCGCCGGCACACCGACACCAGGTGCCGGTAACGCTCCTCGCCGCGCAGTTGCACGGGGTCGTCCTTCGTCGTCCACAGCTCGTGGTTGCCGGGCGCCCACACCACTGTCGCGAAGCGCCTGCTGAGGAGGTCGAGCGCCCACTCGACGTCGGCCGCCAGCTCACCGATGTCACCGGCCACCAGCAGCCAGTCGGCACTGGACTCGGGGCGCAGCTCGTCGGCGACGAACCGGCGATTGTCCGCATAGGACACGTGCAGATCGCTGATCGCCAGCAGCTTTCCGGGCGCTTCCACCCGGCCACCCTAGCCCGTCGCGGTGGTGCGCCCTCATCGCCGTGTGGCCGTCCCGACCGAGTTGAGCCCGACGAGGTTCGGATCGGCGTGGGTCGGTCCGGCCGGCGCGGACGGGCAGTGGCCAGCGGAGACCGGGGCGAGCCGGCACCGGGGCGGCAGGCCGCCCCACCGGGGCCCGTCATGCCGGCGCCCCGGCCCGCAGCCGTGGCCACCGCTGCTCGGTCCAGGCCCGCAACAGCCACTCCATCGGCCCGTACCGGAACCGGGCCATCCACACCGCGCTGAGGGCGACCTGCACAGCGTAGATCGCAACCGCGATGAGGACGACGACCGGGGGCGCGACGGTACCGGCGAGGCCCAGCCCGACGCCGGTGAAGACAAGCACGCAGAGCAGCGACTGACCCAGGTAGTTCGACAGGGACATCCGGCCGGCCGGCGCGAGCACGGCGACGACCCTGCGCCCCCGGTCGGTCTGGAAGAACTGGAGCAGACTGGCGGCGTACGCGGCCGCGAGCAGCGGCGCGGTGAGCACTCCCGCCGTCAGCCCGGTCAGGTTGGAGGTGCCGCCGCCCGATGCGAAGATCACCCCGCCGGCCAGGCCGACCGGGTAGCCCACCTGCTGTACGCGACGCAGGAGTTGCCGGTTACCGCCGACGTTGGTGAGGAGCCGGCGCCGCCCGGCCGCGTAACCGAAGAGGAAGGCCGAGAGGGCGAGCGGCCCCTGCACGAGGAGCGCGCCGAACATCGCCGGGAGCTGACGTACGTGCTCGGCGATCACGGAGCCGAGGCCGCCCTGTAGTGCCTCGGTGGACCGCTGCCCCGCCGCGAGTGCCGTCGCCGGATCGGTCACCAACTGGGTCCCGGCCGTGGCGGCGAGCGCGAGGACGAAGCCGATCCCGGCGGTCACCAGTACGGCGGTGCGCAGCGCGGTGCCGACCTTGACTCCCCGCATGGCGAGCAGGACCAGGCCGAGCAAGGCGTACGTGGTCAGGATGTCGCCCTGGAACAGCAGCACCGCGTGCAGGATGCCGATCACGAAGAGCCCGGCCAGCCGTCGCCGGAACCGTGGGGCGAAGTCGACGCCGCGCCGTGCGGCGGAGTCGAGCTGGAGCGTGAAGCTGTAGCCGAACAGGAAGGAGAAGAGCAGGTACGCCTTCATGGCGAGCATCATCTCGACAAGCCACACCACCGTCCGGTCGCTCCACGAGTCGTGGGCGGGGTCCGGAATGAGCTGGAAGGAATAGCCGGAGGCGAAGAAGGCGATGTTGACGATCAGGATGAATAGCAGCGCCACGGCGCGCAGGGCATCGACGTCGACGATCCGGGAGAGCGTCCCGGGCGCTCGATTCTCGACTGTCGGGTCTTCGATGGAAGGATTCACGTGACTACCTCCGGAACGGACAGGAACAGCGTGAGACAACTCTCCTGTGACCCTAGGAAGCGGCCCGTCCGGATGACATCCAGTGAGCGGGAAGGTCGCCGGTGGGGTAGGCCCTACCCCGGCTCCCGGCCAGCATTGGACGTCGCCGGTATACCGGAGCGCAGACGGCACGTGTGGTGCGGGTAGCCGGTTCTCGGCCTCCGGACCGCATTCGCACGGCGAGAAAGGAAGGTCGTTCGGTCAGGCGTGCGTAAGCCGCTTCGTCGACCTCTCGGAGCTCGACGCAGGGCCGTGGCTCGACACGTTTCTCCAGGGTGAGTCCCGCGTCCAAGAGTTCACCGAGGAAGGCTTCCAGCGTCATGCGCTGGAAGTGCAGAGCGCCCGGTCCGTGGGGTCATTCGACAAAGGAATCGTCGTAGTAGGAGTCGCCGACGTGTCGCGTCGCCCAGGATCCGCATCCGAGAAATGTCGGGCGGTACGTATCCGTTGGCTGCGGCGCGCCATCCGTCAGGTCGATCCCCCGGGGTGGTCACCCACCGCTAACCTCTGGGCATGAGTGGGCCGGCGTGGCTGGAGTTCGCCGATCACCTCGGCTCCATTGTCGGGGCGGCGGCAGGCGTCCTCAGTGTCGTCCTCGTCATTCTGCACGCCCGGACGGCGTCGCCCAGGCGCAGCTCGGTCGCCGCACCCTCACGCTGGCTGTGGGTCAGCGTTGTCTGCGGGCTGCTCGCGCTCGTCGTCGCCGTGTTCCACTTCCTCGGGGGCAGGACGTTCGGGCTCGTGGTGCCGATGTCCGTGGCAGCGCTGGTCCTCGGCGCCGTCTCCACGGCGATGTATCTCGTCGACCGCCGCCGGCCGCTGCTCGCCGATCAGCATCCGCTGCGTGCGCTCCTGACCGCGCAGTGGGAGGACGCGGCGACGCACAGGTATCAGTTCTTCTCCGGCCACGCCCCGGCCCTGCCGAAGATCTACGTCGAGCAGCGGGCAGTGACGCCGGCCGACCTCACCGGCGAGGCGCAGCCTGCGGTGCTGACGGTTCCGCAGCTACTGGACCGCTTCGACAACGCCCTGGTGGTGGCCGAGCCGGGCATGGGTAAGTCCACGATGGTGGCGCTGATCCAGCACCTGCAGTCGCGGTGGTGGCTCGACGCCAAGCGCGGCACCCGGCTCAGCCGTGCGCCGTTCGGGCCGGTCGTGCCGGTCGCGGTGCCGGCCACCGCTCTGGTCGACCGACGCCTTCCCGACGCGTTGGCGACGGCCCACCGGCAGGGAAGCCGACCCAATGTCGACGCCGTGAACTTCACGCAGCCTCCGTTGCCCGGCACCCGGTGGTTGATCCTGATCGACGGAGTCGACGAGGTGCTGAGCGGCAACGACCGCTCGGACGTGGTCATTCGAATCGCGGGCTGGTTACACCAGTCGGATCCGGCACAACGGTTTCTGGTGGCCACCCGTCCGCTGCTCTTCGGCGAGTTGGCCGAGGTCAAGGGCCGGTCCGTGGTGGAGTTCGCGCTACGCCGATTCGATTCCACCGACCTGGAGACGTTTGCCGAGAGGTGGTTCGCGGCGCGGGCCGAGGGCGGTAACGGCGCTGCTGCCGCGCGACGGTACCTCCGCGCGATCGCGGCAGCCCGGCTTGGCACCGTCGTCGAGGTGCCGCTGCTGGCCACCATCGCGGCGTTGGTCTTCGAGCATGATCAGCAACGACCGCTCCCGAGCAGCCGCACCGAACTGTACGCGGAGTTCGTCAGGCATCTGCTCGCTGGCCGGCCGGCGGCCGTCGAACAGCGCGACCGGATCCGCTCCGAATTCGAGCGCTACGGCGATCCCGGCCGGCAGTTCTGGGCGTGGCTCGACAGGCATCTGAAGAACCTGGTCGAGAGCCTCGCCGACGCGCAGGTGACCAACGACACGCTGTCGCTTGTCGAGCAGGCCCGTACCTGGGTGCGTGACCACGCGCCACCGGACACGCTCGACGCGGTTCCCGACTGGGACCGGCACGTCCGCGCGATGCTGACCAGCACGTCCGTGCTTGTCGAGCGCGGCTCGGGCCTCGCCTTCACCCACCGCAGCCTGGCGGAGTTCCTCGCGGCCGGTGAACGGGCGAGGCACTTCGACGAAGCCGCGTGGCTTGCCGACGTGCGGGCCCCGAACCGTCGCAACCTGGCGTTGTTCGTGCTCGGCCGCCGACAGTACGTACCGGCGGACCCGCTCGTCGAGACACTCCTGAACAGTCAGGACACCGACGTCGCCATCGCCGGCGAGATCCTCGCCGAGGGCATCGACGTCGCCGGGCCTCTGCGTCGCCGGGTCACCGATGCCCTACTCGCCCAACTCGCGGCCGAGGATCCGACCGCACCCGAGGCTCTGCGGGTACTGATCGTGCTGTGCCGTGATGACGATGTCGTCGCCGCGCTGCGCGCGATCGTCGCGGACGCCGCCGCGCGGCCCTGGGTGCGGTTGCTGATCGCGGACGCTCTCGACGAGGCAGCCGTGACCTCGAACAGCGTCCAGATGCTCGTCGCGGACCCGTCGTTGCCCGGCAGCGTCCGCCACTGGGTGCAGCGGACCGCGCCGGAGCGAGCCGGTTCTCGTTCCACGGACGCCGAGGCGGCCTCGGCTCCGAGCCATCTCCAGGCGTTCGCGTACCGCCGAGCACTCACCGAGGGCCACAGCGAGCCGGGATACCGGCTGGCGGTCGCACTCGAACTCGCCGATGCGGGCGACCCGTCGGGAATCACGGCGCTCCGCGGCTGTTGCGTCGACAGTGCCCTGCGGGTCGACCTGCGGTTACAGGCGGCCCGCGCCCTGCTCCGGGTCGCCGCCGCCGAGCACCTCGATTGGGTACGACGGCTGACCACCGACGGAGACCGTGAACTCGACTCGCGGGCGGCGGCGGCCACAGCGCTTCTCGAACTCGACGACAACGACGCCGAGCCGTTGGTCCGTCAGCTTCTTGCGATGGACGACACGCTCGCCAGCCGGCTGCCGGCAATGCGCATCGCGCTCGATCCGGCAACCAGGCCCGGTCGGAGCGGTCGCGACCGTATCGACGAGGGGTTGTTCGGCGTCGCCGGAAGAAACCCGATGGACGGCGGCGTCTCCCGGTCCGCCGAGGCGACGGGATCCGGTCAGATCATCACCTTCTACTCGTACAGGGGCGGCACCGGCCGGACGATGGCGTTGGCGAATGTCGCCTGGATCCTCGCGAGCAACGGCTACCGCGTCGCCGTGCTCGACTGGGATCTGGAGTCGCCAAGCCTGCACCGGTACTACCGACCCTTCCTGTCCGATCAGGCGCTGCGGACGTCGCCTGGCCTGATCGACATGCTTCACACGTTCACCGAGACGTGGATGGCGACAAACGACGACCTCGCCGCGGTGGCGGAGGCGTCCGCCGACGTCAGTGCCTACGCCCTCAGGCTCGGCTGGGCCTTTCCGGGCAACGGCCTGATCGACCTCATCCCGCCCGGGCGGCAGGACGCCTCGTACTCGGGGGCTGTGGCCACGTTCGAGTGGAGCGCCTTCTACGAACGGCGCGACGGGTACGCCCTCCTGGAGGCGCTCAGGGCGAACCTGCGCCGCAGCTACGACTTCGTGCTGATCGACAGCCGGACGGGCCTGGGTGATGTTGCCGGTATCGCCACCGTCCAGTTCCCCGACACGGTGGTCAACTGCTTCACGATCAGTGAGACGAGCATCGAGGGCGCTGTCGACGTCGCGCGGTCGATCGGCCAGACACGACCGGCTAATCCGGTGCGGGTGTTCCCGGTGCCGATGCGCGTCGACGACGGCGAGATGGCGAAGGTCGAGGCCGGCCGCGCGTACGCCCGAGCGCGGTTCGACCCGATGCTCACGTCGTCGGGCCGCGCCGACCTCGACCGGTACTGGGCAGAGGTGGAGATCCCCTACAAGCCGTTCTACGCATACGAGGAAATCCTGGCGGTCTTCGGCGACCGGCCCGGGATGGGAAGCTCGCTGCTCGCGGCGTACGAGCGGCTCACCAGCGAGCTGACCGGCATCCGCCTGGAGCTTCCGCCGATGGATGACCGGGATCGCGTCCGCTGGTTGGCCGATTTCACCCGCCGCCCGGCGCGATCCGCATCGACCTCGCTGACGATCAGCTACGCGGCGCCCGACCGGATGTGGGCCGAGTGGATCGGTGCCGAGCTGGAGTCGGCAGGCCAGCCCAGCACACTGTTCGAGGTCCGCGACTGGACGGCGGCGATGAACGGCGCCGACCGGATGGTGGTGGTGTTGACACGCGACTACCTGGAGACGGCGGAAGCTGCCGACGTCGGGCGCGTCGGAGGCGAGCGACCGCCGCACGGTCCCGCCCCGTTCCTGCTGCCGATCCGGGTCGGCGCGGTCCGACCACCTCGCGCCTTCGCCGCCATTCCCTCCATCGACCTGGTCGGCATGTCCGAAGGCCCGGCACGCGAGGCGCTGTTCGCCGCGCTACAGCCGCCGAACCCGGTTCGCCGGGTCCCGGGAGCCCTGCCCCGGATGCCCACCGTTGCACCAAAGGTGTGGCAGGTGCCGCCGCGCAACCTCGAATTCGTCGGCCGAGGCACCATTCTGGAGGCGCTGTACGAACGGTTGGCCCAGCACGGCACCACGGTGATCCAGGGCATGGCCGGCGCCGGCAAGACCGAACTGGCGATGGAGTACGCCCACCGCTTCGCCTCCGCGTACCGGCTCGTCTGGTGGGTGTCGGCCGAGGATCCCCGCTCGATCCCTGCTCAGCTCGCGCAACTCGAAGCCGCGCTCGGCCCCGACCTCACGGGCAACGTGCTGGATCACCTCGACCGGACGGACCACTGGCTCGTCATATTCGACAACGTGGACGACCCGGAGACCCTGCGGCGGTTCCTGCCCCGCGGCCCCGGCAGCGTGCTGATCACCTCGCGCAGCGCGGCCTGGCGGGACGAGGTCGATGTCCTGGAACTCGCTGGGTTCGAACGGGCCGAGTCCGTCAAACTTATCGCGCGTCGAATGCCTGGACTTGCGCCCGACGACGCCTCGACGATCGCCGAACGCCTCGGCGACCACCCGCTGGCGCTGAGCCTTGCCGGGGCGTCGCTCGCCACGACGGCCATGCCGGTGCCGGAGTTTCTGGAGAGCCTCGACCGCATGCCGACCCTCCAGGGGGCCTCGTCCACGTTGGGGCTGACGGCCCAGCGCCTTCGTGCGCAGCGTCCGGCCGCCTACCGACTGTTGGAACTCATCGCCTGCTTCGAGCAGGAGACGACTCCCATTCATGTGCTGTTGTCGCCGGTGGTCCTGGAGGAACTCGAAAGGTACGAACCCGACCTCGAAGGCTCGACCGCGGCGTTGATTCGCGACATCGCCCGGCTCGGCCTGGTGCGGATCGACACCGACGCCGCCACGGTCAGCACGCATCAGCTCGTGCGGCGCGTCATCCAGGAGATGCTGCCCGACGAGCAGCGTGCCGCCACCCGGGCCATCGTCGGCCGGTTGTCCGACGAGGGCGCGCCGGAGGACCGCCCCGCCCTGTCCGGCGACTTCGCGCGTGCCGTGGAGGTGGCACGCGACATCTGGGAGGAACGCCTGTCGACCGGCGGCGCCAACGATCCGGGGACCCTTGCGGCCGGCCACGACCTGGCTGTCGCTCTGCTCCTCCTCGGCGAGTTCACCGAGGCGACCGAGCGGGACTGGGACACCTACGGTCGCAGGCTGCGTAGCCTCGGTCCGCGGCACGCGGCGACTCTGCTGAGCGAGGACAGCTACGGTCGCGACCTGCGCGAGCTCGGCGACTACGACGGTTCGCGCAGCCAACTGGCCCGGACCCTGGAGATCGCGAGCGGTGCGTTCGGCACCGACCATCCGCTGAGCCTGCGCGTCGCCCGGAACCTCGCGCTGAGCCTGCGGCGTCTGGGGGACCTCGAAGAGGCCCACTCCCTGGTCACACACGCTCGCGGACGCTGGGCGGCGATACCGGGTCGGCAACACCCCGAGGCTGCCGCCTGCGAGGCGGAGCTGGCCTGCATCTGCTCGGCCCTGGGTGACAGCGACCAGGCGAGGCGACACGCCACTGCCGCGGTCGCGGTGTACCGCGACACGTACGGAGAGCGCCATCCGCTCACGCAGGTGGTCGCGAACACGCTTGGTGTCGTCCTGATCGGTGCCGGGGACCTCGCGGATGCCCGCGAGGTGTTGGAAGAATGCGTGGAGCGTCTCCGGGAACGGCTCGACGAGCGCCATCCGTACGTCTTGGCCGCCGGACTGAACTACGCCACCACCCTGGGTGACAGCGACCGGGCGAGACGCCTCGACCAACAGGCCCACGCCCTGCTGGCCGCCCGCTACGGTCCCCGACACCCGCTGACCGTGGCGGCCGCGACAAACGTCGCGGGTGGCGCGGATGACCGGGCGAGGCTGACTGTCGACCTCGAACCACTTGTCATCGGCAGAGCAACGGGTCTCTGGACCGATGGGGACGGTCGTCGTCGCGGATGAGCTGCCTTCCGTTCCGGTTGGATACCCGTGCTGAACGCCCCGGGTGGCGACCGGGCCGATGACGGCTCCGCGCACCGCACCCGCGCGGCACCGCTGTGCCGCCGGCAGCCTGGGAGGCCGCGCTGTCCGACGCGGTCACACAGGCTGGGGGCCTGGACGACGTGGCGGCCCTTTCGGTCGCCGGGCAGCAGCAGGGCATGGTGTGCCTGGACGCCGAAGGCGCCGTGGTTCGGGACGCGTTGCTGTGGAACGACACCCGCTCGGCCGGCGCCGCCAACGACCTGATCTCGGATCTCGGCGGCGGCGAGGCCGGGCGGCGAGCCTGGGCGGAGGCGGTCGGCCTGGTACCGGTGGCCAGCTTCACCGTCAGCAAACTGCGCTGGCTGGCCTCGGTCGAGCCCGAGAACGCGGCCCGTACGGCTGCGGTCTGCCTGCCGCACGACTGGCTGACCTGGCGTCTGGCCGGCGCGCCGGGGCTGGATGCCCTGTACACCGACCGCAGCGACGCCAGCGGGACCGGGTACTGGTCGGCCGCGGCCGGTGCGTACCGGTCGGACCTGATCCGGTTGGCGTTCGGTCGGGATGGTCTGCTGCTGCCGCGGGTGCTCGGGCCGACCGGCCGGGCCGGGCACCTGCGCACCGGCGCGCCGCTGGGTCCCGGCGCAGGCGACTGCGCCGCGGCGGCGCTTGGTGTCGGCGCCGAGTCGGGCGACGTCATCGTGTCGATCGGCACCTCCGGCATCGTGTCCACCGTTTCTGATGTGCCAGCCGCCGACGCGAGCGGGATCGTGGCCGGGTTCGCCGACACCACCGGCCGTTTCCTTCCGGTGGTGTGCACGCTCAACGCCGCCCGGGTGCTGGACGCGGCCGCGACCATGCTGCGGGTGGACCACTCGGCGCTGTCCGCGCTGGCGCTGTCCGCCCCGCCGGGCGCCGACGGACTGGTCCTGGTGCCCTACCTGGAGGGCGAGCGTACGCCGAACCGTCCGCACGCCACCGGAGCCGTACACGGCCTGACACTGCGGACCTCGACCCCCGCGCACCTGGCACGTGCGGCGGTGGAGGGCATTCTGTGCGCACTCGCCGACGGGCTGGATGCGATGATCGCGCAGGGCACGACTGTCAACCGGATCATCCTGGTCGGCGGCGGCGCCCGCTCGGAGGCGGTCCGCCGGATCGCGCCCACGGTCTTCGGCTGCCCCGTGCTCGTCCCCCCACTGGGGGAGTACGTCGCGGACGGCGCCGCCCGCCAGGCGGCCTGGGTGCTGTCGGGCGACCAGCGGCCGCCGGCGTGGACGATCGGGCAGGTCGAGGTGTACGACGCGGACGCCGTGCCGGCAGTCCGCGAACGGTACGCCGCCGCCCGCGCGAACGTCTCCGACCGCGCTGACTGACGGCACGCCCGCTGCCGTCACCGGGGCCCGCATCGACGTGCGTCGGGGACGGCCGCTCCGATGCGGCCGTCCCCGGGAGTGTCGCTGATGCGCGGGGGTTGCCCGAGACTCAGCGGTTTGCCGCCCCGCCGCCAGCGGCTGGCTGGACCCGCTCGAACCGCACCCGGCTCAGCCACCCCGGGAGGTCACTGAGCACGTACAACTCGCCGCGCACGTCGGTGCCGATCGCGGTCGGCTGGATGGGGAAGTTGCCGATCGTGGCGGACTCGTAGCCGCCCGTGGACTTGGGGCGCACGGCGAAGGCGAGCGTCGAGCAGTAGTCGCTCGCGACGTAGGTCCCCCACGCCTCCGGGATTTCGGACCCTCGGTACACCACGCCGCCGGTCACCGAACAGTTCTCCGTGAGGTAGTGCTCGTACTCGAAGACCGGGTCGGTCAACCGCACGCCCGGGCGGCACTGCGTCTGGTCGAAGACGGGAGTGCCCTCCCGGCAGGACCAGCCGAGGTTCGCCCCACGCTGCGACGGGCGGATGTGGTTGATCTCCTCGACCAGGCCCTGGCCGACATCGCCGATCCACAGTGAGCCGTCGACCGGGTCGACGGAGAACCGCCACGGGTTGCGCAGCCCGTAGACCCAGATCTCCGGCCGCGCGCCCGCCGTGCGGACGAACGGGTTGTCGGAGGGTACGCAGTAGCGCTTGCCCCCGCAGCTGCGGTTGACGTCGATCCGCAGGATCTTGCCGAGCAGGGTGCCGAGGTTCTGACCGCTCTTGAACGGGTCGTTCGCGTGGCCGCCGTCGCCGAGGGACCAGTAGAGGTATCCGTCGCGGCCGAACGCTACCTGTCCGCCGTTGTGGTTGCCGTACTCCGCGTGCTCCTGGGTGAGCAGCACCTGCAACCGCTCGGGTGCGCTGATGGGCACTCGCGCCAGCGTCAACGCGCCGGCAGGCAGGCTCGTGTAGGCCACGTAGAGGATCCCGGTCCGCGCGAAGTTCGGCGCGGGCGTGATGCCGAGAAGGCCACGCTCGTTGTCCGACGTGTCGATCCGGGCGGTCAGGTCGAGCACCGGCTCGGCCGCGAGGCCGGTGTCGGGGTGGTAAGCGCGGACGGTGCCGTTCTTCTCCGCGATCAGCATCCGGCCGTCGGGCAGCCCGGTGAGCGCGATGGGGCGTTGCAGACCGTAGGCCACCTGTTCGGATGTCACGGTCAGTTCGGCGAGCGGCGCGGCGCGGGTGTGGGATGGGCCGGCCGCGGCGGCACCGACCACCGGCGACGGTGGCAGGAGAGACACGGACAGGGTCAGAGCGAGCAGTCCGGCCAGAACGGTGGCCGGGCGATAACGCCGTCGCGACATGTGTGGGCTCCTCAAGCGGGTGGAATGGAGGTGGCAATCTGGGAGCGTTCCCAAGATACATCGACTGCCGCGAATGGCAAACCTGCCGTGTCGCTGCCTGTCGGTCGGCGGCGGACCTGCTCATCCGCATGATCGTGCTGCTTGCGGCGCCCCACGTCGCGGTCCCCGGGGGCCTGTCCCGGCCGATGATCAAGTGGTGGGGTACGCGGTCCCGCTCGACGGAGTTGTCCCTGCTGGTGTCGAGAGTGGCCTGCGCTGATGCTCGTCGATGTTGCCAGAACGGATCCAAACGTGTTGGAATGGCTCACATCGCCGCAGCGCGGGGGCAACCGCGCTGGGAACGGCCAGCACGGGAGCATCGCAGTGTCGGCAGCGCGCCGCTTGGGCGGGCGCTCGCCTGCCGCACCGCCGGGCCATTTCCATGGTCACGGGCATTCCCCGGGTGGGCAGCCCTGGCCGCCGTAGGCATCCCTCGGTCGGCGGCCCACGCGCTCGGCGTCTGACCTGCCGGGACGTCCGATCCGACCTGCCAGCCACCAGTACCGGCGACGAGGTGAGAAGCAGTCATGATTTCCCGAGAGAGTTTCGCGGGTTGGTACCGAAACCGCTTCGTCTGGGTGGCGGTGATCCTGCTGGTGGTGTCCGGCGCAACGGTCGTACTGCTGAACCGGGCAGACCCGGAGGCGGAGCCGGCGGATCTGCAGGGGCAGATCACGGCCCGGATGCGGACCACGCTCGAGAAGGCGGACCCGGGGCAGCACAACCACGCCGGACACAATGCCCAGCAGGCGGCCGCCACGGAGACGACGCCGCAGGTGATCTGCGGCGTCCGCGTCTACGGCTACGAGCCGGCCGACGTGACCGCGCTCGCCGACGTGCGGACGGTGTACGGCTTCCACCTCTGCGGGGTCGCCGAGCAGAAGCGTCCCTGGGACGTGGCGGTCAAGCTGGCCGGTCCGGTGATCATGGACATGTCCACCGACCCGCCGGGCATCCAGGTGGTCGAGGCGACCGACGACGTCAGGTTCGTCGACCGGCTGCGGGAGATGTTCCCGGACAAGTACGAGGAATTGGCGATGAGGGAGGCGCTGACCGAGTCGGAAATGGCCGACCAGCGCCGCCGGTACGACGCCGCAGCAGGTCTCTGACCACGACGGGCGGTCGGGCGTAGCGGTCGTACCCGGCGAAGCCGGAGGCTGGACAGCTCGCCCACCGGCCCCGCCGGTGGGTGTGGACCGTCCGCGTACCGCGGTGGACGCCGTTGCGGGCGATCCGGTCACCTTGATCCACATCAGACCGTAAATCGCTCAGTATTGATATCTAAGCTCATAGATGTAACAGTTGGTTTGGGAGCGTTCCCATTGTGATCTCTAGTACCGAAGAGCGGAGGATGAACAGTGCGTTCACACACGTCCGATCTATCCGGCGGGCGAACCCGGTCAACCGTCCGCCGACCCCTCCAGGTGGTCGTCCTGCTGGTTGCCATGGTGGTCGGCACGCTGCCCTTCACCGGGGCGGCCCAGGCCCACGGCACCATCATCAACCCGGCGAGTCGCGCCTATCAGTGTTGGAAGACCTGGGGCAGTCAACACATGAACCCGGCCATGCAGCAGCAGGACCCCATGTGCTGGCAGGCGTTCCAGGCCAACCCCGACACCATGTGGAACTGGATGAGCCAGCTGCGGGACGGCCTCGCCGGCCAGTACCAGGCTCGCACCCCGGACGGGCAGCTGTGCAGCAACGGCCTGACCAGGAACAACAGCGTGAACCAGCCCGGGGCGTGGAAGAGGACGAACGTCAGCCGCAACCTGACGGTCCAGCTGTACGACCAGGCCAGCCACGGCGCTGACTACTTCCAGGTCTACGTCACCAAGCAGGGGTTCAACCCAGTCACCCAGCAGCTCGGGTGGGGCAACCTCGACTTGATCACGACGACCGGGCGCTACGCGCCGGCGCAGAACATCTCGTTCAACGTCTCGCTCCCGTCACGCAGTGGAAACCACATCCTCTTCGTGATCTGGAGGGCGTCGCACCTGGACCAGACCTACATGTGGTGCAGCGACATCAACGTCACCTGATCGGCAGGACCGCGAGCCGCGACAACAGTCCGGCCCAGGGCGTTGGCGCCCTGGGCCGGACTGCGGCCGTCTACCGCACGCAGGCAGGCTCTACCGGCTGAGGGCGGCCACCGTCGAAGAGACCGCCGCTTCGAACACCGCCTCGTCCGGTGGCTCCGAGATGGCGGTCAGCTGCACCACCACGAGGTTGTGACCGAGCCGGACCAGGCCGTACAGGGTGGTACCGGTGATCTTGCTCGAACCGCTGCCGCTCGCGAGGTCGTACCGTACCCGCCAGGACTCCTCTCCCACCTGGGGCGTCGGCTGGGCGCTCACGGTGAACCGCACAGGTGAGCCGCCGGGGGTGGTGGCGGTGAACCGGGTGCACGCGGCGCGGGCGGCCTCGGCCTCGTCGAGGAGAGTGTCGGGCACGGGGTGGGCGTGCGAGGTGACGATCACGATGACTGTCGACCCGCTGATGCTGCTCGGCGACCTCCTGGCGGCGAAGCCGCGAATCTCGTCGACCCGTTGGTCCGGCTTGATCCGGCGCAGGTAGTCGTCAGTGGCCAACTGCCGGCAGGCCGCCGGCTTGACGACGGTCTTGGACTCACCGGTGTCCTGCTGCTGCGGCTCCGGCTTCCAGAACGCCGGCAGTTTCGCCCGGACCGCGCTGGCGGCGGCACCAGCCTCCGCGACGGTGAGCACCCGGCCGGGATCCGCACCGGCCGGCGTACCCGGCGAGGCGTTGGCGCTCGGAGTGACGATGGTCGGTGACGGCACCCCCACGACCGCCGGGGCGGTGGTCGCCGGTGCCGCGGTGGGCAGCAGCACCGGCCCACCGGGCAGGCCGACGAGGGCCGCGGCCCCGACCAGGACCGCTGCCGTGACCGGAGCGAGCACCTGCCACACCCGTGCTCGCGTGCCGGCCCGGCGGAACGGCCGGCCGATCGGCTCGGGTCGTCGTCCGAGCCGTCCGGCGAGAGCGGAGAGCCCGATCAGGACGGGCGTCGTGAGCACCGCGAGGTAGAACCACCAGATCACCGGTGCACCGACGTAGAGCCGGAGCAGTGTCGCGTCCACGGTACGACCGGAGACGACCTGGTGCACGAACTGCGAGGTGCCGGTCAGTGCCGCGACGCCCGCCCCGGCGACGAGGGCCCTCCCCACACCGGGGTCACCGCGTCCGACGGCGAGCACCACGAGTGCCGCCCACCCGGCCAGGGTGCAGATCCATCCTCGTTGCTGGAGGAGGGCGACCGCGGCGTCCAGCGTGGCCGGTGGATTCGTGAGCGCCTGTGCCGATGCGAGGCTCGCACCGATCACCCCGGTCACCGCCACGACGGACAGGACGGCGCGGGTGGCGAGGCGACGCCAGCCGATCAGGGCCACGACCGCCGTCGGCAGGGCCAGGCCCAGCCACGGCCACGGCGCGTCGGGCAGCGCGTAGACCAGCCAGGAACGTGTCGAGACCGGCCATTCCAGGCCGACGGCGAGGCTCGGCAACGGCCAAGAGATCGCCGTGACGGTCGCGGCGGCCGCCAGGTAGGTGAGCCCTCGCCGGAGTCGGGTGAACCGGTCCGGACCCCGGCGGGCCGCCAGCCCGGCCAGCACGGTGCAGGCGGTGCCGGCGACCATGCCGGCGAGTGCGGCCAGGATCGCGAACCACAGACCGCCGCCCAGGCTGTTGGTGCCGGTGGGGAACGACGGACCGCCGCCGCCCGTTCCGGTGGGAAAGACGAATCCGCCCACGGCGAGACCGGCGGCGGCCGCGACGATCGGGAGCCAACGCCGCGACGGCGCACCGGTGAGCGCCCGGCGATGCAGGGCGGGGGTCAGCCCGAACCCGAGCAGCACACCGACCAGACTGGCCGGCAGCACGGAGAGGTCCCGGTCCAACGCCAACACGTTCGCCGCCTGGGCCGCCGCCCCCGCGACGATCGCCGTCACCACCCCGGTCACCGCGGCCTGCAGCGGGCCGTCGAGCGACACAGACTGCCCGGCCCACAGCGCGGCGGCCCGCCGCTGCGGCGTCGGGTGCCGGGCGAACAGTCGGCGCACCCACCCGGGGTGCTGCGGTCGGGTCGCGGCGGCGGCCTCCAGCAGCCGGACCAGCGCGGTGGCGTCCCCGCTCCGGCTGACCTGCTGATCCGCCTCGTGTTCGCGCAGTCGCAGCACCAGTGCCCGCAGGAGGGCGCTCACCAGCACCAGTACCAGCGCCCGGACGGCCGTGACGACCGTGATCTCCGGCAGCCCCACCGCGCGGATCTCGGAGACACTGGCCACCGCCACCGCAGGCATGACCAGCCACAGCAGACCACGCACGGCGGAGACCCACCGGACGTCCCGACCCCGCACGTGCGCCAGCTCGTGCTGGACGACCGGGTCGAAGCGCGCCGGATCCCGGTAGGCCACCGCCACCGCGGCCGGCAGCACCACGAGTGGTCGGCCGCCGGGCCGGACGGTGGTGAACGCCTGCCGCACCGACGGCCCCGCCACGAACAGTGCGGGCCGGTGCCGGCCGTGCAGCCCCTGCCGATCGCAGAGCTCGGCAAACCGCTGCTCGGCACCGGCGACGGGGCTCGCGAGTCGGTGGCGGCGCAGCCGCCACCGATCGACCACCGGGGTCAGTGCGACGATCAGGGCGAGCCCGACCAGCAGCAGGACGCCGCCGGTGAGCATCACCAACCCGCGTACCCGGGCCGGGTCGGACATGCAGGTCAGGAACTGCATGCTCCGAGGGGCATCGAACTCGGCGGGTTTGCTCAGGTCGACGTCATGGATCCTGGTGCAGTTGAGCATCGCCTGCCCGTAGGGCCGCGCCAGGGGACGGTTGCCGTGGAAGAACATGGCGCCCACCGCGACACCGATGCCACCCACCAATCCGACGATCTGCAGATAGAGCCAGAGCAGGGGGGTGGGCCGACCGTCCGGCCCCCGGGTCACCGGATCAGCGGGCGGCTGCCCGTCGGTGCGGGTCACTCCGCTGTGGAAACGCGGTCGTGCGGGCGGCGCCCGCCGCGCCACCAACCGGCACCGGCCGCGCTCGCCTCGGCCGGGAGAACGTCGCCCAGACCCGACCTGACGGCCTGCGGAGCGAGCCGGGCCACCCCGGCAGGGGCAGCGCCCGTGCTGAGGTCGGGCATCCGCGTGTACGTGTCGACCATGCCACCCCTCCAGAGAGTAGGCATCAGGATACGCAACGTCCGCCAGTCAGTCGGCGTCGAGTGTGGACGCCTGGTTCGGCTGCCTACAGGCCGAAGGCGCTGCGGGCCTCCAGCTCGGCCAGGGTCGAGTCCAACATGGTGGGGAGGTCCTCGCGTGGATCACCGGTGACGGTCAGGTAGGAGCTGGTGACCAGACCCATGACCGCGCCCACCAGGGTCCGCACGGTGATGTCGTCCCTGTCGCGTCCGACGCGCTCCGCGAGGACCTCGGTGATCGCGCCGAACGCCTCCGCGAAGTCGTCGAGGATCCGTGCCCGAAGCTCGGGAACGGAGAGGATCAACGCGTGCCGCTCTCGTGCCAGCACCATCGTCCCCGACCCGTCCTGCTGGAACGCCTCGTCCTGGTCGTCCTCGTACAGGGTCCGGATCGCCGCGCGAAGCGCGCTTATCGAGGTGACGGTCTCCGGTTGACTGCGCAGGGCGTCAATGAACAGCGGCGCCAGATCGTCGTGCAGGACGACGTCTTCCTTGGTGGGGAAGTATCGGAAGAAGGTGGTGTGTGAGATCTCCGCGGCCTCGGAGATCTGACCGACGGTCGTCGCGTGATAGCCCTGCTTCAGGAACAGGCGGATCGCGTGCTCCCGGATCGTGGCCCGGGTCTTCGCCTTCTTCCGCTCGCGCAAACCCGGCTTGGACGGGGTCCCCGGTGAGGTCACGACGGACGATCCCTTCCTCGGCACCGTATCGGGGACAACGTCCGTGGGGTGGGGTGCGGGCACGCCACGTGGGCCGTCGTGGTGCTGGCCGACAGGGGTAGGTTGACCCGCTTGGGCCGACAGGGCTGATCTGGTCAGATCACGTTACCCGCTGGTGCTGTGTCGATGTGGCCCGGTTGCCTTGGGTGCCGAGGGTGCGCGGCAGCCGTGACGGGCGTGGCCCGTGTACGTCGCCTTGGTCAGCGCGGCCCGCGCCTCGTCGGTCACCCCGTCGCCGGACACGCGGTAGGTGACTGCGGAGTACGCCACTCGGTGATCCCGCGTCAGGACGGTCGTGGTGCTCGTGGCGTTGACGCTGATGCCCGCGCTCCTCGGCTTCGCCGGCCGGCGAGGCGCCACGGGCGGCCGGGGAACCCCTACCCAGCTGCGGGGGAGCGTGTCCTGAGGCGACCAGGCACGCGCGAGCACCGGCGTCCCGCGGCAGGGCATCGAGTCCGCGCACTGGCCGACCACCGAGCCGGCGGGGCCGACCCGGTGGCCAGCGCCGCGGTCAGCTCAACGTGAAGGACACGTCGTCCACGTCGAAGGCCGTGACGCCGTTGCCGGCCGTCTCGCTGGAGAGGAAGCTGGCCGTCGCGGTGCGTTCGGTCGTCGCCGTCCCGGTCGACATCGCGTACTGCCGCCACTGCGACCCGCCGTCGAAGGCCAGCGAGAACCTCGTCTTCGGCGGTATCCCGGTGACTGCCAGCCCGACGTTCAGGTAGTCACCGCGGCGGGTCTCCGTGGTGAGGGTCCGGACCCAGAAGCGAACCGTCAGCTCGCACCCGGCCGGCACCGTGACGGTGGTGCGCAGCAGGTCACCACGCGTCACGTCCAGCCCCGCGAAGGCGGCGTACGCCTGACCGGTGTGTGCGGGCCGGGTCGCGTCGCCGAACACGACGACGCGAGGGCCGGCGGTCCAGCCGGTGGTGCCGAGTTCGAACCCTGGGTTGGCGTGGATCTCTCCGGTGCAGGGCGTGTCGGCCGCCTGCCGGTCGGCGGATCCACCAGCCGATGGCAGGAGCAGCAGGACCGCGGCCGAGACGGCGGAGACGATGGCTTTCATCAACCCTCCCCAAGGTCAATGCATTCAAGAAAGTCGATTCGGATTGACGATGCGTGATGGACGTCGGCCCGTCAAGCCCATCCCAACGTTCACCCGCTGCGGGCGGTCGGCCGGAGTGCCGCGCGCTATCGGCGGCGCCGGGCGTCGGCCTCGGTGTCGAGCAGGTCGTTGAGCGTCAGCGCCGAGTTGATCAGCGAGAGGTGGCTGAACGCCTGGGGGTAGTTGCCGATCTGCTCCCCGGTCGCGGCGATCTCCTCGGCGTAGAGGCCGAGGTGGTTGCTGAAGGTGAACATCTTCTCGAACGTGAGGCGGGCGTCGTCGAGGCGTCCGGAACGGGCCAGCGCCTCGACGTACCAGAAGGTGCACATGTTGAAGGTGCCCTCGTGGCCGGGGAGGCCGTCGGGGGAGTGGACCGGGTCGTACCGGTGGACCAGGCTGTCGGACACCAGTTCGCGCTCGATCGCCTTCAGGGTGGACTGCCACCGTGGGTCGCTCGGCGTGACGAAGCCGACCGCCGGCATGGCGAGCAACGCCGCGTCCAGCACGGTCTCGTCGTACGCCTGCACGAAGGTGCCGCGGCCCCGGTCGTACCCGCGGTCCATGACCTGGTCGTAGATGCGGTTGCGTTGCTCGGTCCAGCAGGCCATGTCCCCGGGGCGGCCGGTGCGGGTCGCCAGCCGGATGGCCCGGTCCAGCGCGACCCAGGACATCACCCGGCCGAATGTGTAGTTGCGGGGGTGGTGGCGGCTCTCCCAGATGCCGGCGTCGGGTTGGTCCCAGTGCTGGCAGAGCCAGTCGACCAACCGCACGGTGCTCTTCCACACCTGGTGCGAGACGCGGATGCCCTGCTCGTCGGCGAGGTGCATGGCGTAGAGGGCCTCGCCGTGGATGTCGAGCTGGAGCTGGTCGGCGGCGCCGTTGCCGATCCGCACCGGTCGCGAGCCGCGGTAGCCCTCCAGATGGTCGAGAACCTCCTCGTGCAGGTCGGACGAGCCGTCCACCCGGTACATGATCTTCAGTGGATCCTGGAGGTCGCCGGCCTCACGGATCCGCTCGTCCAGCCAGTCCATGTACCGGCTGACCTCTTCGGTGAAGCCCAGGCCGAGCAGCGCGTGCACCGAGAACGACGTGTCCCGTACCCAGGTGTAGCGGTAGTCCCAGTTGCGGGTGCCGCCCACCAGCTCGGGCAGCGCGGCGGTGGGCGCGGCGATCATCGCACCGGTCGGTGCGTACGTCATGAGCTTCAGCGTGATCGCGGAGCGCTCGACCATCTCCCGCCAGCGGCCGGTGTAGCGCGAGCGTTCGAGCCAGCGCCGCCAGTAGTCCCGGGTCCACTCGAACATGCCCTGGATCTCTTCGGCCCCGATGATGCGTGGCTCGGTGCCGCCGGTCTCCAGGACCACCCCGCCGGTGTCGCCCTCGTTGAGGGTGCCGTACGCGACGAGGTCGTCGCCCTCGAAACGGATGTCGCCGTGATCGGAGATCAACCGCCGCGTGGGGTCGACCGGGTTGAATGTCAGCGACGCCGACCGGCTGCGGAAGACGTAGCCGTTGGGGTGGCGCTCCAGTTGGTGGCCCTCGCGGGCGTAGTCGAACCGCGGTCGGCACTCCACCTGGAAGCGCATGCTGCCGCGGACCATGGTGACGATGCGGACCAACCGGTGCGCGTCGGTGGCCCGCTCGCCGGTGACCGGCATGAAGTCCATCACCTCGGCCACGCCGTCGGCGCTGATGAACCGGGTGATCAGGATGGGGGTGCCGGGGAGGTAGAGCTGTTTGGTCACGTACCGCACGTCGTGCGGCGCGATACGGAAGTAACCGCCCTTCTCCTTGTCCAGGAGTGCGGCGAAGATGCTCGGCGAGTCGAAGCGCGGCGCGCAGAACCAGTCGACGGTCCCGTCACACGTCACGAGCGCGGCGGTCTGCAGGTCGCCGATAAGTCCGTGATCTTCGATCGCCGGATAGCTGTCCACGTCTCTCCCCGGTTCGGCGGCGTCCTGCGCATCGAACCTAAGGGGTGAATTGTCGAGTTAGGCGAGATTCACGTTTCAGCCACCCTGTTGCGTGCCCAGACGGGCCCCGACCTGGTCGGCGGCACCGCCGCTCGCGTGACCCGGGCTGGCCAGCCGGCTGGAGGTCGGGCATGGTGGGCGGATGCGACAGGTCACCGTACTCGGCAGCTCTGGCGCCTTTCCCGAACCGGGCCGTTCCTGTAGCGGATTCGCGGTGGACTGGGACGGCTACCGCCTGGTGCTCGACCTCGGCTATGCCACGCTGCCGCGCCTGCTCGGGCACTGGCCAGACGGTGCGCTCGACGCGGTCGTCATCACCCACGAGCATCCCGATCACTGCATCGACCTGCACGGGCTGTTCCGGATGCGGCTCTACGGTGACCACGGTGGGCCACGGCTGCCGTTGTACTGCCCGCCGGGGGTGCTCGACCGGCTCCGCGGCCTGGAACCGGACGTCGACCTGCACGCGGTCTTCGACGTGCATCCGCTGCCCGGCACCCACCGGCTGGGGCCGTTCGCCCTGACCGGGCTGTCGCTCCCGCACTACGTGCCCACCGCGGGCATCCGCATCGAGGCGGACGGAACGGCACTGGCCTACACCGGTGACACCGGCCCGACCCCCGTGCTCGCCGAACTCGGCCGCGACGCCGACCTGTTCATCGTCGAGGCCACCGACCACGACGGCGAGACCGACCAACCCACCCGCAATCTGCTGACCTCCGCCGAGGCCGGTCAGTGGGCTCGGCGGGCCGGCGCCCGCCGCCTGCTGCTCACCCACTTCTGGCCGGGCAACGACCGGGCAGCCGCGGTGGCCGCCGCGCGGCGGGAGTTTTCCGGTGCGGTGCTGGCGGCCGAGGAGGGCCTCACCGTCATCCTCGGGGCGGCAGATCACTGACCGCCCCGGCACGGTGTGCACGGGCGTCCGTCATCGATATTGCTGGATCGGCCGCGGGTGTGCTGGAATGGCTCACATCGCCGCGGCACGGGGGCAACCGTGCTGGCAACCGGCAGCACGGGAGCAGCGCAGTGCCGGCAGCGCGCCACTTCGGCGTACGCGTGCCGCATCGCCGGGCCATCTCCACGACGACGGGCAGGTGCCCGCCGTACGTGTCCCGACCCCGCGTTTCCACGACACCGAGACGATCGCCCGCGGGCAGCGGAGGCGTCCACATCGCCTGTCGACGCGCCCAGACCCGCGGTGAGCGGTGCTCGCGATGTCCGAGAAATACTCCGACCCGCCCCTACGCGGTGCGGGCCCCACGTCATGGAGGATGACCATGCGCCGTTCCCTCGCGGTGATCACCGCCGCCCTGCTCCTCGGCGCCACGGCCGGCAGCGTCCCGGCCACCGCGTCGGGTGCCCCCCAGCACTCGTGTACCCGTGGCCTGCTGTTCTGTGAGGACTTCGAGCGGTTGCCGCGTGGCGGCGCCAGCACGGTGGACTGGGGCATCGACACGCGCAACGGCACGCTCACCGTCGAGCGCGCCCGGCACGGCAACCAGGTGCTGCACGTCCACACCGTGGACAACGGGCGTGCCTTCCTGCGCGTCGACGACTTCGCCGCGCCGGGCAACCGCTTCTACGGCCGGATGCGGCTGCGCGTCGATGCCTTCCCCACCGCCCCCGACTGGGCGCACTTCACGCTCGTGGAGGCGACCGGCAGCGGGAGCCCGGAGGTCGTCCGTCCCGTCGGCGGTCAGTACGCGCCCACGGTCCCCGGGACCTTCTGGGGTGTGGGCGCCGACGGTGGCCCGACCGGCGACTGGACCAACTGGCGGGAGTCCGCCCCGGTCACCGAGGACACCTGGCAGTGCTTCGAGTGGAAACTCGACCCCACGGACAACCGCGTCACCGTGTGGATCGACGGCGTGGCCAACCCGGAACTGACCGCTTCCACGACCGAGCACGGCGGCAACGACGTGCCCTTCGTCCTGCCGGCGGTGAACACCGTGAAGATCGGCTGGCAGCTCTACCAGGGTGGCACCACGCCTGGCGAGTTCGACCTCTGGATCGACGACGTCGCTCTCTCCACCAAGAGGCTCGGCTGCTGACAGGTCGCGCTGGGGCGTGTTGTGGACGTGTCGATTCCCCCGACACCTTGCGCAACACGCCCCATCAGTGCCGCGGACCGAGCTGGCTGATCTCGTACCCGTCGGGGTAGCTCCGGGCGGTGATCCCGTCGGCGAACATTGCCGTCGTCCGTGGCGCCCCGAACCAGCGTTGCAGCCGCGAGCGCGTCCGCAACGCCAGGTGCAGGCCAGCCCGGACCGGCCAGGCCGGCTCGTCGACCTGCGTGGCACGCCGCAACGGTGCGTCGTACATGGCGCTGACAAGTGCGTTCCCCATCGGTGCGAGCATCCGGGGGAGCCGGGTGAGCATCAGCATCCGCGTGGCCCGCTCGATGGCCGCCGCGTCGTCGTTGGGCCGCAGGTGAGCCGCGTCGTGCGCGGTGAACCAGGTCTCGAACTCGTCGTACGACCCGGGGATGTCCGTGATGCCCATCCGCCGGCCGAGCTCCCGGTAGAACAGGTACGTGGCCTGCCGCTCGTGGCAGCAGGGCGGGCGCCATCCGTACTCCCGCAACCACCGCGTCGGGATCACGACCAGGCAGCCGAGGACGTAGAGGAAGTCGTCGTTGTCGATGCCGTACGGGCGGTGGATCTGGTTGACACGCCGCAACGCGTCCCGGCCACGGGGATGCTCGAACCCGTTGAGCACCATCTCGTACATCAGCAGGCCGGTGTCGTCGATCCGCTTCTGGGTGCGTTCGGTCAGCTCGCCGGTGGTCGTGTGCACGGCGGCGATGGCGGGGATGGAGAAGGACCTGTTGAATGCCAGGTTGAGCCCGAGCTTCATGTCCCACGGGAACTCGTACCGCAGCATGGTCTGGTAGATGTCCAGGTAGTCGCGCTCCGGCAGCAGAGCGCGCGTCCGGGTCAGGTTCGCGTAGCGGCCTCTCATCGGCGGGTGTCTCCAGCAGTGGGATGCGGGGCGCTCTCGGCGGTGTGCTCCCGGGTGGCGGCGAGTGTCTGCGCCACCACCGGCGAGCGGGCGTAGGCGTCGGTGACGAGCGTCAGCCACGCGACCTCGCCAGCGTAGCCACCGTCCGGGCGGTGCAGCTCGTCCGCGGGTTGGGGGACCGCGGCCACGCGCCCCGCGCCATGCCGACGCAGCGCGCAGGCCAGGTGGGCGGCCTCGACGGCCGCCTGCCGCTCCTCAGTGCCCAGCTCGGCCTGCTCGGCGAACTGCTCGGCCAGCGCCGTCACGCCGACGTCGGTGTAGGGGCGGAGCGCCAGGCGGCCGTCGCGGATCTCGGCCACCCGGCGGGTCAACGCGTAGTCGATGTCGCTCAGCGCCGCGAGAGTGCGGCGCAGGGCGGGATCGAGTTCGAGCGCGGGCAGGGCCGCGATGAGGTCGCTCCAGAGCGGTTCGAGCCGGCGGTAGGAGTGGAAGTCCTCCCATCGTCGGCTGATCTTGAGGGTGGGCCCCCACGCCGGCATGGTGAGCCCGATGGTGATGAGTAACGCGCCGATGGTCACCAGGACCGCGGCGATCTGCCGCTCGCCGGTCGGTCGGTGGCCGGCCCAGTAGGCGATGAGATACACGATCTTGTTCGTGCTGTAGAGCAGCGCGAAGGCCGCGCCGACGGCGGTGATGCGAAGGCCACGGCGCAGCCAGGGCCGCCCGCAGATCTTCGCGAAGCTCCAGCACAGCCGGGTGATGTCGAAGCAGTAGGCGAAGAAGCCGAGCAACAGGAAGATCAGCAGGTAGGCGGTCACGACGGGGTCGGTCGCGTACTCGACGGTCAGCAGCACCGGGTCGTCGTAGGTCAGGGTGTACACGAAGAGACCGGCCATGACGAGGAAGGCGAAGCCGGTGACCCACACCCAGACGCGGGCGCGAGCGGCGGCCTTCGCCGGGGGAAGCGCGAAGTGCAGGAGCATGATCTCGGCATTCGCCGAGATGGTCAGCGCGCAGCCGTGGGAGATGACCTTGGCCAGGTTGGGTAGGCCGGACGCGTCATCGATCGCGGCCGCGATCGGCGGGATGGCCGCGGTGATCCCCGCGGCGAACGCGCCAAGACCCAGACAGATCGCACGGCGGGCATGGCTCGGGTGCCGGCGTTGGAGTCGCACCATGTACGCGACGGCGATCCAGCCGGCGACGGCGCAGACGGAGTACAGGACGGTATCCATCGCCGCGCTACCAGTGGGGGTGCTCGAGTGAGTGCCGCAGCCGGCCGTACAGCTCGGCATCCTGGCCGTCCAACGGTTCGTCGTCTCCGTCGCCGAGCCCGCCGCGCAGCCGCCGGAGGAGGAGTGACCCGATCATCTCGGCCTCGCGTTCCTCCGCGGCGGCGTAGTTGCTGCGGCCGAGGCTGCGCCGGACCAGCTGCGGGTCGAGGTCCGGCAGCAGCAGCCGGGAGGCGTCCGCGTCCAGCACCTCGGTCGCCTGGTGGCCGGCGAGCAGGTGGCCCAGCTCGTGGCCGATGATCAGCTGTTGGTGCAGCGGCGAGGTGTCCTGCTCGAAGAAGATGGCGTCGAAGTCACCGGTGGGCACACACATCCCGCACACGGTCTGCGCCGGCAGTTTGATCGGCACCAGGTGGATGGGCCGGCCACGGCGTTCGCCGAGGGCGCCGCACAGCGTCTGGATGTCGAACGGCGTCGGCACCTCAAGCTCGGCGACGATCCGTTCGCAGCGCTTGCGTAGTCGGTACAACCTCACGTCAGCGTTCCCCTGCTCGTCGACGTACTCCCACCGGAGGATGTGCACGGCTATCTGCGCTCGTCAGGCGTGGAACTGGTGGCACCGGCCTCGGCCACGGCCCGCAGGCGGACCACCATCTGCTCGATGAGCTGCGTGTCGGTCGCGGAGAGTCCGTTGTCGGCGAGCACCTGCCGCAGCGCCACCTGCTTGACGTCCATCCGACGCAGCTCGCTGAGCAGCGTGATCTGGTCCTGTATTCGCCGTGCCGCCGCGTCGTCGACGAAGTAGCCCGAGTTCACACCGAAGGCGGTGGCCAGGGCGCGTACGTGTGAGGTGCGGGGATCACGTGCCACACCACGGCGCAACTCACCGATGTAGGCCGCGCTGATCGTGACACCTGTTTCGGCCGCCACTTGGTTGATCTTGTCGGCGATTTCCCGGTTGGTGTACTTGCGCCCAGGCTCGTCGGAGTCGCCCAGCTCGTCCGGGGTGGGGCGGATCTCGTCGAACAGATATTCGAGCCTCGCGGCCAGCGTGTCGAGGGGTGGCAACTCCTGCTCCGTGTGCCGATCCACCATGATCCTTCACCCTCCAGCGACCGAAACGACAGTGTCGCAGATGCGTGTCGCAGCGAAACAGGCGTTGACACGTGAACCGAACGTGAGCGTATGCTCGCTCCTGTTTGGAGCAACGGGCGTTGAGCCAAAAGCCAATCTGCTCAACACCTGTTGTGCGGCGGATGGGGTCGAGGTCCGACCACCCAAACCGAAGGTGCCGTGGGAGGGGTCAGCTCCGCAAGGAGCACAACGGGGGGACTCCTCCTGCCGCACTGGTCGACGTGCTGGCGCGGGGCCGGGTGACCACCACCTCTGCCCGGCTGCCGCGGATGCGCCGGCGGCGGACTCTGGAAGACGTGATGCTCATGGCGCACCACGCCATCCTCCCGCATCCGTGCGGGGGCGAGCCACGCGGCCGCGTCAGGTTCACGGTCGTTCGGTGGAGGCCACCCCGCGTCCACGGTCGACAGATCCGGGAGGTTGTCGCGGACAACGCCCTCGCTGCCGGGATGGGCTGGCAGCGTCGTCCTCGCGGTGGGGTGGGCTAACCGTCGAGGAACGGGAATGCCCGCCGCACCTCCGTCAGGAACTCGGCCCGCCGAGCGGCGTAGGTGGTGACCGCCGCCCAGAGCGCTTCCAACGCGGCCTGAAGTGGATCCGACTCGCCTGCGGCCACGAGCGCCGGCAGTGCCATCGCGACCGGATTCACCGGGGCGTCGAGAATCGCGTGGAGGGGATCGGCCGGGGCCCAACCCGCCGGGTGCAGCGTGACCGTGGAGAACGTGACGGCCGGCTCGCCCCGGGCCCGTGTCCACAGCGCCGTCGGGTCGGCGAATTCGGCGGGAAGCGGCTCGCCCCGATCCAGTGCCGTCCACGCCGGCCTCAGCCAGTCGAGGTCCGCGACGCCGGCGACGGTGAACGCCTGCCGCGCCGCCCAGATCGCGATCTGCCGCTGAGTGGCGGCATCGGCTCCGGCCACCCCGTCGACCAGGTCTCGGTCGAGCTGGACGATGCCCTGGATGTTGCCGCGGACGCGCCGGAGCCGGTCACTCGGCAGGCGTCCGCCCCAGCGCCGTAGCTCATCCCGCACGCGGTAGGCATGGGCGCGGCGGTCCCGCTCCAGCCGCGTGAGCATCTCGGCCTCGACCTGCTCCCACAGGGTGGGCGGGGGTGGCAGCGCGCGGGCCCACCTGTGCCAGTAGGCGGCGGCGCCGCTGGTCTGGCGCAGGATCGCGTCGGAGCGCGTCTGGCCGGCGCCCGCGCCGCCGTCCGTCCCGCCGCGATCCGAGTCGCCGTCCGTGGTGCCGTCCGGCCACAGGCACAGCAGGTAGCGGTCCGGCCGCCGGTCCAGGTAGGTGTCGTCGTCCTCGGCACGCTCGTCCGGGTCGAGCCCGCCGAACGGGTCGCTTCCCTCGTCCATGCCCGTGGCGCAGTACCGGGCGCGGTAGACGGGCAGCCGGCCGTTGTCCTGCCCCTCGGGGATCAGCGGCAGCCGGGCGAGTGTCCCGTCCCCCCACGGGACCAGGTCGACGACGCCCGCTCTCGGTGGAAACGACACCTCCACCACCTCCTGCCACATCTCCGCCGCGGCCGGCGGCTCACCGTCGTGCAGCTCGATCGTGAACCGGACCCGCCCGGTGTGGGTGCCGGTCATGAGGAACAGCGCGCCTGGCTGGCCGCCCCCGCAGAGGCCGTTCACCTGTCCAGCGAACGCCTCGTCCATGTCCGGCAGCTCACGACTCGTCACGTAGATCTGCCCGTAGGCGACAGGTGCCTCGCCGTCGAAGAGAACGCGCATCGGCCGATCCTGTCACCGACAGGTGGTCGCCCGCTGTCCGTGCGTCGCGGGGACGGCAGTCCTTCATGGACCGTCGTCGGGCCTCGGTTCGCCGTGCGCAGCGAGGGCGAGGGCGAGCGCTGACGGGCAGGTGATGGGGTCAGGAACGGCGCCTGGCCCTGACGACCACGTCGTGGATCGAGGCTTCCTGGCCGCCGTGTCCCGTCACGGCCCGGTGCGACTCCCGAGCGGTCACGATCTCCCACTCCAGCGGGTCGAGGCGGGCCGTGATGTCGGCGGCTGTCACCGAGGCCGAGGCGGGCGGTTCGGTCGTGCCGTGTCCGTGCCCGTGTCCGGCGCTGGCGGCATGATCCTCGTGGTGGAGGTGGCCGACGATGAGCAGGGTTCCCGCCGGGGCGACCCAGGACGCGATGCGGTCGTAGAAGTCCAGCTGCGGCATCGCGGGATGCGCGTAGTGGGTGGTGACCAGGTCGTACCGCGCGTCCGGTTGCCACGTGGACAGGTCCGCCTCCACCCACCGCACCCGTGCGGCGACGCCGCTGGCGGCGGCGCGCTCGGCCGCGCGGGCGAGCGCCGCGGGGGCGATGTCCGCCGCGGTGACCTGCCAGCCACCGGTCGCGAGCCAGACGGCCTCGGCTCCGGCGCCGCAGCCGGCGTCGAGAGCCGTCGCGGGTGTCAGGCCGCCGGCCTCCCGCATGAGGTGCGGGTTGGGCTGGCTGGCGGCCATGGCTGCGGCCCGATCCCCGTCCCAGATCCGGTCCCAGTAGTCCTTGTCGAACGAGTGCGTCATCGCGCGTCTCCGTTGGTGGTGGGGCGGGGCCGACGCGGCCCCAGCCGCCCAACAGTGACAAGGGGCGGACGGATCCGCAAAAGTTTTTGCCAAATGGCAAAATGGGGCCATGGACGAGTCAACTGACCGCACCCTCGACGCCGTCGGACCACGGCTCAAGCACCTGCGGCAGCGCCGCGACATCACCCTGACCGACCTCGCCACGGAGACCGGCATCTCCACCAGCACCCTCTCTCGGCTGGAGGCCGGCCTCCGGCGTCCCACCCTGGAACAGTTGTTGCCGCTGGCCCGCTTCTACGGCGTCACCCTGGACGAGCTCGTCGACGCGCCGCCGACCGGCGACCCCCGCATCAACATGCGCCCGCTGCCCACCAGCGACGGCTCCACGATCCTGCCCCTGACCCGCCGGCCCGGAGGCATCCAGGCCTACAAGTTCGTCCTCCCGACCGGGCGCGACGACGCCCAACCCGACCTTCGCACCCACGAGGGCTACGACTGGGCCTTCGTCCTCAACGGTCGACTCCGGCTCGTGCTCGGCGAGCACGACCTCATCCTCGAACCGGGCGAGGCTGCCGAGTTCGACACCCGCACCCCGCACTGGTTCGGGGCGACCAGCTCGGGGCCCGTGGAGTTCCTCAGCCTCGTCGGCAAGCAGGGTGAACGCGCGCACATCCGCGCCGCTCCCCAGCCGCAGGAATCGAGGTAGAGGCGCGTACGTGGGCGGGCGACGGCCTGGCGGAGCGTGCGGTCGACGACGACCAGCCTGGGTGGCACCGAATGCCGATCGCGCCGACGCTGGGCGGAAACACGACGTGAAGGTTGTCGTCGGCAGTCTCCACGGTGCTGCCGGTGGGGTGGTCGATGCGTGTGCCCGCCGGCCGGCAGGGTCGGCTGCGCCTGCACCGTCCGGGCCGCCGCACGCGCACCACTCACTGTGCCGGCCAGCGCAGTGGACGTTCCCGCGCGGCAGGCCCCGGTGTCACGCGTCGCGGCACCGGAACGCCACAGCGGCCAGCGTGAGGGCGCAGAGTGTCCACGCGACCGTGGCTGCGGCGCCGTGCGACGGGTCGAGAGCGGCGGTGTCCGGCAGCCAGGCGGCGCTGGCGCTGGACCCGGCCCGCAGCAGTGGTCCCGCGACGAAGTACAGACCGAGCAGCAGGATCGTGGCGGGCACCGCGCGGCGGACGACGTTGGCGACCGCCGCCGCCAGCAGCGTGGTGAGCGTCAGGTACGCGGTCGCGGCGGGTGTCCAGGCGGCCCCATCGGCCGGCAGAGAGCTGGTGGCCGCCGTCGCGGCGGCCACCAGGAGCGTCAGAGCGGCCAGCGCGAGGGCCTTCGCGCCCAGCAGGGGCAGGCGCCGGGGCATCGCGAGCAGGGTGGCCCGGATCTGGTCGCCCTCCTCGTACTCGGACGTGGCCGCCAGCACGCCGAGCACCAGGAAACCGGCCTGGGTGTAGCCGAGCGGAGCCAGGGCGGCGTTGTCGCCGAGCGGCTCACCGCGGGACTCGGCGGACACGTACGCGTACGTCAGCAGGAGGTTGGCGGCCCAGGTCAGCAGCACGGTCCGGCGCAGTGACGGCAGGGTCAGCAGTTTGCGCAGTTCGGCGCGGACGGCGTTCACGTGTCGCGCCGCTGGAACAGGACGGCGCCGACCACGAGCAACACGACGATCCAGGCCGTCATCACCAGCCCTGCGGTCACCGGGGCGACCTCGACGGGGAAGTCCCCGCCGCGGATGAACATCTGCGCTCCGACGATGTCCGGCAGGTAGGAGGCGAGGTCGGTGACCTTTGTCAGCAGGTACGACACGGACACCACGGTGCTGTTGATGATCAGCAGGGTCAGCGGCACGATGCCGTTGCGGGTGATCAGCGTGATCGCGTACGCGAGGAGTGCGGTGAGCGTCCAGTAGAGGATCGCCGCGGCGACTCGCGCCGGGGCGGGTGCCGGCGCGTGGTCGCCGTGCAGCACCCGGGTGAGGGTGAGCGTGGCGGCGGCGGTGACGGCTGCCTGTGCCGCGACGACGAGCACCAGCGCGGTGGTCTTCGCCAGGAGCAGACGCAGCCGGTTGGGGACCGCGGTGAGGGTGGTGGTGAGCTGGCGGGCGCCGGGTGCGTCCCGGCCGGTGGACGTGTACTCGCTGCTCACCACGATGACGCCGAGGACCATCGGACCGATCAGGCCGATACCCAGATCGCGTAGACCCAGGTCGGACGTGTCGGTGAGGGTGCCGGCGGCGATCGCACGCCGGGTGTACGGCGCGTTGAGCAGTACCACCACCGGCGCCACCAACGTGCCCAGCACCAGGCCGACCCAGGCGGTGGGCAGGCCGAGCAGCTTACGGAGTTCGGCGCGGACCGCGTTCACCACGCGCCACCCGCCTCGGTGGTGGTCAGCGCGAAGAAGGCGTCCTCCAGGGTGGGGTGGCCACCGGTGACGTCGGCGAGTCCGCCCTGGATCACGATCCGGCCCCGGTCGATGATGACGACGTCGTCGGCGATCTCGGCCAGTTCGCCCATCAGGTGGCTGGAGAGCAGGACCGTGCGGCCCTCTGTGGCGCTGTCGCGCAGGAATCCGCGCATCCAGCGGATCCCGGCCGGGTCGAGGCCGTTGACCGGCTCGTCCAGGACCAGCACCTCGGGGTCGCCGAGCAGTGCGGTGGCAAGCCCGAGCCGGCGGCTCATGCCGAGGGAGAAACGGCCGGCGCGCTTGCGCGCTTCGGCGGTCAGGCCCACGGTCTCCAGGACCTCGTCGACGCGGGAGTCCGGCAGGCCGTTGCTGGCGGCCACCCAGCGCAGGTGGGCGCGGGCCGTGCGGGCCCGGTGCGCGCCGCTGCCGTCGAGCAGGGCACCGACAGTCGTCAGCGGGCGGTCCAGTTTCCGGTACGGGTGTCCGCAGATCAACGCGGTCCCGCTTCGCGGGTTGTCCAGGCCGAGCAGGATCCGCAGCGTGGAGGTCTTGCCGGCTCCGTTCGGCCCGAGGAAGCCGGTGACCCGACCGGGCCGGGCCTCGAAGGTGACGTCGTGCAGGATCCGCGTCCCGCTCCTGGTCTTACTGACGTGATCGATCGTGATCATAAGGCGAGTCAACAGGTGCTTCGGCGCGCACACATCGGACCGTTCTCGCAACCGGACGGCCGGGTCGGTCCACGGACCGTCAGACCCTGGTCTGAGAACTACAGTCGGGGTGGTGAACGCCCATCCGCGCCCCTCCGGACGGTCCAAAGCCGTGCCGGTGGTCGCCGTGGTGATCAGCGTGCTGGTGATGGCCATGTGCACGGTCGGCACGCAGGGCCCGCTCGCCGTCGTACTGCCGCCGTTGCTGGTCGGCGGCGCTGTCACGGCCGCGCTGTGGGCGGTGCGGCGGTCCCGCGCCGACCGCGCCGCCTACGAGTCGAAGCTGACGGCGTGGGCCGCGTCCGAGGCGGTGCTCGCCGAACGGTTGCGCATCGCCCGCGACCTGCACGACATCGTCTCGCACGGCCTGGGTCTGATCACGGTCCGCGCGGCGGCCACCCGGCACCTGCCCAAGCCGGCCGAGGTGGCGATGGCACTCACCGACATCGAGGACGCGAGTCGGCACGCGACAGCCGAGCTGCGCCGCATGCTCACCGTCCTGCGTGAGCCGTCGGCCGCGAGCCGCCGTGCGCCGGTGGACAACCTCGACGACCTCCCCGACATCGTGCACGGCGCGTCGCTGGCCGGGATCCGGGCAGGGTTGACGGTCGAGCCGCTGGGCCCGGTGTCGCAGGGGGCACAGGTCGCCGTCTGCAAGACCGTGCGGGAGGCGCTCAGTAACGCGGCCCGGCACGCCGGCCCGACGGACGTGCGGGTGCGGGTCTACCGGGACGGGACGTACGTGGTGGTCACGGTCGCCGACACCGGCCCGTCGGTCGAGGGGTGGCGACCGTCGCCGGGCGCCGGACACGGGCTGGCCGGCCTGCGGGAACGGGTCGGCAGTCTCGGCGGCACCCTGTCGGCCGAGCGCGTCGACGCGGGCTTCCGCCTCACCGCGCGGATCCGGGACGAGGCGGCGTGAGCGACATCCGCGTGCTGCTGGTGGACGACCAGGCGTTGCTCCGACACAGCCTCGCCATGATCATCAACAACGAGCCGGACCTGACCGTCGTCGGCGAGGCCGGCGACGGTGCCCGGGCCGTGGCGTGCGCCCGTGCCGCCCGCCCCGACGTCGTCCTGATGGACGTCCGGATGCCGCACCTGGACGGCCTTCAGGCCACCCGGCGCATCTGTGCCGACCCGGCGCTGTCCACCGCCCGTGTCCTGGTCCTGAGCATGTTCGAGCTCGACGAGTACGTCTACGAGGCGTTGCAGGCGGGGGCGTCCGGTTTCCTGCTCAAGGACGCCCGCCCCGAAGAACTGATCGACGCGATCCGCCGTACCCACCACGGTGAGTCGCTGTTCGCGCCGTCGATCCTCACCCGGCTCGTCGCGCACTACGTCACGGCGCCCCGACCGGACCGGCCGACTCCGGCACTGCGGCGGCTGACCTCCCGTGAGGTGGAGGTGCTGACGCTGATCGGCGGCGGTCTGTCGAACGACGAGATCGCCACCGCCCTGGTCATCTCGGTGAAGACGGTGAAGACGCACATCACGCACCTGATGGCGAAGCTCGCCGTGCGAGATCGGGCCCAACTCGTGATCGCGGCGTTCGACGCGGGCCTGGTGCGGCCACGCCGCTGAACCTGACGGTTTCTGCCTCAGCTACCCGGGCGGCGTGAGGATCAGCTGGCCGAGTTCCTGGGTGCATCGGGTGAGCGCGACGTAGAGGCCGTTCCAGCCGCGCGGTTCGGCGGCGATGCCCTGCGGGTCGACGAGGAGCGTCGCGTCCCACTCCAGTCCCTTGGACTGGGTCGCGGTGAGCACCGGCACGTCGCTCAGCACGGCCAGGAGTTCGCCGACGCGGTCGGCGGGGGCGATGACGCCGACCGTGCCGCCACGCCACCGTTGCCGCAGCTGTCGCACCGCCTCGACGGCGGCGCCGGCCAACTCGGCAGGCGTGACCGTGCGCTCCCAGGGCGCGATGCCGGCGGAGCGGACCGCCCGTGGCGGCGCGTTGTGGCTGCCAGCTCTCCGCAGAACCGGCTCGGTGAGGGCCATGACCTCACGCGGGGTCCGGTAGCAGATGGTCAGGGCCGCGGCGGTCCAGCGGTCCCCGAGAACGGCCCGCACCGCGTCTGCCCAACTGCGGTGCCGGTGTGCCGCCTCCGCCTGGTCGATGTCGCCGACCGCCGTGATGGAACGACTGGGACAGCGTCGTAGCAACATGTGCCACTGCATCTCGGACAGCTCCTGCGCCTCGTCGATGACGACGTGGCCGTACACCCAGCCGCGCTGCCGGCGAGCGCGGTCGGCGACGAACTCGCCCTGTGGTTGCGGGGCTTCGACCTCGCCCAGCAGGTCGGCGAGGACGTCGAGCAGGGGAATGTCGCTCGATGCCCACGGGGCCGGCTCGGCCGCCACGGCGGCGATCTCCTCCCTCGACAGCCGCGGGGCGAACCGGGCCAGCAGGGTGGTGTCGGTCAGGAGAGCACGCAGCAGGGTTTCGGCGTCGAGGGTGGGCCACCACGCCTCGACGAACCGGGCGATGCTGGCGCTTCCGGCGATCCGCGACCGGAGGTCGTCGATCTCCTCCTCGGAGAGCAGGCCGTCGACGTCACTGCCGCTGGCGGCCCGCCCGGGGTGGCGGTCGCGGGCCAGGTCCCGGTCGAAGCGGGCGAGGATGTCCTCGAAGCCCTCCTCCATCTCGTTCAACAGCGTCTCGCGCTGCTCGACGACGGCTTCGGCAAGGAGGTGGTGCAGCTGCTCGGCGAACACCGCGCGGGCCCGATGGTACGGGCGTCCCCGCACCGCCGAGGCGAGCGACTGCGCCACCGTCGGGGCGGGGAGGACGTAGAACTCGCCCTCCCAGCGCAGCTTCAGCTCCCGGGGCCGGGGAAGCAGCGACGCGACGTAGTTCTCCAGCGCGGGTTGCCAGAGGGCCCGGCCCTTGATCTCGGCGAGCTGCCGGCTCTCGTCGCGGCCCACGCGGATCTCCGGCAGCAGGGTGTCGCAGGTCGCCGAGACGACCGCGGTCTCACCGAGGGCGGGCAGCACCTGGGCGATGTACTCGAGGAACCGTGGCGAGGGGCCGAGGACCAGGACTGCCTGGTCGGCCATCTCCCGGCGGGCGAACAGCAGGTAGGCGACGCGGTGCAGGGCGACCACGGTCTTGCCGGTGCCCGGACCACCCTGAACGATCAACGGGCCGGTCGCGTCGGCCCGGATGATGTCGTCCTGTTCGCGTTGCAGGGTGGAGATCGCCGTGGACATGCGGCCGGTGCGCCGCTGGTCGAGAGCGGCCAGGAGCGCGCCCTCGCCGACCAGCTCCGCCGACACGGTTCCGTCCAGTGGCTCGTCGTCCACGCCGACGACGACCGCTCCCGTCGTCCGGATGTGCCGGCGCCGGGCCTGCCCCTGCGGGTCGACAGCCGTCGCGGTGTAGAACGGGCGAGCCGCGGCGGCACGCCAGTCCACAAGTAGTGGCTCACCGTCCTCGCGGTCGTCGCGCAGACCGATGCGGCCGACGTGTCGCACGGTGCCGTCGAGGCCGTCGAGGCGGCCGAAGACCAGCCCGTCCTGTGCCCGCCGTAGCTCTTCGTACTGCTGCCGGAGCATGCGCTGCCGGGCCGCTTCCACCGGGTCCCGGGTGTCTGCCGAGAGCTCGACCCGTAGGTGCTCGGCCAACCTGTCGCGCCGGGCCGTGGCCACGTCGAGGAACGCCTGCTCCTCGGCGACCGCGGATCGGCGGGTGACGTCCTCCGCGGCGGCGATCGACGGACTGCCCTCCGGTGTCGCCTCGCCCCTGCGGGCAGTGCCGTTGTACGGAGCAGAATCCCGGCGCATTCGCGAATCCCTGTACTGGTGGTCGGCTGGGCCCGGATGAGCCGCAGCGTATTTCCGGAGCGAGCATAGAGCTCCTTTCTCCCCGTTCGCCAAGGACTTTGTCGGCAGAGACGGGAATCTCAATGTCTTGCGGCACCGGCTCGCTTGTGGCCTCATTTAATCCGTATTCGATTATTGACAGTTCGGGCCTTATCTGATCTGCGCGCCGACACCCACATGGCTGGGCCGGTGCCGGTGCCGTGCTTCGGGGAGGGCGGCCGGACCCTGGGGGGCGCGCCGGTCGATCGATACGACTAGCATCCCCGGAGTGATCGAGGAGCTGATCGAGAAGGCGGCCGTCGACGACGAGGACGCCATCGAGGAACTGTCCGCGATCGCGGACACCGACCCGGGGAGACTGACTCCGTACCTCGGAAACCTGCTCGACCGGGACGTGCTGTTTCCGGCGAAACTGTACCGAGCTGCGGAGGCCGACCTGGTCCGCCGGATCATCGAGCGGATCGACGGCGGCACGACCCCGGACGACCTCAATGGGCTCCTCGTCATCCTGGCGCAGACCGCTCACCCGCTGGCCGAGGACGCTCTGCGTCGCTGGACGACACAACCGCCGGCCGGTGCCGAGGAGCTGCACCTCAGCGCGCTGCGCTACGCCGAGGAGGGCGGCTGGACGCTCGGCCCGGACGGCAGCCGCCGGGACCTGTGTGGCGGCATCGCGTACCAGTGGGTCATGCGCGAGACGCCGCGGCGCGCGGACGGGCCCACCTGTCCGTGGTGTGCGTCGCCGTTGTGGACCGCCGCGGACCTCGACACCGCGGACCCGGCCGTCCGCGCCGCGCTGGCCCACACGGGCTGGTCCGGCCGGCTGGTCATCGAAACCTGCCATTTCTGCTCCTGCTACGCGACGCTGTACAGCCAGGTCACGCCGGCCGGCACCACCACGTGGTGGCCCGGCAACACCCGTCCGCCCTACCTCGGGTCCACCGAGCCGGAGGACCCGCCGACGCTGGCGCCGGTCCCGGGCCCGGCCCGGAGGAGCCCCTACCAGGCCAGCGCGTGGGATCAGGGCGGCTCGACGTTGGGCGGCCGGCCCGACTGGATCCAGGACGCCGAGCACGCCGACTGCCCCGGTTGCGCCCAGCCGATGGACTACGTGGGCCTGGTCGGCGGCGCGGACCTGGACGAATACGGCGAGGGCGCCTACTACCTGCATCTGCACCAGCCGTGCGGGTTCGCCGCCGTGAACTACCAGCAGAGCTGAACCCCGTAGGCGCCTGCGGGTTCGCGGCGCACGGTGGGAGGCCCTCCGTCACATGGGACTCACCGCGCGCCGGCCAGGTGACTGTCGGTGCGCTGCTGGCGCACACCGCCGGGCTGATCGCCGAGGCGCCCGGCCCGTGGCGGGAACGAACCCCGGGCACGCTGCGACCCAACCTGCCCGACGTGCTCGGCGGCGAACCGCAGGTGCATCCGGCCGGACAGCGCCACCACTACTCCAACCCCGGCTATGCGCTGCTCGGCGCGCTGGTGCGGCGGGTTCGGGGTCAGGCGTGGGGCGAGGTGCTGCGACGCGAGGTGCTGGAGCCGCTCGCGATGACACGCACCACCCTGCTGCCCCCGGGTTGCCCCGCGGGGCCACGGGTGCTTCCGTTGATAATGGGCAGAACACCTGGCAGGTAGCCCCGTCGGGGTGCCGGCGGGTGACCGTCGCCCGGACGGGCTCGGCGTTGCGATACTCTCCAGGCGCCCACACCGGGGTCGAGTAATCCGCGTCCGTCGGCTCTCGCCGGTCGACAGGGCGCCCCAGATCCAGGGAGATACCGATGTCGGAGCCTGAGCCCGTCCACGACGACCACGAGGCGGATGCCGAAACCACGGCCGAGGCCGAGGCTGACCAGCCCGCCGCTCCCGCGAATCGGGCTGCCCGACGCGCGAAGGGCAAGGTCGCCTCACCCCAACCGCATGGGAAGGGGCAGCATTTCGGCGGCCGGGGTGGCTCCGTCCAGGGTCCGCGGCAGTGGGGTAACCGGCGAAGCGGCTGATCCGCGCGTGACGCGACCACCCACCGGGTACGGCTGCGTGCGCTGATCCTCGTAGTCAAACGCGAAGGTGCCCGCCTCGATGAGGTGGCCGACGCCCCCGGCGGGGACGTTCCACTCGCGGGCGATCGTCGCGGCGTACCACCGATCGAGCAGGGGATAGAAGATCGGCTGGTCGGGGCGGATCACCGCCGATCACCTCAGTTGCCGAAGACGTAGCAGCCGCGGAGGATGCTGACGGCGTCGTCCGAGTCGGGCCAGGCGATCACCGGCTGACCCTGGACGTGCAGGTCGGTGGGCCATCCGGTCCAGACCGGGTCGATGCTCAGCTCGGCCGCGACCTGCGGCGCCCCGCACTCGATCACGAAGTCCCACAGGTAGTCGGTGTCGAGCCGTTCCGGTGCCTCGCCGAGGCCGAGGCGGGCCAGGGCGCGCTGTTCGACAGGCAGAGGCTCACCCGTCGACGTCTCCGGCTTGTTACTGCTGTAGCGGCGGACGATCCGCCCGCGGGAGCCGACCAGCCATGCGTCACCGTCGCCCTGGCTGCCGAAGAAGTAGGCCTGTGCGTCGTCGTACCGGGAACTCAGCTCCTGGACCCACCCCTCAACCTGAGGCTCGTCGTCGGGATCACAACTCGGGCCGTAGACCACGGTCCACCCGTTGAGCAGCGGTGAGATGAAGACGTGCCGCCACGTACGTGAATCGTCGGGGCCGCCGTGGCCGAGGTGGGCGACGAGCGTCTCGCCCAATTCGTACGTGGCGGGCGCGGACCGGCTCAACCCGAGCACCCGCATGATGTCCCGCTGGTCACCGCCGCGGACGGCCAGCCACGCGTTGAAGCAGCCATCAATCGAGTGCGGCTGGTCGTAGGGGCGCTTGGTCTCGATGAGCCGCCGCAGCACGGCAAGATCGGCGGGGTCGAGCGCCCGCTCGCCGCCGAGGTGCAGCAGAGCGAGCAGCGCGGCCCGCCGAGCCCGTGCGGGGCCGTCGCGGCGGATCGCGCGCAGCTCCGGCAGCAGAGCGGCGTCCAGGCCGCCGAAGCCCCTGTCCGCCGCGTCGATCACCAGGTCCGCGAGATTCACGTCGGCAACGTTAGTCCCGGGGTGTGACGGGACGTCTCGTCCGTCGGTGTCGAACGCGCCCGGGCCGATCGGGCTCGCTGCTCGCGAGCCGGTGGTGGTCGAGAAGGAACCGCAGCAGTGGCAGGTCGTCCGGGCGCCTGTCGTACCGAGCTGCCCGGCACCGGCCCAGGCTCTCGCTCGCGGTCCGGCGGGACCAGCGGAGGATATCCCGGTCGTCGGTAAGCGGCAGATGTCAACGATCGAACGCACGGTATCGTCTCGATCGCTGATCGTGTCACGATCTGTGGACAGGCGTACGGCGCTGACCCCTCGGAGGTTCGATTGGCAGACACCCGACGGATCGACGAGTTGCAGAACAATGCCCGTTCCCTGCTCCTCTTCCGGGCCATCGCGGTGGCCCACAGTTACACGCAACGCGCCCAGACGGTCAGTCTGCTCATGTCACTTGTCGTCGCGAGTCTGGGCGTCGTGGCCAAAGTGGCACAACCCGCGCTACAGCCCGCTGCCTCGATCATCGGTGCGCTCTGGGCCGGCGTCTACGCCGTCGTCCTGGCCCCTCAGATCGGTCGTCACCTGCACATCAGCGCGACGTTGCAGGAGATGCTGGACACTGATCTGTTCGGTCTGCCGTGGAACGCGGTCCTGGTCGGTGAGCGACTGTCCGAGGACGAACTGAGCCGCCTCAGCCGGCGTTACCGCGGCGACGACGCGCGGCTGCGGGACTACTACCTGGTCGCGACAGTCGCCGCTCCGTACGACGTGCTCTTCTGTCTAGAGCAGAACCTGGCGTGGGGTTCGCGGGTCCGGCGACGCTTCGCCGCCGGCCTGCTCGGTGTCGTCGCGGTCTGGTGCGCGGTGGGCGTTGCCGTGGGCCTGCTGACCGAGAGCACGGTCGCGAGCCTGGTCAGCGTGTGGTTCGTACCATCGTTGGGTCTGCTGTTGGCCTGTTCCGACATGGCCCGCGCGCAGATCCTGACCACCCAGGACCGCACCCGGGTGCTCGGCCTGGTGCGCGCGGAGATGGAGTCGTCCCGCGCGAGCGCTGACGACCAGGCGTTCGTGGTGTTCGCCCGGCAGGTGCAGGATGTGTTGTTCGTCGCGCGCCGGCAGCAGCCGCGGATGCCGCAGTGGTTCTTCCGCCTCTTCCACGACGACGATCTGGCCGACTTCCGCTACAAGATGCAGGTGCTCGAGCAGCGGGTGGGCGTCAACTCCTAGTGTGCGCCGGCGCTCGCGGGCCTTTGCGCCTCTCGATAGGGTGACCAGGGTGCCTGCCGATGGAAAGGCCCTTCTCGCGACAGTTGTCGGCCCCAAGGCCGCCGACGCGTTGCAGGCCGCCGCGCGTTCCCGTCATCGGGAAGTCGACCTGGCCGAGCCCCTCTGGACGGCGGCGGGCCACACCGGGGCCGTGCTCGCCGCGGTGGTGGAGGTCTCCCCTCCTCCGGCTCCCCAGCGGCCCGACAAGTACATCGTCAAGGTGTGTCCCGCCGACGGGCTGCGGCGGGAGGGAGCCCGGCACCACGCCGCGTTGGCGCTCTCCACCGCCGACTTCGCCACTCGTCACCTGGTCGACGTGGCGGGCGCGCCGATCCTGCTCGACGACGGCGGCGAGCTGTTACTCCAGCGGATCGCGGACGACAATCTGGCGCGGTGCCGCACCATGTCCGGCAACGACCTCGACGAGTGCGTCCGGACCGCCACGCGGGTGGTGGCCGCGTTGTTGGGGGAGTGGACGGGCAAGGAGCACCTGCGTCTGGACACCCGCTCCGTCGCGGACTATCTCGCCAGGGAACTCGTCGACGAGGAACGCGTCAGCATCGAGGTGAGCGCGGACTGGATCGAGCCCGAAGGCGAGCCGGCACCGCTTCCCCTCGCCAGCCCGCTGGCGCTGTTGCGGGGGTCGGTCGGTGGTCGTGTGCAGTTCCTCGCCGGCTTCACCCATGGTGACCTGCACGAGGACAACGTCCTCGTGCCGCGCGTCGACGGTGTGGTCCGCCACGATGCCTTCCGCCTCGTCGACCTGACGACGTTCGACGAGGCCGGTCCGCTGAGCCGTGACCTCGCCATGTTGACGGTCTCGGCGGTCGCGCGTCGCCTCGGCGGGTGCTCGCCCACCGAGGCCGAGGCGCTGCTGCACTACGTCGTGGACCGCACGGCCGAACGTGCCGTCGGGGCTCCCGCCGGCCTGCGGGCCTACGTCGACGCCGTCCGGTACGCCGACCGTCCCCCGCTGGTGGCCGCCCAGTTCGACGAGAACTGGTCCGAACAGCTGCTGCTCTCGCTTGTCGCCGCCGCGATGCGGCACCTGTCCTTCGAAGACCTCGGTGAGGACGCGCGCTGGTGGTCGTTCCGGCTGGCAGCCCATGCGGCGACCGAGTTCCTGAGCAGGCGGGGCATCGCCGCCCCGGAGCGGGGACGTGCCGTCGGACGGGAGACGGTCACGGCCAACGCCGTCCCACCGGTTTCCGACCCTGAGACGAGCGCCGGTGTCCTACCCATCGACGACGGGTACCGCCGCTCGCTGATGGTGATCTCGCCCGAGGACGACCGGGACGACACGGTCGCGACCGCGACGCGCGCGTTCAACGCCATCGGGTACCACTGCGACGACGTCATTCGCCTCACCGACGCCGACCAGGTGCGCGAGCGGATCGGGGCGCGCCTCGCGGGCGGGGGCGCGTCGGACATCGTCGCCATCTACCTCGCCGGCACTGTCGAATCCCTCGACAACGCGCGGGGTGGCCCGTTCGTGCACACCTCTCGGTCCCGTCCCGGCAGCTCCATCGGCGCGCTGCCGCTCGCCGAGTTGTTGGAAGGGCTGTGGCCACGGCCCAGCTACGCACCGGTCTATACGCCGACGGCACAGCTCCTGCTGGTCCTGGACACGCGGGGCGCCGACGTCACCGTGGTGGTCCAGGCGGCCGTCAGGGATCGCGTGGCCACGAACTCCCTCTGCGTGGTCGCCGCCACCACACCTGCCGGTTCCGGCCGGTTCGCCGGGTTCCTGGCGACGGTGCTGAACGGCGTCGAGGTGGCGCCACGCGACGAGCCGTACCTGGATGTGCGGCAACTCGCCGAGCGGCTCCGGTCGGCCCTGCCACCCGGCAGCGCGGTGCAGACGGCCGAGGTGTCCGACGGCGGTCGCACCGTATGCCTGCCGAATCCCCGTCACCACCTCGTTGGTGTCGACCCGTTCGAGATGACGGTGTGGTGGGAGCCGACCGCACGGGCGAGTCGGGGCGCGGCCGCACCGCAGGCGTGGTTCTTCAGTGGACGCCACCGGCTGAACCAGCGGGTGGCACGCTGGATCGTCGACCCCGCCGACCCGGTGCTGGTGCTCACCGGTCCACCGGGCTCCGGTAAGAGCACCATCATGGCCCGCTTCGTGGTGGCGACGGTGCCCGACGTCAGGGAACACCTGAGAAGTCGACCGGAGCTGTTGCGGCCGGACGAGTCACCGCCCGCGGACTTCCGGTTCGTGCTCACCCTTCGCCTGACCGGCCGCACCTTCGAGCAGGTACGGGCCAGCCTCGCCGCCGTCGTGGAGGCGGAGGGCGGTGCACCGGCCGGGGTGATCGCCATCGACGGCCTGGACGAGGCGGACCAGCCGCACCGGATCGTCGCCGAGTTGCTGCGCCCGATGGCCCAGAAGGCGCGGGCCGGGGGCATCCGGCTGCTCGTGGCCACCCGCCGCCACCCGGTCGGCCACGACCCCGACGATCCCGGCGCACCGTGTGGCGACCTGATCACGGCCCTGACCAGCGATGGTGGTGAGGCCCTCGACATCGGCGAGTCACCCTGGCTGGAAGCCGGAGACATCGCCGAATACTGCGACCGTCTGTTGACCGTCGCCGTCAACGATCGCGGGCGCCCCAACATCTACGCCGCTCTGACCGGTGCCCGGCGCGTCCTCGCCCGGGCGATCGAGACCCAGGCGCGCCACTCGTTCCTGCTCGCGGCCCACGTCGCCCGCCGGCACACCCTCGACGACGCACCGGCCGACTCGCTGAGCCCGGCCTGGCGGCGGCAGTTTCCGCGCGGCATCGGCGACGCGATGCGTCAGGAGATCGAGGCGCTGTACGGCGTCGACGAGGCCGACCGGCAGCTCGCCCTCCTGCGTCCCCTCGCCTACGCCCAGGGCAGCGGACTGACCCGTGAACCGGCGGTGGGATCGGAGCTGTGGGCGGTGCTGGCGAGCCGGCTGGATCCGGACGGGCGTTCGTTCACCACCGCCGACGTCAGTGAGCTGCTCGCCCAGCGTATCGCCACCCACCTGGTCACCGGCGTCGACATCGGCGGCATCGCCACCTATCGGTTCCACCACGAGGCGCTGGCCGAGTCGTTCCTCGCCGGCCGTGCCGATCGTGTGGCGGCGCATCGGACGATCACCGAGGCTCTGCTCGACACGCTTGTCGCCGGTGGGTCGCGGGACTGGACGCGGGCGGGGGCGTACACGCGGCGTGCCCTACCGGCACACGCCCGCCTCGCCGGGACCCTCGACAGGCTCGCCGAGGATGCCCAGCTCCTGATGTACAGCGATCCCGACCGGCTGCACGAGGCCCTGGTGACCGCGGACTCGCCGCGGCTGGTCGCCATGAGCCGGCTGCTACGCCCGTACCTGCACCGTCTCCGGGCGGCCACCCCGCCGGGCCGCGGATTCCTGCTGTCCGTGGCGGCCACGGTGATGGACCGTCCCGGTCTGTCCGAGGCCCTGGCCGCCGCGGCGGGCCTACCGGTGACGGTTGCGCACGTCCGGGTCCGGCACGAGGCGCTGCGGCAGTCGATCGCGGAGGGCAGTCCCGTGCAGGCCCTGGACTGCGTCGTCGACCGGGACGACAATCCGCTCGTCGTGCTCGCCAACGGCCAGTTCCTCGACGTACGCGACCCGGAGTCCGGTGCGCTCGTGGAGACCGTGTTGTCGGGCAGCGCGGCCGTGACGTCCGTCGTCGGGTACGTCGACGAGGACGGCTTCCCGGTCGTGGGCGCGGCGGGTGGGGAGGGCGGGGTGCGGGTCTGGGATGCCACCACCCGCGCCCTGCGTGCGGAAAGCCCTGTGGACTTCCGGCGCGGAATGGTGCCGGGGCGGGGCCGCGACGGCTCGGTGTTTCTGGCGGGCTGGACCGAGGAGCAGGTGGTTGTGTGGCGTCCCGGCAGCGCCGAACCACCGCTGGTGCTGCCGGTGCGCTGGGAGGCGGGACGCCAGCCGATCACCGGGGTCGCGGTGACCTGTGACGCCGACGGCGCCGACCTGGTCGCGGTCGCCGCGGGCGGGCGGGTCACGGTGTGGGAGCCCGGCACGGGCCACGAACGGTACGCGGTCGATCTGGAGGACTCGTTCAATATCCAGATCGTGGCCCTGCAACCGGGAACGCCGGACGGCCGGGTGCTCATCACCACCGGCCTGGCGGAGCGGGTGGCCCTGTTGTGGAGGCCGTCGGCCGGCGCCTACCCCTGGCCGTGGTCGGAGGCTCCGGTCTGCGTCGCTGTCGACGCCGACACGGAACGTCCCACGATCGTCCTCGGATACCTGTCCGGTGCCGTCGACGCGTGGGACGGCGACGAGCGGAATCCCGCCCGGCGTTTGCTGGATGCCGGCCTGTCGGTGCACGCCGTGTACGTCGGCCCGCCCGGAGCCGCGCGGCCCGTGCTGGTCAGCATCGACAGGGTGGGCCGGGTCCGGCTGTGGGAGCGTGGCCGCGGACGCGACGCCGTGACCCTGACCGGCTCGGCCCCGCACGCGGTGGCGATGGGCTCGCTGCGGCAGGCCGGCCGCTACCTGGTCGTCGGTCGTAACGACGGTGCCGACCTGTGGCGGATCGACGAGGTCAGTCAGGACCCCGAGGCCGCGGACCTGCACGACGGTGACGCCGAGCGGATCGTGGTGGAGCCGGCCTCCGGCTACTTCGCGACGGTCGGCGACGACGGGCGGGTCAGTGTCTGGTCCACGCGCAGCGGGGGCGTCCTGGGGGCGCTGCCGATACCCACCGGTGCGCCGTTCGCCGCCGTCGGGTGGGCGGCCGGTGGCACGGGCCGGCTCGCCGTGACCACCTCGACGATGCTCCTTGTCACCGACCTGCGGCCGGGTGGCCGACCGCTGCTGGAACGGGAGATGGAGGCGCCGGGACGGATCGCCGTGCTCGACGACGAGGGGGCCGTGCTGCTGGCGGTGGCCGACCGGCACCGGGTGTGGTTGGTCGACCCGGAGTCGGGCGACATCGACGCCATCGAGACGCCGGAGACGGGGCCGGACGGCCAGCGGCTGTCGACAGCGGCCCGCAACGTGGTCAGCCTGACCTGGGTGACGTCCGGCGGCGCGTACCTGGTCGCGGGCACCCAGGGCGGTGTGCTGGCCCGCTGGTCGCGCCGCGACGGGTGCCGGCCGGAGGCGCTGACGCCACTGGCTGGTGACCTGGGCATCGTCCTGGTGACCACGGCGGTGCCGGGCGGCACCGGCAGCCGGGTGCTGGTGGGGGGTCACGCCGGCGTGCTGCGGATCTACGACACGCACGACGGCACCGAGGTCTTCGACCTGACCAGGGACGACTGCCGCGTGATCGGTGCCGCCGTGGCCGACACGGTGCCCCCGGTCGTGGTCACCGCCCATCTGTTCGACGAGAAGGCCGAGGTGCGGGTCTGGAACACGGCGAACGGCCGCCTGCTGCGGTCGGTCGTCCACCCCGCGCGGCGGGGTGACGTCTTCGTCGGCCCGCCGCAGGCCGGTCGTACGGCGGCCGGGCGGCCGTTCGTCGTCTACGTCGTCGAGGACGGCGTCGAGCTGTTGTGGCTGGACCACCCGGCCGGCGAGGAGGAGCCGGTGCGGTTGCTGCTGCCCTTCACGGTCCGGGACGTCGCCGCCCAGGACGGCCTGCTGTTCGTTGCCGGCGGTGGTGGTTTTCTGACCCTCGCCCTCGGTGCGTCGGCGGACGAGGAACGGTGAGCCGGCAGCTCACGCAGGTGTCTGGACGGCGACGTCACGCATCTCGACCCGGTCGGCAGTGTCGGTGCGCCACCCCGCCTACCTCGGTCAGTAGGGATATCCGGGGACGTTGAGCCGCACACCGTAGAGGCTGGAGTCGTTGCGTGGGCCCGAGGTGATGTAGAGGGTCTGCCGGTCGGCGCCACCGAAGGCCACGTTCGTCGTGCCGGTGGTGGCGGGCCGGATCGTGCCGAGCTGGGTGCCGGTGGGGGAGTAGACGTGGACCAGGGAATCGAAACCCGAGGTCCAGTACACGTTGCCGGCGCAGTCGATCGTCCCGCCGTCCGGACCGCCGATGTAGTTCACGAACACACTGCGGGCGCCGATGCTGCCGTCGGGCTGGACGGCGTACTTGTAGATCTTGTTCTCGCCGTAGGCGCCCACGTACAGGGCGCTGCCGTCGGGCGAGAGCGAGATGCCGTTGGGCTGGCGCAACCGGTCGTCCACGAGCGACACCTGACCGTTGGAGACGCGGAAGACGCTGGTGCGTCCGTTCATCTGGTCCGGGCGGTTGCCGCGCTGGAAGTTGGGGTCGGTGAAGTAGACGACGCCGTCGGAGCGGACCGCGACGTCGTTGGGCGAGTTGAACGCGCGGCCCTGGTAGTTCGCCGCGACGGTGCTGCGGGCCCGGTCGGCCAGTCGGTACGCGGAGACGCTGCGCTGGTCGTGGGTGGCCGCGATGATCTGTTGGCCGTCGGCGCTGAGGGCCAGGCCGTTGCTGCCGGCGTTGGCGATGAACGTGTCGAAGGTCGCCGGTGGGGTGAACCGGCGGATCGTCGACGGCTGGACGTTGTACGGGCCGCTGCCGGCGGCCATGTCGGACATCAGCAGGTAGCCGCCGTCGGCGACCCAGATCGGCCCTTCGAGGAACGAGAACCCGCCCTGGATCTTGGTGGCCGACACGGAGCTGGCTGGCAGCGGTGGGCCGTATCCGACGCCGGCCGGGCAGACCCCGGGTGGCGCCCCGGGGGGACCGGCGAGAGTGGAGTGAGCGCTAACATGAGCGGAGTCGACGGCTGTCGAGGGTGCCGCGGCGGCACCGGTGGCGAACGGCGCGGCGGTGGCCGCGAGGCACAGCCCGGCCAGTGCGGCAATTGTTGGACGCCAGGTCATCGAATACTCCAATCGACGCCGGCCGTTGCGGGGTCGGCGGTAGGAGGTCGCGGCGGCCGGCACGGAGCGGGTGCGGTCCGTCGATCTGTCACCAGGCAGCCTAGGTGACGAACGTGCGAGTCGCATCGGTTTCGTGCCGGTTAATTCGTCCAAGATTACAAAGACGCTGGTCAATGGGTAAAGCCTTCGTAAAATGTTCCCCCGGTCGTACCCACCGTCCAGATCGTTTGAACCGCCCCGCACCGTGGGTACGCTCCCATCCGCTGATCCCCCGATCGACGGAGACCTATCGTGATCATGGCTTTGCTGCTCGACCTCGCCAACATCGTCGGCGGCTTCCTGCTCGCCGTCGCGGTGCTGCGGCTGCTGCCCCGGGTCGGCGACGACCTGGGCCGCCTCGCCGGACGGGCCGCCCCGATCGCGTGGGTGGTCGGCCTCGTGGCGCTGGTGACCGGCGGCTATTACCTCATCGTGCACCTGGTGTCCGGCCCCCGGGTGTTCCACTTCGAGGTGGTGGGGATCGGCGTCGGGCTCGCCCTGTTGTGGGACCGGCTGACCGGCCGGCCGGCACCACGCGACGAGCAGGCGACCGGGGCGACCGGAGCGACAGGACTCCGCCTGTTGCTCGCGATCTTCGGACTCATCGCGATCGTCGTCGGCATCCAGGGGCTCTTCACCCCGGACGGCTGACCGAGCCGCCCGCCCCGGTCCCACCGCGCCGGCCTCGACGATCGCGGTCTGCGGTCGGGGTTGGCGTCGGTGGGTTCAGCCCGCGTCGTCGGTCGTGGCCTCTCCGGTGGGCGGCCGCTGGGAGGGGCGGCGGAATGCCTCCTCCCGGGCCGGTGCCGCCTGCTGGCCCCGATCGGTCGACCGGGCCGCGGGCTGCGACGGCATCCGGGGCGACTCGCCGGTCTCGGTGACCAGGCGCTCGGTCTCCTGCACCAGATAGTGCGGTCGGCGCTTGGTCTCGTAGTAGATCCGGCCGATATACTCCCCGATCACACCCAGGATGGTCATCTGGATGCCGCCGAGCCCGATCACGCTGACGATGATCGTGGTGTAACCGGGGACGTCGATGCCCTTCTCGATGGCGTCCGCGACCACCCAGGCCATGTAGACAAGTGCGATGAGGGTGAGGAACATGCCGCCGTAGATCGCCAGACGCAGGGGTCGGTTGTTGAACGACAGCAGGCCGTCGAAGGCGTAGTTGAACAGCTTGCCGAACGTCCACCTGCTGCGCCCCGTCTGGCGGGCCTCGTTGCGGTGGGCCACCACCACCGTGCGGAAACCGATCCAGGAGAACAGCCCCTTGGAGAACCTGTTGTATTCCGGCATCGCCAGGATGGCGTCCACCGCGAGGCGGGACAGCAGCCGGAAGTCACCCGCCCCGTCCTGTAGGCGCACGTCGATCCACCAGTTGATCATCCGGTAGAAGGACCGCGAGGCGACCATGCGCACGAACCGGTCACCGTGCCGGTCCCGGCGGGCGATCACCTGGTCGAAGCCCTGCCGGTACAGCGCCACCATCTCGGGCAGCAACCGTGGCGGGTGTTGCAGGTCGGCGTCCATGATGACGACCGCGTCGCCGGTGGCCCGTTGCAGGCCGGCGAGCATCGCCGCCTCCTTGCCGAAGTTGCGGCTCAGCGACGTGTAGCAGACCGCCGGGTCGGCGGCGGCGAGCCGGCGCAGCGCATCGAGGGTGCCGTCCTCGCTGCCGTCGTCGACGTACACCACCTCGACATCCAGGTCCGACAGGTCGGCGAGCGTGGCCGTGACGGTCTCGTGCAACCGCTCCACCGACGATTCCTCGTTGAAGCAGGGCACCACGATGGACAACCGCATCCTGCTCACCGGGCCCGGCCCGGCACCGGGCATCCGCCGCCGACGCCCGCGGCGCGTGCCCGCTCAGAGGCGGTAGAGCAGCGTGCCATCGAGATCCTCCCGGGTGATGCCCAGCCCGTCGATGGGCCGGGCCGCGATGCCCTCCCACGGAGTCCCCGCGGTGCGGTCCGGCAGGGCGACCACCGACCGCACGCCGATCCCCCGCAGGTACGCCACGCTGCCCTGGTCGGGGAACGACGCCACCGCCGCCCGCGTCTGTGCCTGGCTGACCGGCTCGAACCCGGCCAGCCCGTTGGTCACCCGGGGGAACCCGTCGGTCGTCCACAGCATGTACGTCAGATCGCCCACACCGCCGGCGGGCAGCACCAGGATCGGATCCTGTGCGGCCCCCATCGCGGCCGGTGGCGGGGCCACGGTCGGGTGGGGTGTCCGGTTGACGCCCTCCAGGGTGACCAGGGCCAGCGGCACCAGCAGGACCAGCGGCATGACGAGCCGCGTCCAGCGGCGGGCCGAGGTCTGGCTCGACGACTCGGCCAGCGCCGTCACCGCTCCGGCGGCCAGCAGCGCCAGCAACAGGCTGGTCCAGTGCATCATCCGGCCCGGTGTGCGCAGCGCGTCCCAGCCCGGCAGGAGCGTGGACAGCGTCAGATAGCCCGGGTCGCCGTCGCCACCGAGGGTCGAGCCCAGGCCCAGCAGCACCGTGCCGAGCACGCCGAGGCCCAGCGCGATCCGGTGCCGGCCCGCGTACACCGAGACGAACAGGCCCGCCGCGGCCAGAGCGATCACCGTCAGCCCTGGCAGCAGCGCCATCTCCGGCGGCCAGGACAGCTGCTCGCGTGCGGCGGCGTGCCGCTCACCCCACAACCAGGAGTCCGCTGGTGCGGTCACGAACCCGATCAGCGGAGGGGAGAACATCCTGGTCCACTCCAGCCCACGCTCGGCCTGGGGATTGATGTCGACAACGCGCAGGTAGACCAGGCCCAGCAACAGCGTCACCGCACCGAACACGGCCCCACCGGCCAGGTCCGTGAGCAGCAACCGCCGACCGAACGGCGGGCGCTCCCGCTTTCGCCACCAGGACCACCCGTAGCAGCCCGCCGCCACCAGCACCGCGGCCAGCAGGAAATACACGAGGGGCAGCCCGATGCCGAAACCCAGCGTGACCTGCCAGGCGGCGACGAGCCACCCGGCCAGCGCCCAGCCGGGCCGCCGTCGCTCCGGCCGGTAACCGTGGCGCAGCGACCAGCCATGACCACGGGCCAGCATCGCCAGGGACAGCGCGATCCCCCCGCTGGACAGGATGTTGAGATGACCGGCGTGGGCCAACCGCCAGGGCGCGAACGCCCACGCGATCCCGGCGACCGCGCCGCCCCACCGGTTCGCGCCGAGCTGCCGCGCCAGCACGTACGCCCCGAAGGCCGCCAGCGCGTGCAGCAGCACGTACAGCACGTTGTAGCGGATCAGGGCGGCCTCGAAGCCGGAACCGATCATCCCGACCGGGGCGTACCCGAGCAGGGTGTCGCTGTAGGCGTACGTGTACTTCTCGGGGAAGAAGGTGTTCGAGTGCCAGAGGCCGGCCGGATCGCTCAGGAGAGCATGCCCGGACCAGGCGACCTGCCACGCCTGCAACGTCGGGTCACCGACGTCGTTGGGGATCGTGCTCGCCGGATGCCGCATCGTCGGCCAGGTCAGCAGCACGGACAGCAGCAGGCTGCCCAGTGCGGCCAGGATCCATTCGGGGCGGGCCCAGCGCCACCGATCCCATCCGGTCGGCGTCCGGTCGTCGGACGTCTGGTCGGGGATCGCGTTCTCGGCGGTCGGTGCGGCGCCGGTGGACCGGGTATTCACGGGATAGATCCTCTCCGATGCTGGGGACCTTGTCCATCAGCTGTCCACGGCGTGGCCGCACGCGGTGACGTGGGTAGGGCGGGTCTCATTTAACCCTGTCGGGCGGCGTTGGTGGGCAGGCACGTCCCGCGTGTGCAGCCCCTTCGGTGTCCTGCTGGCCGGCGTCGACGAGTTGACGGGAGACGCACGGCGCGGTGACGCGGGGATCAGTCGTTGAACACCAGGACCCAGTCGGCGACACAGGCCGGCTTGGTCTCGCCCTCGATCTCCACCCGCATCCGCACCACCACGCGGGCGCCGGCGGCCATCCGGCGGGCCTCCAGGAGGGTCGCGACGCCGCGCACCCGTGCGTCGACCGGGACCGGGGCGCGCATGCGCACCTTGTCCAACCCGGCGTTGATGACCAGGCGGACGCTGTCGACCTGCACCAACTCGGACAGGAAGGTGAGGCAGAGCGAGAGCGTGAGCATGCCGTGCGCGACGGTGGTCCCGAACGGACTCTCTGCCGCCGCCCGCGTCTGGTCGACGTGGATCCACTGGTGGTCGCCTGTCGCGTCGGCGAACGCGTTGATCCTGGCCTGGTCGACGAGGTGCCATCCGGTGGTGCCGAGCGGCTGGCCGGTGTGCTCCAGCAGGGCGTCGATGGTGTCGTATCGGCTCACCGTGTCCACCTTTCCGGCGACGACGGCCCATCCGCAACCCCACGTGTCGATATTGGCGGCGGAACATCGACCGCCCGGCCGGCGGCAACGACCGGCGAGGTCGTTCGCCGTCGTCGGCGTGCTGCCTATCCCTGCCAGGATGTGGTTGCGCCACGGCGAGGTCGCAATACTTCGAGTCATGAACGCGAGAGGACAGCTCGGCGACTTTCTCCAGGCCCGACGCTCCCAGCTCACGCCGGAGGACGCGGGCGTGGTGACGTACGGCGACCGGCGTCGCGTGCGAGGGTTGCGCCGGGAGGAACTGGCCCTGCTGGCCGGGGTGAGCGCTTCGTACTATTCGCGGTTGGAGCAGGGGCAGGCCGTCAACGCCTCACCCGAGGTTCTTGAGGCGCTGGCCCGTGCACTACAGCTCGACGAGGCGGAACGTCGCCACCTGGGCGAGCTCGCGGCCGGGACCCGCCGTCGGCCCCCGGTCCGGCGTCCGCCGCCGGAGCGGCTGAGCCCTGCGGTGCGCCAGCTCGTCGCGACGCTCGGTGACGTGCCCGTGGTGGTGCTCGGTCGTCGTGCCGACGTGCTGGCCTGGAACGTCGGGGGGCATTCCCTGTTCGCCGGTCACCTGGACGACAAGCTCCCGGAGCGGCCGGACCAGGGGCCGAACATGGCCCGGCTGGTGTTTCTGGACGCCCACACCCGCGACCTGTACGTGGACTGGCCCGCCAAGGCCCGCGCGGTGGTGGCGACGCTGCGGATGGTCTCCGGGCAGCACCCGAACGACCCGTTGCTGGCCGCGCTGGTGGGGGAGCTGACGGTGCGGAGCCCGGAGTTCGGTGCCATGTGGGCTGACCACCGGGTCAAGGCCGGCGGCGGCAGCGTCTACGAGATGCGCCACCCGTTGGTCGGCACGATGGCCGTGACCCAGCAGGCCCTGCGGACCGAGGACGGTCAGACGGTCGTCGTCGCCACGACCGAACCCGGTTCGGCGTCGCACGCCGCGATGACGTTGCTCCTGCACGGCGCCGTCACCTCCCGCGCCGGCACTCGGCAGTCGCCGGCGATGCGCGAATAGCGCCCTTTTCCCATCGGCTCGAAACGAGGTGCTCCGCAAGGAGCGCCGGACCCTTCGCGCCCGTACCAGCCGAATTTCATCGGCTTTCTGAAAGGAACAGAAATGCGCAGGAGAATGATGACCCTCGCAGTGGCTCTCGCGGCGGTCGGGGTCGGCGTCGTGGCGGTTCCACCGTTGGGCGTCGCCCAGGTCGGGACGGCCCGGGCAACCGCCGTCGAACCCGCCGGGTCGTCGGCCGCGCCGCTGCCCTCGCGGATCGCGGTCCACTTCGATCTGGCGAACGGGCAGATGCCCGAGAACATCGCGCTGGCCCCGGACGGCACCGCGTACGTCACCTTCGCGGCCGCCCGTCAGGTTGCCGCCGTCAGCCCGTCCGGTGCGACGCGGATCCTGGCGACCATGCCCGCGCCGGCCGACGGCGGCGTCAACACGCCGGTGCTGACGTTCGCGCTGACCACCGGCATCGTCCGGATGACCGACGGCACCCTCTACTTCCTCTACGCCAGCGGCGACGCCGCCACCACCGGCCTCTACCGGCTGCGCCCCGGCCGAGCCCCGCAGCGCATCGCCGCCCTGCCGGCTGCCGGACTGCCCAACGGCCTGGCGTTCGACGCGGCAGCGAGCCGGTTCTACCTCACCGACTCGGTGCTCGGCACGATCTCGACGGTCCCCCTGCGGGGCGGCCGCGCCGAGGTGTGGTCCTCGGCACCAGAACTCGCCTCGACCGGCTTCCTCGGCGCCAACGGCATCAAGGTGCGCCCCGACGCGATCTGGGCGACGAACCTCGACCGGGGAACGTTGCTGCGCATCCCGCTGCGGCACAGCCGTCCCGGACCCGTCCGGGTGGTGGCGAGCGGCCTCGTCGGCATCGACGACTTCACCTTCGTCGGCACCGGCGACCACCAGGTCGTCGCCGCCCTCAACGGGCCGAACACGCTTGTGGGCATCGACGCGGCCGGCCGTTCACGAACGCTGATGAGCGCCGCCGACGGGCTACAGAACCCGACCTCGGTGGCCGTCCGTGGCCGCACCCTCTACGTGCTCAGTGCCGCGTACACCACAGGTGCCGACCCCAACCTGGCGCTGGCCACCCTGCCGCGCCGCTGACCCGTCACCCTCCAGGAGATCCCCTTGCACGAGATCAAGATCGGTGACGTCAGTGTCACCCGCGTCGAGGAGACGCACGGCCCGATCATGCCGACCGGTGCCTTCTTTCCCACCATCCCGTCCGATGCCTGGCGTACGGACCGGGATCTGCTGACCCCGGACCACCTCGGCGCGGACGACGACCTCGTGCACGTCGCCATGCAGAGCTGGCTGCTGCGCAGTGCGGGCCGCACCATCCTCGTCGACACCGGCGTGGGTAACGACAAGGTCCGGCCCGCCGTCGAACCCTGGCACCGGCAGCAGGTGGACTACCTGGGCCGGCTCGCCGAGGCGGGGGTCCGGCCCGAGGATGTCGACCTGGTGGTCAACACCCACCTGCACGTCGACCACGTCGGCTGGAACACCCGGCTCGTCGACGGCTGGTGGTTGCCGACGTTCCCGAACGCCACCTACCTGATGCCGGCGGTCGACTTCCACCACTGGAACCCCGCGAACAACCCCGGCATCGCCGGCAGCGTCAACGAGAACGCGTACGACGACAGCATCGCCCCTGTGCACGCCAACGGTCAGGTCCACCTGTGGGAGGACTCCTACCTGATCGACGAGAACCTGCGCCTGGAAGCGGCGCCGGGGCACACACCCGGCCATGCCGTCATCACCCTGCGGTCGGGCGGCGAGCGGGCGCTGTTCGCCGGCGACATCGTGCACACTCCGTTGCAGTTGCACCAGCACGACCACAGCAGCTGCTTCTGCGAGGATCCGACGCAGGCCGCGCGGACCCGACGACGCCTGCTCGACTGGGCGGCCGACACCAACGCGCTGGTGTTGCCGGCGCATTTCAGCGGTCACTCCGCCCTTGAGATCGAACGGCGTGGTGGGTCGTACACCGTCAAGCAGTGGGGTCAGTTCCCCCGTTACTGAACGCCCGGATTGCCCGCCGCCGTCGCACGACGGCGGCGGGCGCTCGTGCGCCGGGGCTTTCCCGTCACCGGGTCGGGTCGGTGGTCGCGGGGCGCCAGGCCAGCCAGCCACGGCAGAGCACGTAGGCCGTCGCGACGACGGCGACCAGTCCGAGGTCGATGAAACCCGCCAGGCGCGCCTCGGCGACGTCTCCGATCGTCATGCCGAACACCACAAGGGCGGTCTTGCCGGCGAGCAGGATCTCCCAGACGCCCGCCGACTGGCGTGGCCTGAACGCGAGCAGGACGAAGAGCGCGGCGAAGATGGCGAAGCTGGAGACTCGCCAACCCTCGACGAACAGCCGGTCGTCGGGAGCGTTGAGAGTCATGAGGAGGCCGTTGACGAACGCCCCGACGGTGGCGAGCGCGGCGACGGCCGCGAACCCGCGACCGATGCGATCGGCCAGGGGGGCGGGGACGGTGGTGACGATGCGGGAAGCGGTCGCGGTGGTCATGAGAACTCCATCTCTGCGCTACGGACTTGAACTTACATCCGTTAACTTACGCGCTCACCTAACGCCTGTAAAGTCAGGGGCGATGGCGGGCGGAAGTCGTCGGCCATACGCTGGCACCGCTAGAAGGACGTGGAGTTCCGCACCTCATCGGGCGGGGCGACCCGCTCCGTCGCGACTCTCAGGGCTGGGCAGTGCATGCGCGTCATTCCGGGTAGGACTCCGAAGTACATGGTCATCCGCGACGACCTGATCAGACGGATCGGCAGTGGTGAGTTCGCTCCCGGCGACGCCCTGCCCGGCCAGCGGCACCTGAGCGAGGAGTACGGCGTCAGCCTCATGACGTTGCGGCAGGCTCTGGACGAGCTGTGCGGTCGGGGGGTGGTGGAGCAGCTTCCCGGCAAGGGCACCTACGTCCGGCCGATGCCGGTCCCGTACTCGATGGGCAACCTGCGCAGCCTCGCCGACGACCTGCGTGCGCACGGCATCGAGGTGCTGACCCGGGTGCTCGGCCGCGAGATCGTCGCGGTGCCGGACGAGATCGCCGCGCGGTTGGGGGTCCCCGCGGGCGACAAGGTGCTCAGGCTGGAGCGGGTCCGGGTCGTCCGGGGCGCGCCGCTGATCCATCAGTTGTCCTATGTTCCGCAGCCCTTCGGCGACCGGATCAGGAACGTCGACTTCGAGAGGCACGAGTTGTACGCCGTGCTCGCCGAACGGGCCGGCGCGGCGGCCGTGCGGGCCGAGGAGACGATCTCGCCAGTGCTCATGCCCGAGCGCGTCGGCGCCCTGCTCGGCCTGCCCGAAGGTGTCCCGGCCATGCGCAGCGAGCGGATCACCCGCGACGCCGACCGGCGCACGCTTGTCGTCGACGTCGCCATCCTGGCGGGCAACAGTGTCGTGATCATGAATATTCGCGAGGTCAGCGGCCAGCAGGTCAGCTACGCGGTCGGCGGCGCCGCACCGGCCTGACATCATCCGCGGGGGTACGCCCCGCGGAGCGCAGCAAAACTGTTCTAGAACTATCGCGCAACAGGTCTAGAACTCCACCCGGACCCCTGCTATAAAAAGGTGTCGTTCTAGAACTGTTAGGGGATGTGTCGTGGACCAGCTCTCACGCTCCACCCGCCCGGACACCCGGGCCGACCCCCGTCGACCTTCGGGACTGCGCAGGTTCGGCGACTACGGCGGACGCTTCGTTCCCGAGTCGCTCGTGCCGGCCTGTGCCGCCGTCGAACGCGCCTTCACGCAGGCGTGGGAGGATCCGCAGTTCCGGGGCGAATTGAACCGCCTGCTCTCCGTCTACGTCGGTCGGCCGACGCCACTGACTCCGGCGGCGCGCCTCTCCGCGGAGTTGGGCATCGACCTGCTGCTCAAGCGGGAGGACCTCACCCACACCGGCTCCCACAAAATCAACAACGTGCTGGGTCAGGCGCTGCTGGCGCGGCGGATGGGCAAGCGGCGACTGATCGCCGAGACCGGCGCGGGCCAACACGGCGTGGCCACCGCCACCGCCGGGGCACTGCTCGGCATGCCGACCACCGTCCTGATGGGCGAGAAGGACACCGAGCGGCAGCGGCTCAACGTCTTCCGGATGAAGATGCTGGGTGCCGAGGTGGTGCCGGTGACCTCCGGCAGCCGCACCCTCAAGGACGCCTGCAGCGAGGCTCTGCGGCACTGGGTCACCTGCGTCGACGACACCTACTACTGCCTCGGCTCGGTGCTGGGCCCGCACCCGTACCCCTGGATGGTCCGGCAGTTCCAGCGGGTCATCGGTGACGAGGCCCGCGCGCAGTGCGCGGCCGACCTCGTCACCGGCACCCCCGACTACGTCGTGGCCTGCGTCGGCGGCGGGTCCAACGCGGCCGGCACGTTCGCCGGCTTCGTCGACACGCCGGCCCGCCTGGTCGGCGTCGAGGCGGCCGGCGGCGCCGCCATCAGCGCCGGCACCCCCGGTGTGCTGCACGGCTTCCGCTCCCTGGTGCTCCAGGACGAGCACGGGCAGATCCGCGAGGCTCACTCGATCGCGGCGGGCCTGGACTACCCGGGTGTCGGGCCGGAACACGCGCACCTGGCCGAGTCGGGCCGGGCCAGCTACGTGACAGTGGACGACGCCGAGGTGGTGGCCGCCACCCACCGGCTGGCCCGCGCCGAGGGCATCCTCTGCGCGCTGGAATCCGCCCACGCGGTCGCCTGGGTGATCCGCGCCGCCGGCGATGGCACGATCCCCCCGGGTTCGACGGTGCTGCTCACCCTCTCCGGTCGGGGCGACAAGGACATGGCGACCCTGATGGAGCTGTCGTGAACGCACTGGAAACCCGGGCCCGCGCGGCCAGGGCCGCGGGCCGCAAGCTGCTCGTGCCGTACGTGACCGGCGGCGTCACCGAGAACTGGACCGACCTGTTGCGGGCCGCCGTGGACGCGGGCGCCGACGCCATCGAGATCGGCCTCCCGTTCTCCGACCCCACCCTGGACGGACCGGTCGTGCAGGAGTCGTCGTATCGGGCCCTGCGGCGGGGCACCACCACCCGCCAGATCCTCGACGAGGTCGCCCGGCTGGCGCTTCCCGTGCCGCTTGTCGCGTTCACCTACGCCAACCTGGTCCTGCACGACGGCGCCGACCGGTTCTGCGCCGCGCTCGCCGACGCCGGGGTGGGCGGCCTGATCGTGCCGGACCTGCCCGTGGACGAGGTGGATCCGGTCGCCGCCGCGGCGGACACCCTGCTCGACCTCGTGTTGCTCGCCTCCCCGGTGACCGCGCCGCAGCGCCGCGCCGAGATCGCCACGCGCAGCCGGGGCTTCGTCTACGCGGTGAGTGTCATGGCGACCACCGGCGAGCGGTCGACGTTGGGCGAGGCCGGCGAGCAACTGGTGACGTCGCTGCGCCAGGCCACGGACCTGCCCGTGGTCCTCGGCTTCGGCATCTCCGGTCCGCGGCAGGCGGCGGAGGCCGGTGGGTACGCCGACGGCGTGGTGGTGGGCTCGGCGCTCATGCGTCGTGTGCTCGACGGGGCCGAGGCGGGAGAGATCTGCGGCTTCCTGACCCAGCTCCGGACGGCGCTGGACACGACCGCCGCGTGACGACCCGCGCACCGGGACGTGCGAACGACTCCCGTTGCCCGATGGTCGGTGGATGAAGGCGGCAACCTGGCGGGTGGTGGGGCGGACACGTCCCGGCCCCAGGGTTCTGGCGGACATCAGATGTATCGGGCTCTGGAGTGCCCTCGGTCGGCTCTGTCCGGCACCCCGACCCGCTGGGCCGGGGCGGTCCATCGCCACATCCCCGCAGAAGCGTCCTGCCGGGTAGGGCCGGTGGTGCGGATCGTGCAACCTATCGATCGTTGCCTATTGCGTGGCGCCGGAGTAACCTTCGCGAAACACATCAGATGTCTGGCTGACTCCGGCCCGGCACTGCTCTGCTCCACAAGGTCCTGGTCGGCCCGCGAAGCGGACCCACCTCGGTTAGCACAGTCGTCACGCATCGGGGTGGCCGGACCGGTCACCGTTTGGAGGATCGATGTCAGACCTGACCCGACGCCAAGCCCTCAAGATCGGTGCGGCCGGTGCGGGCGGTGCCCTCCTGCCGCTGCCCTGGACGGCCGTGGCCAAAGCGGGCTCGGTGGCGCCGCCACAGGTGCTGGCCGCGGGTGACCTCGCGCTCTGGTACGACGAGTCCGCCGGCACCGACTGGCTACGGGCCTTGCCGATCGGTAACGGCCGGCTCGGCGCCATGGTCTTCGGCAACGTCGACACGGAACGACTCCAGCTCAACGACGACACCGTCTGGGCCGGTGGGCCCCACGACCCCAGCAACCCCAGAGGCGCGGGAGCGTTGGCGGAGATCCGGCGGCTGGTCAACGCGAACCAGTGGACCCAGGCCCAGGATCTGATCAACCAGACCATGATGGGCAACCCCGGCGGCCAACTGGCCTACCAGACCGTCGGCAACCTGCGGCTCGCGTTCGGCTCGGCCAGCGGGGCCTCCCAGTACAACCGGACGCTGGACCTCACCACCGCCACCGCCACGACGACGTACGTGCTCAACGGCGTCCGTTACCAGCGGGAGGTGTTCTCCAGCGCACCGGACCAGGCCATCGCGATCCGGCTGACCGCAGACCGGGCCAACTCGATCAGCTTCACGGCCACCTTCGACAGCCCGCAGCGCACCTCGGTGTCCAGCCCGGACGGCGCCACGATCGGCCTCGACGGTGTCTCCGGCAACATGGAGGGTGTCACCGGCCAGGTCCGCTTCCTCGCGCTTGCCAACGCGACGGTCACCGGCGGCAGCGTGTCCAGCTCCGGCGGCACCCTGCGGGTGAGCGGCGCCACCAGCGTCACCGTGCTGGTCACCATCGGCACCAGCTACGTCAACTACCGCAACGTCGGTGGTGACTACCAGGGCATCGCCCGGCAGCGCCTCACCGCCGCGCGGGCCAGCAGCTACGACCAACTGCGCAGCCGGCACGTGGCCGACTACCAGGCGCTGTTCGGCCGGGTCACCCTGGACCTGGGCCGCACCTCCGCGGCCGACCAGACGACGGATGTTCGGATCGCCCAGCACAACAGCGTCAACGACCCGCAGTTCTCCGCGCTGCTGTTCCAGTTCGGGCGGTACCTGCTGATCTCGTCCTCGCGGCCCGGCACCCAGCCGGCCAACCTCCAGGGCATCTGGAACGACTCGTTGAGCCCTTCCTGGGACTCGAAATACACGATCAACGCCAACCTGCCGATGAACTACTGGCCGGCGAACACCACGAACCTGGCCGAGTGCCACAACCCGGTCTTCGACCTGGTCAGGGACCTCGCCGTCGCCGGAGCGCGGACCGCCCAGGTGCAGTACGGCTCCTCCAGTGGCTGGGTCACCCACCACAACACCGACGCGTGGCGGGCCACCGCGGTGGTGGACGGCGCGTTCTGGGGCATGTGGCAGACCGGCGGCGCCTGGCTGTCCACGCTGATCTGGGACCACTACCTGTTCAACGGCGACATCGAGTTCCTGCGGACGAACTACCCGGCCATGAAGGGCGCGGCCCAGTTCTTCCTCAACACCCTGGTCACCGAGCCGACCCTGGGTTACCTGGTGACCAACCCGTCGAACTCGCCGGAGCTCAGCCACCACTCGAACGCCAGCGTGTGCGCCGGCCCGACGATGGACAACCAGATCCTGCGGGACCTGTTCGACGCGTGCGCCCGCGCGAGCGAGATCCTCGACGTGGACAGCACCTTCCGGGCCCAGGTGCGGGCCACCCGGGACCGGCTGCCTCCGATGAAGGTCGGCTCGCGCGGCAACATCATGGAGTGGCTCTACGACTGGGTGGAGACCGAGCCCAACCACCGGCACATCTCGCACCTGTACGGGTTGGCCCCCAGCAACCAGATCACCAAGCGGGGCACCCCGCAGTTGTTCGAGGCCGCCCGGCGGACCCTGGCGCTGCGCGGCGACGACGGCACGGGCTGGTCGCTGGCCTGGAAAATCAACTTCTGGGCGCGGATGGAGGAGGGCAAGCGGGCGCACGACCTGATCCGCTATCTCGCCACCACCGCCCGGCTCGCGCCGAACATGTTCGACCTGCACCCGCCGTTCCAGATCGACGGCAACTTCGGGGCCACCGCCGGCATCGCCGAGATGCTGTTGCAGAGCCACGTCGGCGAGCTGCACATCCTGCCCGCGCTGCCGCCGGCCTGGCCCAGTGGGCGGGTCGCCGGCCTGCGGGGTCGGGGCGGGCACACTGTCGACATCACCTGGAGCAGCGGTCAGGCCACCGAGATCCTCGTCCGACCGGACCGCGCCGGCACCGTCCGCCTGCGCGCCCGGATCCTCACCGGCACCGTCACCGTCGTCGACACCGCCGACGGTACGGCGGCCCGGGTCACCCGGATCGAGTCCGACCTGATCGAGGTCACCGTGCAGGCCGGGCGCACCTACCGGGTCACCAGCACGGGTGTCGCCCTACCGACGCTGGAGCAGAGCTTCAGCAACGTCGGCATCAGCAGCGACAGCAACACCAACGTCGCGAACATCGACGGTGGCGGGGCGTCGCTCTCGGCGCAGGCCCTGGCCGCCGCCGGTGCCAGCCCAGGCGGCACGGTGAGCCGCAACGGGGTCAACTTCCGGTGGCCCAACGTCAGCTCGGGTGCCGCCGACAACGCCATCGCCTCCGGGCAGACGATCAGCGTGACCGGCACGGGCCGGACCCTCGGCTTCCTCCTGACCGGCACCTACGGCGCCCCGTCGGGCACCGGCACGGTGGTCTACGCCGACGGCACCCGCCAGACGTTCACGCTGAGCACGCCCGACTGGTACGGCGGGCCGAGTTCCGCGGGCACCGCGGCCATCGTGTCGGCGTACCAGAACCGGCCCAACAACCAGCGGCAGAACACCGCCGCCTGCATCTACTACGTCGGTGTCGCGTTGCAGAGCAAGGCGGTGGCCTCGGTCGTGCTGCCCAACATCAGCGCCCGGCCGGCGACGAACGTGTCGACCATGCACATCTTCGCCATCGCCATCGGCGGCTGACCGCACCGGCTCCTGCTCGGGGGAGCGTGACCGGGCCCGTCCCCACGGGGGACGGGCCCGGTCACGTTGGGGCGCTAGCGGATGCGCTCACCCCGGCTCTCGACCCGGAAGTAGTCGAACGAGACGTCGAGGTCGGTGGAGGTGCCGGCCCGGTTGAAGGCCAGCAGCCCGGCCTTCGTCGTCTCGACGTCCAACGTCGTGGAGCCGATGTAGCGGTAGACGCTCCCGTCGCGGGAGTAGTAGGCGCGGTAGCTGTCCCCGATCTTGGTGAGTCGGAGCCAGATCGCGCCGTCGGCCCCGACGATGCGCTGGGCGTCCGCGCCGGTGATCTCCACCGTGGACGTCGCGCCGTTCTGCTCGCGGAGCAGGACGAGCCGGGCCTTGTTGACGGCCGCGCTCGCGTTGCCCATCTCCCAGGCGAGCTTCACGTAGTTGTTGTCGTCGGCGTACCCGATGACACCGCCCTGTTCGTTGTTGTTGGCCAGCGGGCGGGAGAAGACGATCCTGGATTCCGCGGTCCAGTCACCGTCGACGTCCTGGAGGGCCAGGTTCTTCGCGGTGTTGGTGGTGCCCTGGAGATCGCCCTGCTGGGCGGTGATGACAAGCGACCCGTCGGCCACGCGCCACCGGCTGTCGTCGGGTCGTACCCACTGCCACTGGGGGCCGAGTGCGGCCGAGCCGAACTCGTCGCTGCCGGTGCTCGTGGTGTTCAGGTCCACCGTGTAGACCGAGGTCGCCCCGCCGTTCGTGACGGTGACCCGGGCCTGCCCGGTGGCGCTGTCCGCCTGCTCGACCGCGACGGAGGCGGCGGGATCGGCGGCCCTGGCGGTGACCGTCGGCACGGCCGTGGCGCCGGCCGGCATGAGGGCGTTGTAGTGCAGCACCGTCGGTGCGAAGGAGGTCAGCGGCTTACCGTCGACGCGCAGGCTCGTCAGCGTCGTGTCGGGCACCAGGTTGAAGACGTAGTTCTTCACGAGCGGGCCGAAGAAGCTCTCCGTCGTGACCTTGACGACCGCCTGCCCGGGAACGCTCGCCGCCTGGGAGACGATCTGGTAGCGGGCCTTGCGGTCGGCCGTCCGCACCTTCGTGATGGTGGGGGAGCCCTCGGCGCGAACCGGGATGGTGTACGACGTGTCGGACAGGTTGAAGCCGCCGAACTCCCTGCCGTTCACCACGATCTTCGCCGAGAGGGGCGCGTCGTCGACCGGGACGGCCCGGCCGCTGAACTCCTTCCAGTAGTTCACCGACGTGTCCCGCCAGTCGGCGGCGTCCGCCTCGTGGACGGCCAGCTTGGCGCGGACCTCAGCGAACCGTCGCGCGTCGATGTCGGCCTGGAGCGTCTCCCAGGTCTCGCGCATCCAGGTCACATACTGCACGCCCATCTGGTAGCGGTAGACCAGCTCGTCCCAGAACGGTCGGCCGCTGTCCATCCGATGGCCCCACGGCACGTGGTGGAACCACATCAGCAGGTTTTCCGGGACCGAGTCGATGTCCCCGTACCGCCGTTGGAGTCGGGGGAAGTACTGGGCGGCCAGGTTGCTGCCGGTGGGGGAGCGGTCGTAGCCGAGGCCCACGGTGTCGGCCTGGTTGTAGTAGACCGGGCTCCAGTCGTCGCGACCCGCCCAGTCGGCCGGGTCGGGCCGGTAGTGGGCGCCCTCGGCGAACTGGTGGCCGATGCCCAGCGGCGTCTGGTAGCTCACCAGCGCCTCCCACGACCCCATCATCATCTTCCGGATGGTGTCGACGACACGCCTGTCGTTGCCCCAGGTCATCTGGATCCAGTCGGTCGCGATGTCCGTCGAGTCGAGCGTCCAGTTCCACGCCTGCCGGCCGAAGGCGAAGAGGTTCGCCTGGGCGAAGTGGTGCCCGGTCAGGTTGTCGGCGTTGCCGAGGTTGGCGACACCCACGATGGCGGTGTCCGCATGGTGCTGGGCGCTCCCGTCGACGATGTCGCCGACGAGCCGCTTCTTGAGCAGCTTCCCGTTCGCGTCGGTCGCGTACGTGTCGGTCTTGAGGACCTCCTCGTACATGGGCCCGAGGTAGGTCAGCATCCAGTTCTGGCCCGTGTACTCCTGCGTGATCTGCAGCTCCAGGGCCTGGTTGGTGTTCTCCATCCGGCCGAACATCGGGTGGACGGGCTCCCGGGCCTGGAAGTCCAGTGGTCCGTTCTTGGTCTGTAGGAACACGTTGTCGGCGAAGCGCCCTCTGCTGCCGTCGGGTTGGACCTCGTCGTCGATCGGCCCGAACTCCAGGTAGGCCCGCTTGAGCCGGTCGCTGTCGACCTCGGCGTTGTAGACGAACGTCCGCCAGTGCACCGTCATGCCGAGTGGCGCGACCGCCGCGCCGATGGCGTTGGCGCCGTCACCGTGGTCGTACCCGAAGTCCTGTGGCCCCGGCTGGCCCTCGGAGTTGGCCTTCACGGTGAAGCCCATGAAGTCCGGGATGGCGGCCTGGATCTGCTGCGCCCGGCGCTGCCACCAGCCCCGGAAGTCGGTGCCGTACGGGTCGAGTTGGCTGTTGGTCAGCGTGTCCGGTGCGAACCGGGTGTCCGTGGGGGCGGTGTAGCGGATCGACAGGCCCAGCTTGATGCCGTACGGACGCAGCGCGTCGGCGAGGGCCGCCTCCTGCGCGATCCGGGCGCTCGTCAGGTACGCGTTGTCGGCGTTGACGTTGTTGATGGTGATGCCGTTGATGCCCAGAGACGCCAACGCGCGGGCCATGACGACGTACCGGTCGAGGATGACGGGCAGGTTCTTGTCGGCACTCGCTCCCGTCGCCGCGAAGTTGAAGATCGCCCCGCTCTCCCCGTTCAACCCGCCCAGGCCGGAGGCGTTGTTGCCGGCGTAGAGCCGCTCGGTCTCCCAGTTGTTCAGCAGGCGATGCTTGATCTTCGGGGACTCCGCGACCCGGAGGTGGTCGATGGGTTTCTGCGTCTGCATCAGCCGCAGGAACGCGTAGGTCCCGTAGAGCGCGCCGAGGTCGGTGTTGCCGGCGATGACGGTGAACCGGTCCCTGCCGCGAGACAGCGAGCGCACGAGGTAGCCCTCGTCGCCGACCCCGGCCAGGTCGCGGGTCGGGACGAGGCGGCGCACCAGCGGCGAGCTTGCCGGCGTGCCCACCACCACCGCACCATCCGGGACCCGGTCGCCGCTGACCTCCGTCACGGGTGCCGCCCGGTCGAGCAGCCCGCCCAGGCCGCGTACCAGCTCGTCGCGGGCCGCGCCGAGCGTGGTCCCGGCCAGCTTCTCGGTGGAGCCGGGCGCCATGGCGAGGTCGGCCGTGTGCCGGTGGACCGGGGTGGCGTCGGCGTTCTCGACCACGATCGACGTGACGGTGCGGCGGTAGTCGCGCAGCAGCTTCGCGTCGCTGACCGGCACGTATCGCAACCACAGGTCGGAGCCGCCGTAGTCGTCCGGCGACCCGGCCGCGGTGGCGGGCGTGGTGGCGACGGCGAGGGTGGCCGCGACCGTGGCGAGCGCCGTGCCGAGCACGATGAGAACTCGCCGCAGCCTGGGCACCGGACCTCGGTTCATTGCCTTCTCCTCTGTTGTCCGATGGGGACGTCGATCGGGACGGCGTACGGACGCAGTGACATAGCTGAATGGAAGGTCCCAGGGTGTTTCGGGCTGGGCAAGGAGTTGTCGTTTCTTGTCGCGCGCCCTCACCACAGGTGCGCCGCCGGGTTGGGCGCGGGCCGCTGCCGTGCCCAGGACGACCGGGCCCGACCCGGGCTCGGGTTGCGGGGGGCCGTGGAGTCGCGCACCACGAGGCGTACCGGGAGGACCATCGGTCGACCGGTGTGCCCGGGTGCCCCCTCGATCATCGTGAGCAGGTGTCGGGTCGCGGCCGAGCCCTCCGCGTACATGGGCGCCGCGACGGTGGTCAGCCCGGGCGTGACGATGTCGGCCGCGACGATGTTGTCGAAACCCACGATGCTGACGTCGCCCGGAATGTCGACGCCCCGCTGGCCGAGACCGCGGATGAGGCCGATCGCCATCTGGTCGTTGAAGGCGAGGACCGCGGTTGTCGGTCGGGCGCACAACTCCTCGGCGGCCCGCTCGCCGCCCGCGATGGTCGGGCTGAAGGGGCCGATCTGGCGTACCTTGATCTCCAACTCCATGCCGGCTTCGAGCAGCGACCGCCAGCGGATGCCGTTCGGCCAGGAGGCTTCCGGCCCGGCGACGTACGTGATGTGGTCGTGCCCCAGCTCACCGAGATGTTCGACGGCCCGCCGCACACCCCGGGGGTTGTCCGTCACGACGCAGGGCACGTCGGCGATGGCGCGGTTGAGGACCACCACCGGCCGCTGCTTGGCGAACATCCGGATGGCCGAGTCGGACATCCGGCTGCTGGCCAGCACGATGCCGTCGACGGTCGACATGGTGCGTTCGATCGCCGCCCGTTCCCGCCGGTCGGACTCCTGGGCGTCGATCAGCACGGTGGTGTATTCGCTGTCGGTCGCCGCCTCCTGCGCACCGCGCACGATCTCGGCGTACACCGGGTTGGTGATGTCGGCGATGACCAGCGCGATCATGTGCGTGCGTGCGGTGCCGATGGTGCGCGCGAGGGGGGTGGTCCGATAGCCCAGCCGTTCCGCGACCTGCCGGACCCGCTCGGCGGTCTCCGAGTTGACGCGGCTCGGCCGGGAGAACGCACGGGACACCGTGGACGGTGAGACGTCGGCTTCGCTCGCGACGTCGTAGATCGTGACCCTCTTGTCGGGCGGCCTGGTGTGGTCGGGCATCTGCATGCTCCTCCCGGCTACGCGCCGTGATCATGGTATGACGGCGGTGCGGACTCGGCAATGCCCCCGCAACATTCCGCTGCCGCGAAGGCATTCGCGTGAGGCAATACATGGCAACCCATTGCCGTCGCGGCCCGCCGGCTGTCTGAATCAGCGGGATGACACCTGGCGGAGGGAACAGCTCATGGGTATGACGCGACGCGAGGCTCTCCTGGTCACGGCATCGTCGCTCCTCGTGGGCGCGGCCGGGTGCGGCGCACCCGAGAGTCCCGGCAAGTCCACCGGCGACACCACGGGCGAGGTGCCGCAGCGGCCCGGTCGGGCCGTGACGCTCAACGTCCTCGACGTCGCCGGCAACCTCCAGCTGACCCAGGGAATGATCGACGACTTCGTGGCCAAGAACCCCGGCGTGATCTCCCGGGTGACCTACTCGAAGGCACCGGCACCGGAGCTGGCCGGCAAGATCAAGGCCCAGCAGGGCGCGAACCGGGTCGACATCGGTCTCGTGCTGACCGGCGTGGACGGGCTGGCGGCGGGCATCGAACAGGGGCTCTGGCTCGACCTGCTGCCGACGTTCCAGGACCGCCTCGGCGGCATGCGCGACTACCTGGCACCGGCCGCCGCGATGCAGCAGCTCGCCGGCAACGCCGGCGTCACCGTCACCTACTACCCGTCCGGTCCGCTGCTCGAATACCTGCCGGCCCGCCTGGCCACGCCGCCGACCAACGCGGCGGCCCTGCTCGCCTGGGCCCGGGCCAACCCCAAGAGGTTCCAGTACGCCCGGCCGGCCAACTCCGGCCCCGGTCGCACCTTCCTGATGGGGCTGCCCTACATCCTGGGTGACGCCAACCCCAAGGACCCGACCGCGGGGTGGGACAAGACCTGGGCCTTCCTCAAGGAGTTGGGCCAGTACGTGGACTACTACCCGTCCGGCACCACCGAGACGATGAAGAACCTCGCCAACGGCACGGCTCACCTGATCGTCAGCACGACCGGCTGGGACATCAACCCCCGGGTGCTGGGCACGGTGCCGAAGGAGGCCAGGATCGCCACGCTCGACGGCTTCCACTGGGTCACCGACGCGCACTACGCCGTGCTGCCCAAGGGCGTCTCGACCGACACGCAGGCGGCGGTGCTGGCCCTGCTGGCGTTCATGCTCACTCCCGAGCAGCAGGCCAAGGCGTACGACGAGGGCTACTTCTACCCGGGCCCGGCGGTGAAGGACGTCGGGCTCACCTCGGCGCCGCAGAAGAGCCAGGACGCGATCCGGGAGTTCGGCCGCCCCGAGTACGAGGCGCTGATCGCCGGAAACCCGACCGAGGTGCCGCTGGACGCGAAGAGCCTCGTGGCGGCATTCAACCGCTGGGACCGCGAGATCGGCGGCGGGAAGGTCAAGCAGGGATGAGTGCCTTCTCCCAGCTGCGGTTGGACGGGGTGTCCCGTCGGTTCGGCGGTCAGGACGCGCTCACCGAGCTGGACCTCACCATCGAGGCGGGTGAGTTCATCGCCCTGCTCGGCCCGTCCGGCTGTGGCAAGTCGACAGCCCTGAACTGCCTGGCCGGGCTCCTGCCGCTGACCCGGGGGAGCATCTGGCAGGACGAGCGGCGGATCGACACCCTGCCACCGGAGCGCCGGGGCTTCGGCATGGTGTTCCAGAGCTACGCCCTCTTCCCGCACCTGACGGTGCGAGCGAACATCGCCTTCGGGCTGCGCATGCGGCGGCTGCCGAAGGAGGAGACACGCCGGCGTACGGCGGAGGCGGTGCGGCTGGTGCGACTGGAGGACCACGTCGACAAGCTGCCCGGTCAACTGTCCGGTGGTCAGCAGCAACGCGTCGCCATCGCCCGCGCCGTGGTGTTCGAGCCGTCGCTGGTGTTGATGGACGAGCCGTTGAGCAACCTCGACGCCAAACTGCGCCTGGAGATGCGGACCGAGATCCGCCGGCTGCACCAGTCGCTGGGCCTCACCACCGTCTACGTCACCCACGACCAGGAGGAGGCGCTCTCCCTGGCCGACCGGCTGGTGGTGCTGCGGGAGGGGCGGGTGCAGCAGATCGGGTCGCCGCGCGAGTTGCACACCCGGCCGGCCAACTGGCACGTGGCCGACTTCATGGGCTACCGCAACCTGTGGCGGGGCCGGGTGGTGCGGCGCGACGGCACCCGGGCCACTGTCGAGTCGTCCGGTCAACGCCTACTCGGCGAGGCCGTCGGCGACCCCGCCGACGGCGCGGAGGTGGTGGTCGCGGTGCGCCCCGAGGACATCCGCGTCGACGGGGCCGGGGGGACCTCCAACGCCCTGTCGGCGACGATCGAGGTGGTGGAATACCAGGGCCGCGAGTTGGCGGCCGAGGCGCGCACCGACACCGGCCAGTCGCTGCACCTGCGTACCGAACAGCGGATCGCGCCCGGCGACCAGGTCAAGCTCGCCGTCGACCCGCAGCGGCTGCTCGTCTATCCCGCCGGAGCCACAGCGGAGGCCGACCGCCGCGCGGACGCCCCGGTGGCGACGCGGTGAGCGCCGCCGGGCCCGGCCGACCGGTGGCGCACTGGCAACACCGGCTCGCCGAACGGGGCATCGACCGCCAGCTCCTGCTGTTGGTCCCGGCGTTGGTCTTCGTCATCGCCCTGTTCCTCTACCCGTTCTTCTACGGGTTGACGCTCTCGTTCCAGCCGACGAACGGCGGGCCGTTCAGCGACTACGCCCGGTTCTTCTCCGACGCCTACGAGCGGGGCACGATCTGGATCACGCTGCGGATCGCGCTGCCCGCCGCGCTGCTGAACGTCCTCGCCGCCGTGCCGATCGCCTACCGGATGCGCGGCCGGTTCCGGGGCAAGCGGCTGGTCACCACGCTGCTGGTCGTGCCGATCACGCTCGGCACCGTCCTCACCGCCCAGGGGCTGCTCAACTTCCTCGGCCCGACCGGGTGGTTCAACCGGGTCCTGCTCGCCACGCACCTCGTCGACGAGCCGGTACGACTGACCCACAACTACTGGGGCGTGTTCTTCTCGCTGGTGATCACCGGCTTCCCGTTCGCGTTCCTGCTGGTGCTCTCCTACCTCTCCGGCATCGACCCCACCCTGGAACGGGCGGCCGCGACGTTGGGGGCGGACTGGCGTCGCCGGTTCACCCGGATCACCCTCCCGCTGTTGATGCCCGGCCTCGCCACGACGTTCTGCCTGACGTTCGTCCTGGCGTTCAGCGTGTTCCCGTCGGCCGTCCTGGTCGGCAACCCGGCCGGTGAGACGCGGGTCATCTCCCTCGCCGCCTACCAGGCGGCGTACGAGCAGTACGACTACCCGTACGCGTCGGCGATCGCCATGATCATGGGCTTCGTCGAGCTTGTCGTCATCGCGGTGGTCCTGGCCGCGCGCAGTCGTTTCTACACCGGCGCCACCGGAGGCAAGGGCTGATGGCTTCGACCACCCAGGCGCCACCGGCGCGACCCCCCGCCACCAGCACCGACCGGCGGCGGCGCATCACCGCCCGCCCGGCCGCCTGGATCGTGTGGGGCGTCGTCATCTTCTTCTTCGTCAACCTGCTGGGCGTCGTGGCGTCCGTGCTGGTCAGCTCGTTCGGCCAGCGGTGGTTCGACACCTGGCTCCCGGACGGCTACACCACGAGCTGGTACGGCCGGGCCTGGGACGAGTTCGCCCTCCTGTCGGTCATCGTCGTGACGCTTGAGGTCTCCGTACTCGTCGTGGGTCTCTCGCTGCTGATCGGCGTGCCGGCGGCCTACGTCCTCGCGCGACGATCCTTCCCCGGCAAACGGCTGATCTTCCTCGTGTTCCTGCTGCCGATCCTCATGCCCCCGATCACGTACGGCATCCCGCTGGCCACAGTCCTCTACAAGTTCGGGCTGGCCGGGAACATGTCCGGGGTGGTGCTCGCCAACCTCGTACCCTCGGTGCCCTTCGTCATCCTGACCATGACCCCGTTCATCGAGCAGATCGACCCGCGCATCGAGAGCGCCGCGCGGATGTGCGGCGCGGGCCTGCGCACGGTGTTCCTCCGGGTCCTCACGCCGCTGCTCGTGCCGGGCATCCTCGCCGCCGCGATCCTCGTCCTCGTCCGGACCGTGGGCATGTTCGAGCTGACCTTCCTGACCGCCGGGCCCGACTCGCAGACCCTCGTCGTGGCGCTCTACTACTCGATGTCCGCGTCCGGCATCCGGGCGCAGCAGTCGGTCGACGCCATGGCGGTCATCTACACCTCGATGATGCTCGTCCTGCTCGTCGTCGCACTGCGCTACGTCAACCCGACCCAGCTCGTGGCCCAGGTCAAGGAGGACCCCGAGCACTGACGCCGGACGACCGGCCCGGTCAGCCGCCCACCACGTCCCGGGACGCCGTGGTGGCCCGCCAGCCGACGCCCGGCCCGGCCGCCACCTCGTCGAGGATCTCACCCACCCGGCGCGCGACCGTCCGAAGTGCGGGCAGCTTCATCCGCAGACCGCGATAGGTCGCGGCAAGGGCCGGGTCGACCGCGACCGGCTCGGCGCGGGCGCCCTCGGGACTGAGCAGGGCGACGGCCTCCTGGAGATCGGCGGCGAGGCCGATCGCGAAGAGCCCGAGCGCCGCCGCGCCGAGGGCGGCGTCATCGTCCTCGGCCGCCATCTGGGTCGGACAGTCCAGGACCGCGGCCATCACCGCACGCCACAGCGGATGTCGGAACGCGCCACCGGCCAGCCGAACGCTGCTGATCGGCGTCAGCTCGGCCAGGCGGTCCCGGACGCCGCCGAGGTGCAGGCACACACCCTCCACGGCGGCCCGCACCAGGTGACCCCGGGAGTGCTCGCCGCGCAACCCCAGATAGGCGCCCGGCGGGCCGGGATCCACCGCCGAGATCCGGTCGGCCAGGAGATAGGGCAGCATCACCAGCCCGTCGCTGCCCGGGGCGACCCGTTCGGCGAGCGCCAGCAGCTCGGGCGCGGCGAGCTGGTCCTCGGACGCCGGGCGAGGATCGGGTTCGAGGGCACCACCGGCCCACCGCACCACGTTGCCGCCGTTGTTGACCGTCGCGCCGACCACCCACGCGTCCTCGGTCAGCGCGGCGCAGGAGAAGTTCTCCGCCGGGTCGACCAGCGGAGCCGCGACGACCGTCCGCAGGGCCCCGGTGGCCGCGAGCGTCAGACCGGCGACGGTGCTGTCGATCGCCGCCATGCCCAGGCTGCTCGACGGGCCGTCACCCGCGCCCACCACGACAGGTGTGCCGGACGGCAGGCCGACCGCCTGCCCGGCCGCCGACGAGAGCCGCAACACGCCGGTCGTGGGCAGGACCGGCGGCAGTTGGCTGCCGGACACCCCGACCAGATCGAGTACGCCCGCGCTCCATACCCGCCGGTGCACGTCGAACATGCCGGTGCCGGACGCCGACGACAGCTCGGTCACCAACGTCCCGGTCAGCCGATGGACCAGGTAGTCCTTCAGGCCGACCCACCACCGCGTCGCCGTGCAGAGGTACGGCTCGTGGCGGGCGAACCAGATGAGCTTGCACAGCGGGCTACCCGGGTGCACGGGCGTGCCGGTGACCCGGTGCAGCTCCCGGCTCTGGCCGGAGACCCGCAGGTCGTGGGCCACCTCCGCGGACCGCGTGTCCCGCCCGGTCAGCAGCGGCGTCACCGGGCTCAGTGTCGCGTCCAGCCCGATCACGCCGTACCGGGGGGAGCTGACCGCGAGGGCGACGACCTCCGCCCCGGCGGTGTCGGCGACACACGCGGACACCGCCGCCAGGGTGGCCGCCACCAGCACGTCGGGGTCCTGGACGTGCCAGCCGGGCAGCGGTTGGAGCAGCGGGTACGCCCGCGTCCGGACGTGTCGGGCGGAGCCGTCCACCGCGAACGCGCCCACCCGCACGGCGGTGGTGCCCACGTCGACCCCGAGGATGACACGACGCTCCGGCCCCATGAGCACATGGTCGAGCGGTGTTCGACGGGTGGGCAAGCGGTTGCGCACAGTTGTCGTGGCGTGTGGCACGACAACGGCATCCGCCAAGCGCCTCGACTAAGAAATAGCAGTCAGCCGAGCGCGTTCGGCGGGTGTGGCGCGGGTCATGCCGGCAGGGGAAGGGCAGCTCACTCGGGGTGGCCGCCCCATCGAATCCACATCTCGTTTGGCTTTGGTGATCCGAACACGGGGATAAGAAGTAACCGCAGCCTGGGCGGAGATCTCAGAAGCCGATGCGGAAGTCTTGGCGTGCTTCAAGGCTCGCCAGGCAACGCCCGCGGCTCCTACTGACACTGCGAAAGCAGCCCACGCTGACGCGTCTCCCCATTCCAGGGTCACGTGAGCGAATATGGGGGAGGTGTCCAGGCGGCGGGCGTTGCGTCCGCACGGCATCGGTACCGCCGTCCACTCGGGGGCCTGTTCCGCCTGGGGTTGTGATTCCGCCGCGCGCCCTGACTAACCAACGTACGTTTGCGGTAGCCGGGTGTGGTGGCCTTCAGCGACCTCACCCGGCACCGTTGTCAGACGTTGAACTTGCTGTCCTTGATGCCCCGGAGGAAGTCGGCCCACTGACCCGCGCCGAACGACAGCGCCGGTCCCTGCCGGTCCTTGGAGTCCCGGACCATGACTATCGGGGTTGGCGTGGCAACCTCGACGCAGTTCCCCTCGTTGCTGCGGGTGCTCGTCTTCCAGTTGAGCGTGGTCATGTTAGTTCCTCTGCGATCGATGCCATGAGTTTGCGAGACTGCGCTTCGGTCAGCGCCGGTTTCTCCATGATGTCCCACGCCTCCCCGTACGTTGCGACCTCGGCGGGCTTGTCGAGGTAGAGCGCACCTGTGAGGCTGTCGGAGTAGATGATCGACGGCTCGGCTCCCCCCTCGAATTCGAGGATCGTGAACGTGCCGCTGGTCATGTTGCCCCGGTGCAGACCCCCGGCTAACGGAATCACTCGCAGTGAGACGTTCGGCTGCCTGCTGACCCGGATCAGGTGTTGCAGTTGCTCTGCGTCCACCCCTCGCCGCAAGACAGCCTCCTCAAGCAGAACGTCGAACTGTGGAGCGGGTGGTGCCGAGCGCGTCAGCAGCGCCTGACGACCGAGGCGCACGGCCAGCCGTCGCTCGATCTCCGGCCGGGTGATGTCTGGACGGGCTACCTGCAGGACGCGGGTGGCGTACGTCTCGGTCTGGAGCAGGCCGGGAACGAGCTGCGCTTCGTAGGTCCGGAGTCGAGCTGCTGCGGCTTCCAGTCCCACGTACAGCTCGAACCACTCGGGGATGGCGTCGCCGTAGGAGTGCCACCAGCCTCGACCCTTCGTCTCCTTCGCGAGGCCCATCAAAGCCTCGGTCAGCTCTGGTGACGCTCTGTAGATTTTGCACATCGCTTCTACGTCGAGCGATCTCATCGAAGTAGCGCCGGTCTCGATGCGCCAGATCTTCGGTGTCGACCACTCCAGCGCGTCGGCTGCTGCCTTGACCGTCACGCGGGCTTCCTCGCGAAGCTGCCGCAGGTAACGCCCTAGTTGTCGCCTCGGGACCGTCGAGCCGGTGTCTGTCGTCACTGCCGCTCTCCTTCTCGTGACTACATACCGGGCGCGGCTTGCACTCGATATGTAACCCCTGTCGGTCACGCATAGCAATGAAATCTATCAAGATGAAATCTGCTCTTACGTTTCATCCAAAATGTAATATTGCATATCCGCGTTGACCGGTAAACCATGGCGCTGGGTGTGGCGGTCAGGTGACTGTGGGTAGGCGTGCCGCCGCAACCCTCTACGAGGGAGGGCGGATGAGCCGGCACGTGTCTTACGGCGAATACCTGGCGGCGGTAGCGATGACCCTGGCTCGCAGGCATAAGCCGGTGTGGTCGTGGATCAAGTGGCGCAACGTCTGTAAGTGCGGCAATGAGCTGCCGTGCCGCGCCAGACACCGGATCCCGGTCAACCGGGGCCACTGGCCAGGTGAGAGCTGATGACCGCGCACGGACCGGTCCTGCCGCTCTGGCTGTGCGAGGGATGCGACAGGCCCTGGCCGTGCGCCACGCGCCGAGCGGAGTTGCTGCATGAGTACGCCACGTCGCCGGTCGCGCTGGCCGGCTACCTGGGGTCGCACCTCGCCGCGGCCATGCAGGACATGTCCTGGGCTCCCGCCGATACCGTGCACCGCAGGTTCCTCGGGTGGTTGCCGTGAAGCCGGGAGACGTCGTGCTGATCGGGGCGGCCTGCTCGGTGCAGTTCTCGGGGGACCGGGCGCTGATGCTGCGTCTGGTGTCGATCGGCGAGACCGACCCGTACAACGACTGGATCTGGATAACCGGGTACGTGCTCGACGCGAAGGGGCTGGCTACGGCCAAGCGCGAGTTGTACGTCCTGCGGGCCGGGTTGCGCATCCAACGGCGAACCGCCCCGGAGGGTGTGCCACCGAGGCAGTCCAGCTCGCGTGTGACGGTCTGAGAGCGACAGGCAATCGGCCCAGGACCCGGGTGGTAGCGCTCCGGGGCAGCCGATAGGCGCGGGGTCTATTGGTCAGCCGCGGCAGAGTCTTGATCTGAACCCTGGTTGAGGTTGCAAGATGGCACCAGGCCCGCCGCATGTTGAGGAGTGTGTACGTGGACAGGGACAGCTCCTTCTACTCGATAATCGATTACACGGTCGACGGCCCCGGTACTCAACAGGAGTTGGTAGCAGTCTTCGCGGAGATCCAGGAGCGCTGGGTGCGCTTCTATCCGGGCTACCAGTCCGCCCGCTTCCACGTGAGCACGGACGGCACCCGGGTTTACAACATCGTGCGTTGGGCTAGCGAGGCGGACTACCGCAACTTCGTGGATACCTCGGACAGCGAGGGCCGGATGGCCGCCATCAACGAGGCTCTGGAAGGTCTGTCCGGCAAGGCCGAAGCGCGGATGAGCGGCGTTCCGACCTACACCGTCGTGCGCGAGATCGGTCCCGGACCACAGCGGCTCGACGCCTGACCGACCGGCCCGCGCCGCCAGGGCACCCTTCCTGAAGAGCGACGGGATCCCATCTCCCGACGGCACGCCCCCGGGACAGGCCATGCAGTGGCCCGGCATGGAACGTCGCCTGACGATGAGTGCGCGCGTCCACGTCGGAGAACTGTCGACGATCTCGGCGGATCTCACGCTGCCGAACTCGACGCAGGAGCAGGTCTTCAGCCAGGTCCTGCCCCAGCGGGTCGAGCCCTTCCGCCGACATCATCGTGCATCTCGCCCCTCGGTCGCCCCGATCAGCAGCGCCCCACGGTGCTCAGACCAGGAACTCCTCCCGCATCCGCGCGCCCAGGTTGATGCCTCCGACCGCCCGGGGGCCGGCCGGGTCGTGCACGGCGACGGTGTTGTTGCGGCGCATCAGCTCACGGACGGCGGGCGGCAGTCGCGGAGGATCGTCCATGGCGGCGAGCACCTGCCCGGCACTGGAGATCAGTCCATCGGCCAGGGAGGCGGCGTCGGTGTCCACCCGTACCCGGCCGTACTCCCAGCCGGCGGTGGTCAGGTCGAGCACCTCGAACACGCGGGTCAGCAACGGGTTCGGGTCGGTCACCCGGTCGAGCCGGGGCGCCCGGCTGCCGACCACCGTGACAGCGGCGGCCACCTGCGCGTACGGGTGGAAGCCGGACGGCAGCGCGAACAGCGGCCAGCGCAGTGCGGGACCGGCCTCCCGCCACAGCGGCCGGTAGTTGCGGCGGTGCACCAGCAGCCGCCGGCCCGTCCGGCGGTGGATCTCCTGTGCCTGGGCCTGAAGGTCCACGTGGGCCTCGTCGGCGACCTGACCCACGATCTGGGCCGCCACCACCAGGCCGTCGTCACTGTCCAGCGTCGTGGTGAGTGCCTGGACCTGCTCGGTGAACCGGATCCGCGCGTGGGGGCCGTACCGGGTCTGCACGTCGTGCAGCAGCGCCTGCTGGCGTCCCGGATCGAGTTGGACCCGCCTGCCGCCCAGCAACCGCCGGAGCCAACGCATGTCGCCTCGTTTCAGCAGAGCCGTCGTCGGACGGCGGCAATGCTAGTGCGTCGACCCCACCCCGTGTGCCGACGGGTGCCCTCGGACCGCGTTGACGATCATCGACGACGCGGCGTGACAAGCCCCGACTCGTACGCCCACACGACGAGTTGGGCGCGGTCGCGGCAGTGCAGCTTCGCCATCGCCCGATTCACATGTGTCTTGGCGGTCAACGGACTGATCACGATGCGTGCGGCGATCTGGTCGTTGCTCAGCCCGCCCGCGACCAGCTCGACGATCTCCTGCTCGCGGGCGGTCAACACGTCACGCCCGGCCGCCGGCTCGGCCGGCGGTGGGCCGGACACGAACTCGCTGATGAGCGTCCGCGTCACGGCCGGTGCGAGCAGTGCGTCGCCGCGCGCCACGACGGCGACGGCCTGGAGCAGGTCGGCCGGGTCCGCGTCCTTGAGCAGGAAACCGCTGGCACCGGCGCGGAGGGCGGCGAAGACGTACGAGTCGAGCCCGTAGTTGGTGAGGATGAGGATGTGGATCGCGGCGAGGTCGGGGTCGGCGGCGATGCGGCGGGTGGCTTCGATGCCGTCGAGCCCCGGCATCTGCACGTCCATCAGCACCACGTCCGGGCGCAGGCGTCGCGACAGGTGGACGGCGGAGGCACCGTCGGCGGCCTCGCCGACGACCTCCAGGTCGTCCTCGGCGTCGAGCAGGGCCCGGAACCCGGCTCGCATCAGGGCCTGGTCGTCGACGAGCAGAACGCGGATCATCGGGACTCCGCGACGCGCTGAGCGGGCTGGACCGCACGCGAGCGCGCGGTCCAGCCGGGGCCGTCCAGCGGGAACGTGGCCCGTACCGTGAATCCGTGGTCGTCGTTGGCGGCGGCCCGCAGGGTGCCGCCGAGCCCGGTCACGCGTTCCCGCATGCCGCGCAGGCCCACGCCCGGTGTCACCGGGTGAGCCGGCGACGCGTGGCCGTCGTCGGTGACCGAGACGGTGAGCTGCGCCGGGGCGTACTCGACGTGGACGTGCGCGGTGGCGGGGCCGGCGTGGCGGGCCACATTTGTCAGTGCCTCCTGGACGACCCGATACCCGGCCTGGTCGATCTCGGCGGGCAGGTCCCGTGCCGGGCCGCTGACGGTGACGTGCACCGGCACGCCGGCGGTCCGGGTCCGTGCGGCGAGCTCGTCCACCCGGGCCAGCCCGACGTGGTCCTCGTCGGCGGGCGAGCGCAGGACGTCGAGCGTGGTGCGCAGCTCCCGCATCGCGGCGCTGCTGGCCTCATGGATCGCCAGCAGGGTGGCCGACGGCTGCTCGCCGTGTTTGCGCGCGAGGTGCACGGCGATCCCGGCCTGCACCTTGATCACCGAGATGCTGTGGGTCAGGGAGTCGTGCAGGTCGCGGGCGATGCGCAGACGCTCCTCCCCGGCGCGCCGCAGCGCCATCTCCTCGCGGGTGCGTTCGGCCTCGATCGCCCGCTGCTCGACCTGTTCCAGGTACGCCTGGTGCTGCCGGGACATGAGCCCGGCGAAGTTGGCCGCCACGAACCAGCCCAGCAGCAGGGCCGTCCGTTCGGCGATCAGTTGGTTGGCCTGTCCGGCCGGTGCCACCGAGATGTCCCGGGCCAGGAACCCACCGAGGAAGGCGAGGCTGGCGACGGCGGCGGCCGCTCGACGCCCCCGCCGGGTGGCGACGAAGACCGCGCCGAGCACCGGGAACGCGGCGGAGACCCCCGGGTGCACCCGGACGTGCAGGGCCAGCATGGCGACGGTCACCACGCTCACCGCCGCCACCGGATACCGCCGGCACACCGTCAGGGCGACCGTCATGGCCAGGGTCAGCGCGACATCGACGGCACCGATCGGCGCGGCGTCGGGCGCGAGCGCGGCGTTGCCGAGCAGGAGACCACCGAGGGCGAGGCCGCTGAAGGCGTACGGCAGTTCGCGACGCATCGTCGAACTGTAGAACGGCCGGCCGGCGGGGAGCATCCACCGCCTGCGGTAGAGGTACGTACTGCGGGCGCGGTAGCGCTGACCGGCCAAGTGCCTGCGGCGGCACGACGTTTTCCCAGCTCGCCGGGACGAGCATCGAGCCCATGACATATCGCTTCACCACCCCAGTGAAGGCGTCGGCCGCGACCGGCCGGACCGCGCAGGTCTACCGGCAGATGTCGGACGACTTCCTCGGGCCACTGCCCACCTTCCAGGTGCTCGCCGCCGTGCCGGAGGTGCTGGCCGCGACCTGGGCGCTGATGCGCGAGGCCCTGCTCGCCGGGGACGCGTCCCGGGTCGAGCGCGAACTCGTCGCGGCGGCGGTGTCCCGGGCCAACCGCTGTCAGTTCTGTGTGGACGCCCACGCGATGCTGCTGCACGCGCTGGGCGAACCGAAGCTGGCCGAGGCCATGGTCCGCGACGGCACACCCGCCGAACCGAGGCTCGCCGAACTGGTCAGGTGGGCGCAGGCAAGCCGCCGCCCCAAGACCACTGCCTGGACCAGCCCGTACCGACCAGAGATCACCGGCACCCTGCTCGCCTTCCACTTCATCAACCGGATCGTGTCCGCGCTGCTCGATCCGGATCTGCTCCCCGGCGGCCTGCAACGCTCCCCACTGGTGCGTTCGGTCGGCGGCTGGCTCTCCGCGAAGACAGCCCGGGAACCGAAGGAACCCGGCCGGAGCCTCGCGCTCCTGGACGCGGGCACGACGGCGGCACCCGGTTGGGCGGGGGACAGCCCGGTCGGTGTCGCCTACGCGGCCCTGACCGACGCCGCCAGGCGGGGCGGGGACCTGCTGGGCGACGTGGCGCGCCAGACCGTCACGGCCACCGTGCGGTGGGAGGACGGGCGGTTCCCGGCCCGGCCCGCGGACTGGGCCGTCGACCTGGTCCGGGACGTGCCGGGCGCCGATCGCGTCGGCACGAGGATCGCCCTGCTGGCGGCGTTCGCGCCCAGCGCGATAAGCGTCGGTGACGTCGCCCTCTGGCGGCTCTCCCATCCCGCCGACGCCGACCTCGTGCGGCTTGTCGCCTACGGGGCGATCACGGCCACCGAGCACATCGCCCAGGCACTGGCCTCGGCGCACCTCTAGGAGACCACCGTGCGTAAGGCATTCGTCAGCACCAGCGCCCTGTTGCTCGTCGCGTTCGTCCTCCAGTTCGTCTTCGCCGCCGTGGGCGGGTTCACCAGACCCGTCGGCGACGACTCGTACGCCCTGCACAGCGTCAACGGCATGGCCGTCATCCCGGTCCTCACCCTGCTCACCGCCCTGTGCGCGGCACTGGCCAGGGCGCCGGGCCGGCTCATCGCGCTGGCGGTCCTGCCGATCGGTCTCGTCGTCCTGCAGGCGCTTCTGGCCACGCTCGCCACCGCGGCCACCGACGCGGCGGGCGTCAGCACCCCGCTCGGCCCGATCATCGGTGGACTGCACGCCCTCAACGGGATCATCGCCGTACACGTCGTGGTGTCCGTCCTTCAGGGGGCACGGAAGCTGACCGATCCGGAGCCGGCCGACCCCACCGGCGATGTCGTGCGCCGCAAAGAGCCGGCATGACCACCGGCTCACTGCTCGTCGTCGACCTCGTGATCGCGGTCCTCGCGGCCGCCGCCTGGCTGGGTGGCGGTGCCGCGGCGGCCGTTCGGCGTCGCCCGCTCGCGCTGGTGCTGGCGGCCGTCGCGCTGCTCGCCACGCTCACCCGCGCGATCACCATCACCGCGCTCGCCCGCGCCGGCTGGTGGTTCGCGGCGGAGAAGGTCCTCGTCGCCGCCCCCCTGTCGCTCGCGGCGGTGGCCGTGGTCGGGTCGCGGTGGCGAGCGGTCCCGGGCGACATCCGGGCCGTCGCGGTTCCGCTCCTCTCCGCCGGGTACGCCACAAGCGGCGCCCTGCTCGTGACGGTCCTGCACGGCTACCCGGCGTCGGTGGGCGCGGGACTGCTCGCGGTCGCCGGGGCGATCACGGCGACGGCCGTGTCCTGGCGCGCTCTGGGTGTGCGCCCGTCCCGTTCGCAGTCCCGGGTGGCCCTCGTGGTGGCGGTCGGCGCGCTGGTGACCGGAACCGGGCTGACCGTCGGCCCGGGCACCCCGCCCGCCGTACCCCATGACCATGGTTTTCGGGACGCGCGGACCAGCGACGAACCGACCCGGCGGTTCACCCTCACGGCCGGGACCGCCACGGTGCGCGCGAGTGGCCGGGACGTCGCGGCGTGGGCGTTCAACGCGCAGGTACCCGGGCCGGAGCTGACCGCCACCGTCGGCGACGTGGTGGAGGTGACGCTGCGCAACCGGGACATCGGGCGTGGCGTCACGCTGCACTGGCACGGGTACGACGTGCCGAACAGCCAGGACGGGGTGCCGGGCGTGACGCAGGCGGCGGTGCGGCCCGGCCAGGAGTTCGTCTACCGGTTCCGCGCCGACCAGGCCGGCACCTACTGGTACCACACGCATTCGGTCTCCGACGTCGGCGTGCGGATGGGCCTCTACGGAGTCCTGGTGGTCCGCCCGGGGCCGTTGGTCGGCCTCGACGTCACCGTGCCGGTGCACACCCTTTCCGGCCTTCCGCTGCCCGCACCGCGAGTGGAGCCGGTCCCGGCCGGCACCCCCGTACGGCTGCGGCTGCTCAACACCGACAGCACGACGCACCGCTACGCCCTGGCCGGGACGGCGTTCCGGGTCGCCGCGATCGACGGCACCGACCTGCGGGGCCCGACATCGCTCGTGGACACCGCCGTGTTGATCCCGGCCGGGGGGCGTGCCGACCTGGTGTTCGACGCGCCGGCCACGCCTGTGGCGTTGTTCGTCGACGGGCGGGCGGTCTACTCGACCGGGCCGGTGCCGGCGGCGACGGGCGACTGGCCGGTGCTGGATCCGCTCGACTACGGCAGCGCTGTCGCGGTGCCCTGGTCCCGGTTCGACCGGACCTTCACCCTCGTCCTCGATCGTGGCCTCGACCTGCACGACCTGCTGCCCCGCTACGCGCACACCGTCAACGGCGCGGCCGACCCGGACATCCCGCCGCAGGTCGTCCGCCTCGGCGACGTCGTCAGGTTCACGATCGTCAACCGGTCGTCGATCGTGCACCCGTGGCACCTGCACGGCCACCACGTCCTGGTGCTGTCGCGTGACGGGAGGTCGGCGGCCGGCAGCCCGTTGTGGCTGGACTCGTTCGACGTCCGGCCGGGGGAGGTGTGGGAGGTGGCGTTCCGGGCCGACAACCCGGGGGTGTGGGCCAACCACTGCCACAACCTGGCGCACGCCGACGCCGGCATGACGATGCACCTGATGTACTCCTGACCCGCCCGACGGACGTCAGAGATCGAAACCCGACACTTCGAGGTTGAGGGTATGGGAGCGCTCCCGTAACATACCTGTCGCGGCCTGTTAACGCTCACAAAAGCACCGAGCCAGCGACCACCGCCAATGTACGGGCTGCCGTCCCCTCAGGAGGGTGTTCTATGACCAGATCCAGATACACCAATGTCGGTCTGGCGTCGGCCGGCGTTGCCCTACTCGTGTCGGCGTCGGTTGTCGCGGCGCTGCCGGCCGGCGCCGCGGCGGCGGGCTGTTCGGTGAACTACGCCGTCCCGTCGCAGTGGCAGGGCGGATTCACCGCCAACGTGTCGATCACCAACCTGGGTGATCCGGTGACCAGTTGGACGTTGACGTGGTCGTACGCGGCCGGGCAGACGGTCACCCAGGCGTGGAGCACCTCGCTGACGCAGAGCGGCTCCGCGGTCACCGCGAAGAACGTGAGCTACAACGGTTCGATCGGCACCAACGCCACCGTGGCGTTCGGTTTCAACGGATCGTGGACGGGCAGCAACCCCGCGCCGACGAGCTTTGCTCTGAACGGCGTGACGTGCGGTGACGGCACGCCCCCGACGGACCCGCCGCCGACCAGCCCGCCCCCGACGGATCCGCCGCCGACGAGCCCGCCGCCGACCACTCCACCGCCCACGACGCCGCCCCCGACGACCCCGCCGCCGACCCCCTGCGATCTTCCCTCGACGTACCGCTGGTCGTCGACGGGGTCGCTGGCGAATCCGAAGTCGGGTTGGGTGTCGCTGAAGGACTTCACCGTCGCGCCCTTCAACGGCCAGCAGCTCGTCTACGCCACCACGCACGACTTCGGTGACAAGTGGGGCTCGATGAACTTCAGCCTCTTCTCGAACTGGTCGCAGATGGCCTCGGCCACCCAGACCGGGATGAATTCGGGGACCGTCGCGCCGTCGCTGTTCTACTTCGCGCCGAAGAACATCTGGGTGCTCGCCTACCAGTGGGGTGGGCCGGCGTTCTCCTACCGCACGTCCACCAACCCGACCAACCCGAACGGCTGGTCCGCGCCGCAGACGCTGTTCAGCGGCAGCATCACCGGTTCCGGTACCGGCCCGATCGACCAGACGCTCATCGCCGACGACAACAACATGTACCTGTTCTTCGCCGGTGACAACGGCAAGATCTACCGGGCGAGCATGCCGATCGGGAACTTCCCGGGCAGCTTCGGCAGCAGCTACACGACCATCATGAGTGACACGCAGAACAACCTGTTCGAGGCTCCGCAGGTCTACAAGTTGAAGGGTCTCAACAAGTACCTCATGATCGTCGAGGCGATCGGTTCGACCGGCCGCTACTTCCGCTCGTTCACGGCCACCAGCCTGAACGGTACGTGGACGCCGCAGGCCGCGTCCCAGAGCAACCCGTTCGCCGGCAAGGTCAACAGTGGTGCCACCTGGACCAACGACATCAGCCACGGTGAGCTGCTGCGCACCAGCGCCGACCAGACCATGACCGTCGACGCCTGCAACCTGCAGTTGCTCTACCAGGGTCGTTCGCCCAGCTCCGACGGTGTGGACTACGGCCTCCTGCCGTACCGGCCGGGTCTGCTGACCCTGCAACGCTGACACTTCCTGAGCACGAAACGGGCGGGCTCGGCGTCACGCCGAGCCCGCCCCGTCGTGCGTCGCCTGGCACCACTCGAAGGTTTGGCCCCCATTCTGGCGGGAAGCCGTCGCCGTCCATGCTGCTGGCGCTGCTGGCGACGAAGAGGTGACCATGACCTTGGCCAACCCGGCTCCCGACTATTTCGAGCCCGAAGACGGCATGTTTCTCGCGACCCTGCTGATCGTGCGTGACATTGACCGGTCGCGAGAGTATTACGAGCGGGTGTTCGGGGCGACGTGCGTGCACGACACGAGCCCGCTGATCATGAGATTCTTCAACAGCTACATCATCATCAACGTCGAGGGTGGCCCGACGGACGACAAGCCGATGGTGCAGGCCAAGGCACCGGTTGACGCCAACACGTTGAGCTGCGCGATGAATATCCGGGTCCGGGACATCCGGAAGCTCTACTCGGAGTGGAAATCAAGGGGCGCGGATTTCATCACCGAACCGAAGGACCACGGCACGGAGATCCGGTGCTATCTCCGCGATCCGGACGGCTACCTCGTGGAGATCGGCCAGGGCCTCTAGGTCTGGGGCAGCGCGCTTCCCGTCCTCGGGGGTGCGAAACGCCGACGTCGTCCCGAGGGACGGACGCCGACGCGAGAGTTTGGGATGATGCGCCGGTCTGACTGCGACATCACCTGAGCTGGAGGGTTACCCGCGATGGCACCTGTCATCTCCACGCTGTTCATCTCGGCCGACGGTGTGGCCGAGATCGACCCCGACTGGCACTTCCCCTACTTCGACGACAACATGGGTCGCGCCGTCACCGAGGACTACGACACCGCGGACGTGCTGCTGATCGGCCGGGAGACCTACGACAGCTTCGCCGGCGCCTGGCCCGGCCGGGAAGCCGCGGGTGGCGAGGACGCCCCCTTCGCCAAGCAACTCGGGGACACGCGCAAGGTCGTCGTCTCCCGCCAACCACTGGAGTTCTCCTGGCGCAACTCGGAGCTGATCGCCGGTGACCTCCTCGACGCCGTCAGGTCGCTCAAGGCCGATGACGGGGTGCGGGGCATCCTCATCCCCGGGTCGATCTCGGTCGTGCAGCAGCTACTCGCCGCCGGGCTCGTCGACGAACTGCGCCTGCTGGTGCATCCGGTGGCGGCGCGCAAGGGCCGCAGGCTGTTCGACGAGGGTGACGGGGCCTACCACCTGCGGGTCGTGGCGACCGAGGCGTTTCCGACGGGTGTGCTCCGGGTGATCTACGCTCCGGCCGCGGCGCCGGGCGCGGTCGGCTACGACGACGTCAAGGACCAGGTGCCGGCCGGACAATAGCCGCCCTGCGCGAAGAGCGTCGTAGGTCCGTGTGACGATCGGCGTCGTGAGCGAATGGACGTACAACGATCGCCCCGAGGGCGTCAGGTTCCTGGCCGACCGGATCCCCGAGCCGGGCCGCGGTGCGATCGAGGCCGAGCTCTGGGCCTGGATCGTTCGTGGTGAGGGTGACGCCGCCGAGTTCGTCGACGTCTTCGACGACGAGGAGGAGCGCCACGGCACCACGGACGAGGAGCTGATCGCGGCGTACGAGAGGGCGTTGGCCGTTCGGCGGGCGCAGCAGCGGGAGTGGGGCGAGGTGCGGGGGAACCTCACCCGCGCCTTCGCCGAGCTCAACGAGCGGGGCGTGCTGGCCCGGGAGAATTTCAGCTGCTGCGGCACCTGCGCGAGCGCCGAGATCCACGACGAGCGCGACGACTCCCGGCACTGGCACGGCTACGTCTGGTACCACCAGCAGGACACCGAGTCGTTGCTCGCCAGCGAGGACGGGGAGGTCTACCTCGGCTACGGCGCCTACCCTCCGGCCGACTTCGACGAGGTCGCCTACGACAAGCTGTCGGAGGCCGAGCAGCAGGCCCGCTACCAGGCCGACCTGGAGCGGCTGCTGGACGACATGGTGTTCCCGGTGCTGCGCGAGCACGGCATGGGGGTCGAGTGGAACCGCAGGCAGTCCAGGCGGGTCCGGGTCACCGGCGCCCAGTGGTATGCGCCCGTGAGCTGAGCACCACCGCGCCATCCCACACCTCGGACCAGCATTTAGTGAGGCTCATCGATATTGACGTGCGGCGTCGGCGGAGACAGGATCTCGGCACCACCACCGTGATCCCCTCTGGGAGGCGTCATGACCCGTCCCCGCCTGCCCCGCCTGCGGGCAACCACCCGACTGGCCGCACTCACCGTGGCCATCGTCGGCGTGCTGCTCACCGTCGCCACACCCGCCAGCGCCGCCGTGCCCACCGGCCGGTACGTCGCGCTTGGCGACTCGTACACGGCCGGTCCGCTGATCCCCACCCAGGTCGACCTGAACTGCCTACGCTCCAACCGCAACTACCCCTCGCTGGTGGCCGCCTCCGCCGGCTCGTCGTCGTTCGCCGACGTGAGTTGCTCCGGCGCCACCACCGACGACATCCTCTACGGTGGCAGCGGCCAGTTGGGCAGCGCGGTGCCACCGCAACTCAACGCGGTCACGTCGACCACGGCCCTGGTGACGGTGCAGATCGGCGGCAACGACATCGGCTTCGCCGGCATCATCGGCGAATGCGCGCAGGCGAGCCTCAGCAGTCCGCTCGGGTCGCCGTGCAAGAACCGGTACACCGCCGGAGGTGTCGACCAGTTGCAGGCGCGGATCGTCGCCGCCACGCCGAAGGTGACAGCCGTGCTGCAGGGGGTCCGTCGGGCCGCACCGGGCGCGCGGGTCATGGTCCTCGGCTACCCGGCGATCCTGCCGGACACCGGTTACGGATGCTGGCCGGTCGTCCCGATCGCCTACCAGGACGTGCCGTACCTGCGCGGCGTCGAGAAGTCCCTCAACGCGATGCTGGCCAGCGCCGCGAGCGCCAACGGCGCCACCTACGCCGACGTCTACGGCCCGTCGATCGGGCGCGACGCGTGCAAGGGCAGCGGCACCCGGTGGATCGAGGGGCTGGTGCCACAGAACTCGGCCGCCCCCTTCCACCCGAACGCCCGGGGCGAGCAGGGCATGGCAAACACCCTGCTCAGCACCCTGGCCAACTGACCGGCCGGAAAGTGGTCGACCCGGCCCCGGCGCGCCGCGCGGGGGCCGGGCACGGCGAGAGGGCGCTTGGGATCGGCGGATCCGGGGTACGGGAGGCTTTATGCCGAGTATGGGGCAACTCGTCGGAGACCGTTACCGCCTGGTCGAAAGCATCGCCAGCGGCGGGATGGGCGACGTGTGGCGGGCGGTCGACGAGACGCTGGACCGCTGCGTGGCGGTCAAGACGCTGCAGGCTCGGCTGGTCAGCGACGCCGGCTTCGGCGAGCGGTTCCGCCGCGAGGCGCGTGCGATGGCGGCCCTGCGTCACCCGGGCGTCGCCCAGGTCTACGACTACGGCGAGGTGACCCGCTCCGGAGAGCCGGCCCTCGCCTACATCGTGATGGAGTGCGTGCAGGGCCAGCCCCTGTCGGAGCGGATCGCCGAGGCCGGCCGACTGGACGTGGCCGAGACGATGTCGATCGCCGCGCAGACCGCCCGCGCCCTCCGGGCCGCCCATGACGCGGGCGTCGTCCACCGCGACGTCAAACCCAACAATCTGATCATCGAGCCCGATGGGCACGTCGTACTCGTCGATTTCGGGGTTGCCGTGACCCAGGAGGCGGCGAGCCTGACCGGCACGAACCAGGTCGTCGGCACAGCCCTGTACATGGCGCCGGAGCAGATCTCGAAGAACGAGATCGGCCCGGCGATCGACATCTACGCGCTCGGTGCGGTCGTCTACCACTGCCTCGCCGGGAGGCCCCCACACCAGGGCGAGAACGCGGTCGCGGTGGCGCTGCGGCACCTGGAGGAGGAGCCGGCGCCGCTGCCCGACGACGTCCCGCCGGCGGTGCGGCGGTTGGTCGCCACCGCGATGGCCAAGGAGCCCGCCCGCCGATTCCCGACTGCGGCGGCCATGGCCAGCGCGGCGCAGGCCCTCGCGGACCCGCCCGACCACGTGGTCGGGGCCGCCGGGGCGACCTCGATCGGGGCGCGGGACGAGCAGACGGCCGTCCTCCGGCCGGGTCACGGCGGTGCGCCGGCCCGGGCGGGCGGTTCCGGGCCTCGGGCCCTCGCGGTGCTGATCGGGTCGGTGGCCGCCGCGGCTGCCGTCCTGGTGTTCGCCGACCCCACCGGGATCCTGCCCGGTCCGACCGGGCGACCCTCGACGCCTCCCGCGGTGTCGCCATCGGCGCCGGGCGATGGCGGCACCGACACCGACACCGACACCGACACCGACAGCACCGACACCGGCCCTGGTGTCGGTGGAGGACAAACGGCCACCACCGGTCCCGCTGGCCTGCCGGTCCAAGCGTCCGGATCCCCGGCTCCGACGGCCTCTGGTCCCGCGGCGGGGGCCGACCAGTCCGCGCCGCCCGGCGACAGCGGGGGGAATGCCCCGACGCCTGCCACCTCCGAGAGCGCCGACGAGGACCCGACGGCAGACCCGACGGACGAAACGTCGGCGCCACCGACCGCGGCACCAACGGAGGAGTCGACCGAGGAACCGGCGGCGGACGACCCCTCCGGGGGCCCGGCGGAGGAATCGCCCGGGGAACCGACGACGGCGACGACCGGGGGGAGCGCGTCGCCACGGGGCTGACGGACGACGGCGAGGGCCACGAGCACGGCACCGCCGCAACGCCCGGTTGAAGGCGGACACCACACTGGCGTGGCGGCCGGTGCCGCCACGCCAGTGCGGTGGTGTCAGAGCTGGATCAGGCTCAACTGGTACGGCAGGTGACGGTCGGCCAGTTCCAGTTGCCGTTGGCCATGACCGTTATCCCGAAGTTGTTGCCGTTGCCGTTCGGTGTCGCGGTGACGGTGCCACTGGTGCCGCTGACCGAGGCGTTCCAGCTGTTCTGGATGCTCTGGCCGCCGCCCAGACCGAGGCTGACGACCCAGTTGTTGGTGCCGCTGACCGCGACGTTGAGGTTGAACCGGTCACCCCACTGCTGGCCGGCGGAGAGCGTCGCCGTGCAGTTGCCGCCTCCCGGGTTGCCGGTGGTGGGCCCGGAGGTGGGGTTGCCGCCGCCGCCCTCGCGGACGGTGACGTCGGAGCTGCCGCTGCTCTGGTAGCCCTCGGTGGCCATGATCTGGTAGGCGTGGTTGGTGCCGAGGTTCAGGCCGGCGCGGGCCCAGGCGTCGAAGTGGTTGGCGGTGGTGATGGTGCCGCTGGACCGCTTCTGCTGGCGGACGCTCCAGTACTGGTAGAACGTCTGGTTGCCGTCGATCGACGGGGCGTTGGTCCGCAGGCTGCGCAGGATGTCGTAGGTGCCGCCGTCGGTGGTGACCGTGCCCAGCCGGGTGGCACCGTTGCTCGGGTTGTAGCTGCCGAAGTTTTCCACCACGTAGTACTCGATGAGCGGGTTGCGCGTCCATCCGTACAGGGCGAGGTAGGTGTTGTTGTTGCCCGGGTTGTAGGTGGCCGAGTAGCTGACGGTCCGCCGGCTGCCGGTGGCCCAGCCCTTGCCGCCGACCCAGTTGTTGGTGCTCCGGTCCCAACTGCTGGAGTAACGGCCGTCGGCGCGCAGCGTCATGCTGGCGTTGCCGCCGTCCTTCCAGAAGGAGAAGTAGTAACCGTTGTGCGTGCCGGTGAGGCTTGAGGTGAGCGTCCGGTCGGCCTCGGCGTACGCGTTGGTGGCCGTCATCGTGCCGGCGATGGCCAGCACGGCGGCGCATGCGGCACCGAGGAGCAGCCGCATGCGGCCGCGCCCTCTTGGTGTGGTGTGACTGGTGTCGGTCATGTAACTGGTGCCTCCTCGTGACGGCTGGCGGGGGCCAGCAGCGCGGTACGCCTCGGCAGGCTGCCGGTGGTCAGCTAACGGCCACGGCGTTGTACCGCTCGGTGGTGGGCCGGTCGCCCTGCACGACGACCGCAGGAGTGGATAGTGGTGGTTGGTGCTGACGGCGATTGAACGCCGTCGATGGCGACCGTATTGACCCAGTCGTCAACTTGTCAACAATTCTCGGAAACAGGGTGGTAACAGTGCCATCGTCACCGATAACTATCCATCCAGGTCAGTAGTCGATCAGAACCCGGGATGGTCATCCGCGGAGCCCCCGGGACGGATCGAGGCCCGAGTGGCGCTCGCCGAAATTTCCGGAGACTTTCCGGACCGGCCGCCGGTCGACCGTGGGGTGCGGCACGGCGGCCGGGGGTCGGTGCCACCGCGACCTGACCGGTCAGCCACACCGAAGCGTATTGAGTCGGGCGGCCTGGCGGGTCAGGTGGTCGCGCTCGGCGAGGTTGGGGGCCTTCCGGGCCGCCTCGGCGTACAGCCGTGCGGCCGTCGCCACATTGCCGTCGCGCTCGTGCAGGTACGCCGCCACCGCCGTGTGCCGGGGCAGCGAGTCGTCCAGGGCGGTGAGCGCGGCCAGGCCGGCGCGGGGGCCGTCGGCCTCACCGACGGCCACCGCGCGGTTGAGGCGGACCACCGGGTTGTCGGTCAGGCGCACCAGCTCGTCGTACCACTCGACGATCTGCACCCAGTCGGTCTCCTCGGCGGTGGGCGCGTCGGCGTGCAGTGCCGCGATGGCTGCCTGGGCCTGGAACTCGCCCAGCCGGCCGCGGGCGAGAGCCGCCTGCAGGATCTGGACTCCCTCGGCGATCGTCGTGGTGTCCCACCGGCGGCGGTCCTGCTCGGCCAGCGGCACCAGGCTGCCGTCGGGCGCGGTCCGGGCGGCGCGTCGGGCGTGGTGCAGCAGCATGAGGGCGAGCAGCCCGGCCACCTCGGGATGGCCGATCGAGGCCGCGAGCTGTCGGGTGAGCCGGATGGCCTCGGCGGCGAGGTCGACGTCGCCGGAGTAGCCCTCGTTGAAGACCAGGTAGAGGACGCGCAGCACGGTGGCGACGTCGCCGGGCCGGTCGAAGCGCACCCCGGAGACGGTGCGTTTGGCCCGGCTGATGCGCTGCGCCATCGTCGCCTCGGGCACCAGGTAGGCCTGGGCGATCTGGCGGGTGGTCAGCCCACCGACGGCACGCAGCGTGAGCGCGACCGCCGACGCCGGGGTCAGCGACGGGTGGGCGCACAGGAAGTAGAGCTGGAGGGTGTCGTCCACCGCGGGCGCGGGGCCGGGCGTCGGCTCCTCCTCGACGACGTCCTCACGCCGGCGGCGGGCCGCGTCGGCGCGTGTCGCGTCGAGGAACCGGCGCCAGGCCACGGTGATCAGCCAGCCCTTCGGGTCCCGCGGTGGGTCGGCCGACCAGGTGCGGACCGCCTCGATCAGCGCGTCCTGCACGGCGTCCTCGGCCGCCGCGAAGTCAGCTCCGCGGCGGACGAGGACGGTGAGCACGCTCGGCGTGAGGCTCCGGATCAGGGCCTCGTTCATGAGACAGTCACTCCGTGATGGTGGGCGGCTCGGTGAGGAACGGGCGCAGTTCGAGCCACTCGTGGATCGGCTTGCCGTCCTTGCCCGGGGCGGCGGACAGCTCCCCGGCCAGCTCGACGGCCCGCTCGTAGCTGTCGACGTCGATCGTCATCCAGCCGGCGATGAGATCCTTGGTCTCGGCGAACGGGCCGTCGGTGACCGGAGGGCGACCCTCGCCGTCGTAGCGGACCCAGGCGCCGTCGGGGGCGAGGGCCTGGCCGTCGACGAACTCGCCGGTCTGCTCAAGCCGTGCCGCGAAGTCCCGCATGTAGGTCACGTGCGCCGAGATCTCCTCCGGCGTCCACTGGTCCATGGGTACGTCGTTGACCCCGACCGGGCCGCCGCGGTAGTGCTTGAGCAGCAGGTACTTCGCCATCGTGTTCTCCTCCGTGCCGGTGCGACCGATCAATTGTGGTCGCGCTCACCTCGGGGACGGAGCCGCCCGCCGGGTCTCGACACGGCTGCCCGGACTTTTTCGCCGCCCGGGTGAACCGGGGGTGAATCATCCGCCACGCCGGGACGCGGAAGAGCGTAAAACTTGATCCGTTCCAGAATAGTGAGCTAGTGTTCGCCAGGTGATGTCCGACTTCGAGGCGCAACTGCGGGCCGCCTCGCTGCGCGTCACCCGGCCCCGACTGGCGGTGCTCGCGGCGTTGCGCGACCACCCGCACGTCGGCACCGACGCGGTGATCGCGCTGGTTCGGGCGGATCATCCCACGGTCTCCCATCAAGCGGTGTACGACGTGCTGCGTGTACTCACCGACGCCGGCCTGGTGCGGCGCATCCAACCGGCCGGAGCGACCGCCCGCTACGAGTCCCGGGTCGCGGACAACCACCACCATGTCGTGTGCCGCTCCTGCGGCGCGATCGCCGACGTCGAGTGCGCCGTCGGTCACGCCCCCTGTCTCACCGCCTCGGTCGACCACGGTTTCGTGATCGACGAGGCGGAGGTCGTCTACTGGGGCATCTGTCCCGACTGCGCGACCGAACGCACGCCCCAGAGATCCGCAAGCTCGGAAGGAAGTTCATGAGCGACACCCAGGACAACGGCCCCACCAGTGCGCAGGGCGTGGACCAGAAGGCAGCCGCCGGCTGCCCGGTCGCGCACGACTCGGTGACGGCGCACGGCAGTGAGAGCGAGAACCCGGCGATCGACTCGCCGACCCCGAAGACCGGCGGTCGTCCGCGCACCAACCGGGACTGGTGGCCCAACCAGCTCGACCTCTCGGTGTTGCACGCCCACTCGTCCAAGGGCAACCCGTTGGGTGCGGACTTCAGCTACGCGAAGGAGTTCGCCAAGCTCGACGTCGAGGCCCTCAAGCGGGACATCACCGAGGTCCTCACCACCTCGCAGGACTGGTGGCCGGCCGACTTCGGCCACTACGGCGGCCTGATGATCCGGATGAGCTGGCACGCCGCCGGCACGTACCGCATCGAGGACGGCCGCGGTGGAGCCGGCGACGGCGGGCAGCGCTTCGCGCCGCTGAACAGCTGGCCGGACAACGCCAACCTGGACAAGGCCCGCCGGCTGCTGTGGCCGGTCAAGCAGAAGTACGGCCAGAAGGTCTCCTGGGCCGACCTGCTCGTGCTCGCCGGTAACGTCGCCCTGGAGTCGATGGGCTTCAAGACCTTCGGCTTCGGCTTCGGCCGCGAGGACGTCTGGGAGCCCGAGGAGATCTTCTGGGGCCCGGAGGACACCTGGCTCGGCGACGAGCGCTACGCCTCCGAGAAGGAGATGGCGGCCGGCGTGGGGTCGACCGAGATGGGCCTCATCTACGTCAACCCGGAGGGCCCGCGGGGCAACGCCGACCCGGCCGCGGCGGCGCACTTCATCCGCGAGACCTTCGGCCGGATGGCCATGAACGACGAGGAGACCGTCGCCCTCATCGCCGGTGGTCACACCTTCGGCAAGACCCACGGTGCCGGTGTCGCCGACAACCACGTGGGCCCCGAGCCCGAGGGTGCCCCGATCGAGGCGCAGGGTCTGGGCTGGCTGAGCAACCACGGCAGCGGCAAGGGCGCCGACACGATCACCAGCGGTCTCGAGGTGACGTGGACCGACGTGCCGACGCAGTGGAGCAACCGCTTCTTCGAGATCCTGTTCGGCTACGAGTGGGAGCTGACCACCAGCCCGGGTGGGGCGAAGCAGTGGGTCGCCAAGGACGCCGAGGCGATCATCCCGGACCCCTTCGACCCGGCGAAGAAGCACCGGCCCACGATGCTCACGACCGACCTGTCCCTGCGGGTCGACCCGGCGTACGAGAAGATCTCCCGCCGCTTCCTGGAGAACCCCGACCAGTTCGCGCTGGCCTTCGCCAAGGCGTGGTACAAGCTGTTGCACCGCGACATGGGCCCGATCGAGCGTTTCCTCGGGCCGTGGGTGGCGGAGCCGCAGCTCTGGCAGGACCCGGTGCCGGCCGTCGACCACGAGCTGGTGGGTGACGCCGACGTCGCCGCGCTCAAGGCGAAGGTCCTTGAGTCCGGTCTGAGCACCGCCCAGTTGGTCTCCACCGCCTGGGCGTCCGCCGCGAGCTTCCGCCACACCGACAAGCGCGGTGGCGCCAACGGCGCGCGGATCCGTCTGGAGCCGCAGCGTAGCTGGGAGGTCAACCAGCCGGAGCAGCTGGCGACCGTCCTGACCACCCTGGAGGGCATCCAGCGGGACTTCAACGCCGCCGGTGGCGCGAAGATCTCGCTCGCCGACCTGATCGTGCTGGCCGGTTCGGCAGCCGTCGAGAAGGCGGCGCGGGACGCCGGCGTCGAGGTCACCGTGCCGTTCCGGCCGGGCCGCACCGACGCCACCCAGGAGCAGACCGACACGGATTCGTTCCGGGTCCTCGAGCCCCGGGCCGACGGCTTCCGTAACTACCTGCGTGCGGGCGAGAAGACCCAGCCGGAGGTGCTCCTCGTCGACCGGGCCTACATGCTCAACCTCACCGCTCCGGAGATGACGGTCCTCATCGGCGGTCTGCGGTCGCTCGGCGCCAACACCGGCGGCAGCCGGCACGGCGTCCTCACCGACCGGCCGGGCGTGCTCACCAACGACTTCTTCGCCAACCTGCTCTCCCCGGGCACCCGGTGGAGCGTGTCGAAGTCCGACGAGCACGTGTACGAGATCCGCGACCTGGCCACCGACGAGGTGAAGTGGACCGCCACCGCGGTCGACCTCATCTTCGGGTCCAACTCGCAGCTGCGCGCCCTCGCGGAGGTCTACGCCAGCCAGGACGCCCGCGACAAGTTCGTGGCCGACTTCGTGACCGCCTGGACCAAGGTCATGGAGCTGGACCGGTTCGACATCGCCTGACCAGTTCGACACCGACGAGCCCCGGCCGAACCCGCGAGGGATCGGCCGGGGCTCGGCCGACTCCGCGGCACCACCATCGCACCCTCGAAGACGGCGAGACTATCGACGGGCGTCCCGTTCGGCGGCTAACCTGTGGCCCCACCGACCATCGATGTGAGGAGATGCGATGGCGCGCCGCACCGGCAGGCCCTCCTACCTGTCCGACAACGCCGACGAGCGTCGTCGCCGCACCGTCCGGGCCGTGGCGGTCACCGGGGCGATCGCACTCGTCACCGCCCTGTTGGGTGGGCTGATCGGCTACCAGGTGGGCCGACCGGACGCCACCGAGGCGTCCATCGCGAGCATCAAAGAGGCAGACGCGAAGCGGGACGCGCAGCAGATCGTCGAGCTGACCGAGACGGCCCGCCGCGTCAGTGCCCAGATCGCCCCCATCCTGACCACCCTCAAGACGGACACGGCAGCCGGGCGGGCACCGGATCCGGCGCAGGCCCGGCAGTGGCAGGAGAGCATGCGGGAAGCCGCCAAGCCGTTCGCCGACCCGCCCTCCGGGAGCACCGCCACGAACGTGGCGCGAGGCGGGCTGCGCGGGGCGATCCAACAGGCCGGCCTGGCCGTCGACTCCTACGCGCTCGCCGCCAGCGTGCCGGCGGCACAACGTGCGGCCCTGCTGGACCTCACCGCGCGCCAGGCGGCCGAGGCCGTGACGAGTTGGTCGGTCGCCGCGACCCAGCTCGACCAGGTCAGCATCGACGCCGGCCATGGCCATCAACACGTGTTCCTCACCACAGACCACGAGGGATCGGCCTTCACCCCGGACGGGGAGGCCGAGGGCACCGGCGGTTGAGCGCTCAATGCTGCGCGGTGTCGGGTTTGCCGACGCGTGCCGGCGGACCGCCCCGCAGGGACAGCGGCAGCGTGACCTGGGAGCGACCCGCCGGGATCGGGTACGGTCGCTTATCGCAAAGTCTATGAACCAGATTGGCTTTCTATGCGATGGAAGCCGAACCGGAGGGACACAGCCGTGAGGTTCCACAGCGTCGCCCGTCAGGCCGGTCTCGTCGTGGCCGTCGCCGCCCTCGCGCTGGGCGCGGGGTGCGCCAAGAAGGACGACAGCGAGGTCCAGGCGAGCGGCGTCAAGCTGGTCGAGGCGGGCAAGCTGACCGTCTGCACCCACCTGCCGTACCCGCCGTTCCAGTCGAAGGACGCCAGCGGCACGGTGACCGGCTTCGACGTCGAGATCATGGACCTGGTGGCCAAGGACCTGGGTGTCCAGCAGACGATCATCGACACCCCGTTCGAGGGGATCAAGTCCGGTCAGGACCTGAACACCGGCAAGTGCGACGCGGCCGCCGCCGGCATGACGATCACCGCGGAGCGGCAGAAGGTGATGAACTTCTCCGACCCGTACTTCGACGCCACCCAGGCGATGCTGGTGAAGACCGGCAAGTCGTACAAGACGCTTGACGACCTGCGGGGCAGGAAGCTCGGCGTCCAGGCGGCCACCACCGGTCGTGACTACGCCAAGAAGTTCGAGGCGGAGAAGGGCCTCAAGCTCGTCGAGTTCGAGGATCTCGCCGCCCAGCAGCAGGCCGTCGCCAACGGCCAGGTCGAGGCGGCCATCAACGACCTGCCGGTCTGGAGCGAGTACCTGAAGAAGAACCCGGGCGGGTTCCAGGTCGCCGCCGAGTTCGACACCGGCGAGCAGTACGGCTTCTCCGTGAAGAAGGACGGCAACCCGGAACTGCTCAAGAAGATCAACGAGGCGCTGGCCAAGGCCAAGCAGGACGGCACCTACGACAAGATCTACGAGAAGTGGATCGGCAAGCGGCCGAGTGCCTGAGCCGCAAGGCGGCCGAGCGCCTGAGCGCCTGAGCCGCAGCGCAGTACCGGAGGGCGCGCGTCCCGCGCGCCCTCCGTGTCGGTTACCTCCGGGAAGGCAACGAGCGAACGTGAAGCTGCGACGCCGCCAGCGGGAGCGGTTGTTCCTCGGGCTCCAGTACCTGGTCTTCATCGCCGTCATCGCCGCAGTGCTCTTCGCCGCGGACTGGGACAGGCTGGCCGACGCGTTCTTCCGCGTCGACATCATCAGGTCGATGTTCCCGACGATCATCACCGTCGCGCTGCGCAACACCGTCCTCTACACGCTTGGCGCGTTCGCCTTCGGCCTCGTGTTCGGCACCGTCCTCGCGCTGATGCGGCTGTCCCGGGTGGCGCCGTACCGCTGGCTGGCGACGGCGTACATCGAGCTTTTCCGGGGTCTGCCCGCGCTGCTGGTGCTCTTCCTCGTCGGGTACGGCATCCCCATCGCGTTCCCGGAGCGGGAGATCCCGGGCGGGGTGTTCGGCTCGATCGCGATCGGTCTCGGGTTGACCGCCGCCGCGTACATGGCGGAGACCATCCGGGCCGGCATCCAGGCCGTCCCGAAGGGGCAGATGGAGGCGGCCCGCACCCTCGGCATGTCGCACTTCACCGCCATGCGCACGATCGTCATCCCGCAGGCGTTCCGGATCGTGATCCCGCCGTTGACGAACGAACTCATCCTGCTCACCAAGGACTCGTCGCTGGCGTACGTGCTGGGTGTGACGGCGCAGACGATCGAGGTCACCAAGTTCGGCCGGGACATGCTGAACGACCGGGTGAACGCCACCCCGTTGCTGGTGGCCGGTCTCGCGTACCTGATCATCACCCTGCCCCTGTCCCAGGTGGTACGCCGCCTCGAACTCCGCTACGCCAAGGCCCGGTGACCCGCATGACGAGCACTGCACCCCGCCCGGCCGTCGAGATCCGCGACCTGCACAAGTCCTTCGGGCCGATCGAGGTACTCAAGGGCATCGACTTCGAGGTCGGCCAGGGTGAGGTGGTCTGCGTGATCGGGCCGTCCGGGTCCGGCAAGTCGACGCTGCTGCGCTGTGTCGACCTGTTGGAGCAGCCCACGGCCGGCAGGATCTGGGTCAACGGCGTCGAGATGACCGACCCGGACGTCGAGATCGACGCGGTCCGTCGCGGCATCGGCATGGTCTTCCAGTCGTTCAACCTGTTTCCGCACCTGACCGTGCTGAACAACCTCACCATCGCCCAGCGTCGGGTGCTGCGGCGCGGCCGGGCGGAGGCCGAGCGCGTCGCCCGGGCCAACCTGGACCGTGTCGGGCTGACCGACAAGGCCGACGCGTTCCCGGCGCAACTCTCCGGTGGGCAGCAGCAGCGGGCGGCTATCGCCAGGTCGCTGTCGATGGAGCCGAAGCTGATGCTCTTCGACGAGCCGACCTCCGCGCTCGACCCGGAGTTGGTCGGTGACGTGCTCACCGTCATGCGCAAGCTGGCCGAGGACGGCATGACGATGATGGTGGTGACGCACGAGATGGCGTTCGCCCGCGACGTCGCCGACCGGGTGGTGTTCATGGACGGGGGCGTGGTGGTCGAGCAGGGGCCGCCGCAGGAGGTGCTCGGCAACCCGCGGCACGAACGGACCCGGGCGTTCCTCTCCCGGGTCCTCGACCCGACCCGTGTCGCCCCACTCGGTCAGCCCGAGCGGTCGCCGGAGCCGCCAGCGGCGCCGAGCCTGCCGGCCGACGACCGCCACCGCCTCTGACGACCTCTCCCGTACGTCTGCCCGCCGGGCTGCCTCATCGAGGCAGCCCGGCGTTGTGCGCTGCGGGCGGGTTCGTGTCAGGATCATGTCAATCGACGGACGTCGTAATGTCAAGGTAATCTTTTTGCAACCAGACCTGGACTTTTGTCGATGGACTACATAAGTTGCAGACATCCACCGAAAGCTCTGAGTCTTCCGAGCAAAGTCCGCGACGAGCCTCACCTCAGTCGTGCTGCCGCCCTGTGTTCGGGGGTCGTCGCACCCTGCCCTCGTCGCGTCTTCGCCCGGTCGGGAACGGAGACCCATGGACGAGCACGTCGTTGGCCCCCCACGCCAACTGTCCCGCAGATCCCTGATCGCCACCGGGGCGCTCGCCGCCGGTGCGCTGGGGGCGGCCACTCCCGCGATCGGCACCGCGTTCGGCGGCACCCCCGCGCAGGCCGCCGCCGGCGTCACGAAGAAGGTCACCATCTACGCCGAGCAGTTGCCCGGCGGCCTGTTCGGCTACGGCCTGGCACCCGGCCAGGCCACCGTGCCGGGCCCGCTCCTGGAGATGTACGAGGGTGACACCCTGGAGATCACCCTGGTCAACACCACAAGCCAGCGGCTCTCCATCCATCCGCACGGGGTGGACTACAGCACCGAGTCGGACGGCAGCCCGTTGAACGCCTCGTTCAACAACCCGGGCGAGACGCGGACGTACGTCTGGCGCTCGCGGGAGATGGTGGCCGCGGCGGGCCGCCGCTACATGCCGGGCAGCGCCGGCTACTGGCACTACCACGACCACGCGATGGGCACCGACCACGGCACCGCCGGGGTGGCCAAGGGGCTGTACGGCGCGCTCGTCGTCCGCCGCCGGGGCGACATCCTGCCGGAGAAGCAGTTCACCGTCGTGTTCCACGACATGGCGATCAACAACCGGATGGCATCGGAGACGCCCATGTTCGAGGCGAATCTGGGTCAACGGGTGGAGTGGATCGCCATCGGGCACGGCAACCTGTTCCACACCTTCCACCTGCACGCCCACCGCTGGGCGGACAACCGCACCGGAATGCTGGAGGGGCCGAGCGACCCGAGCCTGGTCATCGACAACAAGGACCTCAACCCGGGCAGCTCGTTCGGCTTCCAGGTGCTGGCCGGCGAGGGCGTCGGACCCGGGGCCTGGATGTACCACTGCCACGTGCAGAACCACTCCGACGGCGGCATGGCCGGGATCTTCCTGGTGCGCAACGCCGACGGCAGCATGCCACCGGGCGCCGAGGAGGCGATCCACCGGTTCCAGGGCCACACCCACACGCACGCAGGCTGACCCAACCGAAAGTGGGGACGGGGATGACCAGACAACCACGACGAGCCCTTGCCGCGATGGCGGCCTTCGCGGCACTGATCCCGGCATCGACGGCGGCAGCCGCACCGGGATCGGCAGCGGCGCCACGCCCGGCAGCCGCACCGGCGGCGCAGGCGCAGAAGACCGCGGTCCTCGTGTTCCACGGGCCGGTGGCCGAGCAGCAGGACCCGGTGTCGCGCGCGGTGGACACCATCAAACAGCTTGGTGCCGGTCATGACATCGATGTCACGGCCACCACGGACCCGGGCGTGTTCACCACGGCCGGGCTGTCCGCGTACCGCAGCGTGGTGTTTCTCTCCGCGACGGGCGCCGCGCTCAACCGCGACCAGGAGTCGGCGCTCCAGAGCTACCTGAAGGCCGGCGGCGGCTTCGTCGGCATCGCCGACGCCGCCCGCGCCCAGGTCGACTCGGCCTGGTTCACCGGCCTGATCGGCACCCGTCCGGCGGGCGCCATCCCGGTGGCCGAGCCGGTGGCCGCGGTGACCGCCAGCGGCGAGAACCCGCCGACCGAGACCAAGGAGAAGCTGACCGACGGCGACGCCAACACCAAGTGGCTGGTCCGCACCCCGACCGCGTGGGTGGCCTACCAACTGGCCGCACCCAAGCGGATCACCGGGTACGCGCTGACGTCGGCCAACGACTTCGTCGGGCGGGACCCGAAGGACTGGACCCTGCAGGGCTCCAACGACGGGCAGAGCTGGTCCGATCTGGACCGGCGCACCAACCAGACCTTCGCCGAGCGGTTCCAGACCCGCCGGTTCGACATCGCCACGCCGCAGGAGTTCACCCGCTACCGGCTGAACATCACCGCCAACAGTGGTGAGCCGCTGATCCAGCTCGCCGACCTGCGCCTGTTCACCGGCACGGCCACCGCGCCGCCGCCGACCCCCGTGAACCGGGCGGTGGTCGACATCCTGGACCGCAAACACCCGGCCACGGCGTCGCTGCCCCTGACGATCACCCGCTCCGACCGCTGGGACAACTGGGACCCGAACCCGATCGGCAGCGTGCACACGCTCGCCCAGGTCGAGGAACGGCACTACGACCCGGGGCCGGGTGCCAACGGCCCGTTCCACCCGGTGTCCTGGTGCCGGGACTACGACGGCGGCCGATCGTTCTACACCGGCATGGGCCACACCGAGGGCAGCTACGGTGAGGAGGCGTTCCGCGCCCACCTCGTCGGGGCCCTCAACTGGACCACCGGCCGCGTACGCGGCGACTGCCAGGCCACGATCGCCGCGAACTACAGGGTGGAGCGACTCACCGCGGCCAACCAGACCGGGCAGTTGGACCAGATCGGCGAACCGCACGGGCTGACCATCGCGCCGGACGGCACCGTCTTCTACGTCGGCAAGGCGGCCTGCCCGAGCGGCCCGATCGCGGACTGGACCGACCCGAACGTCGGCCTGGGCTGCGGCACCATCCACTCCTGGGACCCGCGCACCAAACAGGTCAAACTGCTCACCACCCTGGAGGTGATGGGCAACCGGGGCAGCGGCTCCGAGTTGGTGAAGAACGAGGAGGGCCTGCTCGGCATCGTGCCCGACCCGAAGTTCGCCGAGAACGGCTGGCTCTACGTCTACTGGATGCCGCACGAGTCGATCGACCGGGTCCAGCGGGTCGGGCAGCGGACCGTCTCCCGGTTCACCTACGACCGCGCGACCCAGACCATCGACCAGGCCACCCGCAAGGACCTGCTGAAGTTCCCGGTGCAGATCCACAGCTGCTGCCACGCCGGCGGCGGGATGGCGTTCGACGCCAAGGGCAACCTCTACGTCGGCTCCGGCGACAACAACTCCTCCGAGGGGTCGCAGGGCTACTCCGGTAACAACTGGACCGAGGAGTACCAGGGCATCTCCTTCCAGGACGCCCGCCGCACTTCGGGCAACACCAACGACCTCGCCGGCAAGATCATCCGGATTCACCCGGAGGCGGACGGGACGTACACCATCCCGGAGGGCAACCTCTTCCCGCCCGGCACCGAGAAGACCCGGCCGGAGATCTACGTGATGGGCGTGCGCAACATCGCCCGGTTGCAGATCGACCCGGAGCACCAGTGGCTGACCGCCGGCTGGGTCGGCCCGGACGCCTCGTCGCCCAGCCCCACGCTGGGCCCGGCCAAGTACGAGACCGCCACCATCATCACCTCCGCCGGCAACCAGGGCTGGCCGTACTGCATGGGCAACCGGCAGCCGTACCGGGACCGCAGCAGCACCGACGCGAGCGTGCTGACCGGCTGGTACGACTGCGACAACCTGAAGAACACCTCCCCGCGTAACACCGGGCTGGTGGACATCCCGGCGGCCCGGGACAACATGATCTGGTATTCGCCGGACGGCGGCGGCCCGGTCTTCCCGAAGCGCACCGACGGCAGCGACCTGCCCACCTACGTCGCGGCCGACGCCACCTACACCCAGCCGTACCTGCGCGGCGGCGGGCAGGCCATCATGTCCGGCCCGACCTACCACCGCGACCGGGTCGACCCGAACAGCACGGTGGCCTGGCCGGCGTACTGGGACGAGAAGTGGTTCATCGGTGACCAGTCGAACGCCGCCAACCGGGTCGCGGTCACCGTCGATGAGGCCGGGGTGCCGACGGCGACCCCACCGGTCTACGCCGAGACGCTGCGCGCCATCATCCCCAGCGGCAACGGCGACACCCGGCTACAGAGCTGGATGGACGCCAAGTTCGGCCCGGACGGCGCGCTGTACCTGCTGGACTACGGAGGCGGGTTCTTCAGCCTGCACCCCAACCAGAAGCTCATCCGGATCACCTACACCGGCGGCGCACCCACCCCGGCACCTGCGGCGAACGCCATCGCCGTGCAGAACAAGCCCTTGACCATCGCCTTCGACGGCGCGCGTTCCGGCGGCGTCAGCCACCGGTGGGAGTTCGGCGACGGTGCCACGTCGACCGAGGTGAACCCCCGGCACGCGTACGCCAAGGTCGGCACCTACACCGCGAAGCTCACCGTCACGTACGCCGACGGGGAGACGGCCACGGTGCAGACGACTGTCACGGTGGGCTGCGCGGTGCCGGACGACCGGCCGAACGTGTGGCTCGGCGACACGGACACCGGCGTGCCCAGCCGTACGGTCGGGCAGGGCTGCACGGTCAACGACCTGATCGACGACGAGAGCACCTGGGCCGACCACAACAGCTTCGTCCGGCACGTGACAGCGGTGACCCGCGCGTTGCAGGACGACGGTCTGCTCAACGCCCGGGAGACCGGCACCCTGACCCGGCTGGCTGCCGCGTCCGAGATCGGGCGCACCGGCCACACCGGGTACGAGCCGCTCTTCGACGGCACCGCCGAGTCGCTGCTCGGCTGGCAGCAGGCGCCCACGGGATCCTTCAGCGTCCAGCCGGACGGTGCGCTGCGCTCCAGCGGCGGCCTGGGCATGCTCTGGCACACCAGGGAACTCGGCGACTTCTCGCTGCGGCTCCAGTTCAAGGACATCGCCCCCGGCACCGGCCGGGCCAACACCGGTGTCTTCATCCGCTTCCCGGACCTGCGAACCCCGCTGGACCAGCGACCGGAGGGTAGCTGCGGCACCGTCGGATCGGCCCGGACCTCGCCGGCCTGGATGGCGATCTACTGTGGACACGAGATCCAGATCTACGACGGTGAGACCGGGGAGCCGCAGAAGACCGGCTCGGTCTACAACTTCGACCCTGTGCCGCTCGCCCAGGCCGGCGTCACCCCGAAGAACGAGTGGAACGACTACGAGATCCGCGTGGTCGGCCAGCACTACACGATGATCCGCAACGGCGTGGTGATCAACGAGTTCGACAACACGCCGGGCAAGCAGTCCTCCCGTGCCGGCGATCCGCCGACCGACCTGCGGCAGTTCCTGCGCGGCTTCATCGGTCTGCAAAACCACGGTGACAACGACCTGGCCGAGTTCCGCAACATCCGCGTGCGGGAACTCTAGGAGAAACGATGACCCGACGACTCACTGCCGCGCTGTCGGCGCTGCTGCTCACGGTCCTCCCGTTTGCCGCGAAGCCCGCCTCCGCCGCCCCCCGCGTCGCCGCGGACCAGGTGTTGACCTGGACCGCCGACGACAACACCACCCGCTACAAGTCCGCCCCCACCCAGGCGGTGGCCGGCGCCACCACGATTATCTGGGAGAACAGCGCGGCCACCGGCAACACCACCGGGATGCCGCACACGCTGACCTTCGACACCAGCACCGAGGGCTACAACCACGACGTCACGCTCAACATCCTGGCCAACCCGTTCGACGCCAACGACGGCCGCCACCAGGCGACGGTGAATCTGACCCCGGGTCGGTACCGCTACTTCTGCTCCATCCCGGGGCACAGCCAGATGGTCGGCGAACTCGTCGTCACCGACGGCGGGGGTGGCGGTGACACCACACCGCCGACTGTCGACGCCACCGTCTCCGGTAACCGCGATGCCGACGGCAACTACCTCGGCGTGGCCACGGTGACCGTCACGGCCACCGACGCCGACTCCGGTGTGCAGACCGTCGAATACCAGGTCGACGACACCAGCTTCCAGCCGTACACCCAACCGGTGCAGGTCGGCGCGGTCGGCGACCACTCGGTCCAGTTCCGCGCCACCGACCAGGCCGGCAACACCAGCACGGTCGGCTCGGTGTCGTTCCGCATCGTCGAGCCGACCGAGGCGGACACCACCGCGCCGGTGGTCACGGCCACGCCGGCCGGCGAGCAGGACGGCGACGGCAACTACATCGGTACGGCCACCGTCACGCTGGCCGCCACCGATGCCGGGTCCGGCGTCGCCACCATCGAGTACGCGCTGGACGGAGGCGCCTTCACCGCGTACACGAACCCGGTCGTCGTGACCTCGGTGGGCATGCACATGCTGCACTACCGGGCGACCGACGTCGCGGGGAACACGTCGGCCGAGCAGATGGCCCACTTCACCATCGTGCAGCCGCAGGCCGAGGACACCACCCCACCCACCGTCGCCGCCACGGTGGCCGGTGAGCGGAACGACGGCGGCGCGTACGTCGGCGGCGCGACGGTCACCGTCACCGCGACCGACGACGGCTCGGGCGTGGCGTCGATCGAGTACGCACTCGACACCGGTGGCTGGACCGCGTACGCCAGCCCGGTCGCCGTCCGGACCCTCGGCGCGCACACCCTGCGGTACCGGGCCACCGACACCGCGGGGAACGCCTCCACCGAGCAGTCCACGACGTTCACGGTGGTCGCCGACGGCACCGACGGCTGCCCCGCGTCGGACACCCGGGCCACGGTGATCATCGACGGTGACGACACCGGAGTGGCGAACGTCGACACCGGCGACGGCTGCACCGTCAACGATCTGATCGACGAACACGCCGACTACCCCGGCCACGCCGCGTTCGTCCGGCACGTCGAGGCGGTCACCGCCGCGCTCGTGACCGGCGGCACGCTCAACCGGCGGCAGCAGGGCGCCATCGTCCGGGCCGCGGCCCGATCGGACGTCGGCGCATGAGTCCTCGAACCTCACCCACAGGGAGTACAACGATGCCCCGACGTACCGTCGCCAAGCTCGCCACCGTGAGCGCCGTCGTCGCCGCCTCGGTGTTCGCGGTGGCGCCCACCGCACACGCCGACCTGGTCACCCACTGCATCGGCACCGGCGGTGCCGTGACCGTGCCCAACGACCTGCTCGTACCGGCCGGCGAGTCCTGCGCGCTGACCGGCACCACGATCACCGGCAACGTCACGGTCGCGGCCGGCGCCAACCTGGTGGTCGCCGGTGGCCGGATCAGCGGTGAGGTACGCGTCGCCGCAGACGGCTACCTCGACGCCACCGAGACGAGCGTCGACGGCCAGGTGGTGCTGGCCGCCGGTGGGTACGGCATCTACTTCAAGGACGCCCGCAGCGGCAACGTGACGGTGCGCCCGAAGGGCACCGCGACGATCGACAGCTTCCTGTTCGTGGAGCAGTCGACGATCGCCGGGACCGTCACCGTCGGCGCCGGTGAGGTCCGGATCGACCGCGGCACCCAGGTGCAACGCAACGTCAGCAGCACCGGCACCTACTACACCGACGTGCACGACTCGTTCGTCGACGGCACGCTGTCGGTGCTGAACAGCGCCACCGGCAGCGTGGTGTGCGGCAGCGCGGTGCGGGGTCGGGCCACCTTCGCCGGCAACCTGGGTGGTGTGCAACTCGGCCCGAACGGCGGCCTCGACAGTTGCGCCTCCGGTGGCTACTGGGGCGCGGACGTCAGCGTCACCAGCACCACGGGTGGTGTCACCGTCGACGACAACATCATCAACGGTGGGTTGACCGTCACGTCCAACGATCCGGCCGCCCAGGTGGCCGCGAACAACCGGATCCGTGGCGGCGTGACCGGCGAGCAGGCGGCTGCGACCACCAACCGGGCGGCGCGGGTGGCCGCTCCGGACCGGGAGGATGCCGGCGATCAGCGGGCCGAGACCCGGCGCAGCTCGGCCGTCCAGGAGGCCACCGCGGCCGGCGACGCCCGGCTCTAACCCGTTGCTGCCGGGCCGGACGCCAACCGGCGTCCGGCCCGGCTCATCCGGTGGGCTGGCCCGTCGCGGGCACCGACCATTCGACGGTGACCGCGAAGTTGGCCTCCGTGGCTGTGCGGGCGACGACTACGCCTGCCTCCGCCGTCAGCTTGATGCCGAACTCGACGGTGACCCGGTCTGGTGTCTTGGCCATGCTGCGGACGCTGTCCAGGACCGCCTCGGCCGCCGGGCGGACCCGGGCGAGAGCCTGCTGGAGCGTCTCGCCGGCATCACGAACGAGCCCGCCGGGCCGACCGACCCGCTCGATGCCGGTCCGTTCGTCGGAGACTTCGATCAGCACCGTCTCGCCTCCGTCGACCGGCATCGCCACGACGTCCGTCATCCTGCAACTCCTTCGGGGTAGGTGAGTAGAGTGTGCGACTCATCCGCACGCGGGCCCGGTGGTGCCGTTGTGCCGTCTGATCACGTCCCGGGCGAGCCCGTCGTAGGGCCGCTCGTTGAGGGCACACAGGTGCTCGATCCACCGTTCGGGCTGCAACGGCAACGAGCGGGTCTGCCCAGGGCCGGACATCGACAGTTGGTCACCGACCAGGGACCATTGGGTCACCGGGGCGGTCAGTGTCAATGCACCCAGCAACTTTCCGGTCCGGTCGTCCCAGAGCCGGGCACTCGATCTGGAGTCCGTGGCCAGCGTGAGCAGCCTGCCGCTTGGGGTGAAGCCGAGCACCACGTCGACAGCATCGGTGGGAACGGGTTGACCCTCGGCTTGGCTCTCGTCCACGTTCCAGATCTCGACCCGCCCGTTCGTCGCGCGGACCGCGAGGCGGGACCCGGACACGTCGAAGGCGAGCGCGCCCGGCCGTGGCTGCACATCGGCCTCGAAGGTCGCGATCGCTCGCCGTTGGCCGATGCTCCAGATCTCCACGTGCCCACTGGGCTGGGTGACGGCGACGTCGCCCCGGTGACCTGGTCTCGGCATCGGGTTCATGACCGCCAGCAGGGCCGAACGCTGCTGCCCGCCGAGATCGGCCCGCAGCGGCAGGGGAGGGTCCGTCATCGCACCGGTCCCGAGCTCCCACCGAGTGAGCACACCGGCGTGCAACACGATCACTCGGCCGTCGTCGTCCGGTGTCACCGAGCTGGCCCAGGAGGACATCCCGCTCCCACCGGGAGGCTTCCCGATCTCGGGCTGGACCGGTAGGCGCATCCGGTGCTCAATCGCCAGTCCGGGAATCGAGTAGGCGACCAGCTCGTCACCCTGGACGGTCAGAAATCGGGCGCTGTCGCGGGTGAAGGCGTACCAGCGGCCCTTGAAGGACATCTTGGAATCCGTTGTCGGTGGCGTGCCGGTGGTGCTCCCGATCGTCCGCCGCGTGCCCACGTCCACCAGCTCGATCCGGCCGGTGTTGCCGTTGATCGCCACCTCCCAGCGGTCATCGGGGCTGGCCATCGCCACCGATCCGAGGGGCCGATCCTCCGCAGGTTTCGGCTCTCCGGTGCCCGGCGGCTGCGGTGCGGCCGCCGCCAGCCGGTAACCCTGGTTTCGATGGCCGAGCAGGGCGGTGAGACGGCCGTCCGATCCGGCGAACAGAACGACGCGGTTTGGCTGCAGCGGCGATTCAGGGTCGAGGGGCGGCGTGGTGAAGCGGTGGGCCTGGCCGGTACGGAGATCGGTGACGGTGATTTCGGAGTTCGAGTCGGTGTCTCTCGACGAGCTGGCGGAGACCAGGTACGGCGGACCATCGGGGGTCAGGATCGACGCACACGACGTGGTCGCGATCGTCCGCAGAGGTGCTCCGGTCGCCGCATCGATGACCTGCACCTGGGCCAGGTACGGGCTCAGGCCAATGGGGTTGACTCGTTCGCAGCGGGTCAGGAACTCGCCGTTGCCGACCGGCTTCGGCTGCTCCGAGTCCGGTACGGGCAGGGACCATACCCCCCGTCCGCTGTCGAGCTGGTGCAGGCGCGCGACCCCGTATCCGGCGACGAGCAGGGTGTCAGGTCGAGGACCGAACGACACCGAGGTGAGGGTGCCGCCGGAATGCTTCGGAGTCGTCACTCGGACGGGCTGGCCGTCCGCGACGCCCCAGACCTGGATCCGCGACTCCGAACTCTCCCGCTGGGACCACACCATGAGCCGGCTGCCGTCGCCGGAGAACGACACCGACTGCCGCTGCCCGTTGACGGTCAGGTCGTCGCGTGTCGTCTCCGGAGCGAGATCGACCGGCCCGCTGCGCTGCGCGATGTCCCACAGGGCGACTCCGCCGAGGCCGTTGGCGTAGCCGAGGTGACGGCCGGACGGGCTGAGCGCGAACGTGCCGCCCGGCCGGGTGCGCCCACCATTCGGCAGCCGCCATTGCTGGGGATTTTCGCCGTTCATGCCGGTCCACACCGAGGGCAGCCCGGCCGTGTTCACGAAGACCACGACCGACCCGTCCGGGCTCGCGAGGATCTTGTCCAGGTCACCCGTCCACGCGTCCCGATAGACCTGCTCTACGAACTGCAGGGCGGCGTACCAGGTGAAGGTCGCGCCCGACGCCTCCGCCGTCTGGTCGTGGTGCCACGCGGCCTGTGCCAGTTGCAGCGACGCGCGTGGGTCGGTGCCGCGCAGCCGGTTGGCCTCGTCGGCCAGCGCCCGGGACGCCGCGGTACGCAGGCGCGCGTCGGCCTGCGCCGTCTGCCGGGCGGCGATCACCGCAAGACCGGTGGCGACCAGGGCCAGGGCCGAGATCACGGCCACAGTCGAACGGAGGATCCACCTCCTTCGTCGTTTTCCGGCCTGGCTCGAGCGGATGTAGACATGCTCGGCGGGCCCGATGTCCTCGGGGTGGTCCCGCTGCCATCGGTCCGCGGTGACCAGCGCGACACCGCGCAGTAGGCCACCGGTGTCCCGGCCGGTGGCCTCCCAGCCGACGAGGCTGACCCGCAGGCCCTCCTGCCAGCTGCGGAAGTCCCGCTCCCGAGTCAGCCACTCCCGCAGCCTCGGCCACTGCCGCACCAGCGCCTGGTGGGCGAGGTCGGCAACCTCGGCACCATCGGCGGCTCTGCTGACCACGACGAGTCGGCTGGCCACGAGTCGCCCGAGCACCGGCCGGAGGTCGTCGTTCAGGTCGGCGAGCCGGACCGGCCGACGCAGGAAGTCCCCGTTGCCCTCGGGGCGGGCCAGTTGGGTGAAGAGCCGACGGGCGGCCGGACGCTCCGGAACCGGCAGCGTGTCGTACACGTCGTCGGCGTACCTGGCCAGCGCGCCGGACACGCCACCCAGACCCTCGTACGCGCCATGTGTCACGGTCCTGGTGCTGCGACGTTGCCAGAGTTGCGCCAGCGTGAACTGCACCAGCGGCAGCTGACCGGGCTCGGTGCCGGTGTCGTCGATGATCCGGTTCACCAGCCCGGGCTCGAAGTCGACGTCGGCGGCGGTGACCACCTCGTGCAACTGCGCCCGACTCATCGGCGGGACCAACACCATTCCCATCGCGGCGGCCTGCGCGGTCTCCTCGGTGACCAGCAGGTCCAGCGAGCCCGACCGCATGGTGAGGACAGCGTGCAGCCTCGGGGTGCCGTCCGCCCGATGGAGAGCGAGGCGGAGCAGCTCGTGCAGGAGCCGCCACAGCCGCTCGGCGTCCTCGGCCGCCAACTCCTCGAACTGGTCGCAGAAGAGCAGCAGACCACCGTCACCGGCCTTCTCGACCAGACGGCTGGCGAGCCAGGGCAGTGTCCGAGTCGGGGTGGCGTCCAGCCGGTCCGCCAGCGCTTCGGCCGCGTCGCGCTGATCCACCTCGCCAAGGGTGGGATCGAGGACACCGATGGTGGCGTTGGCGAGCAGTGCGGTGGCCCGGGCACCCGGCAGCGGGCGGAAGGTGGTGACCAGCATGCCGCGGCGGCGTAGCTGCGGCGTCAGCCCGGCGTACACCAGGGAGGACTTCCCACTGCCGGACGGTCCGACGAGGGTCACCAGGGGATGCCGCTCGACCTGTGTGATCAGCCGATCGGTCAGCGCCTCCCGACCACGGAAGTACGTCGCATGCTCCTCGTGGAACGGCTCCAAACCGCGGTAGGGCGAGGTCTCGGTCGGGTCCGGCGCGGCGATGTCCGGATGGGCCTCGACCAGGGTCCGGACGGGTATCAGGTACGCCGTGGTGTTGCCGGGTTCGGCCGCCACCACCATGCCGATGATCCCGCCCGCCGTCGGGCTCCACACCGGCGATCCGCTGAACCCCGCGCCGATCCCGCGTTGGTGTGGCGGGGACTCGACCTGTAGCCAGCCGGCTCCCTGCCGGGCTCGCAGCTCGGCTTCGACCCACACGCCGTACTCCTCGTGGAGATCCGCGGGGAAACCGAACACGCGGACCTTGTCCCCCCAGGCCGACTCGCTCAGGGTGAGGCGGGCCGGGTGGGTTCCTGCCGGCGGCGGCCGATCCAGTCGCAGTACGGCGGTGTCGCCGCTGCCGTCGAGTCGCGCGGGCCACCAACCCACCACCACCGCCTGGAACGCGGCCACCGGCGCCTCGCCGACGATCAGTGGGAACTCGACGAGGACGGCGTCCGTCGGCGCCTCGCCGTCGTAGTGGTCAATCCCCAACGCCGCGCTGACGACATGGGCGCAGGTGACGACGAGATCGGCTGTCACGAGAAACGCGGTGCCGACCACCTGGCCGGAGCGCCCTCGCAGGCGTCCGAGCGCGGCGGCCGGCGAAATGCCCTCGGCCATGAAACCTCTGTGTGTCGGTCCTACAGGCGATCGAAGCAGCAGCTTGTCGGCCATCGATGTGGTCGAATCTTACGTACCCGGGTGCCTGCCTGGCGGACGGATTGTCCGACGGATCCGCGTGGGTGGCGAGTGCCGGAACGACGACGGCGGCGGACGGTCAGCCCGGAATTCGGGGTGAACCGTGCCGCCGCCGCCTGCCGACGTGGTGCCGCGATAACTAGAAGTTACCGGCCGAGTTGCACTTCACGCCCTGGTCGAGGCAGTTGCGCACCCGTGCGGCGAGCGCCTCGTCCTTCCAGGCGTTGAAGAAGTCTGCGTGCATGGAGAACGAGGTGCCGGACGCGAGGGTGATGCCGTCCGTGTTCGCGCTCAGCGGGTAGGAGATCACGAACGACACCGAGGGGACCGGCACCGGGTGGCTCTTCGGGCAGGCTCCGGTGTGGTCACCGTTGGCCATGTGCGCCTTGTGGTCCGGGCTGTCCAGGTGCTTGCCGTCCCAGCAGTCCGGGAAGGTGATCTGCCGGACGATGTTCGCGGTCTTGGCGCAGACCGGGAAGGTCTTGTCGGCGCTGCGGCCGATTTCGCCACCGATGCCGGCGCACCAGAAATGGTTGCCCTGCTTGTCCGGGGTGTCGACCTGATTCTTGGCGTTACCGGTGATCATTCGCAGGCCGAACGGGAAGGGCTGGGTCTTGCTCGGGTCCTTGAGACGCGAACCGTAGTAGACGGTCACCTCCTTCGGGTCCACCACCTTGCCGTTCTGGTACATGGTGGGCACCCAGTAGGCGGACTGGTCGTCCGGGGAGTTGCAGGTGGTCGCCTTCGACGCCCGCAGCGATTCGGCTGTCGAGTTGGCGTCGGTCGACGTGTTGCCCCAGAACGTGTGGTTGTGCGAGGCCCCGACCAGCTTGGGCAGCACGATCGGGTCGTCGCTGTTGTGGTGACTGGTTGTGCAGCCGACGTTGAATTCGGGCACCTTCACCGGGTTGCCGGTCACCGGTTTGGGCTTGCGGGCGAAGAACGCACTCGTCGCGGCGGCCTGCGCGGCCGGATCGATGGTGATCCAGCCGCCGGCCGCGGTCGGCGGGGCGGCGCTCGTCGACGGGGCCGACGGCTTTCCCGAGGCGGACGGGACCACAGAGGCGCTCGGCGTGCCCGGCGTGCCGGCCGCGTCGCCTGGGGCACCGGACGTCGGTGCCTCCGGGCCGGGCGAGCCGATGCCGGCGTCGCTCGATGGACTTGACGCCCCGGGGGTGCCCGGGACCTCCTTGCATCCGCCGGCGAGCGCCACGCTCAGCAGCAACAGGGCGGTGACGGAACGACGTCGTCCAGGGGTGGGTCGCAGATTAGTCAACGGGGGTGCACCTTTCTTCCGAGCGAAGAATACGAGTGCACCCCCGGCCGACTTCCTGCCGAGACGATTAAGTCTCCCTTAAATATCGCTGTGCGATTGCGTGAGCAGCATTGCGGAACCACCCGGCTGTCGTATTAATCTCGTTTCCCGATCTTTTCTCGAAAAACTGTAATCGACCACTCCGCTGGCACTCCACACGGTCGTGTGGCAGACCGTCCCGACGCGGATCGCGCTTCCCGTCCCGTGCGTCGCCGCCTACACCGTTTGCCACCGCTTCCTATCCTCCGGGTCATGGCATACCAGCCGATGATGGTGCCCAGCCTGAAGCCCAACCGGACAGCTCGGACGGTCCTGATCGTCGTCGCCGCGTTGCTGTCGGTGTGCTGCGTGGTCGGCGTCTGCGCCGGATTCTGGATCTACCGCAGCGTCCGGGACAACGTCGAACCGGCCCGGGCCGCCGCCACGGCGTACGCGAACGACATGCAGGCGGGCAACTACCCGGCCGCGTACGGGCGGCTGTGTGCCGCGGTGCGCAAGAACCTGACGCCTGAGGATTTCGCCCGGATCCAGGCTGCGCAGTTGAAGTTCAGCAGTTACGAGATCACCGGCCTGATCGTCAACAACTACAACGGCCGGGTCACCGCGACGGCCACCGTCGAGGTGATTCAGGAGGCCACGGGCGCGCGGTTCACGCAGAACATGGTGCTGGTCGAGGAGGACGACGAGTGGGTCGTCTGCCAGTGACGTCCCGCACTACTGACCGGTCGGCTTGTAGAAGTCGCTCGGGTCGTTGGCCAGGGACGCCTTGACGTACGCGCTCCACTCGTCGGCGAGGACCTCGATCCGGTCGGTCTCGATGCCGTCCAGGGCGACGCGTACGACGTCGGCGGGGTCCATCTTGTCGCCGTCGTAGCTGGCCGACATGTCCGTGTCCGCCATGCCCAGGTGCAGGCCGGTGACGAGGGTCTTCTGGTCGGCGAGTTCCAGCCGGATCCCGTTGGTCAGGCTCCATTGGGCTGCCTTCGCCGCCGCGTAGGCGTTGGCCCCGTGGTAGGAGAACCATGACAACGCCGACAGGACGTTCAGGATCCCCCCGCCGCCATTCGCGCCGAGCACCGGTGCGAACGCCCGCACCATGCTCAGGGTGCCGTAGAAGTGCGTGTCCATCTCGGCCCGGATCTTGCCCAGGTCGCCGGTGACCAGGTTCGTGGAGGTGGAGATCCCGGCGTTGTTGACCAGCAGGGTGACGTCGGAGGCGATGGAAGCCGCCTCCTCGACGGAACGCGGGTCGGTGATGTCCAGCCGCAGCGTCTCGACGCCGGGGATGTCGATGCGCTCCGGGGTGCGGGCGGTGGCGTACACCTTGGTCGCCCCGCGTTCCAGCAGCTGTCCGGCGAAGTGCCGGCCGAGCCCACGGTTGGCGCCGGTGACCAGCGCGATCGAACCGGTGATCTTCATGATTGGTGCCTCCTGGCAGATTCAACGACGTGCCGTACGCGAGCTACGCTAAAACCTGACGCCGACGTGAGAGACAAGGTCGTGTGACTGGTGTCACCGACCGGGGGAGGGGCCATGCGCATCGGTGAACTGGCCACGCAGACCGGCGTGTCCGTGCGCGCGCTGCGCTACTACGAGGAGCAGGGGCTTCTCGCGGCCGAGCGAAGCGGCGGTGGCCAACGCCACTACCCGGACACCGCGGTCGACCGGGTGCACCTGATCCAGATGCTGTACGCCGCCAACCTGTCCAGCCGGACCATCCTGGACCTGCTGCCCTGCGTCGACGCGAATGTCAACACCCCGGAGTCCCGGGCCATGCTGCGCGCCGAACGCGACCGCATCGACCAGCAGATCGCCCAGCTCCGGCAGGCCAGAGACCGGCTCGACGCGGTCATCACGCTCAGCGAGAGCCCGGCCAGCGGCTGCACCCGCGCGGAGGTCGACGCCCTCGTGTCCTAGCTAGCGCCTGTTTCATAAGAACTGGCCGGCCTCGGGCGGCCCCGGACGACGACCGGCGGCGTTGCGGTTTCGTCCAGATACAACACCGGTATCCGAACGAAACCGCGCCTTGCCGGACCGCCGCCCGGACTCCGCCTCGGCTCGACCGCCCTTATGAAACAGGCGCTAGAACGTGTCCGCGAGGTTCACCGGCGATCGAGGTGGTGACGGTGGCCTGACACGCCCCCGCGCCCCTGGTAAAGGCCCCTGCGGGCGCTGCCTCCGGCAGGTCCGGATTGTTCCGCCATTTCACCATCGTCGGATCTTGCCCTCAGAAAGATCTAGGACTGAATTCGACATCGGAGTTCGTCCTGCGTCTATGTTCGATGAGTCGTGCGGCTTGTTGGCGTGGACACGGGGAGGTCCGGCGCGATGGCTGAGTTTCCGGCTCATGTGTTTCGGATGGATGGTGATCCGTCGGCGATTAGGTCGTCGGCGTCGCGGTGGCAGGGCTTCGGTTCGGCGGCGACGCAGGCGGCGGCGCAGATCACGGGTTTGGACACGAGTCAGTTCGTGGGTCCCGAGGCTGATCTGTTCCGGGAGGGCCTGAATGCCCAGATGCCGGGGCATCTGCGGGTCACTGGTGATGCGTTCGGGCGGGTGTCGACCGGGTTGACGACGTTCGCGGGTTCGTTGTCGTCGTTGCAGGATCGGATGCGTCCGTTGGCACAGCGTGCGCCGGGTCTGTGGGCGGCGTTGCAGGCGGCGCGGGGGCGGGCTGATCGGGCTAAGCAGGCCGACGAGCGTCACGAGCGGGAGGTCGCCGACCGGCCGCCGGACGCGGAGCCGGAGCCGGATTCGTATCGGTCGGATGCGGGTGCGGCGGGTTCGGCGTTGTCGCAGGCGCAGCGGGACTGGGACGAGTGCGTGGCGCAGGCGGGTGCGTTGCGCGGTGAGTTGGCCACGGCGGTGCGTGACTGCGTGCGGGCGGTCAACGACGCGAAGGGTTTGCGGTTCAAGGAGAATCCGAAGTGGTGGGATCTGAAGGGTCAGTTCACCAACTTCGTGCGCGACAACCAGGAGTTGTTGGCGCAGCTGTCCGGCGCGTTGAAGATCGTTTCTCTGGTCGCGGGGTTGTTGTCGTTCATTCCAATTCTTGCGCCGATCATGGGTCCGATCGCGATTGCCGCTGGTGCGGCGGCGCTGCTGATCGATGCGTCGCTGTACGCGGCGACCGGTAAGGGCAGTCTGACGAACCTGTTGATCGATACGGTGCTGACGGTCGTGCCCATCGGTCGGCTCGCGATGCTGGGCAGACCGGTGTTGGCCCTGGCCAAGCGGGGGTTGCCGACCCTCGCCAAGGGTTTGACCAAGGCGCGGGCGGCGATCCCGAACTTGCCGCGTCCGAGCATTCCCATGGGCGCTCGCAAGTGCGCGGCTGACCCGATCGACGTGGCCAGCGGCGAGGTGGTGCTCACCCAGACCGACGCCGAGTTGCCCGGCCTGCTCCCGCTTGTCCTGAGGCGTAGTCACCTGTCGTCGTACCGGATTGGTCGGTGGTTCGGGCCATCCTGGGCGTCGACGCTTGATCAGCGGCTGGAGGTCGACGACGAGGGGGTCTGCTTCGTCGCCGAGGACGGCATGGTCCTCACCTACCCGACGCCCGTGGCCGGCGGTCAGGCCATGCCGCAGACGGGTCCTCGCTGGCCACTGACCCCGACCGCCGACGGCTACCGCATCGAGCAGCCCGAGATCGGCCGCGCGCTGCATTTCCAGGCGGTGGCCGGCCTGCCTGAGCCGGAGGGCGACGGCGGCCCCGTTCGGGTGTTGCCGTTGGTTGCCGTTACCGATCGCAACGGTCATCGGATCGACCTGGACTGGCGCGACGGTGCGGTCACCGAGGTCCGGCACAGCGGCGGTTATCGGATCATTGTCGACACCCTGCACGGTCAGGTGGCGGCGTTGAGCCTGCTCGACGCGGAGCCCTCCGGTGACGCCCGCACCCTGGTGCGGTTTGGCTACGACGATGCCGGTCACCTCGCCGAGGTCATCAACGGATCAGGGCTGCCGTTGCGGTTCGGCTATGACGACGACGGCCGGTTGACCCACTGGCAGGACCGCAACGAGCAGGAGTACCACTACACCTACGACGAGCAGGGCCGCTGTGTCGCCGCGACCGGCTCGGGCGGGTACCTGTCCGCCCGGTTGCACTACGACCCGGTCGGGCGGAAAACCGCCGTGGAGGACTCGCTCGGCCACACCACCGCCTACGAGCTGACCGAACGCGGCCAGATCGAGCGGGTCACCGACCCGTTGGGCCATGTCACGGCCCTCACCTGGGACGGGTTCGATCGAAAGCTGTCGGAGACCGATGCTCTCGGGCGGACGACTCGTTGGTCCTACGATGACGACGGCAACCTGGTCGAGGTCACCCGCCCGGACGGCAGCCGGGCGACGGCCGCCCACAACGAGCTGCGGCAGCCGGTCATGGTCACCGATGTCGACGGTGCGGTCTGGCGCCGCGAGTACGACGAGCGCGGCAACCTGACCATGGTCACCGACCCCATCGGCGCGGCCACCCACTACCGCTACGACGACATCGGGCACCTCACCGGGGTGACCGACGCCCTCGGCAACACCCTGCTGGTGACCACCGACCCGGCCGGGCTGATCAGTTCGGTTGCCGAACCCACTGGCGCGGTGACGACCTACCGACGCGATCGGGCCGGCCGGATGACCGAGGTCACCGACCCGGTCGGCGGCACCACCCACCTCGGTTGGACTGTCGAGGGGCGGCTTGCCTGGCGGCGTGGCCCGGACGGGGCGAGTGAGGAGTGGACCTACGACCCGGAAGGCAACCTGGTCAGCCACACCGACCAGGCCGGGGCGACCACCGAGTTCGAGATCGGGCCCTTCGACCTGCCGGTGGCGCGTAGGGGGCCGGACGGCGGCCGACTCGCCTTCGGATACGACACCGAGTTGCGCCTCACCTCGGTGACGAACCCGCAGGGGCTTGTCTGGCGTTACGACTACGACCCCGGTGGGCGGCTGGTCGCCGAAACCGACTTCAACGGCCGTCGACAGACCTACACTCACGACGCCGTCGGTCAGGTGGTGACCCGGACGAACGGTGTCGACCAAAGCATCGAGTTGGTCCGCGACATGGTCGGCAACATCGTGGAGAAACGTACCGCCGAGGGCGTCACCACCTTCGGGTACGACCCGACGGGTCGGCTGTTGCACGCCAACTCACCTGAGGTCGACCTCCGGTTCGACCGGGACCCGCTCGGTCGGGTGCTCGCCGAGATCCGAGACGGGCAGACGGTCTCGTCGTCTTACGACGTGCTCGGCCGGCGGACCCAGCGGCGTACTCCGTCGGGGGTGGAGAGTGCCTGGGAGTACGACGCCGGGCACCGGCCGGTCGCGCTGCACACCGGCGGCGCGACGGTCAGCTTCACCCATGACGCGGCCGGACGGGAGACCAGGCGGGCGGTCGGCGGCCTCGCCCTGACCCGGAGCTGGGACGCCAACCACCGGCTGCTCTCGCAGGTCCTCACCGTGCGCCCTGCCGTTGACGACGTGCCGGACCTGGTCGCCCATCGGTCCTACCGGTATCGCGCCGACGGCTACGCGGTCGGGATCGCCGACCAGCTCACCGGCGAGCGTCACCTGGACCTGGACCGGGCCGGCCGGGTCACCGCCGTGCGGACCGCTGACTGGACAGAGCGGTACGCCTACGACGAGGCCGGCAACGTCGCCAGCGCGACCTGGCCCGGCGCTACGGTCGGCGGCGACAACTGGCCCGGTGCCACGGGCGGGAACGGCGGTGCTAGGGGCCAACGGGAGTACGCCGGCACACTGATCCGCCGGGCCGGGGACGTGCGCTACGAACATGACGCCGCTGGCCGGGTTACCCTGCGCCAGGTCAAGCAGCGCTCGACTAAGCCGCTGACCTGGCACTACACCTGGGACAGCGAGGATCGGCTGGTCGCGGTCACCACCCCGGACGGCACCCGTTGGCGCTATCGGTACGACCCGCTCGGTCGCCGGGTCGCCAAGCAGCGCCTCAACTCCGATGACGGGGTGGCCGAACAGGTCGACTTCGCCTGGGACGGCCCGCGGCCGGTCGAGCAGATCCACCGGGACGAGGCCAGGGAACGGATCACCACCTGGGAGTACGCCCCGGGCACGTTCACCCCGATCAGCCAGACCGACGGCGTGGCCGATCAGGACGAGGTGGACCGTCGCTTCTACGCGATCGTGACCGACCTGGTGGGTGCGCCCACCGAACTGGTCCGTCTGGACGGCGGCGTCGCCTGGCAGCAGCGGACCACCATCTGGGGAATCCCGACCCACGTGAGTGCGGGGGGCGCGGATTGCCCGCTGCGCTTTCCGGGGCAGATCCACGATCCGGAGACCGGTGCCTCGTACAACTATCACCGCTACTACGACCCCCATACCGCGCAATACATCTCCAGCGATCCCCTCGGCCTCGCGGCTGGGGCGAGGCCACACGCATATACATTAAATGCGACTGCTGTGATCGATCCTTTCGGTCTCATGTCCTGTGGCTACCGAACGTATTACACAGTTCAAGGTCCTGCGGACGCGGTGCGGCTTCGAAATGGTGGCAACCCATGGCCCACAGAGGCCACTAGGGGGCAGTGGGGTGAGGGTGTGTATTCCTGGAGCAATGTGGGAGAAGCCCAGAAGTATATGGACCGGCTCACCGGGCGTGGCCATGACGTGGCAATCGTCCCCTTCAGGGTCGCTGAGGAAAATCTATCGAATATGAGCCAGGTTCATTGGAAGGATCTTACGCCGCAGGCTGCTGAGGACTTCATGGACGCGCATAGCAGATTGTTTGGCGCTGGAATGGAGCACGGTTTGGATCACATTTCCTGGACGGCTGGGAACATTGGGATGGAGCACTTCTTCAGTGCCCGGGTCTTTGACAAGTTGGACTTTTCATGAATAGGGAGACCGAATACCTCTTCCGGGTCCGCCTTGCCGGCTGGGGTATCTACGTCAAGATCCAGGCCGGACATTACTATCCGGACGAAGAGCCATTTAGCGGTGCTCCCCTGAGTGGCAATGTCTTTCTTGTGGTGGATGAACCGCACCTTGATGCCGACGACCTTGAGATGATCAGGCTTGGTGTTTTGGATGTTGCGTCTGATATCGAGTCCCTTAAGCCTGGCGCTACTGTGGTCGTAGTGGTGTCTTCGGTGACTTTGGTCCTGACGCAGTATCAACCGGAGGGTTTGCGAGCGGCCATGATTGGTTGGGCCAACGAACATTTTGGCCTCGGTCACCCCATGCCAGAGGTTGTCTATACTCCAGCTTCGGACCGGTACGAGTTCAGTTTCTCCCATGCGTAAGAGGACTGCCACTGACGTCTAACAGGCATCCCTGCCCTGTATAAGGAGTACGACGTCGTGGACACGGAGGAGCAACTTCTCGATTCGATAACAGGATTGCAACTCGAATGCCCGCTTGGTTGGATATAATCGAAGACCCGCGTGGCGTCCGCTCCATCTACGGATCGAATGATCCGCCTTCCTTGGAGAAGGTCCTGTTGCACGAGGTTGTGCTCCAGCGAGATGGACCGTCGGCCGTCCTAAGATTCGATCTGCCGGAGTCCCCGACAAGTGCACCGAAAAAATGGCGTGATCAGGGCTTCAACGTCGTGCAGGTTGGCCTGACGATGATCGGCGTCAAAGACCTCTCCCTGACGGGCTGGAATCACCGCGGTTGGGCCAGCATGGAGCTGACCTCGCAGGATGATTCGCTGATGCTGGAAGTCCTGTGGGGATCGGCTCGTATCCGGGTGCAGGCGAACGCGGCGGCCGTGACGTCGATATCGGCTTATGCCGGCGACCCGTCCCTTGAATGATCTCCGAAGAACAGCATGAGTGCTTTTCGGAGTAGAGATCGAACACCTCTTCCGGATCCGCCTTGCCGGCTGGATATCTTCGCCAGGATCCAGGCCGCACATTACTACCCGGACGCGTGCCACTCGATGGCCGATTCGAGTTGACGCCGGTCAACTGGCAGAAGATGGCGCTGTCGGCCGCGGTCTGGGGTCGGCGCGCGGGAGTGCCGGCGGTCAGGTCGGTGCAAGCTCCGGGATGCCGTAGTGCTGGTCGAGGATCTGCATGGCGGCGCCGGCGGCGATGGCGTCCGCGCCGAGGCTGGACAGCGTCACCCGGGTGCTGAGCCAGTTCGCGCGTCGCGCGTCCGCCTGGACGGCCTCGGTGACCGCCGCGAGATAGGTGTCCGGGTGTCGGAGGAGATCCGCGCCCGCCAGTACCACGTGGGCGAGGTCGAGGGTCTGGAGCAGGTTGACGACGCCCACCGCCACGACGCGTGCCGCGCGTGCCATGTCTCCGGCCTCGGCGGCGCGCTGGTGCACGATCTCCAGGCATCCCTGCCGGCCGCAGACGCAGCGGGGGCCGTCCAGGTCGACGACCGTGTGGCCGAACTCTCCCGCGTTGGTGTGCGCCCCCCGGTGGGCCGCGCCGCCCAGCCAGAAACCTCCGCCGATCCCAGATTCGATCATGATGAGCGCCGCGTCGCCGAACGTCGCGCCGTGTCGCCAGGCTTCGGCCGTGATCCCGGCGGTGACGTCCTTGTCGAGGTGGACGGGTAGGCCCAGGTGCTTCTCGGCGATCTCGCGCAGCGGCACGTCGTGCCAGTGCCGCAGACCGTGGGCGCCGCGGACCAGGCCGTGGGCGTGGTCCAGTGGGCCGATCATGCCGATGCCGACGCCGGTGAGTCGGCCCCGCAGGTCGGTGCCGCCGGCCAGCGCGTCGGTGCCGGAGCGTAGGGCGTCGAGAAGCTGCGGCGGGGTGAAGTCGCCGGGCAGTGGGCTGACCGCGGAGTGCCGCACGGTGCCGGCGAGGTCGACCAGGACCAGCCGCAGCGTGCGCCGGGCGACGTGGGCGCCGATCGCGTACCGGCTGTCGGGGACGAGTTCGTAGACGACCGCGGGCTTGCCGACGCCCGGCCGTCGGACGTCGGTGGGACGGATCAGCCCCTCGGCGCTCAGCCGGGCGATGACCTTGGAGACCGCCTGTGGGGTCAGGCCGGTCGCCTCGACAACCGTCGACCGTTCGAAGCGTCGGGCGGTACGCCCCACCGCCATGACCAGCGCCTGGTTGTAGCCGCGCAGGAACCTGACGTCCGCAGTGATGCGAGTCATCTCGCCACCCTATTACGCAACGCTGTTGCTAAATTCTCTCGGTGATCGGGATGAGCAGTGGTCGACGGGTGGCGGCGCTTGTCGCCCTGGCACTGGGTGGTGTCGCTATCGGCCTCACCGAGTTCGTGGCGATGGGCCTGCTGCCCGACATCGCGCGCGATCTGCTCGCGCCGCAGTACGCCCAGTCGTCCTCGGGAGCGGTCGCGCGCGCCGGCTGGATGATCACCGCGTACGCGCTCGGCGTGGTCGTGGGCGCGCCCCTGATCGCCGCGCTGAGCGCGCGCCTGCCCCGCAAGAGGCTCGTGCTCGGGCTGCTCGTGCTCTTCGCCGTCGGCACGGTCGGGTCCGCGATCGCCCCCACCTTCGACCTGGTGCTGGTGGCGCGGTTCGCGGCGGCGCTTCCGCACGGCGCGTACTTCGGGGCGGCCGGTCTGCTCGCGGCGACGCTGATGGGCCCCGGTAACGAGGCCCGGGGGTTCGCCACCGTGCTCAGCGGCCTGACCGTGAGCAACGTGGTCGGCGTACCCCTCATCACGCGGCTCGGGCAGGCGGCCGGATGGCGCGTCGCGTACCTGGTCATCGCCGGTGTGTTCGTGCTCACGCTGCTGGCGGTGCTGGCGGTCGTCCCGGAGGTGGCCGCGGCGGTCGACGGGTCGCCGGCCGCCGAGTTGCGGTCGTTGCGAACCCCGCAGGTCTGGTTGGTCGCCGCGACCGGCGCGGTCGGTTTCGCCGGGTTCTTCGCGGTGGACAGCTACATCGCACCTGTCACCACCGACGTCGCCGGGCTCTCCGCCGCGACGGTGCCGTGGGTGCTTGTCGCGGTCGGTCTCGGCATGACCGTCGGCAACGCCCTGGGTGGCTGGTTCGCTGACCGCGACCTGCGGCGGAGTATGGTCATCGGGTTCGTCGCGATGATCGTGAGCATCGCCGTGTTCAGCCTCGTCGCGTCGACCCGGGTCGGTCTGTTCGGGGGCGCGTTCCTGGTCGGTGCGACGAGCCTCTACCTCGGCCCGGTCCTGCAGGCGCGCCTGATCACCGTCGCACCGGGAGCGCAGTTGATGGGTGCGGCGGTCAACCAGTCGGCCATGAACATCGCCAACAGCCTGGGCGCCGCCCTGGGCAGTGTCGCCATCGCCGCCGGGCTCGGTTATCTCGCACCTGCCCGGGTGGGCGTGGTCCTCGGGATCATCGGGTTGACCCTGGGGCTGGTCAGCTTCGCCGTCGGCCGACGGACGCGCGAGCGGGTCCCGGCCACCATCCCCGGCTGATCCCGACGAGACCGAGGTGCGCCGGGGTGGCCGGGACGAACAGGTCCACACCTTCCGGCCGGCCCTCGGTCAGTTGACCTCTTTGGCGAGCAGGTCGCCGACCGCCGCACGGACCGGATCGGGGTTCGACCAACTCCAGTTGGGGTGCGCGCGGTTGGTGAGCAGGGCGAGGACGAGCTTGCGGCGGGGATCGACCAGGAGCGAGGGGCCGGCGAAGCCGGTGTGACCGAAGGTCCGGGCCGAGGTGAGCCGGCCCATGAACCACCTCTGGTCGAGAACGACGCCGAGGCCGTGGGCGGCGGTCCGGTGGGGTCGCTCCGGGTCGACCGCGGGTTTTCCGGCATTGTGGTTGGTGAGCATCCGGCGCACGGTCTCCGCGGCGAGGATCCGCCTGCCCTGGTGGGTGCCTCCGTCGAGGAGTAGCTGACCGATGGCCGCGAGGTCGGTGGCGGTCGCGAAGACGCCGGCGTGACCGGCGATGCCACCGAGGTGGTTGGCGACGTCGTCGTGGACGGTGCCACGCAGCAGGCCCCGCGACGATCGGGCGTCGGTGGCGACGAGTCGACTGGCCCTGGCGGTGCCCGACAACCAGGTGTCGGGGTGGAAACCGGTGTCACGCAGGCCCAGCGGGCCGGTGAGGTTGCTCTTGAGTGCCTGGTCGAGCCGCTGACCGGTGACCTGCTCGACGATCCTGCCGGCGACCATGAGCCCGACGCTGGAGTAGCGGAACGTGTCACCGGGTACGGCGCCGGGGACCAGCCCGGTGGTGAGCACGGCGTTCCAGCGGGCGGCGTTGTCGGCACGGCCGGTGACCGTGGCGCCGACGGGCAGGCCGCTGGTGTGGGTGAGCAGCATCTCGACGGTGACGCGCTCGGTGCCGGCTCCGCTGAAGGTCGGCAGGTAGTCGCGGACCGGCGCGCCCAGGTCGACGCGTCCCCTGTCGACCTGCTGGAGCAGCAGAATGGCCGTGTACACCTTCGTGACCGAGGCGAGGTCGAAGATGGAGTCGGGGCGCATCGCGACCCGCTGGCCCGCCGGGAGGAGCTTCGGGCCGGCACCGTAGCGCAGCGCCTCCCCGACGGCGGTGTGCACGGTCATCTTCCCGTCGACCAGAACGACCGCGACGGCCCCCGGGAAGCCCTTGTGCGCAACGGTCTGCGGTGTGGCGGGCAGGTGCCTGCGGAGCAGGGCCGTCACACCCTGCGCGTAGCGGGCCTGGCCGGCTGGCCCGGCGCCACCACCGGGCACCGCGGTCGCGTTCGGCGAGCCGGACGGGGCCGCGCCGCTGCCGGCCGCGCCGAACCCCACCCGGTTGCCGGCGGCGTCGGTCGCGGTCACCGCGTCGCCGGGGCCGCCCGGCCTCGGTCCGCCGCCCGCACCGCAGCCGGTGAGGGTGGAGGTCGCGGCGGCCAGACCGGCCCCGAGCAGGGTACGACGCGCAACGGGCATGCCGGGAATCGTGACAGTTGACATCGACGTGTGCCAACCGAACCCCCTGGGCCGAGGTCACGTCCACCCATCAGTCAACCCGTGGTCACCATGAGGACACGTTCGGTTAAATGTGTGCTGTCTGTGCGACGATCGGCGGGCGTCCCACCGAACGACCATCCATACCCTTGGAGAGCACGATGTCCCTCTCCCGCGCCCGCGTCTTCGCCGAGCTGAACGCGGTGCGACCCCCCGACCATCCGTCCCCGGTCCTGGGCAGGGCAGTCGTGGTCGGCGGCAGCATTGCCGGCCTGCTGGCCGCCCGCGTGCTCTCCGACTACGCCGACAGCGTCGTCATCATCGACCGGGACGACCCGCAGGTGAGCGGCGCGCGTCCCGGCGTACCCCAGGGGACGCAGCTGCACGCGCTGCTGCCCGGCGGCTTCCTGCAACTGGAGCGGCTGTTTCCGGGCTTCCGCGACGCGGCCCTGGCGCGCGGGGCGGTCGAAGCGCCACCCCCGGCCCGGCGCAACTACCTCGACGGTCGCCTGCGGGTCGTCGTCCCCGACGACGCCGACAGCCTGGCGGGCAGCCGGCCGCTCCTGGAGGGGCTGATCCGCCAACAGGTGCTGCGACTGCCCAACGTCAAGACGGTCACCGCCCGCGCCACGGGTCTCGTGTTCGACGGCACCGTGGTCACCGGGGTCCGCTACGACGTCGGCGGGTCGCCCGGTGTGGAGAGCGGTGACCTCGTGGTGGACGCCATGGGGCGGTCGAGCAAACTGTCGGCCTGGCTGGAGCAGGCCGGCTGGGAACGGCCGGTCACGCGGCGGATGACCGTGCACCTCAACTACGCGACGGCCCTGTTCCACCGCCCGGACACGGCCGAGGCCCCGACTGTCGCCCTGGCGCTGCACACCCCGAAGATGTCCTCGGACGTGGCCGGCGCCGCGTTCTTCGCCATCGAGGACGGCCGGTGGATGGCGATGATGGCCGGCTACGGTGACCATCGTCCCGGCTCCACCGCGGAGGACTTCGTCCGCCGACTACGGGAGCAGTTTCCACCCGAGTTCGGTGAGGTCGCCGACCAGCAGATGCTGGGCGACGTCCAGACCTACCACCATGCCGACAGTCGACGGCGCGACTTCCACGCGCTACGGCGGTTCCCGGGCGGGCTCGTCAGCGTGGGCGACGCCGTCGCGTCGTTCAACCCGGTGTACGGGCAGGGAATGACGGCGGCGGCCCTGCACGCGGCCTGCCTGTCGACGTACCTGCGCACCGGCCCGGACCTGACCGCCCCCGCCCGCGACTTTCTCGCGTTGCAGAAGGTCGTGGTCGACGCCGCGTGGTCGACGTCGACCTCCGCCGACCTGGCGCTGCCCCACGTCGACGGGCCCTATCCGCGCGGCTACCGGATCACCAGCTGGGCCAGCCGGCAGATCATCGCCGCGACCGTCACCGACGTGGCGATCGCCCGACGGTTCAACGAGGTCGTCTCCATGCGGGAGCACCCACTCACGCTCGCCAGGCCCGGTGTGCTCGTGGGCGCCCTGCGGGCCAACCGGCGTATCCGCTGACCCGCTAGCGGGGCAGCTTGCGCAGGGTGTCGACGACGAATCGGTGGTCCTCCAACTGGGGAAGCCCGGAGACACCGACCCAGCCCACCACGCCGGTGCCGCGTACGCGCAGCGGCACCGCGCCACCGGCCGCCGCGTACCGGGAGGCCGGCAGACCGAACTTCTCGGCCAGCGTCACCTGCTTGTCCTGGCACAGCCGGGCCATGTAGAGCGACGAGTGCTCGAACCGCATCACCACCCGTCCCTTGCGACGCAGCCACCCGTCGTTGTCCGCCGTCGACCCCGGTAGGCCACAGTGGAACAACTGACGCCCGGCCCGCCACACGCCCACCGAGACCGGCAGCCGCTGCTCCCTCGCGGCGGCGACGGCGAGCTGCCCCAGCTCGTACGCGTCCGTCTCGGACAGGCCCGCGAGCTCCAGCTCGGCCTCCTCGCGCAGCAGCTCGTCCAGGGTCGGCCACGCTTCACGATCAGATGCCATGGGTCTTCTCCTCGTCGAAACTTGTCGTGTCGGGTGCGCTCACCAGGCGCAGGGCGCGTAGTCCTTCAGGAAACAGCCGTAGAGGTCCTCGCCCAACTCGCCGCGGACGATCGGGTCGTACACCCGGGCCGCCCCGTCCACCAGGTCCAGCGGGGCGTGGAAACCCTCGTCGGCCAGCCGCATCTTCGTCGGGTGGGGGCGTTCGTCGGTGATCCAGCCGGTGTCGACGCTCGTCATCAGGATGCCGTCGGTCAGCATCTCCTGTGCGCTGGTGCGGGTCAGCATGTTCAGCGCGGCCTTGGCCATGTTGGTGTGCGGGTGCCCCGGCCCCTTGTAGCCGCGGCCGAACTGGCCCTCCATCGCCGACACGTTCACCACGTACTTGCGGCGCGCCGACGCGGCGGCCATCGCCGGCCGCAGGCGGCTGACCAGCACGAACGGTGCGGTGACGTTGCACAGTTGCACTTCGAGCAGCTCGACCGGGTCGACCTCCTGCACCCGCTGGACCCAGCTGTTGACCGAGTCGAGGTCGGGCACGAGACCACCGGCGTCGATGGCCGTGGACGCCGCGATCCGTTCCGGCGAGGCGGAGCCGCTGGTGAGTGCCAGCGCGGTGAGCGCGTGCGGGGTGAGCGCGGTGGACTGCGGCCCGCCGGTCAGGCTGCCCACCGGGCCGCCCGGACCGTCCGGCTTGGCGAACGTGATCAGCTCCGGCAGCGGACCGTCCGGCAGGGCCGCGGCCTCGGCGGCGATGAGCTGCGCGTACGCCCCGGGGGAGCGGCGGACGGTCTGCGCCGCGTTGTTGATCAGGATGTCCAGTGGGCCCTGGCTGCTGACGTCGTCGGCGAGGGCGATCACCTGGGCGGGGTCGCGCAGGTCGATGCCGACGATGCGCAGACGGTGCAGCCAGTCCCCGCTGTCGGGCATGGCGGCGAACCGGCGCACCGCGTCGTGCGGGAACCGCGTGGTCACCGTCGTGTGCGCGCCGTCGCGCAGCAGCCGCAGCGCGATGTACATGCCGATCTTCGCCCGGCCACCGGTGAGTAGCGCGCGCCGGCCGGTCAGGTCGGTACGCGCGTCGCGGCGCTCCCGGTTGAGCGCGGCGCAGGACGGGCAGAGCTGGTGGTAGAAGGCGTCCACCTCGCGGTAGCGCTGCTTGCACACGTAGCAGCCGCGGGGGTTGTGCAGGAAGCCCGCCGTCTCGCCCGCGGCGGAGGACGCGAGCGGAATGCCCTGGGTCTCGTCGTCGATCCGCCCCGGAGCGCCGGTGGCGGTGGCCTCCGTCACCGCCCGGTCGGCCGCGAGGACGGCGTCACGCCGTTCCTCACGTCGCCTCTGCTTGATCACCTTGTAGAGCCGGGCGGTGGCCCGCTGCACCCGCACCACGTCCGGGTGGTCGGAGGGCAGGGCCTCCAACGCCTCGAAGACACCGAGGCAGGCCTCCAGCCGGTCGCGGTCAATGCCGTCTTGACCGTTTTCGGTAATGTTGTCCACCGTCATGTGTCTGTGTCTCGTCCCGTTTCCCGTGCCGGATCCAGCCGGCCCGCCCCAAGTCCGACCCGAAACTGTACGCACCACGTGGCCCGCCCCGCACCCCGCGTACACGGCGGCCTCGTCGGTCTCAGACCTCGTCGGCGCGGCCGAGCCGCCAGTAGCCCATGAAGGCCACCGCGCGCCGGTCCAGGCCCCGCTCGGTGACCAGGTGTCGGCGCAGGTTCCGGATGACGCCGGCCTCCCCGGCGAGCCACGCGTACAGCGGAGTCGCGGTCACCTCGTCGGGGACCTCCCACAGGATCTCGGTGTCGACGTCCACGTCCGCGACCGGCTCGGTGGCCGCCGCGCCCGGGGCCAGCAGTTCCCCCGCCGCCACGGTGACGGCGGGCACCAGTCGGCTGCCGTGGGCGTCGTCGCCCCGGGGTAGCCAGCGCACCTCGACGCCGGGGGGCGCGGCCAACGGCAGCACGTCGTCGGCGTCGGGCACCTCCAGCAGGACGACGCCCCGGGCGGTGTGGGGGAGTCGTTCGCAGATGCTGGCGATCGCCGGCACTGCCGTCTCGTCCCCGGCCAACAGCAGGCTGCTCCCGGCCGACGGCCGGAACTCGGCCCCGCCGTGGTCACCGTCGTAGGCGGAGTCCGGCCCGACGATGGCGATCTGGTCGCCCTCGCTCACCCGCCGCGCCCAGCGCGTTGCCGGTCCGCCGTCGCCGTGCAGCACCAGGTCGACGTCGACCTCGGCGAGGTGCGGTCGGACGGCCCGCACGGTGTAGGTACGGATCGGGGGGCGTCGGTGCTCGGGCAGGGCCCGCCAGGTCGCGTACCAGTCCGCGCCCTGGGGGAGATCTACCCCGCGCTCACCGGGCAGCGGCAACGCCAGCTTGATCCGCTGGTCGTCACCGTTGTCGGCGAAGCGGTCGAGGTCCGCTCCGGTGAAGGTCACCCGGGTGAAGGACGGGCTGAGTCGGCGTACCGCGCGGACGGTGACGACGAACACGCGGTACGGCGCGATGGGCAGGGTCTCGGTCATGGTGCCTCTCTCGACTCGGGCCGGCGTCTACCGGGTGGTGCTCGCCACGGCGCGGGAGCGCCACAGCAGCCAGACGAAGTACGGTGCGCCGATCATGGCGGTGACCAGGCCGGCGGGGATCTGGGCCGGCGCGATGACGGTCCGGCCGAGGGTGTCGGCGATGCTGACCAGCGCCGCGCCGAGCAGGGCTGCCACCGGGAGCACCCGGGAGTGCCGCCCGCCGACGAGCGCCCGCGCGGCGTGCGGGGCGACCAGGCCGACGAAGCCGATGACCCCGACGGCCGAGACGGCGGTGGAGGTGAGCAGCGCCGCCGCGCCGAGCGCGATCAACCGGGTGCGTTCCAGCCGGACGCCCAGCACCCGGGGGGTGTCGTCGTCCAGGGCCAGCAGGTCGAGTTCGCGACGGGCGGCGACCACGGCCGGGGTGAGCACCAGCAGGGCGATCAGCACCGGCAGCACCTGGGTCGGCAGCCGGCCGTAGGTGGAGCCGGACAGCCAGGTCAGCGCCTTGCCGGTGTTCCACGGGTCGAAGGCGACGACCAGGTAGGTGATGACCGCCATGCCGCCCTGCCAGGCGCCGAAGCCGATCAGCACCAGCCGGTCGGAGCTGAGCCCGCCACGCCAGGCCAGGCCGTAGACCAGAGCGAACGCCAGCATCGCGCCGAGCCCGGCGACGCCGGAGACGGCCCACACCCCGGCCAGCGGCACGAAGGTGAGCAGGGAGACTGCGCCGAGCCCGGCGCCGGCGGTGATGCCGAGGATGCCGGGTTCGGCGAGCGGGTTGCGGCAGACCGCCTGCACGGTGGTGCCGGCGACCGCGAGCGCCGCGCCGGCCAGGACCGCCGCGGCGACGCGCGGCCACCGCTGGTCCAGCACAAAGGTGTACGCGGGCCCGGTGCTGCCGTTGACCCAGTTGACGACGTCGCCGAGCAGCACCCAGGTGTCACCGGCGAGCATGCCGACCGTCACGGCGCAGACGGTCACCACGGCGGTGACGGCGACGACGCCCCGGTGGTAGGCGGCGGAGCGGACGGCCGCGTGTCCACCGGACGGGCGGCGGGTGGGGCCGGCGTCGCGGTGCCGGCGCGCCAGCCAGATGAGGATCGCCGCGCCGAACAGGGTGGTGACCACGCCGGTGGGGATGTCCACCCCGGCCTGCCCACCCAGCACGGCGCGCAGCAGCACGTCCGAGCCGAGCACGATGATGGTGCCGGCGATGCCGGACAACGGCAGCAGGATGCGGTGCCGGTGCACCCCCGGCAGCACGGGGCCGAGCAGCCGGACGATCACCGGGGCGCACAGGCCGACGAAACCGACCGGGCCGGTGAGGGTGACGGCCGCGGCGGACAGCAGCACGGCCAGCACCAGGACGGTGAGCCGGGTACGCCGCACGTCGAGGCCGAGCACGGTGGCGGTGTCGTCGCCGAGGGCGAGGATGTCGAGGCGGTGCCCGAGCAGGACCAGCACGACGATGGCGCCGACGATGACCGGGGAGAGTTGGGTCAGCGCGGTCAGGTCGCTCTGCACCAGCGAGCCGTTGCCCCAGGCGAACAACCCGATGGTGGCCTGCTCGAACAGGAGCAGCAGCAGGGTGGTCACCGATCCGAGTGCCAGCGCGGTCGCCGAGCCGGCGAGGATCAGTCGGGTGGTGCCGGCCTGCCCACCGGCGGACATCGCCAGCACCAGGCCGGCGGCGGCCAGCCCGCCGCAGAAGGCGAGAGCGCCGGCGGGCAGCGCGGGCAGCGAGACGCCGAACGCGGCCACCGAGACGATCGCCAGGTGCGCGCCGGCGTTGACCGCGAGAGTGTCGGGGGAGGCGAGCGGGTTGCGGGCGATCGACTGCAACGCCGCGCCGGCGAAGCCGAGCGCCACGCCGATGGCGAGCCCGGCCAGCAGCCGGGGCAGCCGGGCGGCGAGCAGGACGCGGGCCGCCTCGTCGTCGGTGCCGGTGGCGAGCCGCAGCAGGTCCAGGGCGCCGACGTTCGAGGTGCCCTGGGTGAGGTGGACCGCGCCGACCACGAGCAGCAGCAGGGTCGCGGCGACGAAGACGACGGCGACGCGGGGCGCGGCCGGGGGTCCGCCCGGAGCCGGCCGGGTGGCCGGCTCCGGGCGTGGGGGTGCGCTCAGCACGCTCACACCGCGTACGTCTTGACGAGTTCGTTGATGTACTGCTTGCCGGACAGCGGCCCGCCGAAGGTCCAGATGCCGTTGGGCATCCTGTGCAGGTTGCCCTGCCGCACGAAGGGCAGCGACGTCCAGATGGCGTTGCCGGCGAGACCGTCGGCGAACACGTCGTCGCCGTCGGAGGCGCTGTAGAAGAGGCGCAGGTTCGGGTCCTTGAGCACCGTCATGCCCTCGACGTCGGTCTGGCCCAGGCCCCACACCTCGTCGGTCTTGCCGGTCCAGGCGTTGGTGAGGCCGAGCTGGATGCCGATCTGGGAGACCAGAGCGCCCTTGCCGAACATCCGGATGCTGACGGTGCTGCCCTCCTTCCAGCCGTCGGCGATGGCGAACGGCCGGCCGGCGGCACCCGCGTCGGCGATCTTCTTCCTGCCGTCGGCGATGGCCGTGTCGAAGTCGGTGAGCAGCTTCTGCGCCTCGGTGGTCCTGCCGACCGCTTTCGCGATCATGGTGAGGTCGGTACGCATCCGGCCGAGGTTGTCGGTGGCGTCACTGCCCTCGGCGACCACGACGGGCACGAACTTCTCCAGCTGACTCACCAGGTTGGCGCCCCGGTCGTCCTCCATCACCACGAGGTCGGGCTGGAGGGCGACGATCGAGTCGACGCTGGGCTCGCCGCGGGTGCCGACGTCCTTGACGCCCGGGTCGAGCTTCGCGGCGGTGACCCAGGTGCCGTAGCCCTTGGGGTCGGCGACACCGACGGGCATGACGCCCAGGCTGACAAGCATCTCGACCTCGCCCCACTCCAGCCCGACGACCTTCGTCGCCGGGGACCTGAGGGTGATCTGTTTGCCCCGGCCGTCGGTGAGGGTGACCGGGCCGCCGGCCGCCGAGGGGGAGGTCTCGGGGGACGCGGCGGTCTCGGTGGTGCCGCAGGCGCCGAGCGTCAGCGCGGCCACGACGGCGAGAAGGGCGGTGAATCGGGTACGGGTCATGACGGTCTTTCTTCTGCTGTGGACAGGGGTGTTCAGACCAGGGCGCGGATCTGGTGCCGCCCGACGGGGCGGGTGGTGACCAGTCCGCTGAGCGGATCGGTGGTCACCTCGATGCGGATCCCGTAGGTCTCGGTGAGGGCGTCCTCGGTGAAGACCGCGGCCGGGGTGCCGGTGGCGCGGACCCGGCCCTGGTGCAACAGGACCACCTCGTCCGCCACGGCGGCTGCCTGGTTGAGGTCGTGCAGCACGACGCCGACGGCGACGCCGTGGTCGTTCGCGAGGTCGCGGACCAGGTCGAGGATCTCCACCTGGTAACGCAGGTCGAGAAACGTGGTGGGCTCGTCGAGGAGCAGCACCGGGGTGTCCTGGGCCAGGCAGGTGGCCAGCCAGACCCGCTGCAACTCGCCTCCGGAGAGTTCGTCGACGGGGCGATCGGCCATCGCGGCGACGCCGGTGACGTCAATGGCACGGGCGATGGCGGTCCGACCGTGCGGGTCCTCGGCGCGCCAGCGCCCCCGGTAGGGGTGGCGGCCGTACCCCACGACGTCACGGACGGTGACCCCGTTGGGCGCCGGCCTGCTCTGGGCGAGCAGGGTGACCCGCCGGGCGAACTCCCGGGCCGCGAGGCTGGCGGCCGTGACGCCGTCGGCGAGGTGCACGGTTCCGGCCTCGATCGGGTGCAGCCGGGCCAGTGCCCGCAGCAGGGTGGACTTGCCGCTGCCGTTGGGCCCGACAAGTGCGGTCACGGCACCCGCGCGGAGGTCGATCGCGGCGCCGTGCACCACCGGCACGCCGTGATAGCCCAGGTGGAGGTCGACGCCGGACAGGCTGCGCTCCCCGTTGACCGACGCCAACTCGTTCTGCATGAGGTTAGGCTAACCTAACCAAATGATGGCCTGTCAAGTCGGTCGCGAGGCCGTGGCCAGCCTGGCTGACCGGTGGGCGTCGGGTCCGTGCGCGCGTGGGGGATGCTGGGTCCGTGCAGATCACCACCCTCGGCCCACTCGCCGTCGACGGCCGACCCGTTCGGGGTGAACGGCTCGCGACGGTGATCCGCACCCTCGCCGACGCGCGAGGGCGGGCGGTCTCCACGAGCCTGCTCGTGGACGCCGTCTGGGACGGCACGCCGCCCGACGACGCGACAGGCGCCGTCCAGGCCCTGATGTCCCGGGTGCGTCGTCTCGGGCTGCCCGTCGTCGCGGTGCCGGGCGGCTACCGGCTGCCCGCCGAGGAGGTCACCGTCGACGCGGTCGAGGCGCGGGCGCTCGTCGACCAGGCGCGGACCGCGCTCCACTGTGGCGACGCCCGTGCCGCCCGCGGCCTGGCCGATCAGGCGCGCGCCCTGTTCCCCGCGGTCCCGGAGCTGGTCACCAGCGAGGACACCCGCCTGTTCGCGGATGTCACGGCGCTGCGCGCGCAGGCGGCACTCACCGGCGTGGGTGCGTTCGACGAGGCCGACCTGAGCCGGCTCGTCGCGCGTACGCCCCCGGACGAGCCGTCGGCCGCCCTGCTCGTCCGGGTGCTCGCCGCCCAGGGCCGCGAGGCGGAGGCGCTGGAGGTGATCGAGCGCCTCCGGGCCGAGCTGGCCGACCGGTACGGCACCGACCCGTCGCCCGTGGTCACACAGGTCCACCTGGCGCTGCTGCGTGGCGAACTCACCGCCCCGCCCGTCGCCGCGGCGCCCCGGCAACCGCTGCGGATCGCGTTGCCCGCCGCCTGGCGTCGGCCGATGACCGCCCTCGTCGGCCGGGAACGCGACGTCGACGCCGTCGCCGACGCGCTCGCCGAGACACCCGTGGTGACGATCGTGGCGACCGGTGGCGCGGGCAAGACCCGGCTCGCCGCCGAGGTGGCGAGACGCGCCGCCGCGGCCGGGCGGTCGGTGCGCGTGATCGAGCTCGCCGGCCTGCGCTCACCCGAGGAGGTGCTGCCCACGGTGCTCGCCGCGCTGGGCGGTGCGGACACCACGGCGACCGGCGCCAACCTGGGCCTGGAGCGGCGGGTGCTCAGCCCCGAGGCGCGGCTGCGCGCCGTGGCACCGGACCTCGACGGGCTGCTGGTGCTGGACAACTGCGAGCACGTCCTCGACGCGGTGGCAGCCGTCGTCGCGGACCTGGTCGCGGTGACGTCCCCGGAGGTCGCGGTGCTCGCCACGAGCCGGGCCCCGTTGGGGCTTGCCGGCGAACTGGTGCACCGGCTGACCGCGTTGCCGGACACTGACGCGCTCGCGCTTGTCGAGTCCCGGGCGAGAGCCGGCGGTGCGGTGCCGACCTGGGACGCCGAGCGGGTGCTGGCCCTGTGCCACCGCCTCGACAACCTGCCGCTGGCACTCGAGTTGGCCGCCGCGCGGCTGCGGCACATGCCGATCGACGACGTGCTCGCCGGGCTGACCGACCGGTTCGCGCTGCTCGACGACGCCCTACGCGGCCTGCCGGAGCGGCACGCGAGCCTGTGGGCGTTGGTCGACTGGAGCAGGGAACTGCTCGCCGTGGACGACCGCGAGTTGCTGCAACGGGTCGCGGTCATCCCCGCACCGTTCACCGCCGACCTCGCCGCCGCGGTCGCGCAGACCCCCGACGTGCGTCGCGGCCTGGCGAGCCTTGTCGAACAGTCACTGTTGACCCTTGTCGAGGGGGACGGTCCGCCGCGTTACCGGATGCTCGAAACGGTTCGCGAGTACGGCGAAGCCCGGCTCGACGCGGCGGGTGCCCGGGAGTTGGCCATGACCGGCCTGGTCGGATGGGCGCGGAAGGAGGCCGTCGCACTCGCCGGCCGCTTCGTCGGCCCCGACCAGGTCGACGCGCTGCACCGCTGCGCCGCCGAGCAGGACAACCTGGTCGCGGGCCTGCGGTGGGCACTGGGACAGGACGACGAGCCCGCCGCGATCGACGTCACCACCGCGCTGTTCCACCTCTGGTCGGTGCGGGGCCTGCACCTTGAGGTCCTCGCCTGGGCGCGCGGGCTGCTGCACGTCGACGACCCGGGGCGACGACCGCGATCGGCGATCCTGCGGGGGGCGGCCAGCGGTCGACCACTGCCCAACGCCGACCGACTCGCCTGGACCTGCGTGGTGATCAGCGTGAACGCCGGCATCAGCGCCGATCTGCGGTCCGCGGTGCTCGCCCGGCGGGCGATGCGAACGGTCCTGGCCGAACGGCCCGCCGAGGTGTCGTCCCGGCTGACCGCCCTCGCCTCGGCGTTGCCCGGCTTCGACGCGTCCGACCTGGAGCGGAGCATGAAGACCGCGGCCGAGATGATCGCGCACCCGGACCCGTACGTGCAGGGGCTCGGGCTGTTCGCGCGCGCCGCGGTACGGGAGAACGGCGGCCTGCCGCAGGAGTCGATAGGTGACGCCGAGCAGGCGTACCACCGCTTCGAGGCCGCCGGTGACCACTGGGGCATGGCGATGGCGGCGGGCGCCGTCGGGCAGTTCCTGGTCCCGAGCGGGGACGCCCGGGCGGCCGAGTGGCTGCGGCGCAGCGTGCAGCACATGGAGTTGGTCGGCGCCGCACAGGACGCGCGGTCGATCCGGGTCCGGCTGGACGTGCAACTCGCCCTCAGCGGTGACGCGGAGGCGGAACGGCGACTGGGCGAGACGGCCGCGTTGGGCCAGGCGGAGCAGATCGACGCCGCGCAGGCGCTGCTCGGCCTGGCGCACCTCGCCTGGCAGCGCGAGCGGTACGACGAGACGCTCGCCTACGCCGACGAGGTGACGCGTGTTCTCGCCGGCTGGGTCGGGCCGCAGCCGCAGCCGCGCGTGATGCTCCGGGCCACGGCGGCGATCATCTACCTGCGGGTGGCCCAGGCCGGGCGGGTGTCGGGCAACGACGTCAACCTCCAGGCGGCCGGGATGCTGTCGCTCGCCCGCGACGATGCGCTGACGTCGCGGGACCTGCCGGTGATCGGGGCGTGGGCGTCGGGCGGCGCGGAACTCGCGGCCTACCGGGGTGACGTCGACGCCGCCCGCGAGTTGGCCATACTCGCGAAGCGGATCGGCACCCAGATCGAGATGTTCTTCCCCTTCGAGAACGGCGAACGGCTCAACGCCATCCTCGGGACCGAGGAGCAGCGTGAGCCGTTGCTGGCCGCGTGGCGTGAGCGGCCGGTCGCCGCGGCGGTCGCCCGGATCCGCGAGTTGATGGACGACCTGCTCGCGTAGGTCAGATCTTCTTGCGGTACGCGCGCAGCGCCAGCGGCATGAACACCGCCACGAAGCCGGCGCACCAGGCGAGCGTCCACCAGACGTGGTTGCCGAGTGGGGTGCCGAGGAACAGTCCGCGTACCGACGCCACCAGGTGGGTCATCGGGTTGACGTCCACGAACGCCTGCATCCAGCCGGGCAGGGTGTCGGCGCCGACGAACACGTTCGACGCGAAGCTCAACGGCATGATCAGCGCGAACATCACGCCCTGCACGGCACCCGCGGTGCGCACCTTCATCGACACCAGCACCGGCAGCCAGCTCAGGCAGAGCGCGAACAGCACCGCGAGCAGGCACCCGGCGATCGCCCGGAACAGGTCGGTCTCGATCCGGAAACCCAGCACGTAGCCGATCGCGAGGGTCGACACGGTGACGATGACGTACCGGACGACATCGCCGAGAACCGCGCCGACAAGTGGTGCGGAGCGGGGGATCGGCAACGACCGGAACCTGTCGAAGATGCCCTTGGCGATGTCGGTGTTGAGGTTGACGCCGATCGCGATGGCGCCGGTGGCGATCGTCTGCGCCAGGATGCCGGGCAGCAGGAACTGTAGGTAGTCGTGGGTCGATCCGGCGACCGCGCCGCCGAAGACGTACACGAAGATGATGAGGAACAGCACCGGTTGCAGCGTGACGTCGATGAGTGCCTCGGGCGTACGCCAGGTCTTGATCAGGCTGCGCTTGGCGAGCGCCAACGAGTGCCGGACCAGCCGGAACGGCCGCGGGTTCGGGGCCGTTGTCGACAGTGCGCGGCTCTTCGTGGGTGCCGTGTCGATCAGGGTGCTCATGCCGCGACCTCCGTGGGGCGGGTGGTGTCGTCGTCGGATGCCGTACGCCCGGTGAGGGTGAAGAACACCTCGTCGAGGCTCGGCAGGTGCAGGGAGAGTTCGGTGACCGCGATGCCGGCGGCGGCGAACCGCGCGACGCTCTCGGTCAGGGCCGCGTCGTCGGTGACCGGCACCGCGAGCACGCCCTTGCGGATCTCGTCGGCCTGCGAGCCGGAGCCGACCTGGGTCAGGATCTCCGCGGTACGGGGCAGTTGCGCCGCGTCGGAGGGCCGGACCTCGAGGGTCTGCCCGCCGACCACCCGCTTGAGCCCGTCCGGTGTGTCGTGCGCGATGACCCGGCCGTGGTCGATGACCGTGATCGCGTCGGCGAGCGCGTCGGCCTCCTCCAGGTACTGGGTGGTGAGCAGGACCGTCGAGCCGTTGCCGACAAGCGAGCGGACCACGTTCCACATGTCCTCGCGCTTGGCCGGGTCGAGTCCGGTGGTCGGCTCGTCCAGGAAGATCACGTCGGGGGAGCCGACGAGGCTGGCGGCCAGGTCCAGCCGCCTGCGCATGCCGCCGGAGTAGGTCTTGGCCGGCCGGTTCGCGGCGTCGGTGAGGTCGAACCAGTCGAGCAGCTCGGCGGCCCGCTTCCGGGCACCGGTGCGCCCCAGCTCCAGCAGGGTGCCGAACAGTTCCAGGTTCTGCCGCCCGGTCAGGTCCTCGTCGACCGAGGCGTACTGGCCGGTGAGCCCGATGCTCTGCCGAACGCGCTCGGCGTCCCGTACCACGTCGAAACCGCCGATCCGGGCGGTTCCACCGTCCGGGGCCAGCAGGGTGGACAGGATGCGTACGGCGGTGGTCTTGCCGGCGCCGTTGGGGCCGAGCACCCCGAGCACCGTCCCACGGGGAACCGCGAGGTCCACGCCCTGTAGCGCCCTCGTCTTCCCGAACGTCTTCACGAGGCCCTCGGCCTCGATCACCAGGTCAGCTGTCATGCGCCCACCCTGCACGGGTCGGCTGACACCGCCCCGACACGCCACCGACACCGGCTGACACCAGCGGTTCCGGCCCCGGCGGTTCCGGCCCCGCGCGGTGATCGACTCGACTTTGCGAAAGACGCGGTATCCACCCGCCCGCGACACCGCGACTTCAAGAAAACCGAGTCGATCAAGCCGCGTGCGCACGGACCAGGGTCAGGCCGCCGGACCGTCCGTGTTCCGGATCATCTGCCGGAGCACCTTCAGGGCTGTCACGTAGTCGGCGTCGTCGATCCCGTGGTGAATGCGGGCGCGGATCGCCGGAGCGTGCTGCTTGATGGTGAGGCGAGCCGCCTCGCCCGCCTCGGTGATCCAGAGTCGCTGCTTGTCGTCGCGCGTGAGCCAACCCCGATCAAGCAGAACACCGGCCTCGGCCTCCAGATCGTCCTCGGACCTCAGGTAGGTGCTCATCGCCATCTCAAGCTCCGGAATGGTCATGCCGTGACCGTCGGGTGAGATGTCGTTGCCCGACAGGTTACGGAGCAACCAGAACTGGGGCTGGGTGAAGCCGAAATCGGCGTACCGGGCCCGCGTGAAGGCGATGAGCGCCTCGTAGGCCACGCCGGTCCAGTACGCGGCGGGCTGGGTCGCGAGTTCGACGTCGGACAGGCGCTGGGTTGCCACGGGTGCCTCCTGGGAGTGTTCGACTGAGCGCGACCCTAGAACCTCAAGTCATGTTGAGGTCAATGACGAGACCGGCTGTTCCCGTGCACGAGCGCTACGGCGTAGGTTGCGGAAGTGACAAGGAGCGAGCGAATCGCGGACCAACTGGACCGGCACTGGCAGAAGAACCTGCGGCCGCGGCTGGACGGTCTTGCCGATGAGGAGTACTTCTGGGAGCCGGTGCGTGGCTGCTGGAGCATCCGTCCACGTGGCACGTCGCCCGCACCGATGTCGGCAGGGCCGGGGGAATGGACGATGGACTCCGCGTCCCCTGACCTGGTGCCCGCGCCGGTGACCACGATTGCCTGGCGGCTGGCGCACATCATCGTCTCCTGCCTGGGCTATCGGGTCGAATGGCACTTCGGCGGCCCGCAGGCCGACTCACTCGCCTACGCGGGGACCGCCGCGGAGGCGCTGGAACAGCTCGACGAGATGTACGGCAGATGGAACGCCGGGGTCCGCATGCTCTCGAATGCCGACCTGGAGAACCCGCCCACGGTGGGTCCCGAGCGGTTTCCCATGGAGGGCATCGTCCTGCACGTCAACAGGGAGCTGATCCACCACGGCGCCGAGATTTCCCTGCTGCGCGACCTCTACCGCTGGCAGGACGGAGCGTGACGCCCCGATGGGCGACTGTCTACAGGTGAAGGAGGGCCCGATGGGCCGCACGGTGTTGAGCATGAGCGTGTCGTTGGACGGCTTCGCCGCCGGCCCCGACGTCACCCGCGAACAACCGATGGGCAGGGGCGGCGAGCGGCTGCACGAGTGGCTGTTCCAGGCTGACGGGGATCGTGGTGTGGCGGCTGACGGCGTCGCACCGGTCGGGGTCGACGCCGCGCAGGTACGAGAGCGTCACGCCACGACCGGCGCCGTGGTGATCGGCAAACGGACGTTCGACGTCGGTGTGGACCTGTGGCAGGACACTCCGTTTCCGGTGCCGTGCTTCGTGGTCACTCGCGAGTCACGCGACCCGTTGCGGATGAAGAGCGACGTCTTCACATTCGTCGACGACGGGCTCCACAGCACTCTGCGCCAGGCGCGACAGGCAGCGGGCGACCGGGACGTCCTCGTCATGGGTGGCCCCACCACCGGACGGGAGTTCGTCAGGGCCGGGCTGGTGGACGAGATCCACCTCCAACTAGTACCGGTGCTCCTCGGTGCCGGCACGCGCCTGTTCGACCACCTCGGCACCGCCCACATCGAACTGGAACGCGTCGCGGTGATCGAATCACCACACGTCACGCACCTGCGTTTCCACGTCCCGAGGTGACCGCTCGGCGTCGGCCGGCCCGCAGTGCGGGCTCGACGTCCGCCGCGCAGACCGGCCGGCGCTCGCCTGGCCACGCCGATCGTCGAGGGCGCGATATGCTGGCGGCGGCAGCGCGCCTGCCCGCGCCCGATGTGGTGGCCCACGCCCGACCGCATGCTGGGGCCAAGAGTCTCCGACTCCGCGCCGTTGTGTCGACTTCCGGCGTGCTCGCCACGTCGCCTGCTCGGTGGAGTGCGTGGGGCTGCACCGGAGGCGTCATGTCTGATCATCAACCACGGCGGACCCCAAGCCCGGGCCGTGCCCGCAGGCGCGCCATCCGGGAGCACGCGGCCCGGACCGGTGTCGCCTACTCGGTGGCTGCCCGCCACCTTGAGTCGGTGGGTCTGCGACCGGGCGAAACCCTCGCCACGTACGGGCGGACGATCTATCCGATCGGGTTCGATCCGCACCGCCAACTGCTCGTCGAACGCCGTGAGCGGCGGTCGTTCGAGGAGCGGGTGTCGGACACCAGGCGTGCCGCGGTCCTGCCTCGTGGCCGCGCGCGGCACCTCGCCGAGCGCTTCCCACCCAGCCGTGGGCGTACGGGCAGTGGGGTGGGAATGCTCTACCACGGCGAGGGCCGGGTGGAACTGCTCGCGATGCTGTACATCGTGATCGCGGCCGAGTCGCCGGGGCTGCTGCCCGAGGTGGGGGATCTCGCCTGGATCGCGGAGCTGGGCGAGGACACGGCGCTCGACACGGCCTGCGCCGAAGTCGACCGCGAGGCCCGCCGACTACTCGACCAGGAGCCGCTGGGGCTCTGGTCGAGCATCCAGAAGGCGCTGGACATCGCCGGACACAGCGCGGACGGGCAGGTACGCCAGGAGGCGATCCGGCAAGCCGCGCTCCTGCACACGATGATGACGCCACGCCTGGGGTACGCGGGTGAGCCGTACGTGGAAGGGTTGCCGGTCGTCGGTGCCCGCCAGACCCTCGACGCGCTGCTCATCGTCGCCGACGACGGACACGCGCCGGGCACCCGGGTACGCTCGCGCAGGTCGCCGGACGACGCGGGGTTGGCCACGATCATCGGTGCCACGTGGGGGTCGTCGGGTCCGCCGGTGGGTTATCTCGTGTGGCCCGACGCGGCGGCGGCGCCGCTGTCGGCCCGCGCCGACGACCTGATCGTCCTGGCCGATCAGGAGCCGCTGCCTCGGTGAGCTGCTGATCGACTCGACTTCCGCGAAACACGCGGTATCCAGATGCCCGCGACACCCCGACATCAGGGAAACCGAGTCGATCACGCACACAGGACCGGCCCAGGAGGCGGCCCGCTGCTCCGCTCTGCGCTGCGTCCCGGCGCGGACCGGCCGGGCTCCTGGGGAGGGAGCCCGGCCGGTGGGGTCGACGCCGTCGTAGCGCTGTCCGGAGCGCAACGGGGGGCGTGCTGCGGCGGAACAGCTACGTACGGCGCGACCGCTCTCCGCGCGGTGGTCCGCCCGCTCAGCTCGGCAGACGACCCCGCGTGGAGACGAAGTGGTACGACATGACGGCGAACCCGGGGTCACGGACCAGCCGCCGGAAGGCGTGCAGTTGGTCGGGCGACAGCCCCGCGGCGAGCAGGTCCGGCTCCAACTGCCGGGAGTTCGTCTCGTAGAGCGACGCCCCGGTCGAGCCACCGGCCCAGCTCTGCGAGTGGGTGATGGTGTCCAGCTCGGTGAGGCCGGCGAGGGCCATCTCGCTGTGCACGTCCTGCGCCCACCCCAGGTCTGCGCCGTGGTCCTCCAGGACACCCATCATGGCGTCCATGACCTGCGCGAAGAGCTTCGCGGCGTCGTCGGTCGGCGCGGTCAGCACCCGCGGCAGCGCGGTGCAGTCGAACTCCTCGACCACCAGCCACCCGCCGGGAGCCAGTGCGCCGGTGAGCGTCCGGAGGACCCGCCGTCGATCGGGAAGGTGCAGCAACACCAACCGGGCGTGGATCAGGTCGTACGCGTCCCCCGGTGGCGGTTCGGTCCGCACGTCGTGCCGGCGTACCTGCAGGTTGCCCTCCGCGCGGAGGTGCGTGGGGTCGATGTCGGTGGCCAGCACGTGGCCCTCGTCGCCGGTCGCGCGGGCGATTCTGCGGGCCATCGAGCCGCCACCCGCCCCGACCTCCCAGCAGGTCGCGCCGGGTCCCAGCACGGGGCGGGCCAGGCGACGCGTCGTGATCGGATCCAGGAAGGACTCCAGCGCGTGCATCTGGGCGACGGCGTCGGGTGCGCCGTTGTCGAACGTGTACGCGCCATCGCTCGTAGCGGTTGTCATGGGTGTCTACCTCTCCGAGAAGGGTGACTACGGGGTGTCGGCCCAGAGCCGTGGTGCCGCCCGGTTGGGTGGGGGTGCCGGGGCGGCGGCGACGCTCAACATCGCCGCGAGCGGCGCCGGATCGACGCGGGCTTCGGCCGTCGGTCGGTCGTAGACCACCCGGCCGTACTCCAGCACCGCCACCCGGTCGGCGATCTCGATCGCGTGCTGGAGTTGCTGCTCCACGAGCAGCACGGTCAGGCCGTCGGCGGCGAGACCGTTGACGAGTTCACGGACCCGCGCCGCCAGATCGGGTGACAGGCCCTCACACGGTTCGTCGAGCAGCAGCACCCGTGGTTGGCCGAGAAGCGCGCGGGCTATCGCCAACATCTGCTGCTCGCCGCCGGAGAGTTCGCAGCCACGGTGTCGCAGCCGCGCCGCCAAGCGGGGCAGCAGGTCGAGGGTGCGGGCCACCGTCCAGCCCTCGCCACCGGGGGCGGCGGCCCGCCACGGTGCGGCCGCCAGGTGCAGGTGCTCGGCCACCGTCAGTCGGGAGAACACCCGCCGGCCCTGCGGGACGAGACCGACGCCGGACTGGGCGACGCGGTGTGGTTGTCGGCCGGCCACGTGCACACCGCCGATCTCGATGCGACCGCTGGAGGCCCGCACCAGCCCGGCGATCGTGTGCACGAGAGTGCTCTTGCCCGCACCGTTGCGGCCCACCACGGCCTGGATGCTGCCGGGACGCACCCGCAGGCTGACCTCGTGCAGCACGATCCCACCGCCGTAGCCGGCGCACAGGCGATCCACCGACAACATCAGGCCACCCCGTCGGCGTAGGCCCGCCGCACCAGCGGCGAGGAGCGGATCTCGTCTGGCGTCCCGGCGGCCAACGTCCGACCGTCGCGCAGCACGGTCACCGTGTCGGAGAGGGCGTACACCAGGTCCAGTCGATGTTCGACGAGGAGCACGGCGACCGCCCGGGGCAGCGCCCCGAGCACCTCGACCAGCCGACCGACCTCGATGGCGGACAGCCCGGCGGCCGGTTCGTCCAGGAGCAGCAGGCGGGGGCGACCGGCGAGGGCCATGGCGATCTCCAACTGGCGTCGTTGCCCGTGTGCGAGGTGCCCGGCGGGCACCGCCGCGACGTCGGTGAGGCCCATCTGGTCCAGCAGCCGGCCCGCCCGGTGGTGCGCGACGCGGCGACGTCCGCCGGGCCACCAGCGGCGCTCCGCGATGACCCGCGGCAACGCCGCGACCACGACGTTCTCTGTGGCGGTCAAGGTCGTGAAGACCGCCGGACGTTGGTGGATGCGGTTGATGCCCCGTCGGGCGCGGGCCGCCGGCCCGAGCCGACCGACGTCGCGCCCGGCGAGGCGCACGGTGCCGCGCTGCGGTCGCGTGGACCCGCCGATCACGTTGAGCAGGGTTGTCTTGCCGGCGCCGTTCGGGCCGATCAGGGCGTGCCGCTGGCCGTCGTGGACGCACAGGTCCACGCCGTCCAGCGCGGCGAGCGACCCGTACCGCACGCGGACGCCCTCGGCGCTGAGCAGGCAGGTCATCGGTGTAGCTCCGGGATCGTGGCCCGCTCAGCGGTGGCGGGCTGGTGCGACCTGGCCGTCGGCGGACGCCGCCGGCCCCGGGCCCGGATGCCGCCGCCGGGCAGCAGGTAGACCGTCGCCACGAACAGCAGCCCCAGCACCAGCGGCGCGTGGCCGGGCAGCACCCCGAACAACCAGTCCCGCACGGCGATGACCAGCGCCGCGCCCACCAGGGCACCGCCGACCGAGGCGGTGCCACCGATGACGACACCGAGCAGCAGCAGCGCGGACGTGTCGAAACCGAAGTCGGCGGGGGAGATGTACTGCTGGGCGACGACCAGGAGCGAGCCGGCGGCACCGGCTATCGCCCCGGCGGCCACGTGCGCGCCGGAGACGTAGAGCGACACCCGGTGACCACTGGCCCGCAGCCGCGTCTCGTCGTCCCGGCCGGCGCGTAGCAGCAGCCCGGCCCGGGTCCGCAGCAGCACCAGCACCGCGCCGACGAGCGTGGCCACGACGACCAGGGCGTACAGGTAACGCGCCCGGTCGCTGGCGAGCGGCGGGAGCCCCCAGAACGGGCGGACCGCCGCGATGCCGGCCAGCCCGTCCGTGCCACCGGTCACCGACCGCCACCGGCCGAGGACGGTGACGGCGAGTTCACCGATGGCCAGGGTGATCATCAGGACGACCACCCCGCGGGCGTGTACGACGAGGGGCACGGTGAGTGCGGCCAGCACCGCCCCGGCGGCCGCCGCGACGGCGACCTGCACGGCCCCGACGTCGGAGATCCGGCTGCCCACCACGGCGCAGGCGTAGGCGCCCGCCGCGTACGGCGCGGTCTGGCCGAGGGTGGGCATGCCGGCGACGCCGGTGAGCAGGGCCACGCTCACCCCGACCAGGGCCAGTGCCAACGTCCGGGCCAGGATCGCCGTGGTGTAGTCGTCGACCACCCAGGGCGCCACGACCAGGCCGACCAGGACGAGTGCCGCGATGCCACCCCGCGCCCGTCGGAGCACCTCGCCGCTCATGCCGCCCTCCACCTGCCGGCCAGGCCGCGGGCCCGCACGGCGAGCACCGCCGCCATGGCGGCGAACAGCAGGAACGGCGCGGCGGACGGCAGCAGCGCCACCCCGAGCGTCTGGATCTCGCCGACCGCGAGCGCCGCCAGCAGGGTGCCCCCCAGCGACCCGAGACCGCCGAGGACGACGACCACCAGGGACAGCAACAGGACGGTGTCGGCGGTGTCCGTGCCGGGCCCGATGATCGGCGCGCCCAGGACCCCGGCCGCACCGGCCAGCGCGCCGGCGGCGGCGAGCACACCGGCGCGGATCCGTGCGGGGCTCACGCCCAGACAGGCGACCATCTCCGGGTCGTCGACGGCCGCGCGGACCAGCATCCCCGCCCGGGTGCGCCGTACCACCAGGTAGAGCGCGACGGCGAGCACCGCCGCGACGACGATGAAGACCAACCGGTACGCGGCGTAGCGGTGCCCGGCGACCACCACCGAGCCCTCCAGGACGGCGGGCACCCGGACCTGCGGATCGTCGGGCCCGAAGCCGGCGACGAGCAGGCTGCCGCCGGCCAGTGCCACACCGAACGTCAACAGCGCCTGACTCAGGTGGTTGCCGGTGGCGACCGGCGTGAGCAGCCCGGCCAGCAGCACCCCCGCCGCGGTGGCGGCCAGCACGCCGACCACCAGCGCCAACGCCAGGCTGACCCAGCCACCGTCGAGCAGCGCCGCGGCAGCGTACCCGCCGATCGCGTAGAGCAGGCCGTGCGCCAGGTTGAGGATGTTGGCGACGCCGAAGCAGAAGACCAGACCCGACGCGGCGACGAACACGAGCAGCCCGTAGGCGACCCCGTCCAGCGCCGGGATCAGGTACGGGTCGATCCGATTCAGGCCGGCCGCCACCGCGATCACCGGCCGACGGTCGCGAGGTCACCCACGACGGTGTTGGACAGCGCGCGGCCGTCCTGGCGGACCTGCCGCAGATACCACTTCTGCACCGGTGAGTGCGTGGTGGTGGAGAACTGCCAGGTGCCGCGCGGGCTGGCGATCTGGCCGAGTTGGCCGATGGCGGTGTTGATGGCCTCCGGAGTCGGGTTGCTCCCGGCCGCGCCGACCGCCCGGTCCAGCACCGCCGCCGCGTCGTACGAGGCGAGCGCGTAGGTGGTCGGTGAGCCGTCGTGCTTGGCCTTCCACGCGGCCACGAAGGCGCGGTTCTCCGCGTTGTCCAGGTCGGGGGAGTAGTTGAGCACCGAGTAGATGTCCCGCGCGGCCTCGCCCTGCGCGTTGAGCACCCCGCCCTCGGTGAGGAACCCGGCGGCGTACAACGGGATGTCCTTGATCTCGGACTGCGCGTACTGCTTCACGAAGTCCACGGCGGCGCTGCCGGCGTAGAACGTGTAGACGGCCGCCGCGCCGGATGCCTTGATGCGAGCGAAGTACGGGGTGAAGTTGGTGGTGGCCGGGAACGGGGTGAAGGTGGTCTTGCCATCGGCGTTGGCGAGCTTCCCGCCGATCTTGCCGAACGCGTCGGTGAACCCGCGCAGCTCGTCCCAGCCGCCCTGGTAGTCGGGGCCGATCGCGTACACCGAGCCCTGCACGTTGTCGCGCACGTGCTGGGCGATCGCGGCACCGGGCTCGTCGGAGAGGTACGAGGTGTGCCAGACCCGGGAGACGTCCTTGAGCTCCGGTCGCCCGTTGGAGCCGACAAGCGGCACCTTGGTCTCGTCGAGCAGGGGGGTGACCCCGGCGACCGAGCCGCCACCGACGATGCCGGTGAGCGCCGCCACCCGGTCCTGCTTGAGCAGCTTGGTCGCCGCCGGCACCGCGGTCTGGGCGCCGTTGCCCTCGTCGGCGACGACGAGGTCGACCTGTCGACCGCCGAGTTTGCCGTCGTGGGTGTCCAGGTAGAGCTGGAAGCCGTCGCGGATCTCCGTACCGACCGCCTGGTACGTCCCGGACAGCGACGCGAGCAGGCCGATCTTTATCGAGCCGCCGGCGCTCGGACCCGGCGCGTCGTCGCCGCAGGCCGTGCTGGCGGTCAGGACGACCGCGAGCAGGGTGGCGGCCAGGGCATGGCTGCGCCGAAAGGTGGTGTGAGGCATGTCTTCTCCAGGGAAAGTGGGTCTCCGGCGTGGGGGCGCCGGGGCGGTCAGCGGCTGCGGGCGAGTGCCGCCCGGGCCGCGGGGGTCAGGGCGTCCCCGATCCGGTTGGCCAACTCGGTCATCTCGTAGGAGACCTTGCCGACGTCGCACTCCGGTGCGGCGAGCACCAGCAGCGAGGCGCCGTCGTTGAAGGCCATCGAGAACATGAACCCGCCCTCGAGCTGCGTGACGTTGGAGATCACCGCGCCGGCGTCGAAGAAGGCCGCCGCGCCGCGCAGCAGGCTGACCAGCCCGCTACCCGTGGCGGCCAACTGGTCGGCCCGGTCCGGGGGCAGGTCGCGGGTGGCGGCCACCATCAGGCCGTCACTCGAGATGGCGATCGCATGGCTGACCTCGCTCGCGCGCGCGGCGAAGTTGTCCAACAGCCAGCCGAGGTCCTGTTGGTCGCTCACATGGTCTCCTGTCACGTCAGGTGTTGCCGAGGTTGATCGGGGTGCGCCTGCGGTTCGCCACACCCCGCGCGTACGCGGCCATCGCCGACGCCACCTGGGCCGGGTCGCGGTACTCGGACCGCTGCCGCTGCTGGGGCACTGTCACGCCGCCGGGCACGAGATGCCGTTGCGGCTCCCGTTTGGGCAGGCCGGAGGTGGTGGTCGTGGCGACTTCGGGGGCGTGTGCCTGGGCGGCGGTGCGCCAGGCGTCGTCGGCGGGGCTGGACCACTCCCGGTCGTCGGCGCCGTCGGCGACATCTGCCTGGAACCAGTGGTTGACCTGCTCGAAGATGAGTAGCTCCTCGGTGGGCGCGTCACCCCGGTCCGGGGGTGGGGAAGTCGGTCGGAACACCGGCGCCGCCGGCAGGGCCCGCTCGGCCCGCGCCGCCGGCAGCGTCCGCTCGGCCGGCGGGCGTCCCGCGGTGGGCTCGGGGCGCGGCTGGTACGGCGGAGGTGGGCTGGCCGTCCGTGCCGCCCGCCGGGACAGCCGGCCGGGTGCGAGCAGGTACTCCTCCGGTGGCAGCGACCGGATGATCGCCGCCGGCAGCGTCGCCTCGGCGAGGGTGCCACGTCGGGGACCTCGTCGCAGTTGGACGGTGGCGCCCAGCCGCTGTGCGAGCTGCCCCACGACGACCAGCCCCATCGCCCGTACGGCCGCCACGTCGATGGCCGGTGGGTGGGCCAGGATCTCGTTGAGCTGCTGCATCCGCTGTGGGGACAACCCCATGCCCTCGTCGCTGATCTGGACGATGACGCGGTCGCCCAGGCTTCGACCGCTCACCCAGGTCTCGCTGCCGGGCGGCGCGTACGTCGTCGCGTTGTCCATGAGTTCGGCGAGCAGGTGCACGACCTCGTCGACGGTCTTCGCCGCCACGGCGACGTCCCCGTCGATCATGCCGAGCCGGATCCGCGCGTAGTGCTCGATCTGGGACAGCGCCGCCTGGAGCACCTGTTGCAGGGGGACGTCGCGCTGGCGTACGCGGCCCACGCCGACGCCGCCGAGCACCAGCAGGCTGGCGTTGATGCGTCCCATCCGGGTGGCCAGGTTGTCCAGCGTGTACAGCTGGTGCAGGCGGTCGGGGTCGGTCTCGTCCCGCTCGACCAGGTCGACCTGGGCCAGCACCGCGTCGACGAGCCGCTGTTCGCGGCGGCTCAGGTGGATGAAGATGTCGGCGGTGTTGGCGCGCATGACCGCCTGCTCGGCGGCGGTCCGCACGGCGGCCTGGTGCACCGCGCTGAACGCCTGGCCCAGCTCCCCGATCTCGTCGTCGCTCGACGGTTCGAGGGCGGCGGTGGACTGCTGGCGGGCCAGCCTGTCCGGGTCGACGGCGGCGCTGCCCGGCTGCTGGAGCTGGGCCACCACGGCGGGCAGCTGTTCGAAGGCCACGGCGTTGGCGGCGTCCCGGAGACGACGCAGCCGCCGGGTGATCTGCCGGGCGACGGCCCAGGTCACCAGCGCGGTGAGCAGCAGTGCCAGCAGGACACCCGCCGCCTCGGCCACGGCCCGGCGACGCTGGTCGGCGTGCGCGGCCCGGACGTCGTCGCGGACCGCCGCGTCGACCCGCGCGCGCAGGTCGGCCAGGCGGGCCGCCCGCGCCTGTGTGGTGGACACCCAGTCGGCGGTCTCCAGTTGCAGTCGCGACCCCGGTTGGGCCCGCGACACCTCGTCCTGCATCCGTTGCAGCGCGAGCGCGTCCTTGCCGGTGCCGGCCTGCTCCCACCAGAGGCTCCACTCGGGCGGTGCCAGGGCCAGGAACGACAGGCTCGACTCGGTGTAGCTGGTCCGGGCCGCCGTGATGTCCTGCTGCGTGGCGGGGGTCAGCTCGCCGCCCGCGACCGCGCGCAGCACGGCGACCTGCTGCTGACCGATCGCCTCCGCCGTCTTCGACAGCGCCGCCGAGGCCCGGATGCCGTCGGCGAGCTGGGCGTCGACCACGCCGTGCGAGACGTTCTCCCGCAGGCTGATCAGGTCCGCGATGGCGATCCGGTAGCTGAAGGTCATCGCCGACACCGAGGCGTGCGCCGCCGTACGGACCTGGGTGCGCAGCGGGGCGAGGCTGGCCAGGGCCGCGTCGATGCGGTGCAGGAGGGCCCGGTTGGTGCCGGCGTCGGCGGACAGCCGGTCCCGCTGTGTGCGATAGCGCGTGACGGCGTCGTCGGTGGCGGCCAGCTCCGCGCCGTAGGTGTCCTGCTGCTCGGGTGCGGGATAGGTGAGCAGGTCGGCGGCGGCGATACGTTCGCGTTGCAGCCGGTAGGCCAGATCACCGGCCTCGGCACCGACCTGCGCGAGGATCCGCAGGTCGCTGGCACGTGCGGTCTGCCGCGCGCTCTCGGTCAGCGCGAGACCGGCGAAGCCGATCACGGCGACGAGTGGTGCCGCGACGATGAGGCGCATCCGCCCGGCTATCTTCCAGCCGCGTCGGCGGGTCGGGTAGGGTCTGGCCGCGTGGGACCTGGTGCTCGACGCCAAGATTGACTCCCACGAATCGTCGATGACGGTCTATCCGCACGTTGCCGAATGCAAGTCCCATTCGGCCGGAAGCCGCGCTCGTAGGCCAGACCTGGCCGTGGTACAAACTGCCCGTACCAGCATCTGTACCCAATGTCAGCGGCCGATGACACCGCGAGACGGGTCGGGGCGGGTGGGGTCAGCGCCTGTCGTCGAGGGGGTCGGCCGGCGGGTGCCGCCGCTGGGTGTCGTCCGGGTCGGCCGGCCCGTTGAGCACCTGACCGATCAGTTCCCGCAGCTCATCGATCGCGTCCACCACGGCTGCCGGGTCGCGCGCGTCGCGCCGGGCACGCTGGCGCGGCACCGGCCGGTCCAGCGAATCCGGCTCCGCGGCGCGCGGGCCACGGCGGCCGTCAGCCGCCAACTGCTCGGCCGCCACCTGCGGCCACAGCGCCGCGAGCCGCCCGCCGGTGCCGAGCACGTCGTCGCAGCGCAGCGCGAACTCGTGGCTGCCGAACCGGCGACCCGACTCGACCGCCGCGACAGTCTCCCGGCTGAACCGCACCAGATCCGCCAGGGCCCGTTGGGTCAGGCCCCGTTGGATGCGGCAGTCGCGCAACTCCCAGCGGAACCGCTCACTGGCCGCAGAGTGCGCAGAGCTCGACGGGGACGTGTGCTCCATGCGCTCACCTTCGCGGCTACGGGAATCAGCAGTGGACGCCAGATCGGGATATGGCAATGAGCTGAACATTCATAGGGGGCAATTCTTAACCCAGGATGCGATGGGTGTGAAGACGTTCGCCGACCCGGATGTCGAGAACAGCGCGAAAGACGCCCCCCGGACCCGTGCCGAGTCGCGCCGGTGCGGCCGGCGACGCGATCGGTCGCGTACCCGCTCCCTGCGCAGGTGGTGGTTCGCGCCGTCCACGGTCAGGCGACGCGGGCCTCGGCGGGCGCCGCCGGGACGTCGGCGGGCCCGGTGACATCGGTGGTCGCGAGCAGTGTGTGGTGCGAACGAAGCGCGACGTTGGGCTTGTATGAGCGCCGTTGTTCGGCAGCCAGCCGTAGGCCGGGAATGGTTTCGGCGAGCCTGGTGAGGGCGATCTCGGCCTCAAGCCGCGCCAGTCCCGCACCGATACAGAAATGGGGGCCGTGGCCGAATGACAGGTGATTTCCCACATCCGCCCGTTGTGGATGAAACTTCTGCGGATCGGCGAAGACCGCGGGGTCACGGTTCGCCGCGCCGATCAACAGCAGGCAGCGGGCCCCCGCGGGAATCGTCACCGATCCCAGCGTGACGTCTCGGCTGGTCACCCGGAGCCAGCCGTCGATGGCGGGCGCGAACCGGAGCGTCTCGGCGACGAACGCGGGGACGGCCCCCGGGTCCGCGGCGATCGTCGACCAGTGCCGCGGACGGGACAGGGCCTGGTCGAGAGCGTGCGCGAGCAGGCCGGCGGTGGTTTCGTGGCCCGCGACCAGCAGGTTGAAGGCCAGGCTCGCGACCTCGGGCACCGTCAGCACCGTGTCGTCGCCATCCCGGTAGGCCAGGGCGCGGCCGATGAAGTCGTCGCCCCGGTGTCCACCGTCCACGCGCTGGCGGACCAACTCCTCGCAGTAGTGCCAGAAGTCCAGGAGGCCCTGCGCCAGACGCACCTGCTCGGCCTCGTCCGGTTGCCCCCAGAGCAGGGCGATCTGACCGTCCGCCCAGCTCCGGATCCGCGCGATGTCGGCATCGGGCACCCCGAGGATGTCCAGGACCACCAGCAGGGGAAGCTCGGTGGTGAGCTCCGCGACCAGATCGACCCGCTCACCCTGGCGGGCGGCGAGCCGGGCCACCAGCTCGTCGACCCGCCGCCGGACGATCGCACCGTACTCGGCCTCGACGCGCTCGGCGGTGCTCGCGAAGGCCGCCCGGAGGGCCCGGCGCGTCCGGGGGTGTGCCGGTGGGTCCGCGGCGGCCGTGGTGGGTGGTGCGTCGAGCCGCATGAGCACGTTCATCGCCGCCGGGCACACCTCGTAGACCGGGGCGAGGGTGAGGGCGTTGGCGAACGTCGTTGCGTCGGCGAGGGCGCGGCGGACATCGGCGTGTCGGCTGATCAACCACAGGCCCAGATCCTCGGCGTAGTGCACCCCGTCGGGGTCGTCGAGAATACGCCGCCAGATGCTTGCCGGATCGGTGAGATAGGCCCCGGTGAACGGATTCAGCCGCATGGAACGCCTCCTGGTGAACGCGGCGCGGAAACCGGCAGCGCCCCCATTCGGCGATCCACGTCAGTTGGGCCGATAATGGCGCTCATCTGCCTCAGGCTCTTTACGGTGCGCCGAGTGGCCGCGCAAGTCAAGATTGGTCACCATCTATTTATTGGTGGTGTGATTGCGTGTTGCAATGGGCGGGCGGGGTCGGCCGGGTGCAAGTTGCGGCGCGGTCCTTGCCGTCGGGCCGGCCCGGTCGACACCCCGTCCTGATGTCGCCGACGACGAGTCGAGCGGGGATGGCCAGCGCGCAAACCGACCAGGACCGACTGTGGAATAGACCCCCGCGCCGCCTCCTGACCGGAAGAACGACCTCCGGTACGGCGGGTGACGCGGCGTCCGGTGGCCGGCTCCCGCGGGTGCGGTCGTACCGACGACGGCGGCCGCACGTCGCGGGGCGCGCCAACCCGTGCCGGCGCGCCCCGCGACGTCCTACCGTGACGACCCGGCCGCGTACGAGGTCAGGGTGCCCACGGGGTGGCGAGGGCCCAGGTGCTGTCGGCGGTCCACAACGTCGGCGTGTTGTACGCGTCGCCGCCGGTGCCGTTGCTGAGCCAGATCTCCGAGTCGTAGTGCCGCAGGTACCTGCCCCGGAAGTTGTACGACTCCAGCGACACGCCCGTGCCGGTCAGGCCGACGCGTGCGCACCAGGTGGCGTCGGCACGCAGGAGCGCCGAGCCGTCGTCCGGCGAGTTGCGGACCCGCGAGTTCTGGTGACGCAGGTACTGCCCGGGAAAGTTGACCGACTCGAACGAGTAGCAGCCGGCATCGGCCAGGCCGGCCCGGATCGTGTAGGTGGCGTCGGCCTTGAGCAGGCTGGGGCTCGCGGCGTCGACCACGTCGGTGTAGGCCAGGCTGTCCCGGTGGCGCAGGTAACGGTCGGTGAAGCCGGGCGTGGTCACCTGCAACGACCGGCGGGTGTCGACCGGCAGGGCGACCGGCGCCGAACTGCCGATCGTCCTCGACGCGTTGATCAGGGTGGTGTTGGCGGCGCGGACCCGCGCCTGGTCCATCTTGACCACCTGCCGGTCGTAGGTGAGGAACCCGTTCAGCTCCCCCTCCAGGTCGGTGATCTCGGTGTAGATCGAGGCGCTCAACCCCTTGCCCAGCATCAGGTTCTGGCTGCCCTGCACCAACCCCACGTAGCGGTCCGTGAGCGCGGTCGGCGTGCTCTGCCACTCGTAGGCGAAGAAGCCGCCGCTCGGGCTGTACTCGTGCCCCGGCGTGTGCAGACCCAGGCCGCCGAACTCGCCGAGCACGGCGATCCGGCTGCTCGACGGCACGGGCGAGTCCGGTCCGAGGTAGACGTGCCAGTCGTCGATGTCGCCGTTGCCGGGGTTGCCGAGGGACTGGCAGCAGTTGTGCCCGCTGTGCGGGTTGACCAGGCGGGTCGGATCCTGGTTCTTGATGTTCTGGGCGACCCGTCGGGTGTCGGCGAGGGATCGTTCACCCCAGCCCTCGTTGTAGGGCGTGTACGCGATCACGGCGGGCGAGCTGCGATGCTCGTCGACGATCTCACGTGCCTCGGTCTCGAACTGCGCCTGCTGGGCGTCGGTGGGGTTGATGTCCTGTGCGGTCAGCGACGGGATGTCCTGCCAGACAAGTAGGCCGAGCCGGTCCGCGTGGTAGAACCAGCGCTGTGGCTCGACCTTGATGTGTTTGCGCACCATGTTGAAGCCCAGATCCTTGTGCTTGCGCAGGTCGAAGGCGAGGGCGGCGTCGGTCGGCGCGGTGTAGAGCCCGTCCGGCCAGAAGCCCTGGTCGAGGGTGCCGACCTGGAACACGAACTGGCCGTTGAGTTTGGGGCGCAGCACGCCGCCGACCAGGCCGGTGGTGATCTCCCGCATGCCGAAGTAGTGCAGCGTCCGATCCACCGTGGCGCCACCGCTGTTACGCAGCGTGATCCGAAGGTTGTAGAGGAACGGGTCGTCGGGCGACCAGCGGCGCGCGTTGGGCACCGGCACGCTGAAGTCGGTGAAACCGCCGGCCGCCGATCCGACCACGGTGCTGCCGTTCAGGGCCTCGGCGAGCACGCTGTGGCCGCTCACCTCGCCCCGGGTGAAGACCCGGACCCGCAGGGTGTTGGTGGCGAGATTCGGGCGGACGTCCACGCTGCTGATGGAGGCGACGGGCACCGGTTCCATCCACACCGTCTGCCAGATGCCCGAGCTGGGGGTGTAGAAGATCCCGCTGGGTGTCTTGGTCTGCTTGCCGATGGCGGGCAGGCTGCCGTTCTGGCGGGTGTCGGTCGGATCCCAGACCTTGACGACGATCTCGTTCACCCCGGCGGTGAGCTGGGGCGTCACGTCGAAGGTGAAGGCGTCGTAGCCGCCGGTGTGTGCGCCGACCCGGCCACCGTTGACCCAGACGGTGCTCTGCCAGTCGACGGCCCCGAAGTGCAGCAGGGTCCGCCGGCCCGCCCAGTTCGCCGGGATGGTGACGGTGCGCCGGTAGAACAGGTAGTTGCGGTTGTCGTTGGCGGCTCGCTGGATGCCGGAGAGGGCGCTCTCCACCGGGAAGGGCACGTTGACCCGCTCGGGCAGGTTGGTGCCGAACTGCGGGGCGTCGTCGGTGGCCGACTGGCGTAGCTGCCACTCGCCGTTGAGATTGAGCCAGTCCGGTCGGGTCATCTGTGGCCGCGGATACTCCGGCAGTGGCGTGCCGGCCAGGGCCTGGCTGGTCCAGGGGGTGGTCAGTGGCGGTGTCTTGGCCGGTGCGGCGTGCGCCGGCGGGGCTGGCGCGGCGAGGACGCCGGCGACCAGGGCGATGACGAGTAGCAGCGGCAGGGCGGGGCGGATGGGGACGTGTCGTGTCATGCCGTCTCCGGGGACGAGTCGCCCCGGGTGGTGCAGCCAAGCCCGGAGCGCGTGGGCGGTGGGCATCGGGGAGCGTTGACGAGGGACGGCGTCATCGACGGATGCCGGTGGGCTGGCCACGCGCCGAGGTCGACACGCGCATCAGCATCCATCACTGCTTGTGCACCGTTATAGGGCCGTGGTGCCCCTGTCGTCAACGCTCGTGCGCCGGGCGGCCGGGGCTCGGCGACGCGCCGCCGCGAGATCCATAGCCTCGGTGGTACGACTCAGAGAGGATGACCTTCAAATCCACGTCTTTCAATATGCTGACCGCTATCGCGAATCGGGTGCGCTCACGAGGCGTGCCATCCTGATGCGGAGGAATGCATGGCTCGCTGGCGTACCCTCACCGGCCTGTTGGCCACCGCGTTGGCCGCGCTGACCGCGGCCAGCCTCACCCTCGCCGCACCGGCCGCGGCGGCCGACAACCCCATGACGCCGAACGTCGTCGGCGGCACCCCCGCCGCCCAGGGGGAGTTCCCGTTCATGGTGCGACTCTCGATGGGTTGCGGCGGGGCGCTGTACAGCCCGCGGCTGGTGCTCACCGCGGCACACTGCGTGGGCTCGACCGGCACCAACACCAGCATCACCGCGACGCTCGGGACGGTCGACCTCCAGTCGTCGAGCCGGATCACCGTCCGGTCCAACTACGTCTACCGGGCTCCCGGCTACAACGGCGCCGGCCGCGACTGGGCGCTGATCCGGCTGGCCACCCCGGTCACCGGGCTGAGCACGCTGCCGATCGCCACCACGACCGCGTACGACAGCGGCACCTTCACCGTCGCCGGGTGGGGCGCCGCGCGGGAGGGCGGCGGCCAGCAGCGGTACCTGCTGAAGGCAAACGTGCCGTTCGTCAGCGACTCCACCTGCAACGCCAACTACGGCGGCGACCTCATCCCCGCCCAGGAGATCTGCGCCGGGTACGCCAGCGGCGGCACGGACACCTGTCAGGGTGACTCGGGTGGCCCGATGTTCCGCCGCGACGCCGGCAACGCCTGGATCCAGGTCGGCATCGTGAGCTGGGGCAACGGCTGCGCCCGACCCAACTACCCGGGCGTCTACACCCAGGTGAGCTACTTCGCCTCGTCGATCGCCTCCGCCGCGGCGAGCCTCGGCGGCTGACCGGACGACCGGACGGGCGGCCCGGACGACGATGTCCGGGCCGCCCGTCGTGCCGTCGGGGTGGGCGGCGAGTGGGCCACCCGACAGATTCGGCGGGCCGCGCGTGCGGCGCCGACCGCGGCGACGATGATGGGCCGGTGAACATCCTGTCCATCCAGTCGTCGGTCGCCTACGGTCACGTCGGCAACTCGGCGGCGGCCTTCCCGCTGCAACGCCTCGGTCACGAGGTCTGGCCCGTCCTGACCGTGCACTTCTCCAACCACACCGGGTACGGCGCGTGGCGTGGGCCGATGCTGCCGGCGGCCGACGTGGCCGAGGTGATCGCGGGCATCGCGGACCGTGGGGTTCTGGGCAGCGCCGACGCGGTGCTCTCCGGCTACCAGGGCGACCCGGCCATGGGCGCGGTGATCCTGGACGCGGTGGAGAAGGTCAAGGCCACCAACCCGGCCGCGGTGTACTGCTGCGACCCGGTCATGGGTGACGTCGGGCGGGGGATGTTCGTCCGGCCGGGCATTCCGGAGTACCTGCGGGACACCGTCGTGCCGCGCGCGGACATCATCACCCCGAACCAGTTCGAGTTGGACTTCCTCGCCGGCCGGACGACGACCTCGCTGGCCGAGGTGCTCGACGCGGTCGACGTCGTGCGCGCGACGGGGCCCCGGCACGTCCTGGTGACAAGCGTGCTGCACGGCGACCTGCCACCGGGCTCGCTGGAGGTGGCGGCCGTCTCGGACGAGGGCGCCTGGGCGGTGACCACCCCGCTGCTGCCGATCAACCCGAACGGTGGCGGCGACGTCACCGCGGCGTTGTACCTCGCACACCTGTGCACCACCGGCGCACCCGCGACCGCACTGGAACGCACCATCGGCTCCGTCTTCGCCATCCTCGAGGCGACCCTCGCGGCGGGCACCCGGGAGATCCAGCTGATCGCCGCACAGGACGTGATCGCCGACCCGCCGGCCCGGTTCGCCGCCCGCCGGCTGCGCTGACCCGCCGGGTCGCGAGACGCCAGCGCCGGCCCCAGACCGTGCCCCGCCAGCACCAGCACCAGCACCAGCGGCGGCCCCAGGCCGTGGCCCGCGAGCGCCGGCCCGCCACCGGCGGGCAGTGGCCCGGGACTGGGCCCCGAGCGGCGGTCAGTTGCTCTCGGGCACGGCCATCTCGCCCAGGAGCGACCAGTCCTCCTGCGGCACCGTGGCGTTCACGATGCGCGGCGTCTCGGCCAGGTGCGGCGGCAGGGCCTCCTGTGCCGTGCGGAAGTGGGCCGACTGCACGTGGGCCGCGCCGGCCTGGTCGTCGCGGAACGCCTCGACCAGCACGTACTCGGTCGGGTCGTCCACGCTGCGGGACCAGTCGAACCACAGGCAGCCCGGCTCGGCCCGGGTCGCCGCGGTGAACTCGGCGGCGATCTGCGGCCACCGGTCGGCGTGCTCGGGCCGGACCCGGAACTTGGCGGTAATGAAGATCATGGCCCCCAGGCTAGTCAGCCGGACGGGCGCGTGCGACGACCTCCTCGGGGGTCAACGGGGCCTTCGGGTGGTGGGTCAGACACAACGGGGTACGGACCTTGACGAACGAGAACCCCTCGCCCGCGGCGTAGAACTCGCCGCTGTTGAGCAGGCCGATGTCCGCAAGTCGCCCGCCCTTGGCCTCGGCGAGCTGCCGGGCCGCGTCGATCTGCGCGGGCGCGTTGAGCAGCCCGAAGAACTGCGTCGTCGCGTTGCCGGAGATCTGGTTGTGCAGACCCTTGGGCGCCTGGGTGGCGAAGACCAACCCGAGCCCGTACTTGCGGGCCTGCGAGGCGAGCGCGATCGAGCTGGCGGTGCACGCCGTGGTGCCGGTCGACGGCGCGAGCGTCTGCGCCTCGTCCATCACGAACAGCCCACCAAGCGGTCGATCACCGGCGGGGTGTCGTTTGATCCACGCGAAGAGCGCCATCTGCAACTGGTTGACGAAGCTCTGCCGCTGGTGCTCGGACGTGAGGCCGACGAAGCTGATCACCGACACCCGGGCCCGCCGACCCGGAGAGGGAGTCAGCAGCAGCCCCGGATCGGCCGGCGCACCGACCCCACCGAAGAGCGGGTCGGTGACCATCGCCGCCTTGAGCGCCTCGGCCAACTCCTCGGCGAGCTTGCCGGCACGGGCCAGCCGGCTGACCCCCTCGGGCAGGTCGGTGAGGAACTCGGTGAAGCCGGGCAGGCCCACCATCCCGCTTCGCGCGTACGCCTGGAGGGCCTCGGTGAGGACGGCCTTGCCCTGCTGGGCGAGTCTGCTCGACCGGTCCACGCCGGCCCGTGGCGCGAGTGCCTCCACGGCCGAGCGGACCGCCTGGTCGAACTCGTCGGGCCAGTCCCGCAGTGAGGTGAAGTCGGGCAGCGGTTGGAAGCTCAGCGGCCGGCCGGCGGTGACCCGGGGCGTCCACACCACCACCTCGGTGTGTGCGAGGTAGTCGGCGGCTCGTTCGGCGTCGCCGGGACCCCAGCCGCTCGGCGCCGCGGGCCACGCGTCACCGAGCCGGGCGAGGTCGTTGTTGGGGTCGAGCACGATCGCGGAGACACCCTCGCGGGCGCACTCCTCGACCAGTCGACGGATCAGCACCGTCTTGCCCGAACCGGACCCGGCGAACACGACGGTGTGTCGGCGCAACGACTCCAGGGGCACCGTGAACGGGTGGCCGCCGTCGACGGTCCGCCCCAACCCGATGGCCCGAGCGCCGGCGTCGGCCACGGAGTCGACCTCGTCGGCGGGCACGGCCACGGCGGCGTGGCCGGTCGACGGGCCACCGACCCCGTCGGCGGCCGGCCCACCTGTCGGACCAGCACCACCCGCCGGAGTCCCGGCGTCGCTCGACGACGTCCCGACCTGGTCCGACGTCGCCCCGGAGTCGTGCGGCGGCGGCGTTCCGGCGTCGCCCGGCGGCGGCACCCCGTCGTCGGGAGGTGCCGGCGGCCCGCCGTCGCGGGGCCGCTCGGGGCCGGGCAGGACCGCCCGGAACAGCTCGGTGCCGCTGGCCGGACGACGGGCCACCAACCACTCCTGCAAGGCCGTGGACGGCTCGGTCGCCAGCACCCGCAGTGCCGCGAAGACCCGCAGGTCCGCCTCCGGCACCGCGCGCCGCAGGCCGCCGGCCGCGTCGAAACCGGCCAACACCTCGGTGGTACGCCTCCCGGTCGGCCATCCGCCGTTGCGCAGCAGGATCAGCCGCCGTTGGGGCAGGTCCCGGTCGAGTCCGGCGAGTGTGCACGCGGCCTTGACCCGGGCGGTCACGGCGATGGCGTTGGGGTGCGCGATGGCCCGGAAGCACCAGTGCGCCTCGTTCTCGGTGGCCTCGTCGAGCACCTCGATCAGCCGCCCGTGCAGCGCGGGCTTGCGCCCCGGCGGCGGATCGTACTTGTAGGTGGCACCGGTCGGCGCCTGCTCGGCAATCCAGGCGGCCAGGCCGGCGGCGAGCAGCGGTGGCATGTGCGCGTCCTCGCGCGCCGGGTCGACGGCGGCCGACACGTCCGCGGCCTCGACCAGCTCGGCGAACCGTGCGTCCAACTCGCGCAGGCGGCGCTCGTCCGTCGTCGGGTCGCCCGTCGCGGTGCGCGCGGTGGGCGCCGTCGGCGTCGAGTCGGAGCCGTCGATGAGCCTGTCGAGTTCGACCACCTCGTCGCGGTCGCGACACCAGGCGACATGGCGGTCCACCCGACGCAGCAGGGCGCGTGGTGTCAGGGTGGGTGCGTCGGCGAAGGCGGCCGGGGCGATCGGCCAGGTGGGGTGGGGTGGGACGAAGCGCGGACCCGCGAACGCGGCGGCGAGGCGCTTCGCCACGATCGCGTGCCCGATCTGCGGGGTGGGGATCCGGTCCGGCAGGGTCGCCGCGCGGAACCGGTCACCGACCGGAGTGGGCGCCGTACGTGTCAGCAGGACCCACGTGTCCGGCAGGCAGGAGACGACGACGAGCGTGCGGCGGGTGATGTCGCGGAGTTTGAGTAGGCCGTCGGCGATCGGGCCGAGCACCTTGGCCTGGCCGTCCTCCAGCCCCTCGTACTGGTGCAGCATCGAGGTGCTGGTCTGGGCGAACAGGGTGTCGAGCTGGTCCACGGCGATGACCGTGGGGTCCAGGGTCAGGGCCATCAGTCGGGAGATGTCCTGCACGATCTGCTGCGGGGCGCGGGTGGCGGCGCTCAACCCCCACGCCGCCCGCGCGGCCGGGTCTCCCGGTTCGGAGATCAGGTGGGCGTATCCCACGTCCTGGGCCTCGAAGTCGACGGCCCCGTGCAGGACGAGCGCCCGAGCGGTGTCCTGGGCGTCCCGCCCCACCTCCCGGTCGCGCTCGCGCAGTGCCCGGATGAAGACGTCGAGCTGTGCACGGGTCACCGGTGTGGCGCCGGCGACCGCGTCGCGGACCTCCACCGGCAGGCCGAGCTGGGGGGTGAGGCGGCGCAGGAACGTCGTCAGCTGGGTGCCCCAGCCGACGTGGGCGCGGCCCAACCCCTCCACCAGGGCCAGGGCGACGCTCTCCCAGAACGTCTTGCCACTGACCATGTCGACCAGGAAGAAGTAGCCGCCCTCACGCTGGATCCGTTCGCGGACCGCCCCGAGCAGGTGCGTCTTGCCGGCGCCCGCGCGGCCCTGCATGGCCACGCCGAGCGGCATGCTCGTGTCGTCGGTGCGGGCCCGTGCCACCCCGCGCAGGATCTCCGCGACCACCTTCTCGTGCAGCTCCGGCACGTTGTGCGGGCTGGGTCGCCAGACGTCGTCCGGGGTGACCGCCGGGTTGAGACTCACCGCCTCCAGCGCGCCCCGCTGGTCGTCGGAGATCATGTGGGGCCGATCGCCAGGGCGTGGTTGTCCTCGTTCCCGATGCGGACGGCCGCGGCACGGTCCCGTGCGGTCAGCGACTTGGTGTTCGCCACCGGGATGATGCGGACGTCCTCCCGGCCGACCATCGTCCGCAGCACGGCGTCCAGGGAGGACCGGTCGGTGTCCGCGAGCCGGTCCCGCACGTCGGCGAGGCTGACCCACGCGCCCGGCGCGGTCGCCAGCTCCCGGTACGCCGTCCGAACCAGCGCCTCCACGTCCGTCGCGGTCACGGTCGCCGTGGCCGGTGCCTCCTGGCGAGGCGCACCTGTCGCCGGGGCGGTGGCGTCGGTCTGCTTGAAGAAGTCGCCGTGGCTGACCCGGAGCCGGTCCAGCGAACGGTGCAGGTTGGACAGCACGACGAACAGTGACCGGGTCGTGGAGCGGCCCGACTTCGGCGGAGTGCTGAGGTGCAGGTGCCGGACCACCCGCCAACCCTCCTCGGTCAGCTCGTGGGCGAACGGGCGGGTTGTCCGATCGGTCTCGACCAGGCCCAGGTCGACGAGCTTCTTGTTGTCCTTACCGGTGAGCGTGAAACCGGCCAGCTCGTTCAGCTCGGTGTTGGTGAGTCTGCGCGCTTCCACCATCAGCACCACGAGGGCGTTGATCTGGTTCGGCGTCAGGTGCGGGACGTCCGCCGGGCTGGTCATGATCTCTCATCTCCGTGGGGGTGCGTGCCGCCCGCGCGTCGCCGGGCCAGCAGCCGACGGATCCCGTCGACCACCGCCGGCGCGTCGGTGAGCACCTGCTCGTTGGTGAAGCGGAGCACGTCCAGCCCGAGGAGTTGCAACTGCACGTCCCTCCGCCGATCGTTGGCGAAAGTGATTCGCCCACGATGCTCCGGGCCGTCCACCTCGACCGCAAGACCCTCGACGGGCCAAAAGAGATCCAGCCGGTACGACGTGCCCAGCACGTGCCACTCGTAGGTGTGGTTCCACCGCCGGCCCCGCGCCCAGTCGTGTGGTGCGAGCGCGCGTTCCAGTGCCTGCTCGGCAGCGCTGTCGCCGCGCGGCCGGCCCGCGATCGGCGGCCAGGCCAGCACCGTCGTCGCCTGCTCGGCGGCCGTGGCCGCAGGCGGGTCGGTCGTGCCGGCCAGGTCGGTGAACCGCGCCGGCACCTGGATCGGCACCGACCGCACCCGGTCGGCGTGGCGCAGGGGCCCGCCGGCCAACCACACCGTGCAGCCGCCGTGCCGCACGAACCACTCGGCGGCGGCCACGAGCGCCCGCTCGGCATCCTCGCCCAGGTCGGGCAGGGCGATGACGAGGACGCAACCCTCCCGGTCGTACGCCTCGGCGATCACCCGGGTGAGCCCGGCGGCGCGTACCCCCGGGGCGAAGCGGGACCGGCCGACGGGCTGGCGCGGACCGCGCAGCGCACGCTCGGCGAGGTCCGCGAGAAACGGACCGAAGTGGCGGGAGCGGGCGGCGGTACGGGCCGCGAGGGCGCGCACCGCCGCCGCACCGAGCGTGCCCTCGGCCTCAAGGCGGCGGGCGTCGGGCAGCCAACCGGGGAACATCGCGCGGGCCGCGGTGTCCAGGTGGTCGAGGAGGTCGGCCACGAGGGCGCCGAGCGAACCCACAGCCGTGGGCCGGTAGTGCACGACCGCCGGTGCCGTTGGCGGCAACGGGTCGAGTGCCACCCGCAGCACCTCGGGATCGACGGCCGGCAGGTGACTGACCCGCCGCGTGGGCGGGGCGGCCCACCAGGCCCGGTCGGCCTCGCCGTCGGCTCGGACGGGGTGGGCCATGCCGGCACCCTATGATACCGGCAGACCCGACGGGTGCCCCGTCGATGCCGCCCGCCCTGCCGCGGACGCGGCGGTGGTCGGCTCAGCGCAGGCGGCGGATGTCGCCGAACGCCCGGTAGAACCCACCCCGGCTGGACTCGCGGACCTCGGTCACCAGATAGCGGGCGCCCGGCTCGCGGATCCCCTTGGGAAACTGCACGCTCCAGTCGCGGCGGTAGCCGTCGGAGAGCACCTGCACCCGCAGCCGACCCCGGTCGTCCAGGCACTGCACCACCACGCCCGCACCCGAGTCGCTCGTCACCTCGACGATCGTCGGCTCGACCGGCAGTGGTGCCTGGCGCGGGGCCTTGACGTCGCGGACCTCGGGGACGTCGCCGGCCTGGGCCGCCCGGATCGCCGGCTCGCTCGCGTCGATGCAGGCCAGGTGGCCGCCGGTGGTGACGACGTAGAGCCGGTCGTCGTGGTACTGCATGGAGTATGCCGAGCCGCAGCCGGTGCCGAGCTTCCACAGGCGGGTGCCCGAGGCGTCGAAGCAGTAGATCGAGGACTGGCTGTCACCGGCGAAGACGTAGCGGCCGCCCTCGGCCGTGGCACAGGAGAACACCGGGGCGTCGCACCGGTAGCTGCGTTCGGGTCGACCGGCCTTGGACAGCCGCACCACCTCGCGGGTGCTGGTCCCGGCGAACACGCTGCCGTGCTCCTGCCAGCCGAAGAGCACCGAGCCGGTGGTCGTGTGCCACAACTCGCGACCGGTACGCCACTCGTAGCCGGTCACGCCCCGCGAATGGCCGTGGTAGACGGCGTCGTTGTCGCACCGCACCATCCAGGCCGACCGCCCCCGCCCGGGCCTGCGCCAGAGGAACTCGTCCTCGTGGTCGACGGCGGTGATCCCGCCGTCGGCGTCCGAGACGCCGAGGACACCGTCGTGGATGTCGAGCCAGTAGATGTCGATTTCCGGGGCGATCGCGTACGCCACACGGGGCACCTTGCCGGAGAGGTCGTAGACGTTGCCGTCGTCGCAGCCCGCGTAGACCCAGGCGTCGTCGGCGACGATGCACTTCACCCCGTCCGGAAGGCGGACCTGGCCGCGCACCCGGGCGTCGTGGTCGAGGGTGGTGATCACGCCGTGTTCGTTGCCGACCATGCAGTGCTGCCCGTCGACGAAGATGCCGAAGGCGGGGGCGCCGGAGTCGTAGCGCCAGAGCACCGGGGCGGTGCGGGCGGTGGAGCGGGTGCTGACGATCTGCCGCCGGGAGACGGCGCGCTTCTGGCGGACTCCCGGAACCGCCGGAGCGTATCCCTTACGGACCTTCTCCCCGATCTTCTTCGCCGCGGCCGCGCGGGCCCGCGCGTTGTCCGGGTAGGCGCTGGCCTTGACCTGCCCCTGGTCGCCGATCCGGCCGTAGCGCACGGTCAGTGTGGCGTTGTCGACGATGACCTCGTAAAACTTGTGCGCACCGTCCACTTCGGACAGTTCGAGGTAGGTCGTCTCCTGGGACATGGGGGCCTCCGAGGGGTCAGCGACCGGCCTGAGCGGGCCGGCGCGGCGACAGTGCCCACACGCTAACGGCCGCCACCGACACAATCGGCGTCCGGCGCGTCGATGCGTACCGCGAGGCTCTGGCCGGCGCGCGCACCGCGGACCGCGGCCGGACCGACCAGCGGCTGACCGGGGTGCGGGCCGGGCGGACCACCAGCAGCCCAGGGGGCGGTAGGTGACGATGTCGCCGGGGTCGGCGGTGAGCGCGGGCGGGAAGTCGGGGGAGAAGAGGCCGTGCGGGCTGTCCTCCCCGGTGCGAGGGTGTGTCGCATCGGGGAGGGCTCATGCCCTGACCACAATCGGCTTCCGGCTCACTGTCTCTGGCCGAGGAAGTCCGCCAGGATCTCGGTGAACCGCGCCGGCTGCTCCTCGGCCACGTAGTGGCCGCAGTCGTCGACGACCACCCCGGTGACGTCGTCGGCAACCAGCCGCATCGTCTCGGCGGTCGCCGGGCCGCTGTACCGCGCGCCGCCGATGGCGAGGACCGGCAGCGTGAGCCGGATCTTCCTGCGCTGCTCGTTCTGCGCGATCGTGTCGTCCAGCGCCCGGTAGTAGGCGAAGCTCGCCCGCAGCCCGCGAGGGTCCGCGACGATCGCGTCGACGTAGACGTCGACGGCGTACGCTCCGATCGCGTCCGGGGTGGCTGCCTTCTTGGCGAACTGGTGGCCGAAGAAGAGCCGTTCCCGCCCCCGGACCAGCTCCTCGTTGAGGTCGGTGAGCCGGTTGAAACCGAAGTGCCAGAGCCGCTGGTTGACCGCGGCCGGGCTGAAGACCGACGGGGTCGGCGTGAGGCCGGGGATGATGGCGTCGACGACGGCGAGCCGGCTCACCCGCTCGGGGTGATCGGCGGCGAGGGCGTATCCGGTCCACATGCCGATGTCGTGGCCGACCACGTCGAACCGGTCGTGCCCGAGCGCGGCCATCAGCGCGACCAGGTCGGCGGCGAGGGTGCCGGCGTCGTATCCGTCGTCGGGCTTGTCGGAGAGCCCGGCACCGCGCGAGTCGACAGCGACGACGGTGTGCTCGCGGGCGAGCGCGGGCATCACCTCCCGCCAGGCGTACCAGGTCTGGGGCCACCCGCCGACCAGCAGCAGCGGCGGGCCGTCCCCACCGGTGACCGCGTGCAGGCGCAGCCCGTCCACCTCCACGAACCTGCTCGTGAAGACGTCGGTGAACCCGTCGGGTAGCCGCAGCGAACTCAGGTCTGTCATGCCGGCGACCATACCCATCTTGGAACGACCGGTACAAGATGTGTGGAACGATCGTTACAAGATGTGTAGACTGACCAACCATGGCGGGCCGTAAGCAGTTCGACGTGGACGAGGCGCTACGACGGGCGATGCACGTCTTCTGGCGCTGGGGCTATTCGGAGGCCTCGATCGACCGCCTGACCGAGGGCACGGGCCTGGGCCGCAGCTCGCTCTACGGCACCTTCGGCGACAAGGGCACCCTCTTCCGGAAAAGCCTCCAACGGTACGCGCAGACCTACCACCCGCTGTACGACCAGGCCCTGTCCGGCCCCCACCCGAGCCCGAGCGCCGTTGTGGCGGCCTACCTACAGGTGACGCTGAACCGCATCGCCGACCCGACGGTCCCGGATGGCTGCCTGCTCACGGTGTCGGCAACGCAGTTCCCGGCCCTCGACGCGGAGGGCCAGGCGATGGTCCGCACCATGATCGACGGCTTGCGGGCGATGCTGGAGCAGGCATTGGTGGCGGCGGGGGCCGGTGAGCAGGAGGCGGCCGAGCTGGCGTTGTGCACGCTGGCGACGAACAAGTCCCTGGCGGTGCTGAGCCGCGCCGGCTTCTCGAGCGAAGACCTGGCGACCGTCGCCGCGGCCGCCGCGCGTACCCCGCACTAGGGCCGCCAGGTGCGCGGTGGGTGCCGGGCGCACCCACCGCGCACGTCTTCACCTGGGCGGTGTCAGCCCGAGGTGCAGGACCGGATCTGTGGGCGGGCGCTGCTGTTGCCGTTCGTCATCGTGGTGAAGCCGAAGGTGTTGCCGCTGCCGTTGGACCGTATGGTCATGACGGTGCCGCTGCTGTCCCAGGTGGCGTTGCCGTTCCAGACGGTGGAGACCCGCTGCGGTGCGGTGATGGCCACCACCACGGTCCACGTGCTGGCGCCGTTGACCGTCACCGACGTGTTGTATCGGTCGCCCCAGACGTTGGTGGTCGTCGCGGTCGCGGTGCAGTTGCCGGTGCTGGGCGGCGGGGTCCCGGTGCTGGGCGGCGGGGTCGAGCCGTCGGGTGCGACCGCTCGGCCGGTGGACGGCGAGATCATGCCGGGGCACAGGTTGCGGCTGGTCAGGTTGGCCATGATCTGGGGGATCGCGTCGCGGGTGTTCTGGATCCCGTCGTGCATGAGGATGACCTGACCGGCCTGTAGGCGGCTCGCGTTGGACACGATCTGGCTGACGCTCGCGCCATTCCAGTCCTGGGAGTCCACGTCCCAGATCACCTGGCGCATGCCGAGCGACGACGCGACGGACTGGAGGGTCGAGTTGGTCTCGCCGTACGGCGGCCGGAAGAGTTGCGGCCGACTGCCGGTGGCCGACTGGATCGCCGAACTGGTCTGGGACAGGTCGGACTGCATCTGTGCCTGGCTCATCGAGGTCATGTGGGAGTGGTTCCAACTGTGGTTGGCGACCCACATGCCGGCGGCCACCTGTGCCTGCGCGGCGGAGCGGTTGTTCTGGACGTTCTGCCCGACGTTGAACATCGTGGCCCGTACGCCGTTGTTGCGCAGCACGTTGAGCAGTGTGCCGGTGCTGCCGGTCGGCCCGTCGTCGAAGGTGAGGCCGACGTATCCGTTGCAGGTGGCGGCGCTCGACGGGGTCGAGGTGGCCGCGAGGACGACGCCGCACATCGCGACGGCGGTGGCGAGGACGGTCAGCGCGGCGCGTATCCGGCTCGACCGCAGAGCCGTGCCGGGAGAGACCTTGCTCATCTGATGCCCCTTCTCGCGGGCCGGACCTGGCCCGGAACGCGGGCAGCACGATCCGGACAGGTGTGGGTGAGTGGAGAGGCCAAACCGAATCCTCGCGAAGTGATCGCATTGACCCCGATGGATCGGAGTATTGCAGCGAGATTTCCGATGCGTCAACAATTTCCGGTAGTCCTCCGGAACGCGGCAGGACGGCGTTCCGGGCTCGACCCCGTGGTCGTCAGGCACGACCGATCGCGACGGATCGCTTACTGCCACAACTCGATTACGCCAACAGCCGCCTTGACGCCTTGCGAGATCCGGAAAGGAACCGGAATTATCGGAGCGCGCCGTGATCGACTCGGCTTCCTGGAAACCGGTCCGTCGCACCGGCCCGGACACCCCGACTTCCTGAAGATCGAGTCGAGCACCCCGGCACCCCGACGTCCGCGAACGCGAGCGGATCACGCAGGGGAGTGCGCTCGTGTCGCGCCCAGTCGTAACTGCCAGCGGGTGCCCTGGCTGGTGAGCCGGACGATGGCCAACGGCTCCACGTCCAGTTGCCGGTACGTCGCGAGCGGCAGGTCGAGGGCGTGGACGACCGCGACCCGGATCACCAGCGGGTGGGTGACCGCGATGATCCGCCCCCCGCGTGCGCGTTGCCCGTCCAGCCAACCACCGACCCGGTCCCGCAGTGCCGCGACGGACTCACCCCCGTGTGGTGCGGAGTCCGGTGCGGACAGCCACTCGTGCAGCGCCTGCGGATGGTCGCGGGCGACCTCCTCGAACGCCCGCCCGGTCCAGTCGCCGTAGTCACAGTCGGCCAACGCCGCCTCGATGACGGGCCGCAGGCCGAAAGCGGACGCGGTCTGCGTGGCCGCCGCCGCCGGACTGGTCAGGCAGGCGTCGTCGGCGCTGCCGTGCCCGTGCCGGTCGGAGCCGGCCCGGGCGAGGGCGGCACGCAAACCGCCCTCGTCCAGGCCGTCGTCGGTCCCGCCGAAGCGGGCCCGACGCAGCGCGGCGGTGTGACCGTGGGCGACCAGCCGGAGGCTGGCGCCGGTCACGTGCTCGGCAGTGCGGTGGCGGCCCGGCGGCGCAGGTCGTGGTGCATCAGGGCCGCGAACAGCAGGCCGATCCCGGCCCAGAGCACCACCTGGGTGCCGAGCGAGGCCAGTCGGAAGTCCCACAGCAGGGTCGCCGGGAAGTCGGCCGGGACCTCCTGGAAGGAGGGCATCACCACATAGGACACCACGCTGACCAGCAGGAACCCACCAGCGGCCGCGCCGGCGCGTTGCCACGCGGGCGCCTGGTTGCCGACCGCCCGGTAACCGAGGGTGCCGGCCCACACGGCCACCAGACCGAGCACCACCATCAGCAGGTAGGTGACGGTGCGTTGGTTGATGGTGGCCGGGTCGCCGACGGCCGGCGGATTCGCCGGATATTTCAGGAACGGCACGAACACCGCGCCGAGCAGCGCCGCGCCGGCCAGCAGCAGCCCCGACCGGCCGTCGTCGTAACTCTGCCGCCGCCGGGACAGCAGCACGTACGCGGTGGCCAGCAGGCCACCCATCGCGGCGCCGAACAGGCCGGTGGCCAGGAACAGGCCACCGCGCTGGCCAGCCCGGCTGACCAGGGCATCCTCGTGGTCGTGCCCGCCGGTCGCGGGCTCGGCGTGCGTCGCCGCCTCCTCGATGGCGATGGCCGCCTCGACGCGCGGTTCGCCGGCGACGTAGGCGAACGCCCCGGCGAGCAGGCCGGCGATCAGGCCGGCGAGCAGCCCGCGGGCGAGGACGGTGAGGAACGGGGGAGCGGTGGCGGACGTCAGTGGCACGGAACACCCAGCAGGTGCCGGCCGTCGTGCATCAGCTCGTGCAGGTACATCCCGCTGCGCGAGACGGCTCCCTGATCGAAGGCGACGAGGTAGGCCAGCAGGCTGAGCGCCACGACGGTCGCGAGGACCGTCCACAGCAGGCGGGTGTTGCCAGCGGGATGCACCAACGGCTGGCGTGACGTGGAAGTAGACATATGACACGAACCTCCCCGGGGATGACGCGTCCCCATCGCAAGGCTGCGGACGACCGAGCGTCCTGGCTCGCGGCCCCGGTGAGCCGGGACCGCTTACAGTGGCGCGACCGCGCCGGATTCACACCGGCTTCCCTCGCGTCGCCGCAGATAGTGGGTCGACGGTATCGGTGCCGCCGCAGGCGGTCAACCCGGCCGCCAGCGCGGAGGGCAACTCGCCACGGCACGGTGGTATCGACAATTTTGGATGCCAAAGATATGATGCTTGGTTACGCCGATGGGCGCACTCCGCAGCCCCACGGGCGGCCTGTTACGGCTAGCATGGTCAAACTGCCGGCTCGGTTCCCTAGCACCGAGCCGACCTGGACATCTGACCAATGAACGGGCGGGGTGGAGAGTACGTGAGCACGCCAGGACGTGTCCGATGACGACCAACGAGCCTGGGCCAGGCCAGGGCGTCGTCGACGCGCACCATCATCTCTGGGTCCGGGCCCGGCACCCGCAGCCCTGGATCGATCCGCACACCATGGCCGCGATCGACCACGACTTCACCCCCCTCGACCTCGCCCCGGTGGCCCGAGCCGCCGGAGTCACCCAGACCGTCGTGGTGCAGTCCGTCCCCGTCCGGACGGAGACGCCCGAGCTGCTGGGCATCGCGGCCGACGACCCCCTCATCGCCGGGGTCGTCGGCTGGGTCGACCTCACCGCCGACAACGTCGGCGACCGCCTCGCCCGGCTCCAGGCGGCGCGCGGCGGAGAGCGGCTGGTGGGCATTCGCGACCTCGTCCAGTCCGAGCCCGACCCGGCCTACCTCGACCGCCCGGACATCCGGCGCGGCATCGCCGCCGTGGGCGCCGCCGGCCTGGCGTTCGACCTGCTGGTGCGCGACCACCAACTGCCGGCGGCCACCCGGCTCGTCCGTGACCTGCCGCAGATGCGGTTCGTCCTGGATCACCTCGGCAAGCCGTCGCTCGGGCGCGCCGGCCTCGGCGACTGGCCCCGCGACCTGCGGGCGCTCGCCGCCGAGCCCAACACGACGGCGAAGCTCTCCGGTCTGGTCACCGAGGTGGACGGTCCCTCGTGGACGACGGCGGACCTTCGGCCCGCCGTCGAGCACGCGCTCGACGTGTTCGGCCCGGACCGGCTGATGTTCGGCTCGGACTGGCCCGTGAGCCTGCTCGCGTCCTCGTACGCGCGCTGGGTCGAGGCACTCACCGAGCTGCTGGGCCCGCTGGGCGACGACGAACGGGCGGCGATCTGGCGACGGACCGCCCGCCGGGCGTACCGGCTGGAGACGCCCTGACGCCTCGCGGTCGGCCGGGTCCCCGCTCGGCCACGGCCGACGGGCCGCGTGGAGTGCCAGTTTGGTCGGACGTATGGCTTCACCGGATCAGGTAACGGCGACAACATGGCCGTAAGACCTTGGCAACATGCGTCAATGCTGGCAAGGTAACGCCTGATCGAGGGAAACATCCGACCTATCCCGACGGGTGGCGCGGGCAAGCGGCCGCGCTCCCCGCCGGGCAGGCTGGGTGGCTGAGAGGTTCCTGGCGCGCTGGGGGTCCCCCCGTCGCTGCGCCGGGGCCACGCTTGGGAGGTCAGATCCGACGATGAGCACCGTCGAGGCATCCGCCGGCACGCAGCGCGGCGAACTCAGCGACTGGTTCCGCGAACGGATCTCCCACGCCGTTTCCGAGTTGACCGCGGCGACGGCGCTCGTCGTCCTGTTCATCGCGTTGACCTTCGCCAGTCCGTACTTCCTGACGGCCGACAACCTCTTCAACATCGGGGCGCAGACCGCGGTGATCGCCATCATCGCCGCGGCGCAGACGATGGTCATCATCACGAAGGGCATCGACCTGTCCGTGGGGTCGGTCGCCGCGCTCGCCGGCGTCGTCGGAGCGATGGTCGTCCGCGACCTCGGCTTCTCGGTGTGGGCGGCGACGGCTGTCGCGATCGGCGTCGGCGCGTTGGCCGGCCTGCTGAACGGGCTGCTGGTCACCGTCGCCCGGATCCCGCCGTTCATCGCGACGCTGGGCACGATGTCCGTGGGTCGGGGCCTGGTCTTCATCATCACCGGCGCGGTCGGTGTCTACGGCCTGCCCCGCTCCTTCCAACTGCTCGGCAACGGGGAGATCCTCGGCATCCCGTTCGCCGTGTTGATCACCGTCCTCGTCGCGGTCGGCGTCGCCTTCCTGCTCTCGCAGACCCGCTTCGGTCAGTACACCTACGCGATGGGCTCCAACCTGGAGGCAGCCCGCCGCTCCGGCATCCGGGTGGGTCGTCACCTGACCGGGGTGTACGTGCTGGCCGGTGTGCTGGTCGGGTTGGGCGGCATGATCGCCGCGTCCCGGGTCAACTCCGGCCAGCCGAACTACGGGATCTCGTTGGAACTCGACGTCATCGCCGCCGCGGTCATCGGCGGCGCCAGCCTGTTCGGTGGTCAGGGGCGGATCGTCGGGACCATCATCGGCGCGTTCCTCATCGCCCTGGTGCGTAACGGCGCTGTCCTGCTCGACATCAGCATCCACTACCAGCAGGTGATCGTCGGCCTGATCATCTGGGCCGCCGTCTACTTCGACCAGTACCGCCGCCGGCGGCTGGAATCACGGGGTTGACATGCCATTCCGAGAGTCCGAACGAGGAAGGACACACACCATGGCGCACACCACCACCAGCCGGCGGGCGCGGCGGCCCGTTCTACGCGTACAGGCCGTTCTGGCCGCCGCCGCGGCGACCGCTCTGCTCAGTGCCTGCGGCGGGGTCGAAGTCCGCGACGGCGGCGACGGCGCGACGAAGGCGGCGAGCGGTCCGTTGAAGCTCGCCGTCGTGCCGAAGGCCGTCGGTGCCGACTACTGGAACACCGTGAAGGCGGGCGCGGAGTGCGCCGCGCAGCGCGCGGGAGACGTCACCGTCCAGTGGGACGGGGTGACCGCCGAGACCGATGTCGAGGGCCAGGTCAACCTGATCCAGAACTTCGTCACCAAGAAGGTCGACGGCATCGTCTACGCGGCCACCGACTCCAGTGCGCTGGCACCCGCCACCGACAAGGCGCTCGCCGCGAACATCCCGGTCGCGATGATCGACTCTGGCACCAGCCCGCAGCCGGCGAACGTGCCGCTGTTCGCCACCGACAACCGCGCGTCGGCCACCGAGGCGGCGAAGTTGCTCGCCACCGAACTCGGCCCCGGCAACCACCAGGTGGCGCTCGTCGAGTTCCAGCCCGGGTCGCAGACCAACACCGAGCGGGTGGACGGCTTCAAGGCCGGCCTCGCCCAGTACCCGAACCTGAAGCTGGTCGGCCAGCAGCCCAGCCGCAGTGACGTCAACGAGGCACGACGCGTCACCGAGAACATCCTCACGGCCAACCCCAACCTGGCTGGCATCTTCGCCGCCAACGAGCCGAGCGTGCTCGGCGCGGCGCAGGCCATCCAGGCGGCCGGCAAGTCCGGCAAGGTGGTCATCATCGGGTGGGACGCCGCCCCGGACGAGATCGCCGGGGTGCGCAGCGGCCAGATCTCCGCGCTGGTCGTGCAGAACCCGTTCAAGATGGGCTACTTCGGCGTCGACAAGATGGTCAAGCACCTGCGGGACAAGGCACCGCTGGCATCGGCGGACACCGGCGTCACGTTCGTCACGAAGGAGAACATCGACTCCGCGGAGATCAAGGCGGTGCTCGAGCCGAGTTGCGCCAACCCTCCGGTGCAGTGATGGGCGCGACCCCGACGGCGACCGCCGACAGCGACAAGCAGCCGACCGCCGACGAGGCGCCGGTCCTCGAAGCCCAGGGCATCGTCAAGCGGTTCGGCCACGTCGAGGCGTTGCGCGGTGCCGACTTCACGGTCCATCGGGGTGAGGTCGTGGCGCTGATCGGCGACAACGGCGCCGGCAAGAGCACCCTGATCAAGACGCTGTCCGGTGTGCACCCACCGGACGAGGGTGAGATCCGGGTGGGTGGTCGTACGGTCCAGTTCTCCACGCCGGTCGACGCCCGGCGCGCGGGGGTGGAGACCGTCTACCAGGATCTCGCCGTCGCCGACGACCTCAGCGTGGCCGCCAACCTGTACCTCGGTCGGGAGATCCTGCGCTCCGGGCCGCTCGGCCGGCTGGGGTTGCTCGACAAGCGCGCCATGCGGCAGGGCGCCGCCGCGGCCCTGGACCAGTTGGGTGTGCGGATCCCCCGGGTCACCACCCCGATCGCGATGCTGTCCGGTGGGCAGCGCCAGTGCGTCGCGGTCGCCCGCGCCATCATCTGGGCGACGAGCGTGGTCATCCTCGACGAGCCCACCGCGGCGCTCGGTGTCGTGCAGACCGGGCGGGTGCTCGACGTCGTCCGGCGCGCCCGCGACGCCGGCATGTCGGTGGTGCTGGTGAGTCACAACATGCCGCAGGTGCTGGAGATCGCCGACCGGGTCGAGGTGCTGCGGCTCGGTCGTCGGGCCGCCCGGCTTCGTGCCGACGAGGTGACCACCGACGACCTGGTCGCGGCGATGACCGGCAGCACCGGCGCGGATCGGGAGTAGGGGGGCGTTTCGGAGGTGCTGGGCGGCCAGCACCTCCGAAACGCCCCCTGGTGGTGACGCACGCGTCGATCGGTGACTCGCCCCGCAGGCCCGGGCCGGCGACGGGTGCGCACCACGCCGCCGGCCGCCGGGGCGGGTGCTCAGAACCGCGCGGGCTCGACGTTGGCGTCGGCGTCGTCGGGTTGCCCGTGCAGCGACTCCTCCACCCCGATCAGGTGGTTGGCCATGCGGATCCGGGCGCGTTCCGGGTCGCGTGCGACGAGGGCCTTGAGGATCGCGACGTGCTCGTCGTGGGTACGCCGGTCCGCGCCCTCCTCGTGCAGGCTCCGCCAGAGCCGGCCGCGCAGCGTGCGCCCGGCGAACGCCTCGATCAGACCGACGAGCACCGGATTGTCGGCGTGCACCGCGATGATCCGGTGGAACGCGATGTCGATCTCCATGATCCGTTCGTGCTCCTGCGGAGACCGTCCGGCGATCCGGGCCGCCTCGTCGAGCAACTCCGCCGCCTGGGCGAGGGCCTCGTCGGTGATCCTGGTCGCCGCCAGGCGGGCGGCCTCGCACTCCAGCAGTCGTCGGACGATGTGGATGTGCCGTGTGTCGCCCTGGCCCTGGAAATCCACCACGAAGCCCATCGGGGCCAGCAGTTGCGGCGCGTCGAGGTTGGTGACGTACGTGCCGTCACCCTGGCGGATGTTGACGATGCCGAGGATCGACAGGGCCGACATCCCCTCGCGCAGTGAACCCCGCGAGACGCCGAGCGACTCGGCCAGATCCTTCTCGATGGGCAGACGGTCCCCGGGCTTGAAACGCCCTTCGAGGATCATCCGCTTGATGCCGTTCACCACCTCGTCGGTGCGCGACATGACACCCCCTACCGGCCGGCGGGGGTGGCCGCCCCACCCGCGATCACGTACGCCGCCGGAGACGCCACGGTAGTCGGGTCCGTCCCCGTCCAGTAGTCGCCGTCGGGGAACCGGTAGAGCTCGACCGACTCGGGGCGCATCCGGGTGGAGTAGCCGGGCTGGTGCGGCAGGACGTAACCGCTGCCCGTGCCGGTGTCCCGGATGACGCACGGATCGGTGAAGTGCTCGTGCAGGTGGTCGACGAACTCGGTGACCCGGTTGGTGAGATCGCCCGAGATCGCGACGTAGTCGAGCACCGACACGTGCTGGACCATCTCGCACAGGCCGACACCGCCGGCGTGGGGGCACACGGGGATGTCGAACTTCGCGGCGAGCAGCAGCACGGCGACGATCTCGTTGATGCTGGCCAACCTGCCGGTGTCCAGTTGGCAGAAGTCGATGGCCCCGGCCTGGAACAGCTGCTTGAACATCACCCGGTTGTGGCAGTGCTCGCCGGTGGCGACGCCGATGGGCGCGACCGCGCGACGGACGGCGGCGTGGCCCAGGATGTCGTCGGGGCTGGTCGGCTCCTCGATCCACAGTGGCTCGAACTGGGCCAGGGCCTTGACCCACTCGATGGCCTGACCGACGTCCCACACCTGGTTGGCGTCGATCATCAGGTTGCGGTCCGGGCCGAGGATCTCTCGGGCGATGGCGCAGCGGCGGATGTCGTCGTCGAGGTCGGCGCCCACCTTGAGCTTGACGTAGCCGTAGCCGCTGTCGACCGCCTCCTGGCACAGCCGGCGCAGCTTGTCGTCGCCGTAGCCGAGCCAGCCGGCCGAGGTGGTGTAGGCGGGGTAGCCCGTCCGGTCGAGCTCGGCGAGACGGGCGGCCTTGGTGCTCTCCTTGGCGCGCAGGATGGCCAGCGCCTCGTCCCGGGTCAGCGCGTCGGACAGGTAGCGCAGGTCCGCGATGTCGACGAGTTGCTCGGGGGACATGTCGACGAGCAGCCGCCACAGCGGCTTGTCGGCGAGCCGGGCGACCAGGTCCCACGACGCGTTCAGCACGGCGGCCAGCGACAGGTGGACGACGCCCTTCTCCGGGCCGAGCCACCGCAGTTGGGAGTCGGAGGTGAGCAGGCGGTAGACGGCGCCCATGTCCGCCGCCATCGTCGCGACGTCCACGCCGACGAGGCGCTGTGCCTGATGGACCGCCGCCGCGACGACGATGTCGTTGCCGCGACCGATGGTGAAGGTCAGACCGTGGCCCGCGAGTGGCGCGCCCGTGCTGTCGACGCCGTCGGTGTGCAGGACGACGTAGGCCGCCGAGTAGTCGCCGTCCTTGTTCATGGCGTCGGAGCCGTCAGCGGTCAGGGAGGTGGGGAAGCGGACGTCCTCGATGGTGACGGCAGTGATCTGCGGCATGCGCTCCTCGCCCGGCTAGGCTAAAGATCAGATGATCTCTGGGAGTATACGGAGGGCTAATCCGGCACGTCAACGACGTCGATCACCCACGAATCCAAGACATCTAATGTATCGGTCCCGATGCGAATGTGTCAGCGTGCTGTCGCCCCGGTCGTCGCACCCGGCCCGCGGGCCTCGGCGGCGGCTGTGGCGACATGTGTGGCGCTGGTAGGCACCCTGCCGCGCGGCGGCTCGTCGTCGTTGCCGGAGTGTCGATGTGCGACCGGCAGGATTGAGAAATTGCCGCGCGGAGCTGATGGGCGCCCCGGAAGATTGGATGTCCACTTCACATTCTGACATTGACGGTCGGAAATAAATAGGGATCCTTACGTCTGAAGACTTAATACATCACACCTTTCCGCATGTCGGCACCTGCTCGATGTCGCGTCCGCACGGGTGTGTGCCGCCGCGCGGGCCGCGTTCGGCACGGGTCGCGCGCGCCCGTGACGACCATCACCCGTCACGGCGGCGACACGCCCGGCACCGACATGTGGGGTGTGACAACCGCAGCGTCCCTATATATGGTGTCGACGCAGCTGGTTCGGCCGCTCAACCCGAGCGGTCGAGGCAAGAGGGAACCCGGTGGAAATCCGGGACTGTCCCGCAGCGGTGAGTGGGAACGACAGCCGTCATGAGCACTGGGCCACCAATCGGTCTGGGAAGCGACGGCCAGTAGGAGACCGGCGAACCCGGTCGTGCCCGTGAGTCCGAAGACCTGCCAGCGCGCCGTGCACCCACATCCGGGTGGGCGGCGGTCCGAGGCCGCGTGGGACGGCCGACGCCACCTGACCCGCGCCTGCCCGGCGTGGCGTCCGACGGTGTCTGTCTCCGCGCGTCCGAAGGCCACCAGGTCTCGAACTCGCGAGGAGTGAGTGGTGACAGTCACCGAGGTAGTCCCGGCACACGGCGACGCGGCCCTGCGGCGGACGCCGATGCAGGTCCGCAAACGCGACGGCAGCACCGAGTCCGTGGATGTCAACAAGATCGTCCGGGCGGTCGAGCGGTGGGCCGACGACCTGACCGACGTCGACCCGCTGCGCGTCGCCACCCGCACGATCAGCGGGCTGTACGACGGCGCGACGACTGCCGAGCTGGACCGGCTGTCCATCCAGACCGCCGCCGAGATGATCGGTGAGGAACCGCAGTACTCCCGTCTCGCGGCCCGGCTGCTGGCCGGCTACGTCGACAAGGAAGTGCGTCGGCAGGGCGTCACCTCGTTCAGCGCGGCGATCCGGGTCGGGCACGCCGAGGGCCTGATCGGGAACGACACCGCCGCGTTCGTCGCCGCACACGCCGCGGTACTCGACGACGCCATCGACGCCGACGGCGACCGGAGGTTCGAGTACTTCGGCCTGCGCACCGTGTACGACAGGTACCTGCTGCGCCACCCCACCAGCCGGCTGGTGCTGGAGACCCCGCAGTACTGGCTGCTGCGGGTGGCCTGCGGGCTGTCCCAGACGCCGGACGAGGCGGTCGGCTTCTACCGGCTGATGTCCAGCCTGGCCTATCTGCCCAGCTCACCGACGTTGTTCAACTCCGGCACCCGGCACACCCAGATGTCCTCCTGCTACCTGGTCGACTCACCGCGCGACGAGTTGGACTCGATCTACCAGCGGTACGCCCAGGTCGCCAACCTGTCCAAGTTCGCCGGCGGCATCGGCATCGCGTACTCCCGGGTGCGGTCCCGGGGCGCGCTGATCCGCGGCACCAACGGACAGTCCAACGGGATCGTGCCGTGGCTGCGCACGCTGGACGCGAGCGTCGCCGCGGTCAACCAGGGTGGCCGGCGCAAGGGCGCGGCCTGCGTCTACCTGGAGCCGTGGCACCCGGACGTCGAGGAGTTCCTGCAACTGCGGGACAACACCGGCGAGGACGCCCGGCGCACCCACAACCTCAACCTGGCCAACTGGGTCCCGGACGAGTTCATGCGCCGGGTCGAGGCCGACGAGCTGTGGTCGCTGTTCGACCCGCACGAGGTGCCCGAGCTGCCCGACCTGTGGGGGGAGCGGTTCGACGCCGCGTACCGGGAGGCCGAGGCGCAGGGCCGTTACGTGCGGTAGGTCCCGGCGCGGGAGCTGTACGGCAAGATGATGCGCACCCTCGCCCAGACCGGCAACGGGTGGATGACGTTCAAGGACGCCGCGAACCGGCTGTGCAACCAGACCGCCGAGGACGGCAACGTGGTGCACCTGTCCAACCTGTGCACCGAGATCATCGAAGTGTCCAGTGACGCCGAGACCGCCGTGTGCAACCTCGGCTCGGTGAACCTCGCCGCGCACCTCACCGACGGCGGCATCGACTGGGACCGGCTGCGCGCCACGGTCCGTACCGCGGTGACCTTCCTCGACCGGGTCATCGACATCAACCACTACCCGACCGCGCAGGCGGCGGCGAGCAACCCCCGCTGGCGGCCGGTCGGGCTGGGGCTGATGGGCCTACAGGACGTCTTCTTCGCGCTGCGGCTGCCGTTCGACTCGCCGGCCGCGCGGGAGTTGTCCACCCGGATCAGCGAGGAGTTGTACCTGACCGCGCTGGAGACCTCCGCCGACCTGGCGCGTCGCTTCGGCGCGCACCCGGCGTACGCGCAGACCCGGGCCGCGCGGGGCCAGCTCCAACCCGACCTGTGGGGTGTCGAGGGTACGCAGACCGCGCGCTGGGCGGCGCTGCGGGAACGGGTCGCGGCGGACGGGTTGCGCAACTCGCTGCTGGTGGCGGTCGCCCCGACCGCGACCATCGCCTCGATCGCCGGGTGCTACGAGTGCATCGAGCCGCAGGTGTCCAACCTGTTCAAGCGCGAGACCCTGTCGGGGGAGTTCCTCCAGGTCAACACGGCCCTGGTCGGCGAGCTGAAGGCCCGCGGTCTGTGGACCGACCGGATCCGCTCGTCGATCAGGCGGGCGGAGGGCTCGGTGCAGGACATCGCGGAGTTGCCGGCCGAGGTCCGGGAGCTGTTCCGTACCGCGTGGGAGCTGCCGCAGCGGGCGCTTATCGACCTGGCGGCCGCCCGCGCCCCGTTCATCGACCAGTCTCAGTCGCTGAACCTGTTCCTGGCCGCGCCGACCATCGGCAAGCTCTCGTCGATGTACCTGTACGCCTGGAAGACCGGGCTGAAGTCCACGTACTACCTGCGTTCGCGCCCCGCCACGCGGATCCAGCAGGCCACCGTCGCGGTCGTCGCCCCGGTGGCGGCCGACGCGGCGGCGCTGGCCTGCTCGCTGGAGAACCCCGAGTCGTGCGAGGCCTGCCAGTGACAGCCGCCGACCCCACCACCGATGCCGGCACCACCGACACGAGGACCACGCACATGTTGCTCGACCCCGGGATGGACCTCACGCTCCGCCCGATGCGCTACCCGCACTTCTTCGACAGGTTCCGCGACGCGATCCGCAACACCTGGACGGTGGAGGAGGTCGACCTGCACGCCGACCTCGCGGACCTGGACAAACTGTCGCCGGCCGAGCGGCACCTGGTCAGCCGGCTGGTGGCGTTCTTCGCCACCGGTGACACCATCGTCGCCAACAACCTGGTGCTCAACCTCTACCAGCACGTCAACAGCCCGGAGGGTCGCCTCTACCTGTCCCGGCAGTTGTTCGAGGAGGCGGTGCACGTCCAGTTCTACCTCAACCTGCTCGACACGTACGTGCCGGACGAGACCGAGCGGTTCGCCGCCTTCGCGGCCATCGAGAACATCCCGTCGATCCGCCGTAAGGCCGAGTTCTGTTTCCGCTGGATCGACTCGCTGAACGACCTGCGCGAGCTGCGGACCCGCGACGACCGGCGGACGTTCCTGCTCAACCTGATCTGTTTCGCCGCCTGCATCGAGGGGTTGTTCTTCTACGGCGCCTTCGCCTACGTCTACTTCCTGCGTTCCCGCGGCCTGCTGCACGGCCTCGCCTCCGGCACCAACTGGGTGTTCCGCGACGAGTCCATGCACATGGCGTTCGCGTTCGACGTCGTCGACACCGCCCGCGCGGAGGAACCCGACCTGTTCGACGACGACCTCGCCGACCAGGTCCGGCAGATGCTCACCGAGGCCGTGGAGTGTGAGGTGCAGTTCGCCGAGGACCTGGTGGGTCAGGGGGTGCCCGGTCTGACGTTGGCCGACATGCGGGAGTACCTCCAGCACGTGGCCGACCGTCGCCTCGCCCAGCTCGGCCTCGCCCCGCACTACGGGTCGAGCAACCCGTTCGCCTTCATGGAGTTGCAGGACGTGCAGGAGCTGTCCAACTTCTTCGAGCGGCGGGTGTCGGCGTACCAGGTCGGGGTGGCCGGCACCGTCGCCTTCGACGACGACTTCTGACGACCGCGGCCCCGCGCCGCCCCTGAGGAACGCCCCGTCCGCGCCGATCTTGCAGTTTCAGTCGCCGATATGCGCACAATGCTCTCTTATGTCGCGACAGGAAGTGCAAGATCGCGGGGACGGGGCGGTCCGGGGGCCCGGCGTCGCTTGGTGAGCCACCGCATGACGTGCAGGGGGTGCGACGCCGGGTCCGGGATCGGGTGGAAGACGTGTTCCACCACGCCGTCGGCGATGATCAGGGTCAGTCGCTCGTAGACGGTCATGTCACCGGCGGTGCTGGTGGGCAGGTGCAGTGCGGTGGCCAGGGTCAGCCTCGGGTCGGGGATCAGCGGGTAGGGCAACCGCAGCCGGTGCGCGAGCTCCCGCTGGTACCCGGTCGACTGCGCGGACAGGCCGTACACCCGGGCCGCGCCGGCCGCGCGGAGTTCCGCGTGGTGGTCGCGGAACCAGGCGGCCTGCTCGGTGCTGCCCCGGGCGCCGTGGACCTCCAGCAGCCCGTTGGGCAGGTCGACACCCGGCCGCCCGGTCAGGGGGTACACGAAGATGACGCTGCGTCCGGCCCCGAGCGCGCCGAGATCGACCGGGCGGCCGTCGGTGCCGTAGAAGGACAGCCGTGGCAGGCTGGTTCCGACCAGTGCGGCGGGGTCGGTGCCGACCGTCGCACTGCCGGGCACGACCTGGGTCGCGGCCGCGTCGAGGCGGGCGTCCAGGGCGTCCCGCTGGGCGGTCAACCGACCGATCCGCTCCTGGAGGCCGGTGATGGTGCTGCGGTACGTGGCCACCGCCGCCGCGCACACGTCGGCCTCGTCGGCGCCACCGGCGATCGACTCGACGAACGGGCGGGTCTCCTCCACGGTGAGGCCGAGCGCCATCAACTCGCGGATCTGGGCCACCAGCCGCACCGCGATCGGGTCGTACTCCCGGTAGCCGTTGCCCAGCCTCCGGGGCACGACCAGCCCGGCCGACTCGTAGTACCGCAGCGCCCGGACCGTGGTCCCGGTCCGTCGTGCCAGCTCACCCACCCGCATCCCGCGACCCTAAACCCGCACCCCGGGGTACGGGTCAACGTGTCCATCGTCGCGGTGCCACCGCCGCCGTTTCCTGCCAGTCTGGCTGCGAAAAGGCATCGTGAGCAGGGAGTGTGTGATGACGGCAATCAGCCGGGTACGCGGTCGGCAGATCCTCGACAGCCGGGGCAACCCGACGGTGGAGGCCGACGTGGTGCTCACCGACGGGTCGACCGGCCGGGCCGCCGTGCCGTCCGGGGCGTCGACGGGGGCGAACGAGGCGGTCGAGCTGCGCGACGGAGACCACACGCGTTTCCACGGCAGGGGCGTCACGACGGCGGTCGCCGCGGTGAACGGCGCGATCGCCGACGCGGTGCGCGGGCTCGACGCGGAGGACCAGGCGCTGATCGACGAGACGATGATCGCTCTCGACGGCTCGAAGGACAAGGGCCGACTGGGCGCCAACGCGATCCTCGCGGTGTCCCTGGCGACGGCCAAGGCGGCGGCGTCGGCACACCGGCAGCCGCTCTACCGCTACGTCGGTGGTGTCGGGGCCCGCCTGCTGCCGGTGCCGATGATGAACATCATCAACGGCGGCGCGCACGCCGACAACCCGCTCGACTTCCAGGAGTTCATGATCGCCCCGGTCGGGGCGCGGACGTTCGCCGAGGCGGTCCGGATGGGTTCGGAGGTCTTCCACACGCTCAGGGCGTCTCTCGCCGCGGCCGGGCACAGCACCAACGTCGGTGACGAGGGTGGCTTCGCGCCGACCGTCACGGACGCCGACGAGGCGCTGCGTTTCGTGTTGCGCGCCATCGAGGACGCCGGGTACGAGCCCGGCACCGACATCACGATCTGTCTCGACCCGGCCAGCTCGGAATTCTTCCGCGGTGGCGTCTACGACTACGTCGGCGAGGGGCGTCAGCGCACCGTCGAGGAGCACATCGACTACCTGTTGGACCTCATCGCCCGATACCCGATCAGCTCGATCGAGGACCCGATGGCCGAGGACGACTTCGCCGGGTGGAAGCGGCTGACCGCGTCGGCGGGGGAGCGGGTGCAGTTGGTCGGCGACGACGTCTTCTGCACCGACGTCGACCGGCTGCGCGACGGGATCGAGGGCGGTTACGCCAACGCGATCCTGGTCAAGGTCAACCAGATCGGCACGCTCACCGAGACCCTCGCCACCGTGGACGCCGCCCACAAGGCGGGCTACCGGGTGGTCCTGTCACACCGCTCCGGCGAGACCGAGGACACCACGATCGCCGACCTGGCCGTGGGCGTCGGCTGTGGCCAGATCAAGACCGGCTCGCTGTCGCGCTCCGACCGCACAGCCAAGTACAACCAGCTAATCCGCATCGAAGAGGAGCTGAGCGACCGAGCCGTCTACGCAGGCTGCCACTAAAACGCACCCCCCCACCCGCGCGATCTTGCACTTTCTGTCCCCATATAAAGCACATTCCAGGCGTTTCGGCGACACAAACTGCAAGATCGCGTGGGTGGGGGGCTTGAGGGGCGGATCTAGGTTCGAGAGTGCCACCGCTCGCCACCCGTAACGGTGATGGCGTCAGGACGGTCTCTGATCTCCTCCGAAGGGAACCTGCTGATGGCTGACATCACCGTGCGACCCATGACCGACGCCGACGCCGACCGGGTCCTGGCGATCTACCAGGTGGGCCTCGACACCGGCAACGCCAGCTTCGAGGTCACCGCCCCCACCTGGGCGGCCTTCGACGCGGCGCGGTTGCCCGGGCACCGCTTCGTGGCTGTCGACCGCGACGGCGGCACCGTCGGCTGGATCGCCGTCTCGCCGACCTCGACCCGCGCCGTCTACGCCGGCGTGGTCGAGCACTCCGTCTACGTCGACCCGGCCGCCCAGGGCCGTGGCGTCGCCCGCCTGCTGCTGGACGCACTGATCACCTCCACCGAGGCGGCCGGCATCTGGACCATCCAGTCCGGGATCTTCCCGGAGAACACCGCCAGCCTCACGCTGCACAAGCGGGCCGGGTTCCGCGTGATCGGCGTACGCGAGCGGGTCGGCCGTCACCACGACCGTTGGCGCGACGTCGTCCTGCTGGAACGCCGCAGTCCGGTCATCACCTGACGAACCCACGGCACTCCTGCCGGGCCACCACCAGGAGGAGTCACCCGATGAACGCGTCCGGCCCGAGGGGCGAAGCCGACGCGACGGCGTACCCGGAACACGCCCTGCGGGACGTGCTCGGCGCCGACCGGGACGGGTTCGTTGGTCGGCACACCCTTATGGTGGGCGCCGGTCACTCGGCCGCGAACACCCTGGCCACCGATTCCGCGGGGGACGAGCACCGTCACCGTCGGCGGGCGCAGGCGACACACGTCCGCGCCGACGGGCGGGCGACGAGCCGTTCGGCGGGGATCGGTCGGAAGCACCGTTCGCAGATGCCGTAGCTGCCCTCGTCGATCCGCCGCAGCGCGACGTCCAACTCGGCCAGGCGTCGGCGGGCCGCGTCCAGGACGGCGGTGAGCTGCGCGCGTTCGAAGGCGATCGTGCTGCCCTCGGGGTCGTGCTCGTCGTCGGCGTTCGACGACCGGGATGCCTCGAAGAGGCTGCGCAGGTCACCGTCCAGGGCGGTGGCCTGCGCCTCGGTCTCCTGGCGTAGTCGCAGCAGTGCCTCGCGAACCGCGCTGGAGTTGCTGGTCATGACCACTCACCGTACTGCGGAATGACCGTGGTCACATCGCTGGGCATTTCGAGACGACTGGTCATATCGTGATGGGGTCAGCCAGTACCCGAGCGAAGGAGCGTCACGACATGCCACGACCCAAGTCGCCGGCCTCCGCCGGGACCAGGCAGCGATTGTCCGACGCCGCGTTGGATCTGTTCCATCTGCGTGGCTACAACGGGACGAGCGTTCAGGACATCGTCGCCGCAGCCGGGGCGCCCAAGGGCACCTTCTACAACCACTTCGCCAGCAAGGAAGATCTCGCCCTCGACTCGGTGGCGAGATACTCGGCGGCGATGGGGCTGGAGATGCTGGACGAGAAGTGGGGCGGAACGCCGCGCGAGCGGATCGTCGGCCATCTCCGCTACATCACCGGCCTCGGCGACACCATGGGGGACCGCGGGTGTCTGCTCGGCAACTTCGCCAGTGAGATCCCGGCGCACAGCGACGTTCTGCGCGCCGCCGTGGACGCCGGCTTCGGCCGTTGGGTCGCCACGCTCGCCGGGGCGATCGAGCAGGCGCGCGCTGCCGGTGAGCTGCACGGTGACGAGCCCGCCGGTGACCTGGCCGGCTTCATCGTCTCCAGCTACGAGGGTGCGGCGGCGCGGGCGAAGGCCTCCGGTGACCTGACTGCCCTCCGCGAGTTCCTCACGATCACCACGACGCGGATCCTCACCTGATCCGCGTCGGTCCCCACCCACGCTGACGCGCGCCCCAGGCCAACCGCCGCAGCGCTTGTCAGTTACAAGACGACCGGTCGTACTTCTTCGACCGGATCCCATCACCCACGTTGAGGAGTGCGACATGAGCACGTACCTGATCAACCACCTGCGTATCCCCGGCGGTGTGCCGACCGAGGAGTCCCTGCGTTACCTGGAGCAGGTGCAGGCCACCACCGAGCCGTACGGCGCCAAGTGGCTCGTCATGGACGCCGAGGTGCAGGTCCTTGAGGGCAGTTGGCCCGGCTCGGTCGTGCTGATCGAGTTCCCGGACGCGGAGACCGCCAGGACCTGGTACAACTCGCCCGAGTACCAGGCCATCCTGTCGCTGCGCGTCGAGCACACCATCAACGACCTGATCCTGGTGGACTCCGTGGGCCCGGACTTCACGGTGGCCGGCTACGCGGGTCAGATCCGGACCCTGCTCGGCCAGTGACAGTCGCTCGCTGAACCGCCGTCCGGCGATCCCCGCGCATGCCGTGGCGTGCGCGGGGATCGCCCACCTGACGGTGCAGGTGTGCGGGGCGGAGAGCGCGGCGCCTCGTCGGGCCGGAGGCCCAGCCGTACCGGCCGGTCGCGCGGCAGCAGGTCGACGAAGCTGCCCTCACCGAGCACGGAGCCGTCGACACCATCCGAAAGGGAGTACGGAGCACGAGCATCGGATCACCGTCTGGTGCGGGTGCCCTCCCGGTGCGGCCGGCCGTGCCCGTCGTCCCGGTCGATCCGCAACTCGCGCTCCAACTCGGCGATGACCGCCCGCAGGTCGTCCAGCCGTTGGGTGAGCGCGATGCGGTCCACCTCGTCCGGTACGCCGTCGCCGTCCTCGTCGTAGTCGGGGGCCAGTCGTTCGGTCATCTCCAGCCGGCGTGCCTCCTCCATCGAGTTGACGATGACGGCGATGAGGATGTTGAGCAGCAGGTTGACGGTGATGACCACGTAGCTGACGTAGTAGAGCAGCGTCCACGGTGAGATGGCCATGCCCTGCTCGATGAGGTCCGGCAGCGTCTCCAGCGACAGCAGCACGAACAACGTCAGCAGCGACCTGCCGATGTCGCCGTACTCGTCCGGGTACCTGCTGCCGAAGATCAGCCAGCCGGCCATGCCGTAGACGTAGAGCGTCACCACGGCCAGGGCGAGGAACCCGGTGACGCCCGGCAGGCTGCGCCACAGCGCGGAGACGATGGTCCGCAGGCCCGGCGAGAACCGCACCAGCCGCACCATCCGGGCGACCCGCACGACCCGCAGCAGCGCGGGGTCGCCGTGCAGGCCCGGTATGAAGATCGCGGCGATCACCACGAAGTCGAAGACGTTCCAGCCGTGCCGGAAGAAGTCCTGTGGACGCCTGCCGTACGCCGCCAGCCGGACGCCGATCTCGACGACGAAGACGGCCCGGAAGAGCAGCTCCAGCCAGTGCAGTGCGGTACCCGCCGGAGTCAGGTCGTCGTACGTCTCCAGGCCGAGGACGACCCCGTTGGCGAGGATGACCACCACGATGGCGATCTCGAAGGGGCGTGAGCCGGCGAGCCGGGCGCAGTGCGCTGCCCAACGGGATCGATGCCGCTCGGGTGGGCCCGGCTCACGCCGCTGGGCGGGCATGGGGCTGGCGGGCATGCCCGCCAGCCTAGCCAAGATCAATGATCGCGGGCGACCGTGCGATCCACTCAGGCGTGGCTCGTCCGCTCCGGCGTCACCGGGGGCGGAGGGAAGAAAGCGGCCGTTCCCGATCGAGCATCAGCAGTCGCGGTACCCGTACACCCGCGGCGGTGCGGGCCGCACGGCTGATGGCGAACAGGTCCGCCCGCAGGAGGCTGCGCCGCGCAGCAGCCGGCTCGTTGCTGGATGCCGTCGCCCGGACGGGGCTCTCCGACGGTGTCCCGTGCCCGTGGGGGTGTGCCCTGCCCGCCTCAGGCATGCAGTGTCTCGCGGGGTGGCACGCCGTAGCTGGCGTGGTAGCGGGCGGTGAACCTGCTGTGGCTGGCGAATCCCCATCGGCTGGCGATGGCCGACACCGTCTCCTGCCGGGGGTCGGCGCGCAGCAGGTCGTGGTGCGCCCGAGCGAGCCGGATCCGACGCAGGTACGCCATCGGGGTGGTGCCACGATGACGACGGAAGGCCAGTTGCACCGCCCGCAGGGAGACGCCGGCGGCGGCGGCGACGTCGGCCGCGCTGATGTCCCGGTCGGCGTACTCCTCCATGAAGGTGATCGCTCGTCGCAACGTTGTGGTGCTGGCGTCGTGTCGGTCGGCGGCGGTCGGTTCGGTGAACGCGGTGTTCGGAAAGACCGCGAGCGCCGCCGCGGCGAGCATCCGCGCGGCGTTGCCGATCACCAGCGGTTGCGCGCTGGCGGTCGGGCTGTTCAACACGACATCGCTGACGAAGCTTGTGGTGTTTCGCCACTGCCGGGCGAGCGCCGCGTCGGCGGGACCCAGGTCGGTGAATCGGATCCGACCGGGCCGCCGCCCCGGCGCGGCGGTGGCGACCTGTTCCAGAACCGACAGATCGAGTACGCAGAGCTCCACCTCGCCGGGATGCCAGCGTACGGTGCAGGGCTCCTCCGGTTTGGTGACGAGGAAGACCTCACCGGGGCCGAACCGGTTGGCCGAGCCGGCACAGACGCGGTCGACGCGGGCGGTGCGGGTACGGCCGAGGACCAGCCCGTCGAGGGTGGTGGCGCCGATGTCGAGTTGCCCGGTCTGGCGGGTGGTCGCCAGGGCGAAGGGGCCGGCGTCGACGCGGTGATGAGTGAGTCGAAACCTGTTCCTGCTGTGCAGGCGCAGTCTCGGGTCGTACGTGGAGGACAGGAACTCGTGAATCGCCACCGGGTCACGGCTGTCGAACTGTCGGGTCTGCACGGGTGTTGACGTCATCCGCTGTCTCCGTCCGGTGGAGGTACCGCCGGGGGGTGAACTGGTGCCGAGGGCCGGGTCGGGACGTGCCGGGGTGTTCGGCGGTGACCCGGTGTGTGACTGGCCGGCGGTGCAGTGAGGTGGAACGTCGCGAGCGGGACGGCAGCGACCGGTGGAGGTGGCATCGGGTCAGGTCAATGGCGGGATATCTGTCGATGGGAATGTCACCATACGACAACCGCCGTCGGTCGTCTGACGAATCGCCGAGGTGTGTCGGCAGCCGGACTTCGCTTTCCGACTAACCCGTCGGCGGATTCTGCGTCTGCTGTCCTAGCCATCGTCGTGGGCGACAGCGAAATCTTGTTCATGATTCTCCGGGGCGCCGCCGGGCGATCGGGCCGCCGCCGGGTGACTGGCCTACGAAAGGGTGAGCCTTGGACAGTACCGATCCTGACCGCGTCGTTCGACTGGCCGTGGCGGAGGCGCTGGCGCGGGTGGCCGACGGGGACAGCCTGGGGCTGGGCGAGAGCGACGCGGTGGAGCGCCTCGGGGCCGATCTGCGCGAGGTGGTGCGCCGCGCGCTCGACAACCGGGTGCCGCTGACCACACCGGGCTTCGTCGACCTCTGCCGTGATCTTGGTCTGAGTCGTGAGGCGTTCGACCTGCTGGGGCACTACCTGATGACCGCGTTGCTGACCCACCACGTGGGGCCGGACGCCCTGATCCGCGTCGGCGTGCTGCTCGGCACCGTCGGGCGTTACCTGCCGGGTGCCCGCCCGGTCGCGCACCGCAACGGAGGCCCGGTGCCGCGCCGACGCGACGTGCGCGCGGACAACAGCGTCGTCGGCCGGTACCGCCGCTCGAAGCTGCCCGAGCACCTTCCCAGCCCACCGAGCTGGACCTGCACCGGATGTGGGCGTGAGTGGCCCTGCGCCACGAAGCAGAGCCAACTGCTGGCCGAGTTCGGTGGCGCTCGCACCGCCCTGGCGGTCTACCTGGGCTCCTGCCTCGTCGCCGCCGCCCAGGATCTGCCCACCGTGCCGCTGCCCCGGGTCCGGCTCCGGTTTCTCGGTTGGCTGCCCCGCGCCCGGCTCTGAGCAGGCCGCCCGGCCGCCTGGGGACCTCTTGTCCGGCACCGGGTCCGCCGCGGGCACTAGGCTGAACGAGCATCGATTCGACGGAGTCTGATGCGTGTGTCACTCCCCGGGAGGACATTGATGACATTAACGCCGCTGTCCGGTGGCACCCGCGCACGGGTCGCCGCCGTCCTGGTCGGCCTGCTGGTGGCGGCACTACCCGCGACCCCGGTGGTCGCGTCTGCCCGGGCAGCCGCCCCGGCGGCGGCCGAGACGGCGACCCGGCACCACCCCCGTCCGCCGCACGTGGTGGGCGACGAGACCGTTCCGGCCTACTCCTACGCCGACGCGATCCGGGAGAGCGTCTGGGTCCAGACCCGCGCCGACAGTGACGGCGACGGGGTGCCCGACCGGGTGGCGGTGGACCTCGTCCGGCCCCGGGAGGCCGCCGCCGCCGGGGTGCGGGTGCCGGTCATCATGGACGCCTCCCCGTACTACCTCTGCTGTGGTCGGGGCAACGAGGGCGAGCGTAAGACGTACGACGCGGCTGGCGTGATCGCCAAGGTCCCGCTCTTCTACGACAACTACTTCGTCCCACGCGGGTACGCTTTCGCCGCCGTGGACCTGGCCGGCACCGCCCGGTCGACCGGCTGTGAGGACGTCGGCGGCCCGGCCGAGGTGGGCAGCGCCACGGCGGTGATCGACTGGCTCAACGGGCGGGCTCTCGCGTACGACGCCGCAGGGCGGCCGGTAAGCGCCGCCTGGAGCACCGGGCAGGTCGGCATGATCGGCAAGTCGTGGGACGGTTCGGTCGCCAACGGCGTCGCCGCCACCGGCGTGCCGGGGCTGGCCACCATCGTGCCGGTCTCGGCGATCTCCAGCTGGTACGACTACATGCGCTACCAGGGGTCACTTGTCGCCACCGACTACCCCGGTTACCTGCACTCGGACGTCAGCGGGCGCCCCGAGGCGGCCTGCGCGCAGGTGCTGGCCCGCCTGCGCGCGGACAGCGCCGAGGAGACCGGTGACTACAACGGGTTCTGGGCGCGGCGCGACTACCGGCCCTCGGCCGACCGGGTCCGGGCCAGTGTCTTCCTGGCGCACGGCCTCAACGACCTGAACGTCACGACCAACCAGTTCGCCGGTTGGTGGCAGGAGTTGGCCGAGCAGGGTGTGCCCCGCAAGCTCTGGCTGCACCAGACCGGCCACCAGGACCCGTTCGACGTTCGACGCGCCGAGTGGGTGGCCGCCCTGCACCGCTGGTTCGACTACTGGTTGCAGGGGCTGCCCAACGGGGTGATGGACGAGCCGCGGGTCGACCTGGAGACCGCGCCGGGCACCTGGACGACCCAGCGCGACTGGCCCGCCCCCGGCACCCGGGACGTGCGGGTGCCCCTCGGCGTCGGCGACGGCGTGACCGGCACCCTCGGCGGGCGTGGTGCGCGGCCGGGTCAGGAGCGGGCGTACGTCGACGAGTCGCTGTTCGAGGACGAGCTGGTCGCCGCGCCGAGCACCGCGACCGCCGGGCGGTTGGTCTTCCTGTCCGGCGCGCTGACCAGCGCCTTGCGCATCTCCGGCAGCCCGTCGGTGCGGCTGCGGGTCCGGGTGGACCGGCCGACCACCCAGCTGACCGCCCGGCTTGTCGACTACGGCACCGCCGAGCGGGTGTCGCTCGCCGGTGCGGGGGGCGTGCGGACGCTGGACACCGAGTCCTGCTGGGGTGCCTCCACCGACGTCGACGACGCCTGTTACCGGGACACCGAGGAGGTCACCGAGGTCTCCGACCACGCCGTCTTGGCCCGGGGGTGGCTCGACGCCGCGCACCACCGTTCGCTGCGGTTCACCACGCCGCTGCGGCCGGACCGCTGGTACACGGTGACCATCCCGCTCAACGCGTACGACGCGGTGGTGCCCGCCGGGCACGTACTCGGTCTGGTGCTCGGTCAGAGCGACCCGCAGTTCACCGACACCACCGACCGCGACGCCACCGTTCGCGTCGACCTCGGCCGCAGTGCGCTGACCCTGCCGGTCGCCGGCCGGGCCGGACTGCCCGCCGTCGATGTCGCACCGCCGGTGGTGACCGCACCGGTCGACCCGTCGGCCGCCCGGAGGTCCCACGACACCCGGCAGGTGCCCTGACCGGCCGGGCACACCCTGCGGTCGAGGTGTGACCCGCTGCCATCGTCAACTGGTCCTTTGGCTGGTCAGGCCGGGGTGTTCATCGTGGGCCCGCTCTCCGTACGACGGATGTTCACGACGTTCTTCGAGGCTCCTTGATCGAAAGAGCATTCGCTTGATCGAGGAGAGGCCCCAGGTGCGAGACAAGCAACCCGAAGAGACCGAGCACACGCAGTTGTCCCGGCGCAAGCTGGTCAAGTACGCGGGCGTCGGCGCGACGCTGGCCGCGGCCAGCCCGCTGGTCGGTGCCGGCGCGGCGTGGGCCGACGAGGACCGTCGGCCCGGCGACGGCCGGGGCAACTCCACGAGCCGGGTGTGGCGTGCCGGTGACCACCACGTCCACTCCGAGTACAGCGGCGAGTTCGACACCACGAAGAGCCCGATCGTCTTCCACAAGGGCGCCGACGCGGTCTACCCGATCGTCACTAACGCCATCATGGCGAAGAACTTCGGCCTGACCTGGGCCATGTGCACCGACCATGGTGGACCGACGCACTCCAAGGTGAACATCGAGCAGGCCTACCCCGACCTGCTGCGGTCGCGCAAGCTGGTCCCCGAGGTGCTCCAGTTCTGGGGGATGGAGTTCGACGCGCCCTCGCTGGACCATCACACGCTGATGATCCCGCGCCACGACGACGAGGCGAAGCAGCTCTTCGAGTTGGAGAGCCGGTTCGCCAAGTACGATGCGTTCCCCACCGACCCGGCCCGCGACACCGAGGCCAAGATGGTGGAGTTCCTCAAGGTCGCCCGGGGCATGCCGCACAAGCCGTTGGTGATCGCCCACCACGCGTCCCGTTCGGCGCCCGGGCTCGGCGTCTACGGCCAGGACACCCCGCGGGAGTTCCGCAACGGCAACAACGCCGCACCGGACGTCTACATCGGCTTCGAGGGCGCACCCGGCCACCAGGCCGGCCCGCTCAACGGTGGCAAGCGGGGCGGGTACGGCAACCACCCCACCTACGGCGGCTTCGACCAGATGACCGCCCGGGTCGGCGGACTGTGGGACTCGCTGCTCGGTGAGGGGCGGCGTTGGTGGATCACCGCGACGTCCGACTCGCACGTGCACTGGACGCGCGGCGGCTCCGACTTCTGGCCGGGCGAGTACAGCAAGACGTACGTGCACGCCCGGCAGGACTACGGCGACATCATGGACGGTCTGCGCAACGGTCGGATCTTCGTCACCACCGGCGACCTGATCCGCAACCTCGACGTCACCGCCAGGTCCCAGGGCAGGACCGCCGAGGTGGGCGAGACCATCACGGTCAGCCGTCGTAGCCGCACCGATGTCGAGATCGAGGTCAGGTTCCGTCCGCCGGGCGGCCTGAACGCGAACGGGGACCGCCCCGAGGTCCGTCGGGTCGACCTGATCGTCGGTCAGATCACCGGCCCGAGCGCCAACCTGGACGCCGACACCAACCCCACCACGAAGGTGGTGGCCCGCTTCGGCCCGCGCGACTGGCGTCGCCAGGGCGAGGACTACGTCATCCGGCACACGCTGCGCAACGTCGAGTCCGACACCTACGCGCGGGTGCGGGGCACCAGCACCGACGAGGCCGAGCCGCTCGCCGACGGGCTGGAGAGCCCGTGGGACGACCTGTGGTTCTACTCGAACCCGGTGTTCGTGCACGTGCGCTGATCCCACGCGCCGGCGGCACCGCGGGTCCGGCCGGCTCCGCTCGACGTACCACGTCGGGGGAGCCGGCCGGGCCCGCGTCGCGTTCCCCTCCCGGGGGCGGCCGTTCCTGGTGTCAGTCGGCGCTGCGCCGACGGCCTCGGGCGGTGGCGGCCCGGGTGGCGGTCTGTGCCGGCGCGGGTTGCACCTGCGACACCACCTCGCACAGGTCACGCAGCGGGTCCATCGCCTGGGCCGAGCAGGCGACCCGCTGGAGCAGTGCCCGCAGCGTCTCCGACTCGGTCGGCGTGAGCGCCCCCAACAGGTGTGACTCGACGTGCCGCAGCGCCACGCGCCGTTGCTCCCAGGCGGCGCGGCCGACGTCGGTGACGTCGACCAGCCGGTTGCGCCGGTCGGCCGGGTCGGCCCGACGGGCGACGAACCCGGGCCGTTCCAGGTCGTCGATCAGGTACGTGAGGACGGTGCGGTCGATACCGAGCTCCTCCGCGATCGCACCCTGGTTTCGGGCCGGACCGGTGCTCGCCGCGGTGAGCACCTGGTAGCCGCGGGGGCCGCCGGGGAAGTCGCTGAGCGCGTGCTCGGCGGCCCGGACGTAGCCACGGAAGACGACCCCGAGCATCCAGCCCAGGTCGTCGTCGAGCGGATCGGGCCGGTCCGGTCGGTCAGGGGCACCCGTCATCCCCCGACAATAGCGCAGTGACGAAGACCTTGTTGGCAGAAGATGTTCTGCGTGACATAAGGTTGACGGCAGGCGCATCGTTCGAGGCGTCGCGTGACACTCGGGAGGCTCGCAGATGAGCGACTACGGCCACGACCTGCTCTTCGGATCGTTCGTCACCCCACGCGGTGACGACCCCGGCCGCACGGTCGACATCGCCGTCCTGGCCGAGCAGGTCGGCATGGACCTGGTCACCTTCCAGGACCACCCGTACCAGCCGGCATTCCTCGACACCTGGACGTTGCTGAGTTTCGTCGCGGCCCGCACCAACCGCGTCCACGTGGCGGCGAACGTCACGAACCTGCCACTGCGCCCACCGGCGGTGCTCGCCCGCAGCGTGGCCAGTCTGGACCTGCTCAGCGGTGGCCGGGTCGGTCTCGGCCTCGGCGCGGGCTCGTTCTGGGAGGCCATCGAGGCGATGGGTGGCCGGCGCCTGACCCCCGGGCAGGGCGTACGCGCGCTGGAGGAGGCCATCGAGGTCATCCACCAGATCTGGGACACCGAGGCGCGTGGCGGAGTGCGTGTCGACGGCGAGTTCTACCGGGTGCGAGGCGCCAAACGCGGGCCCGCCCCGGCCCACCCGGTGCCGATCTGGCTGGGCGCGTACAAGCCGCGGATGCTCCAGCTCACCGGCCGTCGGGCCGACGGCTGGCTGCCCTCGCTGAGCTATCTCCAGCCCGGTGACCTGGCCAAGGGCAATGCGATCATCGACGATGCCGCGCAGCAGGCGGGCCGTTCGCCGCAGGCCGTGCGGCGGCTGCTCAACATCGCCGGCCGGTTCTCGGCCGTCGGCCGGGGGTCGCTGGAGGGGCCGGCCGAGCAGTGGGTGCGGGAGTTGACCGAGCTGGCGCTGGGGGAGGGCGTCAGCGCGTTCATCCTCGCCAGCGACGACCCCGACGACCTGCGCCGGTTCGCCGGCGAGGTGGCTCCGGCGGTGCGCGAGTTGGTCGCGGCCGAGCGTGCGAGGGGTGCGGCACCAATGGGTACGCCGGAGCCGGAGCCGGAGCCGGAGCCGCAGTCGGAGCGGGAGCGTGCGTCGGAGTCGGGGCGTGCGCCGCAGTCGGAGCGGGGACGTGCGTCGGAGTCGGTGCGTGCGTCGGAGCCGGCGGCGCGGCCGAGCCGTGCGACGGTGACCGGCGGTGCGTTCGCCGTGGTGCCGACCCCCGACGACGGCGTGCGGCGCAGCGACCAGCAGGTCTGGGACGAGTCGACCCGCCCGAGCGGGCCGGTGCCCGACCCGGACCGCACGTACACCCCGCACGAGCAGGCCACCGGCGCGCACCTGGTGCAGGTGCACGACGGCCTGCGTGCCGAGTTGACCCAGATCCACGACCTGATCGAGCAGGTGGCGGCCGGTGAGATCGACGCCGGTGCGGCCCGGTCGCACATCAACACGATGACCATGCGGCAGAACCGGTGGACGCTCGGCGTCTACTGCGAGTCGTACTGTCGCATCGTCACCACCCACCACACCATCGAGGACCAGTCGTTCTTTCCCCGGCTGCGGGCGCGTGACCCCCGACTCGGCCCGGTCGTCGACCGGCTGGAGCAGGAGCATCACGTCATCCACGACGTGCTGGAGGGCGTGGACCGGGCGCTGGTCGCGTACGTCGGGTCTCCGGACGGTCTCGCCGAGCTGCGGGCGGCGGTGGACCTGCTGACCGACGCCCTGCTGTCGCACCTGAGCTACGAGGAGCGTGAGCTGGTCGAGCCGTTGGCGCGGTTGGGCATCGCCTGATCAACGCGCCGCGGCGGCGGCTCGGGGTTGCCCCGATCCAATCTGAGAGACTAATTTCGAAACATGTCTCTCAAGAATCCGTACGGGGATTTCGAGATCACCGAGCCGCAGGCGTTGCGGGCACTGGCCCATCCGGTACGGCTGGCGATCCTCGAACACCTTCAGCGGCACGGCCCCGCCACGGCGACCGGGCTCTCGCCGCACGTCGGCGCCACACCGTCGGTGGTCAGCTGGCACCTGCGGCACCTCGCGACGTTCGGTCTGGTCACCGACTGGGAGGGCGCCACCAGCAAGCGGGAACGCTGGTGGCAGGCGGTTGCCCGGGGCTTCCGTTTCACCCCTACCGACAGCGTCGAAGGGCAGTCCGCCAGCCACCAACTGCGCGGCGAGATGTTCGCCCGGAACGCCGACGCGCCCCAGCAGTGGCTGCTGCACGAGGAGCCCCGGCTGGACCCCGAGTGGCGTGCTCTGGCCGGCATCGCGGACACCCGGTTCGTGGCCACCGCCGACGAGCTGCGGCAGCTTGAGGAGTCGATCGAGGAACTGATCGCCCCGTACGTGCGGCGCAAGGAGGACTCGTCTCCGGACGGTGCGCGGATCGTCCGCATGCTGCGCTACCTCCTGCCCGAGGCCGGCGACGACGCCTCGGCCGAGTCCGGCGACGCGCCGGCCGCGTCGTGAACACCACCGGCACCGCGGGTGCCACCAGAGCCGAGGCCGTGCGTGGCCCCGGTGCCGAGGCGGTGCGTGCCCCGGGTGCCGAGGCCGTGGGTGTCGCCGTTGCCGTGCCCCCGCCGGCCCTGTTTCGCGACCGGCGGTTCCGCACCTTCTGGCTCGGTCAGACGATTTCCGACTTCGGTGATCGGATCAGCGAACTGGCCCTGCCGCTGATCGCCGTCACCCTGCTCGCCGCTACCCCCGTGCAGGTCAGCGTCCTCACCGCGTTGATCTGGCTGCCCAACCTGCTGGGCCTGTTCCTGGGCGCCTGGGTGGACCAGCGCACCCACAAACGGCGTCTCCTGATCATCGCGGACCTGGGCCGGGGCGCGGTGCTGCTCAGCCTGCCGGTGGCCTACCTGTTCGGTGCGGTCACCCTCAGTCAGCTCTACCTCGTGGCACTCCTCACCGGCTTCGGTGCGGTGCTGTTCGCGATGGCGCGTCAGGCGTTCTTCGTGGCCCTGGTGCCACGATCGGCGTACGTGGACGCGAACAGCAAGCTGAGCATGAGCCGATCGTTGTCGTTCATCGCCGGTCCGGCCGTCGGCGGCGGACTGGTCCAGGCGCTGAGCGCCCCGGTCGCGATAGTCGTCGACGCGGTGTCCTTCCTCGGCTCCGCGCTGCTGCTCAGCCGCATCCCGGTGACCGAGGTGCCTCCACCGCCGCGTCGGACGTCCACCCTCGGCCTGGTCCGCGACGGGCTCGTGCTGGTGCTGCGGCATCCGGTGCTGCGGGCCGCCCTCGGCTGCACCAGCACCGTCAACTTCTTCACCTTCATCGCCGGCGCGCTGCTGGTGCTCTACGCCAGCCGCGAACTCGACCTGTCAGCCGGCGCGATCGGCATCGCCCTCGGCTTCGGAGCGATCGGCGGATTCATCGGCGCGGCGCTCGCACCGCGGGTCTCACGCGCCATTGGACTGGGCCGTACCGCCATGATCGGCGCGGTGCTCTTCCCCGCGCCGCTGGCGCTGACCGCGCTGGTGTCCGGACCCACCTGGACGAAGGTGGCCATGCTGGCGGCCATCGAACTGGTCTCCAGCGTCGGGGTGATGCTGATGGACGTGAACCTCAACGCCCTCCTCATCGCCGTGACACCCGCCGACGCGCTGGGACGCCGGGCCGGTGCCTACAGCGCCGTCAACTACGGCATCCGACCGCTGGGCGCGCTGGTCGGCGGCGCGTTGGGCACCACTATCGGGCTGCGGCCCACCCTGGCCATCGCCGGCCTGGGTGGCGTGCTCGCCGTGCTGTGGCTGCTCGCGTCACCGGTGCGCCACATCCAGACCCTCGACACGGACTGAAGGCTACGGGCGTGCGGCTGGGCTGGGTCTGCGAAGGTCAGCCGGCCTCCGCCAACAGAATCCGGGCCAACTCGGCGGGCTGGGAGAACATCGGCCAGTGGCCGGTGTCCATGGTGACCAGTCGCCAGTGGTCGCTGGTCAGTAGTTTCGCCACCGTGTCGTTGGGCTCCGGCCCGTCGAGCAGGCACTTCACGTACGTCGCGGGCAGCTCACCCAACGGCCGGGTCAGCACGGCCGGCTCGGTAAGAGTGGCTCCCGGATGCGGCGTGGAGCCCTCGACCAGCCGGGCGACCTGCTCGTCGGTGAGGCCCTGACCGTCGAAGTCGGCCGCGCCGAGCGGAGCCCAGTAGCCGTTGTTGTCGGCGATCTGCGCCTCGAAGGCCGCCTGGCCCTGCCACCAGCCGGAGGCGAACGAACCACCGTCGACAGGCACCTCGGAATCCACGAAGACCACCCGACTCAACCGCCCGCCGATCCGCTCGGCGGCCTGACCCACCGGGATGCCCGAGTAGCTGTGCCCGACCAGCACCACGTCGTGCAGGTCGCCGCGCTCGATCTCGTCGACGATGTCCTGCACGTGGGTCTGCTGACCGGCGGGCACATCCCGCCGGTCGGCGAGGCCGGAGAGGGTCAACGCGTGGGTGCCGTGGCCGGCCGCCCGAAGTGGTGCCACCACCTCGTCCCACGCCCACGACCCCAGCCACGCACCCGCCACCAACACGAAATCAGCCATGGTGGGACCCTAGCGGCACCCCCCGACAGCCCCGACACGTCAGGACCAGGTGCGGGCCTGGGCCGACGACCGCGAAGGGTCAGCCGGTGGCGTCGAGGTGGGCCGCGATCTGCCTCGGCAGCGGATAGCTCCGTTCGGCCGGCAGGTGGTCCGTTGCCGCCCGCACGTCATGGGCCCGCACCAGTTCCCGTACGCGGTGGACGGTGGGGGTGATGTCCGTGACGCTGACCGTCCAGTCGTCGACGTACCGGGCGACAGCTTCGCCGGACAGTCCGACCTGCAACGACCGGTGGGGCAACGCGCTCAGGTGCAGTGTCCGTTCCGGATCCCACTGCACCCGTACCGGGCTGGCCTTGAGGTGCCGCGACCACGTCGCCCGGTCACCGTGCAGGCCCTGGTCGTAGTGACTCAGACAGGCTCGCGCCAGCGCCCACTCGAAGCCCTCCCGCGTGATGTCGATGGACAGCACACGTTCCTGCCCCGGCTTGGTGGCCCAACCGCAGCGGTACATCATCCACAGGAACGACGGCTTGATCCAGGTCATCCGGTCACGCTTGAAGGGGGCCACGAAGCGACCGGCGGCCACCGCCGGCAGCGCGATCTCCGGTGGGTACGCCTGGTACACGGTGATCGTGTCGGCCGAGAAACGAGCACGGATCTGACGGGCAGGAACGGACACCCTGCGATCTTCACCCATCGGGCCGCACCCTCTCCACCGGGTTTCGTACCCGGGGCGGGGGAGGCCCGGTCGGCTCGGCGGGTCGAGCACTCAGGCGTGGTCCCGGGCGGGCGGCCCGATCTCAACGGGGATCCGGTAGAGCTGGACCGGGTACTCGACGGCCGGGACCCCGCCGTTGAGCCCGGCGGTGAGGTGCAGCTGGGCCGCCGGCATCCAGAGCCGGGCCTCGGCGTCGAGCCACATCGCGTCCACCCAGGCCAGTCGGGGATCGGCGACGAGCGTCCGTACGCTGCGGTCGGGTGCGAGGACGAGGACGCGTCGCCGTTCCAGGTCGCTGAGGTAGATGGCGCCGGTGGCGTCGATGGCCGTGCCGCCGGTGCTGGGTGTGTCACACCAGCGTTCGACCCTCCGGGCCAGCTCGTCGGCGGACACCGAGGGGTCGTCCAACCAGCGGGTGGCGATCCGGGACATCCCGCCGGAGGCCGGCTGGTAGTAGAGCCAGCGACCGTCCGGCGACACCTCCAACTGGTCCACGTTCAGGCGTACCTCGGCGCCGTCCGGGTCACGCAGCACGCGACCGTCGGCGACCACCGGGCCGCCGGCCGTGCTCGGATGCCCGTCCAGCACCCGTCTCGACCGACCCGAGTCGAGGTCGAGCACGATGAGGCCGGCCGCCCCGGCGTCGCTGAGGTACGCCACCCTGCCGTTGAAACGGACGTCGTCGACGTAGCTACCCGGGTGCACCGCCTCGTCGAGGTGGTAGACCCGCTTCACGCGGTCATCGTCCGGGTCGACAACGATCAGCCGAGCGCCGCCCGGCACCTGCGCGCCGCCGATCCGCGGCGAACCCGAGTCGACAATCCACAACCAGCCGTCCGGGCCGACGCGCAACCCGTTGACGTGCACGAACGTCCCGCTCGGCGGCTGGTCGGCGCGGTTCCACGCGGCGTCGGGGTACGGGAGACGACGGCCGTCCGGCAGCGCCTCCACCACCTGCACGCCGGGCCGATCCGCCGACGGGTAGCTGAGGAACACCCGCCCGCGCACCGTGGTCACGCCCGTGCACACCCGGTCTTCCTGGAGCACCGGCGTCAACCGGTGATCTTCCTCGGTGGGCAGCGACGACATCGACCTGCTCCTCACCCGCCCGACGGCGCCTCGGCTTCCAGCCGCTGACGACGGCTACGGCCAACCGGCGCGGTATCCCCGGAGCGTCCCGACCGAAACCGCCAACTGGGAAAGGTCCAGGGCGTCGATCACCGGTCCGGTTTCGGTAAGCGCTGCTTCGCGCAGGCGGCCCAGGCCGGTGTCGTACTCCTCAGTGTGCCCTCGGCGCTCAGCCGGTCGGCGGTGCCGGGGGGCCGACCCGGGCGGCGAGCCGCTTCGGGGCCATGACGCAGTAGCTCTCGGTGAGCAACTCACCCACCTCCTCCCAGTCGGTGTGCTCGTCCAGGACCATGCCCATCACGTTCGGACTCCAGTCCGGTTTGTAGAAGGGGTGCCCGGTGGCCAGGAGCCCGGCGATCTCGTCCAGTGGCGACCGGAAGGTCAGCAGGCAGGCGGGCTGGTCGAGTGCGGCGGCCCGCGCGTGCACCGGCTGGCGATCGGGGTCGACGGTGAGCACGTGGGCGATGGTTCGCTTGCGGATCCGCCAGCGAATGCCCACCCAGGCGGGCTCCTCGTAGGTCTCCGGCAGCCCGAGGCAGATCGGCCGCAGCCGGTCGAGGACCTCGGGCGGGACGTCTCCGGGTTCGGTCACGGGCAGCGACACTAGTCGGATGGTGTGACAGGTTCCGCTCGTCGACGGCCTCCCCGCCCGGTGGTGCGCGCCCCGTCGATCCGCGAGGATGGGCGTGGTGATCCTGGGCCGTCGTCCGGGCCCGCCCCACCCCCGTGCCCGTTGAGGAGTGCCGTGCCGTCCATCCTGCTCTCCCGCCGTGACCTCGACTTCCTGCTGCACGACTGGCTGAAGGTGGGGCAACTCGTCGAGCGGCCCCGCTACGCCGAGCACTCCCGGGAGACCTTCGACGACGCCCTGGACCTCGCCGAGCGGGTGGCCACCGAACAGTTCGCCCCGCACAACCGGGCCGCCGACCTCGCCGAGCCCACCTTCGACGGGCAGCGGGTGCGGCTCATCCCGCAGGTCCGCGCGGCGCTGGACAGCTTCGCCCTAACGGGCCTGCTCAGCGCCGGCCTGGACGCCTCGGTCGGCGGCCTGCAACTGCCGCACGTCGTCGCGGCGGCCTGCTTCACCTGGTTCCAGGCCGCGAACGTGGCCACCTCGGCGTACCCGTTCCTCACGCTGGGCAACGCCAACCTGCTGCTGGCGCACGGCAGCGCCGAGCAGGTGGACACCTACGTCCGGCCCATGCTGGACGGCCGGTTCTTCGGCACCATGTGCCTGTCCGAGCCGCACGCCGGCAGCTCACTTGCCGACATCACCACCCGCGCCGAGCCCCAGCCGGACGGCACGTACCGGCTCTTCGGCACCAAGATGTGGATCTCCGGCGGCGACCACGAGCTGGCCGAGAACATCGTCCACCTGGTGCTGGCGCGGATCCCCGGCGGGCCGCCCGGGGTGAAGGGCATCTCGCTGTTCATCGTGCCCAAGGTGCTGGTCGGCGCGGACGGGTCACTCGGCGACCGCAACGACGTGGTGCTGGCCGGGCTCAACCACAAGATGGGTTTCCGGGGCACCACCAACACCCTGCTCAGCTTCGGCGACGGCGTGCACACCCCGGGCGGTCGCGCCGGTGCGGTCGGCCACCTGGTCGGCCCGCCGCACCAGGGCCTGGCGCAGATGTTCCACATGATGAACGAGGCCCGGATCGGGGTCGGGGCCGGCGCCACCGCGCTGGGTTACACCGGCTACCTCAAGAGCCTCGCGTACGCCAGGGAGAGACCGCAGGGTCGGCCGGTCGGTGCGAAGGACCCGGCCGCGGCGCAGGTGCCGATCATCGACCACCCCGACGTACGCCGGATGCTGCTGGCCCAGAAGAGCTACGTGGAGGGGGCGCTGGCGCTGGTGCTCTACTGCGCCCGGTTGCTCGACGAGCAGCAGACCGCCCCCGCCGACGCCGACCGCGAGCGCGCGCACCTGCTGCTGGACGTGCTCACGCCGATCACCAAGAGTTGGCCGTCGCAGTGGTGCCTGGCCGCCAACGACCTGGCGATCCAGGTGCTCGGCGGTGCCGGCTACACCCGCGATCACGACGTGGAGCAGCACTACCGGGACAACCGGCTCAACCCGATCCACGAGGGCACCCACGGCATCCAGGCATTGGACCTGCTGGGCCGAAAGATGACCATGCGGGGCGGTGCCGGTCTCACCGTGTTGACCGCGACGATCGACGACGCCGTCGAGCGGGGCCGGAAGGCCGGCGGCGAGGCGGCCGAACTGGCGGACCGGCTGGCGGGTGCGGTGGATCGCGTCACCGAGGTCACCCGTCGACTCTGGGCCGACGGCGATCCGGTGCTCGCGCTGGCCAACGCCAGCGCGTACCTGGAGGCGGTCGGGCACGTGGTGATCGCGTGGATATGGCTGGAGCAGGTGCTGGCCCTGCCACCGGAGGAGGCCGGCGACGCGTTCCACGCGGGCAAGCGGCAGGCCGCACGCTACTTCTTCAGGGTCGAGTTGCCCCGTACCGGCCCGCAGTTCGACCTGCTGGGCAACCGGGACCGGACGACCCTCGACATGCGCCCGGACTGGTTCTGACCGGGCCGGCCGTCATCGTCGGCCTTGGTGTCGCATCGCCTGCCGCCCCTTGACCACGCCCAGGATGATCACGATCACCAGCGCGATCAGACCGATGATGATCAGCCAGCGGACGGCCTCGAGGATCAGCCCGAGCAGGATCAGCACGCCGGCGACCACGCCGACGACCCAGAGCAGCGCACGCATGTCCACCTCCGGTAACCGGCCGCGCCAGGTGCGGCGGGCACGGGGTCACCTTTCCCGATCCGGCCGCCACCATGCCCGCCTGAGGTGAGAAGACACCTCTGATCGACTCGGGTTCCTTGATGTCGAGGTGTCCGGGACGCGGGGATGGCCCGATCTCCGGAAAATCGAGTCGATCAAGGGCGGAGGGCCCGGGCGGCTCAGCCGTCGGTGCGCGCCACGTAGACCGTGTTCGCGGACTCACCGCCGGTCAGCGGGTTGGCGAACGGCACGACGTGTGCCCGTACGTCCACGAACACCTCGGTGAGCGCCGCGGTGAACTCGGTGTCCGGCGGGTCGTCCGACCAGAGCGCGAACACTCCCGCGGGGCGGAGCAGGGCGGCCAGCCGGCGCAACCCGGCCGGCGGGTAGAACGCCGCGTGGCTGGGGTGCAGGACGTTGCGCGGGGAGTGGTCGACGTCGAGCAGCACGGCATCGAACCGCCGTCCGGGCATCTCGGTGTCGAAGCCTGTCGTACCGGCCACCGCCGCGAAGAAGTCGGCCTGCACGAACCGGGTACGCGGGTCCTCGGCGAGCCCCGCCGCGAACGGCAGCAGACCCCGGCGGTGCCAGTCGATCACGTCCTCGATCGCCTCCACGACCAGCAGCGACCGCACCCGGGGGTCGCCCAGCGCCGCGCAGGCGGTGTAGCCCAGCCCGAGACCGCCGACCACCACATCGAGCGAGTCGCCGGTCACCTCGGCGAGACCGAGCCGCGCCAGCTCGATCTCCGCGACCGGGAACAGGCTGGACATCAGGTACTCGTCGTCGAGCTTGACCTCGTACACCTCGACCTGGAGGGCCGGATCCCGGCGTCGGCGCAGGCTGATCGCGCCGATCGGGGTCTCCCGCCAGGCCAGCTCCTCGAAACGCGCGCCCACGGGTGCCCTCTCGCCGCCGGATTCGTCCCCGGATGGTACCGGTTGCCCCGGGCCGGCCACGCAGGGTCCACGCGACATCGACGCAACGCATATCCTGTGCCCGGCCGATCCACCGGAGGGACTCTCATGCCGTCGCGGCAGGACCAGCTGCACTCCTACCAGTTCAGCGTGCAGCGGGCGGTTGCCGCCCTGGTCATGCGCGAGACCGACCCGGCGCAGTCACCGTTTCGGCGGCTGGCCGGCGCCGGCCTGGCCAGCGTCCTGGTCGCGGCGATCGCGCTCGGCGGCTTCGCGCTCTACGGCCTGTTCGCCGGCGGCGGCAACGGCTGGCGCGACCCGGGTGCGGTGATCGTGGAGAAGGAGTCCGGTGCCCGGTTCGTCTATCGCGAGCAGCGGCTGCACCCGGTGCTCAACTACGCCTCGGCGCTGCTGATCGTCGGCGCGGAGCAGTCGAAGACCGTGCTGGTCTCGCGACGCACGATCGACGGCGTGCCGCGCGGGCTGCCGCTGGGCATCGCCGACGCGCCCGATTCGCTGCCCGCCCCCGGCCGGCTGGCCACTGCGGCGTGGACCGTCTGCTCAACGGCCCCGGCGGGTGAGGCACCCCGCTCCGCGCTGCTGATCGGCACCGAGCCCGGCGGCGGCCGAGTGCTGGGTGACGAGGCGTTGCTGCTGCGTCACCCCGACGGCGGGTTGCACCTGGTCTGGCACCAGCGGCGTTACCTCGTCCGCGATCCCAGCAGGGTGCTCGCCGCACTCGCCACCACCCGCGCGCAGGCGGTGGCGGTGGCGCCCGCCCTGCTCAACTCACTGCCCACCGGCGCCGACCTCGCCCCGCTGGACCTTCCCGGGCTGGGTCAGCCCGCGACGCGGGTGGCGGGTGCCACGGTCGGCACGGTCTACCTGGTGAGCAACTCCGGTGGCGGCCGGCAGTACGCGGTGGCCGTCGACGCCGGCCTGGCCGGCATCACCGAGTTGCAGGCCGGGCTGTTGCTGGCTCGCACCGGGCAGGGCGAACCGCTGCCGATGACACTGGGCCGTTTCGCCGCGCTGCCCACGGTGCCCGACCTCGCCCCGAGCGGCGCCACCGCCCCGCCGCCGGCCCCGCCCCGGCTCGCGGCCGGCGACGACGGCGCCCTCTGCACCCGCGTCGCCGACGACGGTGGGGTTGCCGAGGTGCGCTGGGGCGTACCGCTGCGGGACCTGGCGGCCACGCCACGCACCGCGCCCGGCGGCGACGCGGTGCTGGCCGACCACGTGGTGGTCGAGCCGGGTCGCGGCGCGGTGGTCGAGGCCGCCGCGGCGCCCGGCGCGACCGGAGGCGCGGTGTCCGTGGTCACCGACCTGGGCCGACGGTACGTGTTGGCGGACCGGGAGGTGCTCCCGATGCTCGGCTATCGCAACGTGCGCCCGTTGCGGCTGCCGGCCGGGCTGGTCAGCCTGGTGCCCGCCGGGGCCACCCTGGATCCGGCCGCCGCACGGGCCGTCGCCGCCGGAGACTGAGGGCGACCCGGCCCTGCGACGTCGCGGCGGTGCTCAAGAGGTTCGCGTCAGGACTTGGCGCGAGCCTGACGCAAACCTCTTGGATCAACGGCGGAGCAGCGCGCGGCAGACGGTGCTCAGTCGGCCGGACGGCGCAGAATCGTCACCGCGAACGCCGCGTCGTCGCGCCACGGGCGCAGGTCCCAGGTGGCGAAGCGCTGCTCCACCCGCAGGCCGGCGGCCACCGCGTCGGCGTCGAAGGCGGTCAGCGGGTAACCGCGCTCGGTGCCGAAGCCCACGGTCAGCACGCCGTCGGGCCGCAGGTGCGTGGCGACCCGGTGCAGCACCTCCGGCTCGGTGCCGACGGCGACGAAGGCGAGGACGTTGCCGGCGAGCACCGCCGCGTCGAACGGCTCCGCCTCACCCATCGCCGGCAGGTCCAGCTCGGCGAGGTCAGCCACCAGCCAGGTCGGGCCGGGGTAGTCGGCGCGGGCGGCAGCCACCAGCGCGGGGTCGGCGTCCACCCCGACCACTGTGTGCCCGCGCTGGGCCAGCGCGGCACCCACCCGGCCGGTGCCGCTGCCGGCGTCGAGAATCCGTGAGCCGGGCGCGACCAGAGTGTCCACCAGGCGGGCCTCGCCGGCCAGGTCCGCGCCCTCGGCCGCGAGTTTCCGGAACCGATCGATATACCACTGCGAGTGCTCGGGGCCGGTGTCGGTCGCCCAGCGGGTCGGGTTGGCCATGTGGCCACCGTAACCGGGCCGGCGGGGGTGCGGCGGGGGACCCGGGGGAGACGATCATCCCTTCTCCGCGCCGCTGGTCAGCCCCTCGGTGAGCAGCCGCTCGCTGGCGAAGAAGAGGATCACGATGGGCAGGGTGAGCACCACCGAGCCGGCCATCAGCACCGTCTTGGGCACCTCCACCCCGTCGGCGAGCAGGGACAACCCCAGCGACACCGTCCACCTGTTGGGTTTGTCGACGAGGAACAGCAGGGCGAAGAGGAACTCGTTCCAGGCGATCATGAAGTCGTAGAGCGCGACCGCCATGATCGACGGCATGGCGAGGGGCAGGCTGACGCGGCGGATGACGCCGAGCCGACCGGCGCCGTCGATGGCGGCGGACTCCTCCAGACTGACCGGAATCGTCTCGAAGTAGTTCCTCAGCATGTAGACCGACACCGGCAGCGTCTGCGAGATGTAGACCAGCACCAGGCCGAACAGCGAGCCGCGCAGCTCGGCGAGGCTGAACACCACGAACAGCGGAATCGCGATGACGATCGACGGAAACAGGTAGACCGCCAGGAACAGGAAGTCGACCTGCCGCCGGCCGAAGAACCGCAGTCGGGCCACCGCGTACGCGCCGGGGATCGCCACCACCAGGGTGAGCACTGTCGCCGCGACCGCGACCAGACCGCTGTTGCGAATGAAGGTCAGGAAACCCTGGCCGCCGTCATCGGTGGACTTGAGGACCTCGGCGTACGTGGCCACCGTCAGCTCGCCGAAGCCGACGAGCAGCGCACCCGGGTCGAGCAGCAGCCGCTCGATGGGGCGCACCGAGAGCACCAGCATGTAGTAGAAGGGGAAGACGGTGACCACCAGGAACACGGCGATCACCAGGCGGCGCAGCCAACGCAGGCTCACCGTCTCGACCACGTCCCGGTCCATCAGCCCACCCTCCGTCCGAAGAAGCGCAGATAGATCAGCACGAACACGATGAGCACCACGGCCAGCACGACCGCCTGCGCGGAGGCCGCGCCGATGTCGGTACGCGCGGTGAGGAACTCGTACACCCGCACGCTGACCACCTCGGTGCCGGCGGCGCCACCGGTGAGCAGGTAGACGTCGTCGAACTTGTTGAACGTCATGATGAAGCGCAGCACGCCCAGCAGGGCGATCACCGGCAGCAGTTGCGGCAGCAGGATGTGCCGGAAGCGTTGGGTGGGTGTGGCGCCGTCGACCCGGGCGGCCTCCTTCAGCTCGCCGGGCACCGCCTGGAGCCGGGCCAGCAGGAACAGGAACGCGAACGGGAAGTACCGCCACGCCTCGAAGACGATCACCGTGGTCAGCGCGGTCGACTCCTGGGACAGGAACGGCACCGGGGCGTCCCAGCCGAGCAGGCGTTGACCCCAGGCGTTGACGATGCCGAGCTGTGGGTCGAGCATCACCTGCCACACGAACGTCACCGCGACCACCGGCGCCACGTACGGCAGCAGCATGGACGCCCGCACCAGCGTGCGGCCCCGGAACGGTCGGCGGACCACCAGGGCGGCCACCAGACCGAGCAGGATCGACCCGACCGTGCCGCCGATGCTGTAGACCAGCGTGACCCACAGTGTCTCGGCGAAGCCGGGGGTGTGCAGCACCCGGTCGATGTTGTCCATCGTGAAGTCGCCGAACAGGCCGGTCTTGCGCAACGTGGCGAGCCGGACCCGCTGGAAGGCGAGCACCACGGTCCACACGATCGGGATGCCGATGACCGCGATGGTGACGAGCAGGGTCGGTGCGACAAGCGCGAGCCCGGCACGGGACTCGCGGCGGCGCAGGGTCAGGGGGCGACGGCGGCCGGGCCGCCCCGGCCGGTCCCGGGTGGGGGAGCGGCCGGTCTCCGGCGCGGTGGTGGTCAATTGACGCCCGCCTTGATGGCCTCGACGTCCTTCTTGGCCCGGCCGGCGGCGGCTGCGGCGTCGGACTTGCCGGAGTAGACGTCACTCAACGCCTTGGGCACCGGTAGCTCACCGAGCATGGCGCCGACAAGCTTGCCCTGCCCCTGGGTGAGCCCCCAGCGCTGGAAGGTGTCCGGGCTGCGGCGCAGGTTGGCGAGCACCTCGTCGCCGAACACGTCCGCGAGCGGTTTCTTCGCGTCCACACCGGCCTGGCTCGTGTTCCAGGCCGTCAGGTACGCCTCGGGCTCGGCCGGGGTGCCCTTGCGCACCGGGAAACGGCCCTCGGGGGACATGCCGAACCAGCGCGGGTAGCCGTCGCCGAGCATGAACTCCACGAAGGACTTCGCCGGGTCGGCTACCGCGCCATCGAGCACGGCCCACGAGCTGATCTCGCCGTACTGTGCCGGCTCGGTGCCGTTCGGGCCCTTGATCGCGGTGACGAACCCGCTGTTCTTCGCGAGGAACGCCGGGTCGGACTGGCACTGCGGACAGGTCGGCTTGGCGTCGTTGCGCAGCCCGGCCAGCTCGTCGAGGATGAACGGCGACCAGATGACCATGGCCGCCTTGCCCGCGAAGTAGGTGGCCCGGGTGGTGTCCACGTCCTGCGCGCCCTTCACCGAGCTGGTGCGGATCAGGTCGCCGTAGAAGCGAAACGCCTCGACGCACTGGGGTGAGTCGAGGGTGACCTTTCCGGAGTCGTCGGTGAGCTGGCAACCGTTGGCCAGGGCCAGGTGCTCGAAGGTCTGCTGGGTGAACACGTCGCTGGACGAGGTCGCCGCGGTGATCCCGGCGACGCCTCCGGTGTTGAGTTTCGCCGCGGCGTCGGTGATCCGCTCGTACGTGTCGGGGGCGGGCAGGCCGGCGGCGGCGAACAGGTCCTTGCGGTAGACGAGTAGTTGCCCCCACCCGTCGCTGGGGACAGAGAGTTGTTTGCCCTCGTCGGAGGTGAGCTCCAGCGCCCGGGGGGAGAACGTCTGCTTGCCCAGCTTGTCGACGACCTCCGCGTTCGCCGAGGCGTGCAGCAGCTCGTTGCCGGCGAGCGTACGGATGCCTGCCAGCGAGACCGAGCCGACCACGTCGGGCAGGTCGCCGGCGGCGGCGTTGGCGGCGATCAGGGAGGGGAACTGGTCCTCGTTGACGGTCACGAGGTCGACCTGGATCCCGGTCTTCGCGGTGAAGTCGGCGATGATCGCCTTGGTGGCGGTGACCCGGTCGGCGACGTCCTCCAGGCTCCAGACGGTGATCTTTTTGCTGTTGCTGTCGGATCCGTCGTCGCCGCAGGCCAGCAGGGTGGACGCGGACAGTGCCATGATCAGGGTGGTGGCGAGTATCCGCCTCGGAGGTGCTGACATCGGTGGCACTCCTCTCGAAGGGTACATGACGGATTCAACACCTTCGATAGATCAATAACAAGACATATTGCGATTTTTTGCTATCCTGGAGCCCAGTGCTACCGGGATGTGACGCATGGGCAACTGGGTTGTCTCTCTCGCCGGGCCTCGACGGATCAGCCTCGAGCCCTGCCCGCCGGATCCGCTCGGCCCCGGCCAGGTCCGGGTCCGCACCTGCTACTCGGGCATCTCCGCCGGCACCGAGCTGACCCTCTACCGGGGCAGCAATCCCCGGCTCAGCAAGGACTGGGACGACGCCGCCCGGATGTTCGTCCCTCGACAGACGCCGGTGCCCTACCCGCTGATCGGCTTCGGCTACGAAGAGGTCGGCGAGATCGTCGAGGTGGCGCCGCAGGTCACCGACCGGCAGCCGGGGCAGCTCGTCTGGGGCATCTGGGGGCACCGGGCCGAGGCGGTCCTCGCCGCCGACGCGGTCCGTCCGCTCCCGGCCGGGCTGGACCCGCTCGCCGCGGTCTTCGCCCGACCCGGCGCCATCGCGCTGACCGCCGTGCTCGCCGGTGACCTGCACCTCGGCGACTGGGTCGGCGTCTTCGGGCAGGGCGTCATCGGGTTGCTCGCCACCCGCCTCGCCGTGCTGTCCGGAGCGCGGGTGGTGGCCGTCGACCAGATGCCCGACCGGCTCGCGCACGCCGCCCGCTACGGCGCCCGCTGCACCGTGGACGTCGGCGTCGAGTCCGCCGCCACCGTGCTGCGGCACCTCACCGCCGGCCGGGGCGCGGACGTCTGCCTGGAGCTGTCCGGCGCGTACCCGGCGCTGCACGAGGCGATCCGCTCCACCGCGCACGCCGGCCGGGTCGTGGCCGCCGGCTTCTACCAGGGCCAGGCCGACGCGCTCGGTCTCGGCGAGGAGTTCCACCACAACCGCATCCAGTTGGTGGCCGCCCAGGTCTCCGGTCCCACCCCCGCGCCGAGCATGGCCGGCCGGTGGACCGGTGACCGGGTCGCGCAGACCTTCATGGATCTGGTGGCTGAGCACAGCCTCGACCCGATGCCGCTGGTCAGCCACATCGTCGACGCCAGCGCCGTCGCCGACGCCCTCGCGCTGCTCGACCGCGGCGCCGGTGACGTCCTCCAAGTGGTGTTGAGGTTCTGAGATGACCACCATCGCGCTGGCCTGCCAGGAACAACTCCTGCCCGGCACCGACCTGATCCAGAAGTACGCCCTCGCCACCTCCCTCGGCTACCAGGGCATCGAGCTACGCGGGCGCGGCGACCTGGCGTTCGCCCGTCGCCTGCCCGAGCTGCGCCGAGCCCGCGCCGCCGGGGTGGTGATGCCCACCGTCTGCGTCGAGATGGACCACTTCATCGGCGACTTCGACCCCGCCCGCTCCGGCGACGCCGTCGACAACCTGCGCTCGCAGCTCTCGGTGATCGCCGAGCTGGGCGGCGTCGGGGTGATGACCCCGGCGGCCTGGGGGATGTTCTCCCGGCGGCTACCGCCGTTCGAGCCGCCGCGTCCGCCGGCCGGCGACCGGCAGGTCCTCCTCGACGCCCTGGGCGAGCTGGGCGAGCACGCCAGGGCCGAGGGGGTCAGCCTGTTCCTCGAACCCCTCAACCGGTACGAGGATCACATGGTCAACCGTCTCGACGAGGCGGTCGCGCTCTGCGCCGCGCTCGGGCTGCCGTCGGTGCGGGTCGTCGCGGACACCTTCCACATGAACATCGAGGAGGACGACATGCACCGCGCCCTGCGTGCCGCCGCGCCGTACCTCGGGCACGTGCAGGTCAGCGACTCGAACAGGTTCCAGCCCGGTGCCGGGCACCTGGACTGGCCGGCGCTGGTGCGCACCCTGCTGGAGCTGGACTACCGGGGCTGGCTGGCCCTGGAGTGCCGGCTGCGCGGCGACCCGGTCCGGGCCCTGCAACAGGCCGCCACGGTCCTGCGACACGCGCTGCCCCGGAGGGCCGCCGCATGACCTCCGGCGCGAACCCGACGCACGTCGACGAGACGGTCGACGACGACCCGACGCGTGTCGACGACGCGGCCGACCCGGCCCGCGACGCCGCCGACCCAACCGCCGTCGGCCCGGCCCGCACCGCCGCCGACCCGGCCGCCGCCGTCGGCCCGGCCGCTGCCGTCGGCCCGGCCCGCGCCGGCGGGTCGACCGACCCGGCCGGGCTGCGCCGGCTCGCCGTCGACACCCTCGACGCCAACTGGGAACACGACCACACCGTGCCCTCGCGCACCCTCTACCCGCACCAGTGGAGTTGGGACTCCGCGTTCATCGCGATCGGGCTGGCCCAGTTTCGCCCCGCGCGCGCCTGGCAGGAGCTGGCCAGCCTCTTTCGGGCGCAGTGGTCCGACGGGCGGGTGCCGCACATCGTGTTCAACCCGGCGATGCGGGTCGGCGCGTACTTCCCCGGCCCGGAGCTGTGGCGCTCGGCAAGCGTCGAGGGCGCACCCTCCGTGGACACCTCCGGCCTGGTCCAGCCACCCGTGCACGCGCTCGCCGCGGTGCTGGCGTACCGGCGGGCACCCGACCCCGCCGGCCGGGCCGCGCTGCGGCGGCTCTATCCCGCGCTGGTCGCCCAGCAGCGCTACCTGGCGACGCGGCGGGACGTGGCCGGTGACGGGCTGGTCTGCATCGTGCACCCGTGGGAGTCCGGGTTGGACAACAGCCCGGCCTGGGACGAGCCGATGGCCGCCGTGCCGGCGGAGGCGGCCGTCATGCGCGCGTACCGTCGGCACGACACCGCGCACGCCGACGCCGCGCACCGCCCCACGGACCTGGACTACGCGCGCTACCTGGCGATCGTCGCGGCCTACCGGGCCCACGGCTACGCCGACCGCCCGCTGGCCGACGAGCACCCCTTCCTGGTGGAGTGCCCGCTGTTCAACGCGGCGTTCGGGTCCGCCGAACACGCCCTCGCCGAGATCGCCGTGCTGGTCGGCGCCGATCCGGGGCCGCACCGGGCTCGCGCGGCCCAGATCACCGAGGCGCTGCTACGACGGCTCTACGACCACGACACCGGGACGTTCCAGCCCCGTGACCTGCGCACCGGCCGGCTCATCAGCGCCCGTACCGTGCTCGGGCTGACGCCGCTGATCCTGCCCGACCTGCCCGCGCGGCAGGCCGGCGCGTTGGTCGTCGAGGCCCGGTCGGCGCGGTTCGGGGTGGCCCGCCGGATGGACCGGCCGTTGCCCACCCACGACCGGACCGCACCCGACTTCGAGCCCCTGCGCTACTGGCGCGGGCCGAGTTGGCTGAACATCGGCTGGCTGGTCCACCGCGGGCTGCTCGCGCACGGGCACCCGGAGCTGGCCGCCGGGCTGCGTCGCTCCATGATCGACCTGGTCGGCGGGGCCGGCTGCCACGAGTACTTCCATCCGGACACCGGCGCCGGGCTGGGCTCACCGGCGTTCAGTTGGACCGCCGCGCTGCTGCTCGACCTGCTGGCCGACTGAGTCCGCTCGCGGCGCGTACCAGGTGGGGTCCCGGCGGCCCCGCCGGCCGGCACCGCACCTCAACGGTCGACGTCCTGCCGCGCTGGCGGCGCAGTTTGTCGCGTCCGGACGGGGGTAACCGCCCGGACGTGACCGACCGCGACGGGTTCCCGTACTTCATCGACGCGGTGTCCCGCCGGTCCGGTCTGCCGACCGAGCAGGCCGCCGCACTCGCCCGCGCCGTACTCCAGACGTTGGCCGAGCGGGTGACCGGCGGCGCGCCCGACGACCTCGTCGCGCACCTCCCGAACGACGTAGACGGCTACCTGGCCGGCCCGGCCTCGGACCTGGCCGGCCCGGCCTCGGACCTGGCCGGCCCGGCCTCGGACCTGGCCGGCCCGGCCTCGGACCTGGCCGGCCCGGCCCCGGACCTGGTTGGCCCGGACGTGGCTGGTCCGGCTCCGGACCTGGTTGGCCCGGACCTGGCTGGTCCGGCTCCGGACCTGGCCGGGGCGGTCGGTCCTGTCCTGGACCCGGCCGGTTCGGCTCTGGATCCCGCCGGGGTGGTCGGCCCGGACGCTGGCGTGGACGGGCTGGACACCGGCGTGGGCCTGGATGTGGGCGGCGCCGCTGCGGCTCCTGCGCCGGCGGGTGCCGGTCCGGCGGAGTTCCTGCGCCGGGTGGGTGAGCGCGCCGGAGTGGATCCGGCCACCGCCCGAGCGGGAACCGGTGCCGTCTTCGGCACGTTGCGCTCGGCGATGACCGTGCGGGAATTCCGGCAGCTGGTGGCGCGACTGCCGCGCGACGGCGAAGGCGGGGTCGCGTACCGGCCCTGACCCGAGACGGTGCCCACCGGTTCGGTGCGGCCAGATCCACTCGTGTTTGGTGAAGTCGCGGTGTCGCGGCGACCGGGACACCGCAGGTTCCTGAAACCCGAGTCGATCATGGCGGATCGAGTGGCCGTGGATGTGTGGCGACGCGGTGGTGACCCAGTTGCGTACCGCTGCCAGCGACCTCCTGCGTGCCACCGGCCGCGACCCGACCTTGGCCGACGACGAGGGTACGGAAGGCGGCGCTCACGTCGCGGAGTCGTCCACGTCCTCCGGGTCGGTGATCCAGGCGGAGAACACCGGCACCCCGTGCCACGGCCCGGTGGTGCCGTCGGCCCGGGTGTCGGTGGCGACGGCCAGCACGGCGTACGGATGGCCGAAGCGCAGCTCGGCGGTGCGGGCGACGCCCTCCGGTGGCAGGCTGACCAGCCCGAACATTCCGGTCACCGCGGCCGCCTCGAAGCCGTACCGGTCATAGCGGGCCACCGCCGTCTGTCGTGCCTCGAAGCCCCGTACCGGTCGGGCCAGCGTCTTCGCCAGCGCCAGCGTGGCCGCCGGAAAGCCCAGTGCCGGTGCGCTCAGGTCGTGGTCGCTCCGGGCCGACCAGCAGGGGAGTATCGCCTGGTGTCGCTCCTCGCGGCCGTCGGGGGCCCGGGTCCGGACCCGTTCCTCGCGCACCGTCCACAGCGTGGTCTCGCCCAGCGGCAGGTCGAACAGGGAGCGGCTGCTGGCCGGTGGCGAGCCGTCGGCCGCGCCGGCACCGAGGTCGTACGCGACGGCCAGCACCTCGGCCGGCGACACCTGCGGTGCGGCGGCCACCGAGAGGACGACCAGCCCCGCGCCGTGAGTGCTCTGGGCCGGCGCGGCGTGCACGATCACGTCACCGATGCGCGTGTCGGACACGATGGCGCACCGGTGGCCCTGGCTCGGGCTGCGCAACACCCGGCGTAGCCCGTGCGCCCAGGCGCTGCCCGCACCGAGCGCGCGGGCGTCGGTGTGGTCGAACGGGGTCGCCCAGGAGATGCGGGTGGCCAGCGCGCTGGCCAGGGCGAAGACCACATCCGGGCTGACCTTCAGGGGAAACGTGTCGATCAGGCCGTTGGTGTGCTCGCGCGCCCAGGCGTCCGACCCGGCCTGGTCGGGCAGCGCACCCACCTCGGTCGTCGCGGGCAGCGCGGCCCGCCACCCGGTCGACCCGCCGTCGTCCTGGCCCGGCTGGTGCCAGAGCGCGGTCGCCGAGGCGACAAGCGGATGCGGCGCGTCCAGCAGCGTCCGGGCGACCTCTGCCGCGCTGGCCAGGTCGGTGCCCAGGGCGCGAGCCAACTCCTCGGCGGCGGGGTCGGAGTCCTCGGCCCCGGTGGCGCAGACTGCGAGCAGCAGCCAGGCGCCGAGCGGGGAGGCGACGTGGTGCCGGTCGCCGATCGTGGCGTGCAACCGCGCGGCGTACGCGGAGAGCGGCCCGTGCAGATCGGTCGTCATGCCCCTACTCTGCCCGCCTGCTCGGCTCACGACCACAGCTCGAACGGCTCGTCGATCTCCTCGCCGGCCAGGAAGGGCGTGAGCAGCCGGGGGAGTTGCCCGGGGTAGAACCGGTCCCGGCTGGCCACCACCTCCGCGAGCGGCCACCAGCGGAAGGCGAAGTAGTCCTCCCGCTCGTAGTCGAGCCGGTGCGCCTCGTCCACGTCCGGGCCGGGGCCCGCCAGCCGTACGGTGACGACCTCCTCGTCCTGGAGGTGCCGCACCTGACGGTGCAGGAAGCTGGCCCGTCGTCGCCAGGTCGGCGTGCCCACCTGGTCGGCGGTGACCACGATGCCGGTCTCCTCGCGTAGCTCTCGCACCGCCGTGTCGCGATAGGTCTCCCCGGGGTCCATGCCGCCGCCGGGCAGTTCCCACCAGGTGCCCAGCCGGGGATGGTCCGGGTCGTGGGTGTGGAACAGCAACACCCGATCGGTGTGGTCGACGACCACCACCCGCACCGCGCGTCTCCGCAGGATCGGTAGGTCGCGGGGAAGATCGTCCATCGGCCCAGTCTGTCGCACCCCCCGCCGCGGCGGCGGGTAGGCTGCCCGCCGTGGCTGGTCTGTTGAGGAATGTCGCGGCTCGCATCACCCGGGTGGGCGCGGTGCTCCCGTCGCCCCGGCGTACCGGGCCGGCGCCCGCGCAGGTGGCCCGCCGCCGTCAGGTGAGCGCGTTGCAGCGACGGGAGCTGACCTACGCCCCGGAGCGGGACGGTCAGGCCGATCCCGGCGAGATCGTCTGGACGTGGGTGCCGTACGAGGACGACCCCCGGCAGGGCAAGGACCGGCCGGTGCTTGTCGTCGGGCGGCACAGTCGGACGCTGTTCGGGCTGATGCTGTCCAGTCAGAGCGAGCGGGACGGGCAGCGGCACTGGTTCGCGCTCGGGCCGGGCGAGTGGGACCGCGACAACCGGCCGAGTTGGGTCCGGCTGGACCGGGTCCTCACCATGCGGGAGGACAGCATCCGCCGCGAGGGTGCCGTGTTGGACCGGCCCCGGTTCGACCGGGTCGGGCAGGCACTGCGCGCGGGCTACGGCTGGCGCTGACCGCGCGCCCGGTGCGGCTGCCCGGCCCCGGGGAAGTGACGCACCCGGTGGTCGTGCCTACTCTCGGCTCGGGCCGACCGCGGCGCCCCGCGCGTCCGGCGGCGGGTACGGCTGGTCGGCGAGCAGTCGGGCCAGGTGCGCCGTGTTGAGCGCCAGGGCCTTCGTGGTGCGGCCGGTCGTGTCCGGCTTGGGGCCGACGTCGCGGTAGTCCACCGTGTGCAGTGCCTCGCCCACCCAGTAGGTGGCGGCAGCCGCGGCGAGGGTGAACCCGACCTCGTTGAGCGCCTGCTGCACCTGACCGATGGTGTGGTGCGCACCGTCCTCGTTGCCGACGACTGCGACACCGGCGACCTTGCCGTAGGTGAGGAGCCGACCCTCGGCGTCGGTCTCGGACAGTTCGGCGTCGAGGCGTTCGAGGACCATCTTGCAGACGCTTGCCGGCTGACCCAGCCAGATCGGTGTGGCGATGACGAGCACCTGGGCGGCCAGCAGTTTGGCGCGGATCGCCGGCCAGCCGTCACCGCTGCCCTCGTCCGTGGACACCCCGAAGCGCACGTCGTGGTCGACGACCCGGACCAGTTCGCCCTCGACGCCCTGCGCGGCCAACTCGGCGAGCACCTCCCGACCGAGTTGTTCGGAACTCGACGGCGCCGGTGAGGGCTTGAGGGTGCAGTTGAGCACGAGGGCGCGAATGGTCGCCACGACGGTTCCTTCCGGCGGTTGTCTGGGGTGCCGCTGTCGCATACCCGGCAGCGAGGCCCGAACACCCGTGGCCGTGACGGCGAAGCCGTTGACGAGACGCACCGACTGGACCCGCCAGGCGGTGGACCCGGACGCCGAGGACCCCGATCGGGATCGGGCGGCCCGGATCGTGCGCGGACTGGTGTCGCCGGTGGGTCTGGTCACCGACCTCGGTGCGCGGCGCTGGCGGGCAAAAAGAACGGCAAGGAGGTCATCCCCTCCCTGCCACTCCCAAGATATAGCGCACCGGGGGCCTTGCGGCAAGACCCGGGTGGTGCAGCAGAATCACCAGTCCAAGCCCAAATTCGGGAAAATCGGGGGATTCTGTGCTTGATGTGATCATTGCTGGCGGTGGACCGACCGGGCTGTGGTTGGCCAGCGAGTTGCGGCTGCACGGGCTGCGTCCCCTCGTGGTGGAGAAGGAGGCCGAGCCGACCAGGTATGTCCGGGCGCTCGGCCTGCACGCGCGCAGCATCGAGGTGCTGGACCAGCGCGGCCTGCTGGAGCGGTTCCTCGCGCTCGGCACGCGGCACCCCGTCGGTGGTTTCTTCGCCGCCATCCCCAAACCGTCGCCGGGTGGGCTGGACACCGCACACGCGTACGTCCTCGGCATTCCGCAGACCAGCACCGACCGCCTGTTGGCCGAGCACGCCAGCGACGTCGGCGTCGAGATCCGGCGCGGCAGCGAGCTGGTCGGGCTCAGCCAGGACGACCACGGGGTGACCGTGGAGCTGGCCGATGGCACGCGGTTGGGCGGGCGTTACCTCGTCGGCTGCGACGGTGGCCGCAGCACCGTACGCAAACTGCTCGGCGTCGGCTTCCCGGGTGAGCCGTCGACGGTGGAGACGCTGCTGGGCGAGATGGAGGTGGGGGTGCCGCCGGAGGCGGTGGCGGAGGTCGTGGCCGAGGTCCGCAAGACCCACCTCCGGTTCGGTCTCGGGCCAATCGGTGACGGGGTCTACCGCGTCGTCGTCCCCGCCGAGGGGGTGGCCGAGGACCGCGCGGTCCCGCCGACCATCGGTGACTTCAAAGACCAACTGCGGGTGTACGCGGGCACCGACTTCGGCGTCCACTCACCGCGCTGGCTCTCCCGCTTCGGCGACGCCACGCGGCTGGTCGAGCGTTACCGGGTCGGCCGGGTGTTGCTGGCCGGGGACGCGGCGCACGTCCATCCGCCGACCGGCGGGCAGGGTCTCAACCTCGGTATCCAGGACGCGTCAAACCTTGGCTGGAAGTTGGCCGCCGAGATCAGTGGCTGGGCGCCGGAGGGGCTGCTGGACACCTACCACACCGAACGGCACCCGGTGGCCGCCGACGTGTTGACCAACACCCGCGCGCAGATGGAGCTGCTGTCGCCCCAGCCCGGCCCTCGGGCGGTGCGCCAGTTGTTGTCGGAGCTGTTGGACTTCGAGGACGTCAACCGGTACCTGATCGAGAAGATCACCGCGATCGGTGTCCGCTACGACCTCGGCGAGGGCCACGACCTGCTCGGCCGACACCTGCGCGACGTGCGGCTGCGGCGGGGGCGCCTCTACGAGCTGATGCACGGCGGTCGGGGACTGCTGCTCGACCAGACCGGTCGGCTCTCGGTCGCCGGGTGGGCGGATCGGGTCGACCACGTCGTCGACACCAGCGAGGAACTGGACGTGCCCGCGGTGCTGCTCCGGCCGGACGGCCACGTGGCGTGGGTCGGCGACGACCAGAACGACCTGCTCGGTCAGCTGCCCCGGTGGTTCGGCACGCCCGCCACCTGAACGATCAGCGCTCCACCAGTCGGGCGCTGTCGACCAACTGCCGCGGCGACCTGGCGCCGGCGAGGCTCTTCGCCTGGTACATGGCGGCGTCGGCGCGGCTGAGCGCGTCGGTGAGCTGAGCCGGGCCGGTCACCGGGGCGAGCCCGACGGACGCGGTGACCCGGACGCTGCAACTGCTGAGCCGAATGGGCGCGGCGACGGTCTCGCTGAGGCGGCGGGTGGCGTGGTCGATCCAGCGCCGGTCGACGGTGGGGGTGGAGAGCAGCCCGGCGAACTCGTCGCCGCCGAGGCGGGCGATGAGGTTGTCCCCGGCGAAGCCGGCGAGCCGCTCGGCCACGCTGATCAACACCTGGTCGCCGGCGGCGTGCCCGTACTGGTCGTTGATCTGCTTGAAGTCGTTGAGGTCGAGCACGACGGCGATCAGGGGCTGGCCGGCCGCGTCGGTGAGCAGGGCGGCTGCCAGGCGGTAGAAGGCGCGGCGGTTGGGCAGCCCGGTGAGCGGGTCGTGGCTCGCGGCGTGCCGCTCGGCGGCCAGCTCGGCCTGGAGGTGCCCGATCTCGACCTCGGCGCGCAGTGCCCGCCGACGCAGTTGCCAGGAGGAGAGGAGCGCACCGGCGGCACAGACGCCGGAGGCGACACTCATCGGATCCGGCACGAACCCTCCCATCGCCTCGACCGCCTCCAGCCTCCGGTCAACGCGGCGTGCCGCGTCGGGGCCACGTTTTGCCTGATGGCTGCCCCTGTGGGGGTAACTCAAAGTGAACGGATGGCCACCGGTCACGTGCGTTATCATGCTCGCCGTCCGGTGCAGATGCAATAGCAGATGCACGTGCATGACCGTCCAATGTCGATATGGCACCCCCCTCGCCGTCACCGCTCCTCCCACGGCCACCGGCGGGCTCGTGAGCAGAAAGACGCCTCCATGCAGCAGCCACCCAATGGCGTACCGATCCACCAGTTGCCCCCGTTGAGCTGGCAGAAGAGCCGCCGCAGCAACCCCAGCGGCAACTGTGTCGAACTCGCCGAACTGCCCGGAGGAGCGGGCATCGCGGTCCGCAACTCGCGGCACCCGGAGGGCCCGGCACTGATCTACACGGTGGACGAGATCACCGCCTTCGTGCTCGGTGCCCGCGACGGCGACTTCGACCATCTGATCAACTGACCGTTCGTCGTCCGCAGCGTCCCGGCGACGAGACCGAATCGCCGGTGCGGAGGAGTTCACCTCACTGTCGGTCCATGGCATGCTTACACGTCGGCCGGGCCGGGGCGCCCGGTCACCGTGGGTTGGTGTCCGGAGGTCCGCACGTGTCGATGGTTCCTGCCGAGGGTGGCCCGACGACCGGGCCGACCGTGCTTCGGATGCTGCTCGGCGCCCAGTTGCGCCGCCTGCGGGAGTCCAGCGGGGTGACCCGGGAGGGCGCCGGCTGGGAGATCCGTTCCTCCGAATCCAAGATCAGCCGGATGGAGCTGGGCCGGGTCAGCTTCAAGGAACGCGACGTGTCCGACCTGCTGACCCTCTACGGCGTCACGGAGGAACACGAGCGTGACGCCCTGCTCAAGCTCGCCCGTGACGCCAACAGTCCCGGCTGGTGGCACCGCTACGGTGACGTGTTGCCGACCTGGTTCCAGTCGTACCTGGGCCTGGAGGCCGCGGCCGCACTGATCCGCAGCTACGAGGTGCAGTTCGTGCCCGGCCTCCTCCAGACCCGGGAGTACGCCAAGGCGGTCGTGCTGCTCGGGCACGGCGCGGCCGGTCCGGGCGAGATCGACCGACGTGTCGGCCTGCGGATGCAGCGTCAGCAACTGCTTCGCCGGGACGGCCCGCCGCAGCTCTGGGCCGTGGTGGACGAGGCGGCGTTGCGTCGGCCGATCGGTGGCCCCGAGGTCATGCGTGGCCAGCTCACCGCGCTCATCGAGGCGACCAAATCCCCGAACATCCGGCTCCAGGTGATCCCGTTTGCCGCCGGGGGTCACGCCGCCGCCGGGGGTGCCTTCACCATCCTGCGTTTCGGTGACCAGGAGTTGCCCGACATCGTCTACATCGAACAACTCACCAGCGCGATCTATCTCGACAAGCGTGACGACCTGGATTACTACGCGGTGGCCATGGAACGGCTCTGTGTCGAGGCCGAGCCACCGGAGCGTACGGCGGAGATTCTCGGCCGGCTGCTGGACGACCTGTATCCCGCCTGATCGCCGACCGGGGCCGTTGCCCCGCCTGCCGTGGCGCTAGCATGGTCCACGATCCACGACAGTGGACAGACGTCATAGCGGGAGCTGCCTTGACCACCGACGCCACGGGCACGACGGCCGGCTCGCCCAGCGACCGGATCGACACCTCGGTGGCGCACCCCGCCCGCCGCTACAACTACTGGCTGGGTGGCAAGGACAACTTCCAGGCCGATCGGGAGTCCGGCGACGCGGTGGCCGAGGCGTTCCCGACCATTCGCACCGCCGCCCTGGAAAACCGCCGATTCCTGCGGCGCGCGGTGGACCACCTGGCCCGCGAGGCCGGCGTCCGGCAGTTCCTCGACATCGGCACCGGCATCCCGACCGCCAACAACACCCACGAGGTCGCCCAGGCCATCGCGCCGGAGGCCCGGGTGGTCTATGTGGACAACGACCCGATCGTGCTGGCCCATGCCCGCGCGCTGCTGACCAGCTCGACGGCGGGCGCCACCGCCTACATCGACGCCGACCTGCGCGACCCACGACGGATCATCACCGACCCGGAGCTGGGCCGCACCATCGACCTGTCGCAGCCGGTCGCCCTCATGCTGGTCGCGGTCCTGCACTTCATCCCCGACGAGGCCGACCCGTACGAGCTGGTGCGGCAGTTGCTCGACGCGCTGCCGGCGGGCAGTTTCCTGGCCGCGTCACACGCCACCCACGACTACCTGCCACCGGAGATCGCCCCGCAGGCCAGGGCGGGGGCCCGCAACGGCGGCCCGCACGGGATGATCAGCCTGCGCACCCGGGATGAGTTCACCCGCTTCTTCGCCGGCCTCGACCTGGTCGAGCCGGGGGTCACCTCGGTCGCCGAGTGGCGGGCGCAGAGCGAGCCAGGGCCGCGGCCCTCGGCCGCCGAGGTGAGCATGTACGGCGGGGTCGCCCGCCTGCCCTGATCCGGCCGGGCGACCGCCGAACGAGAGCGTTCGGCTCGCCGGGATCTGCTGACCTGCCCCGGCCGCAGGACGGGCCGGTTCGCCGTGCCGTCACGGCTGTCCGCCAGCGTTTGCGGGCGCGTCTGGTGCGGGAGCCCCGAGGCGTCGCCGTTGCCTGGGGCGGATCCACGTATTGACCGACGCCGACTGGTCGAGCTAGTCTCTGTATCGATACAGACTGGATCGATACAGAGAGGTGCCGGTGAAGCCAACACTGCAAGCCGTGGCCGACGCCGTCGGCGTCTCCCGCAGCACCGTCTCCAACGCCTACAGCCGCCCCGACCAGCTCTCGGCCACCCTGCGCGAGCGGATCCTGGACGCCGCCCGGCAACTCGGCTACCCCGGCCCCAACCCCACCGCGCGTTCCCTGCGCCGGGGATTCGTCGGGTCGATCGGCGTGCTGTTCACCTCGCACCTGTCGTACGCCTTCACCGACCCGTTCGCGGTCCGCTTCCTCGCCGGGGTCGGCGGGGCCGCCGAGCGGCACGGCACCAGCATGCTGCTGGTGCCGCTGCCGCCGGCCGTGACCGACGCCCGGCGGGCTGTGGAAAACGCCGCGGTCGACGGGTTCTGCGTCTACTGCGTGGCCGACGAAGAATGGGCGTTGGACGTGATCCGCGCCCGCGGCCTGCCATTCGTCAGCACCGCCGCCCGCGACGATGCCGGCCCGGACGAGCGGTTCGTCGGCATCGACGAGCGGGCCGCCGCGCACAGTGCCGCCGCGCACGTCGCCGGGCTGGGCCACCGTCGGGTGGCGCTGCTCGCCGATTCCGTCGTCCCCAACGCCCCCGCCGGTCCGCTCCGCCTGTCCGGCGTGCACGAGGCGGGGCACCCCACCACGCGGGGCCGGCTCGCCGGATTCGCCGACGCGTTCGCCGAGGTCGGCGTCGAGTGGGCCGAGCTGACCCTGCTCAACGCCCCGGGCAACAGCCGCCAGGCGGCAGCCGCCGCCGTCGCCGGCCTGTTCGACTCACCGACGCCGCCGACCGCCGTGCTGGCCGGCTCCGACGTGCTTGCCCTCGGTGTGCTGGACGCCCTCGAACGGCAGCCGGGCAGCACCCGGCCGGCCGTCTCGGTGACCGGTTTCGACGACGTCCCCGAGGCCGCCGCGGCCGGCCTCACCACGGTCCGGCAGCCAGCCGAGGAGAAGGGGCGGATCGCCGCCGAACTCCTGCTCGACCCGCCCGCGGACGCCGCGGCCGGCCACGTGTTGTTGCCCACCGCACTCGTCGTCCGGGACTCCACCGGACCTGTCCCGAGGAGTTGACCATGGAACTTCCCACCGGGTACGTCACCGCGCTCGACGCCATGAACCGGCACGTCAACTCGGCCCGACCGGACGCCCCGGTCCAGGTCGAACGCGTCCGTCCGGCCCTGCTCGTGCCGACCCGGCAGGCCGCCGCCGTCGCCCTGCGCCGGCTCGCCGACCGCATCCAGCCGCGACCGATGCCCGCCTCCCCGCCCTGCTCCTGATCCGATCGAAACTCATTCCGGTACGCACGGGACGAACAGTGTGGGTCCGGGCACGCAGGGTGGTCGAGGAGGGCGCCGGCCAGGCAGACTGGTGAAGCCATGTCACCCTTCACGCCCACCCTCCGTCTGCACGACCGCTACGTACTGCACGAGCGGATCGGCCTCGGTGGCATGTCCGAGGTGTGGCGGGCCGACGACGACGTGCTCGGCCGACCGGTCGCCATCAAGGTCCTCGCCGGGCAGCTCGCCGCCGACCCGCAACTGCGGGCCACCATCCAACGCGAGGCCCGCGCGGCCGCCCGGCTGACCCACCCCCACGTGACCCAGGTGTACGACTACGCCGAGGCGACCCTGGCCGGCGGCGTCGTGGTCCCGTACCTGGTGATGGAGCTCGTCGACGGCCACAACCTGGCCGACCGGCTGCGGGCCGGGCCGCTGCCCTGGCCGGAGGCGGTCCGGGTGGCCGGGCAGATCGCCGCCGCGCTCGCCGCCGCGCACCGCATCGGCGTCGTGCACCGCGACGTCAAGCCGGGCAACGTCATGCTCACCGACACCGGCGCCAAGGTGCTCGACTTCGGCATCGCGGCGCTCGGCAGCCTCGACAGCCAGTCCGGCGAGCCGCTGATGGGCACACCCGCCTACTTCGCCCCGGAGCGGCTGGCCGCCGGCCCGCCCGATCCGGCCAGTGACGTGTACGCCCTCGGTGCGCTGCTCTACCGCACCCTCACCGGGCAGGCGCCGCTGCCGGTGCAGAGCTGGGAGGACGCCCTGGAGGTGCACCGCCGCGGCACGCCGGTGCCGCCGCTGCGGGTGCCCGGCCTCCCCGCCGACATCGCCGCGTTGACCCTCGCCTGCCTGGCCGCCAACCCGGCCGACCGGCCGAGCGCCGCGCACCTGGCCCGCCGCTTCGGCGCCGGCCAGCCGGTCGAGCCGCCCACCGAGCTGCTGCGCGTCCCACCGGCGGCGCACCCGCCCACCCTGATCGACCGCTCGGCGGCCCGCCCCGCCCCGGTCGCCGCCGAGCCGCCCCGCCGCCGGTCACGCCGCCCTCTCGCCGTGCTTGTCGCCGCCGGCCTCGCCGTGCTCGTCGGCGTCGGCGCGCTGCTCGCCGAGGGCCCCCTCGGCACACCGGGCGGGCCCACCTCGCCGCAGGTGGCCGCCCCGCCGTCGACCTCCGCCCCGAAACCCACGCCCACGACACACTCGCCGACGCCGGCGGCACCCTCCTCGCCCCGACCCAGCGCCAGCACCGCGCCGCCGACCGCCGGGCAGCAACTGCCGGTCAGCCTCCGGGAGGTGACGAGCGAGTTCGCCGCCGTCCTCGCCGGGGCGGTCGCCCGCGGCGACGTGGACCGCAAGACCGCCGACGATCTGCGCGACGACCTCGCCGACCTGAACCGGCACACCCGGGACCGGTCCCGGCGCGTCGCCGACCTGCGCGGACGCATCGCCGAGTTGGTGGACCGCGACCGCCTACCAGCGCAGACGGGCGCCCAACTGGACGCTCTGCTGACCCGGGCCAGCAGCTTCTCCGTCGGCCGTACGGACGACTGATAACGCTGTCGATGCCGCTGGCATGATGTGCCGATGCGGACACGTCTGATCTTCGTGCGACATGGCGAGTCGCTCCACCAGCTCGAAGGAATCGTGGGCGGGCCACGCGGCTGCCGGGGCCTGACCGCCCTTGGCCACGAGCAGGCACACGACCTGGCCAACCGGCTCACCCGTGACGTCGCTGCCGACGGGCCGGTGGCGGTCTACTCGTCCGTGCTGCGCCGAGCCGTCGAGACCGCGCAACCGATCGGGGCGGCGTTCGGCGTCCGACCGGTGGCCGACTGCGGCCTGTGCACCTGGCACACACCCCCGTACGCCGACGGCCTGCCGACCGCCCGCTTCCGCACCGAACACGCGGTGGCCGGTGGCGGTGTGTTCCGGCCGTTCGAGGAGGGCAACGAGAGCTGGGCCGAACTGGTGGTCCGCGTCAGCCGCGCGATCATGGAGATCGCCCATCGGCACCGGGGCGCCACAGTGGTGCTGGTCGGCCACAGCGAGACCGTCGAGGGCGCGTTCCACGCCCTCGCCGCGCAGCCGATCTTCCGGGCGTTCGACCTCGACGTTCCCCCGGCCTCGGTCACCGAGTGGACAAGCGACCACGACCCGGGCGGTTGGCCGCCGGCCCGCTGGACACTGCGTCGCTTCGGCGATGTCGGCGGGTGGGCCAGAGCGTGATCCAAGGCCGTCGCCGGCACGGCGTCGTCACCCGCCGCTTCGCGACGGCCGTAGTCTCAGCGGCATGACGACAACGCAGACGCGCACCCTCGCCGTACCCGGCGTCGACCTGGTCTACGACGTCCGCGGCCCGCTGCCGCCGTCCGACGGGCGCCCCGTCCTGCTCATGATCGGTCAACCGATGACGGCGGAGGGCTTCACCGCGCTAGCCCCGCACTTCACCGACCGCACCGTGGTCACCTACGACCCGCGCGGTCTCGGCCGGAGCGTCCGCACCGACGGTCGCACCGACCACACGCCGCAGCAGCAGGCGGTCGACCTGCACCACCTGATCGAGGCGCTCGACGCTGGCCCGGTCGACCTGTTCGCCAGCAGCGGCGGTGCGGTGACGGCGCTCGAACTCGTCGCGGCCCACCCGGGCGACGTCGTCACGGTGGTGGCGCACGAGCCGCCGATCAACGCGGTGCTGCCCGACGCCGGGGCCGCCGAGCGCGCTCGGGCCGACTTCTACCAGGCGTACCAGACGAAGGGCGCCGGTGCGGGCATGGCCGCGTTCATCGCGATGACGTCGTGGCAGGGCGAGTTCACCGACGCCTACTTCGCCCGGCCCGCGGCCGACCCGGCGACGTTCGGTCTGTCCACCGAGGACGACGGCAGCCGCGACGATCCGCTGCTGTCGGACCTTTCCTGGGCGATCAGCGACTACCGCCCGGACGTGAGCCGGCTCGCCGCGGCACCGACGCGGATCGTCATCGCCGTCGGCGAGGAGTCGACGGGCACGTACACCGCGCGTACGGCTCTCGGCCTGGCGGCCCTGCTCGGCCAGGAGGCCGTGGTGTTCCCGAGTCACCACGGCGGTTTCCTCGGTGGCGAGTTCGGCTATGCGGGCAAGCCCGAGGAGTTCGCGGCACGCCTGCGGGAGGTGTTGGACGCCGCCTGAGCGCCCGCGTCACTCGGCCAGGAGCTGCTCACGCAGGATCTCGGCGTGCCCGCAGTGCTGGGCCAGCTCGCGCAGCACGTGCAGGTACACCCAGCGCAGCGGCAGCGGGCCGCGCCGGTTGCCGCGGAGCACGTCGTCCAGGCCCAGCGAGGATGTCGCGCGGCGGGAGGCTGCACAGGCTTCGCGGTGTGCTCGCTGGACGCTGGCGATCGTGTCGTCGTCGTCGAGGATGAACGACTCGTCCGGCGTGGCCGGGATGCCGATCTCGGCGCGGGACCGGCACGTGACGGCCTCGTCGAACCAGACCATCTCCACGAAGGTGGCGTGCTTCACCAGACCCAGCAGCGTGGTCCGGGACGGCACCAGGGAGCGGCGCGCCTGCTCCTCGGTCAGCCCGTCCAGGCAGCCGTTGAGTGCCCTGCGGTGCTCGTCGATGAACGTCTCGATCTGCGTCTGCGCCGGCTGGTCGATCACATCGTCGGCGAAGGTGCCCGGATAGGAAGTCACCGGTGCAGCATTCCAAGATCATGGACGGGGCGCAAACACCAGCCACTCACGCGGTGCTGGCGCTGACCAGCTCGCCCGGTGTCGTGCCCGCCCGCGCGCACACCGTGCCCCGCGGTGCCCAGATCCCCGACCACCCGGCCGCCTCGGTGTAGCCACCGCCGGTCGAGCCGGCGAAGCTCGCCACCGCCACCCAGACCCGCTGGGCGGTCGCGATCCGCTGCGCCCGCTGGTCGATCACGGCGGCGTCGTGCGCGGACTCCACGACACCCGCCGCGTACACGTCGATGCCGAGCGCCGCGGTCCGCTCCGCGTGCGCGGCGACGCCGGTGTCCTTGCAGACCGCCAGCCCCACCCGCCACCCGTCCACGGTGAGCACGGCGGGCGTGTCGCCCGGCCGGAACCGGCGGGCCTCGGCGTCACCCAGCCACATCTTGCGGTACGCCACAGTCACCCCGTCGCCGGTCACCGCCAGCACCGCGATGTGGTCGCCCGCGACCGGCGCGCCGGCCAGGGCCACCGTGCCGGTCTCGGCGCACGCCTCGACCAGCGGCACCAACCGCGGGTCGTCGACCGACACGACCGGCGCGCCCAACTCGTACCCGGTCAGGGACAGCTCCGGAAAGACCACCACCCGGGCGTCGGCCGCCCGGACCGCGGCGGCGTGTGCCCGCGCGTTCTCCGCGACGTCCCGGGGTACGCACAGTGGCTGCGCCACCGCGAGCCGCAGTGGGCTGTGGTTTTCCGCACCCCCACCGGTGTGGTCGACCCGCGGGGCCGGGCGGTCAACCGCATGGTCCGCTCTCAGGATCACTTCGTACGGTGGCTTCATGATTCGAACGTCCCACGCCGTGCTCGCCACCGGAACCCCCACCGCCGCAGCGGAACCGCCGGAGGGCGGGATCGTCGGCTACGTCACTGACCTGGTGGAACGGCTCGGCGGGCCGGGCGCGGGTCTGGCCGTGGCACTGGAGAACCTGTTCCCGCCGATCCCCAGCGAGGTGATCCTGCCCCTGGCCGGGTTCGTCGCGGCGCAGGGCCGGATGAGTCTGGTCGGCGCGATCTTCTGGACCACGCTGGGCTCGGCGGTGGGCGCGCTGGCGCTCTACCTGGTCGGCGCGTCGCTGGGGCGCGACCGGATGCGCGCCATCGTGGCCCGGCTGCCGCTGGTGAAGCTCAGCGACGTGGACCGGACCGAGGCGTGGTTCCTCCGGCACGGCGTGAAGGCCGTCTTCTTCGGCCGGATGATCCCGATCTTCCGAAGCCTGATCTCCATCCCGGCCGGGGTGGAGCGCATGCCGATGGGCACGTTCCTGCTCTACACCACACTGGGTAGCCTGATCTGGAACACCACCTTCGTGCTCGCCGGCTACTTCCTCGGCGACAACTGGCACCTCGTCGAGGGGTACGCGGGCATGCTGCAGAAAATGGTGATCGTGGTCTGCGCGGCGGCGGCCGCCTGGTTCGTCGGGTCCCGCGTGCGGCGAGCCCGTCGTGCCGCCCGCGACCCCGAGCGGGCCGACGCCGACGGTTACGGCGAGCCGACGCTCGGGGTGCCCGATCCGGGTGGGCGCGGCACCCTCTACCGCAGCGGTTCGTGGACCTCGGACGAGCGCTAGCGACGCCCCGGTCACCGCGGGGGTGCGGGCGACGGACTCGGCACGGGAGGGGCGGCAGGTGATGGTGCAGCGTCGCGTCGGCTCGCGCCTGCGGCTGCCGGTTCTCGTCGCCGCCGGCAGCGCGACCGGTGCTGTCGAGCTTGCCTTCCTGGTCGTCGCGGCCGTCACGCTCGCCGTGTCCGCGCCCCTGCCTCCGGCCGCTCGCGGGGTCGCCCGGCTCACCCAGCGGTACGCCGGCCGGCTCGTCCGCCTGGAACGCGGCCGGCTCGATCGACTGCTCCCCGGCAGCGAACTGCCCGCGGTCGACGCGGTGGCGACCCGGCGGCAGGTCGGCTACCTGGCGGCCCGACTCCTGCCCGCTGCGCTCGGCCTCCTGGCGTACGCGATGCTGGGCGTCGGTCTGGTGCTGGCCGGGATCGTGCTGCGCGCGGCGGTACGCGGCGAGCTGTCCCTTCTCGACACCCTGGCGCAGGTCGGCGTCGGGCTCGTGCTGCTGCTGCTCAACGTCCAAGCGCTCGCCAGCGTCGCCGCGCTGGACGTCCGGCTGGCGCGGCGGCTCCTCGGCCCGGGCAGTCGGGCCGAGCTGGCGCGGCGGGTCGACGAGCTGACCAGCAGCCGGGCCGGGGTCATCGCCGCCGTCGACGCCGAACGGCAGCGCATCGAACGCGACCTGCACGACGGCCTCCAGCAGCGCCTGGTCGCCCTCGGCATGCTGCTCGGCCGGGCTCGGCGTGCCCGCGACGCCGACCGCACCGCCGCCCTGCTCACCCAGGCACACGAGGACGTGCAGCGGGCCATCACGGAACTACGCGAGGTGGCGTGGCGGGTCTACCCGTCGGCGCTGGACGGCAGCGACCTCGGCGAGGTGCTCGCCATGGTGGCCCGTCGCTCCGAGGTGCCGGTGCGGATCCGCTGCGATCTGCCGGTCCGCCCCGATCGGCAGATCGAGACGGTGCTGTACTTCGTGGCCTGCGAAGCGCTCACCAACGCCGCGAAGCACGCCGCCGCTACGCTGGTCGCGGTCGAGATCGGGGTACGGGAGGGGTGGGTCCGGATGCGCGTACACGATGATGGCGTCGGCGGCGCGGACCCCAGCGGGCGCGGTTTGTCCGGCCTGGCCCGGCGGGTCGCCGCACTGGACGGCCGGCTGCGGGTGACCAGCCCGGACGGCGGTCCGACCACCGTGCTGGTGGAGTTGCCGTGCGGCTAGTCCTCGCCGAAGACTCGTCGCTGCTCCGGGAGGGCCTGACGCGCCTGCTCGCCGAGGAGGAGCACGAGGTGGTCGCCGCGGTCGGCACCGCCGACGAACTGGTCGAGGCGGTCGGACGGACCCGTCCGGAAGTGGTCGTCACCGACGTCCGGATGCCGCCCACCCACACCGACGACGGGCTGCGTGCCGCCCTGGAGATCCGTCGACGCTGGCCCGCCACCGGCGTCCTGGTGCTCTCCCAGTACGTGGAGCGGCGCTTCGCCGGCCGGTTGCTCGCGGACCGTCCCGAGGGGGTCGGCTACCTGCTGAAGGACCGGGTCGCCCAGGTGGACGACTTTCTCGACGCACTCGACCGGGTTGCCGCCGGGGGCACCGCGCTCGACCCGGAGGTGGTGCGTCAGGTCGTGGCCGGCTCGCAACTGCCCGACCCGTTCGAACGGCTCACACCACGCGAACGGGATGTCCTGCACGAGATGGCCCAAGGCCACACGAACAACGCTATCGCGCACCGTCTGCACGTGTCGCAGAGCGCGGTGGAGAAGCACGTCAACGCCATCTTCGACAAGCTCGATCTCGCTGAGGCGACCGGCTACAGCCGAAGGATCCTCGCCATCCTGCGCTACCTGGACACCTGACCCCCGTGCGCAGCACGCCCCGGGCGTGCGGGTGGTTCTGGCGAGGCGGGTGGGTCTGGGTGTGTCGGTGGGGTATGGGCGTGCCGGTGGGTCTAGGCGTGAGGGTGGGTCTGGGCGTGAGGGTGGGGTCTGACCGTGCCGGGTGGGTCTGGGCGTGAGGGTGGGGTCTGACCGTGCCGGGTGGGTCTGGGCGTGCGGGCGGTCCCGTTCGCCTGCGACCGGGCGTGTGTCCGAGGCCGGGCGTGTGTCCGAGGCCGGGCATGTGCCCGCGACCGGGCATGTGCCCGCGACCGGGCATGTGCCCGCGACCGGGCATGATCGACTCGGTTTTCTTGAGATCGGGGTGTCCGGGCGTTCGGGATGCCCCGATTTTCATGAACGCGAGTGGATCATGCCCGGTGGGGGTGGTTCGGGGACGCCGGTGCGGGGGTTGTGGGTGGTTTGTTCGCCCGGGGGCTCTGCGGCCTGTGACCGGTCGCATCCGTGGGCCGGAATCGTGGCCGGGCCGGGGTCGTTACACACCCTGACGATCGCAGCACGACCTGCCGCGCGCCCGACCCGCAGGGGTTTGGGAGG